>DPJG01000028.1 GCA_003543135.1 Rheinheimera sp.
GCAACATCTGCCTATCTGTTGCAGGAAAACGGGCGTTACTGTCACCAGCAGCGCTATCTGTCTGCAGCACTGCAAGCCGCAGGTTTTAGCATCAAGCTGATGCAAGACATAGTCCCCCGGCTTGAAGGGGGCCAACATGTCGATGGTGCTCTCGTTGTTGCACAAAAACCCGGGTGAAGATGGCTCATTAGCTAACGGACAGTCGGTGTTGCACCAGATAACAATCACACTTCCTCAGCCTTTGTTACAAAGGCCCTCGCCACGGGCTAAGGGCAACCATAGTACAAACGCTGAACTCAACAGATTTTCACAAATTTACCCGGAGTCGACGCTTGAGCACATGCCCGAAGCGGCGTACTGTAACCACTTCATCAGCAAGGAGGTGTTTGTGTATCAGCTTTATATCGCCAACAAAAACTATTCGTCCTGGTCATTACGGCCCTGGTTATTACTGACCGAACTGAACATTCCCTTTACTGAACAACTGCAGCAGTTTCTGCCGGATAACTTTGCCAACTTCAGTCGTTTTTCGCCTACCGCCAAAGTGCCTTGTTTGCACGACGGCGAGACTGTGGTGTGGGAATCGCTGGCGATAGTGGAGTATTTGGCAGAGCGCCACGAGGGCGTCTGGCCGGCAGATGCCAAAGCCCGTAACTATGCCCGTTGTGCTGCCAGTGAAATGCATGCCGGTTTTTCGGCATTGCGTAATATCTGTGGCATGAACTGTGGTGTCAGGGTTAAGCTGCATCAGTATCCGGCGGCTTTGGCCAAAGATGTGCAACGTATTGATGCGTTATGGCAACAGGGTTTAACTGAATTTGGCGGGCCTTTTTTAGCCGGCAACAACTTTAGCGCTGTAGATGCGTTTTTTGCCCCTGTGGTGTTTCGTATTCAAAGTTATGGCCTGGAGCTCAGCGCTCCTGCCATGGCTTATGCCAAACGGATACTGGCCTTGCCCGGCATGCAAAGCTGGTACCAGGCCGCGCTGAACGAAAGCTGGCGCGACGAGGGCCATGAAGATGAAATGCGGGCCTCTGGCATTGTGGTGTCTGATTTACGCTTGAGCTGATTGCCACCGAACTTGCAATAAAAAAACCGGCGTTTTGATAGCGCCGGTTTTTATTTTTCCATGTGCCTGCTTGCTGCCAATAAGGATGACAACAACCCTTTTAACAAAGCCTTAACGCCTTTCCTGCCAAATCAGATAAAGACCACTGGCCATAATTACCGAAGCGCCAATTAACAAAGTGGCATCAGGCCAGACTTGCCAGAGCAGAATATCAAAACCCAAACCCCATACCAGCGCTGTATATTCAAAAGGTGCAATCACCGAAGGGGGTGCCAGCCGGAAGGCTTCGGTAATAAACACCTGGCCAATAGCGCCGGTTAAACCAATAGCGAGAAAATAAGGCCAGTGTTGCAGCTGCAGCGGTTGCCAGTCGGGAATGGCCAACAGACCCGCGCCAAGGCCAATCATCGTCATCAGCCAGAACACCATATTGCCGCTATGGTCGGTCTTGGCCAGAATGCGCACCGTAATGGCAGAAATGGCATAACAGAGTGCCGACAATAACGCCGCCAGCGCACCTAAACTCAGCAGCTGATCACCATCAGGTTTAAGCATATAAAGCACAGCCGCCATGCCAACAGCGATGGCAACCCATTGCCTTGGCGCCACATAATCTTTTAACCACCACACCGACAACATAGTGATGAGCAATGGCGCGGCAAAAAAGATGGCATAAGCGTCAGCCAGCGACAGGGTTTTTAACGCATAAATAAAAGCTGCCAGCATCACCACACCCAAAACAGCGCGGAAAATATGCAAAGACCAGCGGGCATCCAGCAAATGTTGCAGCCTGTTGCCATGCCACAGCCAGGCCACAATAAAAGGCCAGGCGCAGGCGGCACGTAAGCAGGTGATCTGCATCGGGCTGTAGTGGCTGGTCAGCGCTTTCATACTGGCATCCATACCAGAAAACATAAAAACGGCCAGCAACATGGCAAGAATGCCATGCAGGGGTTTGTCAGTGCTGTGCATATCAGGAAGCTCAAATCAGAAGAGCCGCCAGTTTAACACAAGGTAAGCCCAGGCCGACCAGACTCCGACAGCAAGCCAGGGCACTTTGTCGCAATAACTGCTGCAGACTGAAATCAACCGCAATAATATCCCTGCCGCTTTCAGTATCATTAATGCAGCTGAATGGCTAACTGCTGATTGGCACTGACTGTAAAAGCGGCTTCGTTAAAACTGGACGGGCCAAACTGACCACCATTATTGCTAAAACCATAACCTTCGGTCGGGATACCAAACATATTCCGGTCCAGCTCACCATTGTTGTTTTCGTCATGCATAATTTTAATGGCGTAAGTACCGGCCGCTAAACCGGCAAACTGCAACTGCACCTTGTTGCTGCTGACCGCCACTTTATGCACAGCCACTGCCTGCTGGCCGGCGTCATAATTGGCTTCGTTGTTATACAAAGCTACATGCAAAGTACCTTGCGGGCTTTTGATTTGATGAATGTTCAGATCCAGCTGGTAAGCCGCCAGCGCCTGAGTACTGGCAAACAACAAAGCGGCGGTGCAGAAAAAAGTTGGAAGTTTCATATGTTTAATCCTGTTGCTGAGGTATCCACCTTGAACACCATGGCGGCATTCTATAAAGCGGCCGGTCCGGCAGCAGGTGCCGGAAGTCATGATTTTTACCGGCCAAATAAGTGACTTTCGGCCTAATATCATTGATGTACAACGCGGCCCTTACCCACAACAGCATCTTGATACTGCAGCGGAAGGCGGAGTAGCGGATAATTTTGCTTACATTCTTGCGCCTTGGTTTGTCGTTGCAGCGCACTACACTGGTAGTTCTTCAGGGAGCAACAGCATGACCAAAACATCATTCAAAAAATATCAACTGGGTCTTACCTTACTGGCCAGTCTCTATATCTGGATTCTACTGACAATTGAACACTTAAATGGGGGCGTCGTCAGTCACCACCTACTGAATCAGCCGGATCTACCGGCCATTTCCAACTGGTGGGGAGCACTGCTGATGCCAGCGTTAAGCTGGTTTTTACTGGGTTTGGTGTCTCGACGGGTAAACCAGCCTTATCCGGTTGCCGTGCTGGGCTCTTTTGCTGCCGCCCTTGGTTTTGGTGTATTGGTGTCTGTGTTGTTTTTGCAAGGCCGGGAGCAGGTATTGTCACAGCTGATGCTGAGCCTGCCGCTGCTGGCATTGTTTTTCCCTTTGTACCGCGCCGAATTTTTATTGGGTTTTGTGCTGGCGATGAGTTACACCTTTGGTGTGTTGCTGCCGGCAGCTTTTGGCACGGCAATACTGTTGATGGCCGCACTGATGTACAAAGGTGTACGCCCTGTCTTTTTGTATCTGTTTGATCTGCTCACCGGTAGTAAAAAGACCGCTGGTTGAGCAGCATAAAGTAACAGGGCTATGGTAATCACACCGTTATTTTTTCTGTACTTGCCCTGCGATTTCAGTGTTTGTCCGTTATCGCGCAGCCAAAATGGCTGCTGCGGTCTATGCTGCCATTTGTAACAAAAAACTTCCGCCTTGCAACCCGGGGAGCCAATGATGAAGAGCCGCATCGAACATGACAGTATGGGCGCACTGCAAGTACCAAACTATGCGTTATATCAGGCACAAACCCAACGTGCAGTCGACAATTTCCGCTTGAACAACAGCACAATGCCACTGGCTTTTATCCGTGCTTTATTGCAAATCAAACTGGCAGCTGCGACAACCAATGCCGAGTTGGGGTTATTAAAACCGGCCATAGCCCAGGCAATAGTGCAGGCGGCGCAGGCACAACTGGCGGACACAGAGGCGCGGCAATATCCGGTTTCTGTGTATCAGACCGGATCTGGCACCAGCAGCAATATGAATGTCAATGAAGTGCTGGCCACAGCGGCAAGCCAGCTTGCCGGCGAAACAGTGCATCCGAATGACCAGGTCAATCTTGGGCAAAGCAGCAATGACACTATTCCAACCGCCATTCATCTGAGCGCAGCACTGGCACTGCAGCAACAACTGCTACCGGCTTTGGTTGGGCTGCAGCAGGTGATTGCCGACAAAAGTGCTGAATGTGGTCAGATACTCAAAACCGGCCGCACTCATTTAATGGATGCTATGCCGGTGCGTTTTTCGCAGGTGTTTTCCGGCTGGCAGGCCCAGCTGAATCATGCTCAGACGTTACTCACTGAACAATTACCCAGACTGCAACAACTGGCGCAGGGCGGCACAGCGGTCGGTACCGGCGTCAATGCCCACCCCAGATTTGCGGCATTATTTGCCACACAGCTGAGTCAGCTCACCGGCCTGGCTTTGCGCCCCGCTGATAATTTCTTTTTTAGTATTGCCACTCAGGATGTGGCTGTGGCCTGTTCAGGTGCATTAAAAACACTGGCGGTGGCGCTGATGAAAATTGCCAATGATTTGCGCTGGATGAACTCAGGCCCGCTGGCCGGACTGGCCGAAATCACTTTGCCAGCGTTACAACCCGGCTCTTCAATAATGCCGGGCAAAGTAAACCCGGTGATCCCTGAAGCTGTTGCTATGGCCTGTGCTCAGGTGATAGGTCACGACTGTGCCATTACAGTGGCCGGTCAATCCGGCAATTTTGAGCTGAATGTGATGTTGCCTCTGGTTGCCAATAATCTGCTGGGTAGTATTGAGCTGATGACGGGCAGCTGTCAGGCATTGGCACAGCAGTGTATCAGCGGCTTAGTGGTTTTACAGCACAATACAACCCGAACTCTGGCACTCAATCCTGTGCTGGTGACAGCACTCAACCCACTGATTGGTTATGAAAAAGCGGCGGCTATTGCCAAACAGGCTTATTTGCAGCAAAGACCGGTACTGGATGTTGCAATTGAAATGTCCGGCCTGAGTGCTGACGAACTTAAACAACTGCTCGACCCTGCTTTGTTGGTGTAGCTGACATCACCGTCTTGTTTATGACTGCGCCGTTACTGGCGGTGTCATGCCTTTTTTATAAATTCAGTGCGCTAACACACAATGCTGCCATCGCCCCAACTTTGCTCACCTATACTGCTTTTATGCAGATAAGCATGCCGTGCTGCATAGGAGGCAATTCCGATCTTTTGCCAGCGGAGGCACTGTATGAAAACGAAAAAACGAATTGTGATTTGTTGTGACGGCACCTGGAACGAACCGGATCAAAACCCAACCAATGTGATTAAAATTGCCCATCATCTGGCGCCGGTCGACAAAGATGGCATCCAGCAGGTGGTGTTTTATGATCAGGGTGTGGGCACAGGTGGCGCAGTTGATAAGTTTATTGGTGGAGCCACCGGCAAGGGCATCGAAAAAAACGTGCTGGATGGCTACCGTTTTATTATTCATAACTACGATCCACAGGATGAAATTTACCTTTTTGGTTTTAGCCGCGGTGCTTATACCGCCCGGGCTATTGCCGGCATGATCAACGCCATAGGTCTGCTACCCAAAGATCATTGGGAAAAACTGCCACAGGCTTATCAGTATTACCGCACTGAACCTGCCAAAAGAAACACCAGACTGTATCAGGATAATCACAGACCCGATATTCAGATGATTGGTGTCTGGGACACAGTCGGTGCGCTGGGCGTTCCAACACCTGGCCTTCGGCAGTTGTCCAAATCGCTGGTGAGTTTTTTTGATACCGAAATCAGTCCGCTGGTGCGCCACGCATACCATGCGCTGGCGCTGGATGAAAAACGCGGCCCCTTTGCCCCCTCTATCTGGACCGGCGATTTAGCCGCCAATCAGGTGGTGGAGCAATGCTGGTTTGCCGGTGTGCATTCAGATATCGGCGGTGGTTATGAAGATCACAGAGTGTCGGATTTGAGTCTGGTGTGGATGGTGGAAAAAGCCAGCCAGCTTGGGTTGGAATTTGATACTCAGGATCCGATATGGCAAGCCTCGGTGACACCCAGCGCACTGGCACCGCTGCATGACTCTTATGGCAAAGCGCACCAGTTGTTTGGCAAAGTGATGGACAGCCCTTATATCCGCCAAGTGCAAACGCCACCGGGTCAGGGCCATCTGATGCAGGTGCATGACTCGGTGTTTGAGCGCATGCAAGCCAGCAATTATCTGCCACAAAGTCTGAAACTGCCACCACAGCATCTGAACGGCAACCGCCGCCAGTTTGACCGTTTCCAAACCTTTGCCACTCAGGCCCGGCTGGCTCTGGGCGGGCAACAACACAACTGTACCCTGGAGAACTACAGCCCCGGCATGGGTGCTGCCATTAAAACCAACCTCCAACTGCAACTGAATAGTCTGGTGGATTTGCTGGTTGGTAAACAACAACTCAAACTGCAATGTATCTGGGCCGCCGATAACAGATATGGGTTACGAAGGATATAACAAGCTGCACTATTGCCATTAAAATGTTCCAGCCAGATTTAGCGCCCGCTGCAGCACCCTGCATAAAAAACCACCGCACCTGCGGTGGTTTTTGTTATTTGAACTACGACCTTCTCAACCGGATAAAAACATCAGTTCGTCAGGCTATTAAGCATTAAGCATTAAGCAGGCACCGCAATAATGACGCTGGACTCGTTAAAAGCCACGCTGAGCGGCACGCCTTCGCACAACGCCATTTGCTCTGCGCTGACATTGGTGACAGTGGCAGCAATAGTGGTGATGTCGTTAAGGGCCACCAGCACTTCGGTATTGATAGCACCTGGCAACAACCTGCTGATCCGGCCGGAATAATGATTGCGGGCAGAGGTTTGAATGTTCTGCCCGGCCGGAAGCAGCATCACGGCACTGGATTTTACCAGCGCAAAAGCTTCAGCATCCGGGGTTAAACCAAGGCGCTGACAGCTGTCATGGGTGATGACAGCCACCACG
This sequence comes from Rheinheimera sp., assembly GCA_003543135.1. Classification (GTDB taxonomy): domain Bacteria; phylum Pseudomonadota; class Gammaproteobacteria; order Enterobacterales; family Alteromonadaceae; genus Pararheinheimera. The sequence continues at coordinate 6,881 of DPJG01000028.1, forward strand.
TCAACCCCATTGCCAGTGCGCAGCACCACTTCAGCGTTCACTACGCCAGGCGTGATTTTGACCACTTTACCCAAAAACTGATTGCGTGCGCTGGTTTTCATACTGAGCCTGCGTAACAGCAGCATATCGTCCAGCAAGCCTCCGGTCTGACCCGCAATTTCAGTTAAATAACGCTGATGTGCCGCCTCAATTAGCTGAAAATTTTCCACCAGCTGAGCACCACGCGCTGTCAGTTGTGAACCGCCGCCCCCTTTACCACCGGCGGCTCTGGCTACCAGCGGTGTGCCGGCTAAGTGATTCATTGTTTCAATGGCGTCCCAGGCGGTTTTATAACTAACGCCGACAGCTTTGGCGGCATGGGTGATAGAACCACACTTGTCGATTTCACTCAGCAGCAACACCTGCAGCTTGCCGCCTAATACCTGACCTTTCACCGACAACTTTAAATCCGCTTCCAGACCAAAAGTGGGGTTGAGATTGTCCATCATATGACACCCTGGTTTTATTCAAACATGGTTTTAAATCAGCTTTGGCTTTTCAGCCGCCCCTGCTCCAATTCGATGACAGTTTGCCCCAGCACTGCCGCATCCTCTGCATCATGGGTGATCAACAACAGCGGCAACTGCGTCTGGACTTGCAGTTGCAATAATTCAGCACGCAGGCTTTGCCGCAACTTTAGGTCCAAAGCGGCAAAAGGTTCATCCAGCAGCAGGGCGCCGGGCTCACCCGCCAGCGCGCGCGCCAGCGCCACCCGTTGTTTTTGGCCGCCGGACAGCTGATGCGGATACAACAACGCATAAGGGGTTAATTCAAAACGCTCAAGCCAAAGCTGTATCACCGGATGCTGATGCTGGCGGCGCGGATTCAGCACACCTGATTTGAGTGCAAAACCAATGTTCTGACTGACATTCAGGTGCGGAAACAACGCATAGTCCTGAAACAGATAACCCAGCCGGCGCTCTTGCGGCGCAAGGTTCACACCGCTTTGCTGGTCAAACAACAGCTGATTGCCAATCTGTATCCGACCGCTGTCGGGCTTTAATAAGCCGGCAATGGCTTTGAGCGTCAGACTTTTGCCTGCACCCGACGGGCCAAGCAACACCAGTCGCTGCGCATTGCTTTGAAAAGCCACATCCAGCGAAAATCCACTGTCAGAAAAACGTTTTTTGATCCGGATATCAAACAAAATAGCCTCGACTCCCAGCGCAGATCTGCCAATAAAATCAGTCTCAGCGGCCTGAATTTGGCTGTTGCTGTTTTGCTTGTGTCAGCAGATTGGCCAAAACCAGCAGCAGCACACAAAGAACTGAAGTAACCAGCACCAGCTCGTTGGCGCTTTGTTGCTCACCCGCCTGTACAGCTTCATAAATGGCAATAGATAAGGTTTGGGTTTTACCCGCAATACTGCCGGCCAACATCAGAGTGGCACCAAATTCGCCCATGGCCCGGGCAAAAGCCAGCATTAAACCGGCCAGCATACCGCGCCAGGCAAGCGGCAAGGTGATACGGCAAAACACAGCAAAGTTGCTGAGCCCCAACACTTTGCCTGCCTGAATCAGTTGAGAGTCCACCGCCTCAAAAGCAGCACGGGCGGGCTTGAGCACTAACGGGAAAGTCACCACAGTTGCCGCCACAATAGCGCCTTCAATGGTAAAAATAAGCCTGATGCCAAACCAGCTTTCCAACCAGGCGCCCAGGGTGCTGTTGCGACCCAGCAACACCAACAGGTAATAACCCACCACTGTGGGCGGTAATACCATAGGCAAAGTCAGCACTGCTTCAAACCAGGATTTACCAGCAAAATTGCGTCGCGCCAATACATAGGCACAGCCTCCGGCCAGCAACAGATTCAAAACTGTGGCGACGCAGGCCACCCAGAGGGATAATTGAATGGCGCTCCAGTTCATGCCAGCTCCTTTATTCGCCTTTGGCGCTAAAACCATGCTGCAACAAAATCTGCTGCGCAGCCTCAGAGCGGACAAAATGGCTAAATGCCAGCGCCGCTGCCGGATTGACCGGTGCTGTGCTGATGGCAAGCGGATAACGGATTGCCGTCCGGGTAGCAACAGCACCAAGCTGTAGCACCTGCTGTCCTTTGGCATCCGAAGCGTAGACAAAACCGGCCTCGACTTCGTTACGCACCACATAATCAAGCACCTGGCGCACATGAGTCCCTGACACCAATTTGGCTTCCAGCGCTTTAGCTAAACCAGCATGCTGCAACGCCTCTTTGGCATAACGGCCGGCTGGCACGCTGGCCGGATTACCGATAGCAATGCGCTCAACCTGCGGTTTGCTCAGCTGCTGCAGCAGCACAGCTTGTGACTTTGACGACGCAGGCATGCCGCCAAGCCCGGCCGCACTGAGCAAGCTCACACTGCGCTCACTCCCACCGGGCGCAATTCCACTGAGAATGGCGCTGCCAACCGGGGCAATCAGCACTAAGGTGTTGGCAATAAAATCCTGACGGCTTTTTGGGTTAATCAGGCCATGTTGTACCGCCAGATCCATACTTTGTTGATCGGCTGTCGCCAGCACATCCACCGGTGCGCCATGGCGAATCTGCTGTACCAGCACCCCTGAAGCGCCAAAGTTCAACCTGACCCTGCAGGCCTGACTGCTTTCAAAACGGGCAGCAATTTGTTTAAAAGCCGCAGTTAAACTGGCCGCTGCCGAAACGGTCAACTCGCAAGGGGCTGCTTGTGCCGGAACAGCACTGAGGAAACAAAGCACCGCAGCCAATCCGGCGGCATTTAAGCGGGCAAAAGAAAATGGACGCATCATTGATCTACTCCGGAGCTGGTCAGATAGTCTGCCTGCGCTGGTTATCTGCCACGCCCCTTTGATACGCAAAGCCTGTTGTTATGCCTTGTCGCGACCTTGCGCTTTTCACGGCGTTGTTATTCGTAATATACGCCGTTATATAACGATGGCTATTGATCTGCCTGAGTACTCATGAAGGGGTAGTTGGTGGTTTTCACTGTCAGCATGACAGCTAATGGCTTTAGACTACGATGGATTTTTAGCAGACAGGGCTGCGCCAGCCAGCTGCAGCTGCAACCGGAACAGAAACAACAGTCAGCAGCGCTGCAGCGCATAAAAGGCAGAATAAAATACAGAAAAACCTGCTTATGCAGCATTTTGTTTCAGGTGCAATCAGAGTGCAGACCAGGTCACAACCTAAGTCATTTTTTGTACCAAATATCAGATTTAAGTCATCACCCACTCATCAAAAATCACATTTGCGACCTGTAGCCCATAGTCAAGATTAGTGTTGTCACGGCGTCCAGAATGGAGCCAACCTGGGTACAGAAACCATCAAGGTCAACTCTTTAGCACGGCGCTATCCGTTGATATCCGTGATTTATCAAGCCAATATCACAACTTCATTAATTTTCACAGGTGCTGTTTTTGTATCGTAGCGCCGGCGCAGAATCGTAATTTTCATGCTCACAGTGAGTTTTGTGCTGCCCGCTTGCCTGATTAGGTGACTGAGCCGCAACCTCTTATTGGACAGACAGAAGATTTAGTACAAGATGAATGGAAACCCAATGGACATCATGACACACTTGTTACGCGAAATTTATAAGGACGCTTATCTGCAGGGGCGGGAAGATGGTTTGGACGGCATCCATATTGATCCCCAAATGGTTCTGCGACGGTACCTGACCGATGAATCCGTTAAAACAAAGTTAACTCAACTGGGTTATCCACCAGTCCCACCTATGTAGATACCAACTTTATTGCAAGCTGAACTTTAATGGTCAGATGACTTGCTGCCCCTACTTATAAATCTTACAATGCCTGGATATCGGATATTACTACTGGAGCAGGCTATTGAGCGGTATTTCCCTGGAGCAACAGCTGACGGCTGAGCTAAATCGAATGGATTTTTCCAAAATCCTGATTGAGCAACCCTACGAATACAAATCAATTTTTCTCAATCGCATTCAACCCGATAAAAAAAATGCCCGATTTTTTCCTGCGGTAATCATACCGGATCAGCTCGCGTACCAAATTGCCTATAAAAGTTTGTCCAAAGCACAACTGATTGAACGGCTTGATTGTCGTGACACTGTTGTGATTGGCAAGTCCTGCATCGTCAACTGCTTTCACCGCAATAGCATTGAGTGGAAGAAAGCCAACGCGACTATTGCCTCAATTATCGAGCTTGCTGCAAACGTATCAGTTTCTGAATTAATTCAGGTTCCAACCATTTATCCGGTAGAAAATAATAACTATCAGTTGCTAACCGGCCATCGTCGTTTTTTTGCTTTGGTTTATACCAATGGTATCGATGGTGCAGCACATTTTAAAGTATACAACCACAAGCCGTCGCTGCCCCGCACCAAACAGTTTCAGGAAAACGCCAGTCGGGAAGACCTTCCTCAATACGGTAAATTGCAGGCTTTTCAGGAAGCAATGCAGGAACTGGAAACATTAAGCTCTATGCGGCAACGGACGGAAGGCAAAGGCCTGACCGTGCGGGAGACCTCGAGCTTGCTGGGTATTTCGATGGGAGCTTTTGACAACTACAATGTACTGACACGTTATCCGGCAGTGATTGAGGCCTATCAAAACGGTAATTCCATTCCTTTTATTGCGATGAAAAAAATCGTTGTCACCGAAGAGCAGCGCTATCGCAAAAAGATAGGTCAGACAGTTCTTAATATTGAACATAAAAGAGCTGTGAACAAAAGGATTCAGGATGTCCTCAACAATATCAAACCAACCGTCAGCCCGGAAAAGAAAAAACGTTATCGTTTAGGGACAGTTGAGTCACCTGAATTAATGAAGTTTATCCTTTCAGAAAATCTGCTGGCACTTAACTGTGGGGTAGATTGGGAACACATCGACTGGAATCATCCAAAAGCTGTTAATGAAGCTTTTGAACAAGTCATTCATTTTATTCAGGAAAACTCACTAATAAAGTGACACCTACCAATCTCCGTCATCAACCGGCGTTTGTTCGCAGAAAAGCGCCTGGTTGCTGCGGTCATATTAAATTCAACGACTGATTTTCTTTTGTAACTTCCATTACAGATCCAACAGCCCTGCTTTATATCACGGTACAACTCTCCCGTTGCTGACATCAAAGCTGTCAGCGACAAACTATCAAGAACAACTTGCGTAACCGGGAACATCAGACATACAGCGCAGGTGTGAGTGCAATGTTAGGATCTGAACAATGTTAGAAAATGAATAGGATGATATGTACGCGAACTATGTTCGGTTCACTAAGAAATATTTAACATTACATTATTGAATTAATCATGTATTATCACCAATCAACTGCAATATCATTGCAGTAATTTAATTTACTTAAAACTACCTGTATCGGCCAATCATTTTAGTCGCATTTATCGTACATAGGTACATCATGCTGCACAAACTAGATCTAGATGTCTTAGCAGGACAATTCACAAAAGAGAATGCTAGTCACGGTCATGACAAGCTGAAAAAATATAGTGTTTCTTCATTTTCTAATCATCCTTATAGTTTGTATAAAGTTGAAGCCAACGATAGTTCAGTCAGCGTTGAAACTATTTTTGCTGAAAGGGATTATTGGTTGAAGCAATTGTCGATCAGAGGCGGCATATTATTTCGTGGGTTTAACCTGGGAAATATCGCTGCAGTTGAACAATTCGCGAACCATTTTATGACTTCTGTTTTTCGTGAAAATACCGAACATACGCCGCTTGTTGGCAGCACTTTTGTGCAACAACCTGTTGGATATGCCAGTAATAGTTTCCTGCTTTGGCACAATGAAAATACCTTCAACCAGCGTTGGCCAACCAAAGCAATTTTTGCCTGTCACACTGCAGCTAAAGTGGGCGGCGAGACCCCGGTGGCCGACAGCCGTGAGATATACCAGCAGCTGGATAAGCAGGTGCGGGAGGAGTTCGAACGCAAAGGTGTTCGTTACTGCAGACGTTACCAGGCGGAGAATGGCATCGGGCTGGGGTGGAAAACCATTTTTAATACCAGCAGCAAGCGTGTGATCGAATCCATCTGTTTGCGCGAAGGTATGCAATATCGCTGGTCGTCTGATGACAGTTTAATTACTTTGGCAGACAGACCTGCCGTATATCAGGTCAGGGAAACTGGCGATATGTGCTGGATTAACCAGGCCCAGCACTGGCATTTTTCCTGCCTGGCCCCTGAGCTACAACACACTTTACAAAAGCTGTGCAGCCATGCCGATGAATACCCTCGCAACTGTTATTTTGCAGACGGTAGCCCAATCCCTGACAGCTACATGGCACACATTCTTGACGTCTACCGGCAACATCAGTTTGCATTTCAATGGCAGGCAGGCGACCTGCTGCTACTGGACAACAGACTCAAAGCACATGCCAGAAACCCTTATCAGGGAGAACGCCAGTTATTAGTGTGCTTCGGTGATATGGCAAGCTTTGCACCAGAGTGATAAAGCGGCTGGCGTGCGTGCCAGCCAAGCCGCTGCAGGCACTAACGCCGGGCCGCCATTACGCCAATCACATGCATACCTATCAGCCAACCCAAAGCGGTAATGCACCATAAATGCAATTCTCTGACTCCGTCAAAAAACTGATCACGGACAGGTAACACATCAGACACAGACATCCCAAAAATAAATAGCGGAATATGATTATTCTTGACCAGAATGGCGCCCGTAACCGCCAGGGCAGCCACTAACGTATACATCAGCACATGTGTCATTTTTATCATCATATTGTGCCCCCGGCCCGGCGCATGATGTCGCGGAATCAAAGCTTTATATTTCCTGTACCAGTAGACCCGGAGCAATAAAATTACCAGCAGAAAAAGTCCGGCCAGGACATGCGACTCTATCGCTTCTTGCCGATGTGCATTCTGTCCTTTTACTTCATAATTGATGATATGGATTTGAGATTTCATATTAAGCATCATCAATAATATACAAATCGCAGATATCCAATGTAGTACCCGATCTACAACATAATGTTTGTTCATGTTTCCACTCTTCGTAAACGTTGATATTCACCACATCAGGATTCAATCCTGAGCTTGTTTCGCCATGCGGGCGCTACTCACACAGATCACCAGTCTAACCATTTGGCTGGCACATTTGGCAAAGGACTGGCCGTTTTGCGGTGTAAAAAGCGGATAAATGCTTCTTTCCAGCCAGGCATAGGACGAAGGAAATCAACCATCAGAATCACCCGGGTTTCTTCAGTCTTATTCCATGCGGAGTGTGGGTAAAAATCGTCGAAAATCATTACCTTACCATTCTCCCAACTGAGCTTTTGATCTTCGAGCTGCAAGCAGACGTCTCCTGTTGGAATAATAATCCCCAGGTGCATTCGCAAAAAAGTACGCGAATTGGCCTTATGGTAACCAATGACAGTGCCGGGCCTGAGAATACTCAAGTCCGCGTTCAGCATCGAGGGAACAGACTCAACCAGTTTTGCAGTACAGGGCAGCAGCTTTTTGGCCTGCACCGTGGCCTGACCTTTTTCTGCAACCAGCACCGAATGCCAGTTCGCAAGTTTGTCCGGCCCGAGTGGAATTTCACTGACATCAACGTGATCAAAGATATTTCTGACTTCGTTACAGATGGCTGGCCATTCTTTCTCAAAGGCTAAACTCCAGGGAAACTCAGCTGGCAAAAATGTCCGCCTGTGGATTTGCGGTAAACTTTGTTCAAGATTAAATAACGCTTTCAGAATAATCCGGAACAATAAACCAGGTCTGTGACGATTAGGGATCTGCTGGCCATGTTGCGCTGCGAGCAGTGTCTCCAGCATTTTCCTGGCCGCCTCATCTAATGCGCCGAGTTCAGCAATAAACATTCCTTCGCCCACATCGATGACAGACGCAGAAAAAATAGGAAAGAAAGGGCGCCAGAAGATACCCTGCGAACCGGGTTGTGGCAGCTTTGCGTCTGTTTTTACAACAAACTGACGTTCAGAAAGCTCAGAAATCGTACATTCAATTTCTGTTTCGCCATTTCCTGTCCAGAATAGTTGTTTGATATCGTTGACTGCTACAGGAAACAGATTATTTTTCATTTTCATTTCATACATCCACCCGCTGAACTGACTATATCGCACCCAGTAAAAATCAATCTCAGGAATACACATAAATAAAAAGCGTGGCTATCATTCGAAAGCCACGCCATAATTTAGTTATGCAGCAATCCCCTTCAAGCCATTGACTATACTGTTCTTTTTAATTGCTCTCATCGAAATCGAGCTGGACAATATCAGAACAGCGAATACAGCAACGATCGTTATGGCATACATATACATAGAACTAATTGAGATATAAACACTCAACAAATCGTAGTAAAAATAGAGACAGACAATAATAAAGATAGTCCCTAATGAGGCACCAATCATCAGTATTGAAATATTTTCCCGCACGGTTTCATTAAAGATGTTGTTATATTTCGCTCCAATAGCCATTTTAATATTAAATTCTGTTGTACGTGATTTAACGCCATAGCTAATGATGCCAAACAAGCCCAGAAAGGCCAGCAACAAGGTAAATATGGCAAGACTTCCCGCAACTGTCAGCGTTACCAGGTGCGTAAAATTAGCCCTGTCCACATCTGCCTGTAATGAAGAAAAATTCGTCAGCGCAAACTGGTTGTTTGTATCACGCATGAGAGCCGTCACTTGTTCCCTTGTAACTACAGTACCTGGTTTCAGCTTCAGCATCAGCCACAATGCCGAACCACCGTTCGGGACATAAAACCGTGGCGGAATTTCTGCTTTTGATGGCACGACCAGATCTTCAACAACGCCGATGATGGTAGCGGGTGGAATAGAATCGATTGCCAGGGTTTTCCCAATGACACTGGTTATGTCGCCATGTCCCAATTGCTCTGCAAAAGTAGCGCTGACCATTGCAACGTTGGTGCGGCTCTGCACATCCTTTAACGCGAAACCCTGGCCTGCCAGCAGGCGTTGGCCAACAACATCCAGATAATTGTGGTCGACATTACGATGGAAGGGGTAATAACGCTTGCCATCTCCACTGTAAGTCAGCGCAAACTGATAAATATCTTCCAGTGGTGAGCGGGCGAAGGTCACTGCCTCAACCTCTGGCAATGCGGCGAGTTTGTCACGAAATTCCGTCACTTTAGGGGCATAGGTATCCCAACCCTGCCAATCCAGAGTGGCGATCCTGAATTCCAGTCGTAACACATTTGTGCTGTCGAAGCCGACGTGTCGTTGCAGGGTTGTGGCCGCGTTTTTAATCAGGCTGGCACTGCAGAAAATCAGCACCACAGCGACAGAAATCTGCGAAACCAGCAACGCATTCCGGACTCCGGACGAAATTTGTACGCCCACACCTTTACCACTGCTTTTCAGCGACTGGCTGAGCTGCCGGTAATTCACAATACGGATCGACAATAATGAAATAATAAAAGCCAGCAGAACTGCAACCAACAATGCCGAGCATAAGGTCATCCAGTCAAAGGATATCTCATGCGCGCGGGCCAGCTGAGTGCTGAAAAACCGCTGGATCAAGCCAAAGCCCAATAAAGCTATCAAAATAGCAACAGCACTGGATGCCAGCATCAACACTAAGGTTTCACTGAACATTTGTAGCCACAAATGTTTTTTCTTCGCTCCCAGAGTGGCCGCAATAGCCAGTTGTTTATGTTTTGACACCACCCGCGAGATAAAAAGATTGGTGATGTTACTGGTCGCAATCAACAGCAATCCCAAGCCGCCCGCCAGCAAAAATATAACTGTGGTCATATTACCGGCCACCAATTTTGACCGTAACGGCGTGATCTCGATATCGGCAGACCAACCGACAAAGTGCTGATTATCAATGGTCATTTTGCGAAACATTTCATTCGCCATAGCACTGAGCACAACACTGAGCTGGCCGGTACTGGCCGCTGGCGTTTTGATCAGATAAAACAACTTCCCTTCAACATTTCGCCAGTCTTCTTTGTATTCAGAATTATTAAAGTCCCAGGGCAACCAAAGTTGTGTAGTCAGGCCCACTTCCGCAAGTTGTGGTGCAACGAAGTCTGCCTGAATAACACCAATCACCGGATGACTGACTCCATTCACAACCAGTTTTTGACCAAGAATGTCTTCCCTTAAACTAAATTGCTCTGCCCATACCTGGTATGTGATCACTGCACCCGGCACGCGTTGCCCGAGTTCTGCAGGCGCAAACCATTGCCCTTTTGCCATAGGTATCCCCAGGATATCCGCAGTGCTTGCCGTGGTATAAACAGTCGCAAGGTTAGGTTGCAGAGGTTCAGAGGTCAGGACTTCTTTGGAAAAAAACAACATAGACTGCGCTTTGACACCGATATCTTTGGCACTCTGAATATTGCGATACAAAGCTTCTGCTGCAGGGTAGAGAAAAAATGAGGTTTCTGCTTCACCACTCTGATTTATCCGCTGGTAATCCACCACAAAAAGCTCGTCCTGCTGCGGATAACTTAAGGGTTTTAACAGCATGTAGAACCCCAAAGTCAGTACAACAAGAAACACACCAATAGTGATACCCATCGTTACTACAACACCGGCAAAAAAAGACTTGTCAGCCAACGCCGCCTGAACGGATCTTTTGATCAGATAACGTAAGTTATTCATACATATCCTTTACGCAACAATTTGGCCATCTATCATTTGAATCTTCTTCTTGGTGAAGTCCGCATACCGGCTATCGTGAGTCACCATAAAAATGGTACTTCCTGCGTCATTCAGTTCCCCCAGCAGGCTCATTACCGCATCACCACTTTTTGAATCAAGGTTACCGGTCGGTTCGTCCGCCAGAATCACGGATGGTTTGGAAATAAGCGCTCTTGCAATGGCAACACGTTGTTGTTGTCCACCTGATAACTGGTTAGGTTTATGGTTCATCCGGTGTTCAATACCCACTCTGGCGAGGCATTGGCGAACTTGTTCTTCGACCTGACTGGCATGGAAACGCTGTGCACTGTAACGAAGTGGCAAGGCCACATTATCAAACACTGAAAGCTCATCTATCAGGTTGAAAGACTGGAAAATAAAACCAAATTTTTGATTACGAATCTCAGCAGCACGATCGGATACAAGGTTACTGACATTGATACCATCCACTTTATATTCGCCACTACTGGGTGTATCTAACAGTCCGAGTAAAGACAACAATGTAGATTTTCCACATCCCGACGGACCAGATAATGATACAAAATCACCGTCGTATACTTTCAGACTTACATTTTTCAGGGCATGGGTTTCAACTTCATCAGTTTCGAATATTTTCCCAATACCATTCATTTCTATGGTCACTCTTTTCATAAATCACCCTGTTCAATTTATAATATTTATTCAAGCACGATACTATTTTCAGAAGTCATCAGGTTTGATAAATCGGAAATAATAAACTTTTGTCCAACCTTGGTTCCGGATTTAATTTCAATATACTGGTTCGCGGTTTCACCCATTGTCAGTTGCACTAATTCCGCTTTTTTAGAATCATCGTCATCAATCCTGAACAATTTCAGCACCGTGTTTTCCGTACTTTTGGCAGGGCGTTCAATATACATAGCATCAGCCAAACTGCCGATAATGATTCTGCTTTCAACATTCTGCTCCGCTTTCAGACTCAGCGGCAATTCTCCGGGTAAGTCAATTTCCAGTTCAACCGTGTTGTCGACAACCACAGGATCGATCCGGCTGACTACCCCTTCAATCTGATCCTGGCGGTTATTAATCACCGCCTTTTGTCCAATTTGAATCCGCTGCGCTTTATCCTGTGGGATCTTGATAAAGGCTTCCAGCGAACCCTCACTGCCAATAGTGGCAACCTCTTGTCCTATCACCAGACTCTGTCCCAAACCAATGGCTGATTTCAGCAACATACCTGTCAGCTCCGCCTTAATCTCCAACTGATCCACTTTGTGCTCAATCAGTTTTACTGTGCCTTCCTGCTGCCGGACCAAATCAGTTTTGATACTGATCATCTCTGCGTGAATTCGTTTAAGCCTTTCATTCTTCTCCCGTAAAAACACCAGTTTTGCTTTCAGACGTTCTGCTTCAACCTGGCTTTCGACATGGGTCACTTTGGAAATAATTCCCTTTTCCACCAGGGAAGATTCAGCTTGAACGATATAAGAGATTTTTTCGTAATTTGCCTGAGTATCAGAAACTTCAGTCGCTTCGTTGAGCATTGCCAGCTCATGATCAGCGATGGTTTGCCGTAAATCCGCCTGCACTTTTGACAGCTCCTGCCGGGCATTTTGCAGCTCTTGTCTGACATCAGGGTTTTCAAGACGGGCAATCACATCTCCGGCCTGCACCCGGGCTCCGGGCTTCACCAGTATCTCTTTCACAATAGAATTACTTGGTGCTGTTAACAGTCTGATATCGTCTGATCTGACAACACCAAAACCGTCGACCGAAACCTCTAAATCGCCTTGGCGCACTTCGGCAATCACCAGGCTTTTACGTTCCAGACTGATTTCCTGACTGGTCAGTCTGGCGTAAAGCATCCAGAGGCCAAGTATCAGCAGCAACCCCAGCCCCCACTTGACCGGTACACTTTTATCTTTGGTTACAACCTGCTTTTTTATATCCACATCAATACCTTTCTTACTTCCTGAACTGCCTGTCGCAATACCAAATAACTTTGGCGTAGCGGCTTCCCTCTATCCGTTATGGCCCCGGTTGAAACCGTAAATAACTCAGGTCAACTGTACCGGCTGCTGCTGAAAACAATTTGTGAATCAAAGTGATGGTGTCCTCAAGGCTGCCAGGTGCCATAGCCGGTGATGAAAACAACATCAGACCGAGGCGCCGTCCGGCCACAGGACCATCAGCCGCCATGGCTGTGCGGCTGCCCGGACCAGAAAAATACGAGGCCATCACTCCTGCCTGATCGCGCAACACCAATTCATTGGCCTGACAGATCACCTGACGGGATTTGCCGATACCACTGTAAACCTCAGCTTCGATACTGACGTCAACTAACACATCACCATCAATCCGGTCGATATCAAACACACCCGCCAGCACACCGCGATAGAACTCAAGATGCAGTAACAGGCGCGGAACCAGAGGAACTGTCGGTGCAGGCAACCCATGCTGCATCTGTTTGCGTAATGGAAAAGCAGCCTGTTTACTGCTGAAGAACCTCTGATAATCATCAAGGTTATGCTCTATCAGATCGGCATGTTCCAGCATCGACTGGCGGATATCTTCGGTATTGGTTTGTAAAGCGAACTGAAGTTTCTGCAGGTCAACGTCGGTACACTGTATCCAAACCAGAGTCAGTCCCTCAAATAGCTGACGAGCCCTTGTGGATAACCGAACTTCCGGTACTTCTCTGCTATGACGCCGCATCTCAGTCATATTGTTCCTTAAATTCGATTTCAGATAGCCGATACCCAGCGGACCTTCGGCTCCGAAGTTTTTAGGCAACATTTTTATTGCAATCGCCAGGTGTCTGGCTTTCCAGAACTGGAATTGATGCAACAGACGCTGACTGAAAAATGCCAGTTCCGGACAATCCCGGCAGTTCAGCATTGTCTGATAGAGTTGCCTTAAAGTCGGCATGGCAGTGTCTTTTAGCATGGACTTGTCCCTCAGTTCTGCTATCTGCAGCACAACGCCCAGTTTGTCCTGTTGAATACCGGTCAGGAGTCGCTCCAACCATTGATACTTTTCAGACTGTATAGCACCGGCATTACCGGTATCTACCCGAAAACCCTGATAAAAGTTTTCCACAGCCAGAGTATCCATCACACTGAACAAACGGCTTAGTACGTCCATCAACACCGTCAGTTGCCGGAAGATATCAGCAGCCCTTTGCAGTTCTCCCTGCTGATAAAAAGCTAACCCGTCGTGAACACCTTCTCCGACCGCAAAAAAGATACATTCCGTTAGTTGCACCATGCGCAGAAACATATATTCATCATGATAAATACCACCGGGAAGCCCCGTCAGCATGACTAAAGTCGTTAATGCTGCATCAGCATCACGGAAGTACTCAATATCATGTGGATAGCCATGGTCCGGAAACCCCTGGTCACGATGGACGGAAAACGAATTTTCCGTTTCCATCAGGCTTTGTTTCAGCTCTTTTAACAGTTGCAGTCTGTCAGCGACAAGCTCGGGCCTATATCCCTTTTTGGTGTAACCAATTGAGGTGTATTTGTTGAATAATTCCATTTCATAAATAAACCAATCGTTAACCAACGCTGCCAGAGCATACCATACATTTTTATTCTTTCTCCAAAAATCTCCATCGGTGCCGGCATCAAGATAACAATCAAAAACCGGCGAATAAGTGTATGAAGCATAATTGTGTTTTTCTCCCAGAGCGGTGAAGTTTTCACACCATAAAAACCGCTCCCAGAGACCACAGTCCGGGCTAAAATCGGGTTGCCGCGGATCAAGCCGGAAAGGGGCCATCATCGCTGCAATTTTTTCCCGCCAGTGCGCGGATACATGATTACGGCCATGCATTAATGCCTCCCGTATATAACCCTGAATATCAAAATCCAGTTGCTCAGGCGCTGTATTCATTGACGCCTCCCGCATGGCATAAGTCTGGGGTCTGTCCCTGGTGGGTTGTGCTGTTTTGTCCATTTGCGGCATCTCTGTCAGCCTGATGTGGCACAGGCAGTCGCAAATATTCGGCCACAGACGTCGCCAGTTCCGCAGACTCAATCATGGTCTGATGCGATTGCTGTATTGGTAAAATTCTGACACTGCCACTGCTGTACAAGTCCCAGTTCAGGTTTTGATTAAAGCCATCTGCCGGTGGCGTCAGTTCAGCTCTGAACAGCACTAAATCCAGCGCTGACTGGCGAATGCAGTGGCCTCTTTTCAACCTGTCCAGCGTGATAAAATGCTGTAAATAGCGACAGGTCATTTCTTCTGTGACTTGTGCAATATAATGGTCAGGAAACTGCAGACGCAGCTGTTTGCTCAAAGAGCTCAGCGCTGCCGGAACATCCGTCGCATCGAGCTGATTCCAGTCCAGTTCCGGCTGTAACAACAGAATTTCCTGCAAGGCCAACTGTATAGGGGCATACCAGGCCTGGCTTGGTACTTCATATTCAGCCATAGTCGCGTAGCTATCTAACAGCAGAACCCGGACCTGATATCCCTGCTGAACCAGTTGGCAGGCCGCTTCATAAGCGAGGACACCGCCCGACGAATAGCCTAATAAAGTGACGGGCCCCTCAGTCTGGTATCGCAGTATCAATTGTACATAACGGTTGACCAGCGCCTTAAAATCAGCAAAAAACTGCGGTTCGTAGATCAGCGGCGAATGTAACCCGACCAACTGATATTGTCCGGACAACGCAGCCGCCAAACGCCCATAACAATGGGCTGTGCCGGCTCCGGGATTAAAACAGAAGATAGTTCCCGAACCAGGTGTGGTGCTCAATTGCAGCATGGTTTCCGGCAACTCACTGGTCAAACTTTCCTGTTCCCGCAGCCGTAACTGATTGGCAAATTCCTGTAACTGCGGATGCAAAAACACATCACCCAGTGTGGCCTGCAACCCTAACTGACTGCGCACTTTCGCTATCAACCTGGTGGCGAGCAGCGAATGCCCGCCCAGGTCAAAGAAATTGGCTTTCATGCCAAGCTGAGGATTGGCAAAAATCTGTTGCCAGATCGCACACAACGAAGCCTCAAATGCGTCTGCCGGTAAGATCATTTCGGGTTCACTATGTTGCAACTGCGGCGCTGGCAATGCTTTACGGTCAACTTTGTTATTCGCAGTTACAGGCAAAGCGGACAGAATTTCGAACGCCTGTGGCACCATGTAATGCGGTAAGACGCTGCGCAGCCACTCGCGGCATTGCTCGATAAATTCCAGCCGGCTCGCTATGACCTGTTCGTTGTGCAGCACCAGATAAGCAACCAGCACTTTGTCACCTGAAGCTGTCTGCTGCACATCAACCACAGCCTGACCAATGAACGGGTGCGATTTCAGCGTATGCTCTATCTCACCCAGCTCCACCCTAAAACCACGGATCTTGATCTGGTTATCCCGACGGCCGCGGAATTCAATCAGGCCATCACTGCGATACCGGCCCAGATCTCCGGTCCGGTACAGTCGCTGCTTTAACTGCGGATGCCACAAGAACTGCCGCCCGGTCAACTCGCTGTCACGATAATATTCGCGGGCAACGCCCAGCCCCCCGATAAAAAGCTCACCTGTCACTTGTGGCGGACAAGGTTGCAGCATGTCATTTAAGATGAAGAATGACTGTCCTGACATAGGCCGGCCATAAGGGACACTGGATAACGCTGAGGTATCCTGTTCAATAGGGTAATGAATGGACCAGATAGAGCCCTCGGTGGCCCCGCCAAGACTGTATAACCGACTACCGGGAAATGACTGCCAGAGCCTTGCCGGTAACTGTGGATCAATCCAATCCCCACTCATCATGACCGCTTTAAAACAAATAGCAGAACTGCGCCTTTGCTCTTCCAGTTGCTCTACCAACAGCGCTGCCGAAACCGGCACTGTGTTCCAGACAGTAACAGCAAAACGCTCGGTGAGTTCCAGCCAGTGCTGCGGATTTTTCGCCAATTCCGGCTGCGGGAACACAACAGTGCCGCCTGCTGCCAGCATCCCAAAATAGTCATACACCGACAGGTCAAAACTGAAAGCAGAAACCGCCAGCACTTTATCCGCCGCAGTTATGCCGTACTGCCGGTTGATATCAAGCAAGGTATTCACGGCCGCGCCATGTTCAATGGCCACTCCCTTGGGTTTGCCGGTGGAGCCTGAGGTAAAGATGACATAAGCCAGTGATGCAGGGGGTTGTACCGGCTTATAGCCGCTGGCCTGCGCCAGAAGTTCAGCACGGCTCTGCTCCGCTGCTGCTGGCTGCGGATAACAGACACTGAGTCCTTCTGCTGACAAAGCGGTCAGGCTGCTTGTGGTGATCAGCAACTGCACACCAGCCTGACGCAGGATCTGCTCACATCTTGATGCGGGCCAATCGGTTTCCAGCGGCAGATAGGCTGCACCGACATATTGAACCGCCAGTGCCGCCACCAGTTGTAACGGACTCTTTGGCAACCGAATCGCAATCAGCGGTTCAGTACTGACGGGAAGCAGCGGCTGTAACTGCGCGGCCAGCTGCACAACCTGACTGTATAATTGCAAATAAGTCAGTGTATGACCCGCAGCATCTATTGTCGCAATGTGGTCAGGCGCTGCTATCAGTTGCTGCATAAACAGCTCGTGCATACAAAGATCAGCCTGCCCCGGCCATTTGCTGTGATTCCAGTCTACAGTCACTTGTTGCATCAAGGCTGGCGGCAACATGTTGATCGCATACACGTTGAGTTCCGGGTCCGCCAGTATGCCGTCCAGTAAGCATTCAAAGGCCGAGGCCATCGTTTGCACTGATTCCGGATTAAACAGGTCGGTGTTAAATTCCCAATTCAGCGTCAGGGCGCCAGCTTCTTCGTTAACGTGTAAGGTTAAATCAAACTTTGCAGTGGTTGTCGCATAATGCGGCGCTTCAGTGATCAGCCCCGGCAATGCAACAGCAGGCGGAACCGCCGGATTAAATACCAGCATGATCTGAAACAACGGCGTGTAACTCTGTGTTCTTTCCGGTTTTAACCGCTCGACGACCAGTTCAAATGGTGTGTGTTGATGCTCATAGGCAGCCAGCAGCATGGCTTTGCTTTGCGCTAACAGCGAACTGAATCCGGGCTTCCCGGTGAGATCGTTACGCAATACCAGCGTATTAACAAAGAAACCGATAAGTTGCTCAAGTTGCGGCTGTTCCCGATTAGACACAGGCGTTCCCATCGAAATATCCTGTTCATTGCTGAAGCGGGCAAGCAAAATGGCAAACAATGTCTGAATACCCATAAATAAAGTGGCATCGTGCCTGTGACACAGTGTCGCCAGACGCGCTGTCAGCTCTGCCGGGATCTGATGACAATACGACGCACCAGCATAACTTTGCTGGAGCGGTCTGGGCCGGTCAATCGGCAGTTGGTGGACCTGAGGCAGACCATGGAGTTGCTGCTCCCAGTATTGCAACTGCTGTTCAAGCACATCCCCACTTAACCATTGGCGTTGCCAGTATGCGTAGTCAGCATACTGCACCGGCAATTCGGGCAGTTCAGCCACCAGACCTGCCTGCCTTGCACGGTACAACAGACTCAACTCATGCATCAGCAGGCCCACGGAATGGCCATCTGCAGCAATGTGGTGCATATTGATCAGCAACACTGCACTTTCCGCGCTGTCGCGCAGCAGATGTACCCGCAGCAAATAATCCTGGCTTAAGATAAATGGCTGCGCTAACAGCTGTTGGATTTGCACCTGTATTGTTGTTGCGGATTGTGCAGAGATATCCAGACTTTGCACCCGGAACCGGCTGGCTGGCTGGAGTTGTTGATACACCTCTCCCTGGTCATCACAAAGAAAAAGAGTCCGCAATGCTTCATGGCGCTGCACAATAGTGACGAAGGCATACTCCAGAGCATCACTATCCACCTGACCGCTTAATTTGAATATCGCAGGCATATTGTAGTGAATGCCACCCCCATCAATCTGATCGAGCATCCATAAGCGATGCTGTGCATAAGACAAAGGCAGGCGCTGCGAGCGGGATACGTGATTGATCTTCACCTGAGCTTTGACTCCGGTGATTTGGTCGAGCTGCGCCGCCAGCTTTGACAGCACCGGCGACTCAAATAACATTTTCAGGGGGATATGGATTTGCAGGACCTGCTGCAATCTCGCCAGCACCCGGGTCAATAATAAAGAGTGACCACCCAGCCGGAAGAAATGATCGGTCCGGCTGACCTGCGGCAATGACAGCACCTCCTGCCAGACCGCAGCAATAACTCTTTCTCCTTGTGTCTGCGGCGCTTCGAACCTCTGAACAGATTGCATGCTGTCCGGATGTGGTAAGGCATGCCGGTCTATTTTTCCGTTGGGATTGATCGGCAAAGCCGGCAATACCATGAACAGCTCCGGCACCATATATTCGGGCAAGGTAGCAGCCAGCTGCCGCTGCGCTTGCTGTGTCACCACCTCTGCTGATAACTCCGCATATTCGGACGCAACGGTCAGATAAGCCACCAGTTGCTGACCTCCAGACGGTGCCCTGATGGCAACAACCACCGCTTGCCCGACAAGCGGCATCGCCATCAGGCAGCTTTCTATTTCACCCGGTTCAATCCGGAAACCACGCACTTTCACCTGATGATCGGCCCGGCCGAGATACTCAATAGCGCCGTGTTCCAGCCAGCGGACTAAGTCGCCAGTGCGATACAGCCTGTCTCCGGTTCCTGTTGCCAAAGGATTGGCAATAAAGCGCTCCGCCGTAAGTTCCGGTCGGTTCAGATAACCACGGGCCACCCCCACACCACCGATGTAGAGTTCGCCAATAACCCCAACCGGGACCAGTTGTAACTGCGCATCCAGTACATAACACTGTGCATTGGCAACCGGTTTACCAATACTGTTCGGATACAACAAATCAACGTCGGTATAACAGGCATCCACCGTGACTTCTGTTGGTCCGTACACATTTAATAATCGTGGTGGCTGCTGATGCCTGTTGAAGTAATCCTGAATATCCTGGCTATTGAGCTTGTCGCCCCCGACACTAATGTGGCGGATCCCCTGCAGTTCACCATTGCATGCCTGCACCACATATTCATGAAAAAATGCCGGTGTAAGATTTAATACATCAACCTGATACTGCCGGCACATGGCTGTAAAGGCCTGAGGACTTTCAAACAATTGTTGTTTAAAAATCACCAGCGTTGCCCCACTGCATAAGGTCGGAAATATTTCTTCGACTGACTTGTCAAAACTCACCGAAGACAACTGCAGACAGCGGACCCCTGCAGCAAGCCCATATTCCCGGCTGATATAAGTCACATGGTTGGTCAGACTACGATGCTCAATCATCACACCTTTTGGCCGACCGGTAGAGCCCGATGTATAGATCACATAAGCAAGCTGATTTGAACTTGTCGGCTTTTGTGCATCAACCCCGGTACATGGAGCACTCTGAAGCTCCCGCTGTACCACTGGATCATCCAGTACCAGTTGCACCTCAGCATCAGTTCTGCCGCTGGTGGATTGTTGCACCAGAATCACGGCTAAACCGGCATCCTCCTGCATCAGAGACAAACGTTGTTTTGGGTATCCTGCATCCAGCGGCACGTAAGCTGCTCCTGCTTTGAGCACGGCCAGCATCGCGATAATCACCAGTTCAGAACGTTCAAGGCACAAACCAATCAGCTGTTCCGGCGCGACTTGATATTGTGCGCGCAAATAATGCGAAAGTTGATTGGCGCGTCGATCCAGTTCAGCGTAGCTGAGCGTCACGCCATCGCAGACCACAGCCGGCTGCTCCGGCTGCAACGCGGCCCGTGCCGCAAAAAGCTGATGAACACATTGCTGCTGCGGATAATCAGACCGGGTGTTGTTCCAGATAAATTGCTGTTGTGCCCTCTCTTGGGTGGACAACAGACAGAATCCGGCCGGCCGCTCCTCTGGCTGTGCCAATGCATCGAGCATCCCGGCCAGTGCATGTTGCAGGTAACCCAGCAGACGCTCTGCCGGATATCCGGCGTGGGTTTGTAATGTCAGCTGAAAACTCTGGCCATCGTCATCAACAGACAATTCCACCGGATAGTGACTGTGCAGGCTGAAATCAACCGGCTCAGGCAATTGGCCACTGACCGCAGGCTGTGTTTTTTCGGTATGGCGGTAATTGAGCAGAGTGTTAAATAAAGGCAATGGCGCTTCGATCGGACTCGACCGCTGCGCGACCACCAGCGGCACCTGAACATAGTTCAGCAACTGCTGCAAGCCGGAAGAAACCTGTTGTACCAATGAC
This sequence comes from Rheinheimera sp., assembly GCA_003543135.1. Lineage (GTDB taxonomy): Bacteria > Pseudomonadota > Gammaproteobacteria > Enterobacterales > Alteromonadaceae > Pararheinheimera. Next base: position 27,720 of record DPJG01000028.1, read on the forward strand.
CTGGCCGTCGCGCCGCCAGTGTTGACCCTGATTGGCAGGGTATTGACCAACACCCCGAGCATCTGACCCGCCTGAGGTTTGTGATGGACCTGTCCGGACAAAACAGTACCAAACACAACGTCTTTGTCACCGGCACAGGCTGCAACCACCAGTGCCCAGGCACAGTGCATCAGCACTGCGGGGCTCACATGCAAAAGGGCCGCACTGTTTCGCAAACCGGCAGCCAGCTCGTCTGCCAATCTGATTTGTTGCCTTATGCTCTGCCCCGCCGGATCCGTTGTTATGTTGAACACCAGAGTGGCGTTATCTTTATCACCCAGCATGCGCCGGAAGAACAGACTGGCTGCATCCTGATTGGCAGACTGACGCACAGAGGCGATAAAATCGCGATACTGCCGGACAGCTGGCAACAGCTCATCCTGGCCGTTTTGCAGCAGCTGTAATTCTTCACAGACCAGCCGGATCCCCATCTGATCGGTCACAAGATGATGGTACCTGAGTAGTAGGGTGCATTGCGAAACTGAAGGCTGGCTGACAATGTGCAAAGACAGTAACGGGGCCTGGGTTAAAGTCATCCGGCAGGGCTGCTGCATCAGCGCTGCAGTGTAATGCTCCGGATTTTGTGTTTCGCTTAATTTATGCCAATGCACGGGAATTCCGGCCTCACGGAAGACCACCTGAACCGGTCTTGACAGGCCTTGCCAGAACACCGCTGTTCTGAGCACATCATGGCGTGTGATCACCAGCTGCAAATGCTCAATAAACCGGTTCACAGCAGCATGATCCGGCAATGTGAATGTTGTTTGCAGTAAATAAGGATCGGCGGTTTCACTGGCGATATGCAGAAATAAAATCCCCTCCTGCAGCGGTCCTAAGTCATAGATATCCTGAATACGTGACACGCCACCCGGGATCTGGCTGAGCAGTTGGTCAATATCCTGCTGAGAAAGGTCTGTCAGAGGCAGCATTTCTGGTGTCACAGATTCAGTATTCACATCCAGCAGATTGGCGGGTACAGACTCTGACTCCTGCGCATCACTCTGCAGCTGCAAACTGGCTGCAAGCCCGGCTATCGTGGGGTATGCAAAAAGTTGCAACGGACTGATCCGGATGCCATGCAAGCCCAACTGACTGACCACCTGAACCGCAATAATGGAATGCCCGCCCATGGCAAAAAAGTTATCGTGCACGCCAATGTGCGACAGACCCAGACAATGCTGCCAGCACTTCGCAATCACCTGCTCCAGCGGTGTGACAGGCGCGACAAAAGGAGCAACCGAAGTGCCAAAATCTGGTGCCGGCAATTGTTTTCGATCGATTTTGCCGTTGGCAGTCAGCGGAAGCTCTGACAATTGCACAAAGAGTGCCGGCACCATATAGGCTGGCAGAACAGCCAGCAGCATGTCGCTGAGCACCTTGTGGAGCTCATTGCCGGCTACTGCAGGTTTTGCCGGCACGACATAAGCGACCAGTATTGGCTCTTGCTGAGGGTCACGTACCGCCACAACAACAGCCTCAGTCACCAGCTCTGACTGCTGCAACTGATACTCAATCTCGCCGGGTTCAATCCGGTAACCCCTGATTTTCAGTTGCTGATCGGCGCGTCCCATAATCTGCAGCCGCCCATCAGGTAGCCAACGGGCCAAATCATGGGTGCGGAACAGCTTTCCGCCCGCTGAAGACTGACAGATCTGCGGCATCACAGGCGCAACAAACATTTTGTTGCTCAGCGCCGGCTGATTGAGATAACCAGGGCTGACCCCCTGACCACCTATCCATAACTCGCCAATGACTCCGGCAGGTAACAACTGACCTTTCGCAGAAAGGATATACAATTCGGTGTGGGTAACAGGACGGCCAACATGAATAGGTTCTGCCGGCTGCATCCTGCCACAGACGGACCAGACACAAGTTTCTGTGGGCCCGTACATATTCCAAAGTACTGCACCACCATGACAAAGTTTGTCGACCAAAGTCTGCGGCAATGCTTCTCCACCACACAGGCTGGTAAAGCCGGGGTCTGGCTGCCAGCCATCGGCCAGTAACATCTTCCAGCTGGCTGGTGTTGCCTGCATTATGGTGATTTGATGTTGCTGAAGCAGGAGGCGTAAGGCCCTGGCGTCCCGGCTTTGTGCAGAATTGGCGATCACAAGCCGGGCTCCGGCGAGCAAAGGTAAAAACAGTTCCAGCACATGAATATCAAAGCTAATGGATGTTACGGCCAATAGGCGGTCACCGGACTTCAGGCCAGGCGCAGCCAGCATACCGGCCAGAAAATTCCGGACATTACGCTGCAACAGCAGTACACCTTTGGGCACGCCGGTGGTCCCGGAGGTATAAAGCACATAGGCCGGTAACTCGGGATCATCAGCCTCTGCGCTCTGGCTCTGCTCAGGCGCACAACTCTGGTGCATGACTGCAAGCACCTCAGGGTCATCAAGCCGGATTTGACCTATGCCGGCCTGGTCTATCCCGCTGTCGCTGACGCCCAATGTGGCCTGACAATCCTGCAATATCAGCTTTTGCCGTTCCGGCGGGCATAACGGGTCCAGTGGCACATAAGCAGCACCGGCGCGCCAGATCCCTAAAAGTACCGGCAGCAGATAAATACTACGTTCAAGCTTCACCGCGATAAAATCGCCGGCCTGCACCTTGTGCGACTGCCGCAGGTATGCCGCAAAATGCCCGGCCATATGGTCCAGTTGCTGATAACTGAGTTGCTCTTCTTCACAGCACAGTGCCACAGCCATGGGCTGAAGCTGCGCCACCTGGCTGATCAGAGTCGATACCGGGGCATTCAGGCTATGCTGTCGGTCCGGCCGGCCCCAGCATTTGATCTGTTCTGCCACTTCTGCCTCGCTGAGTAACGACATGTCACCCACCAGCGCTGCAGAGCCGGTATTTAACGCATCCAGCACATGTTCAAGTGCCTTCAGGGTGTAATCCATCACCTGCCGGACATTGATCTGCGGTACGAGCTGCAGCTTTAACCGGAATTCTGAACCCAGGTCGTCAACGGTTAATTCAAACGGATAATTGCTGGTTTCTGTTGAAGTTAACAGTTGCAGTGCCGGCTCTGCCGCCTGTTGCTGTGCAGGCTCAGCTGACGAATGACGGAAGTTCAGCAGTGCACTGAACAATGGCATGTCGGCTGGTACCGCACTGCAGCGTTTGGCCTGAACCAATGGGGTGTGCTCATACTGCAGCAGATCGTTCAGCTGGCTCTGCATTTGCCGGATCAATTCCGCCGCAGATAAATCATCAAGAGTGACACGCACAGGCAAGGTATTGATAAAAGTACCAACCATGGTGGCCATATCTGTATGTTGTGTGCGCCCAAGCAACACACTGCCAAAAACGACATCTGTCGTGGCACTGCAGGTGGCAATCACCAAAGACCAGGCTGCGTGAAACAATGCCGCCGGACTCACCTGATGTTTTGCTGCCAACTGGCGCAATAACCGGCTTTGCGCAACCGGCATCAGGTGATGCTCCCGCACCGCGCCCTGACCATCCAGATGAATATCCCGCAAGCCAAAAGGTAAGGAGGGTTCCGCAAAATCAGCCAGCTTTGCCGTAAAATATTGCTCCGCCTGAGTGGGCGATTGCTGTTTGAGCCAGCCGATAAAGCTGCTGAACTGCATTGGTGTTGCCAGTTGTTGATGTTTAGCCTGTAAAAATAAGGCTATTTCACGGGCCAGTACTTCGAGTCCAACGTGATCAGTGACAAGATGGTGGAACCTGAGCAGCACCTGATGCTCCTCCGCAGCCCCAACCCAGGCGATCTCAGCGTGCATCAAGGGAGCACTTTGCAAGGAAAGTCCGTCAGGCCGCTGTAATTGTTGCTGCAAAAACGCCTGAGCCTGCGCCTGATTGTCAAATTTCTGCCAGTGTGCAGCTAAGGTGGCCGTTCTTTGAACCACCTGAACAGGTTCAGGCAGTTGATCCCAGAGAAACATGGTTCTCAATACATCATACCGGGCGATCACAAACTCAAGTGCGCGCAGAAACACAGCAACAGTCGCTTGATCTGCAAACGAAAACAAAATCGGAATAATATAGGGGTCTTGTGGCTGACTGAGATGATGAAACAAGATCCCTTGCTGTAACGGCGTCAGGCCGTAAATATTCTGAATATTGCCAGCACCACCAGGTGTTTGTGCACAAATATAATCAAGCTGATCCTGGTTTAGCGCCAGCCATGGCAGCATTTGCGGCACAATCACGTCAGATCCTGACGGCAAATCATCCAGCGGATGGACAGACAGAGGCTTGACCGGTGATGTTGTCTCCAATACCAATGCCAGCTGGCGGA
>DPJG01000006.1 GCA_003543135.1 Rheinheimera sp.
TCAGCTTAACTGACTGGCATTAGCCGGCTGGCTGCTTCTTTTTTCTGTGTGAACTGCGTCAGATAACGTAGCTTACAGTGGCTGACACCAGAGTTATTCCCAGTTTAAAACCACTTTACCCGACTGGCCTGAACACATAATGTCAAAACCTTGCTGGAAGTCTGCCATTGGCATCTCGTGGGTGATAATGGGGCTTAAATCCAGACCTGACTGGATTAAGCTGGCCATTTTGTACCAGGTTTCAAACATTTCGCGACCATAAATGCCTTTGATCACCAGGCCTTTAAAAATCACTTTGTTCCAGTCCACCGCCATATCTGAAGGCGGGATCCCCAGCATGGCAATTTTGCCACCGTGGTTCATGGTATCCAGCATTAACCTAAACGCTGAAGGCACGCCGGACATTTCCAGGCCAACGTCAAAACCTTCGGTCATGCCAAGCTCAAGCATCACGGTTTTTAAATCTTCTTTGCTGACATCCACAGCGCGGGTGGCACCCATTTTTTTAGCAAGCTCAAGCCGGAACGGGTTCACGTCTGTGATCACCACATGACGGGCACCAACATGGCGCGCTACTGCTGCCGCCATAATGCCGATAGGGCCGGCGCCGCTTATCAGCACATCTTCGCCCACTAAATCAAAAGATAAAGCTGTGTGCACTGCATTACCAAATGGGTCAAAAATAGCGGCGATGCTGTCGGGGATATTGTCCGGAATTTTAAACACGTTAAAAGCCGGGATCACCAGATATTCAGCAAAACTACCCTGACGGTTGACACCCACACCAATAGTGTTACGGCATAAATGCACCCGGCCAGCGCGACAGTTACGGCAATGGCCACAGACTAAATGGCCTTCACCTGACACCCGGTCACCCATGGCAAAACCACGCACTTCCGAACCCATACCAACCACTTCACCCACATATTCGTGGCCCACCACCATGCCATGCGGAATGGTATTTTGTGCCCACTCATCCCACTTGTAGATATGCACGTCGGTACCACAAATAGCGGTTTTTTTAATTTTGATCAGCACATCATTGGGGCCGACTTCCGGCATTGGCACTTCGGTTTGCCAAATGCCCGGTTCTGCTTTTAACTTTGCTAATGCTTTCATGCTGTTACCTCAGGAAATCACGCCCATATCTTTACCAATACGGATAAAAGCATCGATGGCTTTATCCAGCTGTGCTTTGCTGTGTGCTGCCGAAATCTGGGTGCGAATACGCGCCTGACCTTTGGGCACCACAGGGAAAGAGAACCCCACCACATAAATGCCTTGTTCCAGCATACGGCGGGCAAACTCTGACGCCACTTTGGCATCGCCCAACATCACCGGAATAATGGCGTGGTCTTTACCGGCCAGGGTAAAACCCGCTGCCGACATTTTTTCGCGGAAATAAGCCGCGTTATCCCACAGCTTAGCGCGCAGTTCGTCACCTTGCGCCAGCATATCCAGCACTTTAATCGAAGCAGTGACAATAGAAGGCGCCAGACTGTTCGAGAATAAATACGGCCTTGAGCGCTGACGCAGCCATTCAATCACTTCTTTTTTGCCTGAAGTGTAACCACCTGAAGCGCCGCCCAAAGCTTTGCCTAAAGTACCGGTGATAATGTCAACGCGGTCTAACACGTTGCAATATTCGTGGGTGCCACGACCTTTTTTACCAACAAAACCAACGGCATGGCTGTCATCAACCATCACAATAGCGTTGTATTTATCGGCTAAATCACAAATGGATTTTAAATCGGCAATAACACCGTCCATTGAAAATACACCGTCGGTGGCAATTAACTTATAACGGGCACCATCGGCATCGGCTTGTTTCAGCTGCGCTTCTAATTCGGCCATATCGTTATTGGCATAACGGTATCTTTTGGCTTTACATAAACGCACACCATCAATAATAGAAGCGTGGTTCAGCGCATCAGAAATCACCGCATCTTCAGCACCTAAAATGGTTTCAAATAAACCACCATTGGCGTCAAAGCAGCTGGAGTACAGAATGGTATCTTCGGTGCCTAAAAATTCACTGATTTTCGCTTCGAGTTGTTTGTGAATGTCCTGGGTACCGCAGATAAAACGTACTGAAGCCACACCAAAACCATGACTGTCGAGGCCATGCTGCGCTGCTTCAATCAGCTCTTTTGAGTTGGCTAAGCCTAAGTAGTTGTTTGCACAGAAGTTTAAAACCTGCTGGCCACCAACTGTGACGTCGGAAAATTGTTGTGAGGTAATAATACGTTCGGCTTTGTATAAACCTTCGTTTTTTACATCATCAATTTGTTGTTGGATATGGGTAAGGAAAGAGGTCGTTCGCATAAGCCCTCCTGTAGGGGGTTGAGGCTGTCAGAAAAAACGCCGCCATTGTAATAGTGAAAGCATTGTTTTGCTGCCTTTATTTCAGACAATGCTGAATTTTTGTCAAAGGTCGGAGCAGCAGGCAAAGCTGCTGCAAAGAAAAGCGGAAGTCTGGATGGAAAAACGGGAAAAACACCGAGCTTCAGGTTTGCCATTACCTGCCAAACCTGAAGTGTCCCCTATCTGGCTAACACTCTCAGGCCAGCAAAGGTTGCCCCGCCAGCTGCTGATAATGGGCCTGCAACTTATCAATCCGCGGCATGGCCTGGGCTGTGGCATAAGGTTTAAATAACAACAAAATTTTTAATACGCCCTGATAGGCCTGTTGCTGATCAATAGCGGCATGCGGCGCCTGGGTTTTTAAATAACTGATCCAGAACGTCACCACCAGCTTGATGGTATGGGCAAAATTGGGCACATCAGCGTCATCAATGGCAATCACATCGGCATTTTTCAGCGCTGTTAATACCGAAATCACTTTATTCAGTACGCCTTTTTGCACCAGCAAATAATCCTGCTGCAGCGCATCGTCGCGGCTTAAAATGTCCGGTAAGTTGGCGTAAAAAAAGTGAAAACGCCACATCAGTTCAAACACCACATCCAGATACTGTGCCAAAGCATCTAAAGCTTCGGAAGGCCGGCTCGGCGGTTGTAATCTGCTGTCGAGCAACTTGGCATATTCTTTAAAAATATGCCGCACTATGTCTTCTTTGTTCCTGAAATGGTAATACAAATTACCCGGGCTGATGCCAAGATGAGCCGCAATATGATTGGTGGTGACCTGCCGTTCGCCCTGTTGATTAAACAGTTCAATACTGGCCTGCAGAATTTTATCTTTGGTGCGTAGCTTCTTGTCCATAACCGGCATGGGCTTATTTTTTTTGGAATTATTTTGATATAGTAACGCCAAACCGATGAAAAACTCTAGTCGCAGCCTGCTGGCAATCACAGCAAGTCACAGGCAACAGCTCCCAGCCATAGGATCGAACTCATCTGATGAAGACAAAAGCGATTTACCCGGGCACTTTTGATCCACTGACCAATGGCCATGCCGATTTAGTGATCCGCGCCTCCAGGTTGTTTGATGAAGTGATTCTGGCCGTGGCCGCCAACCCAAGCAAACAGCCAATGTTTAGTTTGGCGGAGCGGGTAGCGCTTGCCGAAGAAGCCTTTAAGGCTTATCCCAACGTCAAAGTACTGGGGTTTTCCGGTTTATTGGCGCAATTTGCCAAAGACCATCAGGCACAAATTTTATTAAGAGGGGTGCGGGCTGTCGCCGATTTTGAATATGAGTTTCAGCTGGCCAGCATGAACCGCCAGCTGAACCCGGATCTGGACAGTTTGTTTATGACCCCTTCGGAAAAAAATATGTTTATCTCCTCCACTCTGGTGAAAGAAGTGGCCAAACATGGCGGTGATGTGTCGCGTTTTGTGCCGCCTCATGTCGACCTGGCACTGAAGGCTAAATTACAACCATGAAAAAACTTGTTGTTGCTTGTGCTCTGGCTTTATCCGGCACTGCCAGTGCCACACCCTGGCTGGATACCTCCGATAACAGCCTGCGCCAGAGTTTGCAAACGCTGGCCCAGGCCGGCGTACTGACAGGGCCGGTGAATACCTACCCTATTATGTGGAAAAATATCGCCATTGATTTAAATCAGCTGGATATCAATACCTTAAGCCCGGAGCTTAGGTTCGCAGCACTGCATCTGAGTGCCGCTCTGGCGGCAAACCGGGCGCAGCAAACCAGCGGACTGAAACTGAAGCTCAATTCTGCCCCGAGCCCTGCACAAAATTTTGGCGAAGATTATTTTGAAAAAGCCGCTGCCACATTTTTCAGTGAATATCAGGACGACCGCTGGGCTGGCCGGCTGCAGGTGAGCCAACGCCGCACCGAAGAGGGCAGTCAGGAACAAGATACTGTGTATGACGGTAGTTACCTGGCGGCCATTATGGGCAACTGGGTGTTGTCTTTTGATCAAAACTCGCAGTGGTGGGGCCCTGGCCAGCAAAGCAGTTTATTGCTTAGTAATAACGCCCGCCCTTTGCCTTCAGTGCGGTTAAGCCGCCATAGCTGGCGTGCCGACCAGCGCCCCTGGCTGAACTGGCTTGGCCCCTGGAGTATCAGCACCTTTGTTGGCCGCGGTCAGCACAATAGCAGCATCGCCAATGTGAAATATTGGGGTGGCCGCGCCACTGTGCGTCCCATCAGCGCGCTGGAGCTTGGGGTCAGCCGCACTGTGCAATGGGGCGGCGAAGGCCAAAGCAACTCATTCAGCACTATGTGGGATCTGATTAGTTACGACAGACGAGACGAAATTCAGGCCGATCAAAGAGCGGCACTGGATTTGAGTTATCATTTCAATGCTTTTAGTTTGCCGCTGACCTTGTACGCTGAAATTGCTGATGATGACAACAGCTCGGGCTTGCCGGATAAAGCGCTGCAACTTTATGGTGTCCGCACTTTTTGGGGTGAAGCACAAGCGCTGCATAGCCTGAATCTGGAATACAGCGACAGTTATCTGCAATGTGAAGACAGCCTGGCGCCTGGTCACTGCGCTTATCAGGGGCATTGGTATCCTGAAGGTTACCGCCGTTATGGCCGTATTATTGGCAGTGGTTATGGCGCGGACGCCAAAGTGCTGAGCTCAGGTTATGTATATCAGTTGCCGGACGGCCAGAACTGGTCGGCACAACTGGCTTATGCCAGCTATTATCAGGGCCTTCAAAGCGACAGCAGCTGGCAGTTAAAACTGCAGCATCAAAGACCTCTGTTCAGCGGTTTATTGCAGTTACAAAGCCGGTTTTTGCAAAAGTCGCCGCTGCGCCCAGAGCTGGAAAAAAGCCTGAGTGTTGCCGCCAGCTGGGAATACCGGTATTAATTGGTGCTGTTAACACTTGGCAAACCAAACAAAAAGGCGCTTAAAAGCGCCTTTTTATGTTTTAGATTTTGATAAAAATCTGCCGGCGGTACAAAACATAAGAAATCAGCCAGAAAAAACCAACATGCAATAATGCAAATAACAAAGACGCCGGTTTATCGGCAAAGCCGCTTTGCACACCGCTGTCATTTATAACCAAATTTATGGTCCCGGGCTCTGATAACAACTTTATATTCAGCCAATGATGCGGGACCAGACCAGAAATTCTGCTTAGGGTAAAGCGATGAAAGTAACTATTAATGACGTTGCCAGGCTGGCCGGCGTTTCGATTAAAACAGTGTCGAGGGTGATGAATAATGAGCCTTCAGTCAAAAAGGCCACCCAAGAGAAAGTGTCAGCGGCTATCAGCGAGCTGAACTATCAGCCCAATGCGGCCGCCCGCAATCTGGCAGGCACCCGCTCTTATAGCATGGGTTATATCTACGACAACCCGAACGCTTATTATGTCATTGATATGCAAAAAGGTTTATTGGAAGCCTGCCGTAAACACGGTTACGAGCTGTTGATCCACCCGACCAATGCCAAGTCGGCTCAAATAGTGCAGGAAGTGATTGATTTAGTGCAGCACGCCCGGCTGGCCGGCTTAGTGTTAACCCCACCCTTTTCGGAAATGCCGGAAATTGCTGAAGCTTTGGAGCGGATTGGCGTGGATTTTGTGCGGATTATTTCCGGCTCCACCCCTTCGCCAAAACTGACCAACTGTGTGCTGGTCGACGACTTTACCGCTGCCTTTAAAATTACCAACCACTTGCTGGAACTGGGCCATACCGACATTGCGTTTTTATGTGGTGACGAAGAGCACAGCTCCAGTGGTGAACGTCTGGCCGGTTTTAAAGCCGCTTTAACCAAAAGGGGCATCAACCCCAATCCAAAATATATAGTGCCGGGCAGTTATTCTTTTGAATCCGGCGTCAAGGGTGCCAAATATCTGCTGGAACTGCCGCATAAACCTACCGCCATTTTTGCCTGTAACGACGAAATTGCCGCCGGTGCTTTATTCAGTGCACGTTTATCGCAGGTAGAAATTCCGCAGCAGCTGTCTATTGTTGGATTTGAAAACAGCCCTTTTTCGCGCCAGACCTGGCCACCACTGACCACAGCACATCAGCCCAATAGTACCATCGCCATGCAGGCGGCCGAGTTATTGTTCCGCCGAAGTCGCCCGGGCCAGCAACAGGGCATTTCTGCCGAACAACCGGTGTTTATTCCTGAGCTGCTGGTGCGCGAGTCTACTGCAGCCTGTCCGGCCTGAGCCGCTGCCAGCACTGAATTTTACCGCTTTAAGCAACAAACAGCAGATAAAAAAAGCCCTGAGCACTGCTCAGGGCTTTTTTATTCAGGTCGGGAATAGCCTGATTAAGGCGAAACTGCCTGCATCATCATGGCCGCAATATAAGCACCATAAGTGCCCAGCGCATAACCTAATACCGCCAGCAACACACCAACAGGCGCGAGCGAAGGGTGAAAGGCTGAGGCAACCACAGGAGCCGAAGCGGCACCACCAATATTGGCCTGGCTGCCCACCGCCATAAAAAATACCGGCGCTTTAATTAAACGGGTCACCAGCAATAACAAACCGGCATGGATGCTGATCCAGACAATACCGACCAGGAACATCACCGGATAATCCATCACTGCTGTCACATCCATATGCATACCAATGGTGGCCACCAGAATATAAATAAACACCGAACCCACTTTAGAAGCGCCAACTGCTTCCATCTCACGTGCTTTGGTCATCGACAACAACAAACCTATGGTGGTGGCGATAACAACTAACCAAAAGAAGCTGCTGGTTAAGCTGTACATAGCAAGTTCTGGTGCATGGGTTTCAATCCATGGAGCAATCCAGTTAGCCAATAAATGGGACAGACCAGCAGCACCAAAACCTATAGCCACCAGGCGCATCAAATCGCTGGTGGTCGGGTTTTTGGAGTTTTCCGCCTGATACTTTTCTATTTTTGCTTTCAGAACTTCAATCCCTGAGGTGTCTGCACCACTGGCTTTGTCCAACCGCGCTGCATTGGCGGCCATCCATAACAACACCGCAGTCCAGATATTGGCGACCAACACGTCAACCGTGATCATCACAGAAAAAATATCACCACCGACGCCAAACACTTCTTTCATCGCGGCCTGGTTAGCACTGCCACCAATCCAGCTGCCGGCAACAGTCGACATGCCCCGCCAGGCGGCATTGGCGCCGTCGCCACCCAGTTGTTCCGGGAAAAACTGACCTACAGTAAAAAGTGCAATAGGAGCGCCAATCACCACACCGGCTGTGCCTGTTAAAAACAGGATCAACGCCTTAGGGCCAAGGCCAAGAATGGCTTTAAAATCAATACTTAAAGTTAAGAGCACTAAACAAACCGGCAATAAATAACGTGATGCCATTTTGTACAGTTCAGACTTTTCGCCATCAATAATGCCAAAGCTGTTAAATAACGCCGGAATGAAATAACACAGCAAAATAGAAGGCACATAACGGTAAAACTTCTGCCAGCCCGGATGGCTGCTGTGACTGGTGTGAAACACAAAACCGAGGATCAGGGCGAGTAACCCCAGCACCACGGCATCGTTGGTAATTAAAGCGGTTGATTCTGACATCAGAATATCCCCAGGAACTGATTGGTTGATGCAGATTTCCGGCAAGTACAACAGGAAAACTTAAGAACCTACCTCAAAAACAACAATGAAGTGATGGTAACAGCAGTTTATTCGCGGCCGTATTGCCAGGGAAACCCAAGAACTATTTTTCTCGTTTGCCCGCAATCTAGCATAGATATTGGCGTCGGCAAAGCTGGCCTGTAGTTTTGGCAGGTCAGAGCCCATTTTTTGCCGATAAGCACCAAAACAAACAACGAACTTTGGCAAAAGCTGCCACATAGTGCAGTGAATTTATAACAGCTGCCGAAAAATAGCACAGTCAGAGAATGCGACCACAGCAGCTTGTGGCTGTGGTCGCTGTGATAAAAAGAACGATCAGAACTGGTAACTGACGCCTAATCTGTAGTTGGCTGGCGCACCATAATAAGCCTGTGCCCAGTACAGACTGTTCAGATATTTTTCGTCAGTCAGGTTGTCGGCATTCAGCTGAATTTGCCACTGGCTGTTGATGTCATAACTGGCCATCAACCCAAGCAGACCATAAGCGTCCTGCCGGGTGACAATGTCCTGGCCGGCATTGGCATAAATAGCAGCCACTTTACCCTGCACCCTGGAAATATCGTCCTGCCAGCGGTAGTTCAGACCCAGCCTCAAGCCCGGTAGTTGTGGTACCTGATACAAAGCCGACAGTTTGAAAGTACGTTTTGGGGTATAAGCTTCCACCAGTTTGTCACCGTCAATATTCAGCTGCACCAGCGACGCCGACAGCTGCAATTGTTCAGTCACTGCACCGGCCAGCTCCAGCTCAACCCCTTTGCTACTGATTTCTTCGGCAGTTTTATACGCTTTAAACAAACCTGCGACAGGGTCGACGATATCTTTGTCAAACACCGCCATGTTTTGCTGTTTAATGTCAAAAACCGCCAGCGATAACAACGCTTTATCGGCAAACAAATCTGCTTTGACGCCAAACTCCAGCGTTTTACCCTGCACCGGCTCCAGCAACTGCCGGTTGGCATCACGTTCATTTTGCGGCAGGAAAATCGCGGTATGGCTGCTATAAAGGCTGATCTGAGGTGTTAACTGGTACACAGCACCGACATAAGGCACGGCTTTGTTCTGTTCTGTTGCCTGATCAACACCATAAGACAGGCCTGTTACTTCGGCATCGATCCAACGGGTACCTGTGATCAGCTTTAAACTGTCGGCTAAGTCCCAGCGTACCACGCTGTACAAAGACTGCTGTCTGGCATCAACATCACTGCCACTTTGACCATCCTTAAACACAGGTTTGGCCGTTTTGCCATTCCAGGTGGCCGGAGCTGGCATAGCCGGGAAACCCGCGCCAGTGCTGAAGTCATATAAGGAAATATCAGTGTAATGACGATCGCTGATATTCAGCCCCGCCACCAGTTCATGCTGCCGGCCGGCCAGGGCAAATTTACCTTTGAGGTACAAATCACCCAGCTGGGTTTGTTCATCTTTGCCATAAAAACTGCCATACCCTGTCATCCCCAGGCCTGTTACAGGGTCTACCCCGTTGGCAGCACTGACATAGACATAAAATAAATCACCCTGCTGTTCGATTTGCATCAGCTGATAACTGCCGATTAAAGCCCAGTTGTCATTGAGTTTGTGCTGCAGTTCGACAAAAGAGCGGTGATCTTTCACCTGCCAATAAGACCAGTCGGCCGAAGTGCTGGCAGAACGGCTGTATTCAATAGCAGCACCATTGCCATAATACAGATTTAATGCGCCCCACATGCCGCCTTTGCCTTCACTGTGCTGGCCGCTATGGCCAAACACCAGGCTGGTGCTGTCGCTAAGCTCTGCATCCACCACCAGATAACCCAGGGTTTTGTCGTGAGAATAACGGTCCAGATAAGAGTTTTTATCCTGTTTTACTGCAACTGCGCGCGCTGCTAAACCTTCGCCCAGTTCCCCCTGCATATCAGCGTCCAGCCGCTGGTCTTGCCAGGAGCCATAACTGAATTGTGTCTGGGCAGCAAAGTCGCGTCCTGGTCTTTTGCGCACCATATTGACAGTGGCCGACGGATTGCCGACCCCTGACATTAAGCCATTAGCGCCACGCACCACTTCGACTTGCTGGTAAATGGCGGTGTCTAAGTCACCTTCAATGCCACCACCGGTAAAAGGTAAACCTAAACCGTCCACCTGAAAATTAGTGATGTCAAAACCACGGGCTTTGTAATAAGTACGGTCGGTTTCTATCCGCTCAACATTGACACCAGTGGCCTGATCCAGGGCCAGATTGATATTGGACAAGGCAAAATCGTTCAGCTGCTCTGTGCTGATAATACTGATGGCCTGGGGTGTTTCTTTCAGCGTTAAATCCAGTTTGGTGGCACTGCTGTTTTCATCCACCAGATAACCCTGACTCAGCCTGCTACCTGTAACTTCAATCCGCTCAACAGCGCTGCTGTCCACTGCGGTGTCAGCTGCGGCCAGGCTGCTGAATAATAAAGGTGACAATAAAAACAACGACGGAACTTGGTTTAGTCTGGACATTTTTTAACTCTTGGCATTTTACAAATAAGAATCATTATCACATGCGTTTTTAGCAAAAATGAACCAGTTTTTTTCTTCAACAACATAAGTGGCTGATAATTAAAACAATATAATTACCCACTAAAGGTATATAAATGCTAATTACTCTCATATGCGTTTGAGTTTTGTTTTATTTTGCATTAAAGTGCCGCCCATTGCCCTGGCAGAAGCGGCACTGTTGCCAGATTTAGCTATGCCCGCAAAGCAGAAGCAGAAGCAGAAGCAGAAGCAGAAGCAGAAGCAGAAGCAGAAGCAGAAGCAGAAAAATAGCCCAGCTGGGTCGTCAGCGACAAAACAGGGTGTTTTACGGAGAACAGAAGATGAAACTAAACCAGCGTTTCTGGTTTTTATTGCACGGCTGGTGCTCTTTACCTGTCTGGCTGATTTTTACCGCCGTTTGCCTGACCGGTACTATTGCCGTGGTCAGCCATGAACTCACCTGGCTAACCAACCCCAACGCCAGAGCATCTAACCCGGACAATTTACCGGCCCGCCCTATTGCCGAACTGGTGGCGGCAGTAAAGCAACAAGAACCCAAAGCCGCTGTCACTTCAGTGCTGGTGCTGGAACCTTATCTGGTGACAGCAGTGGTGTTTTCTACCGATAAACTTCCGTCCGCCATTGCTTACGTGAATCCATATACAGCACAGGTGCAGGAAATTAATCCCGGCATTAATTTTATTAGTTTTATGCGCGCTTTACATGGCTGGTTATTGTTCCCCTGGCAACAAAGTTACAGTCTTGGTTATTACCTGGTCAGCGCTATGGCGCTGTTGATGTTCGGTGCTTTAGTGACAGGCCTCGTCATTTACAAAAAATTCTGGCTGGCATTTTTAAAGCCAAAACTGCGGTTGAATCAGGGGCGTAAAACCTTATTGGCAGATTTACACCGCCTGGCCGGTGTCTGGTCGATTTGGTTTTTGTTGCTGATGAGCCTGACCGGCCTCTGGTATTTAGTGCAAGCCACACTCTGGCATAACGACGTGGCTTTTTATTATGAAGTGGAGCCGCTTAGCACAGCCCAGGTGCCTGCTATCAGCGAGCAAAGCGAAGTTCCGGCCATGATCCCGCTTGCCAAAGCCATACAAATTGCCCAGCAGTTTTTACCTGAGCTCAAGCCTGCTTTTGTACAAATGCCGGAGCATAACCGCGATTATTACCGCATCTCAGGCTATGGCGATTCAGTGTTTTATGATCAGTATTCTTATACCGTCTGGGTGAACCCATGGAATGGTGATATCGCCGACAGCAGGGTGCCAGCACAGATGGCCGCGCTGGAAACCCTGATGTCGATAACAGACCCGCTGCATTACGGCACTATCGGTGGTTTATGGACCAAAGTGATTTGGTTTATGTTTGGCTTGCTGGTCAGCGGCATGGCGATCACAGGTTTTATGATTTGGGGCAGCCGCACTATCAGAGCCAGCCGCACCAGCAGCTCTGCCATATCAGAGGACACCGCTGCCGCACTTACAACACCAACAGCGCCCGCTAAAACCCCAGCCACCACTTTTAATAAGGCCGTTTTATGAGTCGTCGCAGCCATAGCTTTTGGCAAAAAAGTACCTTTTGGCAAAAAAACAAGTTTAAATTCAGTGGCCTGGTGCTTATTTTACCTTTTTGGTTTTTATACCAGTCGATGAACCCGGTGTTTCCGCCTGCTTTACCCAAAGCCACAGTAGGGCCATTTGAGGTGACTGTCAGTCCGCTGACCGAGGACGGCGCTTATTTACATCATGGCGAGTGGGTCAAAGATTATTACCTGCAACTGTGTGTAGGTTGTGTCGAAAAAATCCGCCAGGGTTTTTTAGTGGTCAGCAAGCAAGCGCCTGATTTTCAACAGCTCAGCCAGGGCCACAGCAGTGTGCTGCACGGCACAGTACATGGCCTGCATGTGCATGCCAGTACGCCGGAAAAACTACAGGGCGGCGAAAAACTCTGGTTATTGCTGGAAGACTGGCAAGGCAAAAGGTATCAGCACGGCTGGGATTTATAACAACAGCAGCTAAAACAGCTGTAGCAAGCCGCGTTTTACCGCGGCTTTTTTGCCAGGTTATTGCTCTTCCTGGTGCTGAGCGCTCAGAGCACAGTCGGCTTGTGCCTATACCGCTCTGCTGCTGCCCCCATAGCATTTAGCTGGCACTCATCTAGCACCCATCTAGCACTCATCTAGCACTCATCTAGCACTAAAGTACCGTTGTCCAAACAAAGCCCAGCCCCTAGCATCGCTGTATCAATTTTGAAGGTTGGGCAAAGCACAACCCCAGGCAGCTAAAGGCGGAAAACAAATGAAAGTATTAGTCACAGGCGGTAGCGGTGGTATTGGTTTTGCGGTGGCAACAGAATTTGGCCGTCAGGGTTATCAGGTGGTGCTGGCCGATTTACATCAGGCACAGCTGGATGCCAAAGTGGCCGAACTGCGCGCTTTGGGTTATCAGGCCGACGCGCTGCTGCTGGATTTAAACTCCCAGCAATCCATTGAACAGGCCGCAGCACAGGCCGGTGCTGTGGATATTCTGGTCAATAATGCCGGTATTCAGCATGTGGCGCGGCTTGAAGAATTCCCCGAGCAAAAATGGCAACAACTGCTGCAGGTGATGTTAACAGGCCCGGCTATGCTGACCAAAGCGCTGCTGCCTGGCATGCGTGAACGCAATTTTGGGCGGGTGGTGAATATTGGTTCTATTCATGCGCTGGTGGCCTCCCCTTTTAAATCGGCTTATGTAGCGGCTAAACACGGGCTGTTGGGTTTTAGCAAAGTGGTGGCTTTGGAAAACGCCGACTTTAACTTCACTATCAACACAGTGTGCCCAGCTTATGTACGCACTCCTTTGGTGGAAAGCCAGATAGCGGCGCAGTGTAAAGAACACAACCTCAGTGAGCAGCAGGTGATAGAGCAAATTATGCTGGCACCTATGCCGCAAAAAGC
Source organism: Rheinheimera sp. (assembly GCA_003543135.1). Taxonomy (GTDB): domain Bacteria; phylum Pseudomonadota; class Gammaproteobacteria; order Enterobacterales; family Alteromonadaceae; genus Pararheinheimera. The sequence goes on from DPJG01000006.1 coordinate 13,411, forward strand.
TTTTATTGGTGTCGATGAAATTGCCGCCACGGCACTGTTTTTATGCCAGCCGCCGGCACGGCATATCACAGCCCAAACTCTGGTGTTAGATGGTGGCTGGACAGCCCGTTAAAGCCTGGATGTCCAGGGTCAATAGCCTGGCCAGTGCAGCAGATCTGCGTCGGGGCAACACCTGGGCAAGCCCCCTGACAATGGCAAAAAACTCAGGCACAATCAGGGACTTCGCTAAATGACACAAGCGCCATCTATGATCCTGAGCCAGGGCTCTATCGGGCTTGGCAGCATTGCTGCTTTATCCTTGTTGTATTTGCTGGTGCTGTACAGTGTCGGCCGGCTCGGCCGTCGTATTACCGGCGGTCATAAACTGGCGCCCTGGGTGTTTAGTTTTGCCCTGGCCATTTATTGTACCTCCTGGGCTTTTTATGGTGTCACAGCCCAGGCGGCAGTGAATGGCTGGTGGATCCCACCCACTTATATCGGCTCTTTGTTATTGTTCTGGTTTGGTTTTGGCCTGATAGCCCGTATTGCCATTGCCTGTCGCAGATACAAAATTACCTCAGTGGCCGACTTTATTGCTACCCGTTATGGCCATTCCCGGCTTTTAGCAGTACTGACCACATTAATAGTGCTCACTGCTGTGATCCCTTATATAGCGCTGCAACTGCAGGCGGTGTCTACCAGCATCAACGCGCTGGTGCAAAGGCCTGAGCATCCACTTTGGTATCAGGACACCGGCCTTTATGTCAGCTTATGGCTGGCGGTGTTTGCCATGTTGTTTATTGGCCGCAGCGCCAAAGCGCATCAACCTAACCCAGGGTTAATGACTGCCATCGCTTTTGAATCTCTGGTGAAACTGATTGCATTGCTGGCAGTGGGTGTTTTTGTCTGCTGGGGTTTATATGACGGTATTGGCAGCATTTTTAGTCAGGCTGCCAACCACCCGGCAGTGCAGAGTCTGCAACAAAAAGCGCTGCCCACTTCAGTGTATTGGATCCATGTGCTTTTGGGTTTTGTTGCGACTTTATGTTTGCCACGGCAGTTTCATGTCAGTTTTGTCGAAATTCAGCATTTAAAACATCTGCATCTGGCGCGCTGGGTGTTTCCACTGTATTTGCTGCTGATGAGCCTGTTTACCCTGCCCATTGCCCTGGCTGGTTTAATGCTGCTGGGGCCAGAAGCCAATATAGATTTAGTGGTGCTGCAACTGCCGTTGTCGGCCAATCGCACCGATATGGCGCTGCTGGCCTATTTAGGTGGTTTTTCTGCCGCCACTTCGATGGTGATAGTCGCCACTGTGGTGCTGGGTATTATGATCAGCAACGACTTACTGACCCCACTGCTATACCGGCTGCAACAAAGACCGGTAGACGGCAAGCCACTGATTAAAATGGTAACTTTACGCCGAGCCTCGATGCTGACGGTGCTGACGCTGGGTTATTTGTATTACCTGTTGATAGGCACAGAAACAGGTTTGGCCCAGCTTGGCCTGATGGCATTTGCGCTGATAGCGCAGTTAGCACCGGCTATTATTCTGGGCCTTACCAGTCGTAATATTAACCGTCAGGGGGCGCTGGCCGGCTTAAGTAGTGGTGCTTTTATCTGGGCTTATATTTTGTTATTGCCAGAGCTTGGCCGTGCCGGTTTAGTCAACTGGCACTGGCTGCAGCAGGGGCCTTTTGGTATTCAGTGGCTCGCGCCCTCCGGCCTTTTTGGTGGCCAGTTTGACAGTATCAGTCTGGGGGTGTTGTTAAGCCTGTCAGTTAATGTGCTGATGTTGCTGCTGGTCAGTCAGCTCAGCAGCACCCGCCTCAGTGAATGGTTGCAAAGCGGCCGTTTTTTGCGTCGCGGCAGCCCGGAGCGCAGCAGTCAGGACGTTGAACTCACAGTGCAGGACTGTTATTTGCTGGTACGGCGTTTTGCCGGTGAACGTGAAGCCAAACAACTTTTACAGCGTCATTTAAAAACCAGCAGCCCCGACTTTAATCAAAAAGCACCGCTGAATTTACAACAAGGGGTGGAGCGTACTTTATCTGCAGTGGTGGGCGGCGCTTCAATGCGGCTTCTGCTCAACGCCACCAGTAAAAACAGTCAGTTACCGCTAGAGTCTGTGGCGCGTTTTGTTGACGAAGCCAGCCAGGTGTATTTATTTAATCAGGCGCTGCTGCGCGCCACTATCGACAATATCAGTATGGGCATCAGTGTGGTGGACGCTGACTTAAGGCTGATTGCCTGGAACCAGCGTTACCTGGAGATGTTTGCCTATCCAACCGGTTTTGTGGAGGTGGGTAAACCTGTAGCTGAGCTTATCCGTTATAACGCCGAGCGTGGCTGGTTAAGCGCCAGCCCGGTCAGCCCGGAGCTTTTAGAGCAGGAAATTCAAAAACGGCTGAATTATCTGCGCCAGGGCAGCAGTTATAAATTTCAGCGCCGCCAGCAGGATGGCCGGGTGTTTGAAATGCAGGGCAATCCGCTACCGGGCGGCGGTTTTGTCACCACCTACAGCGACGTCAGCTCTTTTATTGAAGTACAACAAGAACTTGAGCACAGTAACAATACGCTGGAGCTGCGTGTGACAGAGCGCACTGCTGAGCTTGAGCAACTCAACCAACAACTGGCTGACGCCAAACAACAGCTGGAAGAACAGACCATCAGCAAAAACCGCTTTTTTGCCGCCGCCAGCCATGACTTATTACAACCTTTTAATGCGGCAGCGCTGTTTTGTGGCCTGATCCGCGAAAAAACACAGGATCCAGAGATTAAGCAACTGAGTAAAAACCTGGCCGCTTCGCTCAATTCTGCCGAAGAGCTGCTGGCCAGTATTCTGGAGCTGACCAAACTGGACTCAGGCGTAGTGCGCGCCGAACCCAGACCTTTGGCGCTGCAACAGTTGCTGGAACAAAGTGGCCGCGAAGCTCAGGTGCTGGCGGCCGAAAAAGGCCTGCAGTTCAGTTGTTGTGTAAGTTCACTGACAGTACAAAGCGACGGCAGGTTATTAAAAAGAGTCATTCAAAACTTTATCAGCAACGCCATTCGTTACACACCACAGGGCAAAATTCTGCTCGGGGTGCGCCGGATAAAAAACCAGCAGGGCGAACGTTTTGCCCGCATTGAGGTGTGGGACACAGGCCCTGGCATAGATAAAGACAACCAACGGCTGATTTTTCAGGAGTTTCAGCAAGGGCCCCAAGCCGACCAAAAAGGGCTGGGCATTGGTTTGGCCATCAGCCAGCGTATAAGTCAGCTGCTGAATCACCCGCTGTCTTTATTTTCGGTGCCGGGCAAAGGCAGTTGTTTTGCCGTCACTGTACCTCTGGCTAAAACAGCCGCAGTGTTGCCTGCTGCTTCTGTGCTGCCGGAATTACAGGGCAATTTTGCCGGGAAAAAGATTTTATTGTTGGATAACGAACCACAACTTCTGGCCGCAGTGGCAGAACTGCTGCGCAGCTGGCAATGTGAAGTGATGGCGGTGGCCACGCCTTTTGCCGCTGTAAATGCGCTGCAACAAGGTTTTCAGCCGGATTTATTGTTATTTGATTATCATCTGGACCAGGGCGCGACAGGGGTGGAAGTGGCCAGTCAGCTGCAACAACATTTTGCGGTGCAGGCACCTGTGGTGATCCATTCGGCTGACCAGCAACAACAAACCCGCGACGACGCGCAAAATGCCGGTTTTCACTTTATGCTTAAACCACTCAAAGCCGCCAGCCTCAAACGTTTATTGCAGCGGCTGTTAAAATAACAACATCAGGCCCGGGCAACCAGCAGCGGTTCTTGCCGCAGTGACCACAGCGCGCCACAGCAACAATCAGCCCGGCCTATTTTTTGGTGTAATTTTTTAAGCAGGAGTTTTTATGCAGCATCCATTTGATGAACTGGTGATCAATCCTGGCACCACAGCCACAGCTGCCTTGATTTTTACGCCCTGCCCCGGCAGCAAAGGGGTGGATTTAAAAACCTCGTTACAACAACTCAAAGCCGCCGGTGCCAAAGTGCTGATTAGCCTGACGCCGGATGAAGAAATGATGGAGCTGGGTATCACCGACCTGCCTTCGTTATGCCGCGAGCTGGATTTAACCTGGTTTCACTGCCCTATTGCCGACGATCAGGCGCCCGGTCTGGCTTTTGCCGAAGGCTGGGAGCAAGCCAATGCGCTGGTGCACCATATTCTGCGTCAGGGCGGTAAAGTGGCTATTCATTGCAAAGGCGGCTCTGGCCGCACCGGTTTGGTGGCGGCAAAAATTCTGCTGGAACTGGGGCTGGATAAAATTGATGTCAAACAGCGGGTGCAGGTGCTGCGCCCTTATGCCTTAACGCTGAAAACACATCTGGATTATTTTAATAAGTTATAGGCTTTGATTTGGAACTGCCGCTGGCGCGAGCACCAACACAAATATCGTAACGACTTTAAAACCAATCACCCAGCTAAAAAGCGGGCGATAACAGAGTAAGCAGCAGTCTTAAGACTGGCATCAACACAGGCAGCAACAAAAAGCGGCTCTAAAAAGCCGCTTTTTGTTATTGAAGGCAAGATAAACAGCGCTTTTATTCTTCGCTGTGCTGGCGCAGTTTTAACTGCACCCCTTTAATAAAATTGCGCAGCACCTGATCCTGACAAGCGCGGTAATGATGGTGATCCGGGCGGCGGAAAAAAGCGCTGAGTTCATGTTTGCTTAAACGGAAATCAGCCAATAACAAAATAGCCAGAATGTCGTCGTCTTTTAAATCCAGTGCAATTTTTAACTTACGAAACACTATGTTGTGGTTGAGTTTGCTCTCAGGCTCTGGTTGTGGCCCTTCTTTACGGCCGCGTTTTTCAATAATTAACCCATTTAAAAACTGCGCCAGTTCCAGATCGCTGATTTGCACAAAAGCCGGATCTTCGTCTTTTTTCAGCCAGTCACTGACCTGAGCACGGGTTGTTTCCAGGCCACCATGCGCAAAAATGCGCATCATGCTGTTGTCATTAAAATCAAAGGCGTAGCGCAAACGGCGTAAAATCTGGTTATTGGTCACAACAATGGTCCTGATATGAAGAAGGGTGCCGGTTTTTCACCAGACACAAAAATTGCCGACACTTTAGCAGATTTTAAGCCGAAAATCCGCCGTACTGCCGTGTTATCATCCGGCCTACTTTATTTTTGCCGCCAGCTCCGATAAGTCTGGTGTGCCCCTGGTGGTTGAGTGGTAAAGCTTTTGAAAACTATTGCCGTATTTGCTGACGTTCAGAATATTTATTACACCTGCCGCGAGGTCTACGGCCGCTCTTTTAACTACCGTTTGTTCTGGCAACAGCTGCAAAGCCAATACAACATTCAATACGCCACCGCCTACGCCATAGAGCGCCACGACGACCAGCAACGCAAGTTTCAGGATGCGCTCAGACATATTGGTTTTGAAGTAAAACTGAAACCTTATATTTTGCGCAGCGACGGCAGCAGCAAAGGCGACTGGGATGTTGGCATTACCATCGACCTGTTGACTCAGGCACCGGAAGTAGACGAAGTGTTATTGTTATCAGGCGACGGCGATTTTGCTTTATTACTCAATACCATACGCGAGCGGTTTGCTACAGGCTGCATAGTACAGAGTGTACCTGGCCTTACCGCCCAAGCCCTAATACAAAGCGCCGACACACACTGGCCTATTACGACAGACATGTTGCTTTAGCAAAAAGCCGATGCCATGGCGCTGGCGCTACTGTAAAAATAGCTGTTGCTGGTTGTGCAAGAACCAGCACCGGCAACGACGCCAGTTTTTGCACTCTTTTAAAAAAACCTGCTGTTACTCAACACATTAAGTTATTGATTTAAAATAATTAATCTAGTTTTACCCGGATAAGTCCAGGCATTTCAGCTGCACAGCAAAAAAATATCACCACAGCTGTAACAGTTAGGCTGCAGGCGACGACTATAAAGATAACTCCGGCACCACAAAGGCCGGAGCACAACAAAGATTGCAGCCAACCGGAGAATAAATAATGGATACAATACTGACGACAGAGTGGGGCTTTTTGCTGTTTTTTATCGCCATGTGGGTGCTCGCCACCCTTGTTGATCTGGCTGGCCGCCGCTGGCTTGGCAAAGACCTGATGAAATATCTGACCGGCGATCACAGCTGTGGCTGTACTGGCCACAGTCGCGGCACTCATAGCGGCACTTAATCAACACTGTGCTGACTCAAACCGCGGCGTTTACTGAGGCCAAGCCGTAGCGCCAACCAGCCAATCCGCTGGTTCGCGCCTCCCGCCCGCTTACTTTTAAATACCCAACTACCCGCGCCGCGTCCAGCCTCTGAGCTTTGCTGCCATCACTGGCGCCACTGCCACAACAAGCAGCACTAAAGGCCAAATGTTGCCGTCCTTAAAAGTGTAAGCCTCAAGCATCACAGACCATGACATACCCTGCCACCGGCCGATGGAGATCTCAAAGATAAGGGTCAGGGCAAGCCAGCCCAATCCAATGCCCCAAAGACCCGGCGTCTGCCGGGTGCCAAGCCAGGGCAAAGTGAGATAGGCGGCACTGAAAATGATTGCCGACAGCAGCGCACCACTAAGCAGCATGCCCCAAGGCGTGCCAAGCCAGGGCAGCAATACCGCAGCCCTAAACATACCGTTAAGAATGGCGAGCACCAGAATGAATACCCACACCACCAGCGATCTGAACGCAACTGTAACTGTCACAAAACCTGTCCTTATTTTCGAATAAAAGCGGCTATGCCCAGAGATGCCTGTCCGTAACACTGACTGCCATCCGCTATTTTTGCCGGCAGCTTATCCCCAGAACCAGCGGCCATTGTTGATCAAACCAACAATCATGCCGCCTAAGCCGGCACTAAGGCCACCCAGCATGCCAAAACAGCACCAGAATAGCTGAACGCGATATTGCCGTTTTGCCTCTGCACTGGCGGCAGTTTTTGCCAATATGCGCGGTTTAATGGTTTGCCAGACCCGATACTGCAGATAAACCAGACCCGCGATAAACAACAAAAAGGCCAGTAACGGCGCCACAGCGCCAGCCGTTAATTCGTAAGCCGCGGTCAGCAGCAGGCCACAACCGCCGACCCAAAGCAGCGCCTGATTGCGATAACGCATTAAACGACTGCGTTCATCCTCGCTGGCCGCATTTTTGAGCGCAGCCTTCATGCCAAGCACCACCCCCAGCATGCCGCCGAGCGCGCCAAGCAAAGCACCACTGAACAGCCAGCCAAACTTTGCCACCCCGCTACTTTGTGCAGCCATAGCACTGGCAGTTGCTGCAGCCGCCGGTGGGCTGCCAACCAACAGGGCGCTCAGCACCAGACTGCTAAAGCCAACACCAGGGGCCGTTGTTAAAATCAGCTTGCCGTATCTGGCCAGCAGCTGTTCTTTCAGCAGCTCACGCACCCGCTGCAGTTTTTTGCGTACATTGGCTTCACTGAGGCCCAGCAGACTGGCAACCTGTTGGCTATTTTGTTCTTCACGGTAAAACAACAACACAATTTCACGGCTTTCCGCCGGCAAATCATCGAGTAAATTGCGGATCAATCTGGCCTGTTCGCTGCGTAACAGTTCCTCTGCCGGGTTGCTGTCACTGGCAAAACTTTCCAGTAAGGCCTCGGCATCACTGCCACGCTCTGTCTGCCGATCCCGTTGTTCGCGTAAAAAGCTGTAAGCGCGGTAACGGGTAATTTGTCTGAGCCAGGGTAAAAAACTGGCCGGATTTTGCAAACTGCTTAACTGCTGCCAGGCAGCAATAAATACCTGCTGGCACACTTCTTCGCTGGCATCTAAATCTTTAACAATCGCCAGCGCAATACTGCTGATGCCATTCTGGCAGCGCTGCACCAGGCGGCTGAACGCCTGCAGGTCGCCGGCCATGGCAGCCTGCACATCGGGTTGTAGTTGTTGTTCTATCGTCACTGACATGGCGGGTTACTCCTGTAAAGCCTGACGCAACTGGCTGATCAACCACTCAGGTTCATCCAGCATCATAAAATGGCGGCTACCAGTATTCATCAATAAAGTGGCGTTCGCAATGCCGGAAATTTGTTGTTGATACAATGCCTTAGCTTGTTCCTGATAAGGCGCCGGCAAAGCGCCGCTGGCACCCAACAGCCAGACTTTACTCTGAATGGCGCCCACCTTTGGGCGTAAATCTGTGGTGAGCAATTCATACATAGCCTGACCCACACTTGGGCCGTCAGAAGCCGCCGCCATTGCCAGCACCAGCTGTTGATGCCCCGCTGCCCTGGCTTGAATCTCAATGCCCTGGGTTGCAGCAGCTTTGAGTTGTTCGCCGTTTAATTGCTGATAATAATTCTTCAGCTGTATCGCCTGGCTTTGCATGTCGGCCACCTGCGTTGCCGGATCACGGCTGAAGATGGGTGCTAAATAAGGCAAGCCATCCACAGCAACCACAGTGCCGATACGCTCAGGTGCGGCACTGGCCAGTGCAAAGGCCATAAAGGCGCCCAGACTATGACCAACCACAGCAGGTTTTTGCAGTTGTTGTTCGTCCATATAATGCAGTAAATCCTGCTGTAGCCTTGGTAACAGCTCACCTTCAATGGCTGGCGTGCCGGCAAAACCGGCCACACTGATCAGATGCAGCTGATAATCCTGTTTTAAAGCGGCCGCAGTGTGCTGCCACACCCGGCTATCAGACATCAGGCCCGGAATCATCAGTACAGGTTTGCCTTCGCCAATCACCTCCACCTGAAAACTGGCGGCTGTATTCAGCTCGGCGGCTTTGAGCTGAGGCAAAATGGCCCCCGCTACAATGCTCATGGTAATGGCAAAATAAGTCCAAAAACTAACATTGGCTTTGGCTTTGGCTTTGGCTTTGACGTTTTTATCATCGGCCGGGGTGTTGCTGCTGTGCGCTTTGTGGTTTTGCATAACGGTATCCTTTGTTGAATATGGGTTACCTTAACAAGTCGCAGCAGCAGCGCAGGGTGTGACAAAAAATATGATTTATTTTCGAATTATTTAATTTTACCTATAAATAACAACAACTTAAATTATAAAATAACTTCTCAAAAACCAAAATAATCAGCAGGCTCTCAGCTGCTACACCTAAAGTGGTTTAATCCGATGTTGGCTCTGCCGATTCTGCGTTTTTAGTTGGATAAGTCAGCAGGTAGAGTAGCACCAGGATACCTGCCACCGGCGCTAAGCTAATCAGTTGCCACCAGGGACTGAGTCCGGCATCGCGCAGGCGGCGGGTGCTGGCAGCCAGCCAGGGGAGCAATACCACCAATGAAGCAATCTGCAGTGGCAATGGGCCGAGGGCTTCACTGAGTAACTGGGCAAAGGCCAACACCATAGCCACAGCAAGCGCAAACCACCAAAAATCGGCTCTGGGCGTGGTGCCGGTAAATTCCAGCCCAGCCAAAACCCCCTCCCGCATGGCCTTTAACGCAAGCTCGGTGGGGGTTGGCTCGCTTATCAGCAAACTTGCGGCCGGCACCTCAAGCACAGCGGCAAGTGCCCGCAGCGACTCATTCGATATCTTCGCGCCGGATTCAAGCCGCTGAATAGTGCGCAGGTTCAAACCACTGAGCGTCGCCAATTGCTCTTGCGACCATTGACGGGCCAGCCGTAACTCCCGAACCCGGTTGCTATTTACATACATGATTTCTGCTCCTGCAAAAGGCTTCTGCTGCCCGCTATTATCCGGCCAAATCGTACTGCGCCGTGACGAAAAAGGGACGACAAAACCCCGACACGGACCCGACTTGAGCCCGACTTACCGGTTTTGCCCCTGTGAGGCGAAGGGGAAATGGGCTGTTTAACATTCTGCCCTTAACACTGTGCCCATGCACCCGAACTCATAAGCATGACCTGAGCCAAAAGCCCCGGATAACACGGCTTATGATGGCGGAGTGAATCGACCAGAGTTTAATAGCCATCGGCGACCAACTTCAAAGCCATACCACCCACTGCGCTGTCTTCACTCAGGCTGATATCAACTATTGCACCACGCTCTTGCGAACCATAATGAATGGAAAAGGAAGCACTATTTATCGTCAATTGATCATCAAGATTGCTGGCTGGCGACAAGCATAAAATTGCCTTTTTTACCGCAACGGCTGCGAACTCAGCTGAGGCATGCTCCATCAGATAGCTGCATACATTTTTAGCCGCAGGATAATCTCCATGCTCACAACGCTTCGCAAGCAATACCGCCCCCGGCGTGTCTTTAAAGTTGGCCCCCCAGGACGTTCGAAAGACCAACTGCCTGGTTTCGTCTGGTTTGACTGAACCGACAAATGCCTGAAGCACATCACAAAACTCTGTGGATTGCTCTGCAGAAGCGACCGGATAAATACAGCAGGCCGTCAAAAAACATATCGAAGTTACAGAAACTTTTATTGCCCAGCTCACTATCATCTTGCTGTCACCTCAGTATCACCCACCTCAGTATCACCTCAGTATCAACTCAAGGGCGGGCAACTTGTTACAAGCGCAGCGGCCAAAGACCGGAAGAAGCTGGAGCCGGCTCAGACCAGATAGCGGCCTATTGTGATTGCGTTTACCAGGTCTTTGCCGGTTGATGACTACGAACGATGACGTAATAACAAATAGCCAATAACAAAAAGCGCAGGAGCATTGAAACTATCTCGTTTAATTCTGCTGACGCTTGTAAAAGATAATAACCCTGCAATAAAACAAGCGGAGCAAGCAGGAACAGATAAAACTTATTGTCCGCGCTTTTGAAAACAAACTTAGCAGCATAAGCGAACAGCAAAAACGCCAATGCCAACGGCAGCGCGATAATAAAAAAGTCGACCACAATAAAGGCCATAAAAGCGGAAATGGGCATAAGCATGTTAAGAAGATCTGCAGACACTGATATTGCTGCGCCATAACCAACAATCACAATAGAAGCAAACGCCAGTGCAATACCTAAAATTAGTGCCATTAAATAACTTTTAAACTTAACCATCTACTTATTCCTTGTATGTATAACACTATGCTCAGCGGCAGTTTGTAATGTGCTTTTCTCTTTATGAAACTGCACTATTGTATTTAAACCAGATTTTTAAAGTAGCGTTTATTGCGTATAAAGAAACCTTGTCTGACAACACAGCTGAAGGTTCTGGTACTTGATTGTTTCCCTTAAAAAACGCAACCGGATTATTTTTTATCACGGCTTCCCAACTATGGTTTTTTCCAGCCACAGATGCCAGATATCGTTTTCGCGCCAAATGCTCAAACACATCACTTAAGGTGCTATTGATTGAAACTTTAAAGCTATATGCATGAGGAGCAGCACAATCATCTCCCATACAAACGCTATCCCTTTCTACTTCTACCAAAAATTCAGTCATAGTCGATTCACCTAACGCTTGAATTAAGCCGAGCCGCAAATCGGCTTCGGCCTGAATGAATTGTCAGGCACCATCGACCGGCTGCCAAAACGAAATGTCCGGCGGCCCGGCGAGAAACTTGCCAGCGGCCTGTATAAAGGACTGGATGTGTGGCTGTTGCATGTGCGGACCAAGAAAGACCTCTTGGCTTGGCCAGGTTTCAATCAAAGTAAATGCTGTCGGGTCCGATGAGTCCTGCAGCATGGTGATACCTCCACAATCCGGCTCCGAGGCCCGGACTGTTGCAACCAAAGCAGCGATCTCTCGCCGTACAGTGTCAACCTGGGCTGGCAATGCACGGTACCTGACGATAACGATTGAGTTATTCATGGGCTCTCCGGACGTCTATTGTGGCGTCTAATGCCCGCCACACACCCGAGTAACTTGTTGCGGGTTCAGCGTCAAAGGCGCGTTGTGCTGGCGTTTGTTATATGCCGGTTTCAATTTTTAAGTACCGATTTTTCCCTAACGAAATGTAATAGAGCGGCAGAAATATAGATTTAAAAAAGTTAGATCCAAAAGAATTTTTCAGCACAATTTTTCCAGAACGAATATCACAAACATTAAATTCTGGGCTTGAACACCAATCAATAACAGCCTTCAGCGTTTTGCTACCTTCAGGCAAGGTTATTTTTTGTGTTGTGCCACGTTTTATAACAGCTATTTCTTTACCGTCCACCAATAAATGATAGTCGCGAGCCATATCTGCAAATTGTTTTGGTCTTGTGACTTCGATTTCCATTACAACCTTGTAGGCATATAACTACCAAATTTAGCGCGGGAAAACGCGCATGCGTTTTCCCGTCGCAGCCCATGCGCAGCGTGGGCGATTAACATTTGCTTGTTAGGCATTAGTTGATGCACTGCCGCCCCTCGCTGACCTTAACAATTTTCGTTGCTTGAGACTTATTCCGGCCTTGATACCTGCGAATAGAACTCCAAGCAAAGAAATGTATTCGGATACCAGAAATGGAAGCGGTTGAATAGGCTCCGGTTCAGCTCCTAAATACGATACAAAAAACGCCAATAGTGCAGATGCGACTTCATCGCTAAGCAAAAAAGCAAGAAGCGTATGAGCGACAGGATACTGATCTGTTCTGTACGTGATGTGAGCAAAGATAGCCATGTACACGAGCAGCATGATGCAATGATTCAGAAAGTAATTGAACAACACCACATCGGGAGAAAATGATGATGGATGCAATTCAAAGATGCCAGAAGCGATACCGGCCATCAGTAACAAAAGAGCGTGGATAACAATAATCTTCCAGTTCAAAAATGGCTCCATACTGCCTAACGCCCCGCGCATGCGCGCGAACTTGTGAGCGTCGCTGGGGCCACAGGCCCCGAATGACGCGGATTGTTATGTTGTACTGAACTCTGAACGGAGCAAGCCGAAGCATTTGAGATCATGAAACCTATTCTTCCAATATCCACATTCACGCCGAAGCCCCTCCTCTTTAAACCCAAGCCGACGGAGCAATGATTCAGATGCGCTATTGCCGGGAATTGTATCTGCCTGAACACGGTGCAATTCACCACAAGGCAAATAACCCGAAAACCCAGCAGCAATAATAGCGCGCACAGCTTCTGAGGAATAACCTTGTCGCCAAAACTCAGGATGCAGGTCATAACCGATAACGGCATTACGCATTATACTGTTCCACGAGTTAAACCCGCAGGTGCCTATCAATCGACCAGATGACTTTAACCGGATCGCCCATCTGATGCCCTGTTGTTCTTCATATCTTGACTTAAAAAGACTAATCAAATTGGCAGCTTGACTATGTTCCCGAAACACATCTAAATCGTAGTATTCGACCACAGATGGATTGGAAAACAAATTGAACAGACCAGCTTCATCATCAACACGAAGTTCTGTAAGTAATAGACGCTCAGTTTCTAGTGATGGAAATACCATCTAAATTCCTTTTTCAACATAACTATCGCCTAAACGGCGAGCAACTTGTTGCGAGTCCTGCGGACGAAGGCCGCCATGTTTAAGGCGCTTGTTATAAGCATCACTTAACAACTCTTTTCGGCCCCTCTAAAAACCACATAATAAATGTACATTTTTTACAAATAAGAACTGATGCACTTCTATTTGCCCAATCCAAATTTATAAATGTGAGGCCCGCGGTATTTAACTGCGCTTCTCCAGTTTCAAAATGCTGATGTCCGCAATGGATGCACTTTGCGTTTACATCATTGACTGTATATTGATCAACATTTAAAGCCGCCGCAGCTCCTTTTAAACCTTTGCCTAGAGTCTTCAAAAATGACATCGGTACTCCTCTAGCTTATAACGCTCGCCACAAACGCGAGCAACGTGTTGCGAGTCGAGAGCCCAACGGGCGCGCTTTTGATGGCGTTTGTTAGCGCATCTGAACTCGAGCACATACTAGGTAAACAAAGCCTCAAGCTCGGCTTTTTGTTCAGAGCTAAGCTCCGTTAACGTTTTCAATGCATCTTTAAGTGCAGCTTTGGCATCTTCTGCCATTTTGAAATATAAGTAAGCTTTAATTAAGGCTGTATGCGCACCTAAAGAATGAGGATAATTTGCTCGATTCCATATAAGTAATGCCAACGCATCTTCTTGCCGGTTTAAATATTGTAACCACGCAGCGTAACCGTTAGCTTTATCTTGCGGGATTATGAGCTCTGTTTTGAGAAGTTTCGAGCGACTAGCAAATTTTGCCTGCAAATCAGCCAAGGTTTTTGGCTCACCCTCTGGAATAGGCCATTCGGAAAACAGATATTTTAATGCGGCATACTGCCCTTGTAGTACGGTCGTATTGTGCGTTTCATGGCTAAAAGTCTGTGATGCGACAGTCAACTTGTCAGATGGATAACGTGCTAACAAATCAACAAACCCTTGATACGGCTGTGTCATGGTTGTTTCTTCATTAGCTATCGATACATACAAGCGCCCTTGTAACTGATCGCTTTTTAAAGCCTGCTCAGCTAATCCAAGCAATTGCTGGTTATTCCAATATAAAGATGGGCTGATGGCGATAACATCATTAAACAAGCCGGGTCGTTTCACCAATGCATTAATAGCAAACTGACCACCATGAGACGTGCCGGACAGCATTTGATAGTCCAAAGTACGGTAATTCTGTTTCACAAAAGGGATAACTTCTTTCTCGACAAAAGCTAGAAATCTATCTGCATTTTCCAGTTGATTAGGGTTTTGCTTCTCAAAAGGGGTTACAGTCAGGTCTCTGGCACGTGTTTCAGGCGGGTTAACAATGCCGACAACAATCATTGCCGGCATCTGCTCAAATTTTGCTAAATAATCTATTGTGCCAGCGGTATGTGGCCCCTGAATATCGCCATCGGTCAGGTATAGTACTGGGTAACGGTCCTGACTATTTTGATAGCCAGCGGGCAGGTAAATCACCATGTTACGCTTTTCGCCAAGTACATCACTATCAATCATCTGCTCTTTCAATACAGGCAGGCTCGCGGCAGCCCAGCTATTCCAGTGGCTTCCGATGACAAGTAGCAGTAATCCATAAACTATTTTTTTCACTGTTCTTCCTTAAATTTGAGAATACTAACCTTCACTAAGGTGGACATTTTTAACGCTAACGTCCCGCGCATGCGCGCGAACATGTGAGCGTCGCAGCAGCCGCAGGCTGCATATGACGCGGCTTGTTATGTTTAACTAAACAACTTTGAATAACTGGCACGTTCGATATCCATAACTTCAACGGTTAAAGAGCAATTTTTAAGCTCAAGCTTCTGAAGTTGAGCTAATACTGATTTTGATAGTACTTGCTTTTGTTCAACAGTTCGGCCCGACAGTATTTTCAAAGTTACATGGATAAAATCTGTTTTTTCCGGCCCGGTTAAATAACTGTGGTAAATAATTGCTCTTACTTTGATATCACTACCATCAATTTCGAATAGCTCTGATTCCATAGCACCTGAAAATACGAGCGGTAATATCAATTCACTGTTCAGTGATTCCGAATGTTCAACTATGCAATGTGGCACGTACTACTCCAAAACATAACAATTTAATAGAAGGCGAAGCGCCCGCAAGACGAACATTTTTCTGCCTTTTTTCATGATTTTTACTCATGCCAAACTAGCGCTTATGTAACTCTATTTCAACATTTTTTTCTTAAATCACTAAAATTATGGCCGACAAAATCTATACAGAAGCTATGCAAGTTGGTGGATTTTTTACTCATACCGAACCACTGTTTATTTAAACAGCTATTCGGGTGCAAAAAATGGCCTCACCTTTTTTAGATTACGTCAGGGAGTTTATGGTGTCGCGGCGTTATGCCAAACGCACTGTTGACACCTATGTGTATTGGATCAGGTTTTATATTTTGTTTCACCATAAACGCCATCCGAATCAGTTGTCTGATGCCGAGGTAGAGCAATTTTTGTCTTACCTTGCCAATCAACGGACTGTAGCCGTCAAAACTCAGGCCACCGCTTTGAATGCACTGAGTTTTTTATATCGCCATATTATTTTACGTCCGCTGTCGCTAAACCTTAATTTTAATAAGGCGCGCGTGCCACAAAAACTCCCTGTGGTTCTTACCCGCATTGAGGTTCAGCAGCTGCTGGCTTTAATTGATCCCAAATACAAACTACTGGCACAGCTAATGTATGGCAGTGGTTTGCGCCTGATGGAGGCTGTAAGGCTGCGGGTGAAAGATATAGATTTTGATTATTTATCTGTGATGGTCTGGCAAGGCAAAGGCAATAAAAACCGTAGGGTTACGCTGGCTCCGGAGCTGGTCCCCGCTTTAAATTTACAGATCGAGCATGTACAACAATATTTTCAGGTAGATTTGCATAACCCGGCATATGCCGGTGTCTGGTTACCTTTTGCGTTAGCGCGCAAATATCCGGCCGCGCCAAAAGAAATCGGTTGGCACTATTTATTTCCGTCTGGTGTTCTTAGCCAGGATCCTGAATCAAAGTTGATACGCCGGCATCATTTAGACGAAACCACAGTTCGCCGGGCGATAAAAATGGCAGCTCAAAGGGCAAAAATTCAGAAGAATGTGACCTGCCATACGTTACGACATTCTTTCGCTACACATCTGTTGGAAGCAGGAGTAGACATCCGCACAGTGCAGGAACAACTGGGACATAGTGATGTAAAAACCACCCAAATTTATACCCATGTGCTGCAACGTGGTGGCAATGCAGTCAAAAGCCCTTTGTCGTTATTGTTGCAGTCTTAAACTTTATCTATCCAAGCTTTCAGAGCGCCATCAGCTGCCAAAAAATCCCCCCCCGTTTAGCGAGCAGTTGTTTTGGCCGGTTTTGAGGTTTTAAGACGCCAACTGTTTGAGACGACTGACGCTAGCAGCCGTCGAGTTTTGGCGGCGCCTCAAAAGCGAGTCAAAACAACGGGCTTTCGAGCGATCTCGGGGTCGTTTTTTGCGTCACTTTTTGTCGATACAAAAGTGACTCGCCCGCGGAGGCGAGTCTCCGCTGCTACAGCCCCTCAGCTGCAAGCTGAAATTAAAAGATGCTGCATCGACTTGATCAGCTGCAATAATGCAGTCGCATGCACGTTACCACAGTTACAAGTTATTCTTCAGCAACAGAGGTTAGTTGCAGCATTAACAACAGATGCTGAGCTGCCGCTCAAGCAGAAGCCCCTGCCGCCAGCACTGCAACCTGATCCCGCCCCTGCACTTTCGCCTGATATAACGCCTTATCAGCACGGTGGAATACAGTGGCGTAATCTTCGCCGGCTTGCCATTCAGTCACCCCAAAACTGGCGGTGAGGTGTTGATCCTGAGTAAAAGCGGCCTGGCGTAATTGCCGGGCAATACGTTCGGCAATCAGCTGACTCAACGCCAGTGGCGTGTCGGGCAACACCACCACAAATTCGTCGCCACCATAACGGGCCAGCAAATCAGACGGCCTTAAACACTGTTGTGCGGTTTGACACACCAATAACAGCGCCTGATCGCCCAGCTGATGGCCGTATACATCGTTAATATTTTTAAAATGGTCTACATCAAAAACCATCAGCGACAAAGGCTGTTGCACCCTTTGTGCCCTTGCAATGCTAATACTGGCTTGTTGTTCTAACCATTCACGGTTGGCCACCCGGGTCACTTTGTCGGTAAAGGCCATGCGGCGCAGTCTGGTATTGTCTTCAATTAAAGTGGGCAGTGCCATGGCAAATAAGGTGTTGGCAGCAATCACGTTAATGGCAAACTGATACACCATTACAAACTCAAATAAATCAAATACATGCACCCAAAACGCGATTAAAAAGCTAGAGAGCGCCAGATTCAGCACATTGAGCCGGGCACTTTCGGTGCAGGCCAGCCACATTTGTGGGATCACCAGGAAAAAGATGGCAAAAGCGCTGTTGTCGGTATGGAATAACTGCGCCAGCATCATAGCGCAGGTGAGCAGCAGCAGGTTCAGCAGCAATTTGGCAAATAACGGCCGGCTCCACTGAATTTTTTGCAGGTCCAGCATGTCGTGCAACCGGCGCAGTGCACTGCGGTGAAACATACTGAGCAGCATAATAAAAAATGGCGCCAGCACTATCACACCGGCCATATCGCCTATCCAGAATGGCAGCCAGGTGCTCAGCACAGCATCGGCAGGCAACATCTGACACCACACCAGCTGTGTGATCACAGCAGCAGCGGCAGCTAAAGAACTCAGTGCCGCAATCAGCAGAAAAATAATAATAAGCTTAGGTAAGTGACGCTGCCCCTGCTGCAACAACAGCCGCAGCAGCCAGGCCCCCAGGCCATAAGGTAACAAGTGCGCCACGGCAAATAAAATGCCGGCGCGGATGGTTTCGGCGCCATCAAGCGGCAATTGATAATGCTGCACCGTCCACAGCGTCATCAGCACAGCACCAATGCCGAGCGCCGGTACAGCGGCCAGACCAAACAACAATAAAGCAGCAAAACTTAAGCCTGAAGCCGGAAACCAGACACTGGCATGTTCGGTATATTCCACCAGCCGGCCAAGCTGCCACACCAATAACCACAACAACAGCAATAACAGCTGCAGGCAGCATTTTGCCAGCCAGTGATCCTGCCTGAGCCAGTCAAGCCAGGGCGCCGTGCTGCTTTGATGTGATAACAGTGGAAAATTGCTCATGGGGCGGTACTACCTGCAATCCTGGGTTAAATAGCCAGACTTTAACCCTTATCTGCTGCCTGAAACTGATTTCACCAGCATATCAGCTCAAATGCCGTTGGCGAGTACTTTTTATTGCCCGTACATCAAGGCAGCAGACAGGCCTGCAAGCGGCAGGCTTAAAGATTATCCGGCAGTTTGAGTTTTTCAAACATAATGCCGGCCAGGGTGCGGTTATTCACCTCCAGCTTGCGCAAAATGGCGGAAACATGTTGTTTGACTGTGGTTTCCTGCACATTCATTTCATAGGCAATTTGTTTATTCAGCAAGCCATCGGCAATCATTTTTAATACCCGAAATTGCTGTGGTGTCAGTTGTTCCAGCGCACTGGCAAATTGCTGGTCAATTAAATCGGGTGCTTGCGAAACTGATGCACCAAGCTCAGCCGGCAACCAACGCTCGCCTGCCAGCACAGCGCTCACGGCTTCAGACAACACTTCCAAAGGCGCCGATTTAGGCAAATAAGCGGCAGCGCCTAATTGCAGCGCCTGTTTAATCACTGCCGGCTCTTCAATGGCCGACACCATCAACACGCTGATATCGGGGTATTCGGTGCGAAGCGCAGTTAAAGCGGCAAAACCTTCAGCGTCTGGCAGCTTTAAATCCAGTAAAATCAGTTGGGTATCGGGGTAAGAACGAAGTAAAGGCCAAAGCTGCGCCATGCTGTGCGCCTGAAACAGCTCCGCCTGCGGGCCTAAAATAGCCTGCAGCGCCTGCGACAGCGCAACACGAAATAACGGGTGGTCATCGGCAATAATGGCAATCATACAAAACCGTAGTTAACACAAGCAGAAGTCGATGATGAACCGGGGCGAACGCCCCGGCAACATCTTTTCGCATCAGAACCGGTAACCAACAGTCAGACTGACAGTTCTCGGGTCGTTGTAATAAGCGGTAATGGTTTGTTCACCGGCCAGCAGCGGGAAGTTATAACCGGCAATACGCACCTGTTTATTGCCTAAGTTACGGCCCTGCAACGACAGATCCCAATGACCGTCCGGTGCATACCAGGTGGCTCCGGCGTTCAGCAGGGTATAACCGCCGCTGTCCAGCACTGAAGGCAGTTCAAAAATCTGCGTTTCACTGCGATGCGCCAGGTTAGCGTTAAGCACCAGCTCCCCCCCCATCATAGCTACCGTATATTTTGTGCCTAAAGTTGCGGTCAGCTCTGGTGTATTGGCAAAAGACCACAGATTTGACACGTCGGTGCTGGTTTTACTGGCCGCGTCATAAAAAATCACTTCATTAAATTTGGCGTCGGTATAACCCACAATCAGGTTAAATTGCAGTGCATCAGTGGCAACAGCAGTGGCTTCCAGTTCAATACCGTTAATGTCGGCACTGGCGGCATTTAATACCTGAGAGGCCACGTTATTGCCTACAGCACGTTGCACCGTGACCTGCATATCGTCATAAGCGGCAGCAAATACCGCAGCATTTAAACGCAGCCGGCGCTCCAGCCACTCACTTTTAATACCAAGCTCAAAGGTATCCACAGTTTCAGGCTGATAAGGCTCGTCAGCACTTGGGTTTAACGACTTCACAGCGCGCATATCAAAACCGCCGGATTTAAAACCGTCGGTGTAACTGCCGTAGACCATCAGGTCGTCATTGGCCTGATATTCAAAGCCAACACGGGGTGAAAAATGGTTAAAGCTGGCGCTTTTATCAAAGTCGGTTTGTACCTGCAGTGGTGTCCCCCCCTGTACCCGCGGCAGTTTGTAACCCAGATACATATAACGGTATACCTGAGCGTCTTTGTCATCTTCGGTATAACGGCCACCTAAGGTGAATGACCATTTTTCATCATACTGATAAGTGCCCTGGGCATAAGCGGCCATTGAGTCGGTGTCCACACAACCACCGTTTTCCACTGTCACACCTGCGCCTGCCACTATCACAGTGCCAAAAGCACCACAGGCTTCACCGTTAAATTTATACAGGCCAGAGGCAAACTTCAGATTGCCGCTGTTATATAAAAACTGCAGCTCGTGTGATGTTTGTTCGTCTTCATAAAAGGCCGGTACGTCCAAAGATGGCAAACGGGTGGAGTCAAAGTCGATATTGGTATCGGTCACCCCTTCACGGCGCGCAGACACAGCTTTGATGGTCCAGTCATTATTGACATCCCAGGCCATAGTCAGCGACTGACCACTGGTTTCTACCGAGTTATCCACCGGCATACTGGTGTTAGAGTCGTACACATTATCCGGTGGTGTTTCTTTGGTCAGCAGGCTTGGGGTTAAACGATGGCCGCCTTTGCTGTTGGAATCATCCCGGGTTTCATCAGCGGCAAAACTAAAACGTAAGTTGTCAGTGGCCTGATATTGCAGGCTTAAGCGGCCTGTTGTGATGTCTTTGTTGTAGTTTTCATCACCGGTGTTGAGGTAAGTACCAAAACCGTCACGGTTGAGCACGGCACCTGCTGCACCAATAAATAACTTGTCGGTTAAAGCAGTTTGGCCCGACAGTTTCAGGTCTTTCTGGCCGTAGTTGCCAACGGTGCCACGCACGGCAAATTCGTTGTCACCCGACAGCGCTTTGGTCACGTATTTTACCGCGCCACCTATGGTATTACGGCCATATAAAGTGCCTTGTGGGCCGCGTAATACTTCAATACGTTCCACATCATAAATATCTAAAGCCGCACCCTGTGGCCGCGCCATATACACGTCATCAATGTAAATACCCACACCAGGTTCAAAACCCCAAAGTGGGTCCTGCTGGCCAATACCGCGGATATAAGCCGTTAAAGTGCTGTTGGTACCACGCGACACCTGCATTGTGGTGTTGGGCGAATATTGCTGCACTGTGGTGATGTTTTCGATACCCCGTTGTTTTAAATCTTCAGCACCAATAGAAGTTACAGCGACCGGCACCGACTGCAGGTTTTCTGCAGTACGCCGTGCCGTAACCTGAATCACCTCTAACGCTGCTTCTTCTTTTTTGGCAGCGTCATCGGTTTGTTGTTGAGCTGTGGCGGGTAATACAGCACCAAACAAAACACTACTGACGGCCAGCGCCAGCATATTAGGTTGGAAAAGACGGGTTGTTTTATTGTTGTGAGCCATCTGGCTTCTCCTGCTGATCAATCGGTTATCTGTGTTTTAGTTTTTTCTACTCTAGGCCGATTTGACCAAATGTTAATCTGTACCTTAGTACTATAGAGATGTGATAACGGATAGATCAGACTGCAAAAAAAACCGATAAGGATTTGTTTATGCTAAGTCTCCTGGGCTTGCTGACCGGCTTGCTGCTACTGATAGTGCTGACCATGCGTGGGGTGAACCTGTTTATTCTGGCGCCTTTGTGTGCCTTGCTGGTGGCTGTCACCAACGGCATTCCATTCTGGCAGGTGGCAGGACAAAGCGACTTTGTGCACGGTTATATGAATGGTTTTGCATCTTTTGTCAGCAGCTGGTTTTTAATGTTTTTATTGGGTTCTTTGTTTGGCAAATTAATGGAACACACAGGCGCGGCCGATGCTGTGGCTTTGGCCATTATTAACAAACTTGGCAAAGGCCATGCGGTGGCCGCTGTGGTATTGGCTTGCGCCGTGCTGACTTACGGTGGTGTCAGCGTCTTTGTGGTGGCATTTTCCGCTTACCCTATGGCGGTGAGTTTATTTAAAGACGCCAATCTGCCGAGGCGTTTTATTCCGGCCGCTTTGGGATTGGGTTCAGTCACTTTTACCATGACCTCAGCCGGCTCACCGGAAATTCAAAACTGGATCCCGATTCAATATTTAAAAACCTCCCCTTACGCCGGCTGGGAAGTCAGTGTGGTGGTGGCGATTTTTATGGCGGCTTTGGGTTATGGCCTGCTGAAAAAAATGATCAATAAAGCTGTTGATCAGGGTGAACATTTTATTGGCCGCGACAGCGACCCTGTGGTCGGCGAACGGGCTTTGCCGCACCCGCTACTGGGCATTATTCCGCTGATTGTGGTGCTGCTGTTGTCGAACCTGCTGCACCACAGTCTGCAACAGGCGGCGCTGATTGTGGCGCTGGCCGCAGGTGTGCTTTGTTTATACCTGTTAAACCGCCGTTTTGTGCAAAATCTGGATAAAGCCTTAAACGACGGTGTCACCGGCGCTTTATTGGCCATTGGTAACACAGCGGCTGTGGTGGGTTTTGGCAGTGTGGCCAAATTAACACCGGCTTTTGACCAAATCGTGCATGCCGTCGTGGCGCTGCCTGGGCCTGAGCTGCTGGGTGCTGCGGTGGCGGTGAGTGTGATAGCAGGTGTCACAGGTTCAGCATCAGGTGGTCAGGTGATCGCGCTGCCGGAAATAGCCCCCACTTATTTAGAGCGTGGTGTGGATGCAGAGCAGCTGCACCGGGTGGTGGCCATTTCATCAGGTGCACTCGATTCTCTGCCGCATAACGGTTATGTGGTGACCACCATCCGTGCTATCTGTGGTGAAAGCCATCATAACGCTTATTGGCCTGTGGCAGTTGTGACCGTACTGGTGCCTTTATTCGGCACATTACTGGCCATTGTATTGTTTCAGTGGATTTAATTTTTAACGCTGGCATTGGCCCAGGTTTTAGCCTGGGCCTGAGCTAAAGGAGTTGCAGATGCGTCTTTGGTTGGTTGTGGTCTACTGTTGTTTTTTCTGGCTGCCGCTTTTGGCGCATGCCGAGTTATTAGTGAAAAAACAACAGTTTGAAATAAAAGAGTTTCAAACCCAAAGTGGCAAAACGATTCAGGATGTGAAAGTAGGCTGGGAAGCTTATGGCCAACTCAACGCCGATAAATCCAATGTTATTTTAATTACCCATTATTTTTCCGGCACCTCCCACGCCGCCGGCAAATACCAGAGTACAGACACAGCCCCTGGTTATTGGGATGCCATTATTGGCCCAGGCAAAGCCATCGACACCAATAAATTTTATGTGGTCAGTATGGATACCCTGGTCAACGCCAATGTCAAAGACCCCAATGTCATTACCACAGGTCCCGCCAGCATCAACCCGGCCACGGGCCAACCTTATGGCCTGAGTTTTCCGGTGGTCACCATCACCGATTTTGTCGAAGTACAAAAAGCCTTTTTAGAAAGCAAAGGCATCAACAACCTGTATGC
This sequence comes from Rheinheimera sp., assembly GCA_003543135.1. Lineage (GTDB taxonomy): Bacteria > Pseudomonadota > Gammaproteobacteria > Enterobacterales > Alteromonadaceae > Pararheinheimera. The sequence continues at coordinate 37,001 of DPJG01000006.1, forward strand.
GGTGATCGGCCCTTCGATGGGATCTTTTCAGGCCATTGAATGGGCCAGCCGTTATCCGGACAAAGTGCAGCGTTTGATTGCCGCCATAGGCACAGCTTATATCGACAGCTGGAGTGCGGTGCGCCTTGAGCGCTGGGCCGAACCTATTAAGGCCGACCCCAACTGGCAACAAGGCAATTATTACGGCAAAGCCGCCCAACCCACTGCAGGTTTAGTTACCGCACTGGCTTATATCACCCAGGATGCCTCGAACCCTGAGGGTTTTAACCAAAAATACCAGGCGCCAGCCCTTGATCAAAAGGCGCATCTGGATATCCGGACTGATTTAACGGCCTGGCAACAGCTGCGCCAAACAGCAGCGGCGCGCGCCGCGTTGCAGGATGCCAATCATATTTTGTATCTGGTGCGGGCTTCGCAGTTATGGCGGGTCGGCATGTCTGACAACTGGCCGCAGGCACTGGCAAAAATCAGTGCCAAAACCTTGTTTTTACCAGCCAGTGGCGATTTGTTATTAACACCAGAGATGTCCAGGAACAGCCAGCAACAGCTGCAACAGGCCGGCAACCAGGCACAACTGACTGAAATTCCGGGTCAGTGGGGGCATTTGGATGGGCTGCTGAATATTGCCAGTGTTGGCGAGCAGATCCGCACCTTTTTAAATTAGCCGCCGGACACTGACCGGGGCAACCGGGCTTTGCCTGCTACAACCCGAGAAAGCCGGATAAAAGCCAGCAAAAGCTAGGGGAATTTGCGCCACACGGCGCTATACTGTGGCCATGTTTGTTCACCCGGAACCGGTTATGGGCAGGATCCTGCTGCTGTGTAGTATGACTGTCGCCTGGTCGGCTCAGGCCGCAGTCCCTCTGCAGTTTTGCTATGAAGACAAAGAGTTAGCTCCCTACTATTACGGCAATAGCGCTGAAGTGCGTCAACAAAACCCGGGCGCGACCATTGAACATGTGCAGCAACTGGTGGCGGCAGTGCCGGCGCTTGAGCTGAAACTCATCCGCTTACCGTGGAAACGTTGTCTGGCATCTCTTGCCACAGGGGACGTTGATGCTGTGGTGGGCAGTTACAGCACAGAACGCGCCGAATTTGCCGTATTCCCTTACCGCGATGGCCAACCAGATCCAACACGGGCTTTTAATTTGCATCACACTTGTCTGGTCAGCCGGCAGGATGCACCCTGGCAATGGACAGGTGAAGGTTTTAGCGGTATTGACCAGCTGGTGGTGGCGCGGCCTTTGGGTTATGCGCCATTAAAAAGCAAATTCCCGCAAAAATTCACCATGCACTACACCAGCTCCAGCGACATGGATTTGGATCTGCTGGAAAAAGGCCGTATCAATGCCATTACGCGGCTTTGTCAGATTGGCGATTTAAAAGTGAGCCCGGCACAAATCAGTTTGCGCGGCCTGAAAATTTTATATCCGCCTTTGTACGACAGCAGAGGGTATTTAATTTTCAGTCAGAAGTTTTATAAGCAACATCAAAAGCTGGCAGAACTGCTGTGGCAACAGCAAACTCAAAATAAAGGCACTGAAATTTACCGGCGTTATCTGGAAGAATAACAAGCGTTTAGCGCAGATTTACCCTATTGACGCCCTGGCAAAACAAACCAAATCATCAATTTCCGGCCTGATGCCAATATACTCACCTATGGCGTGCTGGTGGTGGCTGGGTGCCAGGCAGCTTATCTTTTCACCGTTTCCCACTTCCAGCTGATACAACATATGAGCACCACGAAAAGCGCGGCTGAGCACTTTGGCGCGAAGCGGACTTTGATCGTCATGCAAAATATCGTCGGGGCGCACCAGCAAATCTACTGTGGTTCCGGCCGTCAGCTTTGTTGGCTCCGCCTGGCGAAACACCCCGAGGCAGGTTTGTACACTGCAGGAGTCCAGCATCTGGCCTGTCAGTAAATCCCCCTGACCGATAAAATCGGCAACAAATCTGTTGGCCGGCTGATGGTACAGCTGATAAGGCGTGCCCCACTGCTGCAACATGCCGTGTGCCATCACACCAATCCAGTCGGCCATGGCAAAAGCTTCGTGTTGGTCGTGCGTGACCATCACAGCGGTAATACCCAGCTGATTTAAAATGGTGCGGATATCTTTGGCCAGTGAATCGCGTAAATCGGCGTCCAGGCCGGAAAAAGGCTCATCCAGCAATAACAGCCTTGGCTCAGGCGCCAAAGCACGGGCCAGCGCCACCCGCTGCTGCTGGCCACCGGATAACTGATGAATAAAACGGTTGCCCATACCTTCGAGCCCCACCAGCTGCAACAACTGCATCACCTTAGCCTGCTGCTGCGCTTTATTCTGCCGGTGCAAGCCAAAACTGATGTTTTCCGCCACTGTTAAATGCGGGAACAAAGCATAATCCTGAAACACCACGCCTATCTGACGTTTTTCCGCGGGCAGCATCTGACTGGAACTACTGACCAGCTCTGCATCCAGCAGGATCTCCCCCTGATGCACAGCTTCAAAACCGGCAATGGCTCTTAATAAACTGGTTTTACCTGAACCGGACGGGCCAACCAAACAGCCAATTTCACCGGCCGCCAGCTGAAATGACACATCTTTCACCACGGTAAAAGACTGATAAGCTACAGCAATTTGACGAAGTTCCAGCATCAATGCCCCACAGAAGATTTTTTATCCAGCGCCCTGGTCAATAGCAGCACGGGCCCAAGCCCAACCAGCACTATGGTCAGCGCCGGCAGCGCAGCGTCGGCAAGCCGCTCATCAGACGCCAGTTCGTAACTTTTCACCGCCAGCGTATTAAAGTTAAAAGGCCTTAATAACAAAGTGGCCGGCAGCTCTTTCAGTACATCAACAAATACCAGCAATAAGGCCGTCAGCACTGTAGGACGCAATAAAGGCACATGCACCCGCCACAGCACCTGCAAGGGCGTGAGACCTAGCGAACGGGCGGCCTGATCCATACTGGGTTTAATTTGTCCAAGCCCTGCTTCAATGCCCTGCAAAGCCACTGCCAGAAAACGCACTGCATAGGCCAGCAACAACGCCACTACAGTGCCGGAAAACAATAAACCGGTGCGCACACCAAAATATTGTTCGGCAAATAAATCGAGCTCGTTATCAACAAAAGCCAGCGGCAACATCACGCCAATGGCAATCACAGTACCTGGAATGGCATAACCCATAGCGCTTAAACGGATCAGCAGCTGCACCAGCCAGTGCCGGTTTAACCTCAGGCCGTAACAAAGCCAGGTCGCAAGCGCCACCACCAACAGGGCAGCGGCAAAAGCCAGACTAAAACTGTGCCACAACAGCAGTACATAATCGTTGCTTAAAAGTGCTGCCCAATCCGCCAGCATCGCCAGCTGCAGCGCAGGGATCACAAAACCCAGCAGCAAAGGCAGTAGCGCCAGCAGTAACAACAGATAACCCCGGATGCCCCGCACCTGATGGGTTTTAATGTCATTATGGCTTTGACCTGTATAATAAAAATGCAGCTGACGGCGCGATGCCAGTTCCAGATAAATCAGCGCCAGCACTAAGGTACAAAGTAACGCCGACAACTGCGCTGCGCCCTGTTGTTGTCCCATACCAAACCAGGTGCGGAAAATACCAGTGGTTAAAGTGGGCACACCAAAATATTGCACTGTGCCATAGTCGGCAAAAGCTTCCATCATCGCAAGGGCTGTGCCTGTAATAAGCGCTGGCCTTGCCATAGGTAAAGTCACACGGAAAAAATGCTGCCGCCTGGTAAAACCCAGGCTTAAGCTGGCTTCAGCGAGGCGCTCTGACTGACTGGCAAAAGCGCTGCGTGCCAGCAAATAGACATAAGGGTAAAGTACCAGTGATAACAACAAGATAGCGCCGCCTAAAGAGCGCACCTGCGGAAAATAATAATCGCCATAACGCCAGCCAAAGAAATCACGCAGCAGGCTTTGCACAGGCCCTGCAAAATCCAGCAAACCTGTGTAGCTGTAGGCAATAATGTAAGCCGGCATCGCCATTGGCAATAACAATAGCCATTGCAGCAGATTACGACCAGGGAAACGGAAAAATACAATCAACCAGGCCAGACTGGTACCCAGCAGCAAAGCACCGGCACCAACGCCGGCGGCCAGCAACAACGAATTTTGCAGATAATCCGGCAGTACAGTGGCCAGCAGATGTTGCCACAGCGCCAGGTCTGGGCTAAGCAGGCTGCGAAAGACCACCAGCAACGGCATCAGCAGCAGCCCCACCACCAGCAACAACGGCAGCTGCCGCCAATGCAATTTAGTGAATTGCATCAAGGGCAGCCCGAAGATAACAGCAGAAGAAACAACAAGTTATTTTCAACCGGCTTATTTCCAACCGGCCTGATCCATCAGCTGCAAAGCTTTGGCATTCAGCTCACCCAGTTTCACCAGCGGCAACTGTTCAGCTTTAAAGGTACCAAAACCCTGGAGTACCGGGCTCCAGGCAACGTCTGCCAGCACCGGATATTCGTGGTTTTTGCTGGCGTACCAGTTTTGTGCTTCAGGCAACACCATATATTCAATCAGTTGCTGGGCAGCGGCTTTGTTCGGCGCATATTTGGCAACACCGGCGCCAGAGATATTGATATGGGCACCCCGGTCTTGCTGATTTGGCCATAACACTTTGACGGCTTTAGCAGCTGCTGCGTCTTTGGCATCATCAAACATACCGGCCAGGTAATAAGTGTTGGCGATGGCGATATCACAAACACCGGCAGCGGCTGCTTTGATCTGGTCACGGTCACCGCCAGTTGGCGGCTGGGCAAAATTAGCTACCAGACCTTTGGCAAATTCCAGTGTTTTGGCTTCGCCGACACTTGCAATCATCGCCGCCAGCATCGACTGGTTATAAATATTGTCGGAGGAGCGGATACAAATCCGGCCTTTAAATTCAGGCTTGGTCAGATCTTCAATGGTATTAATGCGGGTCGGATCCACTTTACCCGGCACATAAATCACCGGACGGGCGCGCAAGGTTAAACCAAACCAGTGTTGCTGTGGGTCGCGCAGATGCGCCGGAATGGCTTTTGTTAACAGCTCAGACTGCACCGGCTGTAACAAACCCTGGGTCTGGGCGCGGTATAAACGGCCCACATCAGTGCTAATCAGTACATCAGCCGGGCTGTTGCGGCCTTCGCTCGCCATCCGGCTAATCAGCTCATCAGGTTTGCCGGTAATCAGGTTCACTTTAATGCCGGTGTCGGCGCTGAATTTATCCAGCACGGGTTTAATCAGCTCTTCTTGTCTCGCTGAATACACATTCACTTCGGCCGCTTGTACAAAAGCTGCCACGCTGGAAAACAATAACACCATGAACTGACGCTTCATCCGTTGTTCCTTCTGCAATTGACTGGTGAAAACACCTGACAGCTGCTGCAGTTGCCCAAAGGCTGCAGCGGCGTGTTAAACGAGCGCTAGTATAAACAAAAACGAGAACAGTTCTCAAAAACTTCGTCGCAACAGGCTGGTGATTAAACCCCGGCCCTGAACAGCCTGGTTGCCAGTTGTACAAGCCATGCCCTATGCTTAGGGCCATCTTCAGTACTGGAAGCAATTTTATGAAATTAGCCTTTTCAATCAGTTTGTTAGCACTTTTTTCCGGTTTTGCGCTGGCCGAAGCACAGCCGCTGAGTGCCGAAGCTGTCTGGCAGGTAGCGCGGCCGGCCGGTTTAACAGTGTCGCCGGATGGCCGCCGCGCTGTATTTAGCCTGACGAGGTACAACTTAAAATCTGACAAAGGCAATGCCGATTTGCAGCTGATTGAGCTGCCCGGCGGTAAAACCACGGCTTTAACCCAGCATCCGGATAACGACACTCAGCCCGCCTGGAGCCCGGATGGTCGCAGTATTGCATTTGTCTCAAAACGTGGTCATGCGCAGAATCAACTTTTTGTGATGCCGGTGTTTGGTGGTGAAGCCAAAAATATCACTGAACTGCCGGTGGCAGTATCGTCCCCGGTCTGGCTGCCGGATGGCAAAGAAATTTTGTTTGTTGCTGAGGTGCCGGCCGGTTTTGACGGGGATTTTCAGAAATTAGCGGCCGCCAAAAAAGCAGAAAAAGACAATAAAGTCAGCGCCAAGGTGACTGAAAACCGCGTCTACCGCTTTTGGGATCACTGGCTGACCGATGACAGTTACCCGCACTTTTTTGCCGTGGATGTGGACAGTGGCAAAATCCGCCATTTAACGCCGGGCTGGAAAAAGCTGATGAATTTAAACGGCGCGCCTGAGTTTGATCTGTCGCCGGATGGCAAAACCATTGCTGTCAGCGCCATTACCAGCGAACCGCCCTACAACGAGCTGAACCACGATATTCTGCTGCTTGCTACCGACGGTAGCGGCAAATTTATTAATATCACCGAGGCCAATAAAGCCAGCGACAGCAACCCGGTCTTTAGCCCGGACGGTAAAACCCTGGTGTATGGCGCACAAAGCCGGCTGGATTTTACCGAAGACAATGTCAAACTGATGAACTTTAATCTGGCCAGTAAAACAGCCACCGCTATGGCCGCCAATGTCGATTTGTCCCCGTCCAGCTGGTATTTTTCTAAAGACAGCACCATGTTGTATTTTATCGCCGCTGACAAAGCGCGTGAGTCGGTGTTTTCGATTCCGGTGCAGGGCGGCGCTGTTAAACAGGTGTTACGCCAGGCCAGCAATGAGCAGTTCCAGGTGGCAGGGCCACAACAGTTTGTACTGGTACAACATGGCATCAGCCAGCTGCCGGAAATTTTTTATCTGGACAATAAAAACCGCACCTTAAAACAAATCAGTCAGTTTAATCATCAGCAACAACAAAACACCCAGTTTGGCAAAGTAGAAGAAATGTCTTTTGCAGGCAGCGACGGCAAAGCCATTCAGATGTTTGTGGTGTTTCCGCCCAACTTTGACCCGAAAAAACGCTGGCCATTGCTGAGTTTATTGCATGGTGGGCCACACAGTTATTTCGGTGACAACTTTAATTACCGCTGGAACCCGCAGGTATTTGCCGCTGCAGGTTATGTCACCATCATGCCGAACTTCCATGGTTCCACCAGTTTTGGTCAGGCTTTTGCCGAGGCCATTCATGGTGACCATGCGACTAAACCATTTTTTGACTCCGAAGCCGCCATTGATCACCTGGTGTCACGCGGTTATATCGATGAAAGCCGTATTGCCGCGGCTGGTGGCAGCTACGGCGGTTATCTGGTGAGCTGGATTGCCGGCCATAGCAGCAAATACAAAGCGCTGGTGAATCACGCCGGTGTCTACGATCTCATGGCGCAGTTTGCCTCTGACAGCACTATTCACCGGGTGCATGCTTACGCCGGTTCGCCCTGGGATAAAAAAGAAAATGTGTTAAAAGCAAGCCCGGCCATGTACGCCGAAAACTTTAAAACGCCCATGCTGGTGATCCACGGTGAGCAGGATTACCGCGTGCCGGTGAATCAGGGGCTGGAAGTTTATGGTGTCCTCAAAGGCAAAGGGGTGGATGCTCGGCTGGTGTATTTCCCCAATGAAAACCACTGGATTTTAAAACCCAATAACTCTGTATTCTGGTACGGCGAAGTGCTGAACTGGCTGGAGCGTTATATCGGCAAAGGCCCCAGCGCCTAGCAGTTGTCGCTCAGGCTGCTAGTTCAGCTGAGCACTTATTAACCGGCAACTTGCCGCATCCTGCAAAGGCCGCTATCGTAGCGGCCTTTTTTGTCAGACGAATGCCAGAACACAGGGCCAGCACCATTGATCCCTCAGGCCAGAACAGGTGAACATGCTTAAGCAGTATCAACAGCAGGTAGAACAGGGCCAGCTGCAGTTTGATGAAGCACAGTGGCGCTGCCTGCAACAGCTGCAGCAACTGGCCAATCAGCTCAGTACCGGTGCCCCCACAACAGGCCTGTATATTTACGGCCCGGTCGGACGTGGCAAAACCATGCTGATGGACAGCTTTTTTGCGTCTTTGCCGATCAAACGCAAGATCCGGCTGCATTTTCATCACTTTATGGCGCGGGTGCATCAGGAATTACATGCACTGAGTGGCAGCGCCAATCCGCTGCGGCAGATAGCCGGGCGCTGGGCCCATCAATATCAACTTTTGTGTTTTGATGAATTTTTTGTCAGCGACATTGGCGATGCCATGTTGCTTGGCACCTTGTGGCAAGAGCTGTTTCAGCTGGGTGTGGTGCTGGTGACCACCTCAAATTGTGCGCCGCAGCAACTTTATGCCAATGGCCTGCAACGCAGCAGGTTTTTACCAACCATTGCTTTACTGGAGCAACATTGTCATCTATTTGCGCTGGATAACGGGCTGGATTATCGCAGGCTTGGCCAGGCTGATTTTTGTTATTACGGCGTGGGCAAGAACGCTGACTGGCTGCAAAATACTGCAACACAGCTGACAGGACCGCTGCAGCCCTGTTCACAGCTTGAAGTGCTGCAACGGCAGATCCCAACACTTTGGCGCAACCAGCATGCTATTGGTTTTGATTTTATGGCGTTATGCTCAGGGCCACGCAGTCAGCTCGATTATATGGCGCTGGCAGCACAATTTCGCCTCATTGCGGTGGCAGATATTCCGCAGTTTCATCAGGTATCAGACACCGCCATTTTGCATGGGGTGGAAGAAAATTATCAGCGTGAGCACAGCAGCGTCTTTGTCAGCAAACTCGACAATGAAGCCCGGCGATTTATTGCGTTAGTTGATGAATGTTACGAAAAAGGTTGTTTGTTGCTGCTGACCAGCGAAGTTACTGTGACTGAGTTATATCAGGCCAGTCAGCTGAAGTTTGCTTTCGAACGTTGTATTTCAAGGATTTACGAAATGCAAAGCTGGCCCATCAGCCAGCAGTAAACACCTCCCCTCGTCATAATCTGAAGCTCGACAAAATGACGTCGCCAGCGATACACTATTTCGTTACTTTTGGACATAACTATTAACAAGGAAAGTGCTATGGAAACTTCAGTTTCTTCTCAACCCATGCCGCAACCAGCGGCTCGTCGCAGCAGAGTCAGCTTTAGCGGTCAGGCCGGTGAATATTTTGGCATCTGGATAGTGAATGTGCTGCTGACTATTGTCACCCTCGGTATCTACAGCGCCTGGGCCAAGGTGCGTAATAAACAGTATTTTTACGGCCACACCAAAGTGGATGGCCATAACTTCCGTTACCTCGCCACCCCAATACAAATTTTAAAAGGCCGTTTGCTGGCGGTTGCGGTTTTTATCGCTATTTCTTTTATCACCACAGTGGTGCCTTTTCTGGCGGTGCTCTTTAGTTTTGCCCTGTTATTTATTTTGCCCTGGCTGATGGTGCAGGGTATTCGTTTTAACCTGCGCATGACCAGTTACCGCAATGTGCGTTTTGGCTTTCATGGCAGTTATGGCGACGCTTTTATCTATTTTTTGTTATTACCTTTTGTGTCGGTATTTACCCTGTATCTGGCCATGCCATGGGCCATTAAAAAGCTTGATCAGTTTGTGTACCAAAACATCAGTTATGGCGGTAAGCAGCTGCAGGTGCAGACCGAAACTTCGGCTTATTACAAAGCCACGCTGGGTGCAGTTATTGTTGCTATCAGCCTGCTGCTGGTGGGTGTAGGTGTGATTGCCGCAGTTGGCCCACTGTTTAACACTGCTGAACCTTCACCTTTATTGATGGCACCGGTATTTTTTGGTTATTTTGTGATACTGACTTTGGCTGGCGCTGTATATAAAGCGCTGATCCGTAATCATTTATTCAACAACACCACATTACCTGAGCTGGTTAGTTTTAAGTCAGATTTACCAGTCCTCACTTTATTTGTGGTGCAACTGAGCAATATGCTGGCCATTATCTGCAGCCTGGGTTTGGCACTGCCATGGGCCATGGTACGGATGAGCCGGTTATTGGCAGAACATACCGAGGTCACAGTACAACCTGGGCTTGAGCTAATGCGCGACAAGCTGGCCAAAGAGTCTTCTGCTTTCGCCGAAGATGCCGCTGACTTATACGACGCTGATTTTTCATTAACCTGATGCAAAGTTACAGCGGCACCTATTATTTTGCCGGGCGCAGCAATTGCTGCGCCGCGCTGTTACAACGGCAGCATCAGCAGCTGATTGTTCGCAGCTCTGAAGGTGAAGTGCTATGGCAAGGCAGCAACTTTAGCACCGGCCTGGATTTGCCGGGCCTTGCCACTGAGCTGCACTTTGACGATGGCAGTTATTTTGTGCCCGATGATGTGAGCTTACGCCTGAGTGTGGATGGAAAAGCCAGTCTTGCCACCCGGCTGGAGCAACATAAAGTGGCGATTGGCTTGTCGGTGCTGCTGGTGCCTTTGTTGTTATGGTGGCTGGCAACCCGTGGTCTGCCCGGTTTTGCCACAGCAGTTGTGCCTTATTTGCCCAAATCCGTCAGTCTCACCATAGACCGGCAAAGTATGCAAATTCTGGATAACACCCTACTGGGTAATTCAGCCTTACCAGAGGCGCAGCAACAGCAGTGGCGGCAACAATGGCTCTTGGCAATAGCGCAGTTACCAGAACCTCTGCTGTTTCAACCCGATATCCAGTTTCGTCAGGCCAAAGGGATGGGCGCCAACGCTTTTGCCTTACCGGGCGGCACTATAGTGGTGACCGACGAGCTGGTGACTTTGCTGGCCGATAAACCTGATGCACTGCTCGCTGTGCTGCTACACGAAGCAGGTCATGTGCAACATCAGCATGGCTTAAAGCTGCTGGCACAATCAACAGCCACCACTATGCTGCTGGCACTGATTTTCAGCGATCTGGAAGTGTTAAGCGAAGTATTGCTCGGCAGTGGCAGTAGTTTAATGCAGGCCGCTTTTTCCCGTGATATGGAATCTGAAGCCGACTTGTTTGCCACCAGTGCTTTGCTGGTACTCGGCAAAAACAGCAGTGCTTTTGCCGATGCCATTGAGGCCATTAGTCAGCAACAGGACTCCGGCAGCATGGAACAATGGACCCGTTATTTCAGCTCGCATCCGTCCAGCCGTGAGCGGATTGAACAAGCAAAAAATCAGCCCGCTGCCAGTACAACCCCGAGATAACATCAGGTTTTCAGCTTTGGCTGAATCTGTTCAGGTGTGAAGAAAAATCCGGTTTTGCCGCCTGATAGTCCTGACTGAACAAGCTGGAACTGACAATATAATCTGCGGTGGCGCTGTTGCAGGCCACCGGGATATTCCACACCACCGCCAGCCGGATCAGCGCTTTGACATCAGGGTCGTGCGGTTGTGAACTGAGCGGATCCCAGAAAAACACCAGCCAGTCGATTTTTTGCTCTGCGATTAATGCGCCTATTTGTTGATCACCACCTAAAGGACCACTGGCCAGACAATGCACCGGCAGTTTAAGTGTTGATGCAAGCTGCTGTCCTGTAGTGCCTGTGGCATACAGCTGTTTATCCTGAAAAAAAGCCGCATGCTGTTGCACCCAGGCCAAAAGCTCGGCTTTTTTACCATCGTGTGCCACCAAAGCAATAGATTTCATGCTGATCTCCTGCAAACAAAAGCTGTGTTATCGGGTAAGGCGAAAAAATGCCTTGTGTGTCATGTTGTTATTGCAGTCATTATGGAACTAAGCCCGGGATCAAGGCAAAAAAAAGCCCGGCAAAAAGCCGGGCAAACAACCAAGGTCCACGTAAAACTCAGTTATTGGCTCACCACAATGCGTTTCATCGCTGTCATGTAACCACGTAATTTTTTACCCACAATTTCCACCGGATGCTGACGAATGGCTTCGTTCACTTCAATCAGGCGGATATTGTCCACGCCGTTATTGGCCGGGTTCACGCCTTTGCCCAGCAATTCAGGGCTGATGTTATTTACCAGCTCGCGCAACATAGGCACAGCCGCATTGGCGAACAGGTAGTTGCCGTATTCAGCGGTGTCGCTGATCACCACGTTCATTTCATACAAACGTTTACGCGCTATGGTATTGGCGATGAGCGGCGTTTCATGCAACGACTCGTAATAAGCAGACTCTGCCACGATACCGGCTTCCACCATGGTATCAAAGGCCAGTTCAACCCCTGCTTTGACCATAGCCACTAACAAAATGGCACGGTCAAAATAATCCTGTTCGTTAATATGCTCTGCGCTCACAGGCGCATTTTCAAAACCACTCTGACGGGTTTCTTCACGCCAGCCCAGCAATTGTTTGTCGTCATTGGCCCAGTCGGCCATCATGGTTTCAGAAAACTTACCGGAAATAATATCGTCCATATGTTTGGCAAACAGCGGCTGTAAAATGCCTTTTAATTGCTCTGCCAAATCATAAGCTTTAATTTTGGCCGGGTTCGACAGCCGATCCATCATGTTGGTGATACCACCATGCTTCAGCGCTTCGGTAATAGTTTCCCAGCCGTACTGAATCAGCTTGGCGGCAAAACCGGCGTCATAACCATCAGCCACCAGCTTGTCGTAGGCCAGAATGGCGCCGGTTTGTAACATGCCACATAAAATGGTTTGTTCACCCATCAAATCGGACTTCACCTCAGCGACAAAGCTAGACTCTAATACGCCGGCACGGTCGCCACCTGTGGCAGAAGCATAAGCTTTGGCAATCGCCAGGCCCTGGCCTTTTGGATCGTTTTCCGGATGCACCGCTATTAAGGTCGGTACACCAAAACCACGTTTGTATTCTTCCCGCACTTCAGTACCCGGGCATTTTGGCGCCACCATAATGACGGTAATGTCTTTACGGATCTGATTGCCTTCTTCGACGATATTAAAACCATGTGAGTAGGCAAGTGTGGCACCCTGTTTCATCAGCGGCATCACAGCCTTAACCACTGAAGTGTGTTGTTTATCCGGCGTCAGGTTTAATACTAAATCTGCCGTTGGAATTAATTCTTCGTAAGTGCCTACCACAAAACCGTTTTCACTGGCCTGCACAAAAGATTTACGTTTTTGTGTAATGGCATCAGCACGCAGGGCATAAGAAATATCCAGGCCAGAGTCACGCATGTTTAACCCCTGGTTTAAACCCTGGGCGCCGCAACCGACAATGACAATCTTCCATCCTTTGAGTAAGTTACAACCGTCGGCAAATTCTTCTTTTTGCATAAAACGGCATTTGCCCAGCTGCTTTAACTGCGCTCTTAAGTTCAGCGTGTTGAAATAATTAGCCATAATCTTTGTACCTGAATTTGCTTATTTGCCAAACATGAGCCTGAGCCCCTGCACTTTGTGGCAGAACAACACAACCCTTTGTTGTGCCGTTTTGATAAAGCCACAATAATGCAGCCAAATCATTGCGTGAAGTGATATATTCTCAATACAATATTTCACTTTTTGCAATACAGGTGTTTTTGGCATGGACCTTCGCAGCGCCCAACTTTTTCAGCATCTGGCCAGCAGCCTGAATTTCAGCAAAACCAGCGAGCAGCTGTATGTCAGCCCCTCTACCCTGACCCGCATTATTCAACGGCTGGAAGATGATTTAGGCGTGCAGCTGTTTAGCCGCGACAACAGATCGGTGCGGCTCACGCCAGCTGGTGTACGTTTTCAGCAGTTTGTGAAAAAGTATCTGGAAGACTGGCATCAGCTTCAGGTGGATTTATCTTTAACCAGCAATGAGTTACAAGGGCAACTGCGGTTGTTTTGTACTGTGACCGCAAGCTACAGCCATTTGCCCGATATTCTGGATAAATTCCGGCTGTTATGCCCAAGGGCAGAAATTCAACTGACCACAGGCGATGCTGCTGTTGCGCTGGACAAAGTAAAAAACGACGAAGCAGATGTCGCACTGGCGGTGTATCCGCCCAATTTGCCGCTGAATATGGCTTTTACCAGCATTGCCAAACTGCCGTTGCAGCTGATTGCCCCAGTGGTGCCATGCAAAGTGAATGATTTACTCAACGAAATGCCCATTCGCTGGCAGGACATTCCGATGATAGTGCCCGAGCATGGCCCGGCGCGCAGCCGGTTGGATCAATGGTTAAAAGCGGAAAACTTCAGCCCCAATATGGTAGCCAAAGTAGAAGGGCATGAAGCTATGGTGAGCATGGTAGCGCTTGGTACCGGCGTGGCTGTGGTGCCAGAACCCGTAGTGCAGCATAGCCCGGTACGGGAGCGGGTACGCACTGTGGCTTTGGATTATCAGTTTGAACCTTTTGATCTGGGTATTTGTATGCAATCAAAAAGACTACATGAGCCTCTGATGCGGGCTTTCTGGCAAATTGCTGCTGAACGCAAATAATGCCCACGCCTGAATAGAAAAAACCGGCTGATGGCCGGATTTTTCTATAGCTGCAAAACTCTGCTTTATTTAATCACCCTTAAATGGGAAGGGCGTTTTGGTTTATCGTCCGGATCATCAGGCTCCGGCGTCTCACTTTGACTGCCGGCCAACTCAACTTCGTCATCCAGCAGCTCTTCGGTCAGTACATCCTCGTCATCTTCTTCCGGCGTAAACATAGTGCCGGCGCCATTCTCACGGGCATAAATGGCCAATACTGAGCGCTGCGGAATATAAAGTGCAAAAGGGCTACCGCCAAAACGGGCGTTAAAAGTGACAGCATCGTTGCCAAGCAACAAATTACCCACAGCCGACGGATTAATATTCAGCACTATCTGGCCATTTTGCACGTGCTGCAACGGCACTTTCACCCCAGGCACTGTAGCGTCAACCACCAGATAAGGGGTCAGATTGTTGTCCACTATCCACTCGTAAAAAGCACGCAGTAAATAAGGACGGTTTGGGGTCATTTTCATCACTATCGGGTTCTCAATATTGGCTGTTACGGCGGATCTCACGCTCAGCTTCGGTCAGAGACTGCTGGAAAGCGTCACGCTCAAACAAACGGATCATATAGTTTTTTAATGCTTTGGCGCCGTTGCCTGACAACTCAATACCCAACAATGGCAAACGCCACAACAAAGCCGACATATAACAGTCGAGCAAACTGTATTCTTCACTCATAAAATAAGGGGTTTCCTGAAACAACGGCGCTATCGACAACAGACTTTCCCGTAAATCACGCCTTGCTTCAGCTGCATCTTCGCTGTCTTGCAGAATTTTTTCCGCCATGCCGTACCAGTCGTGTTTGATACGATACATCATCAGCCGGGTTTTCCCACGCTCTACCGGATACACCGGCAATAAAGGTGGATGTGGAAAACGTTCATCAAGGTATTCCATGATGATATCGGCCTGATACAACGCCAAATCACGGTCCAGCAAAGTTGGCAGCGAACCGTAAGGATTCACTTCATACACATCTTCCGGCAGGTTCTCGCGGCTGACCAGCAAAATATCAGCGCTGACGCCTTTTTCGGCCAGTACCATTCTGACCTGATGGCTGTACATGTCGTTGGCCGATGCAAACAACGTCATCGCCGCGCGCCTGTTGGCAGGTATCGCCATGAATTCCTCCGGTAAATTTAAAACGGCAAAGGGGCCACCAGGCCCCTTATTTGTCAGTGTGACTGACTCAGTGAACGTCTTTCCAGTACTCTTTCTTCAGCAGGAACGCCAGCACAAAGAAAATCAGTAAGAAGATCATCACTTTAATACCGAGGCTATGAGATTCCAGCTTGGAAGGTTCACCTGTGTATTCCAGATAGTTCACCAGATCTGCCACAGCACGGTCGTATTCTTCTGTGCTCAGCTCACCGGAACCGTCGGTCACAATACCAACATAAACTTCCTGAGATACACCATCCACCAGACGGGTTTCATGTTTTTTATAAGGCACACCCTGCAGCTCCTGCAGTACGTGCGGCATACCCACCAACGGGAACACGTCATTGTTCACGCCGAATGGACGTGTTGGATCGGCATAAAACGACCGTAAATAGGTGTACAACCAGTCCGGGCCACGCACACGGGCTACGTTGGTTAAATCCGGCGGTGGAGCACCAAACCATTTGGCCAGATCAGCTTTTGGCGCCGCGTTTTTAATGTAGTCACCTACTTTGTTCGCGGTAAAAGCCAGCTCCTGCATACCCACTTCGTCCGGAATACCCAGATCGCGGAAAGTACGGGAGTAACGCTGATATTCCATCTGGTGGCAACCCAGACAGTAGTTCTGGAACATCTTGGCACCACGCTGCAACGACTCTTTGTCATGCAGATCGATAGGTGCTTTATCCAGATGAACAGCAGGACCACCTGCTGCTAATGCTGCAGACGATGCAACCAGTGCCAGTACTGACAATAACTGTTTCAGCATTATGATAACCTCACAGGCAGTGGCTTGGTTTTTTCGTTTTTACTGTATAACCACAGCAAACCGAAGAACGCAAAATAAGTAAAAGAAGCAATTTGTGCTATCAGCGTATAGGTTGGAGTTGCTGGCAGTACACCTAACACACCTAATACAACAAAGCTGACGCAGAAATTCACCAGATTCCATTTATGGAAGGTGCTGCGGTAGCGCACTGAACGCACAGGGCAACGATCTAACCAAGGCAGCAGCGCCAGGAAGATAATGGCAAGGAACATAAAAATGGCACCAAACAGCTGATCAGGAACTGCACGCAGGATGGCGTAAAACGGTGTGAAGTACCATACAGGTGCAATGTGATCCGGGGTTTTCATTGGGTTTGCCGGTTCAAAGTTTGGCGGTTCCAGGAAAAAGCCACCACCCTCAGGGGCAAAGAAAATAACCGCACAGAACACTAACAGGAAACCCACCACACCAACGATATCTTTCACCGTGTAATACGGGTGGAAAGGAATAGCGTCAACGATGATTTTTTTGCCACCTTTGGTGAAATATTCGTGGAAAGTAAATTTGTCTGACACGTTGTTATCGATTTTAGTGCCGTCATTTGGACGTTTTACATCGATACCATCAGGGTTGTTTGAACCTACTTCATGCAGCGCAATAATGTGCAGGAACACCAGAATCACTAATACCAGTGGCAGTGCAATAACATGCAACGCAAAGAAACGGTTTAAGGTAGCGCCTGAAATCACGTAGTCACCACGGATCCACAGTGTTAAATCATCACCAATGCCCGGGATAACACCGAAGATAGAAATAATTACCTGAGCACCCCAGAACGACATCTGACCCCATGGCAGCAAATAACCCATAAAGGCTTCAGCCATTAACACCAGGAAAATCAGCATACCGAAGATCCACAGCAATTCCCGTGGTTTCTGATAAGAGCCGTACATCATGCCACGCAGCATGTGCAGGTAAACCACCACAAAGAATGCCGAGGCGCCGGTGGAGTGCATATAACGCAACAGCCAACCGTAGTCGACGTCACGCATAATGTATTCAACTGAAGCAAAAGCACGTTCAGCTGAAGGTTCGAAGTTCATTGTTAACCAGATACCGGTCAAGATCTGGTTGACCAGCACTAACATGGCCAGTGAGCCAAAGAAGTACCAGAAGTTAAAGTTTTTTGGTGCCGGATACTGCATTACATGGAGATTCATTTTCTCCATAAATGGCATACGGTATTCGATCCAGTTCATGAAATTTTTAAACATCAGGCAGTCCCCTCGTCAGCACCGATGATCACTGTCGTGTCATCAATGAACATATATGGTGGGATCATCAGGTTTTTTGGTGCCGGAACGCCGGAGAACACCCGACCTGCCATATCGTAGGTAGAACCATGGCAAGGACAGAAGAAACCAGATGCGATACCTTCAACATGAGCGTCGAAGTCACTCATTTTATAAGTTGGAGAACAACCTAAGTGGGTACAGATACCAACAGCCACAAAAATTTCAGGCTTTTTCGAGCGATGCTGGTTTTTGGCATAAGCCGGTTGTTGTTCTTCTTCTGAAGCAGGGTCTCTTAACTGGCCTTCAACCTTGGTCAAGGTTTCCAGCATTTCCGGGGTACGTTTTACAACCCAAACCGGTTTACCGCGCCATTCCACCCGAATTAACTGACCTGGCTCGAGTTTGCCGATGTTTGCTGTGACAGCAGCACCAGCTTGTTTGGCTTTTTCACTCGGGTTCCAGGACGCAATAAAGGGAACGGCTGCTCCAACTGCACCAACGCCACCTACAACTGAGGTTGCGATAGTGAGGAAGCGACGGCGACCATGATCGACTGGCGCATTGCTCATCCACTCATCTCCACGTTAACGCTTAAATTTTGTACGATTTAAGCGGCTGAATTTCAGCGATTATTATAAGTTGAAAAATACGGCGGATCATAATGAAAAGCCCTGCCTGATACAAGGATTTAGGCTGAATCTATTGGCTCCACCAGGACTATTTTTTTTGCTTTTGTTTGATCCGGCACAAGGTTGGCAACCAGCATCGGCATTTTTACAAAAAAGTAACGCCCAAACCCAGTGTTGCTTCTGGCATAACTGCAAACTATAGCAGCAGCTTGTGAAAAATGAGCAAAGACTTTGGTGGGAAATCAATCAGATGCGGCGAATGTTATTCACAATCAGCAAATGGGCATTGCAAAAGAACCAGCTGCATTAAAACTGAGTGAATTGATTGGTAAAAACAGGGCCGGCAGCAACTGGCTTTCCAGTCAGAACTGTAGCAACACCCCATAAAAAAACCCGGCACAGGCCGGGTTTTTTGCAACAGTAAAAACGAATTAACGTTTTGAGTACTGTGGACGTTTACGGGCTTTATGCAGACCGACTTTCTTACGTTCAACCTGACGCGCATCGCGGGTTACGAAACCGGCTTTACGCAGTGCTGGACGCAGAGTTTCGTCGAACTCCATTAATGCACGGGTGATACCGTGACGGATAGCGCCGGCCTGACCAGAAATACCACCACCTTTAACAGTGATGTACATGTCAAACTTGCCAACCATTTCAACTAACTCTAATGGTTGCATCACAACCATACGAGCAGTTTCACGACCGAAGTATTCAGTGATAGTGCGTTGGTTGATAACGATGTTACCAGCGCCCGCTTTCAGGAATACACGTGCTGTAGAGGTCTTACGACGACCAGTACCGTAATATTGATTCTGTGCCATATCGATATGCTCCGCTTAGATGTCTAAAACTTGTGGTTGCTGGGCAGCGTGCTGATGCTCGGCGCCTGCATACACTTTCAACTTACGGAACATAGCGCGACCCAGTGGACCTTTTGGCAGCATGCCTTTGATCGCAGTCTCAAGTACCATCTCAGGTTTCTTTTCCAGCAGCTTCTCGAAAGTGATTTCTTTGATGCCACCTGGGAAACCAGAGTGAGAGTAGTACTTTTTGTTTTTCGCTTTGTTGCCAGTTACAGTCACTTTGTCAGCGTTAACTACGATGATGTAGTCGCCGGTGTCAACGTGTGGCGTGTATTCTGGCTTGTGCTTTCCGCGTAAACGAAGAGCGATTTCAGTTGCGATACGACCCAGGGTTTTACCTGCAGCATCAACAACATACCAGTCGCGAGTTACGCTTTCTGGTTTAGCAGTAAAAGTTTTCATCAAACTATCCAAAAATTATCAGTTACACCTCACATAACCTTCGGGCAAAGATTATGTCGTTTATCGAACCCCTTCGAGTTCATCAAACTGCCAGGCTACGGCAGATTCAGGCTGTAACGTGGGCCGGCCGCGGATTATATATTAACCAATGGCAAATAACAGCTTTTTTTCGAAAAAAATCAGCTTGCGGCGCACGTCAGAAAAAGCGTTACGGCAAATGCGCCAACGCCAGATAATCGTGCGACTGCATCTCCTGCAACCGGCTTAAGCAGCGTTTAAATTCAAAGGATAAAATCCCCTGGCTGTAGAGTTGCTCCATCGGCACTTCGGCGGAGATAATCAGTTTGACTTTGCGCTCGTAAAACTCATCTACCAGCGCAATAAAACGCCGCGCTACATCATCGTTGCTTTGCCCCATCACCCGGACATTGGCCAGCAGCACGGTGTGATAAATTTTACTCAGTTCCATATAATCGTACTGACTGCGAGCTGATTCACAGAGCTCGCTGAATTCAAACCACACCACACCTTCTGCTTCCCAACAGGTTTGCAATTTGCGATGCGCAATCTCAATCACTGCATGCTGCTGGCGTGGCTCCAGCGATAATGCATTAAAATAACTCAGCAAATTGTCTTGCGCCGCCTGATCAAGTGGCGAATGGTAAATTTCGGCCTGGGTTAAAGTACGCAGCCGGTAGTCGATACCGCTGTCGACATTGACGATTTCCGTGTGCTGTTTAATGAGTGCTATGGCCGGTAAAAAACGCGCCCGTTGCAAACCGTTTTTATAAAGGCCATCAGGTTCAATATTAGACGTTGCCACCAGGGTAATACCCCGGGCAAACAGTGCCTGCATCAGGGTTCCCAGAATCATCGCGTCGGTAATGTCGGAGACAAAAAACTCGTCAAAACACAAAATATCGGTTTGTGTTTTAAATCTGTCAGCTACCAGTTCAAGCGGATTAGGCTGGCCGGCCAGTTCAGACAGATCTTCATGCACTTTGTGCATAAAACGGTGAAAGTGAATACGCAACTTACGCTCTGTTGGCAGGCAATCAAAAAAAGTGTCCACCAGATAGGTTTTGCCACGGCCAACCCCACCCCAGAAATACAAACCACGCAGCGGCTGTTGCTGCGGTTGTTTGCCGGTTAGCTTTTGCCAGAAAGTGGCTTTGACCGGTTGTTGCTGACAAAAGTCGTCGTACAACCTTTGCAATTGAATCACGGCATGTTGCTGAGCCGCATCAAAATGAAAATCCGGGCGCTGTAAATCAAGCTGATACTTTTGCTGTGGTGTCATGATGTGAACTGCAGACGGCATTGGCCATTCAGACGATTAAAATTAGCTGGTATAGTAACACGCCTTACCACTGTGTTTAACAAGTTAGGTTACACTAGAAAAGATTTGAGCAGTTTTCAGGAGTTTTTATGAGTTTATCTATGGCATTGATCTGGTTTGCCGCAGGTTTGGTGGCAGGTGCAGTAGCCGCCCGTCTTTTCAGTTTACGCCAGTTTAATCAGCATAAATTACAGCTGGAGCTGGATGAAAGCCGCCAGCAATTACAGAAATATCGCAATGACGTGTCACACCATCTGGATACCACCCATCAGTTAATGGCGCAGTTGCAGGACAACTATGAAAAAATTGCCCGCCACATGGCCAGAACCAAGATGCAGCTGATTGAGCGCCCTGGTTATAGTGAAAACACCGAGCTGAACTATTTATCGACAGATACTGCTGAACAGATCCGGTTATCTATTGACCAAATCGACGAGAAACGCCGCAGAAAAGCTGAAGTTCGCACTGAACAACCACTTGATTATGCAGGGCATTCCAGCGGTATCTTAAAAACTTTCCCAACAGAAAAAAAATCTGAAATCTGAAACTTTTTTTATTGGGGTGAGTCTCTAGAGGCAGTGTTCCCATGGAGACAAACCCCAAATGAAAATGAAGTTATCTATTGTCACCGCCAGCGTGCTGGCTGCCTTCCTGTTGACAAATCCTCTGCCGGTCTCTGCTAAATTACCATTTTTTGGCGCCGAATCCGGTGAACAAATGCCAAGCCTGGCGCCCATGCTGGAAAAAGTGACTCCTGCAGTGGTGAATATTAACGTGGCCGGTAACCGTGAAGTTCGGCAACGCCTGCCGGATGCCTTCCAGCAGTTTTTTGGTCAGAACGAACTGCGCCGGGAACAACCTTTCCGTGGTCTGGGCTCTGGTGTGATTATTGACGCTGCCAAAGGTTATGTTGTCACCAACTCCCACGTGATTAATCAGGCCAGTGAAATTCAGGTCACTCTGACCGATGGCCGTACCTTTGAAGCCAAAAAAATTGGTGAAGATCCGGACAGTGATATTGCCTTGCTGCAGATTAAAGCCGACAACCTGACCGCGATTAAAATTGCCGACTCAGACAATCTGCGTGTTGGTGACTTTACCGTCGCCATAGGCAACCCCTTTGGTTTAGGCCAGACAGTCACTTCAGGCATTGTCAGCGCTCTGGGCCGCGGTGGTTTAAACATTGAAAAATATGAAGATTTTATTCAAACCGACGCTGCTATTAACAGTGGTAACTCAGGTGGCGCTTTGGTCAACCTCAGAGGCGAGCTGATAGGTATTAACACCGCAATTCTGGGACCCAACGGCGGCAATATCGGCATAGGTTTTGCCATTCCATCTACCATGATGAATAACCTGGTCAGTCAAATTATTGAATACGGTGAAGTGAAGCGGGGTGTGCTGGGTATTGAAGGCAATGATCTGAATGCCGAGCTTGCCAAAGCGATGAAAGTAAAATCATCCAAAGGGGTTTTTGTTGGCCGGGTTACCCCAGACAGTGGTGCCGAAAAAGCCGGCATCAAGTCCGGTGACGTTATTGTCAGCCTCAATGGTAAAACCATTTCGTCGATGTCTGAACTGCGCGCCAAAGTGGGTACTTTAGGTGTGGGTAAATCGGTAAAACTTGGCCTTCTGCGTGAAGACAAGCAGCTGGATGTCAGCGTGAAACTGTCGGCGGCCGATCAGGCCAATGTCACTGCGGGTAATTTGCATGAAATGCTGGCTGGTGCCAACTTTGCCAACGGCAAAACTACGGATGGCACCCCGGGAGTGATGATTTCCGAGGTAGCCAATGGCTCGCCTGCTGCACGGCTTGGTCTGCAAAAAGGTGATGTGATTATTGGCGTAGCCCGCACCAAAGTGGACACTGTTGCTGAACTCAGAGAAGTACTGAGTAAAGCTCAGGGCGTGATTGCCCTGCAGGTACAGCGCGAAGACAGCGTTTATTATGTGCTGATCCGCTAAGTCGTTTTATCTGCTCTGCAGGCCGCAGTCTTTCAGGGCTGCGGCCTTGTTGTTTGTTTTTCGTTACTTTTTTCTGCTACAGCTTGCCCCTGAACAATGTTATGCTGATACCACTTTGGCTGGCATTGATATAAACCGTGGCTAAACAATTGATTTTTATTATAAAAAGCATAGCGTATGGCCTGGCGCTCGCGCTGTTATGGCTGTTGTTTTTCCAACAAAACGGTCAGTTTCAACTCAGCCAGCTATTCAGTAATCACGAAGCTGAACCTGCGGCTATCTCCTATGCCAGAGCGGTCAGGGCGGCGGCCCCATCTGTGGTGAATGTATACACCGTCAGTACCCAACAAGACCCCCGCTCTTATCAGCGCCGGATTATTCAGAATCAGTCTCTGGGCTCAGGCGTCATTATGCGCTCCGACGGTTATATTCTGACCAACTATCATGTGGTCAATGGTGCCGACCAAATTGTGGTTGCACTGCAGGATGGACGCCAACTTGAAGCTATTCTGATTGGGCAGGACCGCATGACCGACCTCGCCGTGTTGTATGTGCAGGCCACAGATCTGCCGGTGATCCCACAACAACCTAATCTGGAAGCCCAGGTGGGTGATTTAGTTCTTGCCATAGGTAACCCGCTGAATTTAGGCCAGTCTATTACTCAGGGCATTATCAGTGCCACAGGCCGCGCTGGCCTCAGCACCAACACTTATACCGATTTTATGCAAATGGATGCCGCTATTAATGCCGGCAACTCTGGTGGCGCGCTGGTCAACAGCAATGGGGTGCTCGTTGGTATTAACACTGCCGCTTTTCAGCGGCAGCGCAATCTGGAAGTTCAGGGCATCTTTTTTGCCGTGCCTTATAAACTGGCGCATACCGTCATGGAAAAACTGATTAAACATGGCCGGGTGGTGCGCGGTTATCTAGGGTTAAGTGGCGAACCTGTGATCAATTCAGCCGGCGAACGGCAAGTCTCCACAGCCCAGCATTTTTATGGCATGAAAATTACCGAAGTAGACGCTTTTGGTCCTGCTGCTGTTTCAGGTTTACAAGCTGATGATATTTTGCTGGAAATGGCTGGTGTAACCTTAACCAGCGTAGGTCAGGCGCTTGATTTAGTTGCAGAAGCAGCACCTGACACCCAAGTACAAATTCTGATTGAACGCCGCGGCGAACGGATGTTGATCCCAACCCGTATTGGTGTAAGAAGCGATACCGACTAACACAGCTTGTGCAGGCATACTGAAACCGAATTGTACTACTCAGCTGCGCACACCTTAGTGTGAATGGAGCGACAGCAGCACGATGCAAAACTTGTAACCATCAGAAAACCTGAGTTCATTTTATAAAAAAACCCGCCAAATGGCGGGTTTATCTATACAGCGACAGCTTACACAGCTGCGTTAATCCGTTCAATCCGGGCGCCTAAGGCCTGCAGTTTATGCTCAATCTGCTCATAACCACGGTCGATATGATAAATCCGATCAACCACTGTATTGCCGCTTGCTACTAAACCTGCAATGACCAGGCTGGCAGAAGCGCGTAAGTCGGTTGCCATCACCTGAGCTGCGGTCAGCTGTGGTGTGTGCTGGCACATAGCCGTATTGCCTTCGAGCTGAATTTGAGCGCCCATGCGCTGCAGTTCAGGTACATGCATAAAACGGTTTTCGAAAATAGTTTCGGTCACTACACCTACACCTTCGGCCAGCACGTTCAGCACAGTAAACTGAGCCTGCATATCAGTTGGGAAACCAGGATGAGGTGTGGTTTTAACATTCACTGACTTCAGGGTACGGCCTGTCATGTTCAGCCGGATCCAATCATCCCCAGTGGTCACTTCAGCACCTGCTTCACGCAGTTTCTCCAGTACCACTTCAAGTTCAGTAGGATCAGTATTACGGCAGGTGACATCACCGCCGGTGACAGCAGCAGCCACCAGAAAAGTACCGGTTTCAATCCGATCCGGCAGTACGCTGTGCGCAGCGCCTGTTAAACGCTCCACACCTTCCACTTTAATAGTGGCACTGCCGGCACCGCTGATTTTGGCGCCCATTGCCACTAAGTATTTTGCTAAATCGACAACTTCCGGCTCGCGGGCGGCGTTTTCGATAATGGTCACACCATCTGCCAGCACAGCCGCCATCAGCAGGTTCTCTGTGCCGGTCACGCTGACCATATCCATCACCAGATGCGCGCCTTTGAGGCGTGCCGCTTTGGCTTTGATATAACCGTTTTCGACACTGATCTCAGCGCCCATTTTACGCAGGCCATCAATATGCAGATTGACCGGCCGGGCACCAATGGCACAACCACCAGGCAAAGACACTTCGGCATGACCAAAACGCGCAAGCAGTGGCCCCAGTGCCAGAATAGAAGCACGCATGGTGCGCACTAATTCATAGGGGGCCATCTGACTGTGAATATGACTGGCATCCACTGTCACCTGATGGCCATCACGCTGCACCTGGGCGCCAAACATAGTCAGCAGTTTAAAAGTGGTATCAATATCTTTCAGTACAGGCACATTGCTGATCACTGAAGGTTGTTCGGCCAGCAAAGTTGCAAACAAAATTGGCAGAGCGGCATTTTTGGCACCGGAAATCACGACATCGCCTTTCAGGGTGGCGCCACCTGTTACTAAAAATTGTTGCATATGTACTTACACCGGAGGATTAAGAAGTTTTTCACGACGCCATTGAGTTGGCGTAAAGGCTTTGATTGATAAGGCATGAATAGAGCCATCGGCAATTTCAGCCATCAGTGGTCCGTACACCAGTTGTTGTTGTTTAACCCGGCTTAAGCCGTCAAAACATTCACCCACTGCGGTCACTGCATAATGACTGCCATCAGCACTGACATACACCTCAACCAGGTTTAGTTGTTCGGTTAAGCGTTGTTCAATTTGTTTAATGTCCATCAGGCACCCACCAATCGGCAAAAGTCATCCGGCCATCCGCATTTGCATATCACAACGAGCTGGCCGCATAGAGAACAACAACCCGGCAATGCCGGGTTGTCAGAATTTATCAGAGAAGCATATCTTCAGTGACTGCTAAGAGCGGCATTATAGCCTGACTCAGCGGCGATTTCAGCTAGTCTGTTGGCAAAAGTGGCAACACATCACTGACCGCCGCCAGATTACGCAGCTGGGTTGGCATTTGTGTAAAACGCAGCACTATGCCTTTTTTGTTGGCCTGCGCCAGTTGCTGTAACAACCAGGCTAAACCAGCAGTGTCGACATGACGCAGCTTACCAAGATTAAATTCTGCCTGTTTAGGCAAGGTGTCCAACAGTTTAAAGGGCCAGTGTTTCACCACAGTGTTGCAGTTTAGCTCACCACTGAACTCGACTGTTGCACCTTGCTGCTTAATCTCAAGCATTGTTTTTCTTCTCTGGCGCTTTGATAGGTGCTTTGGCTTTTTCTTCCAAAAGCGCTGCCACACTTAATAAACCCTGCTGACGAATCAGGCTACCCAGCTCAGAGCGTTTGCTGTCGAGTAAAGAAATACCTTCGGCCACCATGTCATATACCAGCCAGTTATTGGCATCTTTCACACGGCGCAGCTTAAACTCAATTTTGATATCAGGTTTGCCAGGGTCAATCACGCGCGTTTTGATGGTGATAATTTTGCGTTGTTTATCAACTGGCTGGCCAGGCTCAATAATCACTTTCTGGTCGCGGTATTGGGTAAATACACCAGCATAGGTACCCACCATATAATTCTGGAAGGCACCGACAAAAGTATTAAAGTCCTGTTTTGGTACTGTGTTGAGCTTCACACTCTGACCAATCACATAACCTGCGGCGTAACGGCTGTCGATATAAGGCACTAACTCTTCGTTGACGATAGTGCGCAGCACTTCAGCATCCGCTTTGATTTTTGGCTGATCAGCGGCGATACGGCGGAAAGTTTTATCTGCCAGCACTTCCATCATTTTATATGGATCATCATAGGTAGGCACAGCAGCAGAATTTGCCTGTGCCGGCACAGTGCTGATAGCCAGCAGCAGCGCTGCGGCAATTTTAAAGATTCTGTTCATTATTGATTCCCACGGTTAAATAAGAACTGACCGATCAGCTCTTCCAGTACAATGGCCGCCTTGGTGTCTTCGATATAATCACCATCAGCCAGAATTTCTACGTTTTCGTCGACAAAACCTGGTTGTAAACCAATATATTGTTCGCCGAGCAAACCTGAGGTCAGAATGGACAAAGAGCTGGTCTCAGGGAAATTGCTGTAGCTGCTGTTAATTTCCAGCGTAACTACCGGCTGGAAAGCCTCAGGATCCAGCTGAATGCTGGCAACACGGCCAACCACAACCCCACCTACTTTCACCGGCGAACGTACTTTTAAACCACCAATATTGTCGAATTTGGCATACAACTTATAACTTTGATCCGAACCGGTCACACCGGTATTGGCAACTTTCATCGCCAGTAATAACAAAGCGGCAATCGCCAAAGCGACAAAAGCACCCACTAAAATTTCTAACTTACGTGTGGTCATTTTTTTATCCACCAAACATGACAGCTGTTAATACAAAATCAAAACCCAGCACCGCCAGCGAGGCAGTGACAACAGTCTGGGTTGTCGCCTGACTGATCCCTTCCGAAGTCGGAACCGCATCAAATCCCTTGTGCAGCGCAATCACTGTCACCAAAAACGCAAACACCATACTTTTAATTACGCCATTCAGCACATCTTCGTGCAGATCAACGTTGGCCTGCATGGCCGACCAATAACCACCGGCATCAACACCCAACCAATCGACACCCACCAGATGTCCACCCAGAATACCCACCGCATTAAAAATCAGCGCCAGCAGCGGCATACAAACCACACCAGCCCAAAAACGCGGAGCTATCACCCGCCGCAGCGGATCAACCGCCATCATCTCCATGCCGGAGAGTTGTTCTGTTGCTTTCATCAGACCAATTTCGGCGGTCAGGGCACTACCAGCACGGCCGGCGAATAACAAAGCTGTGACAACAGGGCCCAGTTCACGCAGTAAACTGAGCGCCACCAAAGGGCCAAGCATTTGTTCGGCACCAAACTTTGACAAGACGGTGTAACCTTGCAGCGCCAACACCATGCCGATAAATAAACCCGACACCACAATGATCAGCAGCGATAACACGCCAACCACATAAAACTGCTTGATATATAAAGGCCAGGCTTTGACAAACCTGGGTCGGCCCCATAAAGCCCCTAAGACCATCAGGGCGGCGCGGCCAAAACCCTGCACAGACGCTATAGTGGCGGCGCCAAGTTGTTGTAATTTATCGAGCATTAATCCTTTAACTCCATTAATTCCCCGGCATAATCGGCCGCTTTAAAATGGAAAGGTACAGGACCATCAGCCAGACCTTGTAAAAACTGCTGTACCAGCGGCGATTCATGCACC
This sequence comes from Rheinheimera sp., assembly GCA_003543135.1. Taxonomy (GTDB): domain Bacteria; phylum Pseudomonadota; class Gammaproteobacteria; order Enterobacterales; family Alteromonadaceae; genus Pararheinheimera. The sequence goes on from DPJG01000006.1 coordinate 65,057, forward strand.
CGTAACTGCTGCGGCGTGCCATGGCCAATCACCCGGCGCTCTGCCACTACATAGACGTAGTCGGCAATACTCATCACTTCGTTGACATCATGGGACACCACAATAGACGTCAGCCCCAGTGCATCATTTAAAGAACGGATCAGCCGTACTATCACGCCCATCGAAATAGGGTCCTGACCGGCAAAAGGCTCGTCATACATAATCAGCTGAGGGTCCAGCGCAATAGCACGCGCCAGCGCAGCACGGCGTGCCATACCACCAGACAGCTCGCCCGGCATTAAATCGCGGGCACCACGCAAACCAACGGCTTCAAGTTTCATCAGTACCATCATGCGGATAATTTCTTCCGGCAATTTGGTATGCTCGCGGATTGGAAAGGCCACGTTATCAAACACAGACATATCGCTGAATAAAGCGCCGCTTTGAAACAACATGCTCATTTTTTTGCGGGCCTGATACAGATCATTGCGGCCAAGGGCTGGAATATCAACACCATCAAACCAGATATGGCCGCTGTCCGGTTTCAGCTGACCGCCGATCAGACGCAATAAGGTGGTTTTCCCAATCCCGCTCGGCCCCATAATGGCGGTCACTTTACCACGACGGAACTGCATGCTCATGTCGTCATAAATCACCCGCTCACCGCGGCGGAAGGTCAGGTTTTGAATGTTCACCAACGGCTCAGCCGTTGTATTTCCCATGCTTTGTTCCAACTTAAATCCCTTGATTGAGCTGGTTATCATAAAAACCAGCAAAGCCCCAGGCAAAACGCCGCGCAATATAAAGTCAGGGACGTCCGGATGCAAGACCACTGTTTAATAGTTCGGCGTATTTTACCTGCATTAACAGCATGAGTGCGCAGAAAAAATTGTAATATTCGATTGCAAAAATCGAAACTTACGCCAATTCACGGTTTTTTTTGCAATTCCACCAGAGAAGCAGGAAAATGTCGCAGTTTTGCGGGCGCTGCTGGCTTCTACGCTTTAATGCTTTGCCAGTTCAGTGACGAACCGCTTTGTTTTTGATATTTATTCGCATTTTGTCGAAGTTAACTGAATATCAGCTTAACCATCACCGGGAAAATCAGCCCGGCCGCAGGAGAAACACCGTGACTATAGATTACTGTGCCAAAGCCAGGGCAGTCTTTGCGATTGAAGCTGCAGCCATTGTTGGATTAAACCAGTATCTGGATCACAATTTTGAACGCGCTTGCCAGCAGATGTTTGACTGTAGCGGCCGTATTATTGTTATCGGCATGGGAAAATCCGGTCATATCGGCAATAAAATCGCTGCCACTCTGGCCTCAACCGGTACTCCGGCGTTTTTTGTCCACCCAGGTGAAGCAAGCCACGGTGACCTTGGCATGATCACCAAAGGTGACATTGTACTGGCCTTGTCCAATTCAGGCGAAACCAATGAGTTACTGCTGATAGTTCCAGTGTTAAAACGCCTTGGCATTGGCTTGATTGCCATGACCGGCAATCCTCAATCAACTCTGGCCCGCCTTGCCGATGTGCATTTATGTGTCAAAGTGGAACAGGAAGCCTGCCCGCTTGGGCTGGCACCAACAGCCAGCACCACAGCAGCCCTGGTGATGGGGGATGCTTTAGCTGTTGCTTTACTGGAGGCCCGTGGTTTTTCCGCCGATGATTTTGCGCTGTCGCATCCGGGCGGCAGTTTGGGTAAAAAGTTATTGTTACGGTTGCAGGATGTGATGCACCAGGGCGAACAAATACCGCTGGTACCTGTTTCAGCCACCATTAAGCAGGCCTTGTTAGAAATATCACAAAAAGGTCTGGGCATGACCGCCATCGTCGATGAACAAGGCAAGCTGGCCGGTATTTTTACCGACGGTGATTTACGGCGTTTGCTCGATTTAAGAGTCGATATTCATCAGACCCTGATTGCCGACGTGATGATCCGCAACTGTATTACCGCCAAAGCCGATATGCTGGCCGCCGAGGCGCTGAAAATTATGGAACAAAAGAAAATTAATGGCCTGATTGTATTATCAGACGACAGAACGCCGATAGGCGCGATGAATATGCACGACTTGCTGCGGGCCGGAGTGTTGTAATGTCAGATCTATTCAGCCAGTTATATCAAGAGGTTAACGACCAGCTGCTGCAGCAAGCCGCACAAATCCGCTTGCTGATCTGTGACGTGGATGGTGTGTTCTCCGACGGACGGATTTATCTGGGTAATGCCGGTGAAGAGCTCAAAGCTTTTCACACCCGCGATGGATATGGCATTAAAGCGCTACGCCATGCCGGCATCGAAGTGGCAGTCATCACAGGCCGGCGCTCTGACATTGTCAGTCAACGTATGACCTCATTAACAGTGCCTTATATCTATCAGGGTCAGGAAGATAAAATTCCGGCTTTTAATGAACTGAAACAAAAGTTACAGCTTGAAAATCAACAGATTGCTTATATCGGCGATGACTTGTCCGACTGGAAAGTGATGCAACATTGTGGCCTTTCTGTGGCCGTCAAAGATGCCCATCCTTATTTACGCCAACATGCTCATTATGTCACCAGTCTGCCAGGTGGTTATGGCGCAGTGCGTGAGCTTTGTGATTTACTGCTGATCAGCCAGCAAAAATTTGCCGGCTTTGACGGAAGCAGCTCATGAAACAACAGATTTTCTGGTTTTTGCTGGTACTGACCTGCGCCAGCCTGTTATATGGCTGGCTGGACAATGAAGGCAAAAGCACTGCCACCAACGCTGAACAGGAACTGGCGCCCGATTTTATTGCGTATGATTTAGTGCGCAGCAGTTTTGACAGTAGCGGCAATATGTCGGGGCTCATCAGAGCCAGACAAATGTCGCATTTTGAGCAGCTTGGGCAAATTCAGTTTGAAGCCCCCGCTTACACCATTTTTGAGGATAACTTACCCAAATGGCAGGTCAGCAGTGACCATGGCGTGTTGTATCCGGACGACAAAGTGGTGCTGGAACAACAGGTGATTCTGGATAATCTGAAATCAGGAGAGTTATTTAACAAACTCGAAACGAACCAGCTGGAGTATTTGTTTGAACAACAAATGCTGCAAAGCAGGCAGCAGGTTTTGATCAGCGGCGATGGTTTTGCCATCAATGGCCAGGGCGTCGAAGTCGATTTAGTCAAACAGAAACTCCAACTTCATCAACATAAAGGGACGGTTTACCGCCATGAGAAATAAATTGCTGCTGGCCTTGTTGCTTGGCCTCTGTTCGCTGGCATCTCAGGCGAACAATAACGATTTTGCCGAACCTGTGAATGTCAGCTCAGATAATTTTGACGGCAGTGTCAAAGAGAAAAAACTGGTGTACCTTGGCAATGTGCTGGTTACTCAGGGCTCGCTGAAAATCAAAGCTGAACGCCTGGAAGTAGATAGCTCCAAAGGTCAGGGCAAAGAGGTATTTATCGCCAGCGGCACACCAGCTTCTTATTCGCAGGTGCTGGATGGGGACAAACCTATTGAAGCCATGGCTAACGAAATCCGTTATGAAGTTGCCACACGCGTGCTGACATTAACAGGCAACGCAGAAATTAATCAGAGCGGCAGTGTAGTGAAAAGTGCCAAAATTCAATACGACCTGGCGCAGCAAAAACTCAATGCTGAAGGTGGTAAAGACACCCAAAGGGTCAGTACCGTTTTTATCCCAGAGAAAAACTAAAGTGAAAACTCTTGTCGCATCGCATCTGGCGAAAAGTTACAAAGGCCGTCAGGTGGTTAAAGACGTCAGCCTTGAAGTAAAAGCAGGCCAGATCGTTGGTTTGCTCGGCCCCAATGGCGCCGGTAAAACCACCACTTTTTATATGATAGTGGGTCTGGTGCCGTCGGATAAAGGCAGCATCACGCTGGATGGTCATGATATGACCTTCGACCCTATTCACGCCCGCGCGCGCCAGGGCATTGGTTATCTGCCGCAGGAAAGTTCGATTTTCCGCAAACTGACGGTGTACGACAACCTGATGGCCATTTTGCAAACGCGCAAAGAATTAAAAGACGAGCAGCGTGAGCAAATAGCAGACGAACTGCTGGATGAATTTAACATTACCCATATCCGTAGCAGCCTGGGCATGAGTTTGTCCGGTGGTGAAAGACGCAGGGTGGAAATTGCCCGGGCTTTAGCGGCCAATCCGGCCTTTATTTTACTGGACGAACCTTTTGCCGGTGTGGACCCTATTTCAGTACTGGATATTAAAAAAATTATTCAGCATTTGCGCAACAGAGGCATAGGAGTACTCATTACCGATCACAATGTGCGCGAGACCCTTGATGTTTGTGAAATTGCCTATATTGTCAGTCATGGAGAGCTGATAGCTTCCGGTTCGCCGGCCGATGTATTAGCAAATCAGCAGGTCAGAGATGTATACCTCGGCGAACAATTCAGGCTATAGTTAGCAAAAAGCCAGTGGATACTGGCTGTCAGGAGTGACCAGAAGTACATGAAGCCATCTTTACAACTCCGGCTTGGACAGCAACTCACAATGACTCCCCAGCTGCAACAGGCCATTAAGCTGTTGCAACTGTCGACCATTGAATTACAGCAGGAAATTCAGGAAGCTCTGGATGCCAACCCGCTGTTGGAAGCGGAGGATGACTATAACAACTTCAATGAAAGCAGCAGTGCACCGGAAGCCAGCGACAAACACGAACAAGCCGAAATAGACAGCTACTCCAGTGACGAACATTTTGACCCGGAAGTGCCCGATACCAGCGAGGCGATGACGGAACAAAATATCAAAGAAGACCTGCCACTCGACAGTAACTGGGACGACCTGGTCAGTGCAGCCCCTGTAGCCAATACCTACAATGGTGACGAAGACAACGTGTTTCAGGGCGAAACCAGCGAAACCCTGCAGGATTATTTACGCTGGCAGATGCGCCTGACACCTTTTACCGAAACCGACCTTGCCATTGCCGAAATTATTATCGAAGCCATTGATGGCAACGGTTTACTCACCATCAGCAACCAGGACATTCTCGATTCCCTTGGCATGCCAGACGTCGAAGCCGACGAAGTCGAAGCTGTGATCAAACGCATCCAACTGTTTGACCCTGTAGGTGTCGGCGCCCGCACTATTCAGGAATGTTTATTAGTGCAGCTACGCCAGTTTGATCCACATACGCCTTTTCTGGCCGAAACCTGCGACATTATCCGTGACTACAGCGAATATTTAGCCAACAGAGATTTCCGTTCTCTGATGCGCGTGACTAAACTCAAAGAAGATGATTTACGCGAAGTGATGCGGCTTATTCACAGCCTGAACCCGCGCCCTGGTGCCGATGTGATCCGTGAAGAGCAGCAGTACACCATTCCGGATGTATCGGTGAAAAAAATCAAAGGCCGCTGGATGGTAGAACTCAATCCGGACGCCTTCCCAAAAATCAGGATCAACGAGCAATACGCTGCGATGTCGCGCAGTGCCAGAAACTCGGCCGACAGTCAGTTTATCCGCTCTCACTTGCAGGAAGCCAAGTGGTTTTTAAAGAGCCTGGAAAGCCGCAACGAAACTTTATTAAAGGTTGCCAACTGTATAGTGCAGCAACAACAGGCATTTTTTGAGCACGGGGAAGAAGCGATGAAACCCATGGTGCTCAACGACGTGGCAGAGATGGTGGGTATGCATGAATCCACTATTTCCAGGGTGACCACCCAAAAATTCATGCACACGCCCAGAGGAATATTTGAACTTAAGTTCTTTTTCTCCAGTCATGTAAGTACAGAAAGTGGCGGTGAATGCTCATCAACCGCCATCAGGGCTTTTATAAAAAAATTGGTGGCAGCGGAGAATCCTGCAAAGCCGTTAAGCGATAGCAGGATGGCAGAAATTCTTTCTGAACAGGGCATCAACGTAGCAAGGCGTACCATCGCCAAATACCGTGAATCTCTGTACATTCCGCCGTCAAATCAGCGCAAGAGCTTGCTATAAGTGCTCATCAAAGAAGGAAATGTCTATGCAAATCAATCTAACTGGTCGTCATGTTGAAATCACTGAAGCACTGAGAGAGTATGTAGACAGCAAGTTTTCAAAACTTGAACGGCATTTTGACCACATCAACAACGTGCATGTTGTGCTGAATGTGGAGAAATTAAAACAAATTGCCGAAGCAAAACTGCATTTAAACGGCGGAGAGGTGTTTGCAGTCAGCGAAGATGATAATATGTACGCAGCTATTGACCAGCTGATCGATAAACTTGATCGACAAGTCATTAAACACAAAGAGAAAATTTCTCGTCATTGATTACGGACTTATGAACTTAAGCTCAATGTTATCGAAGGACTGCACAAAAAGTGCGGTCCTTTTTAATAGTAAAAAACGCATTCTGGAATATATTGCCGAGCTTGCTCACCAGCAATTACCGCAATTAGCAGAATCCACTATTTTTGAAGCCCTGATGGCCCGGGAAAAACTGGGCTCTACCGGCATTGGCGGTGGTATTGCCATTCCGCACGGTAAACTCAAAGACGTCACCAGCCCGGTGTTAGTTTTTGTGGTTAGTCAGGATGCCATTCAGTTTGACGCTATTGATAACCAGGCGGTGGACATCTTCTGCGCCATCCTGATCCCGGAAAATCAATGCCAGACGCACCTGACCACCCTGGCCGGCATCGCAAGGCTACTCAGTCAGAAAGATTTAACCCGCAAAATCCGTCATACAGCTTCAGATCATGATCTGTACCAGTTGTTGCTGACCCACTCAGATCTGGCGGCCAGCAAATGAAACTCCTTGTCGTCAGCGGTCGCTCAGGTTCCGGCAAATCAGTTGCCCTTCGTGTGATGGAAGACCTGGGTTACTACTGTGTCGACAATATTCCGGTGAATCTGCTGCCCACCCTGGCCAACGCTGTGATGGGCCAGTATGAGCGGGTGGCCGTCAGTATAGATGTGCGCAACCTGCCGCAGGAGCCGGAAGAGCTTACCGACATTCTGTCGTACCTGCCGCGTAAAGTGGAACTCACCATTTTGTATCTGGATGCATCCCACAGCAGCCTGATCAAAAGATTCAGCGAAACCCGCAGATTACATCCGCTGTCGCATCAAGCCATGTCGCTGGATGAAGCGATTCAGCGTGAACAGCAGCTGCTGGACCCTATATCCAGCCGCGCCGATTTATACATTGATACCACAGACTTAAATGTGCATCAGCTGACCGAACAGCTGCGCGAACGTATCTTGGGCCAAAAAACCGGCCGGCTGGTGATCCTGTTTGAGTCTTTTGGTTTTAAATACGGCATTCCTAAAGATGCTGACTATGTGTTTGATGCGCGTTTTTTGCCAAACCCACACTGGGAACCTGAACTAAAAATTCTGACCGGCCTTGATCAGCCGGTGAAAGATTATCTGGCAGCGCAGGACGTGGTGGGTCAGTATACCGAGCAAATTAATCAGTTTATCGGCACCTGGTTGCCTCATCTGGAACGCAATAACCGCAGTTATCTGACCATCGCCATAGGCTGTACCGGCGGTCAGCATCGTTCTGTCTATATTGTTGAAGCGCTGGCGGCACGTTTTAAAGAATTGCGGGAAGATGTGCAAATTCGCCACCGCGAACTGGTACGTCACCATGGCAAATAGCTTTTCCAAAACCGTCACTATCGTCAATCAATTGGGTTTACACGCCCGTGCTGCCACCAAACTGGCGCAACTATGCCAGAAATTTGATGCGAAGATTGAGCTGCAACAGGAAGGCAAAACCGCCGATGCCAGCAGTGTGCTGGCTCTGCTGATGCTGGCCAGCAGCAAAGGCAAGAACGTTGAGGTGCTGGCGCACGGTACTGAAGCAGAAGCGGCGTTAAAATCTGTGGTTGAACTGATTAACAATGGTTTTGATGAAAACTAAGCAGCCCTCGCCTTTATTCCCCTTTGGCTAATTTGTCTCTTTGTTTCATCAGCTCTTGTTGTTGGGTGCCTGCTGTTGGCGCCAGCTTCTGATGTAAACCAGCCTTGATCAGCATATAAGCGGTGACAGGGGCAGAAATAAATAAAAACAACGCAATCAGCAACTGCTGCAGATTCAGTTGTTGTTCGATAAAATTAAAAAATACCATAGACGCCAGCACCAGACTACCTAACCCCAGCGTAGTTGCCTTGGTTGGGCCATGTAGCCTGGTATAAAAGTCCGGCAGTTTAATCAGCGCAACAGAGCCAAGCAGCACAAACAGGGTGCCCGCTATCACCAATAACGCAATAATCCATTCCAGCCAGGTCATGGTGTTCTCCTATTCAATAATGTCGCCACGTAACATAAATTTGCACACTGCGACTGTGCTGACAAAACCCAGCATGGCAATCAACAGTGCAGCTTCAAAATGCAGACTACTGGCGGCATAAATGCCGTAACAGAGCAATAACGCGATGCTGTTGATATACATGGTATCAAGCGCCAACAAACGATCCGGCACACTAGGGCCACGCAGCAACGCCCACAAGTTCAGCAATAAGGCGATGCCGATGCCAATCATCGCAATCAGCACTATCTGATTTAACATTGGAATATCTCCTTCAGTGGCTGCTCATAACGTTGCTTGATACTGGCAATAAGCTCAGCTTCATTCTGTAAATCAAGCACATGTAAAAGCAGAAACTTAGGTTTGGCGCTGTTCTCATGCAGCTGATACGGTAAAATTTCCGCACTGACGGTGCCAGGCGTTAATGAAACTGTACCCGCCAGTATCGTTAGCGGCAAAGCTTCAGTAATCGCCAGCGGCACCAGTACAAAACCAGGACGCAGATTTTTATTTGGCCCCAATACCAGCTTAATTACCTGTAAGTTAGCAAGCACTATATCCAGCAACACCCGGCCGATATAACGCAGAGCCAGACCCCAACGCCGGATCGGCGGTTGAGGATCACGAAAAGGTGCTGTCAGCTGCGGGATCAACACGGCCAATACAGCAGCAACAATCAGATGGATAGGCGCCACACTGTTATTGAGGAGTAACCAGACCACAAACAGCAATAAACTACGGGCAGGTGTTGGCAACAAGGTGTTGATAAAATTCATGTTATGGCCCTCCTACTGCACGCACATTCGGTAAAAACTGCAGCTGGGTTGCCGCCTCAACACAAAATTGCATCACAGGCTCGCCAAACAGCACCAGAAGCGGACTTGCCAGCAGCAACAGAAACACAGCCGCAAACTGTACGGCATCAGCACGCTGCGCTGTCACCGCCTGTGCTTTTACCCGCCAGAACAAGGTGCTGCCGGCTCTGGTTAATGCGATCAACACCAGCAGGCTACAGAACAGCAACACCGACCATAACGCAATACGACTGTGCAGATCAGTGGCGGCCTGCATTAACCAGATCTTTGCCACAAAACCAGACAAGGGCGGCATCCCCACCACGGCCAGCGCTGCGATAACAAAAAGCACACCCAAAGGCCAGGCTTGTTGTAAAGGCCGGCCGGCCACTAACCTGTCCTGCACTGTACCGCGCTGGGCGGCAATTAAATCTGCCAGTAAAAATAACGCTGCTGCCACCAAGGTGGAATGCAGACTGTAATAAAGTACGGCGGCAACAGCACCGGTATGACCAAGCGCCAGCGTGGCGAGCAGACTGCCGGCTGATAACAGGACCAGATAAGCCACCAGCAATTTCAGATGTTGTGCTGCCACCACACCCACAGCGGCCAACAGCATAGTGGCAAGGCCGGCAATCCATAATAAATCCCGGCCAAAACCAGCCAGCTCTGCCGCATTGTCACCAAACAGGCTGCCAAATACCCGCATCACACAATAGACACCAACTTTGGTCATTACGGCAAACATAGCCGCAACCGAGGCCGACGCATTGGCATAAGCGGCCGGCAACCAGAAATGCAATGGCAAGAGCGCCGCTTTTAAACCAAATACCAGCAATAACAAACCTGCAGCCGCTTTGACAATTAACACCTGCTGCGGTGCCAGACTACTGATACGCAGTGCCATATCCTGCATATTCAGACTGCCCAGCATGGCGTACAACAGCGCCAGTGCCAGTAAAAACAGCGCGGAGCCTAACAGGTTTAATAACACATAATGCAAGGCCGCTTTGGTGCGCCCTTTGCCGCCACCGTGCAGCAACAAGCCATAAGAGGAAATCAGCAGCACTTCAAAAAATACAAAAAGGTTAAATAAATCAGCCGTCAAAAAGGCGCCGTGAATGCCCATCAGCAAAAACTGTAACAAAGGCTGGAAATAAGCACCACGTTCATCTTCACCAGCCAGACTGTACAGCCAGCAACAACAGGCCAACACTGTGCTTAACAACACAAAAATGGCCGATACTTTATCCTGCAGCAGCACAATGCCAAAAGGCGCCGGCCAGTTCCCCAGCAGGTAAAAGTTTTGTACACCGCCAGCGCTTTGCCAAAGGCCATAACAGGCGCTGAGTAACAGCAGCAACAAACCAAGCCCCCCCAGCGCCCGCCTTTTATTTACAGATGCCTGCAGCGGTGGTAACAACAATAAAGCCCCGGTAATTAACGGAACTAAAATCGGAAAAATCACTGCATGTTGCATCAAAACCGCGACTCCTGCTGTTGCCGCGAACCACTGTGGCCATCCACATGGTCATTGCCCAGTTCAGCCCGGGCACGAATGGCAAGGATCACTAAAAACGCCGTCATGGCAAAACCTATCACAATAGCGGTCAGCACCAGCGCCTGCGGTAAAGGGTCAGCATAGATGTCCGTTACGCCCAATACTGCGCCTTTACCTGCGGTTAAACCGCCACTGGCAAAAATAAACAAATTGACCGCATAAGACAGCATGGTTAACCCCAGCACCACAGCAAAGGTATGGGCACGCAATACCAACAACACACCGCAGCTGGTTAATACGCCTATTACAATTGCCATCACCAGTTCCATTATGATTGCTCCTTATGTACAGGACGGTAACGGGTGGTGACTTTGCCTAAGTTCGCCAGGATCAATAAGGTTGACCCCACCACCGTCAGATAAACACCCAGGTCAAACGCCATGGCACTGGCCAGCTCAACAGTGCCCACCAGCGGCAGGTCAAAATAATCAAACCAGGATGTTAAAAACGGCCGCTCAAACAGCCAGCTGGCGAGACCCGTTATAGTGGCGCATAAAATCCCTAAGGAAATCAGCGTGGAATATTCAACTTTTAACCTGGGTTTGACCCAGTCCACGCCCTGCGCCACATACTGCAGGATCATCGCAACAGCGGTGATCAGACCGGCGACAAAACCTCCGCCAGGCATATTGTGGCCACGGAAGAAGATATACACAGAAACCAATAACGCCAGCGGCAATAACGCCTGTGACACCACCGCCAGCAACAGTGGATGGCTGTCCAGCGCCCAGCGCCGGCCTTCGCCATCGGCACCTGACATAAAACGAGGAATGCCGGTCAGCATTTTAAAAATTCCCAGAGCGGCGATACCTAACACGGTGATTTCACCCAGGGTGTCAAAACCACGGAAATCAACAAGAATGACATTAACCACATTTGTGCCACCACCGCCGGTTTTGGCATTTTGCAGGAAATAATCTGAAATAGTGTCGGTTTGCTGGGTCAGCATGGCAAAAGCCAGACTGCCTATCACCACCCCAACCCCTGTTGCCAACGCCAAATCCCGCACCAGATGACCAGGTGAAGATTGTTTCACCGATTTATGCGGCAGGAAATACAACGCCAGCATCAGCAGCACAACAGTTACCACTTCCACCGATAACTGAGTCAGTGCCAAATCCGGTGCCGAAAACCGGACAAAAGCCAGGCTGACCATTAACCCCACCACCGAAATCATCACCAGCGACAATAAACGTTGCCGGATGGTGAGTACAGTGGCGATGGCAGCAATACATAAAATAGCGGCGCCGGCCAGCACCAGCATATCCAGCGGCAAGGCCGGCCTGTTGCCTTGTAATGAAGCAAGCTCCAGCAAAGGCGCTCCGCACAACCACAACACCAACACCAACATCAGACCGGCAAATCGCTGATAACGGCCATTGTCGATAGCCGCAGTCAAACTGCGGCAACGCTGCACAAAACGCTGCAACACATTTTCAAAACGGTAAATTGCCGGTTGTTCGGCAAAGCCGGCCTGGAATACAAATAAATGTTTGCGGTTGATATAAAGCACAATACCACCGGCCAGCGCCAGCACACTCATCAAAAGCGGTATATTCAGACCATGCCACAACGCCAGACTGTATTCCGGCGCCGCACTGCCCAGCACTGCCACAGCCGCCTGCGATAGCAAATCACCGATAAACCATTGCGGAAACACCCCGACCAGCACACAGAGAGCCACCAGAATTTCCATTGGTACCCGCATATAACGCGGCGGTTCATGCGGCGTTTTGCTCAGGCCAATAGGTTCACCGTTAAAAAACACGTCGTGGATAAAACGGGCAGAATAAGCAACGGCAAAAATCGCCGCCACTGTCGCCAGCAGCGGAATAAGCCAGCTTAACGACCCTAACACTCCCTGATGCAGGGTTTGTGTAAAGAACATTTCTTTGGATAAAAAACCGTTTAACAGCGGCACACCGGCCATTGACGCCGAAGCCACCATCGCCAGGGTGGCAGTAACCGGCATATATTTCCATAAACCATTGATTTTTCGCATATCACGGGAGCCGGTTTCATGGTCAATAATACCTGCTGCCATAAATAATGATGCTTTAAAAATGGCATGGTTAATTACATGGAAGATGGCGGCTACTGCAGCCAAATCTGTATCTAACCCCAGTAATAAGGTAATCAGGCCTAGGTGAGAGATGGTTGAATAAGCCAACAATCCCTTTAAATCATGCTGAAATAACGCGAAATAAGCGCCCACCAGCAAAGTGGTTAAACCGGCCAGAGTCACCGCTAAAAACCACAATTCGGTACCGGATAACAGCGGATATAAACGCGCCAGCAGGAAAATACCGGCTTTCACCATAGTTGCCGAATGCAGATAAGCACTGACCGGCGTTGGGGCGGCCATGGCGTTGGGTAACCAGAAATGAAAAGGAAACTGTGCCGACTTGGTAAAAGCGCCCAACAACACCAGCGCCAGTACCACAGGATAAGCTGCATGTTGCTGTAATTGTTCAGTTTGCGTCAGTACCACCGACAATTCATAACTGCCGGTAATTTGCCCAAGCAACACTATACCAGCCAGCAAGGCCAAACCACCGGCTGCTGTGACAGTTAATGCCATTCTGGCGCCTTTACGGGCATCTCCCTGCTGCGACCAGAAACTAATCAGTAAAAACGAGCTGATACTGGTCAGCTCCCAGAAAAACCACATTTGCAGCAGGTTGCCAGACAACACCACGCCCAGCATCGCAAACATAAACAACATTAGAAACGCATAAAACCTGGCCATTGAATCCTGTGCCGACAGGTAATAGCGTGCATAAAGAATAACCAGTAAACCGATGCAGAGAATGAGCAGACTAAATAAAAACGATAAACCATCCAGATGCAGGCTGAAATTCAACCCAATCAGCGGTAACCACTGCACTTGATAGCGCAGCACTTCACCGGAAAAAATGGCCGCTGCTGAAGGTAATAACAGTAATAACGCCAGTGCAGGGAAAGCAGCCACAGCCAGCGCCAGATAACTTCGCTGCCACTGCCGTGCTGCCGTCACAAAGATACTGGCCAGCAGCGGTAACACCACTATCCATAATAAAGTGCTCACCAGACTCAGTTTCCTCTTTTGTTAAGTGGGCCTATACCATTCATTACGTTGCTTCGGACTGAACCGGTCACAAGAAGATAACCTGCTGCACATCAACAGATGCGGTGACAATGCTGCAGGGATCTGATGTCTGGCCTGCAATTTTTAAAGCAGAGATCGGATAAATGGGGTTTTATCTGAGATAAAACCCCGCCCTTTTGTCGCATCAGTGTCCGGACACTGCCGCTGCACCAGGTACATAATGGTGGATCCAGCCGGCGTCATAAAACCAGTGCGTCACCTCAGGCAACACAAACACAGTGCAGATTAATCCAACAACAGTTAACACAATAGTGTAAGGAATTGCCATCCACACCATCTTGGCGTAAGAAAGACGAATCAGCGGTGCTAAAGCACTGGTCAGCAGGAATAAAAACGCCGCCTGACCATTAGGGGTTGCCACGCTTGGCAGGTTGGTGCCGGTATTAATCGCAATCGCCAATAACTCAAACTGTTCGCGACTGATACTGCCCGCTTCCCAGGCCGCTTTTACTTCATTGATATACACAGTGCCAACAAAGACGTTGTCGCTGACCATGGATAAAGCGCCGTTTGCCAAAAACAACATTGCCAGCTGCAACTGACCGTCAAAGGTCAGCACCCAGGCAATCACCGGACTAAACAAATGCTGATCAATAATCACCGCCACTACGGCAAAAAATACCACCAGCAAAGCGGTAAAAGGCAGCGCTTCTTTAAAAGCATGGCCAATCGCATGCTCATCCGTCACACCACAGAAAGTGGTGGCCAGAATGATCACCATCAGACCAATCAGGCCTACAGAAGCAATATGCAGACTCAGGCACAGGATCAATAACACCGCAATAATGCCCTGCACCCAGAGTTTTGCGATGTCGGATGAAGTGATTTTGGCAGTCTGGTATTTATCGTATGCAATAAGTACGTCCTGCACTGCGGTTGGCAGGCGCACACCAAAATCAAAAATGCGGAATTTCTCGACCACCACTGTGGTTAATAAACCGCAGATCAGAATAGGCACACTCACAGCACTCATCCGCAGCGCAAATTCAGCAAAATCCCAACCTACAGCAGCAGCAATAATCAGGTTTTGAGGTTCGCCCACCATAGTGGACACTCCACCCAATGCGGTACCCACCCCGGCGTGCATCAGTAAGTTTCGTAAAAAACCACGGAATGCATCTAAATCAGCACGGGATAACTCGGCCACTTCAGTGTCCACACTGTGATCATGGGGGTCAATAAAACCTTTGCCGGAGGAAATTTTGTGATAAATCGCATAAAAACCGATACCAACGGCGATGACCACGGCCACCACAGTTAAAGCATCAAGGAAAGCTGACAAAAACGCCGCCATAAAAGTAAAAGCCAGCGAAATACCTATTTTTGAACGCACGCGGATCAATAATTTAGTAAACACAAACAACAGCAAATCTTTGACAAAGTGAATGCCGGCCACCATAAACACCAGCAGCAAAATCACCTCAATATTCATAGTAACTTCGTGCATTACTTTATGGGTGCTGGTCATGCCCATCGCAATCGCCTGAATGGCCAGTAACCCCCCCGGCAACAGCGGATAACACTTCAGCGCCATCGCCAACGTAAAAATAAACTCAATCACCAGTAACCAACCAGCCAGATAAGGATGGTTGATAAAAACCAGCGGATTAATAAACAGAAACATGATGATGGTCAGCTTGTACCAGTTTGGCGACTGACCGAGAAAGTTGTTAAAAATGGCGAGCGCGGTGCCGGATGCTTTCATAGCTTGTACCCATAGTTTTTATTATGACGTTCAGCGGAGCAGAATTTGTCCTGTCCGTTCAAAGATAGCGTACCTTGGCAACACTGCGTTGGTCTGAGCGGGTATAAATGGGCAAAATGCTCAAAAATGCTATCTATGTCAGATTCTTATACCGAGTTCACTCTAGAATGTCCATGACAGCCCGATGAACAAATAGCAGAAATCGGATAGACAACGGAAAATTTAACTAAAGCAGCAAAGCGGAAAATAACCGCTAAAACAGCGCTAACATTTGTCCCTGTTGCCGTAGCGCCACAACATGCCACCAATGACCTGATAGCCGGACAAATTGCAGGAAAAAAAACGCCTGCATCGCGCAGGCGTTTTTGCTGAACAATGCTGGCTTAGCGTTTAAGGCTGTGCCAACAGCGACAAGACAAAAGCATATTCATCGGCAATTTCGTTCAGGCGGGAGAAGCGGCCAGATTTACCGCCATGACCCGCTTCCATATTGGTGCGGAATAACAACGGGTTGTTATCGGTTTTGTGAGTGCGTAACTTAGCGACCCATTTGGCCGGTTCAAAATACTGCACCTGTGAATCGTGCAGCCCTGTGGTCACCAGCATGGCCGGATAAGCCTGTTTTTTCACCTGATCATAAGGTGAATATGACAGCATATAGTCATAAAAGGCTTTTTGTTTTGGGTTACCCCACTCATCAAACTCATTGGTAGTTAATGGGATAGACTCATCCAGCATAGTGGTCACCACATCGACAAAAGGCACATGCGCCAAAATGCCGCGGTATTTTTCCGGCGCCATATTGGCAATGGCCCCCATCAGTAAACCACCGGCACTGCCACCCATGGCAAAGACTTTATCTTTGGCAGCATATTTTTCAGCAACCAGATAATCGGTAACGGCGATAAAGTCAGTGAATGTGTTGATTTTATTCAGCAACTTGCCGTCTTCATACCAATGCCGGCCCATTTCCTGGCCACCCCGGATATGGGCGATGGCATAGACAAAACCACGGTCGACCAGCGACAACACCGGTGCTTTAAAGCTTGGGCTGCTGGAGCTGCCGTAAGAGCCATAGGCATATTGATATAAAGGCGCGGTGCCATCTTTTTTCAGGCCTTTTTTGTACAACAGACTGACCGGAATTTTGGTGCCATCTGATGCCGTCGCCCAAACCCGCTCGGTTTGATAATTGTTTTTATCAAAACCACCCAGCACTTCCTGCTCTTTTAACAGGCGTTTTTCGCCGGTGCGCATATTCATTTCATAGATAGACGAAGGTGTGGTTAACGAGGTATAGCTGTAACGCAACCATTCAGTGTCTTGCTGATAATTGACGTTAGTGTAAGCAACATAAGCTGCTTCACCTGAATCGATGTACCTGGCTTTTTTCAGATCAGCCCAGGGCATCACCTGCACTTTATTCAAACCATCATTGCGCACATTCACCGCAATATAGTCTTTAAATAACTGAAACGATTCGATAAACACTTTAGGATCATGCGCCAGCAATTCCTGCCAGCGAGCTCTGTCACCTATCTGGTCATCGGCAACTGTCATCAGCCGGTAATTCGGCGCATTCCAGTCGGTTCTGATCACCCAGCGGTTACCCATATGCTCAATGTCGTATTTAAAATCGCGCTGACGCGGCGCCACAGTGCGGAACTTGCCACTCTTGTCGTCACTTTTCAGCACCAGCATTTCATTCGACACTGTGCTGCCAAGCCATATCACCACATACTGGTCATCGCCGCTGTTACCAACACCCATATAAAAGCTGGTGTCTTTTTCTTCATATAACAGCTCATCTTTGCTGTTATCCTGGCCAAGTTGATGGCGTTTGACTTTGTTGCCCAGTAAGGTTTGCTTGTCTTTTTCAATATAAAACAATGATTGACTATCAGCCGACCAGGCAAGAGATGCATCCATACCGGTCAAAGTGTCAGGCAGATCCTGCCCGGTGCGTAAATCACGGATTTTCAGTGTGTAATTGCGACGCCCCGTGGTGTCTTCGGCATAAGCCAGCAATTGCTGATTGGGGCTTACCTGATAATTGCTGACCTGATAAAAGTCTTTGCCTTCAGCCATTTTGTTGACATCCAGCATAATCTGCTCGGCGCCGCCGGCCTTAGGTTTGCGGGCATAAATCGGGTACTGTTTACCTGTTTCAAAGCGGCTGTAATAAGAATAATCACCTTTGATCGCAGGCACTGCGCTGTCATCCTGCTTCACCCTACCGATAATTTCTGCTGATAGCTGCTTGTTCAGCTCAGCGTATTTGGCTGCATAGTCCTGATAATATTTATTCTCGGCATTGAGGTAAGACAACACTTCAGGCGCCTGCCTTTTGTCGTCTCTGAGCCAATAATAAGGATCAACCCTGTCACCATTAGGTGATTTCACCACATAAGGTTTTTGTGCAGCCACAGGAGCTGCTGTTTCAGCCCACGCCATTTGCATTACCCCAAATACCATGATGCCGGAGCATATGGTTTGCATTATTTTTGCCATCAGAAGTTCTCTTAATTAATGTGCTTCGTGCAGTTATTGCTTTTACGACACCAAAAGTTAACACAGTGCATACAAATGCTCTAGCCTTTGCGTCAAATACACAAGCTGCTGCGAAAGCGTTCAACCTCTAATCGCAACAAGCACTTATAGGCTATTCACAAACAGCAAATTTTAGGCTTATATTATAAAGCTCAATAACGTAGAGACATGATCATGGCATTAATGACAGTAGCTGAAGTGGCCGCTTTTCTGGCAATTCAGGAAATTCGGGTAGAACGACTGGCAAGGGAAAATCTGCTGGTCGCCGCAGGTAAAGACGCCAACGGCAAACCAATGTTTGAAGAAGACGATGTAAAACGTTACAAAACGCTGGCCGAACGTCTGGGTGGGATCTAATCACCAATCACTGCGGCAACAACAGTTGCCGCAGTTTTTTCAGCGCCTGCTCCGCCTTGTCACTGTGGTCCGGCAACGTCAGATACCATAACCAGCAAAATCCGCTATACAACTGTTTGGCCAGCTTTAACCTTTTATGTAACCCAGTGGCTGCCTGCGGCCGGTATTGCAGATAAAAATCCAGCATCGCCTGCTCTTCGCCGGCATTCATCTGCAAATTCAGCGCTAAAGCGGCTAAATCAAAACTGCTGTCCGCCCGCTGGCAATATTCAAAATCAATCAACCAGATACGTTGTTGCTGCAACAAAATATTCCCGCTGTGCAAATCCATATGACAAAGCACAATGTCAGTGGGCAGCTGCATAAATTCCCCGGCGGCTTGCTGCAACACCGCAAATATATCCTGCGGGAGCTGCCCCCTGTTGTGCTCAGGCAAGTCGTCATATAACTGCTGCAAATACAAAAGCGGTTGTAACTCAGGGGTTTGCACTGTGAGCCGGTGTAACCGCACCAGTTTTTCCACAAGCTGCATCAGTTCACCATGATGCAGTTGCCAATCAAAATGCCGGCTACGGGTTAAAAACTCACTCACCAGCATCCGCTGATGGTTATTCAGACAAAGGGGCGCCGGAGCAACGCCAACAGCGGCAGCAGCGTGCTGACAACGCAGCTCCTGCTGCCGGCACACCCCTTCCACAAAAGGCGCGTAGTGCCTTAGTAAATAATGACCACGCTGGGTGTGGATATAATAGTTATCGTTGGTACTACTGGTGGCGAGCTTTTGCAGCGCCAGCGGCAGATGATTGGCAAAAAACTCTAACCGCTGACACAGATGCCAGATTTGTTGTTCTGTTGAACTTGATAGCTGCTGCGCCATGCCAGGTACCCTACCGCTGCGATGACGGTATAAATAACAAAAAGTGCACTGAAAAAATACAAATCTTTTTGCAGATAGATATAAATAGACACAGCATCAATCACAACCCAGTACAGCCAGTTTGATACCACTTTTTTTGCCACCAGCCAGGTGCTGACCACAGCAAAACAACTCACCTGAGCCCCGAGGTAAGCAAAATCAGTGCTGGTGTAGTTGGCCATCAAAAAGCCCAGCAACAAACCAGCGCTGAAAGTGCAGCCTATCAACAGCAGATGTTGTGACAGCCGCCATTCCACCACAGTTTGTGGTACACCATGGCTGTGCTGGCGCATTTTCTGCCAGTTCCACCAGCCATACAGCGCCATAGCGGCATAATACAGCTGCAACAAAGCGTCGGTAAAAAGCTGAGATTGCAGCATAATTTGCAAAGTTAATAAGGTGCTGAGCAATGCCGCCGGCCAGCACCATAAGCTGTGGCGAATGGCCAGCACTGTGTATGTCAGTGCCAGCACTGTTGCCAGTAATTCCAGGCTGGTTTGCAGCTGCCAGCCTGAGACAATGCCGCTGAGCAGCTCGTTCATGGTCTTAAATCACCATGAATAAACTTCACCACAAACACCACTTTGCCATAACGCTCAAAAGACCATTTGATACAACGCTGCAGCGCCGCCATCACAGTGTCGTATTCACCAAACACCTGGGTGCTCATGGTGTTGGTCACCACAATCAAGCCAGGCTCGCGGTTGAGCTCTGCAATAAAACCCACAATAGGTTCGATATATTCGGCGGTGAGCGGATATTTACTGATTTCGATAGAAAGTTGCATCAACTCACTCCTTAAAACTGGTAACTGGCACTGATGCCAACACGGCGCGGTTCGCCAAACTGTTCGTACACATGGTCTTGATAACCATCACGCGGATCGTTGCCAAAATAAAAGCCCCGCACACCATAAGTTTCGTCCAGGGCGTTGCGGCTCCAAAGCGCCAGCTCCAATGCATCCAGCTGATAACTCAGTTTCAGGTTCAGCAGCGTCATGCCTTCTGCTTTGGCATCATGCGAGTCGGAATAAAAATAACCGGCTTTGTGTTGTAGCCCGGTATTCAACTGCAGGTTATCCAGCATGCTCCATTCCAGTGCCAGGCTGTATTGAAAATCCGGCGCATGCGCCTGCTCACGGCCAGTCTGATCAACACCTTTTTCGGTGACAAAATCGCGGATCTCAGTGTGCAGCACACTGGCGTTGGCAAAAAGCGCCAGCGTCGGCATCAGCTGCAAACGGTTTTCCATTTCCAGGCCATAGTTACGGCCACTGCCGGCATTGCTTAAATAACCAATAAACTTAGTGCCACGATTCACCCAGCCGTTTACCTGCATATCGTCGCGCCACATATAAAACGCGGCAACCCGGCTCACCAGCATCTGCTCTGCGGTGGTGGCTTTCACACCAAACTCGGCATTCCATAAAGTTTCAGGCGCAAAAGTTGGGTGACGTTTTAAAAAATCGGCAATGCTGCTGTTTTTTGGATCCTGAGCTTTGGCCAAAGCTTCACCATTAATACCACCGACTTTATAACCACGGGAGCCCAGCAGATACACCATACTTTGTGGTGTCAGCTGATAATCAAGGCTTAACTTGCCGCCCCACATCCAGTCATCACCATCCTGCATAATCAGGTTACTGTCCTGATAATCATCCTGATAACGCTCGGCTCTGAGCCCAGCGGTCAGCTTCACGTCAGGAGCCAGCTGATGCTGACTTTCCAGATACCAGGCGACATTCTGCCGTTTTAGCTCACTGAAAAACGGATAAATTTCTTTGGCAAAAGAGTCACCATAATTGCGGTTTAAATCGGTTTGTTGGGTGCTGAAATAAAAGCCGCTGACCCAGCTTTGGTCCAGCGCCACAAAACGATGGTCCAGGCTGTAATTTTGTCGCTCGCGCAGGTATTGATCGGTCGTAGCATAACCATCAGGATGAATGCCCTGAAAACTCCAGTCTTCGTCAAAACCATAGTCGCTGTCAGCATGCAGCAGACTGAACTGCGTCACAGACTCGGCAAATTGCCAGCCGGTATAACGGGCTTTGAGCATAGCTGCAGCAATATCCTGCTTATCCTGGCCTGGTTCATCCGACAAAGTGGTTCTGTTTCTATCCAGTGAAAAGGCGTCATATCCATTGTTGATATCGTGCAGATTCAGCACTGCATCCAACGTCAGCTGCTCTGACACCAGATAACGGAATTTTGTATGCAGATGATTTTCATCAATATTATTGGTGTCATCACGGTTTAAAAACTGGTTGTTGATAAAACCATCAGATGACTGATGTTCAGCCGCCAATCTGAAAGCAAACTGTTCCGACACACTGTTGTTATGCACCAGACTCAGCTGATTGCTGTTGTAGTTGGCAACGCTGGCCGACAAACTGGTGCTTTGCTCAAATACCGGCTCGCTACTGACAAAATTCAGCATGCCGGCCATGGCATTGGCCCCAAAACGAGTGGCTTCAGGGCCGCGAAACACCTCAAGCTGCTGCACATCGAGCAGCGAAGGTAACCCCAACAGCGAATAATCAATGCCGTCCACCAGCACACCCACAGACGGGTTAATACTGTCAACAAATTCACTGCGTTCGCCTATACCGCGCATCTGCAGATATCGGCCGCGCGATGCACCAGCAGCAAAATTAACGTTGCCCAGCTGCTGCAATACATCGTCCAGATGCTGCGCGTGCTGACGTTTAATGTCCTGCTCTGAAATAAGCGCCACACTGCCGGGTAACTGGTTCAGTGAAGACTGACGAAAATCCCCTTTAATACTCAAACGTTCAATAGCTTGCTCGGCCGCATCGGCAACAGCATAAGGGGCAACGACAGTGGAAACCGCAACGGCAATAACAGAAACAGCAGATTTCAGACGCATCGACAGATGACTCCAGTGAGAAAAATGGATCATCTGCGTATAAGGAA
The DNA here is from genome assembly GCA_003543135.1 of Rheinheimera sp. Taxonomy (GTDB): domain Bacteria; phylum Pseudomonadota; class Gammaproteobacteria; order Enterobacterales; family Alteromonadaceae; genus Pararheinheimera. The sequence goes on from DPJG01000006.1 coordinate 87,248, forward strand.
GTCAAAGACACCATCCCTCCGCCGGCATGATCCGGATCAGGTTCTTAGGGTTTGCCTTTTGGCATCTCAGCTTTCGCACCCCTTGGTTTTGCGGCGGCAGTGTATCGGCTTTTTTTCGGCCATGCAATCAGCACCAGGTAGAACCAGCAAAAGCCTCTGGCTGGCGCTTGGCTGAAAGTGAGCTAGGTTTAAAACAACGCCGCTCAGGCGTGGTTGACTAAGAAGAGGAAAAATATGAAAAAAAGTCTGTATCTCTGTTTAATTGCGGGACTCCTGGTAACGTCAAATCTCAAGGCAGAAGACTCTGAAGAAGTGGTGTATTCCACAGAAGGGTATTGTGTGCTGGCCAATGAAGGCGTCAGTGATGATTATTTAAAAGCTTACGTCAAAAAGCTTGGCAGCAAACCCTCCACAAAAGTCTGCAACAGTTTTAAAGAAGTGGTGGCCGAGTCCAGACCAAAAGACTGGGACTATCCGGCAGGCCGGGTTTATCCGGGCAGTGTGATCCGGCTCAGTCCCTCTCAGGTCGCTTTACTTAAATCGTTAAAAAAAGCCGAACAATAAAATCTGCTGTGTTGCTCTGCTAAACTTTTAGCAGAGCTTTTCCCACCACTTTGATATTTCTTGATTTTTAAACAGCAAACACCACAAGATGAACCAAGCGCTGATATGATGGGTCAACCTCTGATGCAGTTTGTGAGGATACAAGAATGATCAGACGATGTGTCACATTACTGTTGTTAATCTGCCAGCAACTGCAGGCAGCTGAATGTATTGCAGTGAATGCTGAACAGCCGTTACCGGGAAAAACTGCGGACTGGACCATTGCCGCCATTGAGTTACAGCGTAACGACATTTTTGATCTGAACAAAAAACATGTGGTCTGGTTTCATTATCTTGCCAACGACTACCATGTGATCACCAGCGAACAGGCCATCCGTGACGACTTATTGTTCCAAACCGGTCAGCGGCTTGATCCAGCTTTATTAAATGAAACCGAACGTTTGCTGCGCAGCCGCCGTTATCTGCGTCATGCCGAAGTCAGCGTCAGCCACTATTGCCCGGCCGACAACACAGTCAAAGTAAAAGTCAGCAGCTGGGACAACTGGTCGTTATTGCCAAAAATTTCGCTTGGGCATGAAGGCGGCGAAACCAAAACTAATCTGGGTTTTGCCGAAGACAATTTGTGGGGCACCGGCAATCAACTGATGGTGGAGTATTTCAGTGACAGCGAACGTCATGGTTACAAAACCCGGTTTTTATCGCCCAATATTAGCGGCAGCCACTGGCAGACAGCGCTGCAATATGCCGACAATTCCGACGGTGAAACTTACCAGTTCCGGCTGAATAAACCTTTTTATCAGCTTGGCAGCGAGCGCAGTTATGGTTTTGAGGTTTTTAAAGACATCAAAGACATCAGTGAGTATCAGCGCGGAGATGTCTACAACGAATATCAGAGCAAAGTGCAATATCTGTCGGTCGATACCGGCTGGAAACTCAGTCAGCAGGGCCATACAGTACAAAGGCTCAGTGTGGGGGTAAAACTGGACGACCGCCACTTTAGCGCCAATGAATATTCCACCTTACCGCCACCACCGGATCGGGATTTATCTCAGGTCTGGCTTGGTTTTGAATGGTTTGAATCCAACTACCAGAAACTGCATAACTTTTATCTGTTTAATAGAGTAGAAGATATTAATTTTGGCTGGCAGTTTGGCGCCCGGGTCGGTGCGCTCAGCACCAGTCTGGGCGCTTATAGTGCCGGTATGCAGTATCAGCTGTTTCTGAATAAAACCTGGGCTGTGGGGCAAAGCAGCTGGCTGGTGCTCAATAGCGATTTAAACCTGCTGGACGCCACTAAACTGCCGCAACAGCGTTTATTTAACACCCAACTGCGGTATATCAAACATCTGAGCGACAATCAGGTGTGGCTCAGTCAGTTGCGTGTTGCCATGGGGGACAATCTGTTTCGCGATGAGCGTATTGCCATTGGTGGTGATGAAGGGATGCGGGCTTTCCCGCTCTATTATCAAACCGGCGATAAAGCCATTATTGCCAGTAGTGAATACCGTTATATTACCCCCTGGCATGTATATCAGTTATTTGATGTGGCCATTGCCGCTTTTGTTGACGCTGGCCGCGCCTGGGATAATCCGGACCAGCAAATTGAACTGGATCAGGGCCGATTATACGGTTATGGCATCGGTCTTCGGCTGCTGCCCAGTCACGCCAGCCGCGGTAGTATTATCAGCATAGATTTATCCAAACCTGTCACCAACAACCCGGAATTATCCGGCTGGCGCTGGCGTTTTATTGCGAAAAAAGAGTTTTAAGCGGCCAGACAGCAGCCCTTGTGACGGGGTTGCTGTGGCAAACAGTACAGAACCTGCATGCTTGTCAGCGCTGACAATCCGGGCAATACACAGTGCTGCGTTGCCCCAGCCGCACTTCCCGCAGTTCAGTGGCACATGAAGTGCAAGCTTCACCACCCCGGCCGTACACCAGTAACTCCTGTTTAAAATAACCGGGTTTACCATCCACCTGACTGAAGTCTTTTAACGTGGTGCCGCCCTGGGTAATAGCAAACTGCAGTGTTTGTTTCACCACTGCAGTCAGCACCGCACATTCAGCCAAAGTCAAACTGTTGGCGGGGCGGGTTGGCAAAATACCGGCTTTAAACAAAGCTTCATTGGCGTAAATATTACCCACCCCAACCACCACATGATTGTCCATCAGCACCAGTTTGATGGCACTGCTGCGTTTCTGGCAGCAAAGATGCAAATGTTCGGCAGTAAAATCCGCTGTTAAAGGCTCTGGGCCAAGCGCCGCCAGCATCGGATGCAAGCTACCTTTGGCTTGCCACAATACAGCGCCAAAACGGCGGGTGTCATTGAGGCGCAGCAAGGTCTGATTGTCGAGCAGCCAATCGACATGGTCGTGTTTACCGGGCGCTGTTGTTGCGGGTAATAGTTTCAGATTACCCGACATACCCAGATGAACCAGCATGTCGCCGGCGCTCAGATGGATCAGAAGATACTTAGCCCGGCGCGACACCCCCAGAATGGGCTCATTGCAAAGCGCTATCACTTCATCCGGCACAGGCCAGCGTAACTGGCGCTGGCGCACCTGCATTGCAACAAGAGTCCTGCCCTGTAAATGCGGGCTTATTCCTAAGCGGGACACTTCAACTTCGGGTAATTCAGGCATCACTCACACTCACTGGACAGAGGGCTGTGGAAACAGCTGCTGATATTGAACTTCGGTTATCGGATATAAAGCGGACTGGCCCTGGCGCTGCAAATAATATTGCTGCTGATGCTGATATAACCACCAGTGCTGAGCACTGTCGGCGCCAGCTAACAGCAGCACCACAGTGGCCAGTGGCGGTGTTTCCAGTGTGATGGCTTTCACGGCAGCCTGCAGCTGCAGCTGCTGCCAGGCACTGGCAATTTCAGCGGCACTGTTTGTTGTTGCCAGCTGCGGCTGAAAATGCCAGACAGTGCCGGCTTGCTGCACATTGGTTTGTGCAAACTGCAGCTGTAGCAAACTAAAACCTTCAGCAATCACCTTTTCCGTTTGTTGCTGTTGTTGTTTTAACAAGGCCAATTGTTGTGGCACGATAAAAAACAGCAGCATCAGCGCCAACACAGCAAAAATGATGATGTTGTTCCAGTCACGTCGGCTCAACGCCATAACCTGCTCACCTTTAACAGAAAAAACGCAGTTTAATGCATGCCAAAGCACAAGCCTAGTACAGCAGCGGCTTTTGTCGGCAAAGGCGCAGGCAGAAACCAAGTGGGAAAATAACAGCAACACCATCTGCCGTTGTGCACGGCTAGCCTGATCAGGGCGTAATCATTTTTTGCAAAGGGCAGAAAAACAAAAACCCGGTACAGGACCGGGTTTTGCTTTTGGAAATAAATCCGATTATTTGATTTTCGCTTCTTTGAAAATCACGTGCTTGCGCACTTTAGGATCGAATTTTTTGATTTCCATTTTTTCTGGCATGGTGCGCTTGTTTTTATCAGTTGTATAAAAAAAGCCGGTACCAGCAGAAGAAACTAAACGAATTTTATCGCGCATTTTCTAATCCTTAAACCTTTTGACCTTGCTTACGCAGATCAGCTAAAACTGCATCGATACCATTTTTATCGATGATACGCATAGCGCGTGTTGAAAGACGCAGCGATACGAAACGGTTTTCGCTTTCAACCCAGAAACGGTGAGTTTGCAGGTTAGGCAGGAAACGGCGCTTAGTTGCGTTGTTGGCGTGTGAACGACGGTTACCTACCATCGGACCTTTACCAGTGATTTGGCACACTCTAGACATGTCAATGTTTCTCCAAAATTACTTCAGCTCGAGCTATCGTCATCCTTCTGGCCTGGAAGAATGCCCCGGATTTCTGAAAGGGCGCAATTTATACAGGATCCCAGTCTAAAACTCAAGGTAATTCTGCCTTGAATTTAACCGTTCTTGTTTGCGATCCGATCAGATCTTAAAGCCAGCCGCGTTCTGCAAAGGAAATGACCTCTGCGTCGCCGACCACAAAATGATCCAATAACTTGATATCGACCAAAGCCATGGCTTGGGTCAGGCGCTCCGTTATAGCTCTGTCAGCGCGACTCGGCTCAGCAACTCCGGATGGATGATTGTGAGCCACAATAACGGAATGAACATCATAACTAGCTGATTAGAATGATTAATTTTAAGCTTTACCAGCTAGGGAATATCACATTCTGTACACAGTTATGTAGTCAAGCGTCAAAGTGCTCCTTTGCCACTGGACTAAATTCGAGCGGCATAATACCTTGTTTGTGGTTCCGAGCAAAGTTTATATATAGGGTCAATCGATGTGCGGCAGGTTGAATGTAACTGACGATCCATTTGTAATTGGACTACTTGAAGAACTCGGCATCAGTCTGATGCCACAACCACTAAGAACTGGCCGCTTTATCCGGGCAACAAACAAAGTTTCTGTTGTACTCGAAGAAGCTGGTGGCCGCCGCCTGCAAGATGCAATTTGGTGGCTGTTACTGGAGCCAAGCGAGGCCGGCTTTAAACCTTCACAGTACACATCATTCAACACCAGGTACGACAAACTGAACACAAAAGGCAGTGCCGGATACACCGCTTATCGTCAGCATCGCTGTGTTATACCTGTATCAGGGTTTGGTGAAACTGAAGTGATTGATGGTAAGACCGTTTATCACGACTTCATAGGCGACAAAGCCTTAGCCTTGGGTGGCCTGTATCGAACGTGGCTGAACAAGGAAACAGGTGAACTCACATACTCTTGTTCAGTTATAACATTACCACCTCACCCCAAGCTGATGCCATATCACTCGAAGGCGATGCCTCTGATTCTTCCCAGGGCACGGTTGAACCAGTGGCTTTCACCAAGCACAGATGCAGTAAATGATTTGGGTGATTTGCTTCAGCCAATTTTGCGAGAAAACCTGACCGGGTTTCAGATTGATAAACCCAGCACTCATAATAAAATCGGTGACAGTTTCAGATTGGAAATGGATTAAGGCCCGCACACATGCATATTGTAATAATGCTCTTTCTGGTACTGCTGGGCTTCGCGGCCGGTGAAAACATCAGTTGGTTGCTGGGGCTGCCATTGATGTTTGGTGGACTCTATGTGGGGTTCGGTGACTGGGGTGGGAAAAAGAAAGCGGCCTGGCGCCAGCAGCAGGAAGGTTTATTCGTACTGCTGGGCCTTGTCTCAATGGTGTTAGTGATCGTCGGAAATATCTTTAATCTGTAGGTTCAGTAATTTATGGCAATGCCGTACAGCGGACAGAGATAACATCACCAACCTGTTTACCTTATCCATGTTTGGTGCAGATAGCTCGTCGCGCTCGAACAGCGCTTCAAGAAATAACTCAGCATCCGCAATCCCTGCAATAATTTCATCCACGGTATCAATGCTGATTCTTTCAAATAAGGTCGTCATAGGTGTCTCCTGAATTTAAGGGACACCTATAATTTCACCGAAAAGAATTCACGCCACAAATCGTTCTGACCAATAAAAACAACAAGTTAGCTTGATAAACGATTTGTTGCGATGAATTTTAAATGTGTTATGGCTACCATTCACCAAGCTTGTGTCTGACATAAGCATTGCTGTACAGCGCATTTTTTTGGCGCGTGATGTCGTCAAGCTTTTCGCGTTTCTGAGCTGAGCTCAACCGGTTATTGTTGTTCACCATTTCAGCCTGCTTACTGAGCTCAGACAATTTCCGCTGCACTCTTGCCAACTGCACCCGGGCACCGAGAGCTTTTGATTCGCTCTTCTTCAGCTCCTGCTGCCTTACAACATCACCCTCTTCTACTGCACGCTTATAACTGCCATAAGCCTGATTAGCTGCCTCCATGGCATCATAAAATTCATCCTGAAATTTAGTGGCGGTTTTTGGTGCATCCCCCTGATAGAAGGCTTTAATAACCGGATAGCGGCTTATTGGCGTGTCGGCTTTTTCGATGCCCAGCATCTGCCTCGCCATGATGTCCGATAGACCCAGAACATAACCACCGATAGTGCCGGTGTAACCAGTCACAATGTGCTCAACCTTTTTCGGTGACACACCAAAGGCCTCACCAATCATCTTTGCAATGTCACTGGTGTAGGCGTTGTATCGGTCCTGAGCCTGTTTGTTTTCGTCGGCCATGCCTTCGATTGCAGAACCTTTAAAGAACGAGCGGTTGGTCATCACCTCAACCACTGGCAGCGCAATTTGTGGAATGGGGTTCAGTGCCAGGGTATTGAACACTGCATGCGCCACAGATTTGCCAAGATCACTTGCAGGCTGACTGCCGGTGCCAAAGTGCAGCATCCGTTCAGGGATTGTCCCAAACACAATGCCGAGCTCAAACGGTTTAGGAATTCGGAAGTGATCATCACCAATCCAGAAGTGCCAGTTGCCATCTTTGTCGAAGTCCGGCAATTCTTTGTATCGTTCGTCATCATCATTCATAGCCGCCAGTGCCAGACTGAATGCGGCCACCTTCATTCCTTTCATGGCCAGATTGGCACTGAGAACTTTCAGCACACGGTCACCATCACCGGCCCGAGCAGCACGCACCAACTTGCTCATACCCTGTAGCCTGGCATTGAAGAACGGGAGCATATCAATCATGGTACCAATCAATGCAAAGTTGCCTTTGAGGGAATAGTCCATCAGGTCTTTAGCTTCAAATGCTGCCTGGCGTTTTGATTTCCCTTTGGCCAGCGCCGCTTCATAGGTCGAAAGCCGGTTGGCGTTTTCGAACTTGTCGCTGGCATTGCGGTACTTTTCAAACAGCTGGCTGCTCTTTGTTACCAGTGAATCCATGTAACTTTCTATTTCACCTGAACCTAAGCCTTTTGCAGCGAGCGTTCGCCGGATTTGTTGCGCTGCAGCTTCCGGATCAGCACCATGCACATAACCCCCCTGAAATGCCGCGCCGGAAAAAATCAGGTCCCGGTAAAGCTCATCTTCCTTAAATGCCTTTTTGATACCCTTAATGCTGTCCGTACCAAACTTGAAATCATCTTTATTGATCATCCAGGCATGAGCAGCGTCACGAACAAAGTTCTTAAAGATGAAATCGGGCGACAGCGTAATGCCTGCAGTAACAAACCGCTTTGCACCGCGTGCTAATTTGTTGAACAGAGATTTACTGCCAGCGTCATTGATTTGCAGCAGGCCACGCAATAAAGCCGGATCCGACACAACATAAGCCTCGGCTTGGCCATTGCGCATAACCTTCACTTTGCTCAATAAGTTGAGCTCCGTCTGGCTTAGAGCAGCAATATCAGGGCTGGTCACTGCCTCCATGTAATCAGTGCCGCTCAGGTTATCAACAATTTCGAGCATGGCCTTGTTCTTTAAGGCCGCATCAATCAGTGTCGACTGGCGCTGAATGATGTTTTCAAGAAGGTCTTTGGTTGACTGCTTGCCGCCCTTCAACTCTTTAATTTTTGCAGACTGGTTGGCCATACCCTTTTTGGATTTCGGGCCATGTACCATGGCAGCAACACCTTCCATTTCCGGATCAATATCCATGTCACGGAAAAATGGAACATACCATTCTTCGTCAAAACCGCCCCGCTGCTCCGGACTGATTAAGCCTGCTTCTTCAGCCAGGGTAATGACCGCAGAGTTGATCTTGTTGTATTCCTGCCGGACTTGTTCAAACAGTTCTTCCTTGCCATTGGCGAGTGCTTTAAGTTCGGCAATATCCGCTTCGGTTAAATTATTCTCACGGCCTTCAGCCATTAACCGCTCTGCCCTGTTAGCTCCCATCCATGCCAGCCAGTTATTCAGGTCATCGCCCAACATGCCAAATACTTCAAGCATACCCTTGGTGTCAGCCTTTCGAGCAACAACGCCATCACGCCATTCAGGAGCCCCATAATTGAATACAGCATGCAGCACATCAGCCAAACCTGATGCCAGGCGCGCAGAGACATAACCCTGCTTGTTCGGATCCGTAACACCAACTGATTCTTCAGCCTGCTTAATGCCGGCCATGCCGTCGAAAATGCCCTCATTCAGCCGTTGCCAAAACGACTGCTGCTTCAGCATATCAATCGTTTCTTTGGTGCGGCGCTTTGCCTGCTGAGTCAGTGTTTCACGGGCCTGTTCATCAAGGCCAAGCTTTTCCTTGGCGGTGCGGGTGTCCGGCTCTGCAGCTTTGGTTCTGCTGAACATCAGTTCCGCTTCAACTACATCTGTATCACCAGGTGAGGCTTTAGCAGTTGCAGTATCTTTGGCTGATTTATTAAACATGAAACCGGCACGAATTGACTCGAGCATGTCGTCCATTAAGTCGAGATCCGGATCACCTGCCTGTGCCAGGCCAACAGATACGAATGCTTTATGCAGCCACCGCTTCAATGCGTTCCACCAGTATTTCACCGGCCCTTCGACTGGCTTGTTTTGAACATAGTAAGCAAAGAGTTCTTCGGCTTTGTCCGATTCAGACAGGCCATCATAATCGAGGTCTATCTGGCGCCAGCGACCTGAGAAGTATTTGTTGGAGCGTGTTGCCTGCAGACGGCGGATAAAGTCGCCATAGACTTCTGCACTGACTACATTTTTCAAACCGCCGTGGCCAATAACTTCATGCGCCAGGGTGGTGCGAAGTTCTTCGGTAGAGCGGATGTTCTCAGCAATGATATACGCGGTATTGCTACCGGCATCGAATGCCCCGCGCACCAAGTCGCCTTCAAGCGACATCTGCCATAGTGATTCAGCTTCAGCCTGTGTTTTCAGAATTATTACTTTGATACCAGCTGCACCATTCAGGCGTTTCATAATGCTGGCAACCAGCTGTTCCGCGAGTTTTGGGTTTACGCCTTTGGCAGGTTTGCTCTCGATTGTGTTCTCACGGTTAAACTGGATGTCTGGGTTTTCCTTGACAAGATCATCCTTGGTGAGTACGTTTTGCTCAGAACCCCGTGACGGTGAACCACTTAAGGGCAATTGTGACCCGATGAGTCGTACTAGATCGGGGTTTTTACTATCCAGCTGCTGTGGTTGTTCAGTGGTTGAAGTTTCGGCTATACTGATGCTATCGACGTCATTTGATGGCGTCGATTCAGGGGTTGCAAGCGAGACATTTGAATTCTCGGTCTGGGCAACCCCTGTTTGTTTCCGCTCAATGCTGTGGTCGTAATAACGTTTCCCGTCAGTCTGCTCATGCACTACGGCAACTATGTCGTGAACCACGCCCCCGATATTCGCTTTAACACCATAGTAATGCGTAGCTACAATGCTCGGGTTGCCGCTTTTATGTGGTTGAGCACCCAAATATTCAGCCTGCTTTAGTAGCTCTGGCGTGGCCACAACGGATTTGATTAAGTCTTGCTGGGCACCGCGCAAAGTATGCTTGACTCCATTTTTGCTGATAGTTATTTGATGCCCTGTTTTAGCATTCTGCACCGTCGAACCAGCAAAATTTCTTGCTGCATAATCCAAGGCCGCCACACTCAGCTCCCGTAAACTTTCGGTTTCCGGCAACGCAGTTGTGTCCACCTCAACTACATTTGCCGCAGCTGAGACTCGACTAAATTTCAAATCCGTCGGCAAGCCAAACTCTTTACGCAGGGCATTGTAGGCCTGCTTGTTCACCGACTCAGGCGAATCGTTGTTAAGCGTGTTGAACTGCTCAAATGTCAGGCTTGCCTGAGCCCGATCCACATCTGATTCATACTGCTCTTCAAGTCGAGCAACCGCTTGCGCATATCCCGGTGATGACTCTTTGAGCTTTTGCTGCTTCACCTGCTGCGCGATGTACTTTTTCTTCGTTGTACGGAGGATGGCTGGCAGCTCCTGTGCAGCGTTGCTGGTTGGCGAACTCTCGATTACACTTGCTTCTGCCTCCACCGATGGCAGAGTCACGCTGTCGGAAGTACCCAACCTGGTGTCGATAGTCTCAGGTTGGGATGCTCCAGAAACAGAAATCCCAACCGATGCTGGGGGTTGTTCTGTTGAACCAGATTCATTTGTCGAACTGGGAAATTCATTGGCAAGTGAGATTAACTCACTGATCGGCGCAGCAAATCTGATGATGTCCACATCATCACCTTTTTCGCGCTTTGCCAGCCACTGGTGATGACCATCCAGGACATAGCCATCAGCTGAGACAAGGATTGACCGATCACCACCGTCAAAGCCCATGGCCTTTGTCACCTTCGATGGCGAAAACTCTGCTTGTGTAGGCTTTAATTCAGTTGCCGGTACAGAGTCTTGTTCATGATTAACGCCCCGAGCCTTTAAGAACTGAGTCATTGCACCGCGATGCTCAGCCTTAATCTGTGGCATTTCAGCCCGGGGAATTTTCAATGTGCCCGAGTCGTCTGAAAATGCTGTCCACTCACTGTCAATGGATTGGCCTGCCACATCTGCTGCAGGGACTACTTCCGATTGAGCCGACTGAGTTTCTGCGACACGCCAGCCAAAGCCTTCACCAAACGGCACGGCTTCCAAAGTTTGCCCTGCCTTCTTTGCAACCCGGGCGGACTTACTGGCCAGCGCCTCTTTGGGGCTTTGAAATGGTAGGCCATTACCTTTAACTGTGACACCTGATTGGTCACCAGCAAAGATGATGTCTTTTTGTGGTAACCGAGGAACGGCTGCAGACTGCTCGGCAGTGCGCTGTAGATTTTGGGTAAACTCTTGAGCCGCTTGCTGTGGCCTGCCGTCACCGGCAAAAATCACATTTTTATCGGTGATTTGGCGCGGCGCGTTTCGCATACGCTCCATGTCGGCCTGTGCTTGTTTGCGCTGCTCGCTCTGTGCATCGATTGGGGCTACATCAATAAGGCCTGTTGGAGTGAATTCCGGTTGACCTTCCGGCTCCATGAACTCGCCCTGCATAGCCCGGTCATCAGCACTTCGACTATCTGCGGCTAAGATAATATCTTTATCTTCTATTTGGCCGGCATAAGGTGTGAACGGTTGCGGCTCTGACATAGGACGTTGATTGTCGGCAAACGTTGAAGGAACATTTGCGCCCATCAGCTCGCCTTCAATCACTGGGCGCGACACTACTGGCAGGTTGCTGATTGTTTCCATATCAGCCTGGCGCTGCGCTGAGGACTGAGCAGCACTGTCAAAAGCTGCGGCCAAGTCAGGGTTGCTATCACGAATGGCGTCAGCGTCTGGGTCCCGAACCGGCTCTGGTTGTTTACGGTTTGCAAGGCCACCAATAGCACCAGCTGACGCACCGAACGCACCACCGGCAACACCTTCGTTCAGTGCCGCAACTGCAACGCCTTCCGTTGGGTCACGGCCATCTACCTGCGCCAAGGCCTTATTGACGCCATATTCCTGAACACCGGCCTGAGCAGCTTCAGTGCTGCCTTCAATGGCAAAGCCTTTGGCCGCGGAGCGGAATGCACCAGACTTCGCCAGGCGCGCACCGGTCAGTGCTTTGCCGATGATTGGATCCGCAATGGCTGAGCCTGCAAAGTTAGCCAACAACGTTGCCGGGTCTTTGCGCACATCATCAGCGAGCTTTGCGGCAATCGTTTCATCAGTGGCATTCCACAATGAATCTGCATCCATGCCAGGGCGCTCGGCATTGATCTGCTTCATCGTGTTTCGGAAGAGATCTGATTGCGCCTTTATCTCATCAGGCATCTGCAGATATTCTTGGCGTGCCTGCTCCATGCCTTGACCGGTAGCAGCTGCACCGCCGGTTAAACCCATGCCGGCAGCAGTCGCTACTTTGGCGCCTGTTGCGCCCAGCTTTGCAACTTTTGTTGCGGCACCAGCAAGGCCGGCACCAGGGATAGCGGTAGTAGCAAATTGACCTGCAACACCTGCCATTGTTAAGAGCCAAGTATCTAAATCAGTAAGACCCTCTCCAATTTCAATTTCACCTTGTTCGTTTTCGGTAAAGAAAGGCTTTGCCGCGTCAATCTGAGCTTCGGTGGACATTGTCTGCCGAACATCGTCAGACCAACCATAGAACTGTTTTGCAATTCCAGTAGCCCCAACCATGTCAAACATGCCACCAACACTTGATAACCCATCAGATCCGAACTTACGCCCAATATTACCGAGCATACCTGGCTGTTCGTTCTCTGGTGCTGTAGCTGTTGGCAGTTGTGGCTTAATAGTTGGCCGAGCAAAGTAATTGATTGCCATAGAATCTGGGTTTCCGTTGTATCAGAAATGAAAGGGCCGCTGATTAGCGGCCTTGTTTTTGGATGAGCGAAGCACCGTATGCTGACTGAATATTTTGCTGTTTTAGTTGGTCACTGAATAACTGCTGCTTCTGCAATGTTTCTGGTGTAAGCAGCCCTGGGCGCACTGGTGAATCAGGCGCTGGCGTATTCCATTTTTTCATGAGATTCGAAAACGTCAGCTCCGGCGCCCCAGTTGCATCAGTCGTCAAAGCTGGTGAGGGTGATTGGATTGCCTGACCACCAAGCTGCTCGTTAACGAAGCTGGTCCTGTCAAACGACGTCTTCTCTGGTGCACTTTGGATAACTGCCGGATCACTCTCAGGTGCAGCGGCTGGCTCAGGTTCTTTCACATCCAATAAATAGCTGAACGATGTACCTTTTAGCTGCGGCCCATAGCTTTGAATAGCTTTGCCCAATCGGTCGGAGTAATACATCTGGGATGAAAGAAGCTCTGCTTCCATCTTGGCTTCAAGCGCGGCCGCATCTTCAGTGCCAGACTGTATTCGCTTCTCATACGTCTGCCGGATTTTTTCTGCAGCTCTGGCTTCCTGTTCCATAATGCCTGTCAGGTTTGATTCAATCAGCTGCTTTTCACGCACACCCATCTGCATATTGAATTGCTGATCTGCCTTAGCGTCACGGCCTTTACGATATTCAGTTTCGCCGGCATAGCGTTTATCAGCTTTTCTATCCTGCTCAGCCTGTCGATTCTCAGCCCGTTCCTGTGCAGCTTTGCTATCGGCATACCGGCTATCTTCAACCTTCCAGCGCCTTTCAATGCTGGCCTGGCGCATACGTTCGCGTTCTTCTTCGCGAGCAACAGCACGGTCTTCAGCCATACCACGATTGAGCATTTCAGCGCCTTGGCTTAAACCACGGCCAAGGCCTTGCAATAAACCTAAGTTCATTTATGCCCCCTGAGCTGCACGTTGCAGTAAACCGCCTTTTGCAGCCGGTTGTGGTTGAGTTTGTTGTTGCCCAAAAGCGGCTTGCGCTTCGGTGACGCTGGCCTGCAGTTCATTAGGATCAAGCTCACCCATCGCTTCACGAGCAGACAGGTACTGGCTGTAAGCATGGCTGACGACCTTATCAATAAAGTCATCTGTGATTTCATCTTCGGCAATTGCACCGGCTTCCGCCGCCAACTCTGCCAGTTCGCCAAGTACTTCCTTGGCCAAAGCAACTTTCAGGTCGCCAGATAAAGGCATTTTTTTATCAACACCAATAATCACAGTGGCAACTGCCTGGCCAAGGCCCTGCTGAATATCCTTTGACTGCATAACCATTTGTGCAATTTGATCACCAGCTGCGCCCTGCCCATGGATCATTTGCAAAGCCAGATCAAATGCCTGCTCTAACTGCTGTTGTTCTTCTGGTGATGCTTGTTCTTCACCGGGCATTAATTCATCTTCGTTCATGGTCTAACCCCACGCTTTGACTTGTTGTTGCTGACGTCTAATCAGGTCGTCCAGTGTTGAAATTGGCTGAAGCTGTGGCACCGGATTGGAATTTGCTAACGGATCCAGATTTGCCGGGTCAAGCAAACCAGGTAAGGTGGCCTTATTGCCTTTGCCATCTACTCCCCAATAGGTTTGATTTGCTTGTGCCTCTTCGGCAGCTTTTTGTTGAGCGCTGCCCTGAATCATTTGACCGGCCATGTTTATGCCGCCAGTGATTAGAGCCGATTTACCAGCTTCACCAAGGCCCGCGAGTAAACCACCTGTTGGAGCTGTCGCAGCTGCGCTGGTCGCTGTCGTGGTTGCAACTGGCGTTGCAAGAGCAGTTGAGCCACCGCTGTGCATGGCTGCAAGTTGAGGAGTTGATGCCTGAACAGCTGATTGCGAACCGGCGACTGTGCCAGCAGCTGTTGTTGCAGCAGGCGCCGCGGTAGAACTTAACGCCGCCGCAGTAGACGCTTGGCCTGCAGCGAAAGTGCCTGACGCACCGGCAGCAGCTCCGCCGGTAAAACCAGTACCAAGAGCAGACGCCGCACCGGAAAAGTTACCCGCCATCAAAGCAGAGCCGGCCCCTTGAGCCCCCGCCCAAGCAGAGCCAATGCCAGCTGAGGCCGTACCTCCGCCAGCCATTGAAAGCAGAGCTGCACCACCGAAGTAAATTGCTGCCGCAGCAACAACGACTTTGAATATTTTGGACTTAATGATTTTGTGCCGGATCTTCTTCGTTTTATTGTGAAGTCCGAAAGTGGCCACGTTTGTGATCTTACTGCCCAATCGCTCGATTGGGCGCCATACTTTTTTAACCGCTTTTGCAATGCCACTCATGGTGCTGCTGCCTCTGTTTTTGTGATGGCGTAAATCCCACCAACGTTGCTAAGTCCATGGGCTTCATAAAGCTGGCCAGTCCGCCCTAACGGATCCATGCCAGTGCTGAGCCCCAGTTGAATTTTTTTGATGTTGAGTGCCCGGCACCAACGGATAAAACGACGTAACAGCCAAACTCCCTGCTCCGCATGTTCGGGTAGCACACAGAAAGCCAGGTCAGTGGCGTAGGCTGATTTGGCAAACCAATGTTCGTCCTGGATGGCAATAAAAAAGCCGACCACTTGGCCGGCTTTCTCCGCAACGAACAGAGCCATTCGCCTGTCGTTAATTGCACGACGGATCATGTATGCCGCTTTGTCTTTATCAATCACATCGTCATATGTTTTCGACGCATCAATAACACGCTGGCCAATCCGGATAATTGCAGGGATGTCGGCATGAGTACCGTTGCGGATCATGGCAGGTAACCTTTCCCACTCACTGGGCGAGGGTCTGCATAACCACCATTAACCGGGTTTGTGGTTACCAGTGGCGGATTTGGACTTACAGTCCCTGTCCCAGTTCCTGCCCCTGCTCCCGTGCCTGTTCCTGTTGCAGTTGTATTTGGAGGAGTGCTGCCACTGAATCCATAAACAGCCTGCAGCATTGCACGCTGTGATTCAAAAGCCAGTCTCAGCTGCTCAACGCCAGCAGCTTGTTGCTGAGCAGTCATATTCGGATTTGAGTACACAGCGGCCACTTGCTGAAGGTAGTTGTTGTGTGCAGATGCAGTGGCATTTTTGAATTCCATCTGGGTCTGGTAATTCATTTGCGCCATCAAGGTTTTGTCTGCTTGTTCGTATTGGGCTTTGGTGAGCTCCAGCTGCTGCAGATAAGACTTGTCGGCTATCTGCAATTGCATTTGTTGCATCAGCTGGTCACGTTCGGTTTGCAGCTGCGCACCGCGCTCTTGTTGGAAATTACTCGCCTGCGCCTGTGCGTTAAGCTCCTGCATGCGCTGTGCGCCTTGAGCGTCAAGCATGCCAAGGCTCTGCTTGTATTGCAGCTGCTGCAGTTCCGCTTGCATTTGCCGGTTGGCATTATTCTCACCGGCCTGAAATTGCTGCTGGCTGTTTTGCAGGTCAGTTTGCAACTTGCCCTGCTTATCAAACATTTTTGTGTCGTGCGTCCGGTTCAGGTTGTTCTCACCAGACTGCCAGCCCTGCTGCCACCCAAGCTGTTGCGCCTGGTTAAATGTCTGCGCATCCTGCTGTGCGATTGGCAAAGCTTTGTCGACCATAGTGCTCAGTGCAATTTCACCACCGATACTGCTCGATTGCAGACCGCGATTTGCCGCATATGCGTTGCCCAGTGCCGACGCTTTTCGCATTAGTGCGCTGTTCGGATCAAGCAATCCACCTATCCGGTTCTCAACCAGTGAATCGCTACCAGGTGTGTAATTGAAATTGGTGTTCCCCTGAATACCGGTATAACCATCGCTGCTGTAATTGCTGCCGCCACCGCTTGTTGTTGGAACATTCATCGTCGGAGCTGTCGCCGCAGCGTCAGTGCCAACCGGCTTATACTCCTGAGGTTGATACGTTACAGGATTTACAGCTGATTTAACTGCAGCGCTATTGGCAATGGGTGAAGGATTAGCGAGGTTCTGCAACAGGCCACCGCTATTTGTTGGCGTCGGAGCGGCCGGCGGTTGTGCTGTTGGTGCTTGCTGCACACCTGTATCAGCTGTCTTTGTATTCGGATTAAAACCAGGTGATTGATATGGATCTGCAGTTTTTTGCTGTGTCGAGTTTATCTGCTGCATATCCTGATGAGGGATCTGCACAGCCTCGCCCATGTCTGTCACCGTGCCAATGGTATCCTGTACAGGGTAAATCCTTTTATTCGTGGCCTTTTTCGGCGGCAAAAAGGTAGCGTCAACCACGGGATTATCCCGGGCTACTTGGGTGTTTATCATTTGAAATTCCTCAGCAGTGTGGCTGAAAACTGGATTAAAACTGAATGGGCAGACGGACGTGCAGTATGGGTAAATATTACGCTGTTTTGGCTGAAACTCAAATCCTAAAGCAACACTGTTTTCAGTTTGCCGCGCCGGTAATAATCGACGGCCACAATACCTTTACTTCTTAAATGAGTTGCCAGCTCTTTCCAGCATGTAGAAGTAAACCGGCCGGTCAGGCCCTGCAGCATGGCGCGCTTGCCAAAGTAAGTAATAGTGACGGCGGAACAGAACTGGAAGAGCTCTTTGTTTTCTTGAGTTCGATAAATTTCAACAATGGTTTCGGCTGCCACAATTAGATGTCTACGAATGCAGAGCCATTCCAGCGTTTCAATACAGCGTCAACGAAGGCCGACCCATTCCATCTTTTTATGCCGACGCCGACGAAAGTAGAGCCGTTGTGTCTTTGCAAGCCTGTAACTGCGCCGCCATCGTCATAAAATACCCATTCTGAATCGTCAGCAGGCCATGTGCCCATCTGGTTAAACGGCTGGCCACCAACCAAGTCGGTCATTTGTGTGCCGGTGCCGGTGGTGTTCTCCCAGTGATTGGTTAGCACCCCGTCTTTCCAGAGTTTTATGTATTTACACTGACAACTTGCGCTTACACCTGATGCGTCTGCTAAAAACCTGTTGAAAATAAAGCCACCGGCTTGTGCCCCAGTTTGCGGAGCTCCGTCGTCAACTGAAAAATTAACATTAGCGCCGTCGTTTCTCCAAACTCGATACTTAACAAAGTCGGTGTAGTTTGCCGGAGCCGTAAAGTTTGCACTGGCATTTGCTGAATTGACAACAGCGAATGTTGTGCTAGTCGGAAAACGAATCGCGCCACTTGAACTGGCTCTACCTAAAAATCTTGTATTAGTGACGTTAAAACGTCTAAGAACGAACTCAAGTTCAAAGTTCTGACCGGCAGCAATATCAGCAGAGCCTGAAGGCATCTGAAAATATTTACCGCCTGCTGTAACGTAATCGAGAAAATACGCCATTAAACACCAGCCACCGTGCCGCTTATTGCGTAATACTCACCCCGCCAGCGGATCCGGCGCTGCAGCTGTGAACGTGGAATATCAGCCAGATATAAACCGGCTTCACCGACGTTGTAGAAGTGAGCGATACGCTGCCATGCTGTCCAGTTCTGGCCGTTAACTGATTCGCAGCTTTCAACACGCACAAGTGATGGTTCCGGCAACGACTGCGTTAAGGTCAGTGCCAGCCGGGTGCCGGAGTAAGTCAGCTCAGTCCATTCGCCAATATCCGTAAGTGCCGGATTAAAATGTTCCACAACATCGCGCAATGTGACATCAGGCCACAGCTGACGCGGGTAAGTCGCCAACCCAATCAGATAGTTTTCTTCCTCCGCTGTCAGCAGGCCTACTGAGACAGCACTTGCCAACAAACCAGCGACCTGAGGATCAGCTAAGTTGATACTAAACGTTTCCTCTGCTGCCAGGTATGCAGGCTGAATAGCTTCAGCAACCGAAGCGGCCGCAGCCTGTTGCGTGTCTGTAGCTGATGCGAGCCTGTCACGCAGTTGTGTCGCTCCAATAAATGCCTGCAGGAGTTTGATTTTGTCTTTGCGGATTTTACCCAAAGCCGGCTCAGTCTTAGATTTCAGAAGCGCCAGCCGCTGCGCGTAAGTTCCCGTCTGGTACTCCGGTTTGTTTAATTCTGTGCTTAACATTGCGCCCCCTTAAATTTGTATCCACAAATCGCCGACTTGCGGATTTGCCGGCGGCGTTGCACTTTGGACAATAACTTTCTGTTTACCATCGAGCGCTGTTTGCAGGCCGGTTACAGTGCTAATGGCCTGCTCGCCCGTATGTGTCGTACGATCCCTGAGTGCTGAGTCTGCAGAGTTCGCAGTTGCTCCAGCTGAAATGCCAGCCAGTTTGTTTTTCTCGATAGTCGTGTAGTCATTCGACGACAGCCCTTTGCCTGACTCCGTAGCTTGCTTCGCGTCAAGCGCTGTCTGTAGGCCAGTGATGGTGCTGATAGCCTGGGCACCTGTATGGGTTGTCCGGTCACGAAGCTGGGCATCAGTTGCGTTAGCCGTGGCACCAGTGGCAATGCTGTCAACCTTCGTTTTGTAGCTGTTACTGAAGTTGTTGGTGTCCGGCTCAGCAAAAAGAGCCGTCGCAATTTGGGCACCAGTCATGGAACCGCCACCACCGGTCTGCGTTTTCCATGCTGAGTCGTTGACGTCCCATATATATCGAACGACGTCTATGCCGGCCCCTGGGTCTACGTCACCGTAGTCGCCTGCGGCAGGGCTGACGACGGCCGCCTGCAGTGCAGCCAACGATGTGTAAAGCCCTTTGAAGTGGCTGCCTTCAATAGAAGCGAGTTTATTCTTTTCTGCCGTGGTGTAGTCGTTGCTAGACAGCCCTTTACCTGCTTCTTTAGGCTGCAGGCTGTCGAGCTGCGTCTGCAGACCTGATACTTCAGCTATGGTGTGACCGTGGGTTGGTAGAGTGAATCCGATAATATCAGCCCAGCTGATTTTGCCGGCAGAGCCATTCGGTAAACTATTAAGCTTGGCCAGCAGCAAGTCTGTGAAATCGTTGGCAGATAAACCTTTGCCGACGACCTTAATCACCCTTTCATCCACAGCGTTTGTCAGCGTGGTAAGCATGTCGCTCAGGCCAGTAATATCAGCCGGCACTGTATTATTTTTGCGAAGATACCGGGCATCGCCTCTCGTCGTGTTGAAATACTGGAGGTGATCATCTGCCTCTAATTCTGTAAGTGAGCTATGGCTTGTCACTGTTCCGCCTCCGCCTGATGTGCTACCTGTTATTTGGTCAAAGCCGGTATAAGGCCTGATTTTCTTGAAGTCGGTTTTTGTTCGACCAACCAATAAACCTTCACCAGCGTTGCCCCGGTATTGCTTTACCCAAAGGCCTAATGCGCCGGCCGACACTTCAACTATCTCATCAACCTTTGCTACAAGGTCGACTTGCTCAGTTGGCTCAAGCTCCGATACAGCAAATGCCAGCGGTGCCTGCCCAATGTTTTGCAACATCAGGGAAAGGCCAGGGGTGATATCAAGTGCAGAATAAACGTTGGTCCATGCCTTGGTGCTTACCGGGATCCAATTAGGCATACACAAACCTCCCCCGCTGAGTTATGGCCGTATGCTTATAAGCATCTTCAACAGTGTAACGACCGGTCCGGTCAAAGTTGACGGACTTGCCAGCCCAGGCCAGTAACTCGCTGCAAACCCAGCAATCAGTGTCATCCCAGCCGGTGCGGAAAAACATGCCTGCAATTGCCAACCAATCGTATGGTTTACCTATCTGCGAGCGAGCCCTTTCTATTGCTTCAGTTGGAGTGCAAGCAATCAGGTATTCGCCGATCGCCCATTCGGTATAGCGAGCTTTGAACTCTGCAATCGGCGTTCGGACAACCCCATGTTTCGCCGTCGCTTCGATAACAAAGTCACCATCGATGATGCCGACATGGCTGTATAGCGACCACATGAACAGGCGCAAGCCTGCGCTGGCCGGTGTGTAGTTCCGGCCATAAATAACACCTAAGCGATTCATATTGGCGTGCTGACGTGGAAGGTAATAGTTGGCATGCTCACTTCAAATGGAGCCTCAATTACTTTGAGGGCTTCATTCACGCGGTCCTGAAGTATCTTCCAATCACCTGATGGCAGCCGGCCCTGCATCACAACATGGCCATTGGTGATAGTCGTATAAAGATACTTCTCATCGGTAGTTGGGACGCCACGAGCATGCCGAACTATCGGTGTATCGGTATTGCCTGGCAATGTCACTGGGTATACAAACGGTTCGCCGAGTGGATCAATTCCGGTAAGGTCTGCTTCTATCCGGATCAAACTGTCGGTGCCGACAGAGAACACTGGAACAAAAATTCGCGTTTGGCCATCAACCGAAACTACTGGATTGGCATAGCCAAGAATCGGCAGAGGTTCATCAGGAATCGGTGTTTCCACTGGTGGATTTGAAATTAATTTCATAGTTCACGCTCCCAGTTGATCCGCGCCGACCGTCCCCCGAAGGCCATCAGAACGGGTTTATCCGTTGTCACGCAGACGGACGCCTCGGCTGTGCCGTTTGTTGTACCTGTCACGTTATTACTGTGGTCGACAGAGCCCTCGACCGTGAGCAATGAGACGTTACATGCTGACGTTTGCGAAGCTGCACCGAAAGCGGAGCCTGATAGTGTCACCTTCGGGTTCGAGATTAGAGCCGCACCCGGCGCTACAGTCCTCATAGACAGACCTTTAGCGCCGTTTTGCGTTAAGTAATCTGCTGCCGTGTTTTCAAAAAAAGTTTCAGTTAAGCCTGCAGTGCCCAGCTTCACTGAAGTCGTGACAATCGCAAGCCTGTCTCTCTTAAGAGTCCGTCTAAGGCCATTTTTGCCGACAGTCTCAGCACGCAACAAAGTAGCTGAACTCACTTTTGTGCCGTCGTCTGGCTCAAATTCAGTTAAGCTGTTAGCCGTGGCGTCGTTAATCACGATCCCTAGTCTGCCCGGCGTATACCCCGTCATCTCTGCTGCGTCAAAAGTGAAGTAGCTATACATCAGCGCCGAATAGGTAGACGATGCGTCAGGAATTGTCTGGCCTGACGCTGCCGCGTAAGTTACTCGGTCGGCTGACGTCAGCACAGGAAACTTCTTAGCAAAAAACGAAGCTACCGGAACCGTAGCCAGCCAGCCGGTGGTAAGGTCTACTGCCGTTGGGCTGCTCGCGCCGTCCCACACAAACGAAAACATAGGCTCGATACTGGATGTTTTAACAAAGTACCGGTTGTTATCGCCTTTCAGCACCAAAGGCCGGCTTGATGGTTGGCTTGCAACGGAAGCTGGTGTGGCGCCGGCAACTGTGTATATGGTGCAGCTGGCCCAGTCGGTGCTGAACTTGACCAGTTTTACGGGGTTGTTCGCCTTCACGGCTAAGAATGAACGCGGTCCAATCAGACTGACGCTCCAGGTCAAGCCGAAACAGCCGTCTGTCGTCAAGTTTGCCGGCACCGCCAGTCGTGCGTCTGCGCCGGCTTTCATTAAATACGGGACCGAACTATTCAATGCGTAAGCGTACTCATCGCCGGGTGTGGACATGTCAAACTCGGTCATGTTGGTCATTGTGCTGACGCCAGTGTAAGTCACCACTGTTGACGTCAGCATGTCCAGGCAGAACTGTGTCCCGCTGCTGTTGACGCCGACAAGTACATACCGGTCGCCTTGCTTAATAGCGGCACCGCTGCTGCTGTAATCCGTGTTAACGGAACCTGTGACTACATCAGCTCCCGCCGCCGAAGACAGCCCTTTGGTGCCCGTGTTATATGTGAGCGTAACGTACCGAATGACTTTAGCCGACGTGCTGTCTGAGTCCCCTGTCGTGTAGTAAACCCTGAACACGTTGGCACTTACTTCAAAGACACCGACAACACTTTGCTGGTTTGAGTAGTACGATCCGTTAACAAGAGGTGTTAATTGGTGGGTGCTTAAAACCGTAATTTCGTCTGGCCCAATAACAGCAGCGTGCAACAGCTGGTCCAGTGTGTTTCCACGGCCAGCAAACAGATACAGCAAGTTGCCGTCTGATAATGCTAAGACTGCGCCGAACGCGCCAGAAGACGCTGCCTGAACACGACCGGTACAGACATAACCTTTGGCAGCAGCAGTGAACGTCCCTAATAAAGACGGGTCAGTCGGCACACCTGTCAGGGCTACCGCGCCGCGCATCGGATACTGTTCAGTTTTAACTTTACCCAGCGCATCAATGAAAAGCTCGTCTCCGGCTTTAACAGCGATAGGCGTTTGGTAAGCGACTCGACCACGAAGGCCAGCAGCTACTTTGCCAGCGAACACCTGGTTAATAGGGGTAGCTCCATTTTGCGCATTAAGTGCAGCCGCAATCAACGTATCCAGATTGGTTTCATCACAACATAAACCTTCAGCAGCTTTGCGAAGCAAAAGAAGATCATTCAGGGTTGTTGCGCCCGTCGCCGCGTTAATCCGGTTTTGGATTTGTGTCTTCGAGTTTTGGTTAATCATTTAATCGAGTCCTGCTAACGCTAAAACTTGGATGTCAGCGATTTGAGCCGCCTGTGTGTTGTAGTTCGTGGCCACTTGCGAAGCGAGCGCATCTACACGGGCAAGGCCCGCAAACAGCCGCCAGGCCGTATTAATAGGATCGTAAATCAGAAGGTCGCCGGCCTTTGCTGCAGCTGTTGCACCAACACCATTTGTTGATGCCTGCCAAATACTGGCGCCATCTTCGGGAGATGTTGGGAACGAGCCGGTACCAGCATTCCATAGGCCAGCGACAAAGACTGTGCCGACAACTGCACCAGCGGCAGTTTGTGCTGCTTCCGCACTGGCTGCAGCTTGCAATTCAGACTCGCGGGCATTTGCTTCAGATATTGCAGCAGCATTCTTGCTGTCCAGAGCTGATGCTGCGTTTACCGCTGTATCCGTTACTTTCTGTTCAAACGTTGTCATCGGGTAAACATCAGCATTACCAGCTGATGTGATAAACAGCAGAGAGTTGTTGATAGACTTATTTGGTATCAAAGCATTGCCGGTAAAATTGGATGGCAAATTAATGACTTTGCTATCGATGTACGACGCGATTGCTTCAAAGCTAACGGCAATACCGTTCAGCTTGAAATTCATTGAATCGGCGCGAACAGTTGTGCCTGGTTCAAACTGGTTTTGATGTGTCCACACATTGAGCATGGTGCATTATCTCCTGCGGCCGCGTGGTGATGCGTGAATTAAGAAACTGTTGAGGATATGCGGTGGTGTTCGTTTAGAGCGGGAGTTCACGACAAGACAAATGTTTCTGGCCACACCATCCAGATACAAGTCAGCAGTAAATGTTGATGCACTCGACCAGGTGAACTCATTCCATGCAGCGGCATCCCAATAGCCACCACCGCCTTTGGCAGTAATGCTTATTGAGTTCGCAGCTGGGACATTTGGATCGCTGTAATCAAAATCAGGGTTGATGATCAGGGCAGTATCAGCAACCGCATCAACTTCCATTACTGCTTTGTGGAATCGCTTTTGCTGGTCTGGTGAACCCAGATTATTGAAGGCCGGCCGCATGGTGCTGGCATATTCTTCCCCATCAAAACCAAAACTTGATTCGGCCTGGTATAAGTAACCATCATCACTACCAAAGAAAACGACTTCTTTTCCGGAGTCGTCTTCTGCACTGAATGCACAGCGCACCACTTTGCCGTAGCTGAATGTGGAAAAGCCGGATACTTCAGCGCCAAAGAAAGTGACGATAATGCCGGTGCTGTCGTTGAAACAAAGCCGGTACTGGTTCTTTGCCTTCACCACAAATGAAGCTGTGACGCTGTTTCGATAGCGCTGGATCAATGGCTCAATCTTCTGGCTGATAGTGGCCATGTCGAAATTACCGAATTGCTGCACCCGATTTAGGCGAGTCATGCCTCGGTCATCCAGATACACACTGTCGTTGATACCCTGGATACTGTTTGGTATAGCGCCGGTTGTTAGCGATAAAGTGGTGAGATTGAAGTCTTCTTTGCTTTTGCCATAAAGCACATAGGTTCGATTACGGCAAAACACTGCACAACTGTTGTCTGGCTGAACGGCAAGGCCAGTAATTTCATCGGCGACACCAATTTCACCGCCACCATCAACGACATCAAACTTCGTCGGATCACCTACCCCAGTAAAGACCAAAGAACCCTTACGATAACCCAGCAAAAGAACCTGACTGGGCAGCACTTCAAGGTGAGTCGGCGCATCCGGAGTGATGGGGCCAGTGATCTGTGTAAAGGTGGCGCCGTTAAAGCGCCAGGCTTTATTCACCCCGTCGACACCCAACACCTCGCGGGAACCGGCAGAGCCGGTAAAGTTGGTTGTAATGGTTTTATAGTTTCCACCTGGCAACAGAACTGGCGTGGCCACAAGCTGCCAACCGTCAGTGCTGGATTTGTAGAGGCGGGCTGCAGTAGCTTCCGCATTATTGCGAAACACATACACCGAGCCACTAAAATAAAACCCGCCAAGAATTGGGCCAGAGCCTGGCACCGGCAAAATCAAACTGCGCCGAACTTCCTGCTCAGACTCGATTGCCGCAAGCTCTGTTGCATCATCAGCAAAAGGGAATCCCACGAGGTCTTGTGGTCGAACAGCCGAAGGTGCCGGCTTACCATCAAAGCGTTCGTAACCCATAATCCGCTGGTACCGACCAAGGGTATTCACTTCATAGTTCAGCAGCTGAGTGCATTCGCCCGGGTCTAACTCCAATACTGATGCCGCTAAGTTCAGGCCACCTTTTAAGATGACCTGTCGAACGCCAATGCTTGTTGCCATTAACCGAGCGCCCCAAACTTAAAGCTGATTTTTGGCAGAAACCGCGAGGCCATTTCCTTGCTCAGGACATCAAAGGCACCGATGGCATCGCGTTGCAGCTGATCATCTTGCTCATGCCTGGCATAACTTTGCAGCGCCTTCTGCACAATCGCTTCGTGAAACTCTTCAGGAATTGGCGAGACCGACGTATTGATAGTCATGCGCAGCGGCAGTAAGTGATACCGAATGTTGGTCGCCACTGCAGCTGCAGGCGCACGGTTGAACACAATCATGCCATCAGGGCTTAACGCATAGCTGCATGGTTCACCTGTCGGCACACTTCCATTGCTGAGCAGGTCATGCTCAAGTTGCGCCCATGGCACTTCATTCAACTGCCTGGTTCCCACAAACAGCGTTTCAATATTGGCAAACGGCTGCATGTTTAAATCGGCAGGGAGATACTCGTTTTTCCCCACAACCAAATTTGCTGATGCACGCCGCCACATAAACGACCATTCGGTTTTGCTACGCTGGATTTCCAGATCCGCTTCCTGAACCCAAGTAACCAGCTTCGCCAATATGCCTTGCTGGCCAGTGACAGCAGCAATATCGCCACTGATGCCACTGTCCTGCCGCACCCGCTTACAGATTTGAAGGAAGTCCATGTGGATGGCCTTACTTATTCAACGACGGTGACACTGATCAGGTTGTGCGGAAAGCGCAGTACTTCTTTGCTATGCGTTTCCGTGTGACCGGTCAGTGGGTTCTTCTTGCTGAAATAGCGGGTTTGGCGAGTGTTTTTCAGAATGTCATAAACGCCGTATGGCACTTCAACTTCTTCACCGGTGATCACCTGGTAAAACACACCGTTGTAGCCAATGGTTACGTGGGTGTCTGGCTCTGACTCTTCATCGTGCGCTGGCAGTGGATGGACCAAAATCGTTGCGCGGCAGCGGGTAAAGTCGGTGATGTCAGCCAGTTTCAGCTTTTTCTCTTTCCTCACCAGTGCTTCAATGGTGCCAGCTGGTGCATCATCTTCGTCGTCCTGTTCCTGACTCGCACCAGCGTCATTAACTGTTGTGCTCGGTGCAGCTAAACCAGCTTCATTAACTGTTGAGCTCGGTGCAGCTAAACCAGCTTCATTAACTGTTGAGCTCGGTGCAGCTAAATCAGCCGCGGATGGGGTGCCACCTTCAGCTTCACGAATGGCAGCAATCATTGCGTCACGGGTTAAATCACTTTCAAGCTTAAAGCCCAGTTCGTTTAATGCATATTCAGCAAGCTGCGATTTAGTGGTGGCAGCGTTAATTTTCATTGGCATTTGCTTTGCTCTCCGTTGAGCGGAAATAAAAAAGCCCGGTACTATGTCCGGGCTTCGTTGGCGCTTAAATTATTTATTAAGCTGGGGTTTTCAGTGCAGCAACTTCATAGCGCAGCATCCACAGGTCGTTGAGGATTTTGCAGCAGTAGTAAGTTTTCCAAGCCACAGAGCCCATTTGACCCATTTCATCACCATGAGAAGGTGCGCCTGGGTTACGAACCATAGGCTTGATTGCGCCGCCGGCTTCTTTGTTACCTTTCAGTGCAATGTGACCAAAAGCGTTTTGGCCCATGAAGATCACTGGGTAAACGTCAGAGTTCGTGCCACCAGTTGAGATGGCTTCAGTTGCACCAGAACCTTTTGCACCGCCGGCGTTGATCCAGGGGTTGAACAGTGGTGACGCAATAAAACGCACATCTTCCACCGAGCCAACTTCTTCAGGACAGATCACTTTGCGTGAGCCGTACTCTGCTGTAGGAACGAAACCAGGCATCGCACGAACCGACGCAATAATGTCGGTGTGACAGACTGCAACAAATGCAGCTTCGATTGGCGAAGTGCCAATCATGGTTGAGCCGGCCAAAATGGTTGTGATGCGTTTTGCTCTGGCCGCCAGCAAAGTACGTACAGCCTGGCGAACGTGGCTTAATGACAATGTGGTGTTAACTGCTGAACGAGCACCACCGTTTGCATACAGCACGTTTGAGCCCCCGATCAGTTCACCATATGCGACTTTTTCAATTGTTTCTGCCGCCTGCTCACCTGCCATGCGAGACATATCAGAACCAACTGGATCTTCATGTAAATCAGCAACTACATCCGTGATTGGCATCCATGAACCGAATTGCTGCAACGTGGCTGTGATCCGATCATAACGGAAGTCCAGACCTGCAGGGCGAACACCTTCAGTGACCGGTGTTGTAGCGGGAGCTAAAGGAATTGGGCGGCGGAACTTAATCACTTTAGATGCGTTCTTCGGCATCGGTTTGTGGTCACCCAGTTTGTTGAGTACCAGGATTGGTTCGGCGTGTTCCAGCATTTTGATTTCTGCATGTACGCCAGCTGCGACACCTAAGTCGCCATATGCGTTAGCCATCTAAGGCCTCCTATTTTTTATTTGCGCTGAGCCGATTAAACAGCTCGACGGGATCAAGTGAGTTCGGATCCAGCGCTGCACGGCCGGCACCTTTTCGCGGAATGGCAGCGTGATCTGAAAGGGATGACTTCACCGAAACTGCAGGCTTGGTAGCTCTGCCGGTGGCTGTTTTAAAAAGGGTTAATAACGCAGCGTTATCGTCAGCACTGATGCTGCCGTACATGGCCTGAACACCGGCAGGCTGAGTGCTTACCCACTGTGAAAATGCCGGGTCAGCTGCAATTTCCTTAAAGTCAGGATGCTGCTGCGCGAGCCGGTCGAGTTCACTTTGGATAAACTGTTCTTGCTGCTGTTGTTCCTGCTGCTGCCTCATCTGACGAAGAGGTTCCAGCTCGCGCTGGATCAGCTGCTGCGTTTGCGCCTGTGAATCGAGCAAGGCTTGGGCAACCTCCGGCCATTCGGCTTTCAATTCATCAAAGGTTTTACCTTTGAGATCTGCAGCTGTTGGCATGTCGCCTGAACCTTCTTTGCCAGTAGCTTTTTCACGTGCAGCCAGTTGCTGTTGCAGCTCTTGGGTTTTGCGGTTCAGCGCCGCCACCCGACCTGCGTTTGCCCTGTGGTCAGCTTCAAGCTTCTGTGCGTTTTGTTTCAGCGCCAAATGCTCATTTCGAAGTGCTTCAGGTACGGACAACCACGGGTCTTCTTCAGCCTGGCCTTGGCTGTTACTGGCCGTGTCATCACCTTCAGGTTCGCTGGCATCGTCGCCTGGAGCCTGTTCTTGCTTATCTGCATCGATATCGGAGTCCTTGGAGTCCGGTGATTCGTGCATTTTGGCAAACAGGCTTACAGCTTCATCATCGATATCATCGATGGCTGCGGTGTTGTGGTTTACATCGCTCATGGGTTTCTCTCGGTTGAGTGCGACCTAAATCGCAGTCATAAAAAACCCACGGCTAAGCGTGGGTTCGTGGGCCAGTGAGTAATCTCTTACTCAGTAGCGGATTCTGTGTTGTCGTGAAGCCTTGGGAATGCATCCAGTAATTCATCTATCTGGAGGATGCGCCCGCGCAAAATTGCTGTTTCGGCTTCTGTTGTTCGTTGGTCAATCAGAGATTCGATGTGAGAAGCCCGGTCTTTTTCGAGCTTCTTTTTCATCACTAACCATGCTTGAGAGTGAACGATTGACGTCATGCTTGTGCAAGTCCGAAATTAGCAGTCATACCTGCCTGGAGTTTAATTTGCACTTCGGCCATAAAGGTTTGCCAGTCCTGATCTAACTTCGCCTGGTTCTTTTTCAGCTCAGTCATCAGCTTTTCCGTGTTGAGCTTGTCGTTCTGTGCGAGCTTCATCATCTCAATGCGCTCTCGTGAAGCATTGGCCTGCATGTCAGCACCAATTTGTTGCAGCTTAATCTGGTTAGATGCTGCCGCTTGTTGCGCTTCGTTCTGCGCATTGAACTGGGCCAATTTCATTTCAAATTCTTGCTTGGCTTTTTGCTGTTCAGCGCGCAGTTGTTCAATTTGAACCGACGGATCTTGCGGCTGATTTTCTTGGTCCTTCTGCATTTTTTCCTGATAGGCTCGCAGCTCATCATCAGTTGGCAGTAATGTCGAAGGCAGGCTTTGCGTTTTCGCCCACTGACGCAAAATTTCAGCAGACTTGATTTGCAGCACCGGAGTAAACACCGGGTTATTACCAATAACTGCAAGGAAGTTGGTCAGCGCTTGAGCCTGAGTTTCTTTCACCAGTAACGCGCTGGTACCACGAGCATCAACCTGATAGTCACCTTTGATTTCGGTTTTCTCTGAGTGCTCCAT
The DNA here is from genome assembly GCA_003543135.1 of Rheinheimera sp. Lineage (GTDB taxonomy): Bacteria > Pseudomonadota > Gammaproteobacteria > Enterobacterales > Alteromonadaceae > Pararheinheimera. Next base: position 116,761 of record DPJG01000006.1, read on the forward strand.
GTTGTAATGGTAAAAGTCTTTGATGAGTGGCGATGTAATGTTGTCATCCCAAGCCTTCACCTGGCGACGACGAACTGTATTGGCCGCATTCATCAACATAGACATGCCACCCAGAGTTTGGGTACTTTGCCCTTGCTCACCCTGCCCCAGCATTGGAATGCCGGACACTTCATCAAACAGCACTCGTGCAGTCTGATACACAGCTGCCAGCTCAGTCAGATGGTTACTGAATTCAAAGGTGCTGAATGCTTCTTTGATATCGCGGACTGACTTTTTGACATGCCAAACTTTGAATGGCTCGATTTGCCAGCTGCCATTTTCTGGATCAATCAAATCTTTGTTGATGCCGATTTGCGGGCCGGCTGTGATTGCACCATTGTCCAGCATCATGCGCCAGACTGAGTTGATCACCGCTTGTTCATCACGAACCATGCGCGGTACACCATAGCCAAAAATACTGCTATCGTCCGGCTCCCAGTTGAACACACGGTACGGCAAGTAGCCTTCATGCTCCATCAACTGAGTGCGAGCGCCCAGCACAACGCCGCCACAATAAAACACAGTGGCAATAACATCTTGTCCAGCAAGCGCAGCCAGTTCTTTTGGATCTTCTGGTGTGTCGATGACCTTAAGTGCCATCAACACATCCATGCTGATTGGGCCGTGGTATTCCCACGTTTCATAGCGAGTGTCGTTCAGCGTGTCGGATAGGCCGGCAAGCTGACGAACATCGTCCTGATAAACGCTGGTGTGCTGTGTCTGCTCAGCTTTGAGATTAAGGATCCGATTGATTTGCTCGACAGGAAAGCCGCGGCGCTGGCTCAAACCCTTTATTTGCTGGCGACTCATGTAGCGCCGTTCAAACACGAACTCAGCTTCTGCAATGCAGCTGGCTGACATATCCGGAAAGAAGTCCCAGGGGCGAACTACTTCAACTGCTGGTGTGAATGATTCCTTCATTTCCATGGCAAACTGGCCTGGCGCCACTTCGACATAGGCTTTGTCCATCTTACCGACAACAACCGGACCTTTGATAATGCCAGTACCAATCACACATGCATCATGGATAACCTGACGCGCCTTAGCGTTGTATTGGCATTCAACTAACTGATCATCAATTTCCTTTTCCATGGCCTCACTGCGTTCTTGCAGTAATGCCATTTTACGGGCAGCCAGATCACCTTCAGTGATGATGTTGCCTTCGGCGTCCTTATACTGCTGGCCATCAACCAAAGCAGGCTCTTTGCTATTGAGCACCTTGCTGATTTCCGGCACTGGTGTTGGTTTGATGCCGTAGTTCTTGTCGTCGTTGGGAAACAACAGGTCGATGATTTGTGATTCAGCTGTGTTGGTTTTAGCGCGGGTCAGTTTGATGAATGGGCTTGAGCGCTTAGCTTCCTCTCGCTGCTTTACAACGCCAGCATCATAAATGCCATGATAGTTGCGAAGGTCTTCCACCATGCGAGTGTCGATACCACCACGATCATAAATCGTGTCTGACAGCTTGCGCTCCAGCTCTTGAGCCAATTGGTCCAGCGGACTGTGCTCATTGTACTCGTGGCCGTAATCCTTAGGACCTGGCTTTAAGTTTGGCTTGTCAGACATTTAATACCCTGTGGTTTGATCTTTAATTAAGTGGGAGCGATTGCTTCGCTCAGAGTCGTGGCGGTCACGCCATGAATGGTCAATCTCACCCTGCGCACCTTGCGCCAGGTACTGGACGGCATCGTGCGGGTGACTGAAGCTGTTTTTATCTGCGGTTTCTGTGTACTTCTCACCGCTGGTGTTTATGCGCCGGAAGCAGTAACCGCCGTTAAATCCTTTGCGTAATACCTTGCATTCAGGGCTCAGCTCGAAAGCTGGCTGCCCATCAATGTCATTGGTCAGGAAGTAGTTCACGGCTTCCCATCGGCGCTCTGGTAAGTTGCTGGCCGTGGGGTAAGCATCCATTTTGTATTCATCAATCAGGATGCCAATGGGACTGTTCTCATCGTTGCCTGATTTGGCTATGCCGGCCGGATCTCCGAACACCTGAATGGACTTAAGCGGGAACTGTGCGTACCGGCTTTTAAGTGCTGGTAGCACCGCTTCATCCATAAACTTTCGGATACCCATCCCAGTAGCAATGATTTCCTCTATCACCCTGAGCTTGCCGTTTGGCATCAGCTGGCCAATAGCACACGCCGGAGTGCGACCGAAGTCGAACCCCATCATTAAGTTTTGATGCTTGGGAATAGCTACCAGTGGATGTTTTGCAACATGGCGCAGGTCATTCCACAGGCCACCATAAATTGGTTTGCCGGTGCTAACGTTCCCGTAAAGGTTTGCCAGGTTGACGCGGATCCAGTCGTCCTTTTTGCCCTGCACCTGACGGATGTAGTAACCATCAGGCAAGTTGCATAAGTTCTCAGCGTCAGGGTTTTCCAGCCAGATTGATTTTCTGGTAGAGCCTGAGCCAACAACCTTTTCAATTACACCACCAGGTTGTTGCAGGAACGTCCAACCTTCGGGCTTTATTTCTTCTGCAAGTTCGTAGTACCAGTGGTCAGTATCTGGCGCGTTGGTATCACCAATCATGCCGTGCCAACTGGGGCCGCCATCAGCAGCCGAAGGGTAACGGCCATGCCGGCCGTCACACATATCGACGATGGCCTTGCTGAGCTCTTTAACCTCGTTGAGCCAAAAACCGGTAACCTGCAGGCCCCGAAGCTTACGAACTGAATCCGGCCTATCCAATGCCAGAAACACAACCTCAGCCACAACACGGGTTCCATCCGGCAAATCAAAGTCCAGATGATGCGTTGGCGGAAAGTCCTGATTAAACCTGCCGAGGCTTATTTCTTCGTTGTGGTAAAGGTCGCACCAATCCTTGATGGTGGTTCCTTTTAAGTCCGGATAAGTATTCCGAACTGCAACCCAGCGACTTCGGCGAATGTCGCTCTTATTGGGCTTCTGCTCACAAATCTGGTCAAACACGCGCATGGCTGAGCCATACGTTTTGCCCGAACCGATTGGCCCCATGATGAAAGTGTTGCGACCACGCGCGCGCATGTATTGCTCAAGGACCTTGCCTTGCGCTGCGATGTGGAACTCATAAGTCTGCTGCACACTTAGTCAGTGGCCTCCGGCTTTTTACGTCCGGTCATATCCTTGACGTAAACCATTGGCCGGTCACTGACTTCAATTTTGTCAGTCCACATTTTCAAGTGTTTGCCGAGCAATTCGAGTGAGCCTTTCTTATCAGCAAACTTAAATTTCTTGGCAACGACCCGAGTCTGGCCATCGTTTTCTATTTCAATAACGTCCATACCGACGAGGGCTGCAGCTGTGTCGTCGTCCAGTTCGTGCAACGGCTTTAAGGTGCCATCAGCATTGAAGCACTTGCGGATGTCGGCAAAGCCAAGGCGAGATACTTCGAGCAAAACCCGCTCAACCGTAACTTCAAGTTTTGCCAATGTCTTACCCATCACCCGGTCAACCTCCACTTTGATACGAGGGTTGGCCAGCATGCGTGACGCCTGTACATTGGCCGCCCTTGGCGAGTACCCCGCACTGATTGCGGCTTCAGTACCGTTATTGCCATTGCTGCAGTAGTGATAGATAAACAGGATTTCGCGCTCGCTGAAGTCCCCTGTCACGGCTGATTGTTTACGAACTGGCATATCAGCCTTGCACCACTACATAAACCCAACCAGCCACAGCAATGATGCCAATAACCACCGGCACCAAGATTGAGCCGAGGATTTTGCGGAACCAGTACTGCTGGGTTTTACGGTTTTCTTCAAGCGCATTCACGACTGAGCGCAAATCCCCCACTACATTTTCCAGTGATTCGAACTTTGAATGCAGAGACTTCAGCTGCTCACCCTGGGTGGCAATTTCTTTTGATGTTTTTGTTTCCAGCTGCAATACCTTCTCTTCGTACCGCACAGATGACATGGCAAGGTTGTGCACTGCACCTGCCAATTTATCGATACTGCTTTCCAGTTGCAGCTGGCGCTCAGCACCGGCGCGGATACCATCCAGTATCAGATCTAATTTTGCTGTTGAGCTTGGTGTGCGAACTCCGCCTCTGCGGCTTCGCGCCACTGCTGAATCCTGATTAGTGCCTGATGACATAGCTTGATATCCGTAATGAGTTGCAGGGTGTACCGGTGATGGTCGAGGTTGGTGTTGCCGTTAAATGGTCGTAGCGGACAACCAGAGACCGTCATGTTTGAAGGCGGCAGGACGTAAACTGGTTGTTTGACTGTGACCGTTCTGACTTCGACTGGCGTCGTTGAGCAGCCGAAGAGCATCATCAGGCAAAGCAGTAGCAGTCCAGGTGCGAGTCGGTTCATGTTCAGATACCTGCAGTTTATTGGAGTTGGCTTGCCAGTCGTTACCTGTGTCGGTGATGGCAATGGTTTGTCGTTCGTGCTCAGAGTTGATGGCGGCAACCAGCTCTGCCTGCGACTTCATGGTTTCAACTTCAGTGCCGAGGTAAGCGACTTCAGATGCCAGGCCATCGATTTCCAGTTTCTGGTTTGCGATGGTGGATTGCTGCAGTTTGATAGCATTATCTGCCGTCTGCAGATTAAAGGTTTGGTAGCCGGCGAACAGGCCGCATGCAACGATGGCTAGCGCCATTACATGCAGCAGGCCGATTTTCAACTTACTGGTAAGCATCTTCATTTTGTTAAGTCCTTAAGGCACACCTTTCGCTCTTTTGCCCGGCGTGTGCGAAGTCCGGCAGATTCTTTCCCGTCGATTTTTATCCAGGCGAGCAATTGATCACAGGCCTTCAGCCGCTGACCGGAATTGAGCAATGAAAGCATTGTTGAAGGCTTCCCATTACGAAGCACAGCAAAACCGTCTCGCCCGCGGTTGGCGCCATCCTTGCGCCCATAACCTACGTTGTAGATAAAGCTGAGATAAGCAGCATGCTCACCTTCCGAAAGCGGAACCTTAACAACTGAGCGCAGTTGCCGGTCATGCTTGTGCAAATCAGCAACGAGCTGGTTAAGGCATTCTTCTTCAGTAAACGTCTGCCCCATTCTTAGCTCTGGCCCTGTGTGGCCAAAGCAGCTGGTAAGAATGCGAGCTGGATCCAGATAGACTTTCCGGACTTCGCCTTCACTGGGGACAATCAAAAACGCAGCCGAAAGAGACAGCGCACCAGTAATGCCCAGCGCTGCGAGTTTCTTTTGGATTGGGTTCATTGTTAATCGACGATGTACCAGTCAGTGGCCAGCATATCGGTTTGGCTGGCAAGCCAAGGGACCGTCGAATTCTGAACTGTTCTGATTGCTAAAAACGGCACCAATTTGCAGTTATCATTCTTGCCATTGGTATAAGTCCAGTAATCACCACTGCCCGGCATGCCGATGCCAAAGATGTATTGACCAGGACCATTCCAGCCAGAGCGAGAAACGTACTTACCAGCTTTAATGGCATTCAGCGCCATCCCAAAGTCCATACCAGAGGTCGGCTGATATGCGCGCTCGAAAACATCTTTCGGTGACCAGCTGATGTAGCCGGCAAAGTCTGGGTGATTAGGTTTGCCGCCATCCAGATACTCAACAAGGTAGCCTGGCGTGTGTGGTTCCTGACCTTCTGGCAGCTTCCACCCTTGCAGGTTGTTGTACTGGCCCAGCGGCATTGGAACCGCCTTGATTAATTTAGTGCCAATGTATAAATCCATGATCACGCCGCCTTTGCAGCAAACTGCTGCGCCAGTGAATAACCTTCCAGCTCCCACAGCTTGTTGCGAGCCGACTCTGCCGCTTTTTCGATGGCGTACTTAGCTCCCAGCTCAGCATTGAAGTTGCGTGGGTCAACGCAAGCAGTGAACTCATTGGCCAGTGTGAACTTAACTGCACCAACCTGAAGAATGGCAGTGGCAATTGTGGTTGTGGTACCTGGCACAACGTGAGTGCTGAATGTCACTTGCTGCATCAGCTCATCAATCCGGCCAGCGGTTACTTTGGGATATACAGAGCCAGCTGCTTCAAAGTCAGCCTGCATTTTGTGGTCGTTGTGCTTGGTCATACTCGCCTCTGAATCGCGCAAACAAAAAAGCCCCAGCTGAAAACCAGTGGGGCGGAGATAGTGCACGCTAATTAAAACAACGGAGTTAAAAACAAAAAACCCAGCGCTTGGCTGGGTTCAGGATTAGCTGGGCAGGAAATGCTCAGCTTGGGAAATAGTAAGCTATTTTTGGTTGATGTCAACTGGCTTAGTCAACGACCACGTTATTAGCTTCGAAGTATTCGTCAATATTAAAGATCTGATAACTGTTCACTCTAGCGTTGATGATGCCAATCGCATGCATGATGGAAATGACTTCGGTATATTGAAGAGTGTAACTCGTATAGACTGCAGTCGCCCCAAACTTCAGTTGGTACTCAGTCAGCAACACACTTAATTGTGCGAGCAGTACGACAACCCTATGTTCGGCAATTGCAATCGGTCTTTTGGATTTAGCATCATACAGATTCTTCCATACACCTATGTGTTGATCTTTTTTAACTGCTTCGAAGCACTCTCTTAAAAAGTCAGATATGCACTTAAAGCTGCCGGGATTTCTAGTCCAATTCCGCACATAAATCTCCGAGTGAAGCTTCGCATCAATATTCTGTAATAAGCTGTGGTAATGGTTCATTTCATGTTGCTTTTGAGAGTCTTTTAATTGATCCCGCAATGTAGCTTCAGACTTCACATGAGCTTCTGCTGATTTAGCCAGCTCATCTTTTGTGAGGCGCAACTCTTCTGACTGAATTCGAATTGTGTATAGCAGTGCGATAAACGAAGCGAACGCTAAGATAGGGTTAAGCATGCCGCCAAAGAAGTCGCCCATCTGCCCGTATTTTGCAGCTGTGTTTATATCCATCTCTGGCCCAGCTGTAATGTATACGCTTATCACTGTTGAGATGATTGCTGTGAGCAAAATCATTAAGATAAAAGTTTCATTACCGTCTTTCTTTGATTTGTCTGGATAAAGAGAAAACACTATCCATGTAAGAATCATCATCGCTAAGGCAAACACAGATAGAAAATTAAAAATAAACTCACCCATAACCCCTCCCTGAAAACCAACATCCTAACCACGTTCCCAGTATCAGGGCAAATAAAGCTGCTCCACCATAGCAAGGCACCTCTTCAGTTCGGCATCTGGAATTGTTGCTTTCGGATCCAGCATGTGCCGACTAACAACGCCAACGGCATGCTTCATTTCTTGGGGGTTGTAGACATTAGCCTCTAGCCTGGATATTAAGTCTATGCAAGTTAGCCTGGCAGGCAGGCTGCCGCGTGGGATTGTGTCGAAGAGCATTCCGTTGCCCAAGTTTATTGCTCAGGCTTTAGGTGTAGCAAAAGTGTTAATTATTTCAAGTTCGCGTTTGCCATTCGCACGGCAACCCATATCTGGTTGAAACAAAAACTGTCGTGATGTCAGTATTGAGGCGCGGAATTGAAGGATAAAAGCCGGACTGTTCTAACTAGCGGGAAAAAATTCCAGAATAAATAAATTGTGGAAATGAAAAAATAACGCTTGCTGATGATAGGGTAAATGACAGGTACTTTCAGTTGGGAAACGCTTTTGGTAAGTGAGCGCTAACATAATGAAAAAACGGTTAATTTTCGGATAAGTCAAGGGATTGCAAATGGCTTTGATCCACTCTATCTTGTTATTCGTCTCAGGAAAAACCTTTGGTCAAGGAAAGAGACTCCACCAGCCTAAGTTTGGCGACCGAGCTGGTGGGGGTCTTCGAAGGTCAACTTTAGAAACGAGGTAAATATGCGAAGAGGCTCGCTATTAAACCAACTCAAGAGACTTTCTACTGCATTGCGAAGCATTTACGCTTTTCAATTGGTAGTTCGTTTTCTTGATTGGGTTAACGATTACCTGTAACACAAAATGATTTGCAGTGATGCAAAATGATTTTGCATTAATCGCAATGTAGTAGCTTTTTGCTACCAGTTCAACAATTCATTGCACGTTTAGTGATGAAAACCTTCAAAGCCCAGTCCGCTGGGCTTTTTTTAAACGTCCATCCCATCCAGCAAAACCCGCGCACACTGCCCCGCCTGTCCGGCCGCACGATGTAACTTATCAACACACCCCATGTAAACGTCATACCATTTTTTGTTGAACTCATACCTGGTGACGGCCTGCTCAGCTGGCAGTAAGTGACAGACCATCTGATGCAGTTCACGCTGGCTGGGAATGTACCGGCCAACGCCGTTGCAGCGCGGACACTCAACAAACTTGCTGTGCTCTTTGCTGAGTATCGAGCCGGTGCCGTGGCATTTTTTACATGCTGGCGAGTCGCAAACTTCTGCTGTTGCAGCTTCGGCCAGCGCAAAAGCCAGGTTGTCGTTCACGCCGGTTGATGCCAAATAAGCCTGCAGCGTACCGACACACTTTGCCCTGGCGTTTTTATCCTGTGCAATCTGAGCGTCGAGCACCGCAGCGCCGAGCGGTTCTCTGTGCTGAACCTGCCCGAGGATGCCGAGCACATCCTCTCCGGTCATCGGGTTGGCCGACTTACGGAACATGCTTGGGTCACCGGTAATTGATTTGGGGCACTGGCGGCTAAACAAACGCTCTACTGACATCACCATTCGATTACCCCACTAACTCAGTGATTAATACCCGGCACTGGCCGCCCTTGATGATTTCGCCGCGGCAAACTATCAACCGGTCAATCTGGCTGTCGTCCGCATAAACGCCAGCATGCGTCAGAGCATCCAGCGTGGCTTTGATGCGGTTATCAATATCTTGCACCCGCTTGTCTGCTGGGTAGATCATCAAATCAACCTGAAGCCGGCCTGTTAGTTTTTTATTTGCTCTGGCCTGTAGCACGGCGGCGATAACTTCAGTCCTGAACTTCTGGCCCTTGTCGCTGATGTAAACCGTGATTGGTGACATCGGTTTTTGCGCCAGGCGCATGCGGCTGCCGAACTGTTTCGGTTTCGTCGTCGCGCTGCGCCAGTAGCTGTTCATGCTTGGTGGCAATGGCAGAGTGAGCTCAATCATTTCGCACCACCTTGATTACTAAGCGCTGCAACAAGCTGATGAGCGATGTCTCTGGACAGCTCGTTGATGTATTCAGCCCGGAACGATTCAACCTGCAGCGAGTCGATATCTATCGCATAACCATGATGCTTGCCGCCATGCTCAATCCGAACTGCCACCAGATTCCGGAACTCGTCAGTGACGAGGCGCTTTCTCAGAATCTCAACCACCCTGAAATACATGTTATCGAGTGAGACCCGCACGCCTCTCATGTCGCCAGTGACGCTAAGTTGTCGGCGCCTTTCACTTGGTAGCAGTGGATGGTATGGGTTCAGGTTGTCGGCTATGGATTTGTATATCACCACCAATGCTTCACGAGCCTGATCAAGCTCAAGGTCTAAATCACACCGAAGCAATTTACTCTTTAGGTAATCGCCCTTAAGCCGATTAACATCAGCCTGCTGCACTGCCAGCTGCTGCATCAATTTTCGTTTTTGGTTGCGGCCAAAGCGTTTGCTCATGCTGCACCGCCTTGTTTGCTGGCTTTCTCCAGCTTCAACTCTTCAAGGCTCAGATACTTATCAGACGCAGGAACGTGATAATTAAACTTTTGGTATACAAGCGCCTGTATTCTGCATCGTGACTCCTCCACGCTTCGGAGGTGTTCAACCGTGCATGTGAGTGAGCTGTTTAAATCCACAATTTTGAGCACGCACGCAAGTAGAAGCGCAATCAAGACAAGCAGCGCCAATGACAAAACTATGACTGCAACCACCATCACACAACCTCCCGAATCGCCTTGATGCCAGCTATCACGCCATTGATGGATTGCAGCAACTGAGACTCAGCGGACAACAGTCTGGCGCTAGCTATGAGTTCGTTTTCAGCTGTGGCCAGATGGAAACTGAGCTCGTTGCTGTGGTTTTTTAACGCCGGATCACTTAGTAGATCGTCTTTGCATTCGCTGTTTTGGTTCGCCATCCGCCATTCTCCCAAATCGTTTTAAATCGTTTATCTTTATCAACCCGCACCATCGGTATCAGATTTACCCTGTGCGGCGTTTCTGACTTGAACCAGCCCTGTTATTTTTGATTTCGTACTTACCTCTCTGAGCGTTTAACCGCCTTCGCATGTCTTCCTGGTACTCAATGTCAGTCTGTTGGGCTAACCAGGCTCGGATTTCATGCGGATACATCGTTGTGCTTAACCGAAACGCTTCAGCCCAGCGCTGCTTGTCTAACTCGATTGCCTGCTGCTCATCAGCTGGCAAAGCAGCCAAGTTAACGTTTGCTATCACTGGGCTTTCCTTGCTGCGGCTTCGGCCCGCAAGGCTTCAATACGCAATGCCATGGCAGACTTTGGCGCCATCCGAAGATGGGCTGGCATCTCTGGCCGCTTGTCGTGGCTGATTGCCAGCTGCGGCTCTGGCAGTTGCTCGCCGGCTTGCAGGCGTTTAACCCAGTGGTCGTATTCGGATTTGATAACCTTCTCAAACTCGATGCCGGTCAGTTCGTACATCAAGTCGCCTTTGCGGCTGCAGATGACCCGGTTCAGTGAGTGAATGAACGCGTGAGCTTCACCAAAGCGCAGCGCCTGCTTGCCCTTGATGACGTCACTCAGCACGGCTTGGAACTGCGGAATGTTCAGCGATTCGATGGCGGCTTGTTTGCACATCAGGGCAAACTGCTCAGGGTTTGGATGGAATGGTTCAGCACCCTTAGCCTTCAGCTCTCGGATGCCAGCCATGAACATCTTTCCGTCGATGCCGTGAAACTGCAGGCGGTCAGCGTATTCTTTGGCGGCAAACTTCAAGCCCTCGTCGTCAGAACCAAAGCGTGCAGCGAATGCCGGGTAGTACAGGCTAATCACAGGGATGAGTCGTGCAGTAACAGCTGTCATGACTTCAGCTTCGCTTGAACTCAGCTTCGATGACTGTTCCGCGGTTACCCTGGAGCTGTTGCTCTGCTTCTCTGGCCATTCGCATGACTCTGGCTGTTGGGTTTTCATAGCGGCCTTGGCTTGTAGGGCTGCTGTGAGATCCATGATTTTGGTGGTCATAGGTTTGTACTCCTGCGTTTTGTAGCCAAGTCAGCTGAAACCCTTTCCAGTTGCGTGCGCAGCATTCGGCAATGCACTGGTCAACGGAGTAACCCGCAGCAACGGCTTTGGTGAGTTCGGTGGCGAATCGGTTGATAACGGTTTGGGTCGTGGTGGCCTTTGCGTTTTTGCGCATTGCCAGCCAGTCGATCAGGGTTTGATCTGATGGCAGTTGTGGCCAACCAGAGAAATCCAGTTCCGCTTTTGGTTTGGTCGAGCGAGGTCTCTTTTCAGTCGGCGTAATAATCTCTTCGTTAGAAGAGATCTTCTTAATTTCTTTATCTTCTTTTAATGTCGTTCGTGGTTCGTTCGTGGTTCGTTCGTCAGCTCGTCCGTCGGTTCGTTCGTCTTGCTGTTGCACTTCCTGATAACTGTCGTAATTACATATAGTTATGATGGTTGTTGCGTCGTTCGTTTGGACGTTCACCATTCCTTCATTTTCAAGCAAGTTTAAAAACCGTTTTACTTTGTTTTGTGACATGCCCCACCGTTTCTGGAGCGTCACTTGAGATACAACAAACTGGCCGCGGCTTACATTGATAACCCGGCCTTTGACGTGCACTTTGCAATCTTCAAAGCTCGCGGATAGCAGCAAATCGATCCATGCCAAAGCCTTGTCTGGCTCGTTAAAGTCAAACAAGAAATGGTCTTTAAGTGAGCGATGCAGCTTGATCCAGCCAGACATCAAAATCCCCCGTTCGTGCGCCGGTGGTACTGGGCATGATCATCACGACAATCGGCATCGCAGAATTGCGCAGGCGCTGGTACCGGTGTTTCACACCAATAACACTTACCGATAGGTTTTAAGGAAGGCTTTCTGTGAGTTAAGGCAACATCGAGCATGTGCTGCTCAAGTGCTGAGGCTTGGTCAAATAAATCACTCATCTGATTCACTCCCCCACTCACGCACTTGAGCTTTAAGCTCTGCATCCAGGTGGAGCAGCTTTTCGATAGCCGCAATGGTCATTTTATTGATGTCAGCGTAATCAGCTTCTGTGATCACCCCATCAGCGCGGGCTTTTCGAATGCTGGTTGCCAGCTGGCCTGTCTGCTCTTGGGCAAGTAACAGAACATCTGCAAACTCATCATCAGTAATTGCCCGGGTCGGTGTAGCAAACAGTACCTTGCCCCGCGATTGTGCCCATGCACTCAGAATCCGCTCATCCCCAGTGAGCTCTGTAACGGCAATAGCCTCAGCCAGATTCAGGTGGTGGGTGTCTGTATCGTTGGTGAGCTTTGCAGCCAGCGTCTTTTCACTTTTGCCAATCAGGCGCGCCAGCTCACTTACGTTGTAGTCGTCCGTAATTGATGCAGCGGCCGCCAATGGACAACGAGTAACAAGGCTCGGTCTTCGCAGGTTAGTTCTTGAAAGCTTTAGTAAAGTTCTATTCGTTGGTTTCATGCAGCCACCTGCTTTTGATACAGGGCTGGGTCGACCTTCAACTTACCTTCGGTCAGCTTTTCGAGTTCGTAGGCTCTGCCTTTTGGAATTGGATCTGGCCAGTTAACAACTGCGACATGCGAGATCCCCAGGAATCTTCCTGTATTAACCGGGCCTCGAAAGTAGTCGAGGACTTGTTGCTTGCGCATTGCTTGCTTCTCCGAAAATGTTACGTTCGGAACAAAGCGTAACTCACGTTACCTTTTAAGGCAAGGATATGTTACGGGTGGAACAATGACACTGCAGCTTTTGCTAAGTAATATTGGTTACATGAACATAAGTGAACGCATTAAATACCTCAGAAAAGAGGCCAAGCTGACCCAGGCTGAACTCGCCAATAAATGTGGCGTGAATCGCGTGGCCGTTACTCATTGGGAATCTGGTAAAAACGTGCCGAAAGGACAGAGCCTGCTTAATTTGGCTGCAGTTCTTGGTTACTCACCAGAGTTCATTTTAAATGGGAACGACTCTGATAAATCAGGGTTGACTAATACACAACCTCAGGTACAAAGTAATGTTTCTGAAATTGGTGTAATTCATGCTTGGGACAGCGCCAGTGCGCTGGAAGAGGATGAAGTAGAAGTCCCATTTTACAAGGAAGTTGAGTTGTCAGCAGGTAATGGCTCTCTGGTGCGGAAAGAAAACTCCGGCTTTAAACTTCGCTTTTCTAAAGCGACATTAAATCGATATAACGTAGATCCTGAAGCAGCTGCTTGTGTCACCGTATCAGGCGATAGCATGGAACCTATGTTGCCAGATAAGGCAACTGTTGGTATCAACACCGCAAACACTAAAGTTAAAGACGGCAAAATGTATGCAGTCGACCATGACGGCATGCTCCGGGTAAAAGTGTTACACCGTTTACCTGGTGGCGGTCTTCGCCTTCGTAGCTTCAACCGTGATGAATATCCAGACGAAGATTATTCGGCTGAGCAGGCCAAAGACATCAAAGTCCTTGGCGCGGTTTTCTGGTGCTCGTTTATGGTGAGTCAGTAATATCACTTCACACAGACTTTCAACTTGGTGTCACATTTAAACCCAATTGAACAGTCTGTGTTGAAATTACAACTTCCTTGAGTGTTTAGGTTTGGCATTATGCTGTTTGGCCTCGGCATCGAATTGATGATTTGTTTTTGCCCAAGCGAATCCACAGGGATAACACATTCACCTCTCGTTTGCATCGGCCCTTTCACACAAAGCTTTCCAGCTCCACACTGAAAATCACTTGTACATCCGGCTTGCTGTAAGGGCGCAATTGATGGCCGCGGAGCATAAGTTGTTGTCGGCTGAGTATTTGTAACATTGGGATATGCAGCTGCAGTTCCGGCTCCCATTGCTGCAACCACAGCTGTTACCCACAAATCTGAAGACTGTTGCTGAGACTGTTGATTTGCGGCTGCTTGCTGTTGCGCGAGTACCATTAAATTCTCTATATGTGCTTGTGCATATGCCTCGTCCACCATTCTTTGCTCTGTAGAGCCTGCATAAGGTACAGACATGCTGTACTCAGTGGCTCCTTGGCATAATGTGATCAGCTGAGGCGATGAATTCTGGTAGCCACTTGCCCATTTTGCCGTTACTCCCCTCACCCTGTAGCACCCATTTTCGTCAGGAACCTGGCCTGCATAGTCGTATTGAACCCTGACTGGTGTTACACCAATGTTATTACCATTTGGTTGTTCAATGAGCGTTGCACCTGGTATGGGAGTATTCCAATTAACATAGGCGACAGTAGAGCAGCCAGACATCAACAATCCTATTAAGCCACCACAAATAGCTCTACTCATGGTTCCGTCGCCCGTGAATACCGTACGCATAAACTGCGCCGGCGATTAATCCTGTAATTCCACCTAATACAACGTCACTCCAAAGCACGCTCATAAGAGCTCCAAGACCTATCCAGATCATCACAAACAATTGGTTTTGTTCTTCTTTTAACTTTTCTCTGCGCTTAGCCTCAGTCAAGGCACTTTGGATGTCGTCTTTACTCATTTCCGTACTGTTGCGTTCCATTTTTAACTCCAATGCAAATCCGTTTGCATGTATAGCTCAACCTTTCATCACCTCTCAATGTAATTTTTATAACATTATTGGTTGACATATCATGTAACCACCGTTACCTTTGTCCGTAAATGTTCCTTTAGTTACATAAACGGAGTTTGAAAAATGATCCTCTGCACCAAACCAACGAGAGCCAAACATATACCCGAATTCAGCCTACTGGCGAACCTGCGTTTTGCCTGTTTGCGTGCTGGTGACGAGGTATCACAAAACCACGTTGTGCAACGCCGTTCAGCTGAGCTGCTGCGTCACCTGGTGAATAACCTGCCAAGCAAAGAGTTCAGTGAGCAGTACATTCACCGTGCCGGCGAACTGGGCGAAGGCCTGGTTCTGAAGGTTAATCAGAACATGAACATGGTGATGATCAATCGCGTGAATGCCGAAAACGTTGTTCGTATGGCGTCCATCGTTATCAATGTTCGCCGTGGTGATGAGCAATGAGCAACGCCATCCGCATCCGTGCCAGTTCATGGTCAGGTCTTTTTGACTGTGCTTACAAATGGGAAGGGCAAAACCTTCTCGGTATGCGCATGCCAAGCAGCCCTCGCGCATTACTTGGAACGGCAATACATGCGGGTACCGCAACGTTCGATTTGGCAAAGCTGAATGGAAAAATGGCGTCTGTTGATGAGGCCGCGAACGACTTCATTAACGCACTGCACCACCCTGAATACGAAGTTGATTGGCGCGCTGATGACAGCATCAACAAGCGTTCTGCAGAAGTGATTGGCCTGACATTGACCAGCGACTACTGCAACACAATCAGCCCGCGCTATGAGTTTGCTGCCGTCGAGCTGGAAATTACACCATTCAACATCGATTGCGGTGATGGCGTGATTATCCAACTGACAGGAACGTTGGACCGATGCCGGATCCGCAAGGACAACGGCGGCCTTGGCATCAGTGATGTCAAAACCGGTTCAGTAGCTGTTGAACCTGACGCATCTGGCAAAGGCCGGACTGCAAAAACAAAAGGCCATGCAGCTCAGCTTGGTACCTACGAAATTCTGGCCGAAGCATCACTGCAACAGCTCATTACTGAACCTGCAGAAATCATCGGCATGAAAACCAAAGGCAAGCCAGAAATTGCTACCGGACTTATCTACAACCCTCGGTTGGTGATGCTCGGAAACGAGGACGCACCGGGCCTAATTGAACATGCCGCAGTGATGTTGAAAAGCGGCTTATTCCCACCGAATCCCAGCAGCTGGGTCTGCTCGCAGAAGTACTGCCCACGCTGGAATAGCTGTATTTACAAAACAAATTAGAAATCAACAACTGGAGTTATATCAATGACTACATTAGCCCTTTTTTTCGACACAGAAACCACTGGTTTGCCGGTATGGAACGAACCAAGTGAAAACCCGAATCAACCGCACATCGTGGAGCTGGCTGCAAAACTGGTGAACCTCGATACCCGCGAAGTTGTTTATACCATCGATACCCTGGTGAAGCCGGATGGTTGGGTTATTCCTCAGGAAGTTATTGACCTGCACGGCATCACCAATGAAATGGCGCTCGAACAAGGCCGTCCAGAATCTGAAGTTCTGACTGAATTCATGGGTATTTGGGCAACAGCAAATCGCCGCGTCGCACACAACCAGAGCTTTGACGAGCGCATTATGCGTATCGCCATCAAGCGCTATTTAGATGAAGACACAGCTGAAAGCTGGAAGGCCGGTGAAAAGCAATGCACCGGTTTAATCACTAAGCCACTTCTGCAGCTTCTGCCGAAAAACAAGTTCGGTTTCAAGATGCCGAAACTGTCTGAAGCCTATGAACACTTCATGGGTAAGCCTCTGGAAAACGCACACCGTGCAATGGCTGATGTAGACGCCTGTATCGCTGTGTATTTCGCCGTTATCGACCAACAAGCCGCAGCGTAAGGTAATTCAAAATGACAAATACCGTCAGCATTCAATCATTAAAACAAACAGCCGGTTTGCCGGCAAATCAAGCCGGCATTGGCAATGTTAAAAGCTTTTTTGAAAGCCAAAAAGGTGTCTTATTAGCTGTACTGCCGAAACATATGAGCGCAGATCGTATGCTCAAGATTGCCCTGGGAGCTATGCGCACCACTCCAAAATTAATGGAGTGCACAACTGAGTCATTATTCGGAGCCATCGTTCAATGCTCTCAACTTGGCTTAGAGCCAAACACCCCACTTGGTCATGCTTACCTAATCCCGTTTGAGAAAAAGCGCAAACAAGGCAATCAGTGGGTTACTGAAAAAGTCGAAACGCAAATTGTCCTTGGCTACAAAGGTCTGATTGATTTGGCTCGACGTTCTGGCCAGGTGGTTAGTATTTCAGCCCATGAAGTCTGCCAGAACGATGCTTTCGAATATGCCTACGGCTTAGACGAGCGCTTACACCATGTCCCGGCCTTTGGTGATCGCGGTCCTGTAATCGCTTTTTATGCTGTAGCAAAACTTGTTGGTGGCGGTCATGCATTTGAGGTGATGAGCGTTCGGCAAATCGAAGAAATCCGCGATGCCAGCCAGAACTACAAATTTGCAAGAGACAAAGCAACAACAGTATGGGGCCAGCACTTTGTAGAAATGGGTCGGAAAACCGTATTGCGCCGCCTGTTTAAGTACCTACCAGTGTCCATTGAGCTTGCTACAGCCTCACATCTGGATGCAAAAAATGCCTCTGGTGAAGAACAGAATTTAGGCGATGTTCTGACTGGTGATTTCTCGGTTGTCACGAATGAATACGATAACCAGCAACACACCCAGGCCTCAGCACAAAGCGCTGAACTGCCAGAGCATAACCAGGCAACAGAAGCATCAGAGTTTTTTGATGAAGCCCTGGCAAACGCTCGTGCTGGCCACTTCGACACAGCACTTGACCTTGGTCGCAGCTGCACTGAAGACGAGCGCCGCGTTATTCAGCAAACAATTGATGCTGTTTCACAACATCAAGCCACATCCAATCAACAAGTCGATGGACAGCAAGCCAATTACACCGCTGGCCGTCGTCAACGCACCATGAGCATGGAGTAAGTATTCATGAACATCACTCACTTAACGGTCAAAAACTTTCAGGGCTTAGCCAACCTTGATACTGCTGTAAATGCGCCAATTCTGTTTGTCGCGGGTGGCAATGGCGCTGGCAAAAGTTCGCTGCGGGATGCCATTCGTATCGCGTTAACTGGTGCTCCAAGTCGTGTCAGCCTGAAGAAGGACTATGACGCGATGATCAAGGATGGCACCAAGAAATCATCTGTCACTGTGGCCACTGATGTTGGCAACTTCGACTTCACACTGCCAGCCGGTAAAGGCCTGCACTCCGATTTGTCGTTCCTGCCGCTTTGCATTGATGCAACTGCATTCACCACCATGAAAGCAGATGAGCGCCGCAAGTTACTGTTTGAATTAACCGGTGCGACAGCATCTGCTAAACGTGTTGAAACAGATCTGACCAAATTAGGGGCCCAGCCAGGCCACATTCAACTGATCCTTCCACTGTTAAAAGCAGGTTTTGCCGCGGCTGAAAAATCTGCTCGTGAACGAGCTACAGAAGCAAAAGGCGCATGGCGTGCAATAACTGGCGAGACATGGGGAAGCAACAAAGGTGACACTTGGGAACCAACTGTTGCTGAACAGCCGGTAGACGAGGCTGCCATTTCTGCATGTTCTGAAAAAGTACAATCGAATAATGCGGCCCTGAATCAGCTTAACCAGCAACGCGGCACCTTAATGGCGCAACTGAATTCAGCCAATACTCAAGCTCAGCAAAGGGCTACGTTGCAGGAAACTGCAGGCAAATTAGAGCGTGCTAGGCAGAAAAATGTTGTTGACCAAAAATCTCTGCAAGAAGTCCAGGCTCAAATTGAGCTGGCAGAACAAGCCGCCAGCATTCCACAAACTTTGGCTTGCCCTTGTTGTGAAGCGGTTTTGTTTCTAACTCCTGAGGGCGTATTAGCTGATGCGGGTCATTTCGATATGTCAGCTCCAGATGTTGATACTTCAAAACTGGAGCAGTTCCGTCAAAGCGAAGCAATGTTGCAACGCGCTATTGCCAATAACGAACGCGACATAGTTCTGGCTGAGAACGCAACCAATCAACTGGCAAGCTTCACGGAACTTAACACTGCCAACATTCAGGAAGAACTTGAAGCTATCGATGCCGATTTATTGCGGTTGAACGATGTCCGCCAGCAACTGCAGGCAGATTTAAACAACCTGCATACGGCTAAACAGGCCTATGAAAACAGCATGTCAGCAAAGCCAAAAGCTGACGCACACCATGCGGAAATCACTAGCTGGTTAGTGATTGCTGAAGCGCTGTCCCCATCTGGCATTCCGGCAAATATCCTTGCTCAAGCTATGGGGCCATTCAATGTTCTGCTGCAAAACATCAACAGCCTGGTACCTGAATGGCGCCCGGTACAGTTGACCGAGGATATGGAAATTCTGGCCGCCTCCCGCCCATTTGGATTGTTGTCTGAATCCGAACAGTGGCGAGTGCAAACCATGCTGACTTTGGCTCTGGCTCAACTGTCAGGCATCAATCTGGTTGTGCTGGATCGCGTGGATGTACTGGAACCAGCTGCGCGCATTGAATTGGTCAACCTGTTGTGCGACCTCACAGACCAGAACCTTAACCTGCAAATCATCATGCTCGGCACTTTGGCAAAAGCACCTTCTGGCATGCCAGAAACAGTGCAGTGCATCTGGCTCGCCGGCGGTGAATCTGTATCAGTACAACAAGGCAAAGCGGCCTAACCGGCCGCCATCCCCACAGGAGTTAATCATGCATCAACAGCTGATTTTCAACCAAAAGAAAGCCGCGGAGCTTGCCGGTGTTCACCCACGAACACTTCGCCGGTGGACCACTGAAGGTCGGATCCAAAAAATCGCCAACTTACCTGGCGCGCACTACCACATCACTCAGCTGATGGCTCTGGGTGCGGCCGCAAACACTGAACAGGAGCAGGCAGCATGAGCAATATCGTTTTGACAGAAACCCAGCGTTCGGTACTCACCCAGCTGAATTTCAAACCGGCCACGGCCTATGCAATGGCCCACACCATGAAGCTGGATAAAGTATTGATTAAAAACTTACTTAATCAACTGGTTGATTTAGGCGTTGCCAAAAAGTACGACAGTAGTAGCCAGTACTTAGTAACACATACCGGCAAAGCATATCTGAGCAACACACTGTGGCAGGCGGCCAGCAAAGCAGTCGAACCTGTCGCTGAACTGGTTGACGTTGACCGGCCAAATGAGGAACCAGCTGAAGATTTGGCGGCATTACTTGCTGTAACAAAGCAGGAAAAGCCGGCGCCGGATCCAGTTGTTGTCCGTGCACAAGCTGAAACCTCAGCCATCGTTACTCAGCTGCAACCATCCAAGCCGGCACTGCCAGAGAAAATCGACCTCAGCCTGAAGCAGCTGGCTGACCGGCTGACCCTGAAGCCAGTAAAACCGCTCGACAACATTGAGCTGAAACTGCAGGTACTGGAAAAGCTCGGTGCCCTGCTCGATCCAACCATTACCGAAGTGCTGGACGCAATTGCTGATGACCTGAACCAGGTGCAGCAGATTGCGGCTGACATTAGTAAAGCGGCATAGGAGCAAAGGTATGTGGTTCAAAAACGCACGAATTTACAAAGTCACCGAGCAGTTGAATTTTGACGGTGCAGAAACTGCTTTTGAAGAGCAAAAGTTCACGCCTTGTCTGGGGCAAGAAGCTGTAAAAATGGGCTTCACCTACCCTTTGCACCCATCAGTAAAAAGCCTGGTGCATGAAGGGCAAGACGGTTTGTTTTTGGTGGCAGTTAAGCGGCAGGAAAAGATTTTGCCAGCCGCTGTTATCAATGAAGAACTGCAACCAAAAATTGATGCGCTGGAAGCCGAAAAATGCCGGCCGCTGGGGCGCAAAGAAAAGCAGGTCCTGCGTGAAGAATTAATCCAGGCGCTGTTGCCACGCGCAATGGTTCGTTCTTCTGTTGTCAGTGCCATCTACGACAGCAAAGCCGGCTATTTAATTGTGAATACAGCCAGCTCTGGTCGTGCTGAAGACCTGCTGGCGCTGCTGCGTAAATCGCTTGGCTCACTGCCAGCGTTGCCATGGACCGATGCAAATAAGCTGTGTTTGAACATGCAAGACTGGCTCGCTGGTAAAAACCTGCCAACCGGTTTTGCTCTTGGCCACTCAGTTGAGCTGAAAGCACCAGATGAAGAAGGCGCCAAAGCCAAGTTCAGCAACCACCTGCTGACCTCAGCTGAAGTTCAAAGCCATCTTGAAGACAAACTGGTTAACAAGCTGGAACTGACTCTGCCGGAAACAATCACCTTCACTATCACTGATGATGGCTCACTGCGCCGGCTTCAATGGCATGAAGTTTTAGCCAACGGAAATGATGAGCTTGGTTGGGATGACCTGGCACTTCGCATTGATGCAGATTTGCTGCTGATGGCGCAGCAGTTCCGGACTTTGATTGCTGCTGTTTGTGGGCATATTGGTGAAGCTGTATCTAAAACCGTTCAGAAAAGCCCTGTTTGGAATGCTGAGGACGAAGATCCGCTTTACACAGATGCTGTTGCATTTGTCATTGAATCGCAAAAAGTCTCAGTTTCGGCTATCCAACGGAAATTCAGAATTGGCTACAACCGCTCTGCCTGGATTGTTGACGCTATGGAGCGCAACGGTGTTGTGTCTGAAATGGGGCACAACGGCAATCGTAAAGTCCTTCTGCGTCAGGTGGCAGCATGATTCAAGGCAAAACCCTAACCGGCCGCGAGGCCGTTGAACTTCACACCGCTGCTGGCCTTATTGGCCGGCAGGTTGTGGTTAACGCCGGCATATCGGCAGCCGGCGCAGTGCCGAAAGTTGGGATCGTGGTAGACCCCCAATCCTGTTTCATTGAAGAGGACAACCCGAACACAGCTCTCCATGTGGAAATCGAATCAGGCGATGACTGGATGCTTTATGAGGTTTTCAACGACGAGCACTTTGTTTTGTTGGGTGAGGTGGCGGCATGAACCGTGACGCCTACCGCACTCCACCGGAGCTGTTCGCTGCTTTGGATGCTGAGTTTAATTTCAAGCTCGACGTAGCCGCATCTGAAAGCAATGCGTTATGCGTTAACTTCATTGATGAGCAGCTTAACGCATTGGCCTGTGACTGGCTTCCGGATCCAGACAGCGGCATTAATCAATGGCATTTTGTCTGGTGTAACCCGCCCTACTCAGATATCGGTCCATGGGTTCGCAAAGCAGCGGAACAATCAAAGCAAGGTATCGGTTGCGCCATGCTTGTCATGGCAGACACCAGTGTTGGCTGGTATGCCGAGGCAATAAAAACCTGTCAGGAAGTGCGCTTCATTGTCGGTGGCCGAATCAGCTTTATTGACCCTCAGAGTGGCAAGCCAGCAGCTGGCAACAACAAAGGCAGCATGTTTTTAATCTGGCATCCATTCGGCCGCACAGCGCCTTTGGTCAGCCATATGCAGCGCGATGAGTTGATGGCGAAAGGCCGTGAGGTATTGGCGCAACAGCAGACTGCAGAACCAGAAAAACCAGCTGAGCCGGTAATTCAGGCATCACCAGAAATCGCCCACAAATGGCCTTTAGAGGTTACTGAGAGTGTTGAGTCTGCGTTGGATCAATGCCCCTGCGAACCCAGTGACGTTTTCTACGCAGAGCTGTGTGCTCAGGCCAATGCGTTACGCCTATCTGGCAAAACTAATGGCGAAGCTATTCAGGTATTGGTGGCGACTCTGAAAAAAGCTACTGCTGACTACTTACAAGGTGAAGCGGCATGACTCCATTGAAAAAACCAGCAATGCGCTATCACGGCGCTAAGTTCCGACTGGCCCCCTGGGTGATTAGTCATTTTCCTGCACACAGATGTTATGTCGAGTGTTTCGGCGGTGCAGCGGGCGTACTGCTGCGCAAAGAGCCGTCTTACAGCGAAGTTTACAACGACCTTGATTCTGAAATCGTGAACTTCTTTCAGGTGATGCGTGACCCGATTGCTAATCAGCAGCTGGAACGAGCCTGCAGATTGACACCTTACAGTAGAGAAGAGTTCGTGCTGGCATGCCAAGCCTATGAGGGTAATTGCCGAATTGAACGCGCCAGGCGTGTGGTTGTTCGGGCCACTATGGGTTTTGGTGTAGCAGCTGGAACTGCTGGCAATACCGGATTTAGAACTGACACCAAACGCAAATACGGAAATGCCATGCATCTTTGGGCTGAATATCCGGATCACATGGCGCAACTAGGTAAACGCTTTGCCGGAGTACTGATTGAAAATCGTGACGCTTTGCAGGTTATGCAGGCTCATGACACTCCAGATACCCTGCACTACGTTGATCCGCCATATTTGCCAGAAACCAGGTGCAGTAGAAACCGCTATTACCGCCATGAAATGACGGTGTCAGATCATGAAGCGCTACTTTCAGGCCTGAAACAGTTGGATGGCATGATCATTATCAGTGGGTATGAAAGCGAAATGTACAACGACTTATTGCCAGGTTGGCAGTTGCATAAGACAACAGCCCGAATGAGTGCTGGCCGCGGTACCGGCTTACGCACTGAATGCCTTTGGATTAACCCGGCTGCTGCAGCAGCAAAAGAAAAGGAATCGCAACAATGCGCGGCTTAATCATCGACAACTTCGCCGGTGGTGGCGGCGCCAGCACTGGTATTGAAATGGCCATCGGCCGTTCAGTAGATATCGCCATCAACCATGATCCGGATGCTATTGCAATGCACACAGTCAACCACCCTAACACCCTGCACTATTGCGAATCAGTGTTTGATGTTGATCCGCTCCAGGCAACTGCCGGGATGCCAGTTGACTTAGCTTGGTTGAGTCCGGATTGCACTCACTTCAGCAAAGCAAAGGGCTCGAAACCAGTCAGCAAGTTCATTCGCGGCCTCGGCTGGATTGCTGTTCGTTGGGCGTTAAAGGTTCGACCAAAAACCATGATGATGGAAAATGTTGAAGAATATAAAACGTGGGGGCCGCTGGTTGCTGATGCAGATGGTAACCACTTTCCATGCCCTGACCGCAAAGGCGAAACATTTGCAGCATTCGTTGCTGTATTAACCACCGGCATTGCTCCAGACCACCCTGCTCTGGCTGAGTGTTGTGAGTTTTTGGGTATTACAGATCCGGCGCCACTGATTAAAGGACTTGGCTATAAAGTCGAATGGCGTGAGCTTCGCGCCTGCGATTACGGCGCCCCAACCATCCGCAAACGTCTGTTTATGATTATGCGCTGCGACGGCCGCCCAATTGTATGGCCAGCGCCAACGCATGGAAAGCCGGACAGCAAAGAAGTTAAAGCCGGTTTGCTGAAGCCATACCGTACAGCAGCCGAATGTATTGATTGGTCGATTCCATGCCCGAGCATTTTCAGCCGCAAAAAGCCGCTGGCAGAAGCAACCATGAAGCGGATTGCCCGGGGCTTGGTTCGTTATGTGATTGAAGCTGAGAAGCCGTTCATTGTAGAAGGCAAATTCACTCCATTTATCACCGAACATGCAAACGCCAGCAATCAGCGCAACATGCCAGCTGATGAACCTCTGCGCACTATCTGCGCCCAGGTTAAAGGTGGCCACTTTGCCGTGGTGGCACCGGTTATTGCTCGTCAGTTTGGCAAGTCAGTAGGTCATGCTGCAGACAAACCCAGCGCAACTATCACCGCAGGTGGCGGTGGTAAATCCCAACTGGTGGCGGCGTTTTTGGCGAAGCACTACGGCGGCAACTACACCGGACCAGGTGCTGATGTTGTTGACCCGCTGCCAACAGTTACTTCGGTCGACCATAACGCACTGGTAACCAGTCACCTGGTGAAGCTTCGTGGCACTTGCCGCGATGGCCAACCGGTTACCGAGCCTATGCCAACAGTCACAGCAGGCGGAACTCATGTCGGTGAAGTCAGGGCGTTCTTGCTGAAGTATTACGGCAACGAAGCTGACGGCTGCGAATTGCAGGACCCGCTGCACACAATCACCGGCCGTGACCGCTTTGGCCTTGTAACAGTCAATGGTGTCGACCATGTGATCGTTGATATCGGAATGCGGATGCTGCAACCGCGCGAGCTGTTTAAAGCCCAGGGCTTTCCTGATGACTACATCACTGATCATGACGCATCAGGCAAAAAGATGACAAAAACCGCCCAAGTTGGCCGCTGCGGCAACTCGGTACCACCACCATTTGCTGAAGCGCTGGTTCGTGCAAACCTGCCAGAGCTTTGCACTCGTGAACAGGAGGCCGCATGACACCGAACATCGAATACATCGCTCTCGTTTTGGGCGATTATTGCGACCTGCAAATTGATGGCATCGTGCCGGCAGCCAATCGCTACCCTGTAGCCGACGTCATGGAACAAGTGGATTTGCTGGGACATTTGCAACCGGTTGCAAATGAAGTTCTGGCCAGGCGGATTGCTGAGCTAGAGCGACAGCTGAGCACTGCCCAATCAATGCATGTAGACAACGTTCGTCACATTTGGGAAAGCCGAAACTGTGGCAGCTGCTCTGAGTTAGCTGAAAAACATGATGCACTGGTCGCGCAGGTTGAGATGTTGCGGATGGTGATTTCGCCAAAGGTTCTTGACCTTATCCGTTGTGGTATTGGCAGCAACTATGGCGGCTCTAAGTTTGATGAAGCTATGAAGAAATATCACGATCCTGTTCTGGATGCGTTATCAGCAACATCGTCCGCCTGTCTCGCGCAGGGGCGGGTGAGCTATCAGTCGACATCTATTGCTGACCACCTTGTTCGGCAAATTACATTTAGCCTAAAAGCCTTTGGTCCAGCCTTGCGAACTGGCGGTATCATTGACCACATCGGCAAAGAACTGAAAGAAGTTGCAGAAAATCCGCATGATTTATCCGAATGGATTGATATAGCAATGTTGGCACTGGACGGCGCGTGGCGACATGCAGTCAGGGGTGGGCGAACTCATGAAGATATTGCACAAGAAGTAGCGGCTGTGCTTCAAGTAAAGCTTGTAAAAAACGAGAACCGCACATGGCCAGATTGGCGATTGTTGAGCGAAGACAAAGCCATTGAACACGACAGAACCGGCGAAAGCGCTGGTAAGGTTGGTGAGTGATGTCGGTCTGCAAACATGAAAATTTTCGCACAGACGTCGCTATTGCGAGGCTTACTGATTCAGGCAGATTCGTCGCTGATATTCGAATTTACTGCACCGACTGCGGCGGCCCGATGCAATTCAAAGGGCTGCCTGCAGGCTACAACGCAGAAGGTGCGGCTGTCAGCATTGATGGACTGGAGCTAAGGATAGGGATTTGCCCGCAAGGGGATCAGCCAAGTCCGTTACATCAAATGAATGGCATGTCTGGCGTAAACTACAACTAAAAAGGTGATGAGTAATGGCCAAATGCAAAGGCTGCAATACCTGCTCAGGCATGTGCATTAATGACTGGCGTCCGCTGGGCGGCTATGGCTGGGCGCACTGGATAAAGCTGGCTGCAATAAATCTTACCATTGTGGTAATTATTTTTACTTTAGCGTCATTATCAAAATAACAAATTTCAAGGAATACAAATGGCTACATCAATCACAGGCAAGCTCAATAAACACGCACAAATATTCCCAGCTGGAGAATCAACAGGCTTTGGGATCCGGTTGGGAGTGAAATTCTACAACCGTGAGACAAAGCAAGAAGAATGGACTAACTACCAGGCGGTGGTTTTTGCTAAAGCTGCAACCCAGGTTCAGTTCTACACTCAGGCTCTGGTCGAAGGTGCGATTGTGGAAATCAGTGGCGACAAGCAGCGGATTCGTCAATTCCAAGGACAAAACGGACAGCAACTCAGCATTGAAATTCTGGATGCGAAGCTCGGGTTTATTGGAGGCAATCCGGTTCAGGCCGGTGCGCCGCAATCGAATAGGTCACCAAGTCCGGCACCAGCATACAACACACCTGGCACAAGTTATGGGCAACAAAATCGACAGCCAGCTGTCGCGCCGGCCGTTGATTTTTCAGATGATATTCCGTTCTAGGTTATGCATAACACAAAAAAGCCCGCAAATGCGGGCTTTTTCATCTAAGTCCCAGAGACCTGAGACGAATCTCCATGGCTGCAGTTGAAACTTGGAATTTACTAGCTAGCTCTGCTGGGCTTTTTGTCCCAGCGTCCCAAAGCTGCTTAACAGCTGCAGTGGGCATCAGCACTGTCGCTGCGAACATATTTGCTTCCGTTTCATGGCGAGCAGTGATGTTTGAATTATAACATTCAGAGCCGACGACGCTTCTATAAGCGGTGTTGTCGTTTACGCCATCACCAAGTAGATGTCGATGCAAGACAAAATGACCAAGCTCATGTGCTGCTGTGAATCGCTGTCGGTTAACAGAGTTTGATAGATTAACTGTTATCTCATAGTTATCATCGGACAGCCTCTTTAAGCATCCAAAAATATCTGGTGATAAATGTTCTTTTTTGTATGAGATCCCGGCTTTCTTAAAAAGAGATTCAAGATCTACGGGGATATTCTGTATGTGCTGAGAAATAAGCTCATAAATATTTAATGTCATTGCTTATCCTCCTCATTACCTGCTTCACCTGCAATCTGATCGGCATAGTCACTAATATCGACCGCGTTCTGAGCTAATAGAAAGTATTGCTCTGCAAACTTCGGTACCTGCTCTTCCAAAAATTTTGTAGCGTGATTCTCAAGGTTTTGAGATATTTCCGCTTTTAAAAGTTCTATTGTTGCTGCTGCAGACTGCGCTGCAACAAGTTCCGACTTTTCTTTTACGTAAAGGAAGCCGAACACAGCTGACAAACCAACAGTCACTCCAAGGATTGCCAAACAAATTGAAATTATGTCCAATCTGCCAATTTGAACAGCAATCCAGTACGCATCTGATGTGACGCAGTTTTTGTCACTGTCTCCGCAAACCCGCTTTATCATATCGACATCAATCGGGGTAACACTACTTAGCATACCCATTAAAAAAAATGCGATTATTGCAATGGTTACACCGGAAGAAAATAAATTCCAAATCGCTTTAAAACGCATTTCCGTTGCATCTCTAATTTTTGGTGCGTGATTATATATCTATTGATGAAAAAGACAATAAACGCAATTTTCCTTTTATACAAAGGGATTTTCCGTTTGAGCACGTAAAATCCCCCTAAAAAATAAAGCGAGTAAATATTGCCGTGGCCTTCAAATTTCCAATCTGAAATACATTTGGAAAATAACCAAGCTATTTAATCTGTTGCAACCTATCCCACCAAGCCTTGTAAGCCAACGCCTGCTCTGGCAAATAGTCATAATGGTCATACACTCCCTGCACACCAGGTAATTTATGGCCAAGCATCACCTCAGCTACATTTAAGGTTGTGATGCTACTCCAATTGGTACGCGCGGTTTTACGCAGGTCATGCGTACTCCAGCTGGCCATCTGATGCCCTTGGTTTTGCAATATCGCAATCAGCTGACTTGGTATCTTGATATGAGCACGATTGCTCACTGGCCTATCTTCATTTCTATGAGGGAAAAGGAAACGGCCAGTGCTGGTTTCCATCAACTGCGTAATTAGCGGCACAATCTCTGGGATAATTGGGCGTCGTATTGGGCGCTTCATGACATGCCCCATTTTGTGGTTCTCTGCAGGCACGGTCCAAACCATCGTTTTGAAATCAAAGTGCCCTCTTTCAGCCAGGCGCAACTCACTCACCCGGCATCCGTAGAAAAGACACAACTCCATAAGTAACCGGTTCTTTGGCCATATCTGGCTGTTACCCAGGGCTTTATAAAAGAGTGCAATTTCGTCATCAGACAAACAGCGATGATCTGTGTTCGGTTTGATGTTTAAGTCGGATGCACCGACGATATCTGCGACAGGGTTATGTTCTACCAGCTGCCTTTTCACAGCCCACCGATACATTAATCTGATGTTCGTCAAAATGCGTTGTGCGATATGAGGCCGAGTTTTTGCGTGACGCTCTAGCAAATCCAACCATACATGCAACGAAATTACTTTGGCTGGCAATGGGCCATAGGAAGGAAAAACATGCAGCTCAAATGTCCGGATAATTTCGGGAGCAGAAACCATGTCAGCTTTTGTTGCAAACCACTGCCTAAACATTTCTTCGAGGGTGCCGGCATACAGTATGGCTTTGCGTTCAACCTTCCTTAAAACACGAGGGTCTTTCCCCTGGTCAAGCTCAGCACGATATCGTTGAGCTTCTTTTCTGGCGTCGGCCAAACCCATCAGCGGATAAGTGCCGATATCACAGCGTTGCTGTTTTCCACCATAGCGGAACCTGATCTGAAATTTTATTTTACCTTTTTGACTAACGCGAACAGATAGGCCATCCCGGTCAGCTTGCTCAAAAGCTGCAGGGTGTTCTTTGTTGTTGTTCGCCTTCAGCCAGCTATCGGAAAGTGGCATTTTTAACTCCGGAACGTGCTGTTTGTGTACAAAAACAAAATTCTGCACTCAGCTCTGTACACATTTATCGCGGCTGCTAATGTCCGCTTTTGTAATTTTGATTCCGGATAGTGGTCTTTTTATTGAGTTAAATCAAGGGGTCTATTTAGGGATGTGTCCGCTTTTGACTGCAAATGTTTTTAGATGTTTTTTGTGACGTTATTATGAGCCAAAATAACGGCGGCGGCATTATGCGCTAAAGCGCTTTGAACTACAATACGCGGATACACAGGTGACGCATCTATTGTGCCGTAAAACAGCGGTTCTGCTTTAATCAAGCGGTGCTGGCTGTCTAAATACAACAACATAAAGACTTCGCGCTTTTCCATGCCGATGCTGTACTGCAGATAATTTTTTACCAGTGCCGGCTCGCTGAACACTATATCCCGTTTGAGATCTTCGTATAAAGAGCGCCGGCACAGCTCCAGTACCGCCTGAGTTTTAACGTAACGCGCCATGCCAAGGCCACGGCGCTGGCAAAACTTTTGTTCACTGGCGCTGAAAAACTGTTTCAGGCTGCCAAATTCGGTTAACAGCTCTCTGGATAATGCCAGCGCATCCACCCCCACCAGGCCATTACCTAAAAATACAGCCAACAGCTCGGCGTCGGTTAAAGATGCGGCGCCATGCGCCAGCAATTTTTCTCTGGGTCTTTCGGCCTGTGGCCATTGTTTGATACTCATCATCTCTCGTCCTTGAGTTGAAGTTCGTGTTATCTTAACGGCCACTTTGTCGACTCCGGGCCTGTCTTACATGACCACAGCTGCCAATTTGTTGCCGCTTCAGGGCAAAAACATTCTGTTAGGGATCAGCGGCGGTATTGCCGCTTATAAAAGTGCGGATTTAGTCAGGCGCTTAAAAGAGCGTGGCGCCGAAGTACGGGTTATCCTGACACCGGCTGCCAGCGAATTTATTACCCCGCTGACATTACAGGCGTTGTCGGGTAACCCTGTTGGCCAATCTTTATTAGACCCAGCCGCTGAGGCTGCTATGGGTCATATCGAGCTGGCGCGCTGGGCTGATTTTATACTGGTGGCGCCCGCTTCTGCCGATGTGATTGCCCGTATCACACACGGCATGGCTAATGATCTGCTGACGACTTGCATTCTGGCGGCCAATGCGCCTTTGGCCATAGCACCGGCCATGAACCAGCAGATGTATAAAAACATAGCCACCCAGAGCAATTTAGCAACCTTAAATTTACGTAATGTTCACATTTATGGCCCGGCAGCCGGTGAGCAGGCTTGTGGAGATGTGGGTATGGGCCGCATGCTGGAAGCCGTTCAACTGGCCGAGCTGGTGGTGGCGTTTTTTCAGCAAAGCCCCAAGCCTTTGGCGGGCTTAAAAATTGCGATTACCGCAGGCCCTACCCGTGAGGCGATAGATCCGGTGCGTTACATCAGTAACCACAGCTCCGGCAAAATGGGTTTTGCCCTGGCGGACGCTGCCGCCAAACTGGGTGCTGAAGTAACCTTGATCAGCGGTCCGGTACAACTGGCCACGCCGGCAGGTGTCAACCGTATTGATGTGGTCAGTGCCCGGGACATGTATCAGGCTGCTTTGGCAGCAGCACCACAGCAGCAGATTTTTATTGGTTGTGCTGCAGTGGCCGATTACCGCATGGCCGAAGTCTCTGATCAGAAACTGAAAAAAACCGCCGGTAAAGATGAGCTGACCCTACAACTGGTAAAAAACCCCGACATTATCGCGGAAGTGGCCGCACTGAAACAGCAACGCCCCTTTACCGTAGGTTTTGCCGCCGAAACCGAAAATGTGTTGGCTTATGCCATGCAAAAACTGCAAAGCAAAAAACTCGACCTGATTTGTGCCAATGACGTGTCAGTGGCGGGTCAGGGTTTTAACAGCGAACAAAATGCGCTGACCGTATTTGGCAAAGATCTGCAACATTCACTGGCGCTGCAGGACAAAAGCACCCTGGCAACGGCCCTTATTCAATTAATTGTTGAGCAATATAAAAAATGAAAAAAAGCATTGAACTGAAAATTCTGGACCCACGCATCGGCACTGAATATCCACTGCCTACTTATGCCACACCTGGCTCGGCTGGCCTGGATTTACGTGCTTTATTAGATGCGCCGCTGGAACTAAAACCAGGTGAAACTTTTTTAATTCCAACCGGCATTGCCATTCATATTGGCGACGCGAATTTATGCGCTACCATTTTGCCCCGCTCAGGTTTAGGCCATAAACACGGTATAGTGCTGGGTAACCTGGTGGGATTAATTGACTCGGATTATCAGGGCCAGCTGATGGTGTCTACCTGGAACCGTGGCAGCGACACTTTTACCATTCAGCCGGGTGACCGTATTGCCCAGCTGGTGTTTATGCCGGTAGTGCAGGCCGACTTTAGTCTGGTGCTGGATTTTGAACAAAGCCAAAGAGGTGAAGGTGGTTTTGGCCACTCCGGCAAGCACTAAATTGCCGCAGCCATTTTTCCATAACAAGATGCCGTAATGAGCACGATACGCAGCAATAACCGCAAAGATGAAATTTTGCAGGCGCTGGCCGCTATGCTGGAAAATCATCCGGGACAACGTATTACCACAGCGGCTCTGGCGGCTGCTGTGGGCGTGTCGGAGGCTGCTTTGTACCGGCATTTTCCCAGCAAAGCGCGGATGTTCGAAGGTTTAATCGAATTTATTGAAACCACTTTGCTTGGCACCATCAGCAAAATTCTGCAGGAACACAAACAAACCGAACAGCGTGTGGAGCTGATTTTGCAAATGTTGCTGGTGTTTGCCGACCGCAACCCCGGCATGTGCCGTATTCTGACCGGTG
This sequence comes from Rheinheimera sp., assembly GCA_003543135.1. Classification (GTDB taxonomy): domain Bacteria; phylum Pseudomonadota; class Gammaproteobacteria; order Enterobacterales; family Alteromonadaceae; genus Pararheinheimera. The sequence goes on from DPJG01000006.1 coordinate 148,596, forward strand.
ATGCCTTACAAGGCGAGCAGGAGCGGCTGCGGGAAAGAGTGGCGCTGTTGTTTGACAAGCTGGAGCTGCAACTGCGCCAGTGCCTGCGCGAACGTAAGTTACGCGAAGGCAAAGGTTTTGTGCAGGATGAGGGCGAACTGGCCAACTTATTATTGGCGCTTTGTGAAGGCAAAATTCACCAGTTTGTGCGTTCTGGTTTTAGCCGGTTGCCCAGCCAGCATTTTGCCGCACAGTGGGCGTTATTACGCCAGAGTATGTTTCAGTAAAGGCCGCTTCAGCAGCGGCTTTAACTCAGTTGTTGCCACAGCGCCACGCCCCAGACAATAGCCACCACTGTTAAACTTAAAGTCACAGCAGCAGAGCCTAAATCTTTGGCGCGCCCCGACAATTCATGGCGCTCCAGGCTTACCCTGTCGGTCAGGGTTTCAATGGCTGAATTAAGTAATTCGACAATCAACACCAGCAATAACACCGATACCAGCACAGCCCAATGCTGGGCAGACTGTGCCAGCCAGAACGACAAAGGCAACAGCAGCAACGCCAATAATGCTTCCTGCCGGAACGCCGCTTCAAAACGCCAGGCGGCGACAAAACCTTTGCGTGAACATTCTGTTGCTTTCACAATGCGGCCCAAACCGCTGCCATTGGGTTTATTGATCACGGATTTTCCTGCCTGTTCGCAAAAATTTGCTGCTGTTGTGTTTACTGATGCCTTTTAATTTCAGGCTTCATTGCGCTCTTATCAAAAGGGCCAGCATGCTGACCCTGTGCTGTTATCGCAAATTTAGCTGAAGATAGTCTGAAAAGCCTGTTAAAGCTTGACACCATATTGCGCCCGGTAAGCGGTGACCGCATCCAGATGCGCTGCCAGTTCAGGCTTGCCCTGCAGATAGTTGATGAGGTCATTCAGGCCAATAATGGACACCACTTGAGTGCCAAAATCGCGTTCAACTTCCTGAATGGCCGACAACTCGCCCTGACCCCGTTCCTGCCGGTCCAGTGCAATCAGCACACCGGCAAGTTCAGCACCCTGCGCCTGAATAATCTGCATCGATTCACGAATGGCCGTCCCTGCGGTGATCACATCATCCACCAGCATAATTTTGCCTTGCAGCGCCGAGCCAACTAAATTGCCGCCTTCACCATGGGTTTTGGCTTCTTTGCGGTTAAAGCAATAAGGCACGTCGCGCTGATGATGGTCATAAAGCGCTACTGCGGTGGTGGTGGCAATAGGAATACCTTTATAAGCAGGGCCAAACAACACGTCGAATTCAATGCCTGAATCCTGCACTGCCGCGGCATAAAAACGGCCTAATTTGGCTAAGTCGCCGCCGGTATTAAATAAACCGGCATTAAAAAAATACGGGCTGGTACGGCCAGATTTTAACGTGAAAGAGCCAAATTTCAGCACCTGACGGCTCAGGGCAAACTCAATAAATTCAATCTGAAAAGCTTTCATCACTACCTCAGGCTAAAACACGTTTTTGTTCGTCGATAATTTCGCGGATAGCAGTTTTGGCCAGCGCCATCATGTCCTGCATTTCTTCAAAGCTAAAAGGTTCGGCTTCTGCAGTACCCTGAATTTCAATCAGTTTACCGGTTTCGGTCATCACCACGTTCATGTCAGTGTCGGCGGCGGAATCTTCAGTGTATTCCAGGTCGGCCACTGCTTCGCCTTTATAAATGCCCACAGACACGGCTGCGACCATATATTTTAAAGGGTTGGTTTTAATGCTGCCTTTGGCACGTAAAAAACTTAAAGCGTCACATAAAGCCACACAGGCACCGGAAATAGCCGCAGTGCGGGTGCCACCGTCGGCCTGAATCACGTCACAGTCAAAAGTGATGGTGTTTTCACCCAGCAAAGATAAATCCACTGCGGCGCGCAGGGCACGGCCAATTAAACGCTGAATTTCCATAGTGCGGCCACTTTGTTTACCACGGGCTGCTTCACGGTCGTTGCGGGTGTGAGTGGCGCGCGGCAGCATGCCGTATTCAGCGGTGATCCAGCCTTTGCCTTGTCCTTTCATAAAACGTGGCACCCCTTCTTCAATCGAAGCGGTACAAAGCACCTTGGTATTGCCAAACTCAACCAGCACCGAACCTTCGGCATGAGCGGTAAAATTACGGGTGAAGCTGATAGGACGGATTTGACTGGCTGTTCTGCCGCTTGGACGCATGAAGGACCTCTGTTTACTGAGTTGGCTGAAATTTCAGCCGGTCATTATAGAGGCTTGTGCGCGGCAAAGCCATCCGCAGCTGTGATTGGCCCCAGGATTGGCAACAGTTTAGCCAGCTGCTGTGATTGCTCAGGCTATTGCGCCAGGCAGCGCTGCCACAGCCAGGTGCTGACATCATGCGACATTCGCCTAATGGCAAGGTTCTGGGTATACTCAGATTTTTGTAGTTTTTAAAGGACAGTTGCATGATCCATAGCATGACCGCATTCGCCCGCCACGAAATTAAAGCCAGCTGGGGTAACGCTGTATGGGAAATCCGCTCAGTTAACCAAAGATATCTCGAGAGTTATTTTCGGTTACCTGAGCAGTTCCGTGGCATAGAAACGCTGTTACGCGACAAACTGCGGCAAAACCTCAACCGCGGCAAACTGGAAGTAAATTTGCGTTACAGCGCAGCCAATGCCAGCGGCGAGCTGAAAATTAACGACACCTTTGCCAACCAGCTGCTGCAATCTGCCCAGCAACTGCTGGATAAATGTCCGCAAGCGCAACTGAATGTAGCCGATATTCTGCGCTGGCCCGGCGTGATGGAAACCCAGGAAGCCGATATGGACAGCGTGCAGGCAGACTTGCTGGCCGGATTTGATATGGCACTGAAAGATTTTCTGGCCGGCCGTGGCCGCGAAGGTGCCGCCATTGAACAACTGCTGCGGGACCGCCTCGACCAGATTGCCGGCCACGTAGCCACCCTGCGCACGCACCTGCCACAGGCGCTGCAATGGCAACGCGACAAAATGCTGAGCCGTCTGCAGGAAATTAAAGCCGACCTCGACAACAACCGTCTTGAGCAGGAAATGGCCTTCCTGGCACAAAAATCTGACGTAGCTGAAGAGCTCGACCGCCTCGACGCCCACATTAAAGAAACCCGCCACAGCCTGAAACAAGGCGGCGCCGTAGGCCGCCGCCTCGACTTTATGATGCAGGAATTTAACCGCGAAGCGAATACGCTATCTTCCAAGGCAATTTCTACCGAGATCACCAATACAGCGGTGGAGTTGAAGGTATTGATTGAGCAGATGCGGGAGCAGATCCAGAACGTGGAGTGATGGCAACTATCAGCACTTTACCTTTTAAATCAAGGCACTACGATTTAAAAACAGATGCTATCACTCTTCAAAATAACATTACTCATCAGTTCAAAGGTGGGTAATGTTGAAAAAAACAGTGCTTCATATTCTTTTAAGTGTTGGCACAAATGGCTGCTTTGAGTAGTAACAGGACGTAAAAATGAGTCTTTACCACGAGAAGGCAATTCAATTTGTACAACAGTACGAAGCTGTTACCACTCAGGATGTGCACGGACAATGGTTAAAACTACTACATGATCTAACTCCAGGGAACGCATTGGATATTGGCGCAGGCTCGGGACGAGACGCCCGCTATTTAGCCGAACTTGGGTTTGCTGTCACGGCAGTGGAGCCTGCAGACGCTTTACGTGAGCAAGCGATGAACCTGTGTAGCCAATTGCCAGAGCACCTGGAGATTAAATGGCGGGCAGATGAACTACCCAATTTGACTGGGCTTAAAGATCAGCAAGGCTATTTTGAAGTCGTGTTATTGTCTGCAGTCTGGATGCATCTAACACCAATCGAGCGGTACAAAGCGCTGCCGGTATTGAATCACCTTCTTGCCACCGACGGCGTGCTTGTCATCACACTGCGCCACGGCACATTTACCGATGGTCGCCCCAGTTACACGGTCAGTAGTGATGAAATCCTGCAACTTGCTTTGCAACACCAATTACCACTTTCCCCCCTACTGATAACCCATTTAGAAACTGATGCCCTTGGCCGCAACGATGTACTGTGGCAGACTGTGGTTCTAAAAAAGGGATGATAGAGTAAGTCACGGATGAGCCTCGAGTTTTATCTACATAAGTTTCAGGATTTAAACACACTGAGACAAAACGGCCACAACAAACCGCATAAGGTATGTCTGTTGCTGGCGGTCATGGATTTAATCAGCATAGGTGCAATTCAGCATAACCGTATTGAGCTCAGTGCTGAGCTTAAGCATTGTTTTAGTATTCATTTTATGCGACTACGGGCTGGAAATGATGCAGACACTCCAGAGAATCCATTTTTTCATTTACGCTCTGAAGGTTTCTGGCATCTGCATTATCAAGCAGGGATTGATGCATGCATGGTTGACCGATATAGCAAAAGCAAAATTGCTTATGCATCGCTGGACGACGAATTGTTTGAGTTTTTTCAAAGCAGCATTATTAGCGCCGATCTACGTTTAGCTCTGACAATGAACTTAACACGCTTACCTGAGCTTTATCAGCGTTGGGCACAACAACTTGGCAAATCGGAAAAAACCGCCCGCAATTATATCGGAGCTGTTCAGGGCAGCCTAAGCGAAATGGCCAAACAGCATGGATTAACAGATAAAACCCTTACCGACATCGGCTCTTACCACCACTATCAACGTGCCGTAACACCACTGCGTGAACTTGCTGAATTTAAAGCCAAAGATGCTCGCGGCAAGGCAATGTACAGTAATGCTCTAAAAAATTATGGTGAGTTTTTGGCCGACTTGGGTCAGGTTGACGTAACCGCTGACCTTGATGAAATTCAAGCCTCTGCCAATCTATCGCCCACAGAAAAAGCAGTCCTTATTAGTACAAGGCTTGGTCAAGGCCGCTTTCGTGAGCATTTATTGCAACAATGGCAAGGTTGCGCTGTTACTGGCTATCCAATGCCTGCCATGCTGGTTGCATCCCATATTAAGCCATGGCGCGCTGCGAATAATATCGAACGACTGGACCCACATAACGGCTTGTTATTGCTGGCTAATATAGACAAAGCTTTTGATAAGGGCTTTATAACGTTTGAAAAAAACGGTGCTATTTTGCTGTCATCGGTATTAGAACAGCCGAGTGTACTCGGCATTAGTCCCAAAATGTCTTTAAAAGTACGAGACGCACACCAACCGTATTTGGCTTATCACAGAGAAAGAGTGTTTGCAGGCTAAACAAAAACCAATAACCAATAACCAATAACCAATAACCACAAAGTGACAACCAGCAATAACATTCAATAAAAACAAAAAATAGCTGCAAAGGATTGCACATGAGTTTTTCGATAAAAGACAGATTTGCTGATTTTTCCAAGCCATGGTGTTGGAAACAACTCCCGGTATACAGCTTGGTAATACTGGCCTTCATTAGCAGCAAGGGAGAGTCTGCCCCTAGCACTACCTACCCACAATATTCAGAAAGTGCTTGCCTATTGATTGCCGGGCAAATAACAAGATTTCAGCAACAGCCACATTTGCCGTCCTACCAGGATGCTGTGAAAAACTATCGCCGTCATTGCCAAAATCCTGTACCGCAGCAACCCCAGAAGTATTTTGCAATCACTCCTCCAGAAGCTGTCACCACCCCCTCTGCCAAACCTGAACTTGTGACGCCGACACTAACGTCACGTACTGTTGTGCCACCCCAGGCGATCCCCTCTGTTTTTGGCAGTTTGTGGCAAATGTTAATTTGGTTATTGCCCATTTTATTTATTATCTGGTTATTCAGAATATTGTTACAAACCCCTTGGGGGATGAGCCGCAGTGAGTATCTGGGCTTTATTGCAGAGCGGCAACTGGCGAGGTTACTGAGCAGTAAATTGTCTTACAACTATTGGCATTACCACAATGTGATCCTAAAGACAGCCCAAGGGGATTTAACCGAAGTTGACCATTTGCTGGTAAGTCCTTTTGGCATTTTTGTTATAGAAGTGAAAAATTACCAAGGCTGGATTTTTGGCGGGCAACATCATGCTAATTGGGTGGTACAGCACTACAGCAGAAAACATCAGTTCCCAAGCCCACTCAGGCAAAACTATAAACACACTGAAGCAGTTGCATATTTTTTTGACATCGACAACACCGTTAAAACGGAGAAGATTTACTCCATCATCGCTTTTAGCAACAGAGCAGAATTTAAAACAGCGATGCCCGACAATGTACTGCATATCGAAGATGTTCCCCGATATATTGAAAAAATCAGTGCCTTTGGTCGCAGAATCGGTGATGAATCTTTACTTCGCTACAGATCACGATTGAATCTGCTGATGCCGCAAGCTGAAGAGTTACGCAAACAACATAAACTGCAACTCCAAGGGCAAGAGTTGTTGTGGGATTTAAATCAGCGTACAGGCAAAACCTCTTAGTTACAGTGCTGATGCGATTCTATTTTGATACCGGGAATATCTCCCAGATAAAAACCGGCAGTTTGCCAGACAATATAGTGGGGGTCGAGCTTTGACAAATAACAAAGTGCAACTCTGTTTGACTGGGTATATTGTGAGCAGAAAATGTTGTACTACTGCGCCAAAGCAAACTCAACCAAACCGCGGGTGACGTTGCCTTGCGCCATAATGGCGGACATGGATGAGGCGGCGCCCATTTGCATCTGTTGTTTTAATTCTTGGCTGACGACATAAACGTCGTCTTCGGTTTGCCGGGCACCGGCAAGACGCAGGCTGTTCAGTTTGGCCACCAGCATTTGGCGTTCTGCCTGTACCTGACGCAGCACCTGCTGGATTTTTTGCTGGGCAATTTTAATTTCGCTTTGATAAACCTGCTGGTTTTCAACCTGTTGTGACAGCTGCGCCAGGGTGCTTAAAGTGCCTGGCGCTTCCTGCAGCTTCACAGTCACCGGATTACCGGCGGCAATACGAATGCCCTCCCCCTGCAGCTGCCATGGCTGGTTGAGTTTACTGCTCTGACTAGCAGGGGCACTGAAAATGAGCTGATTATGCTGCTGGCGCACGTCAATTTGCAGCGGCGCAAACGCAGTTTTTATGCTGTCCAGATTGCTGTCCTGGCTTTGATTCGCCGGAAAATTCAGCTGCACTTTACTGCCATCGGCCAGGTTGATTTGCAAACGTTCGGCTTGTTTGCGCGGGCTTAATAAATCAATTTTGTTATTAAGCTGGCGGCTTACTTGTTGTCCGGGCTGATTGGCCAACTCAAAATTTTTATTAATGGCGCTGTCTTTATGTTTGAGCTGCGCTTCCATTTGCTCCATTTGCGCCATGATTTGTAATCTTTGTTCGGCAGATTGTGCCTGGTGCAGTTGTTTTTTTAGCTGCTCAAGTTGCTGGTAAAGCTGCCTGAGCTGCTGTTCAGCCTGCTGATTTTTTGCCAGCTGGCGCGACACATCGGCATTTACACTCCACTGGCTCAGGGTATTCAGTTGTTGCTGTAACTTGGGATTTTGCGGCAGAACAGTCTGTTTGTTATCTGTCGCAGCGGCAGCAGCCTTTGCAGCAGCACCGGTGATGCTACTGGCAAGTGAGCTACTTTGTTTCAGACTATCAACTAACATAAAGCCCCTGCTTTAAAGCTGGCGGAACAAACTCAGTTGTGACACTGAGCTGTAAACCTTCAGTGTCGACTCGTAAGCAGCCAGTGCATTATTCATTTCAATATAAGCGGACGGATAATGCACCACCGACAAATCATTACGCAAATTTTCGGTAAAAAGTGAAATGTCACTGTTGGTAAATTCCAGCGCTTCCAGTGAACTGACAATACCACCAATTTTAGTGATGGCGCTGGTGGTGTTGGCCAGCACTTCGGTCAGTTTTACCATCATATCGCGCGATTCTGTGCCAACACCTGCGGCCGGAGGCGCCTGTAATAAAGCCACGTAATCTTTTAAATCATTTAAAAAGGTGGCGCCCGGCACTAAGTCGCTGCCCACAATATTGGCGTCTACCAGGGTATTTTCTGCCACCGACACTTTGCGCACCAGTGCGTCGCCCTGATAGGAATAGGTACCGGCTAAGTCCGTGATAAAAGGTTGTTTGTCAATTTCACTGCCGGCAAACAAATAGTTGCCGTTGCCGTCTTTGGCGTTGAGTAAGTCAACAATACCCGGCATTAATACCGCCATTTCGTTGCCCATCGCCTTTAACTCAGCTTCACCATAAGAAGCATCCGCCGCTGCTGTTGTCAGCTCCTGCAATGAAAACAACAGGTTATTAATACTGCTGAGCTGGGTTTCCTGTTGCCTTAATGTGTAGGTGACCAGCTCCATGTTCTGGCCATATTGTGCCAGCGACGTCAGTTCAGAATTTAGCCGCAGTACCAGCACACTGCCCAGCGGATCGTCTGATGGCCGGGTGATCCTTTTGTTGGTGGCCATCTGCACCGACAGCTGACTGTATTTGGCACTGCTGTCCTGAATATTCCGGATGGTGCTGTCATGAAACTGGCTGCTGCTGATCCGCATTGTATTATCCTCAGAACATCGCCATTAAAGTCATAAACATTTGATCTGCCGTACTAATTACCTTGGCATTTGCTTCGTAAAGCTGCCGGTAGTAGGTCAGGTTTGCCGCTTCTTCGTCCAGATTCACCCCGCTGACACTGGCTCTGGCCGCAATGGCTTTGTCGTGCAGCACCACCGAGGTTTTAATACTCGACTGTACTTGTTTACTCTGAATGGCCAGCTTGCCGATCAGGGTGTCATAACCGCCGGCCACACCTTTCATTGAATCAATAATATTAATTAGGTTGCTGTTATCGCCTTTGCCACCCGCTGGCAACCAGCCGCCAAAACCATCAGGTACCCGGCCACGGAACGCCAGTTGATCAACGGTCAGCGCCGTATTGACTGCGATAGAGCCTAAAGGGTCGGCCGCGTTGTACACAAAAAGCGGCGCGCCGGCATTGCCATTTAAATCAAAACCTTCAGAAAGCGACGTATTTACTGCATCGGCAATCCCAGACACCAGTGTACTCAGTTCAAGCCGGCTTGGTTCCAGCACCTCGGCATTTACTTTTAACAAACCACCTAAACTGCCACCCACCCCGGTCGGAATGGAGAAGGTTTGATTATTAAATTTAAGGGTCACATCAGTGCCTGCCACACTCAGGCTTGCCGCTTTACCCGCCATAATCAGCGGTGAGCCGTTTAGCGTGGTGATATGTACACTGCCATCGGCCTGGCTGGTGACATCCACCTGGATATAACCGGATAACTCAATAATGGCCTGCTCACGGTTGTCCATCAGCACCGAAGTGTCATGGCCCAGCGCTGTGGCTTTGGCTATTTTTTCATTTAATTCAGCGATATCCGCCAGAACTGTATTGGTATTGCCCGCCAGCGCTGTCAGTTCAAAACCAAGTTTTTCCACCTGACCTGTTAAAGCGCCGTTGAGCTGCTGTAGGTTTTGCACCATGGCGCTGGCCGACGAAATCACCTGCTGACGATAGGCCGGTGATTCGGGCGATGATAAAGCGGCATTAAACGCAGAATTCAGTTTGGCAACAGCGTCATTCAGGTTCAGGGAGTCAGTGCCCAGCACTTCTTCGAGGTAACCCAGATAATCCTGATAACTTTCGTAATAACTTAAATCTGATTTGGTGCGCCAGATATCGTCGTTGAGAAAACCATCCACTATCCGTTCAATTTTGGTGATTTTTACGCCATTCAGAGCGCCATCATTGGTTTGCAGAATAACGGTTTGCCGGCTATAACCCGCCACTTTGGCATTGGCCACGTTCTGGCTGACAATCTGTAAACCAGCGCTGGAGGCGTTTAAACCGGATACCCCGTTATATAACATGCTCATTCATTATTCTCTTTAAAGACCACCGGCCTTTGTAACGGCTGACTCAGCGCCATTGAACCCGACATAACGCTATAGTCCTGATACTGTTGTTCAGCGACCGTTTCCGGCGGTAACTTTAATACCGGAGGTGAAAAATTTTCTGCTGTTGTGGCAGGGGTTGCGGCCCCCTGCTGTGAAAACTGCCGCACTATCTGCTCGGCCAGGCCGGTCTGGCTGTTTGCAGCCATCTGTTGTGCCATCTGACTGTCGTGCATATCACGGAACATTTGTTGTTCGTGGCTGCTGAACATACCGTCCTCACCCGCGATTGCATCGCTGGCTGAGCGCATATTTTTCAGCACCATCTGCAAAAACAAAGTTTCAAATTGCTCGGCAACCTGCACGAGCGACTGCTCTTCCGTCAGGTTTTTCTGTACCTGAGTGACTTGTTGCGGGTCAAAAGCTAACTGTTGGGAATTGTCGATTCGTTGCATCAGATCACCACCACATCAGCATCAAGGGCGCCGGCTTTATCCAGCGCCAGTAAGATGGACATCAGTTCGGCCGGGGTTGCCCCCATGCTGTTCACTGCCTGAACTATAGTGTCGAGCGAGGTGCCTTCCGGCCACACCATCATATTGGCGGTTTGTTGGCTGACATCTACACCACTGCTCTGGGTTGGTACTGTTCGTCCCTGACTGAAGGGCAACGGCTGAATGGCCCCTTCCTGCTCACTGATAGTGATGGTGAGATTGCCATGACTGACGGCCGCTCTTTTTACCCTCACTTCATCACTGATCACCACAGTACCGCTGCGGCTGTTAAAGACCACTCTGGGCCGCTGCGCCCCTTCTTCCACCACTAAATCCTGTAACATCGCCATAAAAGTATTACGGCTGTCGGCATCACGGGGCGCACTAATAACCAGCTTAGACCAGTTTTCCGCTCTGGCGACCTGAGGGCCAAAAGTGCTGTTAATAGCGGTTACCACATTACGCGCTGTTTTATAGTTGGGCTTTTTCAGATTCAGCACCAAATCACCGTTCTGCTCCAGGCTTTCCACACTGCGCTCAATAATAGCGCCGCCCGGAATGATGCCTGCTGTTGGCACATTAACTGTCACAGAAGAGCCGTTTTTACCTTCGGCATTAATACCGCCCACCACCAGATTGCCCTGCGCCAGCGCATACACTTTGCCGTCCACACCGCGCAGCGGCGTCAGCATTAAACTGCCACCATGCAAACTTTTGGCATCACCCAGCGACATAATAGTGACATCAATGGCCTGACCCGGACTTGCCATAGGTGGCAAAGTGGCCTGTACCGCCACTGCCGCCACGTTTTTGGATTTGGGCAAGGTGCTTTCATCGAGCTGAACGCCAAACTGTTTCAGCATATTGTTCAGCGACTGAGCGGCAAACTTCACCTGCGCTTTGTCACCTGAGCCCGGCAAACCAACCACCAGACCATATCCCACCAGCTGGTTGTCGCGTACACCCTGAATATCCACAATATCCAATAAAGGCCGGCTGCTGGCATAAGCGGCAGCGCTCAGACAGCAATAACCAAGGATCAACAGCGATAAAATACGCATCTGCACTCTCGCTAAAACAGGTTAAGGTAAGTGGAAAACAACTTGCTGAGCCAGCCTTCTTCCGCTGCATCGGCCAGCGTGCCTTTGCCGGCGTAACTGATGCGGGCATCGGCAATACGTTGTGACGAAATACGGTTTGTCACATCAATATCTTCCGGTCGCACCACTCCTTGCAGCCGGATATATTCATCACCGTGATTCAGTTTGATCCATTTTTCACCGCGGATGGTTAAAGCGCCGTTGGCCGCTACATCCATCACCCGCACCGTAATGGCGCCACGTAAAAAATTCTGCTGGCTGGCACTGCTTTCGCCTTCAAAATTCTGACCATTATTGATGCGCAGTGACAAATCCGACACATTGGCATTACCAGCCAGCGGCACCCCAAGGTTCAGGTTGGTGTTTCTGTCCAGCGCAGTATCGGCACTTTTGCTTGACTGAGTGCGCTCATCCAGCTGCACTGTCAGAATATCGCCCACCCGGTACGCCCTTTTGTCGGCAAACAGGGTGAACATATAAGATTCTGTGTACAGACTGCCGGCACTGGCGGGCTGCGCTTCCTGCGTCACCAGCGGTGTTGCAGTGCGTTCCCAGTCCTCTTCATCCGCCAGCGGACTGTCGGGTTTACTGCTGCAGGCACTCAGCAGCAATAACAACAGCAAAGATGCAGCCTGTTTCATCAGAAAATCCTCAGTTACATACTTTGAGTGACAAAGTTCAGCATCTGATCGGCGGCAGACACTACTTTGGCATTCATTTCATAAGCGCGCTGCACCGCAATCATATTGACCATTTCGTCCACCACGCTAACGTTTGAGCCTTCCACTGTGTATTGCTGCAGCTGGCCAAAAGCATCTTCACCCGGCACCCCTTCCAGTGCTTCACCAGAGCCGGCAGTTGCACGGTATAAATTGCCCCCCAGCGCTTCCAGACCCGCCGGATTGACAAAACTCACCGTCAGGATCTGGCCAAGCTCCAGTAACTGCTCCTGACCCGCCACCTGCGCCGACACTGTGCCGTCACTGCCAATAGTCACTTTGGTGGCTTCAGGTGGAATAGTGATGTTTTGTGCCAGCGGTAAACCATTGGCATTGGTAATTAAACCATCGGCATTCACATGAAACTGGCCATTGCGTGAATACAACAGCTCACCGTCCGGACTTTCCACCTGGAAAAAACCCTGACCTGCAATAGCCACGTCAAGCTGGTTATTGGTGGTTTCAAAACTGCCTTCGGTAAAGACTTTTTGCGTGCCATTCACCCGCACACCTGTCCCCAGCTGAATACCGGCAGGTACCTGATTCACTTCATCGGCCTGGGTACCTGGCTGACGCTGCACCTGATAAAACAAATCTTCAAACACCACCCGGTCTTTTTTAAAGCCAACTGTGTTGACGTTGGCCAGGTTGTTGGAGATGGTGGTCATCCGCATGTCCTGCGCTGCCAAACCTGTTTTGCTTACCCATAATGCTGAATTCATACTGTTAATTCCTGTTGCTTAAGCGCTGATCAGTTTGTTGCCGGACACCGCCAGTTCGTCGGCTGCTTTCATCATCTGGATGTTCAGCTCGAACTGCCGGCTGATATTCATGGTATTGACCATCTGCTCTACGGCATTGACGTTTGAGCCTTCCAGCGCGCCACTGCGCACTGTCACAGCCGGGTCGGCATCCAACGGATTACCATCATCAGCACGGAACAAACCATCGTCACCTTTGACCAGCACCACGTTATTGGCACTCACCAGTTTGATGCGCTCATCCTGCTCAATGACACCACCACCTACCGGCAGCAAATTAATGGTGCCGTCGGCGCTGATATCGATGTCGCCAAATTCAGGCAGCACTATCGCACCACCGCCGCCCTGCACTCTGAAACCGTGCACCGTCAGGCTGCCATCTGAGGCCACCTGCAGCTCTCCGGCTCTGGTGTAAGCTTCATTGCCGTCGGCGTCCTGCACTGCAATAAAACCATTGTCACTGACGGTAATATCCAGATCCCGGCCTGTTTCCATCACGGCACCGGCAGCAAGATCAGTGGACACCGGCATCAGCTGAGCCTGAAATCTGGTGCGAAAACCCTCACCGGTAATTTGCATGGCCCTGGCTTGTTCCATATCCGCTTTAAAACCAACGGTATTGATGTTGGCCAGGTTGTTGGCGGTAATGCGCAGTGCGGTCTGGGCCAGTTCGGCGCCGGACACTGCGGTGTGGATCAGACGTTCCATGCTTTAGTCCTTACACTGCGTTAAACAAAATTTGCATCATTTCATCAGCGGTGCTGATGGTTTTGGCGTTGGCCTGATAACTTTGCTGGAACGACATTAAATCAACCAGTTGAGCGCTGATATCCACATTTGAGCCCATAAAGGAGCCTGCCAGAATGCCGCCAAAACTACCTTCTGACGCAGTGCCGATAATGGCAGCGCCCGAGGCTTCGCTGGCATACCACACTGTGTTATTGCCCGATTCCAGCCCCTGCGGATTGGCAAAGTTTGCCAAAGCAATCTGGCCTTGCAGCTTGGATTCGCCATTGGAGAAAGTGGCCAGCACCTTGCCATCCTCAGCCACTGCCACACCGGTAAACTCACCTGAGGTGTAACCGTCTGAATTGTTTTCGTACAAACCAAAAGCACTGCCAAACTGGGACGATTTCACCATATCCACTTTAATTGCCATCACAGAAGCGCCGGCCGGTGCAAAATCCAGTGTCAGCTCACGCACGTTGTAAGGGTCGTTTACGTTGTTATCTGCCGGAACCAAAGGTGGTGCCGGTAAGGTTCCCATAGGTTCTAACTGACCATCGGTATTAAAGGTGATGGTTAAAGCTGTGGCTGTGGTAATCACACCTGCATCATCTGTGGCCTCAACACTGCTGACCACAGCACCGGCTGGTGGATTAATGTCAGCTGCCGGTAATGGCTTGCCGTCGATGTAATACAGCACCTGCCAGGTATTGACACCTGTGTGGTTAAAATACTGAGTCAGAGTGTGGCTATTGCCCAACGAATCAAACACTTCGGTTGATTGTGAATAGTTAAAAGCTGTGCCGTCTGCCGGGTCAAAAGCTGCAGGCGCAATAGGGTAAGGAATCACATTGCTGGCTGAATTCAGGTTCAGAGAAAAAGCAATATTTTCGGTGGCTTTGGCCGGAATATTGGCCGCTTCTACTTTAAGATCGGTCAAAATGCCCGGGATCAAACTGCCATTTTCATCAATGCCAAAACCCTGCAGTTTGCTGCCATTGTTATTCACAATATTACGGTTTGCATCCAGGCCGAACTGACCGGCCTGAGTAAAGGCCAAGCGGCCATTTTCAGACACCACAAAAAAACCTTTACCGGTAATGGCCAGATCCAGGCTCTGACCTGTACTGACCAGACCGCCGGTTTTTTCAAAGTTTTCATTGGTGGCGGCTACTTTGACACCACTGCGCTGACCGCCGTTGTAAAGCGCCGAAAACTCGGTGCTGGCCGTTTTGTAACCTGCGGTGCTGGCGTTGGCGATGTTGTTACTGGTGACTTCCAGCGCCTTCTGGGTCGAAGACAGACCACTGAGGCCAATGTTAAACATAGACATATCTGATCCTTTTAACTTTTTGTTGCCTTCGACAACTGATTGATATCAAAGAGGTAATGATTACCTAAACCGTTCACCTGCAGAATGATGTCATCCGGGCCAGCGCCTACCGACACCCGCTCCACTTCATTGGTCAGATAAGTGGGGATCTGCTGTTTGCTGTTATTGACGCTCACTTCAGCCTGCACCTGATAAGCACCGGCGTCCTGCTCGGGGAAGCTAAAACGTAAGGTGCCTATGGTTGGGTTCTGCAGTTTAATTTCATCAACCAGCTTGCCGCCGGCGTCATAAAGCCGCACTGTCACACTGTCTACCTGTGCCCCCAGATTCACAGCGCCGCTAATAGCTGCAGGCTGCTCCAGCGACATAGTGTCGGCTTTGACATCCACTTTCTGCCCCACCAGGGCAGTGGCTTCCAGCGCCTGCAGGCTTTTCATATAACCCAGTTGCTGCTGCGACTGCAGATTCAGTTTTTCCAGACTCTCAACACTGCTGAACTCAGCCAGTTGACTGACATACTGAGTGCCGTCCATTGGATTGAGCGGGTTTTGATGGCTGATTTGTGCCACCAGCAATTCCAGAAACATGCTGGATAAGGCCGCAGCATCGGGCTTGCCATTGCTGGCAATGGTGTTGCTGGTATTCAGTGGCTGAGCGGAAAAATTATTGTCAATCGCAGACATCAGAAACTCCTTATTGGCCCAGTTTCAGCAGGCTTTGCTGCATGCTGGACACCCGCCCCATCACTTCGACAGAGGTTTGAAAAGCACGGGATGCAGACATCATGTCTGCCATCTCAGCCACCGGATTTACGTTGGAATAAAACACATAACCTTCGGCATCAGCCAAAGGACTGTTGGGTTCGTAGCGGCTTTCTACGGTGCGGTCAGACTGCACCACGCCCATGGTTTGCACCTGGGCCGACATACTGCGGTTTTCAAAGTCCTGACTGTACAAAGCCGAAAATACCGGCTTGATGGCTTTATAAGCTTCAGCGGCACTGGAGGCCGCGGTGTCTGCATTGGCCAGATTCGAGGCCACAGTATCAAGCCGCATCACCTGCGCCCGCATCGCGCTGCCACCAATGTCATAAATAGTGGTGAATGACATCGTTATTCTCCTTTAATGGCTTTATGTAAGCCGCTGATTTTCATATTTAAGAAGGTCAGACTGGTCTGAAAATCCATGCTGTTGGCGGCAAAATTTGCCTGCTCTACACTGAGCTCAGATGTATTGCCATCCGCCGAGGGTTGAAATGGAATGCGGTACTTGTGTTCAGCTTTTACATCAGCGCCGGTCAGCACAGGGCCTTCACCAAATTTCAGGTTGCTTTCCACCTGCTGCAAAATACTGGTGTAATCCAGATCCCGCGCCAGAAAACCAGGTGTGTCGACATTGGCCAGATTGCCTGAGATAATCTCTGCTCTGTCCAGGCGTAATTGCAGTGAAAACGGATGTACGCCTAAAGCTTTGTGAAAAATGTCCATCTGTGTACCCTGTAATAAACCTCAGCAGCTGAGGCTGAATTACAAGCTTTGTGCCACTATCAAAAGGCTCTATGATTGAATGAGTTACCACACCAGGTTGTCACTGAAAATCGGCAAAACGGAAGCATTGCTTCCGCTGTGGAAGTGGTTATTTTTCCTCCTGCTGGCACTGCCGTTACAGCTATACGCCAGTACCGAACAACAAATCAGAAGTCATATCAGCGCTGAAGTGCAGCGTTTTGCCAGGCAGCTGGGTGCCACAGGGCAAGTTAAACAACAAATCGAATTGTCGTTACCGCCTGCGCTGCAGAAAAAACCGGCCTGCAACAAACTCATGATCAGCCGCAGCAATGCACAGCAGGCGCCCTGGGGCCGCACCAGCTATAGTGTGGAATGTCGCGACAAAAAAAGCTGGCAAAGCCGTGCCACCGCCAAAGTGCGGGTCTGGTTGCCTGTGGTGGTGGCCAGCCGGCAAATTCAGCGGGATGAAGTGCTGAGCGCCGATATGCTGAGCACCCGCCTGACGGAGCTGGAACAAAGTAAACTGGGTGTTGAACTTAAACCCGAAGCACTGCTTGGACTGCAGGTCAAACGCCGTATTGCCGCAGGGCAAGTGCTGAGCCGGCAACATCTCACAGCACAACTGCTGGTCGAAAAAGGCAGCCATGTGCTGATTACAGTGCAAAGCGGTGGTTTTTCTGCCAGCACTAAAGGGCTGGCATTGGAAGATGGCCAGCTTGGACAACGGATTAAGGTGCAGAACCTGTCGTCCGGTGTGGTGATTGAAGCTGAGGTAGTGGCAGAAGCCAGGGTACAAACTATTTTTAAATCACATTAAAGTTTCGGCGGCTGTTGGTCGCTGATTATGCTTAACAGCAGATTTAGCTTTTATCGCGTGGTAGGCAACATGATCAAGATAGACCAATCAAAACAAATTTTGCCGGTACAAAAAACCGAGCAGCAAATACAGCAGGTGACACAAAAAACGTCGCAACCTGCAAGTTACGTACAACAAAGTGAAATCAGCAGCACCACTCAGGCAATACAACAGGCATTTAATACCCTGGCACAGCATGGTGAAATTGATTTTGACAAAGTGGCGCAAATTAAAGTCGCACTGGCCAATGGGCAGTTATCGATGGACGACGACAATCTGGCTCAAGCCATTCTGGACTTTCACAGAAAATGAACCAGCAAGCGCTGAAAGTGGTGATCGCCGGTTTACAGCAGGACACTGAACTGCTGGCTGAACTGGGTAAAGTATTGCAACAACAGTATATTTTAATGAGTTTGCGCCAAAGCGAGCAGCTGGAACAGCTGAATCAACAGGCGCAGCAGTTGTTAGCAAAGTTACAACACAACGCCACAGAACGGCAAAACGCTATGCAACAAATGCAGTTACCTTTATCCGAGCAAGGCATCGAAACTCTATTAGCAATGCTGCCGGAAAAAGTACGGCATGCCAGTCGGCAATTGTTTGATAAGGTTCAGCAACACACCCAAATTTGTCAGCGGCTGAATCAGAAAAACGGCGAGCTGCTGGCCTATCAGCGCGGCCTGATGCAAAAACTGCTGGGGCTGGACGACAAAACCCAATATCCGCAACTCCAGATGTCTTCCCGCTAATCATTGGATTCGCATTTTTTATTGATGCAAGCTGTTAAAAAGCTGGCTCCCGTCTGAACTTACAGCTATAACTTGTTGTGTTAAAACATAATTGTGCATAAGCAACTGCACAACAACATGCCGACAGCGCAGCTGTCTGAGTGCAAGCCAGAACGAACTTTGCCCGCCTGCGAAAAGCATGCTGTTCACTGGATTTACTGCCGGGGTAGTAGCAGCCATTGCCCCGCAACAATAGCGGAAGGATCTTATGCAAAGTATGCAGATGCTAAGTTCAGGTATAAATAGTTCAGTTATGCATAGCTCAGCTTTACCAAGCTCAGATCGACAAAACTCAGCGAGATCCGGCTCCACAAAACAAAACCCGGCAAAAAAAAATCGAAATACACACTCAAACCATAAGTCCAAAAAACCAGCATGGCTTGGCACAACCTTGCCACTGCTGTTGTGCGGCTTGCTGTTTATCACGCCAGCAAGCGCTGCCACAGAGCCGCAGCACAACATCAGCGCCGATGACTTAAAACAACTGCCACCACTGCCTGACGAATATCAGCAGTTGTCTTACGCAGAACGGCTTTCATGGCTGATGCAGCAATTGCAGCAGGCAGACAGTGCAGCCCGGCGTTATCAGCTCAATAACGAAATGGCTTACCAGCACTTTATCAATTACGACAATGTGTCTTTACTGCAGATATGCAAAACAGCCAAACCGCTCGATTTTGACCTGCACTATCGATACATGTGCGCCACCAGCAACAGCGAAAACTTAGAACAAAGTGTCCGTGAGTATATGCAATTGTATGACGATGCTATCAGTGCGAAAAACATTGATCTTGCCACTCAGGTAGTGTCGGGCCTGGCCTGGTTACAGTCGACTCATGGCGATATTGCCAGCGCTTTTCGCAGTTATGAACTGGCAATGTCGCTGGCTAAACAAGCCAGCCCTGAAGCGCTCAATGATGTGATGCTCAACACAGCGGCCCTTTATGTGATGCACGGCGATAAAACTTATGTGCAAAAAGGCGTGCAGCTGCAACAGGACACCATCAAAAGGCTGCATGAGTTACAAGCACAAAACCCGGCGGCGACAGCTTATGTCAATGACATCCTGGCGCTAACTCACCACAATATCGGCGTGGCTTTTGCACTGCATCTGCAGGACTATCAGCAGGCACTGCACTGGTTTTTGCAGGTAGACCCGGCTCATAAAGAGCTGCGCCGCTCTTCGTTACTGTTTTCTGCTTTATCAGCTGCTGAGTTACAACAAAAGGCCGAGGCGCAGCGTTTACTGATGGACGCAGCAAAGGCGCCCAGAAGTACGGAACCGACCACCAATCATTATCTCGACTGTTATCAGCAACTGGTGCTGCAGAAAATTTCCGAGCCTGCCAATTTACAGCTCTGTCAGCAACTCAGCGTGCAGACACCACTAGAAGTCAGATTGGATCTGTACAAAAGAATGGCACAGCTGGAGCAGGCCGACTGGCGCCTGCTGGGCCTTGAAAAACTGCATCAGTTATTTATTAGCAAACTGGAATCCCAGCTGAAACAAAGTGCCACCCAATCGGCCTCCCATGCAGAACTGAGCCGGTTGCAGCTGGAGTCGGAACTCAAAACCCAACTACTGGAAAAAGAACAATCACTGAAAAAAGCCGAACAGGAACAGCATAAAAGTCAGATGATGCTAACGGTGGCTGCTGTCGCCATTTTGTTGCTGGTGTTGCTGGTGATCAGTATTCAGCTGCGACAAAACCGCAAACTGGCGAAACAATTTGAATCACTCAGTGTGCTCGATGGCCTGACCGGCCTGCATAACAGACGTTATTTTGAACAAAATATCCAGCGGGAACTGAACTATGTCCTGCGCTCACAACAGGATGGAACAGGCCACACCATCGCCTTTTACCTGTTGGATATCGACCACTTTAAAAAAATTAATGATAACTACGGCCATGATGCAGGCGATGAAGTGCTGGTTGAATTTGCCCGTCGTATCAAACAAGCCATTCGTGAAACCGATATGCTGATCCGCTGGGGCGGCGAAGAGTTTTTGCTGGTCGCGAGGCTGGAACAAAAAACCGATCATCATCATATTGCCGAGCGCATCCGCACTGTGGTCAATAGCCAGCCCTTTGCACTGACCAATCAAAACCCGCTTGCGGTGTCTTGTACTATAGGTGCGGTGGTGTATCCGCAAGCGAAAACTGAAGTGGTGCAAATGGACTGGCATTATCTGGTGCAACTGGCCGATGCCGCTTTATATCTGGGTAAACACAAAGCGCGCAACTGCTGGGTTTGTGTGGACAATATTCTGGATTTAGCATCGATTGAACAAATTTTGCAGCAGGATTTGGCATTGTCTGAGTCGCAGCAGCAGATTGTGCTGAGCAGTAGCTTTCAGTCTGTCGCAACAACACTCTGACTGAATGGACAACTGAACCGGCGCCGCAGCGCAGATACTGCGGCGCAAACCAGCACCACTTACAGCGGGTTTAACAGGTTTAATCTTCGCGGCTTTTCGCCGGTTTACGTTTTTCCAGCAAAGTGTTGAGCGCCAGATAAAAAGCCGGTGACCTTTCCCTTTATCAAACCAAAAATGTCTATTTATTAGTTCGTTTTTCTATTTATCTGACAAATTTCATCTGCATTTTTAGCCGAATCTCCAGTTGGAGATAAAAATAGCAGCTCCAAAATTTGATATTTTTCTAACAAATTTTATTCAGCGCAAATCACGTCAAAAATTTCTCTTTAAGCTTCAGCTGGTTATTAATGTAAAGGCCGGACAGAAATAAATCAGCTCATAATTTCCGATAAACAAACGCGATCACGGACTGTTTCCCAACTACTTTTATTACGTATTGTTCACCAAAAAGTCACAAGGAGCCGTGATGAAAATATCAACCGCAGTACTAATTACAGGACAGGCAGGTTTATTGGTGGTGATACTGCTTTTTGTCGCCAATATTCCGGCAGTTGAGCAGTTTAATGCACAACAATGTCAGCAAATGCAACAGGAACTGGACGACAACAGAAACACACAGCGACGTGGTTATAGTTTAAAAAACGCTGACGCTCTCAAGGCCGCCGAGCAAAGCCTGTCACAACAGATTTATCACCATTGTGTCAAACCTATCGCCAGTCCGTCTCCGGGCACTAAAAACCGTATTTTCCCTGTGAAAAGAAAACCTTATGAATACACTGATAATAGAGGTGCAGATGCTGTGATGTCAGCGCGCCAGTTTTTTGCGTCGGCTGTTGAAGTCAGGGCGCCTTATCAGGGCAGGCAATTGACGGAATGGCTGAAATATTACCAGGAACCCAGATCCTGTTTTGGTGTGCAACAAACCTCGCAGATCGTTGAATGTGTAAATAACAGACAAAAAGCGCAGCAACGTTTTGAAGCCCAGTGGCAACAGCAACGCCTTCAGATCTTGTCTGACCAGCGAACGCAATGATAAGCTCCGACCAGTTGCAATAAGGCAACCTGGTGAGCGGAGAACACAGCGTGATGACCATCAACTTAAAACAGGCAAACCGTGAACTTTGGTGGTTCGGCTGGCGTTATATACCATTGATTGGTTTTTGCGCCCCTAAAATCCGTCAGATCAGCGAACAGAGCCTGACTGTCAGTATCCCGCACGGCTGGCGCACCAAAAACCATTTAGGCAGTATTTATTTTGGTGCTCTGGCCATTGGTGCCGATTTAGCCGGTGCTTTTCTGGTGTTCAGTAAAGCAAAAGCTCGGGGCGTCAACGCCAATTTTGCCTTTAAAGATGTACAGGGTGAGTTTTTAAAAAGACCGGAAGCAGAAGTCTGGTTCACCAGCGAAGACGGCGCTTTAATAGATGCCATGATTGATGAGTCGCTGCAAAGTGGCCAACGTATTAATAAAACAGTCAGTGTGAACATAACCTGCCCTTCATTACATGGTGATGAGCCAATGGCCAGGTTCAAATTAACTTTGTCGATTAAAGCTACACCGAAAAAGCGCTAGGTAGCCCACAGGCCCGGACAGCCAATGCTGTGGTTACTGTGGCAGATTTTGTAACGGCTTTGGCCGCAAAATCTGCGCTCTGGTTAAAAGTTTGCAGCCTTGGCAACACAGACGTAAAATTCAACCTTTCCCGTTAGCTCAGGCATTGTTATGCAGCATTTACCAGGCAACCTTTTTATTCTGTCGGCGCCAAGTGGCGCCGGCAAGTCCAGTTTAATCCATGCGTTATTAGGCCAGCACGCCGATATGCAATTAAGTGTTTCTCATACCACCCGTGCGCCAAGGCCTGGCGAAACTGACGGAGTGCATTATCACTTCACTCGTGTTGATGAGTTTAAGGCGCTGATTGAACAAGGTGAATTTCTGGAATGGGCCGAAGTATTCGGCAATTATTATGGCACTTCCCGCCGTGCTATTGAGCAGGTGCTGGCGCAAGGCCGCGATGTTTTTCTTGATATCGACTGGCAAGGTGCACGACAAATCAAAGCGCAGGTGCCTTCGGTGCGCAGCATTTTTATTCTGCCGCCCAGCGTGGCTGAATTAGAAAGACGCTTAAATCAACGGGGGCAGGATTCACAGGAAGTGATCCAAAAACGCATGCAGCAGGCCAAAAGTGAAATCAGCCATGTGGTGGAATACGACTATGTGCTGGTGAACGACGATTTTCAGCAATGCCTTGCCGACCTGCAACATGTGGTGCTGAGTCACCGTTTAACTTTGCCAAAACAACAGCAACGGCAGCAGGCATTGCTGACGGACCTGTTGGCGAATTAACCGAAATAGCGTAGACTATGCGGTCTTGTCAGAATTTGAATACCGGAGTGGTAAATGGCTCGCGTAACAGTTGAAGATGCAGTAAATAAAATTGGTAACCGTTTTGATCTGATCCTGGTTGCAGCGCGTCGCGCCCGCCAATTATCAGTTGAAGGCAAAGAAGCCATGGTTGAGATCGAAAACGATAAATCAACAGTTGTTGCCTTACGTGAAATCGAAAAAGGTTTTATCACCGCCGACATCCTTGATCAGCAAGAGCGTCGTGACCAGCTGCAACAGGAAGCGTCAGAAATGGCTGCTGTTGCTGCTATCATCGGTAACGAGTAATCACTGCGCAAATCTTCTGCAATCAGCAGAAGCAAAGGCCCCGGCAGCCTTAATGCCGGGGCGTTATTTTTCCGAATCCCCTTGTTATTCTTTCACGCAAGCCCCTGTTTCTCCCGTTGGCAAGCCGGCAAAATCCACGTATATTTTATGCAGATAGCGGGGATCGGCGTGATACCCCGATATGGAGCCTACTGCAGTGTATTTATTTGAAGGTCTGAAACAACAGATCAGTGCGTATTTGCCGCCAGAACAGGTTGCCCTGGTGCAACAGGCTTATGTGCTGGCTAGGGACGCGCACGCCCCGCAAACCCGCTCCAGTGGTGAACCTTATATTACCCATCCGGTGGCAGTCACCAGCATTCTGGCTGATATGCGGATGGACCACGAAACGCTGATGGCCGCGTTGCTGCACGATGTGATTGAAGACACCGAATACAGCAGAGAAGACTTAGCAGAGCGTTTTGGCGAGACAGTGGCCGAACTGGTGCAGGGTGTATCCAAACTCGATAAAGTTAAATTTAAAGATATCAAAGAGTTTGAAGTCACTAACCTGCAAAAAATGTTTATGGCGATGACGCAGGACATCCGCGTTATCCTGATCAAACTTGCCGATCGCACTCATAATATGCGCACCATAGGCGCGTTAAAACCAGAAAAACGCCGCCGTATTGCCAAAGAAACTCTTGAACTGTACGCCCCTATCGCCAACCGGCTCGGTATTCACAATATTAAAAACGAACTGGAAAACTGGGGTTTTCGCGCTTTATACCCAATGCGTTACCGCGCTTTGGAAACTGCGGTAAAACAAGCGCGTGGCAACAGGCGCGAAGTGATTGAAAAAATTCAGAATGAAATAGAATCACGCATCCGCAATGCCGGTATTCAGGCCGAAGTGTCGGGCCGGGAAAAACACCTGTACAGCATCTACCGTAAGATGAAAAGCAAAGAGCTGATGTTCAACGACGTGATGGACATTTATGGCTTTAGAGTGCTGGTTGACAGTGTCGACTCCTGCTACCGCGTGCTGGGTGTGGTGCATAATCTGTATAAACCTATCGAAATCCGTTTTAAAGACTACATCGCCATTCCCAAACAAAACGGTTATCAGTCGCTGCACACTTCTCTGGTTGGTCCACATGGTATTCCGGTGGAAATTCAGATGCGCACCCGAGAAATGGATGAAATGGCCGACAACGGCATTGCCGCACACTGGATGTATAAGAAATCCGGTGAACAAGGGGACACCACAGCACAAATCCGCGCCAGACGCTGGATGCAAAGTTTACTGGAAATTCAGCAAAGTGCCGGCAACACCTATGAATTTGTGGAGAACGTCAAGTCTGAGCTGTACCCGGACGAGCTTTATGTGTTTACCCCCAAAGGCAAAATTGTTGAACTGCCAATTGGCGCCAACGCCGTTGATTTTGCGTATGCCGTGCATACCGACATTGGCAATAAATGTGTTGGTGTACGGGTAGACCGCAAACCATACCCGCTGACAAAAGCGCTGGAAACCGGCCAGACCGTTGAAATTATTACCAGCCCCGGAGGCAAACCCAATGCCAACTGGCTGAACTATGTGGTCACCAGCCGCGCCATTATGGGCATCCGCAATTTCCTTAAAAAACAAGAACAAAGCGAAGCTATTGCGCTGGGTAAAAGGCTGCTGACTTCGGCGCTTGGTGAAGTACCGCTGGAATCTATTGCCAGCGAACGTATTGAGCAGGTGCTGCAAAACAGCAAACAAAAAACTCTGGACGAACTTTTTATCGACATTGGCCTGGGCAACCAGTTGCCCATAGCAGTTGCCCGCCGTTTACTCGGTGAATTTGACGAAAGTAATACAGTGGACGAAGTGCTGCCGGCCAAACCCAAAGCTTTTATTGTCGGTTCTGAAGGTATGCTCACCACCTTTGCCAAATGTTGCCGCCCTATTCCGGGAGATCCGATTGCCGCCAGTGCTTCACCGGGCAAAGGATTAAACGTACACCGTTCTGAATGCCGTAACATCCGCGGCTGGGAAAAAGAGCCGGGTAAATATTTCCCGGTGCGCTGGGATAAAACCGGAGATAAACAATTCCTCTGTGATATCCGGGTTTTTATTGTGAACAAACAAGGCATGCTGGCAAAACTGACCACAGTCATTGCCAGCCTCGACTCTAATATTCAGGACTTATCCACTGACGATCGTGACACCGGCGACTATGTGATCAAAATCACCTTGTCGGTTCGCGATCGGGTGCATCTGGCCAATGTGATGCGCAAAATCCGGGTGACACCGGATGTGCTGAAAGTTTATCGAAGGAAATAACAGTTATGTCAAAAGTGATTATCAGCACTGATAAAGCCCCTGCCGCTATCGGTACTTACAGCCAGGCGGTTAAAATCGGCACCACAGTGTATTTATCCGGCCAAATTCCGCTGGTGCCCGCCAGCATGCAAATGGTGTCAGAAGATTTTGCCGAGCAGGCAGAACAGGTGTTTCAGAATCTGAGCGCCGTATGCCAGGCTGCAGGTGGCAGTATAAACGACATGGTCAAAGTGAATATTTTCCTGACCGACTTAAGCAAATTTGCCACTGTCAATGAAATTATGGCGCGGCATTTTACTGCCCCTTACCCTGCTCGTGCTGCAGTGCAGGTCAGTGCTTTACCACGCGGTGCACAAATTGAAATCGACGGCGTGATGGAAGTGCCGTCAACCAACTAAATTCGGTCTGCCTTGCTGCTGGTTCGCCGCAACTACGACAATACAGGCACCGCCACAGCGCGGTGCCGACAGGACAGAATTTGATGCAGAAAACCACGCTGGCCTTGTTTTTGCTGATATCGCAGATGATCACCTTGCTGCAACCTGCGGCGGCGGAGTCTGTGGTAAAAAAACCGGTATTACACTGGTGCCTTGACCATTTCCCGCGTTTTCACGAGTTTCAGGGCCGTGGCCTGCCAACTGGCCCTTCAGTGGCCGTGATGCAGGAACTGGCCAACAGAGTGGGTTTTGACATCAGTTACAGCCCCAAGACGCCACTGGCCCGTTGTTTTCGCCAGATGAGCACAGGTGAAGCTGATTTAATGATCAATCTGAACTTCACTGAAGAGCGCGATCGGTTGATGTATTTGTTTCCCTATAACGAAACCATTCCCGAGTCTTTGTATTTGCGCAAAAACGATTTGCGTTTGATTGATCAAATCAGCCAGCTCAGCCCGTTGATCCTGGTGACAGTGCGCAACTACATTTATAACCCGACACTGATGGCACTGATTAAAAACCAGAAAGAGCAACATATTGAGGTCGACAGTATCGAAGCGGGTTTTGAACTGCTGCGTAAAGGCCGGGTTGATGGCCTGATAGTGCCAACCCAGAGTTCGCTGGAAGTGATCCGTAATAACCCTGCTTTACATTATCAGTTCAGAAAAGCTGCCTTAACGTTTAGGTTTGGTACGCCCAGATATATCAACATCGGTTTTTCCAGAAAAAGTAAGTACTTATACTTAAAAGATCAGATAGAACAGGCAGTGGCTTTAATGAAAGATGACGGTACAGTCGACCGGCTGTATCAGCTGCCGGACGGTGGTAAACAATATCTGGTCAGCGATAACGAACCACTGCAAAACCGTTAATCCCTAAGGTTTTGCTGTGCGTTGTGAGCGGCTAACAGGAGCACAGCATGCCTTTTTTCCATTGCCTGATAAATCTCAGCCTGCTCTGCCTGCTACTCTGCCCGACAGCAGCACAAGCCAACCAACCCGAACTTGAGTGGTGTCTGGATCATCTGCCACCACGCCAGATTTATCTTGCGTCGCAACAACCAACGGGCCCTATGGTCGATCTGATGCAACAACTGGCCAGGCAAAGTGGTTTTACCCTGAAATTCAGCCCGCCAACACCCAGCGCCCGCTGCCTGAAATTGATGCAACAAGGCAAAACCGACCTGATGACAGGTTTGTTGTGGTCGGCACAACGGGAGCAATTTATGTTGTTGCTGCCTTTTGATAACGCCAGGCCGGATGCCCTGTTTAGCCGGCATCAGCAAAACCCGCTGAACAGCATGGCAGCACTGAATGGCAAAACTATCGCCCTTGCTGAGAACCGCCATTACCCCCCTGTTTTTATTCAGCTGCTGCAACAACATCAGGTAAAAATGAAGCAAGTCCCCAATCTGGAGCAGGCACTGGCGTTATTACACTACGGCAATGTGGACTTAGTGGCAGGGCCACAACATATCACAATGAATTTATTAGAAAATAACCCGCGTTTGTCGGCAAAAATCGGTTTAAATCCATGGCAGCCACCACAACCTCAACAGCAGAAAAATCATCTGGCCTTGTCCCGCCTGAGCCAGCATTTTGAGTTGCATCACCAAATCAGTCAGCAGCTGCAACTTATTACCGCTCAACAGCAGACTGATTTTTATCAGTCAAGCAAGCTTGTGCCTGCGGCTAAAACAACAAAGCCGCAGTGACATCCGTTGTCATCCCATGCGTTTTTACTGGCAATTGGGTATGATGCATTTTTGTATTGCCCTTCAGGATATTGATTTTGCAACGAACTTTACTGGCAAATCTGGCCATCGCCGAGATGAAAGGTGTCGGCGCCAAAACAGCAGAACTGCTGGCCAAACTGGGTATAGTTTCGGTGCAGGATATTTTATTTCACCTGCCTTTACGTTATGAAGACCGCACCCGCCTTTGCGCCATCAGAGATATCTGGTCGGCGCAGCAAGTGTCGGTCCAGGGAATAGTGCAAAGCAGCGACATTATTTTTGGCAAAAGACGAAGCTGGGTGGTGGTGGTTAGCGACGGCACTGGCAGCATCACGCTGCGGTTTTTCCACTTTAGTACGGCACAGAAAAATGCAGTGACGCCTGGGGTCAGGCTGCGCTGTTTTGGTGAAGTGAAACGTGGCATGCGTGGTGTGGAAATGCTGCACCCCGAATACAAAGTCGTCAAAGACGAAGGCCCGCCCGAAGTGGCAGAAACGCTGACGCCCGTGTACCCCACCACTGAAGGTTTAAAACAAGCCAGTTGGCGTAACCTGACCGATCAGGCGCTGATTGAATTAAAACGTTGTTATCCGGCAGAATTTTTAGCACCGGTATTGCCCCCTCAGGCCTGGTCGCTGACCGACGCTTTATATTATCTGCACCGGCCGCCACCGGACGCTTCATTGCAGCTGTTAGAAGCAGGCCAGCACCCGGCGCAACAAAGGTTGATTTTTGAAGAGCTGGTGGCGCAGCAGCTCAGTATGCTGCAACTGCGTGGCCAGTGCCGCAGCCAACAAGCCATTGTATTTAAACCGGACTCCGCCCTCACTCCGGCTTTTTTAGCCAGCCTGCCGTTTCAGCCAACAGCAGCGCAGCAACGGGTGGTCAATGATATTTTGCAGGATTTAGCCCAGCCTGACCCTATGCTCAGATTGGTACAGGGGGATGTCGGTTCAGGCAAAACCCTGGTGGCGGCACTTTCCGCTTTGCCGGTGATTGCCGCTGGCGCTCAGGTGGCGCTGATGGCGCCCACTGAATTATTGGCTGAACAACATGCCGCAACTTTTCGCCGCTGGTTTGAACCTTTGGGCATACAGGTGGCCTGGCTTGGCGGCAAAAGCAAAGGCAAAGCCCGCGACAACGAACTTGCTGCCATCCAGTCAGGTCAGGCCCAGCTGGTCATCGGCACCCATGCGCTCTTTCAGCAACAGGTGCAGTTTGCCCGGCTGGCGCTGGTGATCATTGATGAACAACACAGGTTTGGTGTGCATCAAAGGCTGGAACTCAGAGAAAAAGGCAGCCAAAGTGGTTATTACCCACATCAGCTGGTGATGACGGCCACCCCTATCCCGCGCACTCTGGCCATGACCGCTTATGCCGATCTCGACACTTCGGTGATTGACGAGCTGCCGCCAGGCCGCACGCCGGTCACCACTGTAGTGCTGCCCGACAGTCGCCGAGCCGAAGTGGTGAGCCGGGTGGAACAGGTGGTAAAACAACAGGGCCGGCAGGCGTATTGGGTCTGCACCCTGATTGATGAGTCTGATGTGTTGCAGTGCCAGGCCGCCGAAAATACGGCCGCTGAACTTGCCGCTGCATTGCCGGATTTACGTATTGGCTTAGTGCATGGCCGGTTAAAAAGCAGCGAAAAACAAGCTGTGATGCAGGCTTTTGCTGCAGGTGATGCTCATTTGCTGGTGGCCACTACTGTGATTGAAGTGGGGGTGGATGTACCCAACGCCAGCCTGATGATCATTGAAAACCCGGAGCGGCTTGGCTTAGCGCAGTTGCACCAGTTGCGTGGCCGGGTCGGTCGCGGCAGCGTCGCCTCTCATTGTGTGCTGATGTAT
Organism: Rheinheimera sp.; assembly: GCA_003543135.1. Classification (GTDB taxonomy): domain Bacteria; phylum Pseudomonadota; class Gammaproteobacteria; order Enterobacterales; family Alteromonadaceae; genus Pararheinheimera. The sequence goes on from DPJG01000006.1 coordinate 178,105, forward strand.
CACGCGCCTTTGTCGGGCACAGCCCAGGCAAGATTGGCCGTGCTGCGCGAAAGCAATGACGGTTTTGTCATAGCACAACGGGATTTAGAGATCAGGGGGCCTGGTGAGTTGCTGGGTACCCGCCAGACCGGCCTTGCCAGTTACCGCATTGCCGATTTAACCAGAGACGCTGCTTTGATCCCGGCAGCACAACAGGCTGCCCAGCGGCTATGGCAACTGGATAAAACCGCGGCTGAAGGCTTGATCAGACGCTGGTTGGGATACAGAGATATATACGCTCAGGCTTAAGTTGCCGGTAACCTGCAGCAGCTGAAAAATCTGACTTGGATAACGCTGCACTATACGGCAGCGCTTCACTTTACAGCAGTGCTTTGTAGCAGCAGCGCTCACAACAAGGCTGCGCAAACGCACAGCCTTATGCTGAGAACCAGTTAAAGTTTAAGCGCCAGTTTACGCACCGCCGACACAGAAGGATGTGATAACACCACCTCTAGTTCTGCCAGCAAGATGTCGGCAGCTGGCGCGCCCTGGCCCAGCTGTAGTTCCAGCATCAGACAATCAATGTCATGGTAAACAGCCACCACAGGCGCAGTTAAATCCAGCACAGCACTGTGACGCACATCAAAACCACATTGTTGTGCAACTTCAGTAAGGTCTACATCGTCGTCTGAAATATCAAGCGCCAGATATAACTTCATGATGCTGCCTTTTTAGTTGTCGCCTTGCGGCCTTTATTCATTTGCCAGACTGCGTCCAGCGAGTACACCAACAGCGCTGTCCAGATAAAAGCAAAGGTCACCAGTTTGCTGGGGTCCAGCGGCTCGTTATATAAAAACACCCCAAATACAAACATAAAACTTGGGCCTATATACTGGAAAAAGCCCATAGTGGACAGCTGCAAACGTCTTGCTGCGGCAATAAAACACAACAAGGGCACTGTGGTCACCACACCGGCCGCTATCAGCCATAAATTCAGCCCCAAAGTGTTTTGCAGCAGGTTGGCGGCTGCGGAATCGGCAAACTGCCACCAGTACAGCAGCGCCAGCGGCATTAACAACAAGGACTCAACAAACAAACCACTGAGCGCATCCACCGCCAGTTTTTTGCGAAATAAACCATAAAGCGCAAAACTACTGGCCAGCACCAAAGCCACCCAGGGCAAAGAGCCAAAATAAGCCAGCTGAATAAGCACTCCTGTCAGGGCAAGGGTTACAGCGGCCCATTGCAACTTGCGAAGCCGCTCGCCTAAAAACAACATGCCGAGCAGAATATTTAACAGCGGATTGATGTAATAGCCAAGGCTGGCTTCGAGCATATGTCCGTTATTCACCGCCCAGATAAAGAGCCCCCAGTTACCTGCCAGCAATAAAGCCGTGCCGAGCATAGCGGCCAGCAACTTTGGCTTTTTAAACACCGCCTGCACCGCAGGCCATTGTTTCATCACAGTTAAAATCAACGCGAGCAATACAAAAGACCAGAGGATCCGGTGCAGCAGAATTTCCAGGGCAGGAACAAAATCAATCTGTTTAAAATAAAGTGGCGCTATGCCCCACAGGGTGTAAGCACTGGCAGCAAAAATGCCACCAATTTTCTGTTCGCGGTTTAACTGCATAAAAAAGCGCCCCCGGCGCTGGTGCCAGCATCAAAGTGGCACTCTGGAAAAGGGCGACAGTGTAGCGAATTTTAACCTACAAGATAAGTGCCGGTGCCGAGCGCAATATGCACACCTTGTTCATTATGCAGCTCCATCCGGCAGACACACACCTTATTGCCGGAGCGGATCACCTGGGCAGTGGCAATAAATTCCGTACCCCGACCCGGCCTTAAATAATCACTGCGCATATCAATGGTGCTCATTTTGCCCATTTTGGCCACCAGAACTTCGTGTTCCACCTGCTCAAGGCGCCTGAGTGCACTGGAAATGGCCATAATGCCACCCACAGTATCAAGCACAGAAGCTATCACACCACCATGCAAAATTTGTTGGACCGGGTTGCCCACCAGCTCAGGTTTAAAGGCAAAACGCACTTCAGCCTGCTCAGCAGAAAAGCCAGTGACTTTTAACCCCAGCAAACGGTTAAAAGGCATTTGATCAAAGACCTCAGCGATAAAAGGCAACAAAGCATCAGCCGACATGGGGCTACTCCAAATACTGGCAACAAGACTGGTAAGAGCAGTTAAGATAAAACGCCGCTGCCCCGATGTAAAGGCTGTGAACTAAGCCGCTGCAACAGCAGACAGTGCCAACGCTTTTGATTACAATGCCGGCTTCGTTTGCCGCGCTGGATATTTTTTTGACCGACTTACTGCACAACACCTTAAAACAATACTTCGGTTACAGCGAATTTCGCCCTGGTCAAACCGAAGTGATTGGCGCCGCCCTGTCGGGGCGCGACAGTTTTGTGCTGATGCCTACAGGCGGTGGTAAGTCTTTGTGTTATCAGCTGCCGGCGCTGTTATTACCCTGTGTCACCGTGGTGGTGTCGCCTTTGATGTCGCTGATGAAAGATCAGGTGGATAGCCTGCAGGCGATGGGCATAGCGGCCGATTTTATCAACAGCAGTTTAAGCCGCGATCAGGTGGATGATGTGCTGCAAAAACTGCATTTTCAGCAGCTGAAACTGTTGTATGTGGCACCGGAACGTTTATTACAACCGCAGTTTTTACAACGATTATCACAAGTCGGCGTCAGTTTGTTTGCCATTGATGAAGCCCATTGTGTGTCGCAGTGGGGCCACGATTTTCGACCCGACTACATCGCATTAGCGCAGCTGAAACAGCAGTTCCCGCAGGTGCCATTAATGGCACTAACTGCCACTGCCGACCCTGCCACGCAGCAGGATATCCGCACTCAGCTGCAACTGGTCAACCCCTACACCAGCATCAGCAGTTTTGACAGACCCAACATCCGTTATACAGTGCAGGAAAAATTCCGCCCTTTTGAACAGCTGGTATCGCTACTTAAAAGCCAGGAAAATCAAAGTGGTATTATTTATTGTTCATCCCGCAAAAAAGTAGACGAGCTGCATGAACAGCTGCAAAACAAAGGTTTTGCGGTAGGTGCTTATCATGCCGGTTTAAGCAACGAACAACGGATGAAAGTGCAGGACGAATTTAAACGCGACCACCTGCAGATCATTGTTGCCACTGTGGCCTTCGGCATGGGCGTGAATAAACCCAATATCCGTTTTGTGGTGCATTACGACTTACCCCGCACTATTGAAGCTTATTATCAGGAAACAGGCCGCGCCGGCCGTGATGGTGTGGCCGCCGAAGCTGTGATGCTGGTTGACCCTGCCGATATCAGCCGGATGCGCAGCTGGATCATGGCGGAAGAGAATCAGGCCAGAGCCGAAGTCACCATGCAGCGTTTTAACGCTATGGCCGCTTTTGCGCAGGCTCAAACCTGCCGCCGGCTGGTGTTATTAAATTATTTTGGTGAAGCCAATCAAACCCCTTGTGGTAACTGTGATATTTGTCTGGATCCACCAAAAAAATTCGACGGCACAGTGCTGGCGCAAAAAGCGTTGTCCTGTGTGTATCGGGTGGGCCAGAGTTTTGGCATGCACCATGTTATTGATGTGCTCAGGGGCAGCCAAAATCAGCGTATTCTGGAACTGGGGCAGGACAAACTCTCTACCTTTGGCATTGGCAAAGAACAAAGCCACGATTATTGGCTGTCGGTGTTTCGTCAGCTGATCCATCATGGTTTGTTGCAGCAGGATATTACCCAGCACTCGGTATTAAAGCTGTTGCCTGCGGCCCGCCCAGTGCTCAGAGGCGAAAGCAGTCTGGCACTGGCTGTGCCCCGACTGGCACCGGCCAAAACCAGCAGCAAAGCTGGGAAAGTACAGCAAAAACAAGAATATGACCGCGTTTTATTCAGCAAACTCAGAGCCTTGCGTAAACAAATTGCCGAGCGTGATGATGTGGCCCCTTTTGTGGTGTTCAGCGACGCCAGCCTGATTGAAATGTCACAACAAATGCCACAAACACCGGCTGAGTTTTTGGCCATCAGCGGCGTTGGCCAAACCAAACTCAGCCGATATGGTGATGATTTCCTTGATTTAATTGCAGAATATCTGGATAACTGATGCCAATGTTAGTGTGTTTCACAGAGGGGCAACTGTTGTTGCAGCCGTCACAGCCCCTGCCCGACCCCGAGTTGTTATTGCCATTTTTTAAAAACTACCTGCAAAACATGCCACAGCTCAGTCAGCTGCAAGCAGAACAAGGATTGGACTGGCTGCAGATCCGCTTTTATTTTTGCAATGCCGTTTTTGCGCTGCATTATGAACACTACAGTGACAGTTGCTGGGTGGAGGCTGACAATACAACCGGCGCTGTGTTACTGTCAGATTTAGCAAGCCTGCTGCAGAGCAATAGTGCATTATCATAGGCTTAGGGATTTAACAGAGCGGAGGTTGGTGTGGTAACAAGGTGGTGGCTACTGCTGATGTTGTGGTTCCCGGCCATGCTGCAGGCTTTTCCGGCTGACGTGCTGAAACTGGACGAACAACTCAAACGCCTGTCTTTGCATCCGCACCTGCATTATCAGGTCACTGACGCCAGTGTCAGCATTGAAGACATAGTGTACGAACCTGAACACCACCACGCTTTTAGCCCTGTACCTTCCGCCGATTTTAGTTTTAAAGCCCAGGATAAAGTGGTGTGGTTTTTTACCCGGATGCATTATCTGGGGCAACGCCAGCAACAACTGATCCTCGATTACAACTTTCCTTCGGCCAATCTGGTGGAATTTTATAGTTTTGACCGGCAAAACCACGAACTGAAAAAGCTGAACCGCGCCGGCACCAGCCTGCCTTTTGGCGAAAGACAGATCAAAAGCCGCACTTTTGCCGTGCCCCTGCAGTTTAAAGCCGAGCAAGAGCTGGATATTCTGATCAAAGTGCAGGACGGCACCCTGATCCGCTCTGATTTTCAGCTGTGGCAGCCTGATCGTTATTACCAGCTGCAACTGACCTCCAATTTATTTGATGGCCTGATGCTGGGCCTGCTGCTGTTAATGGCAGCGTATAACTTGTTGTTATATATCAATATTAAAACTGTACTTTATGGTTATTTTGCCGGATTTTTTGTGTTTTTCAGTCTGGTGATTGCGGTATTAAATGGTGCCGGTTTTGCGTTAATCTGGCCGGAATATCCGGAAGTGAATCAGGCGATATTTTATCTGGCCGTGGGCGCCTGTCTGGCGTTTTTAAGCCTGGCCACCCACGCTATGCTGAGTAATGCAAGGCTTGGTCTGTTATGGCTGAACCTGCTGGCCTCTGCACTGTTATTGTTTAGTCCGCTTTACATAGAATTTGAACACCGGCTGTTGTTATTACTAACGGTACTTGTGCTGGTGATGGGCACTAACCTGTTGCAGGTACTGGCGCATACCTTTAGTGGTAAACCCAGAGCCCGCACTTTTAGCTTAAGCTGGTTATTGTTTTTTGCCGCCAGTCTGGTGTTGCTGCTGGCGCAGCTGGGTTATGTTTCAGACACCAAAACCTGGCAATATCTGCTGATTGGTTCTGTGGTGTGCAGTATGGCGCTGATGAGTTATGGCCTGGCGCAGCGCATGCAGCAGGTCAGCGAAGAAAGTACCCAGGCGCACCAGCAAGCCATTCAGACCCTGAAACAGTATTACGATATTTACCACAATGCGGTGGAAGGTATGTTTACCACCACCCTCGATGGTGGGCTTATTGCAGCCAACCGTTCTTTGCTGAATATTCTGGGTTACCAGCAGCTGAGCGACATGGAACAGGATGTGAAAAAATACGGCATGGCCAAGTTTTACGCCAATCCGGATGACAGATTACAAATGGTGCGTCAGCTGCAGCACAGCAATAACCAGAGTTTTGAATTCAGAGGGCTTCGCGCCGACGGCACACCATTCTGGGCACTGATGTCGGCAAGACTGACCCAAAACGGCACTGCCGAAGCTTTTATCCATGGTTCTGTCATCGACATTACCGAACAAAAAATTAACCACGAACAACTGGCTTATCTGGCGTCACACGACCCGTTAACCGGCCTGTATAACCGTCATCATTTTGCCCAACTGGCGCAGCAGGCCTGGCACCGGATGCAGACTGAGCATCTGACCAGCACCATTTTATATATAGATATCGACCAGTTTAAGCTGGTGAACAGCACCTGCAACCACAGCGCCGGCGATGCGCTGCTGCTGCAAATCAGTGATCAGCTGAAACGCGCGCTCGGCAATCATGGTGTGCTGGCGCGCCTGGGCGGTGATGAATTTGCCGTGTTATTGCCGGGTAAAACAGCGCAGGAAGCCTTTGCCGTGGCTTATAACCTCTTGGAAGTGGTGAAGGAATTCCGCTTTTTCTGGCAGGACAGTCTGTTTAGTATCAGCGTCAGCATTGGCATGACCGATATCAGCCGCGACGATCTGTCGGCCGAACAGACACTGAAAAAAGCCGATTCCGCCTGTTTTGTTGCCAAAGAAAAAGGCCGTAACCGCATTCATTTATTCCATCCGGATGATGATGAGTTACAAAAACAACAAGCCGAAATTCAGTGGGTGCAGATCCTGCAGCGGGCGTTGGAGCATGACAGTTTTGTGCTTTATATGCAGCCAATTCAGGCCATTCAGCTGCCACAGAGTGTCAGTAATTATGAGTTATTGCTGCGCCTCAAAGGCGAAGATAACAGCATTATTGCGCCTGGTAATTTTTTAAGTTCGGCCGAACGTTATGGGCTGATGCCGCATATCGACCGCTGGGTGATCCGCAATTATTTCCGCTGGCTGGCGCAACACCCGGCCCATCTGCAGAATTTGGGGCATTGCAGCATTAACCTGTCGGGCGCTTCCCTGGTAGACCCGTTATTTAAAGCTTATGTGTCGGCGCTGTTTCAGGAATATAAAATTCCGCCACGCCATATCTGTTTTGAAATCACCGAAAGCATGGCCATTCTGAATCTGCAAAACACTCTGGATTTTATTCATCATTTCAGAAATTTAGGCTGTCATTTTGCGCTGGATGATTTTGGCAGTGGTTTTTCATCTTATGGTTATCTGAAAAACTTCCCGGTGGATTACATTAAAATTGACGGCAACTTTGTGCGGGATTTATTAAGCGACAAATTTGACCGTGCTATTGTGAACTCGATTCACGATGTGGCCGCAGCCATGGGCATTATGACAGTGGCGGAGTATGTTGAAAGTATCGATATTCTGCACGAGCTGCGCGCTATGGGGGTGGATTACGCTCAGGGTTATGGCATTGCCAAACCTAAACCGCTCAGCGAGCTCTGAGCCTCTTGCTGTCCCCCTTGCTACCTCAGTACAATACGCGCCCCAACTGAGGTAGCCCTATGCAACGTTTAAAACAATTGTCTCTTGAAGTCGAACAGGTGTTCGCCGACATTGGCCAGACTTATGCTCAATATCAAAGAGACCGCGGTTTATTCTGCCGCTCTGGTTGTGGTGAATGTTGTTTACACCCGGGCATTGAAGCCACAGTGCTGGAAATGTTGCCACTGGCTTACAGTTTACTGGAAGAAGGCAAAGCCGAAAGCACGCTGGATGCTTTGGCGAACCACCAGCAAGACGGCTGCTTTTTTTATCAGCGCCACTCCGCTGATGGCAAAATGGGCCAGTGCAGTGTGTATTTAAAACGCCCTGGTATTTGCCGGTTATTTGGCGCCGCCGGTTATAACGGCCGCGAAGGTGAAGTGTTGTTGTCGGTCTGCAAAAACATTAAAGCCGACCATCCGGTGGCTTATGCCGACACTTTAATAGCGCTGGAATCAGACCCGCCGCCAATGATCCGCAACGGCAAAGAACAAATCCGTCAGATTGACTATGAGCTGGGTGGTGTCAATTTCCCGATTAACGAAGCCATGCGTCAGGCCTTGGAAAAAGTATTATTTGAGCAGTATTACGCAGGCTTAGCGGAATAACACTGCATTTTCACGACTGTGGGCTGCTGCTTTTGCTGCAGCCAACCCAAGCACTCTCAAACCGAATCATCCTTTACTATTTCGCGGCAAAATCCTGATCGTGTGAATGTCTTTTTCCACCGCAAAAGTACTGTACAGCAGCTGCTGCGCGTTTATATCGGAAATGTCGGTTTCTGCAATATCCTGTGAAAGCGTTATGTTGCTGATTTTAGATGCTTTCTGGCTAGGAAAGGCAAAAAACCAGACCTCAGGTTTTGATTGGACCGTGCTCGATTGCATAGCACTTAACAGCAAAAAAACGCCGTTGTTTTTGACAAAATGTCGTAAAATTTGTCTGTTTTCCGGTGCCTGAAACAACGGCGTCCCTTTAGCATCCAAGAGCTGCCCTTGATTGATTTGATAACGCTGGTTCTGGTGATACAGCAAATCTCCGACGCTGACACTTTGTTTTTGCTCAGCTGTAGCTAAATCAAACTCTATCCAACGTTGTAACTTCTGCGACTTCTGAACCAACAATAAGCGATCTGGTTGTTGCAACCACTGGCTTGGCTGGCCAATCACGGTATCAAAATACCGGACCTTCGGCTGCAGCGTATTGAGGCCAAGAAACCTAAGGTCAAGCAACACCAAGCGGTCATTTCTGGCAAATGCCAGTTGTTTGCCATCTGCTGACCATAATGGCTGTGACACGGCCAGATGCTGATCCGGATTGTGGTAAACCAGCTGCTCAGTTTTGCGCTGCACATCTAAGATAAAAATCTGACTGTGGCCGTTTTTGTTTGACACATAAGCCAGTTGGTTGCCATCCGGCGAAACACTGCCCTGCCAATCATGTGCCGTGGCAGAGGTGAGCTGCGTTTTTTTCTGACTTCCCAAATCCAGGCTATAGATATTTCCGAAAATTCTGGCCTGGCTATAACTTAATAACCTGCCATCAGGCGACAGCACCGGATAATGAATAAAAGCGTAATTTTCAAAAGCCAGTCTGCTGAGCTCTTGCTCAGGACTTAAATAGAATAACCTCTTGCCGTCACTGAGCAGGTAACCTTTCGCAGTGGCATGGTACACAATAAAATACCAGTTGGCGTCCAGCGTTTTATAGTCGGTAAGCTCAGCGCCATTTTTAGACAACAACTTGATTTGAGAGCGTTTTTTATCATCAAAACCCAATAATGTCAGGTAATTATGATCTGCAGCGGGCGCAATACGATAAGGCGAAAACTGTTGACTTGGCACATACAATAAATCGACCTGTCCTGAACTTAAATGGGCTTTAAATAACCGTTGCTCCCCCTGCTGCAAGGCTAAAAAATAAAACTCATTTTCGGCACAAAAAAACGGATTCAGTAATTTGCTACCCGATAAAGAAAGATGTCTGCTGCTGGAACGCAGCTGATAATCTGCCGACAACAACAAACTGGCAAAATGCAGCGAATTATCCTGCTCTGTAGCAATCACCAGTTGCCAAGCACTGGGCTCGGCAGCTGTTTTTTTAGCTGCTGTGGCTGGCACAAAACTAAAAAATTTAATCTGCGCTTCAGTCTGATACAACAACCGATGCTGCTGCCCATTGGTTGGCGCCAGCCATAGCTCACTGTCGCCGGACACCGTTGCATCTTTAAGATACACAATAGCGTTGCCATCGGGCGTAAACTGGCTGAAAGACTCCTGCGCTTTGGAGGCGGTCAACGGTTGTAAATCTGCCACTGTCCACTTAGCTTTTGCATCCGCTGCAGCTACTACATCCGCAGGCCAAAACACAGCATATAGCACCCAGGATCCCGCACAAAGCAGCAGGCAAAAAACGCTGATCCACCATGGCGCTCGAGCAGCCGCTACTGACTGTTGCGCCGTTTTGGTTGCTTCAGCTAACGGCAATGCAGGCACAGAGTTTGTTTCCGAGAGCAAAACAACTTCTGCATGCAACGAATAACCACGTTTGGGATGGGTTTTGATCAGTGATTTGTTGTGATCCAAAAAGAGGTTGCGCAATTGATTCACGGAGCGCCTGACGGCAACCGGGCTATAAACCGACCTTGGCCAGACAATGGCAAATATCTGTTCGGCACTGATCGCGTCCCCGGCACAGCTGGCAAGCACAAGCAATACGTCCATCACTTTGGGTTCAAGTTTTTCGACGCTTTCGGCCAAAAACACCTCACCGGTGGATGGCAAAATGCGCTGGCCATTCAGGCTAAACCCTGCGCGCAGCGCTGAGATTGCGATGACCGTGTCCGGGTACACAGCGACAGGCGCTGCCCTATTCACTTTTGTCGCTTCAACAATAGCCAAACCTTTGATTTCCTTATTTTTATAATTCCGAATCATTTCCGTACAAAAACAGTCGTTTTTCTTTATCGCTTCACGGCAACAAAACCCTAACACTCGCCCTGCTGTGTTTCCCCCCAGCGACAACAACCGCGACCTGGACGCAACAGCATCATGCACTTTATTTCAACGACCTCACAAGAGAGCCTTATGATAGCTTCAGCATTGAAACTTAAACACCTGTCTGCACTTTGGTCTGTTGCCTTGTTACTAACACTGTTTATCAGCAGCCCAAACAGCTGTGCCCAAACCAGAAACTACCACACCACCAAGCTCTATCAAAACAAAATTGATAGCGCCATACAAATGCTGCAAAGCACTGACCCGCAAGACGTCAGCCGTTACATTGACGCCGAACTGCACCCCGATACTTTACAAAGTTTTGGCGGCGACGGTAGAGAAAGGTATATCGCTTATATCAGTGATATCAAACGGTTTCATGGCTCGCTCAGCCTGTTGTCTTATGAAAAGTTATCTGATGAAAAACTCAGGTCTGAACCTTTGCAACTCTCTGCCAGGGTGCGTTCCGCCAGTACCGAGCTGGATTACCAGTTGCGGCTCGACTTGTCGGCAGAGGCGCCTTATCAAATAACCAACATCGATATAGTTTATGCCCGGGCGCAAGCGGCAGAAAACAACAAGCTAAACAAGCAACAACTGGCACAGCAGTTGTCGGCTTATGTTGACCGGCTGACAAAACGCGGCACTTTTTCCGGTGTGGTGTTGCTGTCAGATCAAAACGGTGTGCTGTATCAAAGTGCCAAAGGCATGGCCGATTTGCGTTATCAGGTGCCCAACAATACCGACACCAAATTTAATCTGGCTTCGATGAATAAAATGTTTACTGCAATCAGTATATTGCAGCTGGCAGAAACCAAAAAACTGGCATTAACCGACAAACTGGTGCGTTATCTTGACCCGGCACTTTTTGCCAAAGGTGATTTTGACCAGATCACCATCCAACAATTGTTGAGCCACACTGCAGGGCTTGGCTGGCCTGCTTACCCTGATACCCATCCAAACAATTTACGACACTTAAATGACTACCGCCCTTTGCTGAAACATCTGCCGTTAAATGCCAAACCTGGCAGCCGTTTTGGCTACAGCAATGAAGGGATGTTGTTGCTGGGCATGGTTATTGAAAAGGTTTCCGGCTTGTCGTACGACGACTATGTGCAACAACATATTTATGCCAAAGCCGGCATGACACAAAGTGGCAACTTTGACATCGACGGCGTCACTGCCAATATGGCGATGGGTTATTTTTATTCACAACAACTGAAGTCCATGCAAAGTAACTGGTTTATCCAGGCCATTAAAGGCAATGCCGCCGGTGGTGGTTATTCAACCATCCACGACTTACACAAATTTGCCACAGCTTTAACCAGCTATCAGTTGCTGTCACCTGAGCTGACCCAACTGGCTTACAGTGCCAAGCCCGAGCTGAATTCCCCTAATTATGGTTATGGTTTTTCGGTACGCAGTGCACACAATGGGCGGGTGGTTGGTCATGCCGGGGATTTTATCGGGGTCAGCTCAGCACTGCGGATTTATTTAGACAAGGGTTTTACCCTGGTGGTGCTGGCCAATCAGAGTTTTGCCAGTGAACCTGTGGTCAACAAAGCCGATTTATTGCTACAGCAGCTGTAAGCGGCAGATCACAACAGGTCCACAACAACCGGCAGGTGCAGCATTCAGACAAGCTGCGCCTGTTTGCAATCACAATAGTGAACTTGTTTACCAGGCTGAACATTGTTCAGTAAAAGCTTTCATCTCGCTCCTCGCATAAACGGCCATCTTTGGGCCGCGTAACATCGGCAACCCCTTTAATAACCTTTATATTCGCTGTCAGCCGGATTTTGTGGATCGTAGCGCACGGTAATTTTTTTACCTATCGGATAAATACGTTGTTGTTGCTCAACCTGTCGCTCATCATCCAAATCATCTTTGTCAAAACGGCCGCTATACTGCACACCGTCTATATGAAATTGATAAGAAACCCACAATCTGTATTCAGTGTCGCTGCTGTGTTTCACTGTGCCGTCACTATTCTTTTTGCTTTCGGTTTCCGTATATTCTTCAACGGCATGGCTGCTGATGACGGCTGAAGTTTCAGGCCAGGAGCGCACCTCCATGGTACGTTGGCAGCCTTTGATTAAAATAAAAACGACAACAACAAAACCAAGCATCTGGGTTATTTTCTTCATTTTCTAATATATTCCATTCAATTTCAGTCGATGAAATGTGCGCGACTCAGCGCCGGGCACTTTCAGGAGCAATAACCGGGGCTTTATTTATTCGGGGATTTTGGCTAAGCACAGCTCAGTTCATGAATAACAAACTGATACCAAACAGCGGAAAACGTGGTTGTGATAAAAAAATACCATCAAAACAACGTCCGGCGTCCCTGCCAAAGAGGGTCAGCAGATTATCTGACCACTCCGGAACACACAACAAAACCACACATAGCGAACAAATCACCGCAACCTGTCAGGTGAAAACTTTCAGTCCTCAACCCCCCATTTGTTGCAGGCCATAACGCTCAATTTTTTTCAGCAGCCCCTGGCGCGATAACCCCAAAACGCGGGCGGCCTGGCTGCGGTTGCCCTGCGACTCCAGCAGGGCCTGGGTTAATAAGCTGACTTCCAGCTGTCGCACCTGCTCATCAAGCGACAGACCAGGGCTTGCCAACAGCGGCGTCGCTGCTGGTGTTTGCTGCGGGGTCAGATGTAATAACTGAATATCCGAAAGGGTCACCACCCCCCCCTGGGCTATTGCCAGCACACTTTCTAAGGTGTTTTTCAGCTCCCGCACATTGCCCGGGAAAGTTTGTTGTAAAAACCAGGCCATGGCTTCGGGTGATAACTGAATGTCCGCCGGATGCTGCTGTAAAAACCGTTGAATTAACAGGGGAATATCTTCACGCCTTTCATCAAGAGCCGGGGTTTCCAGCGTAATACCTTTAATGCGGTAATATAAATCTTCACGGAATTTGCCCTGGCGCACCAGCTCCGGCAACACCGCATTGGTGGCGCTAATCAGCCGCACATCAATCTGCTTTTGCTCGCGCCCACCCACAGGATAAAAAGTACCTTCCTGCAACACCCGCAGCATTTTGACCTGCATTGGCAGCGGCATTTCGCCAATTTCATCCAAAAACAAAGTGCCGCCGTTGGCCAGGCTTAACAGCCCCTGCCGATCTTTGTCGGCGCCGGTAAAAGCGCCTTTCACATACCCAAAGAGCTCACTTTCCAAAAGCTCGGCCGGAATAGCGCCACAATGCACAGAGACAAAAGGCCCTTTGCTACGCAAACTCAGCTGATGTAACACCCGCGATACCACTTCTTTGCCGGTACCGGACGGGCCTGTCACCAGCACCCGCACTTCGGTGGGCGCAATCCGCTGCACCAGGGTGCGGATATTGTCCATTTGCCTGGAAACACCCACCAGCTGCGACAGCACATCAGTCGGCTGATGATGCCTTTTGAGTAAGGTCAGTTCGCGGGACAGCTGATGTTTGCTGATAGCGCGTTTTACCACCACCGCCAGCATATCGGGATCCACAGGTTTGGCCAGAAAATCCCAGGCGCCCAGGCTGATGGCTTTGAGTGCCAGCTCACGCTCGGCGTGGCCTGTCATAATAATCACCGGCTGGGCGGTAAATTCCGCTAAAGCCAACAGTGTTGCCTGAGGATCAAAAGCCGGTGGCAACGACAAATCCAGCAAAATTAAATCAAAACTCTGCGCGGCCAGCTGGGTTCTGGCAGTGGCTAAATCGGCCACCGACACCACCTGATGGCCTTGTTGCGTTAAAAAACGCTCGGCTAATAAGCGAAAAGCCGGCTCATCATCCACCAGCAAAATACGCGCTATGTCAAAACGTTCCAACGTCATTCATCAGGCTCCGGGAAAACAAATTTCAAAACTGACAGGCCAGCCCAGGTCAGTACGATGGCAAATAGTGCCGCCATGGGCCGCCACGATGCGTTGCACTATGGCAAGGCCCAGGCCACTGCCGCCCGCTCTTTTGCTGACAAAAGGCCGGAACAACCGGCTCTCAATGGCAGGGTCCAGCGCCGGGCCATTGTTATGCAGGCGCAACACTACAGAGCGGCTGCCATTGGTTTGTGTGGCTGCATCGGCTTCAATACAGAGCTCTGCTGCTGGCGCGTTGCGTAAAAACGCCAGTGCGTTGTCAATCAGGTTAATCAGCACTTGCTGTAACCGCATAGCGTCCGCCTGCAGCCAGAGATCTGGCGAAATGCGTAAATCTAACTGCACTTCACCAAGCTCACACTGCGCCAGCACACCCTGCACCAGAGCTAACAACTGCAACTGTTGCCTCTGCAACTGCAGGTTACCGGCATAAACCAGCATATCGGCAATCAGCCGGTCGGCTCTTTTCAGCTGGGTTTGAATATGGCCTTTGAGCTCGGCGTCTACAGCAGCAGACGCCATCGAAATAATATTCAGTGGGTTACGCAGCTCATGCGCCATAGAGGCGGCCAGCGCGCCAAGCTCCACCAGATGTTGCTGGCTCAGGCGGCTTTTTTCTGCCTCGGCCAGCGCCAGCGAGCGTTCCAGATTGGTACAGCTACTTTGTAACAAAGAGCCAAAGACTTCAGTGGTCAGCTGCATGCCAGGGGTGAGCTCAGTGTGCGGGCTATACACAAAATGCCAGCCGTCCTGCTGCGCTTTACAACAAAGCTGCAGCGCTGCTGTGCCAGGGCCGCTCTGCGCCAGTAGCCTGTCGCCCTGCTGCAACCTGATTTGCAGCGGTTGTTTCAACGGCTGACTGACCAGCGCCGCCGCCACATCCGCCAGTGCCTGCCATTGTTGTGGTTTGGACAATTCACTAAGCCAGGAGCTGACCATCTGCTGACTGAGCGCAACCCCAGGGTAAATTAATCGCTCGGCTAACCGGCTTAAAGGCCGGTAACAGGCGGCCGCCAGCAGCAATAATAACGATGAATATAACCACAGCTGCCAGCCGGGCACTGCGGCAAGCGCCGGCATCCCAAGCTGGCCAAATAAAGCACTGATGAGGCCCATCAACAACAACAGCAACAGCCCCATCACCAGCACAAATAAAGCTCTGCTGGCAAAAGCATTCACCGCCAGCATCTGATAACGCACCACACTGTACACCAGCAGCAGCAGATAACCCGGCAGCAGCAACATAGGATAGGGATACCAGTCGAGCCCAAGTGACGGCAACACAAAACTGCTGGCCAGCAGCAAACCTAAACCGGCGCTGACACTGATGGCGGCAATGGTGCGGCGTTTATTGCCACTGCTGTTGCGCCAGCCTTGCCAAAGCACCCCATGAGCCAGTGCACCAAGCGCGACTGTGTACAGCAGATTCACCCAGCCAAAACCGCTAAACAGGAAAAACTGCGGCAACTGCGCTGCAGGTTGTACAGTGGCTGAGGGTTGGGACCAGCTTAATAAAGTGACCAGAATCGATGTTAAAAACAGCAGGGGTAACAGCGTTTTGAGCCTGGAAATACCGGTATCAGCCGTGGCATTTTTGCCATCGGCAACAAAATACAAGGCAAATTGCAGATAAAAGGCCGGCATCAACGGATTGGCCAGGATCAGCGCCTTCCCCACCAGCCAGAATTGGTGCTGCAACGCCAGATGCCCCAGACACCACAACATCAACATCAGACAAAAAGCACTGAGCGGCGATAACAGCGGCTGAAAGCGGGCATGCCACCATAACCACAGCGCGGTCCAACCGGCACAGAGGCTGGTTAATAACAGCATCAGTTCAAACAGCAAAGTTAAATCCAGCATAAGACTCCGGCTACAGCTCTTGCATCAGAACTGTCCACACTGTTGACACCTCAAGGCGGCAAGAGCGTAAATCAAGTTCACAGCGTCTGCAAGCGATTCCAGAAAACTTGATATAGATCAATGTTTTCACTCAATGATAACAACTGGCCTGATTCTGGCACCTGCACCGTCAGCACAAATAAATAACCGGAGTGATTGATGGATATAGATATTTTTATGGTGGAACTGGGTGTGGTGCTGTTGCTGCTGTTATCCAGCGCTTTGGTGTGGCAGCTGCCCGACTATCTGGCGCTTAGCCGCAAGGATGAGGAGCGCTGAACATGGACATAGACAGTGCACAACTCTCCGCCATTTTATCGCGGATCCAATTTGCCTTTACCGTCAGTTTTCATATCATTTTTCCGTCTATTACCATTGGTCTCGCCACACTGATTGCGGTGTGGGAAGGTTTATGGTTAAAAACCCGCAACCCTGTGTATCTGCAGCTGGCCAAATTCTGGATCAAACCTTTTGCCATTACTTTTGGCATGGGCGTGGTGTCCGGCATCGTGCTGTCTTATGAATTTGGCACCAACTTCTCAAAATTTTCCGAGCTGACCGGCGCTGTGCTCGGGCCTTTAATGGCTTATGAAGTGTTAACGGCGTTTTTTCTTGAAGCCGGCTTTTTAGGGGTGATGTTATTTGGCTGGCAAAGGGTCAGTGAACGGATGCACTTTTTTGCCAGCTGCACTGTCGCAGTCGGCACCTGGATCTCAGCCTTTTGGATCATCGCAGCCAACAGCTGGATGCAAACTCCGGCCGGCCACAAAATCGTCAACGGCCGCTTTGAAGTAGAAAGCTGGTTTGCCGTTATTTTTAACCCTTCGATGCCGTATCGGTTATCTCATATGTTGCTGGCAACAATGCTGACCGCCACTTTTGTGGTGATGGCCACCAGTGCCTGGTATCTGCTGAAACAACAACATCAGACTTTTGCCCGTAAAGGCTTGTCGATGACCTTATGGCTGGCACTGGTACTGGCGCCACTGCAGGCTCTGGTGGGGGATTTTCATGGCCTGAATGTCAAAGAACATCAGCCGGTAAAACTGGCGGCGATGGAAGGGATCTGGCCAGCCCGAGAAGCCAATGTGCCTTATTTGTTATTTGCGATTCCCGACCCGGAGCAGGAAAAAAACCACTTTGAAGTGAAAATTCCCGGTTTGGCCAGCCTGCTGCTGACTCATGACTGGCAGGGTGAATTACAGGGGCTGCAGTCTGTGCCAAAAGCCGACAGACCCAATGTACCCCTGGTGTTTTTTTCGTTTCGGCTGATGGTTGGGCTGGGTCTTTTGATGATCTTTATCGCGGTAGCAGGCTTATGGCTTAGAAAACGTGGCACTTTGTATCAGAGTCGCTGGTTTTTGCGGCTGTGCAGTGTGATGGCGCCCAGCGGTGTTATTGCAGTGTTGGCGGGCTGGTATGTGGTGGAAGTGGGTCGCCAGCCCTGGCTGGTGCAAGGTTTAGTGCGCACTATGGATGTGGTATCACCGCTGCCTGCCGAACGGGTGACCTTGTCGCTGAGCTTATTTGTGCTGACTTACAGCCTGCTGTTTGGCGTTTATCTGTATTTTTTCCGCAAACTGATCAAAAAAGGTCCGCCTGAACTGGCCGATTTGCAGCAGTTAAAAGTGGGGGTGAAAGCGTCAGGCTATGCTGTTGCCTTTACCAAAAATCTGGCAGATGAAACACAGCATAAAGGAGCACATTAATGGATATCAGTTTGTTTTATTTCCTGTTATTGGGTTTTGCCATTCTGATGTATGTGTTGTTGGATGGCTTTGATTTAGGGATTGGCATTTTATATCCCTGGTTTAATTCAGATGCCGAACATGATCATTTGATGCGATCCATTTCGCACGTCTGGGATGGCAACGAAACCTGGCTGGTGTTTGGTGGTGTCATATTGTTTGGTGCCTTTCCGACGGCTTATGCCCAGTTATTGTCGACTTTATATCTGCCCATTATGTTGATGCTGATTGGCTTGATTTTCCGTGGTGTGGCTTTTGAATACCGCTTTAAGTCTCACAGCTCAAAAATCTGGTGGAGCCGCGCTTTTGCCATAGGCTCAACCCTGGCTGCTTTTTGTCAGGGCCTGATGCTGGGTGCTGTGGTGCAAGGCGTACCTTCAGATGCCATCCAGGGCAGCAGCCTGCAACTGGTCACGCCCTTTTCACTTTTTACCGCTGTCGCCGTAGTGGCAGGTTATGCCCTGCTCGGCTGTGCTTATCTGGTGATGAAAAGCCGCGGTGACATTCAGCACAAAGCGGCGCAGCGCGGGCGTGTGCTGGTCTGGGTGGTGATGCTGGCGATGGCGCTGGTCAGTCTCTTTACCGTACTGAGCGATGATTTAATCTGGCAACGCTGGTTTGGCGGCTGGCAAACCTTGTGGTTATTACCTTTGCCACTGCTGGCACTGGCAGCAGCCCGATTGTTGTATCGCGACCTTGGCCGGGTGCGTAAAAGCCATCACAACAAAGAGCAGGTGACAGAAAAACACGAGGATAGGCCCTTCTGGTTGGCAGTCAGTTTATTTGTGCTGGCTTTTGCCGGTTTGCTGGTCAGTTTATTTCCATATCTGCTGCCGCGTCAGCTGAGTTATCAACAAGCGGTAGCGCCTGAGCACAGTCTGTGGTTTATGCTGCCTGGCGTGCTGATTTTTGTGCCGCTTATTCTGGCGTACACCCTGTGGGGTTATCGCATTTTTGCCGGCAAAGTCGAAGATTTTGAGGAGGGTTATTGATGTTTGCCAACCACAACAGTGTTTGCGGGCAGAAATTTTTGGTCACTGGTCGCAATTTTTACCGCAGGCTCAATAAAAATTTAACGGCGACCCAATGGTTTTTGCTGTTATACCTTGTGGGTACAGGTTCTTTACTCATTGTTGTATTTTTACTGAAATTAGCGATGAAATTTATCTAAATCAGCGCAAATCACTGAGGCGGAATTTTGATTCCGCCTCAGCTTTTGTCAACTTTATTGACCTGGATCAGGCTTTTCCCGCTCTTCAGCCTTGACTTTATTTTCGACAACAGCCGGTTTTGGCGATTGCTATTTTAAATTAGCCGCTGCTATAGTCAGGTCATGGCAGTGTAGTACCGCCAATTTCCGGGATGTCAGGTTATGCGCTGGTTTCACCTATTTATCACTATCATTTATCTGAGCGTACTGTTTTCACCACCAGTGAAAGCGGTCACCGCCAGTCGTGTTGATGTGATAAGTGGCGGTATCGCCAGCCAGCAGGCCATTATGCCGTTGACCCAACATCTTGCATCAGGCCAGCATGAATTTAACGACAGCCCTGATGATCTGGCTTTGTGCGGCAAAACCAATCTGCATATTGTCAGCACCTGTCAAACAGTCCCTGTTTTTGTTGCAGCCGAAGCTCCTGTTGCCAGAGCAATTGCCGCTCAGCCACGCGCCCCACCATTCCATCACTGATTGTTCATTTTGTTGTTGTTTTAAATTTTGCCGCTGATGAACAGCGCAAAATCACCTATCAAATGAATTCACAATGACTGCCTCTGAGTCATTGTCTGTGAGGTATACCATGAGAACATTAACTGCTTACACGCTGGACCAGATTGACCACTTAGTACAACCTGCTGAATTTCAGGATGCCACCTTAAAATCTCCGGCTCTGAGTGTATTTACCGACTTCAGAACCAATAACCCTATGCTGCTGGATGAAAGCACGCCTGCTCTTGAAGCTGAAGAAATGATGCGCAACGAACACAGCCAGCTGAAACTGGTGGTGGATGCCAGCCGCGAAATGGTTGGGGTGTTAAGTAACGACAGATTCAGCAGCCAGCATCTGATGCGGTTGGTGAATAAAGACGTGAAAGCCAAAGACTTAAAAGTGAAAGACGTGATGCACCCAAGAGCCGAAGTGATGGGTTTGTCTTATCAGCAGCTGCAACACTGCACTGTCGGTGACGTGCTGAACACCTTGCAAAAAGCCGGTGAACCTTATGCCGTGGTTGTCGACCATGAACAACATCAAATCCGCGGTATTATTTCCGCCCGCGATATCACGGCCAGATTACATATAGCCCCGGTGCAAATTGAAAAAACACCCACTTTGCTGAATGTGCTGGAGCTGGAAAGCGCCTGATACCACATTGACAACCCGCACAAAAAAACCGGCTATTGCCGGTTTTTTTTATTCACCTAAAGCGCTTGATTGTAACGCGGTGATTCTGCCCCTCTGCTTTGTCACGCTGTTTTTATCCGGCGTTTATCCGCCATAGTCATCCTGCATCCGGTACATTAAATCGGTCAGATACTGCACGCCATTTTCTGCAGAAAGTGCCGACAGCGGTGTTTGCCCCATGGTATAGGCATTGGTACTGGTCAGCCACTGCGCAAACAGCTGATCCGATCCAAAATACGCCAGTCCTTGTTGGTAAAACTGCTCCGCTTGTTGCGGGTCAATTGCATGTGAACGAATAAGCCGAAGTGCGTTTTCAGAAACCGTAGCCATAGCATCACCTCCGTCGGAATTGGGTTTTAACTATAGTCAAGGATAAAGCGCCGGGCTTGATTTAGATCAGTAAAGTACCCTGCTGTTGCAAAGCAGGCTTTACATGTGGCAAGGCCAAAAAGAAAAAGGTGGATAAACCACCTTTATTTCCGAAACTTAAGACGCGGCTATAAAAACCGCGTCCTGTAATGGCAACAGAATTATTTTGCCGCAGGTAAAGCAGTAACACCCATATTAAACAGGGTAAAACCAAAAGCATCAGCGGCCTGTTCAATGGTTTTAGACACTGGCGTGCCTGCACCATGACCGGCATTGGTTTCAATACGGATCAGCTGTGGGTTGTTGCCCCCGGCTTTGGCCTGCAGCTCAGCCGCAAACTTAAAGCTGTGCGCCGGTACTACACGGTCGTCATGGTCGCCTGTGGTGACCATAGTGGCCGGATAAGCCACACCTGCTTTGACGTTATGCACAGGTGAATAACCTTTCAGGTATTCAAACATCTCTTTGGACTGTTCAGCAGTACCATAGTCATAAGCCCAGCCAGCGCCCGCCGTGAAGGTGTGGTAACGCAGCATATCCAATACACCCACTGCCGGTAATGCCACTTTCATTAAGTCAGGACGTTGTGTCATCACTGCGCCCACCAACAAACCACCGTTTGAACCACCACTAATGGCTAACTTGTTGTTTGACGTGTATTTATTGGCAATCAGGTATTCACCGGCCGCAATAAAATCATCAAACACATTTTGTTTTTTCAACTGGATACCGGCGTTGTGCCATTCTTTGCCGTATTCACCACCACCGCGCAGGTTAGGCACTGCATAAATGCCGCCCATTTCCATCCACACCAGGTTCGACACACTGAATCTTGGCGTCAGGCTAACGTTAAAACCGCCGTAACCGTACAACATGGTTGGGTTGGTACCGTCCAGTTGTAAACCTTTTTTGTGGGTGATAATCATCGGCACCTTAGTACCGTCTTTGCTGGTGTAAAACACCTGCTTGGACTCATAATCGTCACTGTTAAACTTCACTGCAGGTTTAAAATACACCGCAGATTCACCGGTTTTTGGGTTATAGCTATAGCTGGTACCCGGCGTGCTGTAGTTAGTGAAGCTGTAATACAACACTTCATCTTTGGTTTTACCGTTAAAACCGCCGACTGAGCCCACGCCCGGCAGCTGAATATCCCGCACCAGTTTGCCGTCTAAGTCGTATTGCTGCACTTTAGAAACAGCATCCACCATATAGTTGGCAAAAAGTGCGCCGGCGCCTTTGCTGACACTCAGTACATTTTTGCTTTCAGGAATAATATCAACCCACTGATCCTGTGAAGGTTTAGTGGCATCAATCATAATGAGGCGATTGTTTGGTGCTTTAAAGTTGGTCTCAAAATACAGCTTGTCACCGACACTGGTCACCAACTGATAGTCTGAACTGCCTTCAGCATCTAAGGTAATAAAAGTGCTGTCGGCTTTGGTTAAGTCTTTAATAAACAGTTTGTTACCAGAAGTAGCATTGGCTGCAGTGACCACCAGATATTTACCGTCATCTGTCACCTGAGCACCCACATAACGGTGTTTTTCCGCTTCGGTGGCACCAAACAGCACCTGATCATCTTTTTGCGCTGTGCCTAACTTGTGGTAATACAGCTTGTGCTGATCGGTTTTGGCCGACAGTTCGCTACCTTCTGGTTTGTCATAACTGGAATAGAAGAAACCTTCGTTGCCTTTCCAGGCAATACCGGAGAATTTGACATCCACCAGCTCTGTTTCCAGCTGCTCTTTAGTTTCGGCGTTAATAATCCGGATTTTGCGCCAGTCGCTGCCGCCTTCAGAAATCGCATAAGCCGCCAGGCTACCGTCTTCGGTAAACTGTAAGTCAGCCAGTGAAGTGGTACCGTCAGCTGAAAAGGTATTAGGGTCGAGGAACACTTCAGGCTCGGCGCCTTCTTTCTGCCGGTAAATTACCGACTGATTTTGCAGGCCGTCATTTTTGGAAAAATAGTTATAGGCACCCTCTTTACTTGGTGTGCCGATTTTTTCGTAGTTCCAAAGCTCAGTCAGACGCTGTTTAATTTGTTCGCGGTAGCTGATTTGCGCCAGGTAATCAAAAGTGACTTTGTTTTGTGCTTTCACCCATTCGCCGGTTTCAGCACTGCGATCATCTTCCAGCCAGCGGTAAGGGTCGGCCACCTGAGTTTCAAAATAGCTGTCGACCACATCACCTTGTTTGGTCGGTGCATACTGCAGTTTGGCAACAGGAGCGGCAGGGGTTTCAACAGCACTTTCCGGGCTGGTTTGAGCAGTTTCAGGTTTTGGGCCACAGGCAGCTAATAACGCCAGTGACAGCGCACTTACAGCAAAATACTTCATCAGGTTCTCCGGTTTTTTTAGAGTAGGAACCGGAGCATAACAAAATTGCAACCACAGACCAAACATTGCGATTGGCAGCCTGAAAATCAGGTTTAATGCCAATCGCAACGGTATTTTTCTCAGGATGGAAATATTTTTAAGTCGGTATTAAAACCAAACAATTTGCCGGACCAGATAAACACCTGCCACACCAGCACCCCAAAGGGGATATAACCAAAATAACCCAGCAGCGGCATTTCAGAAAACAAGTGGATCACATCTACATAAGGAATGTTGTACACCCAGAAATTCGGATTGGTCACCGGCTGTTGTACAAAATAATTGCTGCCGTGGTTCCAGAATTCCCAGAACAGACCATTGATTAAAGACGCCATGCCGATTAATAAACCTGCACTCCAGTCGCCTTGTTTGATGTCGGTAAAAGGATTCCAGATGCCAAGTTTTAATAAGATGCCGGTCATCACGGCGAAAGGCCCAATCCACACCACCCAAAACAGCGGGTAAGGCAACAGCACCATCAGGCCAATCAGTAAAGCGCCAATGCCAATCAGCCAGTTGCCGTTTAAATTAAGCGCCGGGCCATTTTTATAACGCGCCACCAGTTTGGGGAAAGTATTTAACAGGCAATACCATTCCAGGATAACCGGCGTTACAGTGCTGTAGGTCAGCAAAAATTCCATCACCAGCACAGTATGAGACCAGGGCGCAGCTGACGAATCCGGGTAATACCAGTTGGCGAGGACAAAATAATCATAATATTCAAAATAAGCCCAGCCGACGATGGACACGAGTGCTGCCAGCAACACCAAGCCGGGCTGACGTGAACACATGGAGGCACCGTTATTACGGTGATACACCAGACCATCGAGCACCAGAATAAAACCCCACCACAGCGGGGTAAAAGCCCAGTACACCAGATCACCAAAGGCGGTGGAATGGCTCCACATCAGCGCCCAGAAAAACAATGTGACCACAGTGCCGAGGTAAAACCACCATGGCAAAGGTTTTTTTGCCGCAGCAGGTTTGGGGGCGGCGCCTTTAAATCCCATCAGCTTTGGCAAAAACATCATGCAGCTGATCCAGACAGCACCCACAGCCACAGCGATAAAATACCAAAGGTTAAAACCAGGCGCCTGTGCCACAAACTGCGGCGGAAACTCGCCAAAACCAGGCGGTAAATGGGTTGGATACACAAACCAAGACACCAGCAGTGGCAACACTAAGGTTGCCAGCACCGGCCACAGCAGTTGAAAGCGCATAGGTCATTCCTTGTTATGGTTATTAAAGCTTCCGTGAACTGCGCTGCAGTTAAAACTGGTAAGTAACCCCCAGTCCCAGTTGCCGGGCTTCACCACGCAATTCAGTGACTGCTGCCAAAGCAGCAATAGAATCAAATCTAAGCTCGGTATATTCTTTGTTCAACAGGTTTTTGCCAAAGAATGACAACTCCAGTTCCGGCATCGGCTGATAAGACAATCTGCTGTGCCACAGCGTGTAACCCTGTTGTTGGGTATAGGGATTTTCATACTGGTCAAAATAAAAATCAGACAAATAAACAAATCCAAGCTGGAACTGCAGGTCGTGCAACACACCGGAGAAGTCATAACTGAATTGACCACTGGCCATCCATTCTGAGGTAAAAGGCAGACGGTTTTCCGGCACCAGCACAGCTTCGGTCTGATATTTGCCCAGCTTGGCTTTGGGCAGATGGCCTAAGGTCAGCTCCAGTTGCATGGCCGGGTCAATACGCCAGTTCAGCTCAGCTTCCAGGCCGTATATCTGTGAATCACCGGCATTTTTCAACACATGATAAGGCGCAGGCCCTGAGGTTTGATTCACAAAAACCTGCTGGTCCTTATAGTCATAATAAAAGGCAGCCCAGTCAAAACTTAGGCCGGCCTGAGCAGACTGCCAGTGACCGCCAATTTCCCAGGCATTGAGCCTTTCCGGCGCATAAGCTGAGTCTGCTGCCTGTGCCGCGCTGGTGGCATAACCGCCGTTATAACCACCGGCTTTAAAACCACGCGACAGGCTGTAATACAAACTGTGATTGTCACTGAGCTTTTGCAGCAGCGCTACTTTACCCGACCATTCGTTGTCTTTGACTTCACCGGTCAAATCCCAAAACGCCGGAATAAACACCGGCACCAAAGCTAAATCAGCTTTTGCCTGGTACTGGTTTTCTTCGCGGGTGTAGCGCCCGCCCAGCAGCACACTGAAGCTGTTGTTCAGGCTTTGTTCCCACTGGCTGTACGCCGACCAGGAACTGTTATCGAGCTTGTTATGGTAAAAAAACTGCGCCGGTACCCCGGAAAGGGCTTCAATAGCGCGGAAATCACGGAACAAATCCAAATCGTTGTTCTGCATTAAAGACTCATCAAGATAAAACAGCCCTGAAGTCCAGAAACTACCATCCCCTTCAACCGCCAGACTGAGCTCCTGCGAAAAAAACTCATTGTCGGAGTCAAAGCTGCCTTCAATAAAATTGCCCGGGCCGTCTGAATCAAAAGAATGGAAACGGTCCAGACTTTTATGCGCAGTCACAGATTTCAGCTGATAACCAGGCGCAAGTTCAGCCGTTAACTTCAGACTGGCACCATAACTTTCGGTATCGTGTTTTTTATCAAAGGTATCCGCAACTGTCTGCCAATAATCGTCGCTGGGCACTGCGTAGCCAAAAGCATCAACACAACGTCTGCTGCCAACATCGGCCAAAGCACAAAGGCTGCCACTGCCGTCATTTTTTAAAATACCGGCACTGTAAATAGGTTTGGGAGCACCCTGAATATTTTCACTGTGCAGTTTCAGGTTCAGACTAAAGTGCTCAAAATCACTCTGGATAATCAGCCGGGCATTGTTATGGCGCATGCCTCCGTCCTGCCCCAATGGAAACAGGTTCTGCATACTGTATTGATAATCCTGATGATTGACGGCCAAACGTGCCGAAGTTTGTTCACCCAAAGGGGCATTCACCGCTGCAGTCAGCTGCCGGCTATGATGTTCAGCGACATCCACACTGACATAACCACCAAACTCAGCTTCCGGCTGGCGTGACATCAGCAATATAGCGCCGCCTGTGGTGTTGCGGCCAAATAAAGTGCCTTGTGGACCGCGCAGCACATCGACCTGCTGCAAATCAAACAGGCTGCTGCTTAAAAAGTTGGCGCCGCCACTGACCACATCATCGCTATAAATAGAAATAGGCGACACAGTGGAAGTGTTGTAGTCAAACATCCCTACACCGCGGATATTAAAAGAAGGGGTGGTGCCTTCGCCAGCCACATTAGATGCCACTAGATTAGGCGCCAAACCAGATAAGGCTGTGCTGCTCTGAATACGGCGCTGCGCCAGGGCTTCACCATCCAGACTGGTGACAGCCACACTGACTTCAGTTTTGTCCTGAGCACGGCGCTGAGCATAAACGGTGATCACTTCCAGCTCATCAGTTTTTACTGTGGTATCTGAAGGCACGGCAGTATTTTCAGCTGCAGTTGCTGAGAACAAAAAGAACATGGCGGGCGCCATGGTAAAGAGGCTCGGATTGGTCATTGCAAGTCCAAATTTATCAAACAAATTGGCGATCACTTGCCACTGAACACATCCAGCTGTGTACGGGAATTACGGAGAAATCAGCTGACATTGTAGTTGTCGTCGCGTCCAAGCGCAAAAATCGCAGTCATCTACCCCTAACAAGATGAAAATGCTGCAGACTTTCCCTTTATTCTTTCCGATTAAATGCATAAGCTGGAACTAATATCCGCCATTTCCCGCTTAAAAACGGAATTTTATTTATGTTGTCATTCAAACAGCTGCAGCAAGTTGTCGAATTAGCGCCTTTATCAGCTTATGCCAGACTATACAGTGCCAGATTAAATCAACAAGAGGTACTGATCAAACAACTGGATAAAAACAGGCCACCGCTGTCGCTGCAATTGCAGCAGTTTCCGTCTGCCTTACCACAGCCGCTGCAACAAAGCTCAGACAACCAGGCCGATTATTTCTGTTATGCCAAAGCGGATTTACCCTTTCATTTTGAACAACTTTGCCAGCAACTGCCGCAGGGCGATTTAGTCGCGCAGCTGCAACTGATGTTACAACTGGCACGGTTGCTGGCCAGATTTCACCAGCATCAGCTGGTGATAGGCGCCTTAAGACCCAATGCCATTTATCAAAAAGCCAGCGACAAAGAGCTGGTGCTGCTTGATACCAGCCAGATTGCAGCCATTAAATCAGTGCAGGGGCTGCGTCTGCATAGCCAAAGTGATCTCAATATGCTGCGCACTCTGGCGCCTGAAGCGACAGGCCGGGTCAATGCCGCTTTGGATCAGCGCACCGATTTATACAGTCTGGGCGTGCTGTTTTACCGTATTCTTGCCGGCGTTTATCCTTTTGCCCAGCAACAACCACTGGAATTAGTTTACGCCCATATAGCTCTGCCGCCGGCGCCTTTAACCACAGTGCCAGCCAGTCTGGCCGCACTGGTGCAGACCTTATTACAGAAAAATCCAAATCAGCGCTACAGCCATATTAATGGTGTATTACATGATCTGGCGCTGATGCTGCAACAGTGGCAGCAGCTGCAGCAGATTGAATTGCCGGCTTTGTCATTGCGGCTTGGTCATCAGCTGCTGCAGTTTTCCGGTCAGTTATATGGCCGTGAACAACAGCAGGCGCAATTATCAGAATGGTACCGCACTGTACGTCAGCAGGGGCAAAACCAGCTGGTGCTGATTGAAGGTTCGTCCGGGGTGGGTAAAAGCACGCTGACAGAACAGCTGTATCGCCAGACGTTAGCCGAAAGGCCGCATTTTTGCCGTGGTAAGTTTGACCAGTATCAGCGCAACCAGTTATACAGTGCCTTACAACAAATTCTGACTGAGCTGGCCGAACAACTGCTGCAGGAGCCAGAGCAACAACTGCGCCACTGGCAGCAGGAATTACAACAGGCAGTTGGTAACGACGCAGCACTGTTATTAAGTCTGGTGCCGGCGCTGCAACCTATATTGCCCGACAGTTCTCAACCTTTGCTCACAGCCAAAACCGGCAGCGACCACAACTTTGACCAGTTATTGCTGCAATTCTTCCGCGTGGTCGCCCGCTTAAGTGCACAGGAACAAAGGCCTCTGGTGCTGCTGCTGGACGATTTACAATGGGCTGACCTGTCCAGCTTGCGTTTATTACACAGCCTGATGACGGATGATCAGATCAAAGGGGTGATGCTGATTTTGTCGTATCGCGACAATGAAATGGACGCAGTGCATCCGGTGCGGCATTTATTAAACCAGCTGCAACAAGCCGGGGTGCAGCCGCAACAGCTGCAGCTGGATTCACTGGATTTAGCCGCAGTCACAGCCTTATTAGCCGACACTTTGCAACAACCGGCTGTGCAGGTCAGCGACTTTGCCACCTTATTAATCAGTAAAACCAGCGGTAATCCGTTTTTTGTCCGGCAGTTTTTATTAACTTTGCAGCAGGAGCAGTTGCTCCGTTGTGATGTCAACGGCAACTGGCATTGGGATCTGACCCAGATTGCCCAGCAGAATATTACCGATAACCTGGTCGAACTGACAGCGCAACGTTTTGAAAAATTATCCCCCCAGGCCCGGCAGCTGCTGAAAGTTGCGGCCTTGTTGGGTGAAAAAGCCGACACCGCCTTATTAGCCGCAGTGCTCAGGCATAATTACGACCAGCTGGAACCTTTGATTGCCGAAGTGGTTGAAGCCGGCATTATGACAGCCTACCGCAATAACAGCGGCCATATTGGTATGTTGCGTTTTGTCCATGACAGATTGCAGCAAGCCGCTTTTGCCACAGCAGACGCCGATGCCAGCGAACTACACTTTGCCATCGCCACTTATTATCTGGCACAGAGCGAACCCACCCGGCAGCTGTTTGCTTTTATCGACCATCTGAATGCCGCCACAGAAAAAGCTGTCGCGCATTTTGGTGCCGAACAGGTCGCCAGACTGAATTTACAGGCCGGCCAACAAGCGCAGGCCAGCAACGCCTGGCATGACGCCAGCGGTTATTATCAACACGCCGCAGATTTATGCCCAGCCTCAGAAGAAGGCTTAAAGTTTGCAGCTGAACTGGGCCTGGCCAGCTGTCAGTATCTGACACAGCAATATGAAGAAGCCGGGCTGCGTTGTCAGCGACTGGCTGAGCAGGCCAGCAACACCTTAAGCCGGATGCAGGTGGCAAAATTACAAATTTTATTGTTGTTTGCCCGCAATGACTTTGTCGCCGCTTTTAGTCTTGCTGAATCTGTGCTGCTGCCGCTTGGCATTGACTTAAGCCAACGTGACGATATTGCCGGCCGTTATCTGCAGCTGGAACAACTGTACGATAAAAACCACATCGCTGATTTATACCAGCGCCCTGCCCTGACTGCACCAGAGCAGCTGCTGGCACTGGAAATTCTGAACTCATTATTAAGTGTGGCTTACATTGTCAGCCCCCTGCATTATCTGGCCGTCAGTTATGCCATGGTCAGTCTGGCCATTTCCAAGGGACACTGCGCCACTGCCAGTAAAGCCTATTCTACTTATGCGCAGAACCTGAGCGGAGCTTTTGACCAGTATAAAGAAGCGCTGGATTTTGCCGATCTGGCGCTTGCCATCAATCAGCAATATCAGGGCAAATTTGCCCCTGAACTGAACTTTCAGCGCGCCGCCACTGTATTGCCGTGGAATGCGCCACTGGCCGACAGTTTAACTTCGCTGGAGCAAAACATTTTTGTGGCCCTGCAACACAGCAATGTGGAATACGCAGTGCATTCGGCGCTGTTTTTCAGTTTTTATCAGGTATTAAGCGGCGCACCTTTGTCTGAGGTGTCAGCCAACCTGGCTAAATACCGCCAGTTTATCGCCGACAAACGTTTTGCCTACAACCTGCAATTTATCCGCTTATGGCAGCAGTATGTGCATAATTTACAGAAAAATGACGGCATATTACTGCAACTTTCCGGCGAAGCTTTTGACGAGGATCTGGAGGTTCCGCTGCTGGAACAAAGCCAGAACGTCACCATTTTATTTTGTTATCACAGTATCAAGCTGATGCTGGCTTATCTGGCTGGTGATGACCAAAGCGCCATTCGCCATTATCAGGCTGCCTTGCCACTGGTGGGCGTGGCCATGTCCTTGTACCATCAGACCGAGTTTTATTTTTTTGCCGCCCTGCTTGCAACCCGTTTATGCAAACAAAACAGCGAACTTGCCACAGAATGGCGGCCACTGGCCGAACAATACCTGGCCTTGCTGCAAAAATGGTCGGTGCGTGCCGGTGCCAACCACCGGCATAAAGTCGCGTTATTAATGGCGGAAATGCATGCCATCGACAAAGAAGCCAACGCCTGGCAAGCCTATGACAGAGCGATTGAACTGGCGCAACAAAGTGGTTTTAACCAACATCTGGCGATCAGTCTGGAGCTGGCCGCCAGCTACTGGCAATCACAGGATAAAGCCGATTTTGCCGTGCTGTATCAGCAAAAAGCCCAGCAAAGTTACCAGCAGTGGCAGGCGCACAATAAAGTTGCACTGATGCAGCAGCAACAACCTCAACTGCAACAACAAAAACCACAGAACCAGCTATTGGATATGGCCTCGGTGCTCAAAGCGGCCGAAACCCTGAGCGGCCAGATTGACCTGGCAGCATTCTTACAGCAAATGATTGATTTAATAGTGGAAAATGCCGGCGCTCAAGCTGGTCATTTGTTATTGCTGGATGATGATCAGCAGCTGCAGCCTAAAGCCTGCTCGCCGCAAAGTGCTGCCGGCCGCGTCTTGTCGGGTCAACTACAGGCACTGGTATGCCGCAGTTTGCAGCCACGGCTGATCAACGACACCAGCACCGCCAGCCATTTATTACAGGATTTAATCAGCAGTTCCGCACAACAAGCCCTGCCGGCTGCCATTTTATGTATTCCGGTGATCGTCAGCGGCCAGCTCTATGGTTTGTTATATCTGGAACATTTTGAATTAACCGGAGCCTTTACCGAACAACGCATTAATTTATTGCAGTTGCTGGCCAATCAAACCGCCATTCTGTTTGAAAATACCAGGCTGTACCATCAGGTGGTGGCAGCGAATAAAAATCTGGAACAAAAAGTGTGGGAACGCACCCAGGAACTGGCGTCAGCCAAAATCCGCGCTGAAGATGCCACAGCGGCCAAATCTTCGTTCCTGGCCAGAATGAGCCATGAGATCCGCACCCCAATCAACGCCGTCATTGGTTTAAGCCGGCTGGCCAGCAAAACCGATTTAGATGCCGAACAGCAGGACTATATCGGCAAAATTCAGGAATCCGGTGAGGTACTGCTGAGCCTGGTCAATGACATCCTGGATTTCTCCAAAATTGAAGCGGGCAAACTGGAACTGGAACAAACCCGTTTTGCACTGGAAAAAGTGGTACGCCGTGCGGTGAATTTAAATGCACTTAAAGCACACGCCAAAGGGCTGGAGCTGGTGTGTAACATAGACCCGCAAATTCCGCCGGCTTTATTGGGCGACCCGCTGCGTATCCAGCAGGTGCTGGTGAACTTAATCAGTAATGCGGTGAAATTCAGCGACAAAGGAGCTATTGGCATTCAATTGCAGTTGTTGTCGACAGAAGGCGATCAGCTGAAAATTCAGGGTTCTGTCAGCGACAACGGCATTGGTATTTCGCCGGAACAGCAACAAAGTCTGTTCCAGTCTTTCAGTCAGGCTGATGGTTCCATTACCCGCAAATATGGCGGATCTGGCCTTGGGCTGGCTATCTGTAAACAGCTCTGTGAGCTGATGCAGGGGGACATCTGGCTGGAAAGTGAAACCGATGTTGGCAGTACTTTTTATTTTAATATGGTGCTTGGCAAAGCGCCGGCACTGCCAACCAGCAACCAGCACAACCTGCCACTGGATTTTGGCAAACTCAGAGCGCTGGTGGTGGACGACATCAGCCTGGCGCGCACTGTGCTGCTTAGCCTGTTATCTGAACTTGGTATCAAAGCCGATGAAACCGACAATGGTTATCAGGCGATTGAACTGGTGCAGCAGGCACGAAAACAAAACCGGCCTTATGATTTTGTGCTGATGGACTGGCGTATGCCGGGGCTGGATGGCATTGAAACCTCACGCCGTATTCAGCAACTGGACAACGCGCCGCATATTCTGATGGTGTCGGCTTATGACAAAGAGCAGGCCAAAGCCAACTTACAGGGCGTGAAAATTCACCAGTTTATTGAAAAGCCGGTGAATCATTCGATTTTGCTTGATGCCATTTACAATATGCAGCAACAACAACCTGTGATGCGCCGCCCTGTGGCGCCGGACAGCCAGATCCCGAATTTATCGCCTTACCGTATTTTGCTGGTGGAAGATCATCCAATTAACCGTCAGGTGGCTTTGGGTTTACTCAAAGACAGCAAAGTGCAGGTGGATATTGCCGAAAATGGCGTATTAGCTATCCGCCGTTTACAACAGCAAAAATACGATCTGGTGTTGATGGATATTCAGATGCCGGAAATGGATGGACTGACTGCGACGCGGCAAATCCGTCAGCAACTGCTGCTGACCGAGCTTCCTATTATTGCCATGACCGCCCATGCCATGCAAAGTGACATCGCCCAGAGTAAAGTGGCGGGTATGAATGAACATTTAACCAAACCTATTGATCCTGAACAGCTATACCGCACCCTGCTCTGTTATCTGACACCGGTCAGTAACACGGCACAACAGGAAAATGAACTGACGCTCAGTGCTGAAGATCAACAATTATTGTATGCCCTGAGCGGCGTGGCTGAGCTCAACACAACGCAGGCGCAGAAAAATCTGGGTGGCAAAACCCAGTTGTATCTGAACCTGCTGCGGGATTTTGAACTGGAGCACAGGGATCAGGTTCAGCGACTGCAACAGCAGTATCAGCAGCAACAGTGGCAACAACTGCATCTGGATGTTCATTCACTGAAATCAACCAGCGCTTATATTGGGGCTTTTGCGCTGTCACAAAGCTGTCAGCAGGTAGAGACTATGCTGGTTACCGGCACTGTTGATGAACATGCCTTTGGGCAAATGCTGCAACAACTGGCACAACTGCAGCATCAGCTGAGCCAACTGATGCCGTCGCAAACAGAAAAAGCCGTGTTCAACGACCTGGATGCAGTGTTGCAGGCCTTATTGCCGCTATTGCGCGAATCTGATTTTGCCGCTGAAGAACTGGTACCGGCACTGCTGGAATTGGGCCGGCCTGATCCATGCTGGCCGCAACTTTGCCAGATTGCCGATGAAATCAGTGATGTCGAATATGAAAGAGCTGCAGTACACTGTCAGCAATTATTGCAGCAGCGGCAAAAAGCACAGCAGCGCATTTGACAAGCCAGGCTTTATTGCAAAAACTGAACTTTGTTCAATCGCCGACGCCTTGGGGCAACTGTTGGCGTAACGATTTGAAAATGCCGGAGTATTATGCGCACTAAGCCGCAAAAACAACGGGTTTTGATTGTGGATGACAAAAAGTCCAATCTCAAAATCCTCAGCGATATTCTGCGGGATGAAGTTGACGTCATTCTGGCTCAGGATGGTGAACAGGGGATCCGCAAGGCCGCTGAATACCAGCCTGATTTAATATTGCTGGATGTGGTGATGCCGGGTATCGACGGTTTTGAAGTGATCAGCCGGCTGAAACACGACGCCAATACCTGTGCCATTCCGGTCATTTTTATTACCTCACTGAACGATGTCAGCCATGAAGAACAGGGGCTGTTGCTGGGCGCCTGTGATTACATTAATAAACCCTTTCACGCCGCTATTGTGCTGGCGCGGATAAAACTGCATCTGCAGCTGGCCAGACA
Organism: Rheinheimera sp.; assembly: GCA_003543135.1. GTDB lineage: Bacteria > Pseudomonadota > Gammaproteobacteria > Enterobacterales > Alteromonadaceae > Pararheinheimera. Next base: position 211,889 of record DPJG01000006.1, read on the forward strand.
AAGGCTGCTGCTGGAACAACTGGCGAATATCGATCCGCTGACAACAGTGGCAAACCGCCGTAAATACGAAGAAATTCTGTCACAGGAATGGCGTGCTGCCAGTCGCAAACAAAGCCTGGTGTCGCTGGTGATGCTGGATGTCGACAATTTTAAACTTTATAACGATTTTTATGGCCATGCCGCCGGTGACCGCGTATTACAGGCCGTGGCCAAAACCCTGTCGGCTGAATTAAAACGTCCTTTTGATTTTATTGCCCGTTATGGTGGTGAAGAATTTGTCATTATCCTGCCGGAAACCCCACCCCAAGCCAGCTGGCAAATGATTGAAAACTGTCGGCAGGCCATTTATAACCTGCAAATTCCACATCAGCCCACTCAGGGTGTGCTGACCATCAGTGCCGGCGGCTGCACAGTGCGGGCTTCAGCCGCCGACTCTGCCGAGCAGGCTCTGAAACAGGCCGACGACATGTTGTATGAAGCCAAGAGGCAAGGAAAAAACCGGGTGTTGTGGAGTCAAGACCCGACACTGGAGGACTAGGGACAGTGAAGTCGGAGCGGGCCAGCTTACTGCTGGTAGATGATGAAAAAACCAATCTGAAGGTGCTGGCCGATTTATTGCGGCCAGACTACAGCATCAGACTGGCGCAAAGCGGCCAACAGGCGCTGGATAAATGCCTGGAGCAGGCGCCGGATCTGATCCTGATGGATGTGCTGATGCCAGGGCTGGATGGTTTTGATACCTTAAAAGCACTGCGTGCCAATACCCTGACCTGTCAAATTCCGGTGATTTTTATTACCGGTCTGCAATCCGCCGAAAATGAACAGCTCGGGCTGCAACTTGGCGCACAGGACTATATCCACAAGCCTTTTCACGCCGAAGTGGTGAAAGCCAGAGTCTCGACCCAACTCAGACTGGTACGTCAACGCCACGAACTGCAGCAACTGACCGCCCAATTGCTGCAGGCCAATGAAGCCAAAAGCCGTTTTCTGGCCACCATCAGCCATGAAATCCGCACGCCACTGGCCTCAGTCATTGGTTATGCCGAAGCTATTCTGGCCGGTGAATTTGACGAAGCCGACCAACAACAAGCCATTCAGACTATTTGCCGTAATGGCAAACATCTGCAGGCCTTACTAAACGACTTACTCGATTTATCAAAAATTTCCGCCAATAAACTGGATTTGGAAGTGCTGCCGGTCAATCTGTGCCAGCTGCTGTTAGATCTGGAGTTACTGGTGAAAGAACGGGCGCAGCAAAAAGGCCTGGAATTTTCCCTGCATTATCAGCTGCCTTTACCTTCGCAGCTGCAAACAGACCCAACCCGCCTCAAGCAGATTTTGCTGAATTTATGCAATAACGCCATCAAGTTTACCGAACAGGGTTTTGTGCGGATTGAGATCAGCCAAGCGCACAATCAGCTACTGTTTGCGGTACAAGACAGCGGCATCGGCATCAGCGAGGCACAACAACAACATTTATTTCAGGCTTTTAGTCAGGCCGATGTGTCAGTGCAACGTCAGTTTGGCGGCACTGGCCTTGGCCTGGTGATAGCCCGGCAGCTGTGTGAAAAAATGGGCGGTACTTTGTATTTACAAAGCGCCACCGAAGGCAGAGGTTGTTGTTTTGTCGCCAGCATTGAGCTGGTATCCGAGCCAAACAGCGTCTTGCTGCACAGCGAAGCAGAAATTGCACTGCAGCAACAACGCCAGGCGCCGGCGGCGTTGCCAAGACAACTGATGCAGGGCCGGGTGCTGCTGGCCGAAGATCAGACCGACACCCGGCAGTTATTACAACGGATGCTGCAACATGCCGGCATTGAAGTTCTTGCGGTAGAAAATGGTGAACAGCTGGTAGAAGCTGCACTGATGGAAGACTTTGATTTGGTGTTGTCTGACATTCAGATGCCCAAAATGGACGGTGTCGCGGCCATTAAACTGTTGCGCGCGGCCGGTATCGACACCCCCTGTGTGGCGCTCACCGCCAATACCATGACCCATGAGGTCCAAAGTTATCTGGCGGCAGGTTTTGTCAGCCATCTGGCCAAACCGGTCGACAGATACAAATTTGCCGCTGTGCTAAACCACTTTTTAGCCGGACGCCATCATCAGCAACAATTACAACTGCCCGAAGCCGAACTGCGCGCCATGACAGACCGTTTTGTGCAGGCGCTGCCGGCGCAGATCACCGAACTCAGTCAACACTGCCAGCAAGCTGACTGGCCGGCGGCCCGTTATCAGGCCCATGCTATCAAAGGCACAGCCGCTTTGTTTGGGTTTACTGAACTAAGCCTGCTGGCGGCAGAGTTGGAACAACAACTGAAACAGCCATCTGGCAGCGCTCAGGTGCTGCAGCTATGCAAACAACTGCAGCAGCAAAGTGCTGTGCTGCACCATGAGGTTCAATAAAAGCGGTTGAATCAACCTTGTTTTGCTGTTGCGGCAAAAAGCCAGAAAGCCCATTGCCGCTGATTTGCCACTATCGCCAGTACAATCAGCACCATACCGCTGACTTGCAGCAACGACAACGCCACCTGGTAAAACCATAGATCAATCAGCACTGCCACCAGCGGATAAACAAAAGATAAAAACGCAATACTGCTGACCGGCAGGCGCTGAAAGGCGCTATACATCAGGTTATACATCAGGCCGGTATGCACCAGACCTAAAGTCAGCAAAGCCGCCGCTGAAGGCAGCGTCAGCTCGTTCAGACTGGCTTTTTCCAGCGGCAACATCAACAGCATTCCCAGCATCATCTGCAAACCGGCAATTTGCGCCGGTGGGATGCCACTGAGTTTGCGCGTGGTTAAAGTGGCCACCGCATATAAACAGGCCGCCAGAGCTGCCAGCCCTACCCCCAACCACAACTGCTGATGATTACCACCAAATTGCAGCCCTGTGGTCAGTGCCACACCACAAAACGCCAGCGCCAGCCAGGCCCAACGTGAGGCCGAAGGCGGTTGTCGCTGTAATAAAGCGGTGATCAATAACAGAAAAAAGGGTTGGGTGTGGTACACCAGAGTGGCAATTGAAATTGAACTTAAATGATAAGCACCAAATAAACAAAACCAGTTGGCCACCAAAGCCAGACCACCCAACAATAGATATCCCAGCTGTGCACGGTTTAACTGTTGCCAACCGCGCTGCCAGCTCAGATACAACAGCAAAGCTGCACCACCAATCAGGCAGCGGTAAAACACGACTGTGGCTGTATTCTGGCCACTTTCCACCACAAACCAGCCGATGGTGCCGGACAATAACATGGCCACCAGCATGCGCCACAGGCCTGGCCATTCCGGGTTTGTTGTTGCTGTTGTCATATCGGGTTCCGTTGTAAAAGCACCTTGCGCTATTGCAGGGCGCAAAGTGTTTTGGGTTTAGCCTTGTAACAGCGCAGATTTTGGCGCTGACGCTGCTTGAGTTTGTTGTTCAGCCCGCCAGTCCAGCAAAGCTCTGGCCACTACTGTGGCATGGTCAGCCTGCAGCAGCTTGTGCTGATGGGCAAAAGAAGCCGGCCATTGTTGCCACTGCCCACCACATCTGGCCACCAGATTGGCAAAATTCAGCCTGGCATCGGCCGCCAGATAATTCTGCCACAAGCCGGCGTACTGGCGCACCGCCCAGCCGTCGGGTTTGCGCCAGCTCACCGGATCTATAGTGATAAGTTGCTGTACCGGATGACCGGCAGCCACCACTGCAGCCGCTGTGCTGGCACCATAACTATGACCAATCAGCAACACTGGCTCTTGCTGGTGTTGTCTGAGCCAGCGAGCCAGGGCTGCGTATTCAAACCATTGAAAATAATGCTGATTTGGCCCAACAAATTGTCGTAATAACTGGGTGTATTTATCCAGCGCACCACCCACCCACACCACTTGTAGCTGGGGCTGAGTGTTATTTGCAGTCGTGTTGTTTGTTGTTGTCATTCAAAGTCAGCCAGCCGTTTTATTCTAAGACCCAGCCAAATTCGGCCAGAATAGCGCGGTGTTTTTCTTTGCCATACACCCGCTGCCAGGCCTGATGCAAACGCAACCTGAGTTCGGGTGACACACCGGCTTTGCTGGCAACGATATAAACAGGTGCTTTATGCAAACTCAGGCTCAGACGATACTGCGCCTGCAACTCAGGATACAGCTGACTCCATTCCAGATATTGGGTTTTATCTTCAATCATGCCAAGCACCCGGCCTTTTTTCAGCATATTCAGTTTTTGCGTCAGGCTGTTGGCATAAAGCAAATAAGGCTGATAACTTTTTTCATGGCGCAGCTGCTCAAAAGCCTCGCCATAATAAGCGTCGCGCAGCACGCCGATACTGCCGGGTAACAGATTGATATCACTGAGCTGATGCACCAGATGCAGGTAGTTTTTATGCAGTACCAGCACCGACTCTTCCATATAGTGCACACCGATAAAATCGGCATAGGCTGCTCTTTCTTTGGTGTACGACATGGTCAGCATCAGATCAATTTTGCCTTGCTGCAATAAAGTTAAAGAGCGTGGCCAGGGGCTGCCGACCACGGTCAGCTGGCAGCCCGCTTCATCTGTTAATAAATGTAATAATCTGGCGTGTAAGTCGTACCAGCGCGGCAGCTGCAAACCTTCGGCGTCGGTATCTGCTCTGGATTCATTCAGATGTGCCACCAAAGCACAGGACGGATCGGATGATGGTTTAGCCGGCAAGTCCTGCGCCGGCGGCGAAACTTCGACCGGCGTGCTGCTTTGCCGTTGTGCTGTGTGCTGGGTTTGCTGCACCTGTCCGGCTGTACCTGCACTTTGCTGCGGCAAAGCCTGTAGCTGCGGGCTGACAAGCGCCAGCAGCATCAGCTTGAGCACACAAAAAGCGCCACAGCGCAGCGAGTCTTTTTTCATTCGTCCGAGGCCAAAGGTAATTCCAGATGGGCTTTTTCCAGCAAGTCCGCCGCCATTTCCGTTTTCACAGCCACCCCTAAATCTTTAAATTCAGCGGCTTGTTTAATTAAATTGCCTTTACCACTGTACAGCTGACTAAAGGCTTTGTCGTAACTTTCGCGGGCGCGGTCCAGCTGTTTGCCCACCCCTTGCATACTTTCCAGAAAACCGGTCAGTTTGGCGTAAAACTTTTCGGCGCGGCTCGCCAGTTCAGCACTGTGTTTGTTCTGATCTTCAAAACGCCACAGCTGGCGCACTATATTCAGACTGGTCAGCAAGGTGGTGGGAGTTGCCACCAGCACATTGCGCTCCAGCGCTTGCTGATACAACAACGGCTGCTGTTTCAGCGCTTCGACGTATGCCGACTCGATTGGAATAAACATAAACACCACTTCAGGTGAATTCAGGCCACTGAGCTGATAATAATTGCGATCGGCCAGCTCCAGAATACGGTCCTGCACCGCCTGGCAATGCTGGCGCAGCGCCAGTTGCCGCTCGTCGTCCTGCTCCGCATTGACATAACGGGTATAAGCCGCCAACGAGGTTTTGGCATCAATCACAAGATGTTTTTGTTGTGGCAGATATACAATCACATCGGGCCGGCGCCGGCCTTCTTCTGTGTGAAAGCTCACTTCGCGCTGATAATCCACCCCAGCCCTTAAACCTGAGTTTTCCAGCACATTTTCCAGCATCAGCTCACCCCAGTTGCCCTGCGTTTTTTTCTGCCCCTGCAAGGCATTGGTTAAACGGGCAGCCTGATCGGTAATGGCAAAATTCAGTTTTTGCAGGTTAATCAGCTCAGTTTTCAGTTCAGCCCGTTGTTTTAGCTCTTCAGTGTGAATGGACTCTACCTTGTCGCGAAAACCTTTCATATCGGCCTGCAGCGGCTGTAATAACTGCAGCAGGCTCTGGCTGCTTTGTTGCTTAAAGTCTTCACCCTTACGCTGTAAAATTTCATTGGCCAGAAGTTCAAACTCTTGTTTTAACTGTGCTTTATTCTCCTGCAATAACGCCAGCTGACTGTGAAAATGTTGCTGGCGTTCCTGTAAAGTCACAGTCAGCCGGTCGTATTTTTCTTTGAGCTGCAGGTAATGTTGTTGTTGTTGCGCCTGTTGCTGTTGCAGCTCGCGATGTTGTTGTTGCTGCTGTTGCAGTTGACTCTGACTGGCTGTCAGCTCAGTGTGCAACCGCATCAACTCCAGTGCCTGCTGCTGACGTTGCTGTAGCCAATACCAGCCGGTGAAAGCCCATAACAGCAGCAGACCCAGCGTCAGCAGCGGCCAAAGCTTGTCGGCGGCAAAAAACAAATCCATGCTAAGCTCCTGAGTTGTCACGTTTTTTAGAATAGTTGTGGCGGCAGATAACTGTATTACTATACAGCGCTTTTACTAAATCCACTACCCAAAGCCCGGCCTTGCAATTGTCTGGCTGACCCCATATAACAAGGTCAGATTATCAAGCAGCGCCCAGTGCGGCGCCTTATCCGGGATCATAAAATGACTGAACATTTTGACTACATCGCCATTGGTGGTGGCAGTGGCGGTATTGCCAGCGCCAACAGAGCGGCCAGCCATGGTAAAAAGTGCGCCATTATTGAAGCCAAAGCCCTTGGCGGCACCTGCGTGAATGTCGGTTGTGTGCCGAAAAAAGCCATGTGGTTTGCAGGCCAGGTGGCCGAAGCCTTTAAACTGGCGCCCGACTATGGTTTTGCCACCGACACTCCACCATTGGACTGGTCCAGATTAATTCAAAGCCGCGAAGCTTATATCAGCCGTATTCATGCCTCATACGACAGAGTACTTGCCAAAAATAATGTCACTGTGATCCAGGGATTTGGCCGTTTTGTCAGCGCCAATACCATAGAAGTAAACGGCAAACTGTACAGTGCAGATCACATTAGTATTGCTACAGGCGGTAAACCGAGCTGGCCCGATATTCCCGGCGCTGAATTAGGTATCGACAGTGATGGTTTTTTTGCCTTGCAACAACAACCCAAAAGAGTGGCCGTGGTGGGTGCCGGTTATATCGCAGTAGAAATAGCCGGTGTATTAAACGCCCTCGGCAGCCAAACCCATTTATTGGTGCGCCACGACAAAGCACTGCGGCATTTTGACGAGATGTTGTCGACCACCCTGAGCGAGCAAATGGCGCGCGATGGTGTCACTTTACACCCGCACACCCAGGTGCAGGCTGTGGTTAAAAATCCGGATGGCAGTTTAAGGCTCAGCCTGAACAATAACGGCACGCTCGAAGTGGACACTTTGATTTGGGCGATAGGCCGAAGCCCGGCCACAGAAAATTTAAATTTAGCCGCAGCGGGAGTGGCTCTGGATGCTCAGGGTTTTATTCAAACCGATAAATACCAGAACACCAATGTGCCCGGCATTTATGCCATAGGCGACAACACAGGCCGGCTGGCATTAACACCTGTTGCTGTAGCGGCGGGCAGACGTTTAGCAGAGCGGCTGTTTAACGGCAAAACCGATTTGCATCTGGACTACAACCTGGTGCCGACTGTGGTGTTTTCACATCCGGCTATTGGCACCATTGGTCTGACTGAAAACGAAGCCAGAGCACAATTTGGCGACAGCATTAAAATCTATCAAAGTGAATTTACGGCGATGTACAGCGCCCTCACCTCGCACCGCCAGCCCACCAAAATGAAACTGATTTGCCAGGGCGCTAACGAAAAAATTGTGGGTTTACATGTGATAGGTTTTGGCGCCGACGAAATGCTACAGGGTTTTGCCGTGGCAATAAAAATGGGCGCCACCAAAGCAGATTTTGATAACTGCGTGGCGATACACCCAACGTCGGCGGAAGAGTTTGTGACTATGCGCTAAATCTGACGCCAGATACAGCTTTGTCAGTGCCGCCCCCTGTACCATGCTGTTCAGCTGGTCAGGGTGCTGCTCTCAAGGCTCAGTCTGCCCCTGCTCTTTATGTTGTTGTCCGGCACGGCGAAACATCATCGCTGCGCCCAGATACAACAACACAAAAAAACCATTAAGCAGAATCAGCTCGGCCGGGCCGCTGTGAGGTAAACCCAAACCGGTATAGACCGCCAGCAGTGCAATCAGCGCCTGCACCAGGGCTGCGCTGATTAAGGCCCACATCATGGCCTTTGACTGAAAACGTCCGCGCACCGCCACCACAACGGTCACGACCAGCACTGCGGCATAAAGCAGATTGGCGATATCACCATCAGCACCGATAATGCCAACCCCCAGGCTGAACCACACCAGCAAAAACAGCGTCAGCACTGTCAGGCTTATCGCCGCGCTATACCAGCCAAACTTTTTTAGTTCCATACTGAACTCCTTTGCTCAGAAACCCGGCAGCTGAGGTTACAACCCATACTGCCTTTGCAGCAGCATAAATGATCCGAAGCTTTCTGCACCAGTGTTTCAGCCAAGGGCTACTGTGTTTCCGCCCAGAGCCGGCAATCTGGCTGGTGCCGCGCTAGCCTGTTCTAATAAAGGTAGCCAGGGCTCTGGCTGATGCAGCGCATAACCCTGGCCATAAGCCACACCCAGGCCTGTTAACAGCGCACTGACCTCAGCGTCGGCGACAAATTCGGCTATGGTGGTTTTCCCAAGGCTGACGGCAATTTCCGCTATGGCTTTCACCATGGCATAGTCGGTGGCATCGCGCGCCATATTGCGGACAAAAGAGCCGTCAATTTTCACAAAATCCACCGCCATATTTTTCAGATAACTAAAAGACGACATACCAGCGCCAAAATCATCCAGCGCAAAACGCACGCCAATCTGTTTCAGTGCCTGAATAAAACGGCTGGCGCTGGCCATATTGGTGACAGCTGCGGTTTCGGTAATTTCAAAACAAATTTTTGCTGCCGGCACCGGGCTCGTGGCAAAACGCTGCAATATATGGCTGAGGAACTGCTCATCACCTAAAGATAACCCGGATAAATTAATCGCCACTTTGTCCAGCTGCATTAAATGAGCAGAATGGGCTTCCAGACAATCCAGCACCTGATTAAACACCCAGCGATCAATATGTTGCATCAGGCCAAACCTTTCGGCCAGCGGAATAAACACCGCCGGACTCACCGCCTTGCCCTGTGGATCTTTGAGCCTTAACAACATTTCATAATGTGCACCGCCGCCCTGCGCCTGCAAAGGCACAATCCGCTGGTAATAGAGTTCAAACTGATGCTGATCAATGGCTTGCTGAATCAGGCTGACTAAATCCAGCTCATTCTGCCGATGGTTCAGCTCAGCCGCCCCAGTATTCACTATATGGTATCTGTTGCGCCCGGCCGTTTTGGCAAAATAACAGGCACTGTCGGCTGCTTTTAACACTTCCACTGTATTCAGCTGCTGGCCACACAATTCCAGCACCCCAATACTGGCCGCCACGGTAAAAATTTTCTGCTCCCAGCGAAAACGAAAAGCGCTGATGCGGCCAAACAACTGCTGCAACTTGACCGTTGCCTGCGCCAGCGTGGTTGCAGGGTAAATCAGACAAAATTCGTCACCGCCAATACGAGCCAGCACATCATTGCCGGTTAAATCTGTCGCCAGAATACTGGCGACATGGCGCAATAATTCATCACCGGCCAGATGACCGCAGGAGTCGTTGACCAGCTTAAACTGGTCCATGTCGATATAACATAAAATGGCCTGCTGCCCTGATGTCAGCAGTTGCTGCAGCTGCTGGTCAAAGGCATAGCGGTTTAAAAGCCCGGTCAGCTGGTCGTGGTCGGCCTGGTAGCGGATTTTCTGCTGTAACAACAACTCGCTGGTGACATCACGGCCTATCCCTTCAATCGCCAGCACCTTGCCTTGCTCATCCAGCACTGGCCTTTCGCGAAATTCAATCTGACGTTTGCTGCCATCTTTGGCTTTGTATTCAATCTGATAAGGCTGAGGTGCAATACCTTGCTGGTACTGGGCGCGGATTTGCGCCATCTGTGCCGGCTCACGCAGCACATAAGTTAAGTGGTTGGCGGCAAATTCAGCCGGGCTGTAACCGAGAATTTGCTGCACACTGTGGCTGATAAAGTCCACAGCACCGGCCTGATTCAGCCGGTAAATAAAATGACCATCAATACCTTCCACCAGCCGGCGGTATTTTTCTTCGTTGGCCTTCAGCTGCTGCTCATACATTTTGCTGTCAGACACATCACGCAGCGAAATCACCAGACCAGCCCCGGCTTTCACAATTTGCACCTGCAGCCAGGCTGGTGTTAATGCGGCCGAATCCACCGCCACTATGCCGTCAAAAGATTTATGTTGCTGATAAACCCTTAAACATAAAGGCCAGAAGGACGCAGCACAGAGCGCATGACAAAGTTGCTGCAAACTCAGCTGCTGCAACTGCTGATAACCAGGTTTAAATAAAGCCGCCACCTGTAAGTTGGCGTGTTGCAGTTCAAAGTCGCCTGACCTTCTGGGGTGCGGCACATAAAGCGCAATGGCATCAGGGGAGGCGTCGGCCGCTGCCAGAAACATTTGTTGTTGCAGCTGCAATTGCTGCTCACGGTATAACTTGCGAAACAACATGGCACTGACCAACAGCGCCGACAACAAACCGGCCAGCAGCACCAGCAGCGCGCTGTTCAGGCCATGCTGCTGTGCCTGAATCACAAACTGCCAGTCGCGTCCGGCAAAACTCAGATGCTGACTGACCGCAGGGGCATTGGGGTCAATCTCACCGTGCCGGAACAGCGCATGGCGGCCATCCTGCAGATAAAAACTTAAGTCGTCACTGGCTAGCGCGCCCACCAGCACCGTCAGAATTTGCTCAATATCAAAACTGGCGGCGACAAAACCTTTGGCGGGTTGCTTCGGATCTATAGCTTTGACCACCAGCGTAAAAGGCTGGCCCTGCTGCTGATAAAAGGCGGTATAAAAACCACCGGCAGCAGGCTCGGTTTGGTGAAAACCCAGGCTGGACAAGACCGCGCCCGTTAATTTTCCCCTTTCGCTGGCCACAATACTCCAGCGGATCTGCTGAGCGGCATCGAGCAACAACATATCGTGCAAACCAGGCAACATTTTACTTAAGGTAGTGGCGCGCACGTTAAACCAGTCCACCGGATTGGCATGATGCACAGGCCAGTTTTGCAATAAGTCGTCGACGGCCCTGAGCCGGTCGGCAGAAAACACTTCAAGGTTATTACTGATTTGCGATGCGATAACAGTGGCTTTGCCATGATTGGCGCGTTGTTCGATCAACCTGGTATAAGAAGCAAGCGCCACACTAAAAGCACTTAACAGCAGCAACAACAGCAAAGGCACTGAATAAATACGCCCTGACATAACCAACCACCTGGGATCCGGGAAGTGACAAGGTATGCCAGTTAGATGACAGATTTATGTCAATCAACTGTAAATGTCAGTTCACTTTACAGATCTTTATTGTGCCCAAACACCCGCCTTGTGGTGCATTTTCCTAGTGTTCACAGTGCCTGAGCACTGTAACAACTCAGCTTTCCCTGCATTTTTTATTGCAGCTCTGCCTGCAGTAGCGACACAAAGTCCCGCCAACTTGAATCTTTTTCATCTGCGTCATCGAAAAAATTCATTTAAATATGGATGGCCAGCCATCCAAACATCTGTATACTTAGCCGTATTCACTTTAGAGGTTCCTATTATGCCGTTAACGCTACAACAGAAAATTTCCGATCCGAATCAGGGTGTTTATCTGATTGGCACCACGCCGCCTAAGGCCGGTACTGCCGATGACAAAACCCGCCGCATCGCTAAAAAACTGTTAGCCCGGCTGAACGAAGTGGAATACGACGGTCTGGTGGTGTACGACATTCAGGATGAAAGCAGCAGAGTGGCCACAGAGCGGCCTTTTGCTTTTCACAGTACCTTAGACCCACGTGAGTACAGCTGCATTTTGCGTGAGCAGGCCAGACGGGATGTGATTACCTATAAAAGTGTGGCGCAGCGCGACGCCGCCGAATTTAATCAGTGGCTGAGCGACAGCAAACAGCAGTATCAACTGGATAATTTGGTGTTGGTGGGTAGCCCTTCTTCAAACGGCACTATTAAACTGAGCCTGACTGATGCTTACCAGCAGCTGGCCGAGCATCAGGCCGACTTTTTCCTCGGCGGTGTTGCCATTGCCGAGCGCCATGCCCAAAAAGGCAATGAACATGAAAGGTTGATCGAAAAAAGCGCCATGGGCTGCCAGTTTTTTATCTCCCAGGCGGTGTACAACGCCCAGGCCACTATTGACCTGATCACCAGTTATGCCCGCAGCTGCCGCCAGCAACAGCTGACACCCCAACGTATTATTCTGACTTTTACCCCCTGTGGTGGTGAACAAACTTTGGAATTTATGCAGTGGCTGGGGATCTCTGTACCACAGGCCAGCAAATACCGCATTCTGGACGCGGCCAACCCATTAAATGAGTCGATTAAAATTTGCCGTGACAACCTGCAACAAATTTTATTGCATTGTGCCGCACTGGATATTCCACTGGGGTTAAATGTGGAAAGCCTGACCAACCGCAAAGAGGAAATTGACGCTTCTATCCGCTTATTCCGTTTATTAAAAGCCACCATGGAACTGCACTTAGCGGAAAAACAGGTGGCCTGAACCGCCACCTCACCAATTTTGCCCTGGTCATCCCAAGCAACAACCTGGTGCTTCAGCTCTAAGACAGTGAGCCAGGCTGACACTTTTTAAAATCAACACAAGACAATCAAATACATCACCATAATGGCAACTTGTATTTGCCTGTCGCCAGCCCGCTTTTTGCCGGCCAATTGGTGTTATTGCCACAACCATCAGCAGTTCACCCCCGGTTTTTTTCCTTACCCTACTGGTCAGACTCAGGTAAAGATGAAATAATGCGAATAATTCTCATATAGTTTTGCATTTATAGACAAACCTGCTGCCGGAACTCAGATGTTCAGAAAATCTTTATCTCAGCTACTGATCATAACACTGGTATTGGCCGCTCATCTGCTTGGTCTGGGCCTGATGTTCAGTCAGGCAGAGACCAACCCGCCTACAGCCAAAGCAGCAGCTGTGATGGTGGCGGCCTTGTTACCACCGGCCAGTCAACCCAGGCCGTCGGCTCAGATCACTCCAGAGCCCAAAGCTGTGCCCAAGGCTGCACCGGTGCCTGCACCAAAAAAGATGCCCGCTAAAAAACCAGCAAAAGCTGTCACTAGAACCGCAGTCAAAACTCCAGCCACGTTATCAGCAAAACCACTGAAAACAGCGGCGCCTTCTGAGCGCGCCATCACCACTGCACTGCATCAAACTGCGGCCCCAAACACTGCTCAAAAACCTGCAAGCGATGCAATAGCGCCGCCAAGCGCTGACGCCAAAGCAGCGCAAAACCGCGCGCCGGCCTACCCAAGCTTATCCCGTAAGAAAAAAGAACAAGGCACAGTGCTGCTGAAACTCCTGGTTAAAGCAGACGGCAGTGTCGGCAGCATCAGTGTGCTGAAAAGCAGCGGTTTTAGCAGGTTAGATCAGGCGGCTCTGCAGGCTGTCAAACACTGGCGTTTTACCCCGGCAACCCAGCAGGGCAAAAACATCGATTATTGGTATGAAATGCCGATGACTTTTGCACTGAATAACTGATTTAAAAACAATTTTTACAATTTCAGCAGGCAAGCCCCTGCTTTAACAAGGAGAAAAGCTATGGCACCAAATCCTTATGGCATCGCCAGTATCTGGGCACAGGGTGACGCTGTGATCAAAGCAGTAGCGCTGATGTTACTGCTGATGTCCATCGCGTCCTGGTGTGTCATTTTAATCCGCGCCTGGCATTTGTGGCAGCTGCAAAAAGTAGCGCAGGCCAGCCGCGATTTCTGGCATGCGCAAAGTTTTGCCCAGGGGCAACATATTCTGGCTTCGGCCAATAGCCGCAGCGGCTGCAGTGCCAATCCGTTTCGTTATCTGGCTGATGAAGGTCAGGCGGCTTATGATCATCACAGCAGTCATCAGGACGATTTACACGGCAAACTGCCGTTATCCGACTGGCTCACGTCCAGCTTAAAAGGTGCCATTGATGAAAGTGCCGAACAAATGCAAAAAGGCCTGGCCATTCTGGCGTCTGTGGGTTCGACCGCGCCTTTTATTGGTTTATTTGGCACTGTCTGGGGTATTTATCATGCGCTGGTGGGTATTGGCGCCAGCGGCCAGGCCAGTATCGACAAAGTGGCAGGCCCGGTGGGTGAAGCTTTGATCATGACAGCTTTTGGTCTGGCGGTGGCTATTCCGGCCGTACTGGCCTACAACGCACTGAGCCGCGGTAATAAAGGCATGATCAGTAGGCTCAACCGTTTTGCCTTTCAGCTGCATGCCTATTTTTTAACAGGCGCAGCGCCCAAATCGTCCCAGCAGCACAGCGGCCAAAGTGGCCAGGTGCGGGCTTTTAAACAAGGCGCTTAATATGGCATTTGGTAGCGATTTTGAACAACAAGACGAGGTGATCAGCGAAATTAACATGACACCGCTAGTGGATGTGATGTTGGTGCTGCTGATTATTTTTATCATCACAGTGCCGGTACTGACCCATTCAGTGCAGGTGGAGCTGCCGCGCGCCAGCAACAGCCCGCAGCAGGACAAACCCAGCACCATCATATTGTCGGTGAATGCCAAAGGGGAAGTGTTCTGGAACGATCAGCAGGTGACCGCCACTGAACTTGAGGCCAAACTGGCGGTCGCCGCCTCAGCCAGCCCCCAGCCAGACATTCAGCTGCGTGGCGATCGTACCGTGGCCTATGAACATGTAGTGAAAACCATGGCTGCAGTACAAAACGCTGGTTTATTAAAGCTGGGTTTTGTGACAGACCCCTCTGCCTGATGCCGCTGACTGCTCCTGTTGCCTGAGTGCGGCTGTTGCCAGGCCTTATTCAACTACACAGGCTGTTACAGATTTATGCTGTATGGATCAATAAATTGCGATAATCTCAATTTTTGTGCTGAGGCATTCAGGAGAACAGGCATGGCAGAACAAGGTTCAGGCGGTAATGTAATAGCCGCTTTATGTAGCTTTTTTATTCCGGGTTTAGGCCAGTTGGTGCAAGGCCGTTTATTCGCCGCCATTTTATTTTTTGTGGTTTGTGGTGTGGGTTATTTTTTATGGGTATTGATCATCCCCGGTATTATTGCCGCTTTGGTGCATCTGTGGGCCATTATTGACGCCGCAACTTTTACCACCAGACGCCGGTTTTAGTCGCCGTTCACTGTAACGGCCAAAACAACAGCGGTAAAATAACAAAGGCGCTATCAAAGCGCCTTTTGTTTAGTCTGTCCGTCGGTGAAAACACCGCCAAACCCAGCTTAAACTTTTTTTACAAACTCAGATTTGAGTTTCATCGCGCCAAAACCATCAATTTTACAGTCAATATCGTGGTCACCTTCAACCAGCCGGATGGCTTTGACTTTAGTGCCAATTTTGACCACCAAAGACGAGCCTTTTACTTTTAAGTCTTTGATCACAGTCACAGTATCACCGTCCTGCAATAGATTGCCGGCAGCATCACGCACCACTTTGGCGCTGTCAGCTGTATCAGCTGCTGCGCCGGGTTGCCATTCGTGACCACATTCAGGGCATATCAGCTGGTTACCGTCTTCATAAGCATAAACAGAATTACATTGTGGACAGGGTGGTAATTGGCTCATGGTGGCTCCTGTGGCTTATACCCTTAGAAAAAGTGCGGCATTATACAGTTTTTTGGCAAAATTACCCGCGGTTTCTGCACAGGTTTTGTTACACTGACCCGCTTTCAGGCAGAGGACAGCTGATGATCAACATAACGGCAGGCATAAGTATTGATGAAGCTGAACTGGACTGGCAGGCCATTCGCGCCAGTGGGCCCGGCGGTCAGCATGTCAATAAAACCTCAACCGCCATTCAGTTAATCTTTGATATCCGCCAGTCGTCCTTGCCGGAAGCATATAAATCCGCACTGCTGCAAAAAGCCGATCACCGTATTACCGCCTCCGGCAAAATTGTGATTAAAAGCCAGCAAAGCCGCAGCCAGGAAATGAACCGTGAAGCAGCACTGATGCAACTGATAGAACTGATTAAATCGGCTGGCTTTAAACCAAAAAAACGCCACGCCACCAAACCTACTTATGGCAGTCAGCAGCGCCGGCTGGAAGGCAAAAAACAACGCAGTGTGACCAAGTCGCTGCGCCAGCAAAAAAACAAATTCGACTAAGCCCACTTTTTCTACGCCACTTCTCTGCCACATGCTATCTGCAGTAACAGCCAGACCATCCTTTGCAGCCTGATGCATCCGGTCCGGGGTTTAGTCTGCAGTGATCAGCTGTTTTGCCATCCTCAACAACTCCCAAAGCGCCGTGGCTGTTCAGAGTCAGCCTCAGGGCCAATCCCCAGATCCAATCCCCGGAGCAGTTCTTAACGCTGGCTTACTCACTTTTGGTTATAACCTTGCTCCTAAAAAATATTTTAAGTTATTAACAGCCTCTGCTTTAATGCGCTCAGGCATATAGATGTCTAAACGGAGATAACCATGACAACTTTCACGCCAGCCTGGTTAGGCTTTTTATTGGACCAATTTGAGCAGCGCATGATGCAGGCCGAATTTGGCGAAGCCAGCGGCGATTTGCCCACAGCCAATCACCCAGGCGAATAAAGTCTCAGGCGCTCAGGCAACACAGCAATTACAGCATGACGGCGCAACAAGCGCCGGCACGAGGTCATAATGAGTATTCAGATAGAACAGGTTCAGAAAAATTTTGCTGATTTTGTTGCCGTCGACAAGGTGAACTTATCCATCAAAAGTGGCGAACTCACCGCCCTGCTTGGCCCTTCAGGCTCTGGCAAAACCACTTTATTGCGCCTGATCGCCGGTCTGGAGCAAGCCGACGCCGGCCGTATTTTGTTTCACGGTGAAGATATCAGCCATCAGCACGTCAGCGAACGTGGTGTGGGTTTTGTGTTTCAGCATTACGCTTTATTTAAAAATATGACGGTGTTTGAAAACGTCGCTTTTGGCCTGACCGTCAAACCCCGTAAACAAAGACCAAACCCGGCTGAAATTAAAAAAAGGGTGCATCGTTTATTAGAACTGGTGCAGCTCGACTGGACAGCAGACCGTTATCCATCACAACTTTCCGGTGGTCAGCGTCAGCGTATTGCACTGGCTCGGGCTTTGGCAGTGGAGCCAAAAGTCCTGCTGCTGGATGAACCTTTTGGTGCACTGGACGCTAAAGTGCGGGCCGAACTGCGCCGCTGGTTACGCCGTTTACATGACGAAATTCATGTCACCAGTGTTTTTGTGACCCACGATCAGGAAGAAGCGCTGGAAGTGGCCGACCGTATTGTGGTGATGAACAAAGGCCGGATTGAACAACAAGGCACACCGGAAGAAGTGTACGACAACCCGGCCAACCCTTTTGTCTACGAATTTTTAGGCACAGTGAACTTGTTTCACGCCAGAGTGCGTCAGGGCGACACCCTGATCAACCCTGCTGCTGCCGACAGCCCGGCCAGTGCTGATGATGTGACTTTACCTGGTTTTGCTTATGTGCGCCCCCATGAAATTGACGTGTCCCATCAGGCCGCAAATGACAGCATCGCCGCAAAACTGGAGCTGGTGACAGTGGTTGGTCCTACGGTGCGGCTGGAGCTGCAAACCGCACAGTCGGATCGGGTGGTGCATGTGGAACTCAATAAAGAACAGTTTAAAAAACTTGGCCTGGCCGTAGGGCAGCAGGCTTATTTAACCCCCAGATACAGCAGGGTATTTTTAGGCGAAGGGATTTAATCCAGGGGCGCAGCTGCTACAACACTGCGCCCTTTTTATTGGGGCTGATCGATATGGCGGAAACTATAACTTAAACAAAAACCCTGACCGTCCGGTAACTGCACTTGCCCGCCCAATTGTTGGGTAACCAGGTTATATAAAATCGACATGCCAAGGCCAACCCCACCATGATTGCGTGCTGTGGTAAAAAAGGGCTCAAAAATATGCTGTTTGGCCACCTGGGTTAAACCACAGCCATTGTCGCGGTAGTGAATACAATACAGATCATCCGCCAGCTGTTCTGCACTGAGCCAAATCTGATGACCTTCCCCATTACCAAAACCATGCTGCACACTGTTTACCACCAGATTGGTCAGAATATGCACATGACTACCAGGGTAGGTCTGAATTTGCCAATCAGGCGGGATCTCCATCTGCAGCTGTACCCCGGCTTTTTTCAGCACAGGGGATAAAGTTGAAATGATCTGCTGATAATAATGCGCCAGGTTAATTTGCCCCAGCTCAGCACTGTGTTGGTCGGCCGCGGTGCGCTTAAAGTTCTGGATCAGTTCATCGGCCCGGTTCAGATTGGCCTGCAATAACGGCAAGGCCTGCGCCAGCACCTGACAAAAATTACGCAGTTCTGTTTTGGTCAGCCGATCTGCGCTGACTAAAGCGGCAAAATGGCTAAACTCGTCAGCCATCACACTATGAGTGGTAATAGCCACGCCCAGCGGCGTATTGACTTCATGAGCAATACCGGCCACCAGATGGCCCAAAGCTGCCATTTTTTCCGATTCCACCAACTGACGTTGCATCAGCTGTAAATCGGCCAGCGTTTGTTGTAACTGCGCAGTGCGGGCAGCCACTTTTTGCTCCAGTTGGGTATTGAGCGCATGCAATCTGTCTTCGTATTCCACCCGCTCCAGCTCAGCTTCTATCCGACCGGAAAACAGCTCAAACAAATTTTTCACCAGCAGCGGATCGCTGATCGGCTGCTGATATAAAGCCACAATAATGCCAATGACCCGGCCGGTTAAATCGTGTAGCGGAGTGCCGAGATAACCTTCCACCCCCATTTGCACCAGCAAATCGTCTTTGGGATAAGCAGCACAGACATCTTTTGGATAACAGCAAAAACTGTCGTCACTGACATTGGCACAAGGGGTGTGTTCCAGTGAATAACTAATGTTGTCAACTAACTTGCCTTTGGCCACCAGCGCTATGGTATTGGCGCTGTGACTGCTTGCATCCAGCCTGGCAATAAAGGTGTAATCGGCGCCAATCACCATATTTAACAGCTGCACTATCCGCTGGAAAAAATCATGGCCTCTGGTGTTGGACACCCCTTCTATCAGTTTTTGCAACAAAAGTTCCATGGCAGACTCCGGGGCACAAGGTGAAAAAAGTGTAGTGCAGTACACAAGCTCAGGTAGGGCTGCGGCTAAAAATTACTGGCCAAACAAAATGCTGCAGGCCATGATTTGGTTTTATGCCAAAGCACCAATCACAGGACACCGCATGCATCCACCACAAAAAGTCGCACTGATCACAGGCGCTGGCTCCGGCATAGGCCGGGCTTTGGCGCTTGAACTGCAAGCACACAACTTTCTGGTGTATGTCAGTGTCAGACGCGACAGTCAGCTTTTTGAGCTTGCAGCCCTTGGCTTAAAACCGTTGTTGTTGGATGTGAATGATCCACAGGCGCTGGACCTTGCCATACAACAGCTGGAACAACAGACAAAACGGCTGGATGTATTAATTAATAACGCCGGTTTTGGCGCCATGGGACCGGTGCTGGATTTTAGCAACGCTGAGCTTTGCCAACAATTTCAGACCAATGTGTTTAGTGTGATCGAGCTGACCCGCCGCTCTTTGCCGTTATTGGCCAGAACCGGCGGTACTGTGGTGAATATCGGCAGTGTGTCGGCTGATTTTGTCACCCCTTTTGCCGGTATTTATTGTGCATCCAAAGCCGCTTTGCACGCGGTGAATACCGCGCTTCGGCTCGAACTGGCGCCTTTTGGTATTCACACTGTGCTGGTGCAGCCGGGCGCTATCGCCTCTGCTTTTGGCGACACCGCCAGCACCCATGCCGGTAAGCTGCTGTCAGCACAATCGCCCTGGTGGCCACTGCGTGCCGGCATTGCCAAAAGAGCGGCAGCATCACAACAAAAACCAACACCGGCCGCCCTTTTTGCTAAAAAAGTGGTGGCCAAACTGCTGCAAAGCCGGCCGCCGCGGCTTATCCGCGCCGGTTACGGCAGTTGGGCACTGCCGTTTCTGGCCAAATTTTTGCCGGATCCCCTGTTGGATCTGTTATTGCGCCGACAATTTTTATTACCCCAAAATGGCAGCCTGAAGCTTAAATCCGATTAAAAACAGCATTTTTGGTCAGGACAAGGCCGGTATAGTTGCGTTAGGCTGCATCGATACAACTTCCACACCAGAGCAAGCAGTACAGATGCGGCACTTTCTTCAGCTTGGTAAAGTATTGCACTATATCGACACACAGCTGGCGCTTGATACGGCCAATCCAGCCCCGTCATCCGCACAAAACCAGGGAGCTCAGTCCGTCGATGTGTTGTCGCTGGGCACGCTGTCGGTCGATAGGTTAAGTGCAGTGGCCTGCTGGTCAAAATTTCATTTTCAGCGCCAGTTTCAGCAACATTGTGGTTTAACGGTGCAAAGTTACATCAGGTTACGCCGTTTGCTGCGTGCCTCCAGCCAGCTGGCATTTCGCGACAACACTCTGAGTGATATCAGTGCCTTCAGCGGTTATCAGAACAGCGAGTCATTCAGCCGCGCTTTTGCCGCACTGATGGCACAAAGCCCCACTGAATTCCGGCAAAACCCCGACTGGCAACAATGGCAGGCGCAGCAACAAAAACTGAGCGCCCCCCACCACATCAGCAGGAGCATCACAATGCCAGCCAAACCCGACATTGTTGAGTTTTTATCTACCCCTGTCATTGAATTAAAGCACCTGGGTAGCCCGGCACTGCTGGGGCAAAGTATCCGCCGTTTTATTGAGTTTCGTAAAAACAATCAGCTGCCGCCCAGCCGCTTTGCCACCTTTAATTTTTTATACACAGACCCAGCCAACAGCGCCGACGAAGATTTTTGTTTTGGTCTGGCCCTGGCTGTGCCTGCAGCCGTCGCCGCCAGCCTGAGTCTGCCGGACGGTTTTCACCTTGGCCAAATCCCGACACAGCGCTGCGCCAGACTCAGCTTTGTCGGTGATGATCATCAGCTGGAGGCTTTGGTCAGTTATTTGTATCGGGATTGGCTGCCGCAGTCGGGTGAACAACTGGCTGATTTTCCGATTTTTGTTCAGCGGAAAACATTTTTCCCGGAAGTGGCAGCCCATCTGGCAGAAAACGATATTTATCTGCCGCTGCAACCAGCTGCAGCTAAAAACCAGCATTCAGTAAAGGAGCAGCAAGGATGAGCAGCGATACCTGCAATAAACAACAGCATTGGGAGCAGGTGTATCAACAAAAACAGCCGGAACAGGTCAGCTGGTATCAAAACCAGCCTGGTTGGTCGTTGCAGCTGATTAAACAACATGCCAGCCCCGACACCAGCCTGATAGATGTCGGCAGTGGTGCGACCGGCCTGATTGGCGATTTACTGGCCCTTGGTTATCACCAGCTGACAGTGCTGGATATCTCAGATGCAGCACTCAAAGTGAATCAACAGCGTCTTGGCAACCAAGCTTCATTGGTGCAATGGCTGGTGGCCGATATCACCCAAGCACAGCTGCCGGCCCAGGCTTATGATCTGTGGCATGACAGGGCTGTATTTCATTTCCTGACTGAAAAACCAGACCGCGAGGCTTATGTCAAAAACCTGAAACACAGCCTGAAAACAGGGGGTTATCTGCTGATTTCCTGTTTTAGTGAACAAGGCCCGGAAAAATGCAGTGGTTTGCCGGTGGTGCGTTATAACGCACAAAGTCTGGCGGCAGAATTTGGCGAGGCTTTTGTGCTGAAACAACAGCATAACGAGCTGCATACCACCCCTTTTGGCACCAGTCAGGCATTTTTGTATTTACTGCTGCAAAAAGTCTGAATTGCCGTTGCCGGCTTTACCGCCCATAGCGAGAGCCGGCAGCAAAGGACTGCAGTTAAACTCTTCTTATTCCTGGTTTTTTTCGTTATTTCTAATGGAAAAACCACAAAGGCCTGACTACGCTTTGCTCCAGACCTATTCAAGAGACAAAGGAGCAGTAGATGTTTAGTTTTCAGGCCAAATCCAAAGCCGACGATATCATCAATGCCATTGATCAAAGCCAGGCCGTGATCCAGTTTGCGCTCGACGGCAGCATACAACAGGCCAACACCAATTTTTTGCAGTTAATGGGTTATCAGCTGGCTGAAGTGCTGGGTAAACATCACCGCATTTTTGTTGAAGAAAAAGAAGCCCGCTCGGCGGCTTATCAGAATTTCTGGGACGAGTTACGCCGTGGCAAACCTCAAACCGCGGAATTTAAACGTATTACCAAAAGCGGCCAGTCGGTCTGGATCCAGGCCTCTTACACCCCCATTCTGCATAAAGGCAAAGTGGTGCGTATTATCAAATTTGCCACTGATGTGACAGCCCAGGTACTGAGCCGCGCCAATCTGGAATCACAACTCGCTGCTATTCACCGTGCCCAGGCAGTGATTGAATTTGATGTAAAGGGCCAGATCCTGAGTGCCAATGACAATTTCTTACAGTTGATGGGTTATCAGCTGCATGAAATCAAAGGTCAACACCACCGTATTTTTGTCGAAAATCAGGAAGCACAAAGCCAGGCTTATCAGCAATTCTGGGCGCAGTTGCGCCAGGGCCAATACCAGACCGCCGAGTATAAAAGGCTCACCAAACAAGGTCAGCCGGTGTGGATCCACGCCACCTACAACCCTATTCAGGCGCCGGACGGCACTGTGCTGAAAATAGTGAAGTTTGCCAACGACATCACCCGGGATGTGCTGCAAAAACAAGAATTTCAGCTGCTGTCGATGGTGGCCAATGAAACCGACAACGCAGTCATTATCTCAAGTTCAGAACGCAAAATTCAGTATGTAAATAAAGGGTTTAGCCGGATGACCGGTTATCAGCTTGCGGAGATGTTAGGCCATAGCGCCTGCGACGTGCTGGTGGGCCCCAACACAGACCCCGACACCAAAAACCGCATTGAAGCTGAGCTTGCTGCTCCCAACCCTTTTTATGATGAAATTGAAATTCACCGCCGTGACGGCAGCGCCTTGTGGATTTCTGTCACCAGCAACCCGGTGCTGGACGAACAAGGCAACCATCAGAGTTATATTGCGATTCTGGCCGACATCACCAAAGTCAAAACCGCAGCGCTGGAATTTAAAACCCGCTTTGACACCATCAGCCAAACCAACCTGCTGCTGGAATGGCACATCAGTGGTGAACTTTGTGAGCTCAATAACTTTCCTGAAAACGTGCTGAAAATTTCCAACGAACTGTTTCGCAGTCAGCTGCAGCCCTGGCAGTTTTATCTGACGCCTGAGCAGCAACAACAGCTGCAACAAGGCCGGAGTGTCAGCAAAGAGCTGGTGCTGAACCCGGGCAACCAGACAGTGGTGGTTGCCGCAACCTTTAGCGCCATAAAAGACCCTTATGGCAAAATTCAGAAAGTATTTTTATACGGCGCTGATATCACCCGCCGTCAGCAAGTGGTGCAGCACAGCGAAAGTATGATGTCGGCACTGATGAACTCGGGCCAGAGTATTAACAATATGGTGTCGAGCATTAACGCCATTGCCGACCAAACCAATTTGCTGGCACTGAATGCTGCAATAGAAGCTGCACGCGCCGGTGACGCCGGCCGCGGTTTTTCGGTGGTAGCCGACGAAGTACGGCATTTGGCGTCCAAAGCCGGTGCTTCCGCCGGCGAAATTAATTCAGTCGTCAGCCAGAACCAGACCTTGTTGCGCAGCCTGGCTGATACCTTAGGCAAACTGAATCAACAACAGCATTAACAGCACATGGGCTGCGCTGACAGCCCTTGGTTTTATTGATCCCCGTCAGGGCGGCCCCCTGACAAAACAGTTAGGCTGAAGCTTCTGATGTGATTGGTTGACGTTATTGGCTGATGCTATTTGCTGTGATGAACTGCATCCTTTATCGAGAATTCTTATGAAATATCAAAGCCCGGAACAAGCCCTTGCCCTGATTCAGGATGGAGAAACTTTATGGTGCCATTCCATGGCCGCTACCCCTTATGCCATGCTGAACGCGCTGGCCAGGGTGGCAATGGAAAAACGCGATTTAACCTTACTCAGCCTGCACACTGAACATAGCCAGGCTTTGTGCGCCGCTGAATTACAGGGCCACTTACGCCAGCGGGTGTTTTTTGTCGGTAGCCCCACCCGCCCTGCGGTGCAATGTGGTTTGGCCGATTATGTGCCGGCTTTTTTATCAGAAATTCCGAAAATGTTCCGAAGTGGCGAGCAGCCAGTCGACACCGCTATTGTTCAGGTATCACCACCGGACAAACATGGGTTATGCAGTTTAGGTATTTCGGTAGAAGCGACCCGAGCCGCTATGCAATCTGCGAAAAAAATCATCGCACAAATTAACCCCAAAATGCCGCGTACCCATGGTGACTCTTTTGTGCATCTGGCGGATTTTGACGCTTATGTTGAGCTGGAAAGCGAGATTCCGCTGCATTTACCGGCAGAGCAAGACCCAATCACAGCGCAGATTGGCCGTAACGTGGCGAGCTTAGTGCGAGATGGCGACTGTTTGCAAATGGGCATAGGCGCTATTCCGGATGCAACGCTCGCTTGCCTTGGCGACCGGCAGAACCTCGGTATTCACACCGAAATGTTTTCTGACGGTGTGTTGCCGCTGCTGGCCAAAGGGGTGTTTAGCAACCGCAATAAACGCAAACACCCGGGCAAAATAGTCACGACTTTTGCCATGGGCAGCCAGGCTTTGTACGACTTTGTCGACGACAACCCGGAAGTAGTGTTTTTAGATGTGGCTTACACCAACGACACCAGTGTGATTCGACAAAACCCGCAGGTGATGGCCATTAACAGCGCATTGCAGGTGGATTTATCCGGTCAGGTTTGTGCGGACTCCTTAGGCACAAAAATTTACTCCGGTGTTGGCGGCCAGATGGATTTTGTCCGTGGTGCCGCTTTATCTGAAGGCGGCCGTGCTGTCATCGCCCTGCCAGCCACAGCTGCAGGCGGCACAGTGTCACGCATCAGCTCCTTATTAGCACCAGGCGCCGGAGTCGTCACCACCCGTGCTCATGTGCATTATGTGGTGACTGAATACGGCGTGGCTAACCTGCGCGCCAGAAGTTTAACTGAACGCGCTAAAGCGCTGATCAACATCGCTGCCCCGCAATTTCGCGAACAGCTGGCCAAAGATGCTTACAAGGATTGGGGCTTATTGGTGTAGCTGGTGATGGCATTTGACTGCAGGCCCGGCGTCAACCGCGACTCCGGGTCTTGCGCTTTCGAACTTTGCTTTTAACTAAAATCAACCCGGTTAAAATGCGGGTTCTGCACCAGCACTTCAATACTGGCAATATGATCCAGCGGGATCAGCTGCTCTGGTTCTGCCGTAAGCAGACATTCCTGCTGCGCTGAATTACGTCTGGTATCCAGCGCTCTGCCCTGCACTGTATCGCCGGATTTTAATGTTACCTGCAGCGGATAACGGTACATACAGGCAATTTCAATATAATCGTGCTGTTCACAGGACATCATCTGCAGTGGCCTTCTCTCTGATGGTGCTTTCGCTTATTTTAGAGCCAAAATATGCTGGCTGCGGCTGCAGGCATTGCTGCCGGACAAGGTTACATATAAAAAAACAAAGCGTCGTTACAGGTTCCATCATGTCTCAGGCAATAACCTGTGCATTTTTTAAGACACCTATTCAGTGCTTCAGGCAGCACTCTCTTCCGTACCGGATACTTAAGGTGTGATCATACTTTGAATAAGCTGTTATCCATCGGTAAAAATAAAATAATGTGATGGAATACAGCTGCGCTATAGCATTAAATATTATGATTCAGCTTTAGGTAACACCGCCCATAATGCTAAATATAAAAGGATTGTTGCACCAAAAAACAAACTACCAAACAAAAAGCAGGCCTGAATGCCGCCTTTATTTAATTGATAATGATCAGCCAGACCCGCACAAACGCCACCTGCAATAAATGTTTTACCTCGCACCAGCTTTTTTTCTGCTGTAGATGACATCTCAACTCCCTGTAATATTTGAATAAAAAAACAAGCGGTCCGATCCGCTACGATAATAGAACTTCTGTTAACCAGAGGTTAAACTTATTTTACTTGCCGGGCAAGCGCAAGCACTTTGGCACTGGCACTACAACAGATCTGACTTTCGCCAGACCGCCGGTTTTGCGTCAGGCCAGACTATTGTGGTTTATCTTGCATCACACTTTGGATCCACTGCTGATAATGGCTCAGCCTGACATTACAACTGACCTGGCCATACAGGCCCGGTGTCCGGCCACTACTTTGCAGATCAGTCCAGGACGTCAGGCCTGCCAGCTGCCAACTGTTATTAGCTTTGATCAGCACAGGCCCGCCGCTGTCACCGCTGCCGGAGCCACCTTCAAGTGGCAAAGCGTTCGCCGGCTTGTCGAACAGATAACAGAACCAACGGCCGTCGGCACTGCTGACTTTGTTAAAAGCCTGACGAAGTTCGGTGCGGTGTGCGCTGCTAAATTCATAACCATCAATACCATCGCCGGTTGCCCCTTTGCCGATAATCCGCACTGTTTGGCCGTACTCATCATTGCTTTTGTACCTCAGCACAGCGGCAACATCAGTGACAGGTTGCTTTAATTTCAGCAAAGCAATGTCATCGGAAGAGGCAAGCAACACCCTGAACAGGGTCCAGTCCCAGCTGGCCAGTGCTTGCTCCAGCAATGGTGGAGGTGGCGCTTTATAGCCCGGATGGATCACAATACGTTCAACATCTCTGGGGATGCCGGCAATGCTGACCTGTTTAATTTCAGTTTGCCAGCTAATGGCGTGGGCCGCTGTAATCACCCAATGCGGGGCTATCAATACACCATGCCCTTCGCCCGGCATATCGGCCAGAGCGGGAAATTCAGCAGGCTGCAGCCGATACTTTGCATCATCGGTGTCATCGCGGATCACAATAGCGCTGGTGCTGAACGACCAGACAAAAAATGTAAAAAACAGCATTTGCCGCATCAGTCTTTCCTTACAACATCAGGTAAAAACCAGGTTAAAGCCCGCTTTAACGCAGATCTGGCTTGTCAGCTTGTGTGCCCTGTGCAGCAGCTTTCTTCTTTTTGCTTGCGCTAACAGCAACATAGATACAAAAAGAAAAAACAATAACGCCAAGAGCGGCTGCACCTAACGCGATAAAGGTCGCATTTTCCATGCCTGATATCTCCTCAGATAAATATAAAGATGTTTATATCAACACCACAGTCCTACTGTGGCTAAAACCTTTTTTCTTCCATCAAGCCAACCAGATTGCCGTCGGGGTCGCGCAAAAAACCTAGCCAGAGTTGATGATCCGGCATTTGAGCCGCTAGCTGCGGCGCTCGCTCATTCTGTGCGCCCTGTGCTACCAAAGCGGCATGGGTCGCTTCAATGGCAGCAACTTTAAAATACAGCACAGAGTTGGCACCAACAGCGCCGGCGCCCTGCGGTGTGCTTAACATCAGCCTTACCCCATCAGCATTGAGAAAAGCCAGATGTGGACCTGCCCGGAACAAAAAATCCAGCCCCAGTAAATCACGATAAAACGCCAGCGCCTGGTCAATATCACTGACGGTAATAGCTATCTGGCCAATAGTCGCTAACTTTGTCATGGCTGCCTTCCTGCGTCGAGGTGCCGGTCTGCCGGATGATTCACCCCATCATAGGTTGGTATATCCGGTATTTTTAGCGGGTTAATCCCCTCAAGGCAGGCCACATTAAAGCCATACTCTGTTGGGTTTGACCTGCGCTGATGGTGAGTGTAAATACCACAAAGGCTACAAAAATAATGCCTGGCTGTGTTGGTATTAAATTGATACAACCGCAGCACATCTTCGCCTGTTAAAATTTTGATGCCAGAGAGCGGCACCGAAGCAACTATAGCCCCCCGCCTTCTGCAGAGTGAACAGTCACAACGGCGAACATCCTGCAAAGCATCCGGCAAATAAAGTTCAAACTGTACCGCACCACAATGACAGGACGCCTTGTGCCGCAACTGGATAGGCACACCGTCAACCGAGGTTAAATGTAACGCCATCCCAGCCTCCTGTGAGGGCTCAGACCAGGCTGAGCAACAAAATTAATCGCCAACAGCCGCCGCAAACCAATACAGCAGGCCAAGGGCACACAATAGCCAAAGCAGCACAATAACCGCTGCCGCCACAGGGCTGCTGGGCCGCTGCACCAGCTGCTGCGCTTTGGCTCTGCTGCTTTCAATCACCTCGGCTGGTGTCAATTTAATCACCAGAAAAATGCCCAAAGGCAGCAAAATCAGGTCGTCGAGATACCCCAATACCGGTATAAAATCCGGAATAAGGTCAATAGGGCTCAGCGCATAAGCCGCCACCGTAAGCGCCAAAAGCCGCACCAAGAGCGGCGTTCTGTTATCCCGAGCCGCAAAATAAACCGTCAGCACATCACGTTTTATATTGTGAGCTGCCTGTTGCAGCCGCTGTTTTATCTGCATCACAAGCGACCCCTGTGGTTATTCAGGCACTAGTAAATCTCTGGTCAAAAGCTGGAATACATGGATATCACAGTTTTAAAACACAAGCTGCATCACCAGATAAGTCAGTGCCAGGGATAACAAAATAAACAATATATTCAGCAAAGCCCGTACCGGCCAGGCCAGAAAACCGTAACTCAGCGCATATTTGTTGGAAACAATCACCAGCACGCCCATGCAACCAAACCAGGGCGTAAAAAACAGCACAGGTTTCCAGTGCACCAGTGCAACGGCCAGATCATGCAGCGCACCACTGACGACAAAAGTGGTGAATACCGCCAGCCACATAGGCACCAAGGCACTGAGCGGTCGCATAATATTGCGCGACAAATAATAACCCCAGATCGGGTTCCAGTAATGCCAAAACACCGGAAAAGATGGCGCGCCAAAAGAGCGTAACAACATATTGCGCATCGAGCCTTTAGCACCCAACGGCACACCATTTCTCTTTTTTACGTATTGTGACAATGTACTTTGCATACCTAACCCCTGACCGGATAGCCGCTTAAAACACAACCACAAATACGGTAACAATAAAGCTGCGGCCGGCTCCGCATTTGCGCGCTCAGGCAACGCTCTGATTGCATCAGCTTATGGGGTGGATATTAGCTTTTGCGCAGCAGCACCATACCTAACCAGAAAAACCATAAAATCTGGCTCAGACCAAAGATTTCGGTGAAGACATCGGCCGGATACAGAGTGAGAATGCCAGCACTACCCACCAAAAACCCCAGATAATTCAGTGTCCTTGGCAGCGTGTTGCTCTGAAAGGCCGCCAGGCTTAATAACAACACCCAAAGACCACCGACAATTTCATTGCCGCCGCCCAGCCCCTCTACCACAGTGTTCACCGCCAGCCACACCGACCAGGCTTGTTCTGGCTGTGCCGTAGCCAGCTTGACCACCTGGTTTAAGCCAATATTGCTGACCATGCCGCTTGCGATCACCAGCCCAACCCAAAGCACACCAAATAAAGTGGCCAATTGCATCAGTGCGGGCGCGTTGTCTTTTAGCCGCTGATACAAAGCTAACACCAATACCGCCAATAGCATGCCAAATACCAAATATCCCAGCAGATTCACCAGCGACAACATCAGCTGATGCTCAGCTAAAAATGCAAGTTTTTGCGCCGCAGTGGCGTCGGCCGGCAGATGATTTGCCACAGCATAAAACGCAAAGACCGCTATATAAATCATGCCATTACCAAGCGCCGAAAGACCGCCGATTTTTTGCAGCTGATGCATTGTTTCTCCCATTTCATGTTGTAAGCGGGCTATTGCCGCCCAGAGCCTGAACCTGCAACACCAGATGCATGTTCAGCACAATACAAAAAATGCTTTGATCCCTCGCCAGCAGTAGCACAACCCGTTGGCGCTCGTCTGCGGATTGTTGCCTTAGGTTTTGCTCTGGCAATTGGGTCACTGCAGTATGGCTGCCATCAGCGACCATATCTTGTCAGCAATCTCACTGTTGGCGGTGCGTTAAACACCCATCGCTGTTGTCAGTGTTAAGGCACTGATAGCCGCAAATACCAGCCATGCTAAGTGCTGACCTCTGGTGTAATAAACCGCAAAAATAGCACTGCCGGCAGAGACAATACTGACAGTCAACAGCAAAATTTTTGCATCTGGCATCAACACTAAAAGCGCCGCAAAACCAAACCAGGCCAGGCTGGTAATATGCCATGCAAAACGCAGTGTGCCTTTTGTAAACTGATCAGAGCCAAACAGTTGCGGCAAATTGTCCCGTTTAAACAGCCGGCGTAGCAGGTACACTTCCCCAAGGATGGAATGAAGCAAACCACATAAAACCAGTAACAATGCTGCGATGATTAACAAAAAGCCTCCTGCCGGTTTATGTGGGTTTAAGGGCGGGGCTGTAGTAACCTGCCCCGGACTCGCGAAGTAAGCAGCTGCCCCCGTTGTTACGCATAGAGCTGCACCAACGCCCCTGCAACAAAGCACAATAAACCAATGGCTGAGCCTATAGCCGGAATGCTAAACCAGTATTTTTTAGACAGTACAAGATATGTGAATGAAATGATTGGCGCAGCACAAATGAAATATAAAGCACTTTCCAGAAAATAATGCTGGAAAATTGATAAGTATAAATAGCTGCCCGAGAAAAATAACATTCCGATTCCGTGGCTGATGTTAAAGCCAACCCAGGCGCGCCACATATTTGTCTCTTTTGTTATAGCCAAGCTGGACTCTTTCATAAGCTCTATAACACCGGATTTATAGGGCACCAGTTTTTTAGGATTGTACTTGTCAGCGATGGTGTAGACCGTATGCAGAATGCCAAGTGCAAGAAATGGGACGCAACCTGCAATATAAAAGTATTTTGTCAGCACGCGACACTCCTTTTTGTGTACAACGCCCGCCATTCATTTATTTTGTATATTTTTCTTTTTTGCTATTTTTTCTAAAATCGTTTCTTTACCGCGAAAAAATTGAACAAAATTAACCAAAGAAAAAATTTCAACAAAACACCCCAGAAACACACAAATCAATAAAAACAACCC
Source organism: Rheinheimera sp. (assembly GCA_003543135.1). Classification (GTDB taxonomy): domain Bacteria; phylum Pseudomonadota; class Gammaproteobacteria; order Enterobacterales; family Alteromonadaceae; genus Pararheinheimera. The sequence continues at coordinate 242,783 of DPJG01000006.1, forward strand.
AAAAAAATCCATTTATTGACCTTGTTATGTTGTTGAACGCTGCACATTCGCTTTGCGTTCCGGTATTTTTAATAACTCTTCGTACTTTGGCCCACAGCCAAATTGCGGTAGAGCCAATGCCAGTAAAACGGCCATCAATGCGAAATAAATCATTTGCTCAGGATAACAACACCAGTGAAGATCAGCACTATCGCGCACAAAATAACAATAATGAGCAAAAGCCTAAACAATGTTGCTGCCTTTATCTTTCTGTTAGCTGCTGCTATCACCAGCAGTTCTTTATCACTAAATTCCATTGATAAACCACTTTCCAACATAACAGAGAATTAAGCAGGGTGACTCCGGCTTGAATACATTGTCAGGCCACAAAAGCCGCGACCACTGAAGCGATACAAGCAACAACAGCAGCGCAAAGTACAACCGGGCTGCCGCGAAATGCTGCCGACCGCCAGCGAATATAGGCCAGGCCGCCAATGCAGGCCAATTGCAAAGCGAAGAGCCAAAATACCGGACCGATGCTCCCTGACAACAGGGTTGGAAAAATGGCACCTATAGCAAACGCAAAGTACGCAACACGCTGCTTTGGCGTCAGCAAAAGTAGTTCGGTGCCATGGTTTTTGTCTTTTCTGAATATCATTTAACCTTCCATTGTGGCCCAAGGGGCGCACACAAAAATAACCCGGTACAGATCAGGCGTATTGCGCAGTTGTTTGTCAGCAACACCTTTCACTAAAGGTTTTACTCAAATTTATCACTGCAACTTCAGTCGCTGAGCGTTGCGGCGAGCCCCCTTTACCGGCGATAAACTTTGTTTATCAAATGTTGTTATTGATAAACGCCAGAATATCATGATGAATTTGTAAGTTGGTGCCGTGCCCTATACCCTGATAGGTTTTAAATACAACATTTGTATTGAACTTCAGGTACATCTCCTGGCACAGCTGCCAGCGCTCAGGTTGCATATTGCTGCCCATCGCTGAAAAAATGACCTGCCGCTCTGATTCAGAGTAAGCATCGTCATACTTTGCAGCATCATTCGTATCATTTGCGCCCATAAAAAGAAACTGAGGAAGAGCTTTCCATGTTGAATGAGCAAATGATCCACCAGTAATTGCTTCAAAATCGTTCAGGCCCAGCGGATAATTTAATTTTTGTTCTTTTAGCGAACTGATCGGAAGCATTAAAATCCCATTAAAGCCGCCGGCGACAACAAGCTTTATGCTGTCAGAGTGTAATAACGAGAATCTGTTTGCAAAGGTTCCTGATGCAGAGAAACCTGTCATGATCACTTTTTCGTTGACTCTTACTGAGTGCATTAACAGCAGTTTCTTTGCCTCTTTAATCATTGCCAGCAGCTGCAGATCAATACGTTTCAGCTTCCCAGTATCAATAAGTAAAGTATCCCTATCGAGCGCATGCGTATAAGTTTGCCAATCTTGCTCACTTCTTGGGAATACAGGTATTAAAATGGGCGCTTTTAATTGTGTTGATAGCCAGGGGCCAATCGCATTTCCTGAAATAGCACTTTTTGCATTTGTGTAATGCACAGAGAAGTTGTCTGAAACTTTACCGGTATTGTTTGTCTCGACAATTTAATATTTAGTTTTTGTTTCTTCAGGTATTTTTAATAAGAATGGATAATAAAACCCTTTCTCTGGCGCTGCATCTACCTCAATCACTGTGTCAGCACAACAACATTGACTGAATAACAAAAATAATAGGAATCCAAGCTTCACTTGCATTTTATATCCTTATGCAAAATATCCTGGCAGTGCAGCTAAAGCCGCCAGCACAATCGCCTTGTTATAAACAAGGTTAACCACGGACTGCCATCGACGCAGAATCTATATCTTTTTTAAACAACAGCACCAGCAGATAAAGCAGAGCAAAAGGTGGAATAACAGCGAGCAACATACCAGGCACAGCCACCAAAACCGGCGTCTGTGTTTTATGGCGACTGAGGTAATAGCTGAATACGCCTGTCACCAGCATCAATACGACGATAAATTGGTCAATCACTATTGCACTGATATTCATCTGAAACCTCCCACTTTATTACAGCAGCGTTAAACCGAACCTTGCAGCGACTTTGCACTGCCAGTATTGGCGGCTAGCAGCCGTGCACGCATCTGTACAAGCGTGACCAGATAAGCAGCAATCACCACGACTGCACAGGCTGTCACCCGATAGTCCGGCAATGCAAACCAAACCGCAACCAACCCCAGGCTGCGGCCAATCGCGTGTTGCACGCCAAGCGGATGGGCAATGATCCAACCATAGATAACCCAGTGCAGTCCAAGGCCTATGCCTATGCTGAGCGGAATAAATTGGGGGACGATGAGAAACAGCGGGATATGCAGCGCCCAGAGCAAATTCACCATCAGTACAGCGGCCGCCATAAGTCTGGCCAGTGGATTGGTATTACCAAGTAATTCTTCACCCCGCGCCCTGGCAATTACAATGGCCAGCGGAAAAATAGCCCCGGTAGCAAACACCAGCGCAAAGATGGCCGTCCTCTGAGGAAGTATCATCCCCAGAACTGCAATCACAGCCCAGACAATTGCGCCTGCCATAGGTAATGCCAGTGAGCCTTTTGAGCGGGCGTCAAAATCAGCGCGAAGTTGGTTTAAAGTTTCGGGCAGCATACAAATTCCTTCTATGTGCGAATAATGGCAGCAAAAAGAGAAGCCAGAGGTGATAACCTGGCTCAATTCAATATTTAACAAAAAGTTACACTAACGTAAAAACAATATAGTCTCAAGCACTTGTAGATGATTGAGCACTGTAACAGCAATGCAGGTGCGCTGCAGTCAGGCCATTGTGCAGCATCATTTTGATATTGTCAGTGGGAAGCCCCTCCCCGCCTGGCAAAGACTGCAACGGCTACGGTATTTCGGTGGTGTATTGAGCAGATGCGCCATCAACACCAGCAACAAATAGCGGCCTCTGATTTGAGCAGGGTCTTGAAGTATCACAGGGGAAAAAGAAGTCACTTGAGCGGCGCAACAAGTGACTCGCCTGGCCTGGTGAACACCTGGCCAGGCGTTATACAAAGTGAGCAAAAACCAGGCGTGCTTTAACTAAAGCGGCAGCGCAAGGCAGGTTACTCTACCTGCCTTAACCTGGCAGCTTCGGCATAATCTTTGGCGGCGCGCCATTCCAAAGTGCTTTTAAGCAGCAGCGTCAACAGTGCCAATAACGCCAGCAAGGACGACACGGCAAAAGCGGCGGCAAACTGGTATTCGTTATAAAGAATTTCGATATGCAGTGGCATGGTGTTGGTTTGTTCGCGGATCTTGCCCGACACCACAGAAACAGCACCAAACTCGCCCATAGCGCGGGCGTTACATAAAATAATGCCGTACAACAGCGCCCATTTAATCGAAGGTAAAGTCACCCGCCAAAAGGTTTGCCAGCCGTTGGCGCCTAAGGTCAGCGCTGCTTCTTCCTGCTCGCGGCCCTGCTCCTGCATCAAAGGGATCAGTTCACGGGCGACATAAGGAAAGGTGATAAAAATTGTCACCAGCACTATGCCTGGCACGGCAAACATCACACCTAAGTCGTGCTCGTTCAGCCATTCCCCCCACCAACCGCGGGCGCCAAAAATCAGCATAAAACTTAAACCGGCAATCACAGGCGACACCGCAATAGGCAAGTCGATTAAAGTGATTAATAACTGCTTGCCGCTAAAACGGAATTTGGCAATGGCCCAGCTGGCCGCCAGACCAAAAATCACATTACAGGGCACTGCTATCAGCGCTGCTATTAGGGTAAGTTTTATCGCATGAGCAGCGGCAGGTTCGGTAATAGCAGCCAGATACACACCCCAGCCTTTGGCAAAAGCTTCACCAAACACAATCACCAGCGGCAATAACAAAAACAAGGTTAAAAACCCAAGCGCCAGCGCCGTTAATAACCATCTTAACCACAAAGGTTCGGCCGTGGCTTTACGTAGTTGCGCTGCGGGCACAGTGTTTAAGCTGTTTAATTCAATCACACTCATTTTGCCCCACCCTGTCTTTGGTTGCTCCAGTGCTGCAATGCATTAATCAGCAGCAATAACAAAAATGAAATCAGCAGCATCACAGTGCCAAGCGCGGCGGCGCCGGCGTAATCGTATTGCTCCAGCCGCGACATAATCAGCAGAGGCGTAATTTCAGTGCGAAACGGCATATTGCCACTGATAAACACCACAGAGCCGTATTCGCCGATAGCGCGGGCAAATGCCAGGGCAAAACCTGTCAGTAAAGACGGAATAAGCGCCGGAAATATCACTCGGCAAAAAGTTTGTAAGCGGTTGGCCCCTAAGCTGGCCGCTGCTTCTTCCAGCTCTTTATCAATGTCTTCCAGCACCGGCTGCACTGTGCGCACCACAAAAGGCAAACCAATAAAAATAAGCGCCAGCGTCACGCCAAAAGCGCTGTAAGCCACCTTAATACCAAGTGCATGAAAATATTGGCCAATCCAGCCGTTGGGTGCATAAAGTGCGGTTAAGGCAATACCGGCCACTGCCGTTGGCAAGGCAAAAGGTAAATCCACCAGCGCGTCCACCACTTTTTTACCAGGAAAGCTATAACGCACCAGCACCCAGGCCACCAGCAAACCAAAGACCAAGTTCACCAGCGCTGCCACCAAAGAAGCGCCAAAAGTCAGCTGGTAACTGGCAATGGCCCGCTCTGTGGTTACCACTTGCCAGAAATCAGCCAGGCTTAACTCAAAACTTTTTAACAGCAACGCCGACAGTGGAATAAACACAATCAAACTTAAATAAAAGGTGGTAAAGCCCATCGACAGGCCAAAACCGGGTAACACCGATTTTTTACGTTTGGAAAAAAAGCCCAAGGCTCACCTCATACAAAATGTAACTGTTGTTGGTTATGGATAGCGCCCGGCCGCTGTGCCGGGCTTGATTTTGTGTGTTTTTGCTGCCAGCTGCCGCCTTCACAAGCGCGAACAACAACCGCCTTAACGGTAAATGCTGTCAAAAATGCCGCCTTCAGCAAAATGCGTTTGCTGCAGTTTGGCCCAGCCGCCCAAATCGTCAGCACTGACTAACTTCATTGCCGGAAACTTATTGGCAAATTCAGCGGCAACCTTGCTATCGACCGGCCGGTAATAATGTTGCGCCACAATACGTTGTGCTTCCGGGCTGTATAAATATTCCAGATAAGCCTGGGCTAAAGCTAAATTGCCTTTTTTCTGTGCACGTTTGTCCACCACAGCCACTGAAGGCTGCGCCAGCACCGACACCGAAGGCACTACAATTTCTACCTGATCGGCCCCTAACTCGTTGACGGCTAAAAAGGCTTCGTTTTCCCAGGTCAGCAGCACGTCGCCTATGCCACGCTGCACAAAAGTAGTGGTAGAACCGCGCGCGCCCGAGTCCAGCACCGGCACATTACGGTAAATTTTGCTGACAAAAGCTTTGGCTTCTTCGTCACTCTGGCCCTGAGCCTTGGCATAAGCCCAGGCGCCGAGATAATTCCAGCGGGCACCACCCGAAGTTTTTGGATTGGGGGTGATCACATCCAAACCGTCACGGGTTAAATCGTGCCAATCGGTAATTTCCTTGGGATTGCCTTTACGCACCAAAAACACAATGGTCGAAGTGTAAGGTGCACTTTGGTGTGGCAGGCGGTTTTTCCAGTCGGCAGGCAATAAACCGGCTACTTTGGCCAGGGGGTCAATGTCCACTTCCAGCGCCAGCGTCACCACGTCGGCACGCAGGCCATCCAGCACGGAACGGGCCTGACTGCCGGAGCCGCCATGCGACTGCTCAACTTTAACGGTGCCGCCGGTTTTGGTCTGCCAGTAGGCAGCAAAAGCTTTGTTGTAGTCGCGATATAGTTCGCGGGTGGGGTCGTACGACACATTCAGCAGCGTTTGTTCTTTGGCAACTAACGGCAGTGCTGTACTGAATGCCGCCAGCAGCAAAGCAACCCACAATGACTTTCTTTTCATCACTTTATCCTGTGCAGCCTGGTTGCCGCGCCAAATCTCAAAACTGGATATTCAGACGTCTGAACATCTTCTTATTGGCGCAGACTAAAACAATTCACACAAGATAAAAAGAATCAAAAAGTACTTCTCTATATCAAAAAGAAATATGGCCGGGGTTAATTCGCTTACACAGCGCCAAAACGAGCCTGAATGCCAGGCAGACTGCCATCTGAATACAACCAGCGTCCTTGTGCCATCACGGCTTTTATCGTCAGCGTAGTTTTATCCAGCAGCACTAAATCGGCATCTGCCCCCACTGCAATCTTGCCTTTTTTCGGCAGTTTTAAAATGCGCGCCGGGTTTTGTGTCACCACCTGCAACGCAATTTCAGTGGGCACGCCCAGCCTGATAGCGTCTGCCACTTCTTCATACAAGGACGCAATACGCCCTTCACCCAGGCCAATAAAGTTATTGTTGCTGTCAAATTCCGGTAACGAAGCGTTGGCGTCGGAGGAAAAACTAATGTTGTTAATATTCACCCCTTGTTGCCAGGCCTGCAGCAAGGCGTCGGCGCATTTAATTTCGCCCTGGGCTAAATCCTGCGCTGTGGTGCTGGTGGTAAAGTCGATATAGCCGCCGGCTGCCACATAAGTAAAACCCATCTGCAGCAAATGCTGGTTGCGGTTGATATGGGTGGGATAAAACTGAGTCAGCGGAATATCGCTGCTTTGCGCAACCTCGTGCAATAAACTGAGGCCGGCAGCGGCAGAACCCACATGCACACTGACAATACCGGCTTTACCCGCCAGCATACCGCCGACTCTGGCTTGTGATGCCAGTTTTTTCAGCTCATCGGCAGTGGGTTGGGACGAACGGTGGTCAGCAATCGCCACCTCCCCCACGCCAATAAACTTATCAATCAGCACCAGGTCTTCCATCACGTCGGCCATTAAAGTGCGGGCCGGAATTTGATAAGAGCCGGTGTAACAATAACAAGTCACGCCAAGCTCGTTAAAAGCGCTGGCCTTGGCCAATAAGTTGGTTAAGGTACGGGTGACAGCGTCTGTGCCCAGCACCCCCACCAAAGTGGTGACGCCGGCGCGTGCGGCATCGGCAAACTGCATCTCTGAAGTACGGGTGGTAAAACCACCTTCGCCACCGCCACCAATAATATGCGCCAGTGAATCAACAAAACCAGGTACCAGCAAACAGCCGCTGGCTTCCAGCTCAAAAACTTCAGCGCCCTGAATATCCAGCTGCTGAGCCAAACCAGCAATCCTATTGCCGGCAACCAACAGTTGCTGCACTCCCAAAGCGGCCGGACTGTAAACTTCTGCCTGGCTTATCCGCGTAATCATGCTTGTATTCCTTTTGCTGGGTAAAGGCCGGTGCAGCACCGGCGACTAGGCTGTTCCGGTCGCGGCTGTTAAAAACCAAGCAAGACCGCCACTGCCACAGTGCTGATGCTCATCAGCGTTAACAACAACCACAAAGGCCACATGGCTTTGAGCCATTTACTAAAATCAACCCCGGCAATCGCCAGCGTGCCCATCAGCGCCGGTGACGTGGGATAAAACAAATGCGCCAGACCATCACCCAGCTGAAAAGCCAATACCGCCACCTGCCGGCTGACGCCAACCAAATCGGATAAAGGCGCCATCAGCGGCATGGTTAAGGCTGCCTGGCCTGAGCCGGACGTAACAAAAAAATTAAAACCACTCTGAAACACCAGCATGCCCTGTGCTGCCACCATGGCGCCGTGCCCGCTAATCGTCTCTGCCGCATGGTGCAATAAGGTATTGATAATGGTGGGTTCGCTGGCACTGGTGCCGCCCAGCAGCAAAATAATGCCCTGTGCTATGCCCACCACCATAGCGGCCGGTAACAGTTGTGCCGCCCCTTGTTTAAAGGCGTCGACATAGTCGTTAACGCTGGCGCCATTTAACCGGGCTATCCGCCCGACAGAACCCGCCAGCAAGGCCATTACAAAAAACTGCGTGGCAATTTCGCGCAGGTAATAACCCTGCATTACCACGCCCCACACCATCCAGGCCATGCCACCGAACAAAATCAGCACGACCAGCAAGTGGGCAAAACAAAACTGATGTTCAATGTTAAAACTGGCCTTGTGGCCGCCGTCCGGCTGCGACTGACGCAAACGCTCTGCCCGCCACATAAACCAGCCGGTGTAAATCAGCGTAAAAACCAGCCACATCAGCATACGAAAGCCTGAGCCCGATAAAGGCGCCAGCCCGGCAATACTCTGGGCTATCGCTACTGAAAATGGATTCATCCAGGAAGTCGCAAAACCAATCTGGGTGGCGCCATAAGTCAGTAGCACTGCGGTAATGGCGTCGTAACCCAAGATCCGCACCAGCGGCAATAAAATCAGCGCAAAGGCCATGGCCTCTTCACCCATGCCAAACACAGCGCCGCCGAGCGAAAACAAAAATGCCAACAGCGGCAACAACAAGCGGGCCTTATGTTGCAGGCTGTTGATCAGCATTTTTAACGCTTCATCAATGGCACCGGTTCGCAACAACACACCAAAACTACCGCCCACCAGCAGAATAAATACCACCACACCAATGGCGGAACCCTGACGCGAGCCTGAAGTCATGCCATCAAAAAAAGCGGTCAGTAGGCCAGTGTTATCGCCATCGGCAAACAAGGCGGCAGGCTGAGCCTCGCCATTGTTAGCTTGTTGATAACTACCAGCGACCAGCAATTGCCGGCCGGTTTCCACATCCAGGCGGGTTTCAAACTGACCACGAGGCATAAAAAGGGTAAGCAGCGCACAGACCAGCAACACGCCAAACACAATCAGCAGGGTGTCGGGCATTTGCCAGCCTTTGGCCGGCACTGTTGCCGCCTGCTCTGACAGGGCAGGCGTTGTTGGTTTTACATCTTGATTCATCAAAGCTTGACCTCAGCTTGCATCGGCAAATTGATATAGTGCCACTGACCATCACTGCGCTGGCAGGCCGCATGCTGCAACGAAGGGCTGTGCCAGACTAAGCCGGGCAAAGCCTGATATGCCGCCTGATCAATCAGCCGGCTGTCGGTTGGCCTGGCCTCACAGCCAAGCAGGCCCTGCCATTGTCCCTGACGGAAATGCAATACATCGCCCGCCAGAATCCTGCTGATCTGCAGGCCGCTGGCACGCCAGTCGTTTTTGTCCGCCAGGCTTTGCCGTTGCGCCTTGCTGGCATCCAGCACCCAGGCACCACCAACACCCAGCACCTGCAGCCTGGCGGTCAGGCCCGCTACCGCAGCACCACCATTGCCGGCTGTTTTTGGCTGGCCGGGCGCCTGTTCCGGCTGCTGGCTGTTCGGTTGCTCAGGGGCAAAATTGACACGTAACACTGCACCTTCATCCACGCCCACACCATAAGCAGTGCCGGTATCCAGCAATAACCTTAATAAGCGTCCTTCGCGGTTACGCTGGCGAAAATGGGTGTCAGTCACGCCGAGGGAAAAAGTTTGCAGGCCGCCATCTGCTTTATACGTCAGCTGGCCCTCGACGGCCTGGCTGCTGCAACGCTGATGGAGTGCACACAAAGGCGAATTGGGGCTATCGGCCAGCGCCGGTAGTTGCAGCGCCACACTGCTGCGCCCGCCGCTGATCATGGGTATTGCCGTATCAGGCCGTCCCGATTGCACCGCAGTGCCGGCACTGGAACCCGCCAGCGGAATACCGGCTGCAACCTGCTTTAATAACAGTTGCGCCAGCGCGGTAAAACTGCCATCCGGCCGCTGCAGGCTGTGCATAGTCAGGGTCTGATCACCACCGTTGATAAAAATGGCATCCGCCTGTTGCACCGCCGCCAGCATGGCGGCTGGTTCTGCACAAAGCCGCTGCTGATAGGCCGCCAGCTCCGGATAACGTTGGCTGCGGTTGTACTGACCGTTATAAATAAAACGCCGCTCATTTAAGTCAGAGCAATCGCCGCCCTGCGCCAGTGCAGGTTCCAGCGGTAGCCAGCCGGCATCAGCACCTGCTGCGGTAAACAGCTGCAGGTAATAATCCACCCATTGAAAGGGATCATTGGAAGATGCAGTGATCAACAAAAGCTTGGGCCTTGCCACAGGCTCGCCCCGCGCTTTGGCTCTGTCGGAAGCTGACTGCAAAAAAGCGCGGAACATCTGCTGCACATAAGGTTCGGTATCACGAAACGACAGCTGCATCATGGCGGTGCGGCCATCCTGGCGGGTCAGGCGAAGCTCAAACAAGTCATCCAGTAAATTCTGCTCGTCATCACTCAGCGCCAAAGGTGCGAGCGCTGTTAACCAGTCTTGTTCTTTCAGTGGCTTGCCGGCAAAACGCGCCATGTTGGCTTGCAGCCATTGCACCACTTGTTGCTGCCGCTCTTTGCTACCTGGCCAGCCGGGTAAGGTGGCAAGTTGGGCGTTGCTAAAAACAAACTCTTTTTCGCGAAATGCTTCGCGGGAGGCAAAATAAGCTTCAGCCGCCTGCCGCCGCGCCGGCACACATAAATGTGGCTCGACGCTGGAACACAAAGGTTCACCACCGCCGAATAACCATAATTCTTTGCCCTGCAACTTAGGATCATCAGGCAAAATCTGCTGTGCTGCCTGCTTGTCAGCAAGTTGCTCTTTCATAATCTGCATTGCTGCCGCCTGAACTGTTGGCAATACTGTCGGCAACAACAGGCCCGCCAGCATGGCAAGGCGGATATTCAATCGCTGTTTCATGAAAAATCCCGGGGCAAGGGCTGCCGGCCATGCCGGCAGCCTGTCATCACATCAGAAGGAATAACGTATGGTCAGGCGTACCGACCTTGGCGTCTGGTAGTTCACGTCGTTAAGGAAATCCGGGTTTTGCCCTTCATCTTCCAGCGACAAGTCGCCCTTTTCGTCATATTCAGTAACCCGCTGGGTGTTCAACAGATTAAACACGTTCAGCTGCACCACCAGATCTTTTACCGCTTCCGGCCGGTAACTGACACCGGCATCCAGCATAAAAGTCCATGGCGTGCGGCCAAACTGGCCACGCTGGGTTAACTCTTGCTGCCCATCGGCATTGCGACAATACAAAGTAGAAGGTGCATAACGCTCAAACACAGCGTATTCATCTTCATCCACTGAAAATGGCGGGTAGCCAAAACAGCTGACCGGACGGCCGGATTGCACCATCAGATTCGCATTCAGCTCCACTTCGCTGGTCAGCTGATAACCGCCATACAATTTAAAGGTGTGGCGTCTGTCGTTGGATAAATCACCGTCAGTGCCATCGACAAAAACTTTGTGGTCAAAGTCGTTGGTAAGGCCAGGCGTGGCATCTTCCAGCCAGCTGTTTACCAAACCTTCGCTGTTGCCTTTGCTTTTGGCCAGCACATAACTGCCCTGCAGGAACCAGTTATCCTGCTGCGCCCGCTCCCAGAAAAACTCCAGCGCCTGATAAGTGCGTTTGTATTTATCCAGTTGCAGATAACTGTTTGGCACTGTAACCCGTTGCAGTACACCATCGCCCGCCACGTCCATATCCATTTCCAGGTCACGGCCCGGGTTTAAGATAATGCAGCTGGCCAGGGTATCAGGGTCAAAATCGCTGTAACCCTGATCTTCGGCAAAGTCGATAAACGCCTGACGCCCACAATAATCGTCCACACCGTTTTTCACTTTACGGGCAATAAAACGCACACCGCCTGTCCAGTTGTCCGCCAGCTCACGCTGATAACCGATGATCAGCTCATCCTGCAGCATAGGTTCAAGATTGGCTGAAGCCACAGTGGCGGGATCCGGCGAAGTATTACGACCGCTCACCAAAGTATCACCGAGCTTGGCGCCCAGCTGATTTGGTGCCTGGGTTCTGGCATCAACAGTACCGTCATACAGATAATATTCGGTGGTCACCGCCTGCCAGTTGGAGGCGCGGATATTGGTATTGGCGGCAATTGGAATAAAATAGCGGCCGGCATTGGCAAATACCTTGGCACTGCTGTCGCCATTCACATCCCAGGAAAAACCCAGTCTGGGCGCCAGCATATTTTCTGCATCAACAAAAGACACCCCATCACTGTTCAGATTGTCAAAAGACTCGTTCCGCAATCCTGCGTACAGCAGCAGGTTGTCGCTGACCTGCATACTGTCTTCGAGGTAAATGGCCGAGTTTTTCACTTCATAACTGCCGGACGGCGTTTCGCGGGTGCGCTTACGCACCACATGAGCACCAGGCGCTACATCCACGCCATTCCAGCGGTCCGGGCTATCCAACGGGGTATAACGGCGGAAAAACACACCACCGGAATAACTGGTGCCTGCCCGGCTGGAGGTAAAAGTTTCGCTGTCGACGCCAAAACGTAAAGTATGTTCTGCCAGCACCCACTCGGCATCCAGCCGCAGCGCTTCGCGCTCGTCAGTGTCGGGGCCAAAATTCAGCGTGCGGATATTAATTTCATTCCAGCAACCCACGTCAATCACATCGTCGGTGCTTTGATCATACACATCCACCAGCGGACATTCGTTGCCGGGTAATGGGTCCGGCGTGGTGTAAGCAGCATCACTGTTCAGTGCGCCATACATCAGACCCAGGGTGAAATTCTCCGCCAGATGGCCGGTATATTTACCAATCAGAATGTCACCGCCATTGCGCTCTGTGTATGCAGTGCGCAGACTGCCATGCTGGCCGGTGTAATATTTGTCATCCGGATTCATAAAAATCTGGTAGTCGGTTTTTTCCACGTTATAAATACCGGTCAGTTCCAGAATATGATTGTCGGTCAGGTACCAGTCGATTTTTGCCAGCGCATTGGGCGAATCGTTTTCACTGCGGCTGCTGCGGTCAACCGTATAAACATCACTGCTGTCTTTTTTGCCTTCCAGTAAGGTAAAAATAAACAGCTTGTCTTCAATCAGCGGACCACCGCCCGACAAGGTATAAGACAGCTCATCACTTTCGTCGTCGGAGCGATATGCCGAATAATATTCACGGGAGCCTGGCTCAGCCTGCACCCGGCTAACCACGTTTTTGCCGTGGGCAGTTAATGCTGACGGCGTCCAGACGCTGGAGACATTAAATTTCCAGTCGTTGCTGCCCCTTTTGGTCACAATGTTAATGACACCACCCAAGGCGCGGCCATATTCAGCGCCAAAACCGCCGGTTTTGACCTGCTGCTCACCGATACCATCAAAAGGAACCCGGCCATAAGATAAAAAAGTGCGGGCATTGGTGACATCAAAACCATTGATGTAATAGCCATTTTCCGCCACCGAGGCACCGCCAAAAGAGGCCAGCTTGCCAAAGCTGGAATCACCACGCACTGTGCCCGGTGCCAGCATGGCCACGTCACTGATATCACGGCCCACCGGCAATCTTTCCAGTTGTGCTGCGCTAAATACGGTGCTCGACTCCACCGAAGAAGTATCAATCGGGTTAATGCTGCTACCCACCACACTCAGCCGCTCTATCGCCTCGGCCGAAAAATTAACCGGTGTACCTGTGCCTACACTGACCTGTACTTCGCGGTTCACACCACCGGCACTGACCTGATAACGGCCGCTTGGCAACTGGGAAAAATTAAAACGGCCGCTGGCGTCGGCTTTGAGTTCACGCTTAAGGCCGGTATCAAGATTTTTCACACTGACCACAGTACCTTGTTGGGTCTGACCAAAAATAGAACCGACCGACAAATCGGCATAAGCCGAGCTCTGGCCGAGGGCCAAAGCCACCAGCGCCGCAACAGCGGACTTTTGTAACTGAGTGAACTTGTGAGTTTTCATGTGATGCTCCAGCGGTGCCCTGACAGTACTTTGCCGTCATTGTTATCAGCAGATTTGCCTGTTCCTTATCCTGTGGTGAGACGCATCGGGGTTCAGCACAAAAAACCACCAGCTGCATATCACCATTTGATAATACAAGCTTGATTCAAGGGCTTATATATCCAGTTAGGAATAACAGCGGCGCTGTTAACTTGCTGAAAAAACCAACCACTATCCCTTTGGCGATAGAAAATCTGGCAGGCGGCTCAATGGTTGCGCCGGGCAAAAACCGCCAGAGCGCCCAACTGCAGCAGCGCCAGGCTTAGAGGCTGGTTTTCATACGGGGCGATTGGGCTTGCTGATATAACGCCAGCGGATCTGTTTGCTCGTCTGGGCGGGCAAAAGGAATGCAATTGATAAACAACGAAAAAAGTTCGGCCTGCGAACCTATCTCCAGCTTGCGGTAAATATTTTTGCGGTGAATTTTAACTGTGCCATCTGAGGTGTTGAGTTTTTCCGCCGTCAGCGCCGACGAATACCCCCTGAGCAGGTACAACAACACATCCCGCTCCCTTTTGGTCAGCAGTGAGCTGGCAAAATTGCTTAAGGTGCATTCCACCTGTAGGTGGGTATTGTCGTCGCTGTGTCGCTGTGGCAAATGTGCCGCCAGCTGGTAATGCCGGCTTAAGGCTGCCGACAATAACGGCAATATCAGCCGCAGCGCCATTAAATCAGCCGCAGTAAAATCATTGCTGTGAATATTGCGCTGCATAAAAAACACCAGGGCGGTGTCATCATCAATACGCCACAGCACGTCAATAGAATCGGCCACACCGGTTTTGGAATAAAAACTCTGATAATAGGGGCTGGAATAAAAGTCATCAGGCGCAATGTCACGCAGCCAATAAGCGCCGCTGTCGCAGCCCTGCAAAAACAGCCGGTATTGGGGGTCCAGCGCATAAGGGCCGGTGGAATAAATATCAGCATCCACCTGACGGGCCACCGGATGAAACCTGTGCAATAAACTCAAAGGTTTTTGCTGACGATAAAACACCAAAGCGCCGCAGGAATCCGTGGGGCAGACAAAATCCAGCACATCCAGTACTGCTGCAATCAGTCCGGCTTTGCCTACGTCCTGCTGCACCCGCGCCAGTGCAGCTACTAATGCTGGCTCCAGTAAAATGCCAAGATGCCCCTGATAATGTTTGGTAATTTGCGGATCCATCAGCAGGGCCTTATCGGTGAAAGTAAGGGTGAAAATAAGTTAAATTGCAGCGGTTTCATCATCAGCACAATTCGGGCACAGAGCAGACAAAATTCACATAAATGCCCCCCAACTGCAAGTGCGACTTTGGTGCTATAACGCACAGCAGCAACAGTCTGTCGTGCTTACTCCGCCTTCAGCGCCTGTGGTGCGACAGCAAAGCCGCGCCAACCGGAGAACAACAACCACAAACCACAACACAGCAGCCAATTAAAGACAAATAACTGGCTTAGTGACCAGGGCAATATCAGCAGCCAGCTTTGTAATATCAGTAACAAAGAAGCCAGCACTGTGGCGCCAGCTAAGGCCGGCACCAGCACAGCCAGCAATTGTTGCCAGCGACCGGGTTTAAGCCGGGTGAGCGCTGCTTTGATGCCAAGCCAGATCATCCAGCAGCTGACTAAACCAAAGCTCAACAACACTAAACGCAGTATCTCACCGGCATAGAGCGACTGGTGCAGGCCGTATCCAAGCTGACGCAGCTGTGCCAGCGGTTTGTCGCCCGCCTGCTCAACCTTGGTTATTGCTGAGGATGATGCTGAAGCTATTGCGGCTGGGAATGGCTGCCACTGCCGGTTGTCAGCAAGCGCAAACAACAGCGTCTGTGGCTGATTGCCGACTCTGCTGGCAGCACTGCTGCTCAGAAGCACTGTGCTTTGTGGCCGGCCTGGTGCAGTGATACTGATTTTGCCTACCGCATTGCCGTCAAAAGCCTGTGCTGCCGCCAGCAACATAGGTGCTAAATCGGGCGCAGGTGCAGCCCCGGATCCCGACCCGGCTTCGGCCACAGCAGTTTCTGCCGCAGGCTGAGCCAGCGGAAATAACTCGGTGTAAAACTGATAAGGGTTTTGCGGATACAACAGCTGCTGCGGTGCGCTGTTTTCACTGAACATCTGGGTTAACCAGCCGCTGAGGGCAAACAACAGCGCAAAAGGCAGGGTGAACAAAGCCAGCTGCTGATGCCGTCGCCTTGCTATTGCACGCTGATGGTTTTGCAGATGCTTTTTCTGCGCTGTTGACGACAGTTGCTGGCCCTTTGCACAAACAGCTGGCACAGGTTGAAGCGGCCTGAATAAAGTGCGCCACTGGCCTTTGAGGCTTAATAACCCACTGATAGTTAACAATAACCATAATAAAGCGGCAAAAGCGACCAGGCTGCGGCTGTGCTGACCGGCCAGCTGCAGCAAATTAAAATGCAGCTGAAAAAACCAGCCGCCCAGCTGATGTTCAGTCGCGCCAAATCTTAATGGCCTGGGCTCAAGCAAAGGCTCGCCTGTGTGCGGATGCAGATATTGTTGTATCAGCGCGCCCTGGCGGATGGCTCTTTGTTTGCTGCCTTGCTGCTCTGATTCTGGCGCAAGCTGCCAATGCAATTTCAGATAGGGCGAGCGCTGCTCTGGCAATTCGATATACCAGTGCTGTGCTGTGGCGGCATTTTGCTGTAAATGACGCAGTGCCAGCGCTGTGCTTTGTGGTGCTTCAGGAAGCCTGGCTGGCAGGCTCAGGCCAGCCCTTGTTTGCAGCTGCAGCGTATCCAGCTCAGCGCGGTAAAAACTGACAGAGCCGGCAAAAATAATCAGCCACAATAACAACGCCAACCCAAGCCCCAGATACAGATGCAGCTGAGCTAACCTTTGCAAAAAACCATTCATCCGGAGAAACCGCCCTGTCTGCACTCTGCGCACTCTGCTGGTGCTCTGTACTCTGCACAAACCGCAGCCTCTGCAGATACGGCGCCCTCTGCGCCCCACTCACAGCCGCAGCAGCACAAAGCCTTTAGTTTAAACCGGGAGCTCAACAAATTAACGCAACCACCATGGCAAAGTGCATAACAGGCAAATCAGCAGGTACAACACAAAACCGCGCCAGGAACGCGGCCATAACGCCGGTAACAGCAAAAGCAACAGCAGCAAAGGGCCGAAAAAACTGGCAGCTATCACAGCTTCGGTCGGCACCAGCCAAACGCTGAACAACCAGGCCAGCAGCGCCGACACCGGCGCCAGTAACAGCGCGCCGCACCCCAGCAGTAACAGGCTCCGCAGCAGCATAGAGCGGTACAAAGTGCGAACCACAGAATGAAACCTGGTACTCATCAAAAGCCGCTGCTGCACTTATTGCTGCCACAGCAGTTGCAGCTGATTATTCAGCTCTGGCTGCGTTTCCTGACTGCCATAAGGCAACACCAAATCTTCTTTACCGTCATTGTTTAAGTCAGCCACCAACGCTTCCATACCCCGTTTTGGCATCGGCAGCTGCTGTTTGCTGCTTTTTTCGCTGAAAATTTTCGCGCCCACCGGCCCATAACTGCGCAAAGTGTTGTCGCCATCGCCCACCACCAGCATGCTTTGGCCTTGTGCAGTTTTCAGCACTGTCGCCAGCGGCATATTCACCGAACCACTGCCAATGCTGATTTCAACAGTAACATCCTGCTGATACACAGCTTTGTTGCCAAAGCTGCCATCCGGCTGTTGTTTGTAAAATTGCAGCTCAACGTTGGCGGTACCGGCCACCAGAGCGCGGATAATAGATCGCACGCCAATTTGCGCCGCCGGGGTATAAAAATCTAATTTTTTGTCGTTGTCTAAGTCAACAAAACGCACATCAAACTGCACGCCCGAGGTATTAATTTTATGCTGCGGCTGCTGCGGGAACTGCACGCCCGTTGTGGTTTTTTCACCATAATGCAGCTGATAAGTATAATTTTGCTCCATCACATCGACATAAAACTGCTGCTGCACCACTAAGTCGACCACACCGTCGCCGTTAATATCGGCCAACCGTTCCAGCCTGGAAATTTTCAGGCCCTGATAACTGCGGCCATCCCCGCCACGCAGCTGCGCCTGATTGTCGGGCGTTAAGCCAAGCCCCAGCTGCTTTTGCTCGGCCCTGGTGACAAAACTGCCGCCAGCTTGCTGATAAAACACCACTAAAGAGTCGTCTTTGGCAAAGGCAATATCGGTG
Source organism: Rheinheimera sp. (assembly GCA_003543135.1). GTDB lineage: Bacteria > Pseudomonadota > Gammaproteobacteria > Enterobacterales > Alteromonadaceae > Pararheinheimera. The sequence continues at coordinate 260,670 of DPJG01000006.1, forward strand.
TAACCGTCCAGATTCAGATCCGCCAGCAATGGCTTGCGGGCAATATAAGTGGGCTCGTCATCAAAAGCCTGCATCTGACTGTCAATTGGCAAACTAAAATGGCGGAAGCTGCCGTCGCTCTGCTGCATCCACAGCTGATACGCATTAAAGTCTGGTAATAAAAAATCGCTGAGGCCGTCCTGGTTTAAATCAAAACTAAAATCGAGCAGTTTCAGCCGTTTTGTATCGACCACCCGGTATAACGAGCTGCTGGTAAATAATGAGCGCCATTCCCCGTCCTGCGTTGTGCTGCCATTTTGCGAATGTGGCAATAACGGTGCTTTTTCACTGCCGCTGCGTTGTTCTGCGGTATTAAGTAAATTCTGGCTCTGGCTGGCCGGCGGCGCCTGTGTAGCCGGCTGATAATGCAATACACCTTCGGTGCTCAGCACCACCAGCTGGCCGCCACTAAAACCGGCCAGATTCGCCTGCTGAAAAAACTGCGCTTTTTGTGGAATGGCCAGCTGACGTGCGCTGTTGTTGGTTAAATCCACCGCGCTTAACCAGCGATATTCGCTGTTATGGCCTGTCACCAGCAAAGTGGGGTTATTGCTGAGTTTAAGGAGCTGACCATTGGCCGGATGCTCCAGCGGCACTGTGATTGCGGTAAAAGCAGGTGCCGCCAGCGCCTGACCGGCCACCAACAAGGCGGAACACAACAGCAGAGGATAATGGATAAACTGATATTGCATGACAAACTCCCTGTGAATCGCACCACATGATACGCAGCTTACGCCCTTTCAGAGCGGCTAAAATGTAACAAATTCAATATCAAAGCTAATAATTTTTTACTTATGGCCAAAAGCTGCCGGCACAAGCCGAAAAAAAGCACGGCCAGCACAGGCCAGACAAGGTAAACTAACGGCATTATTTTTACGGTGAGTGTTGTTATGTCGATTAACTGGTTTCCTGGCCATATGCACAAGGCGCGTAAAGAAATCGCCGAAGTGATGCCGCAGGTTGATGTCATTATTGAAATGCTGGATGCCCGCATTCCGTTTTCCAGCGAAAACCCATTGGTGCCTGAGCTGCGCGGTGATACCCCATGTATTAAGGTGCTGAATAAAGCCGATTTAGCCGACCCTGCCATTACCAAACTGTGGCAACAGCATTTTGAACAACAGGCCGGTGTCAAAGCTATTCCGATCAGCCAGCAAAACCCGGAGCAAATCAGGGCCTTACTGGATTTATGCACCGAGTTATTGCCGGAGCGTAATTTTGAAGTGCGCGGCGCCCGCGCCATGATTATGGGTATTCCAAACGTCGGTAAATCGACCCTGATCAATACCTTAGCTGGCCGTATTATTGCCAAAACCGGCAACGAAGCTGGCGTGACCAAAGCACAACAAAGGATCAAACTGGAAAACGGTGTGATCTTAACCGATACCCCGGGCTTTTTATGGCCCAAATTAAGCCCGGCCAGCTGTGGTTACCGTTTAGCGGTGACAGGTGCCATTAAAGACACCGCCTTTGATTACGCCGACATTGCCATGTTTGCCGCCGACTATCTGCTGAAAACCTACCCTGAACAAGTGATGGCACGTTATCAGCTCAAAGAGCAACCGGAAAACGATTTGGCCTTGTTAGATGCCATAGGCCAGCGCCGTGGTTGTATGGTCAAAGGTGGTGTGGTGGATTTAACCAAAGCCGGCACTATTCTGATCACCGAATTACGCGCCGGTTTATTTGGCCCTGTCACGCTGGAAACACCAGAGATGGTGACACAGGAATTGGCCGATGCTAAGTTAGAGCAAGCCCGCATCGAAAAAGAAAAAGCCGAACGCGAACAAGAACGTATCAGAAAAGCCAAAAAGAAATACCGCTGAGTCGGCACCTTAAAACCCAACTCAGCCCAGATAATGGAGTGAGTTATGTTGTGGTCCCGTATCCAACAGGCGATGTTGTGCACTTTAGTGTGCAGCTCGCCTGCCCTCGCCGCCCCTGTCATAGTCGACAATATCAAAGGTTATGGTTTTGACGAAAAACGCCAGCTGGTGGAATTCAACAGCCTGGCCTTTGACGATGAAAGCGGCAAAGTGCTGGCTCGTGGCAGCAACCTTGCCGCCAGTTACCCCAATGCACAAAAAATTAATGGCCAGGGCAAAACCCTGCTGCCCGGTTTAATTGACGGTCACGGTCATGTGTTGGGGCTTGGTCAGAATTTAAGTCAGGTGGATTTACGCCAGAGCAGCAGTGAAGCCCAGGCCGTGGCCCAGGTGGCCGCTTTTGCCAAAAACCAGCCACAGGCGCAGTGGATTTTAGGTCGGGGCTGGAATCAGGTGCTGTGGCCAACCCAACAATTCCCCACTACCCAGCTGCTGGACGAAGCGGTCAAAGACAAACCGGTCTGGTTAACCCGGGTCGATGGCCATGCCGGCTGGGCCAATAGCAAAGCTTTGGCATTGGCTGGCATTAATAAAGACAGTATTGACCCACCAGGTGGCCAAATTCAGCGTGATGCCAATGGCAACCCGACCGGCGTGTTAATAGATAACGCGATGTTATTGCTGGAAAAACAAATTCCACAACAAAATGACGCTGAGCGTGAAGCAGCGCTTAAAGCCGCTTTTGACCATTTATTGTCATTGGGTATTACCAGTGTGCATGACGCCGGCATTGATGCAGCCAACCTTTTGGCTTATCAAAAACTGGCCAGCGAAAAACAGCTGCCGCTGCGTATTTACGCCATGTTAAGCGCCACAGATCCAAATCTGGAAAGCTGGCTTAAAGCAGGGCCAGTTGATGATGCCAATGATTACCTCGACGTCAAATCAGTGAAAATTTATGGTGATGGTGCCCTTGGCAGCCGCGGCGCCGCATTATTGGCTGATTACAGTGATAAAAAAGGCGAAAAAGGTTTGTTATTGACCCAGCCAGACAAGCTGACAGCTGTGATGAAACTCACCATAGAAGCCGGTTTTCAGGCCAATGTGCACGCCATTGGTGATTATGCCAATCAGCTGGTACTGGACAGATTTGAGCTTTTGACCAAGCCGGAGCAACGCGAAGCCGGCCGTCACCGCATTGAACATGCGCAGATAGTAGCGCCCAAAGATATTCCACGTTTTGCTGTTTTACAGGTATTGCCGTCGATGCAACCGACACACGCCACTTCAGATAAAAATATGGCCGGTGATCGCTTAGGTCCGGCGCGGCTGCGCGGTGCTTACGCCTGGCGCAGTTTTGTTGATCAGGGCAGCCGTATTGTCGGCGGCTCCGACTTCCCGGTGGAATTAGCCAATCCGTTCCATGGTTTGCATGCGGCGGTAACCCGGCAGGATCAGCAAAACCAACCTCCTGGTGGCTGGTTGCCGGAGCAAAAGCTGAATATCACCGAAGCGCTGCGCAGTTTTACCGTGGACGCAGCTTTCGGCGCTTATCAGGAACAAGCTATGGGTAGTTTACAACCCGGCATGTGGGCCGATTTTATTCTGCTGGATAGGGACCCGGTGAAAGGCCCGGCAGAGCAAATCTGGCAAACCCAGGTGCAACAAACTTATGTGGCCGGCAAGTTGCTGTATCAGCGCCCTTAACGCCGGCAACTGTGGCCGCTACGGCAGAAATTTGGGGTGGCAGCCATATTTGCCGCTGAATTTGTGCCGGAAGCAGGCTACACTGCTCCCATCCGGGCGCCCTATGGGCGTCCTTTTATTTTTAGCCCGGACAAACCGATGATCAGTCAAAAATGGACCAAATTAATTAAGTCGCTGCAGCTGAAAAAATTCAGAAAAGCCGAGCAGCTGTTTTTTGTTGAAGGTGAAAAAGCCGTGCTGGAAGTGCTGGCCTCCGGCTGGCCGGTGAAAGCGTTATTTGGTACGCCGGATTTTTTCGATCGTCACCCCGACGCCGCCATCGCTGCTGAGCTGTCGCATCCCTGCACTGCGGCGGAGCTGGAAGCTGTTGGCACCTTTGCCAGCAATAATGCCGCTATAGCCGTGGTGCAACTGCCCCAATACGCCCCTTTTACCGAACAACCAGGTGACTGGGTGCTGGTGCTGGATCAAATTAATGACCCGGGCAATCTCGGCACTATTATCCGCATTGCCGACTGGTATGGCATTGAGCATATTTTATGCTCCACCGACACTGTGGATGCCTTTAACCCTAAAGTGATCGCCAGCGCCAAAGGCTCGTTTTTGCGGGTGAAACTGCATTATCAGCCGCTGCCGGAGACGCTTGCCAAGGTGCAACAACAGGTGTTTGGCGCTTATTTAGGCGGAGAGTCAGTGCATCAGTTACAACTTTCGCAAGCCGGTGGTTTTATTGTGCTTGGCAATGAAGCCAACGGCATCAGCCAGGCGCTGGAGCCTTTGATCAGCCGTCGTATTACCATTCCGGCTTTTGGCGATGCCGAGTCGCTGAATGTGGGTATTGCCTGCGCTGTGGTGGTGGATAATCTAAAGCGGTTATCCACGCGCTGACACCTGTTCGCTGTTGTTGCCAGAGCAGGATGGGTTGTTGCCGCTCTGGCAAGCACCAGTCGCCGAATCCGCTTTGGCCTTGTACCGGTCTTCCGTTACACTAGCCGCTTTGTCGCTGCAGCCGGAGTGAATGATGTCAACACAGGCCCCAACTGATATTGCCGCCCAATTTCCCACTATTGCTGATTTTGTTGGCCAGACCCCTTTGGTGCGGCTGCAGCGCATGGCCGCTCATACCCAAAGCACAGTGTTGTTAAAACTGGAAGGCAATAACCCGGCGGGTTCGGTTAAAGACAGGCCGGCGCTGAATATGATCACTCAGGCTGAGCTGCGCGGTGATATTCAGCCCGGTGACACTATTATTGAAGCCACCAGCGGTAACACTGGCATCGCTCTGGCGATGGCTGCCGCCATTAAAGGTTATCGTATGGTGTTGATTATGCCGGACAATGCCACCAGCGAACGCAAAGCTTCGATGCAGGCTTATGGTGCAGAGCTGATTCTGGTCAGTAAAAAAGACGGCATGGAAGGCGCCCGCGATTTAGCCTTAAAAATGCAGGCAGAGGGCAAAGGCAAGGTGCTGGATCAGTTTAATAACCGGGACAATCCGGCAGCGCATGTGGTAAGCACCGGCCCTGAGATCTGGTTGCAAAGCCGTGGCCTTATTAGTCACTTTGTATCCAGCATGGGCACTACCGGCACCATCATGGGTGTGTCCACTTATTTAAAACAGCAAAACCCTCATATCCAGATCATTGGGTTACAACCTTCTGAAGGCAGTTCTATACCGGGCATCCGGCGCTGGCCTGAAGCTTATCTGCCTGGTTTCTATGATAAATCCAGAGTGGATTTGGTATTGGATGTGTCGGAAGCCGATGCTGTGGCAACGACCAGGCGTTTAGCACGGGAAGAAGGTATTTGTGCCGGCGTCAGTTCAGGCGGCGCCGTGTTTGCTGCAATAAAAATTGCCGAGCAACAGCCAGGCGCTGTGGTGGTTGCCATTATCTGCGACCGGGGCGACCGTTATTTATCCTCTGGTTTATTTAATTATCAGGACTGATTTTGCATTACGAATGGATGGCCCTTGGCGCGGCAATTTGCTGGGCACTTGGCAGTTTAATTTCGGCGCCCGCTTCGGCTCACCTCGGCGCTTTTGCTTTTACCCGCTGGCGTATGGCCTGCGCCAGCCTGATGTTGTGGTCTGTTGCCCTGATCAGCGGCAGCTGGCAAAGCTTGCCCGTTGATCAGCTCTGGCTGCTGGCGCTGTCGGGGGTCATTGGCATTCTGATTGGCGACACTGCCCTTTTTGCTTCGATGAACAGGCTGGGCCCACGCCGCGCCGGGGTGCTTTTTGCCACCCATGCGTTGTTTTCGGCGCTATTGGCCTATTTGTTTTTGGGTGAAAAAATCTGGGGCTGGACACTACTGGGTTCTGGTTTGTTAGTGACAGGCGTGATGAGTGCCATTTTATTTGGTAAACGCAGTGCTGAGCAGCACCACTGGGAAAGCAGCAGTCATCAGCTGGGCATTGGCATTGGTTTGGGTTTGTTATCGGCCTTGTGTCAGGCAGTGTCTACTTTAATGCTCAAACCTTTGATGGAAACCGATATCGACGCTATTGCCGCTTCAGCGGTGCGGATGAGCACTGCGCTAATTTGTCATTTAGCTTTGTTATGGCTGGGTTTTAAAGTGGCCAGGGTCTATCTGCCCCTGAACGGCAAAGTGCTGGCGATGGTGGCTTTTAACGCCTTTTTATCGATGGGCGTTGGTATGACGTTAATTTTGCAGGCGCTGAAACAAGGGGATGCCGGCATAGTGGCGATGTTGTCGTCGGTAAGCCCTGTGGTGGTATTGCCACTGCTGTGGCTGGTCTATAAACGTCGCCCTGCACTCGGTGCCTGGCTGGGCGCCGCCTTAACAGTGGCCGGTACAGTATTGATTTTAAAACATTAATGCTTGATATCGTCAGGCTGTGGCGGCGTGTTTTCTATGCGCTCACCACCGATATTTTCCTGCGGCATGCTGCTGTTTTGTTGAGTGTCGTCAGGTTGCTGCTGCTCTGGTTCTATCTCAGGCTCTAACGGCGTCGCCTGTTGTTCCACATGTTGTTTGGGTAGCTGATTACGATAAAAATCAATCATGCCCATCACTTCCGACAGCGCAAAAGCATGCTGCTCAGTCAGAATACCATTATGACCACTGATAATATCGTCCGACACCGCCAGTACCCAGACCGCCTGCATATTGGCGTCTGGACAGGTTTGCACTGTGCGTCTGGCCTGCAATCTGGCGCGGATTTTCCAGCCTGAACGCGGCAGTGTCATCATACAGCCCGGTGTGGCGTCATGTTTTTGCAGCGACAACGGAATATTCAGTTTTATCGAACAATCACCGCGTGGGCAGCGGTCAATGTCATGGGTAATGGCCCAGGAATTGCCCATGGCTCTTTCACCTTCTTTCAGCCAGTTAAAGGCTTTTTTCAGCGCAAAATCACCTTTGGACTGCAATACCACCATAGCGGGTTTTTGCCGGTCCAGACTCAACAATTCATCCATAGGCCTGTACTCACGCGCAGTAACGGCCGGGTTTAATAAAATAAACAAATTCGGATTGTCTTTATGTTGCTCTATCGAGTGTTTAATGCGGTCTTTACTGCCATGCAGTGCCACAGCACCGCCGAGGCTATGGCCAATGACGGTGTACCTTTGTAACCGTCCTGCAGCAACTTCGGCATCCAGTTTATCCAGCAAGTCGGAAAAACCGGTTTTTCCGATACGTCTGGCCACTGTTTTGCGCTGAAAAATAGTGGGAAAGTCCAGCGGCTCTACCCAGCTGGTGGCGTCGTCTGAACCATCCAGCCATAAGGGGTCATATTTATCACCACGCCAGCCAATATAAAGCCCCACCAGATTCCGTTCGGCGTCGCTTTTGGCCATTTGCTGGTAAAACTGCTGAAAGGCAATAAAGTTCTCGTCGCTTGGCGAGGCACTGTGATGCCAGCCGTGGATAAAAATAATCAGTTCCGATGCCTGGCCGGCATTGCGTTGTAATCTTGCGGCCAGCCCGGCCCACTGATCAGGGTTGTGTGGCTCACCATGATCATTAAATTCAATCACATGGAAATTTTGCTCGGCAATATCGGCGCCAGGCAAATGATAAGCTTTGTCGGGAATATAGCTAAGCACCACAGAGACCAACACTATGGCAATCAGCACCAATTTAAATAAAGCGATTTTTTTCAGCATCAGCACACAATACAGCACAAGTTTTTGCGGTTTAACGCGGGATCACCAGAAGGGCAAAAACAACAATAACTCAGATTTCTGGTGGGGAAAGTTGGCGAAATTATACCCGAAACAGCGCCGCTGCGGCCAGACCAGATCAAGCGTTATATTTGTACTTTACACAGAATAAAGTTGGGCAGATTCAGCAAAGATAAAGGCAAAAACCGGCAGGCAACTAAACAAAAGGACCGCCCCGGCGGTCCTTTTTAGCATCTCGTCATATCAAGTGGCTGCTCTCTACAAGGCGACTGTTAAGATCAACAGCCGCCCTGAGAAGTACCACAGCCCGCTATGCAGAGCCTGCTTTTACGAACCTCTCTTAATTAAGAGCCGATCACACCACCGTCGTTTTTGGTCACTATCACAGTGCCGGAACGTGGCCTTTGTGTTTTATCGTCACTTGGCCAATTACTGGTGAACTGGGTGGGTGTTGAACGATCGCCCGGATGCTGGATATTCACAAACATGGTTTTCATATCAGGCGTAAAGCTGATGCCTGTGACTTCACAATCTACAGGCCCTACCAAAAAGCGTTTAATTTGTTTGGTTTTAGGGTCAGCCACCAACATCTGGTTATTGCCATAAGGGCCGCTGTTTTGCTGGCTGCCACTCATATCGGTCTGGATCCACAACAAGCCATTTTTATCAAAAGCCAGGCCATCCGGGCTGGCAAGGTGGTTGTCTGCCGTCAGTTTTAAATCACCAGTTGCCGTACCTACATCCCCTGCCAGCAGGAAAATATCCCAGTCAAAACTGTTGGCGGCGGCACGTTCACGCCAGCGGATAATATGACCTGTGGCATTTTTAGCACGTGGGTTGGCCTTGTTTACCTGTGCATCAGTGCGGCTCGTGTTATTGGTTAAGGTAAAATACACTTCGCCTGTTTGTGGATGCACAGCACCCCACTCAGGTCTGTCCATTTTAGTGGCGCCCACTACATCAGCTGCTAAACGGGTGTTGATCAGCACATCGGCCTGACTGCTAAATTCCACATTGGCGGCCAAAGCTTTAGCACGAAAATTTTCCGAGTTGATATCGAGCGCTAACCATTCACCTGAGCCATCGTCATTAAAACGCGCCACATATAAAGTGCCTTCATTCAGCAAGTGGCCGCCTGCCGTTGCTTTAAAATAAGGGGCTTTGGATACGTATTTGTAAATGTATTCAAAAGTAGAGTCATCGCCTGAATAAAACACCACAGGCTGACCTTCTGCCACAGGCGCAAACACCACACCTTCATGACCAAAACGGCCTAAAGCAGTGCGTTTTTGTGGCACGCTGTCCGGGTTAAATGGATCAATTTCCACTATCCAGCCGAAGGTATTTGGCTCGTTGCGGTAATCGCGGTCGGCATCAGTGGCAATAGTAGAAGCATTAAAACGTTGATATTGATCAGCACCTGAGTCGGCAGTTTCCCAATAATAACGGCCATTTTTAGTGCCCACACCATAACGTTTATGCTCACGCGGCTGCTGCACATCACTATTCATAAAATAACCGGCCCAGTTTTCTTCAGCCGTTAAATAAGTGCCCCATGGCGTATAACCGTTACCACAGTTATTTAAGGTGCCGCGGGTGCGGGTGCCGTCAGTGCTGTATTTAGTCACCATTTTGGCATGACCGCGGGCAGGGCCGGCGATATCCATAGGCGTCGCCCCCGTGATCCGGCGGTTCAGCGGACTGCCCTGCACCAGCTGGAACTGGCCTGCGGCGTCTTTTTTAATATGGGCCACTGTGACACCATGGGCTGCCACTTCTTTGCGCACTTCATCAGTTGGGCGGGGTAAACCTGTTGGGCCATTTTGATGCAACACATTGGCGTCGATATATTCATGGTTAAATACCAGCAAACCTTCGTTGCTGTTTTTGCCTTCACCCCGGGCATCCAATGGGAAAAAATGCATACCGTCGTGGTGCGCGCCCACTTGCTGCTCCATGTCAGCGCCGCTATTGGTACCATCAACGCGGTAAGCCGGATAACTGCCGGTTAAAGGTGTGCCCATAGGTAAAAATGGCCGGGCGCTGTAGCCTTCCGGCACCACCACAGTGTCTAAACGACTGGTGGCTATAGCTTTAAAATTTAAAAAAGTCTGTACTGGCGCTGGCAGTACCGCCTCAGGCAGTGGCACAGGTGCAGGTGTCGTGCTGCTGTTACAACCTAATAAACCACCGCCAAAGACTGTGGCAACTGCAGTACCCAGGGTGCCTTTTAAAAAACTGCGGCGCTGCAGATTCGCAGCCAGAACTTCCGAAAATTCAGGGTTGGCAGAAAAGTTGGTTTGCGGGTCAATGCCGCTGTTATCAATTTCAAATGGACGCAGATCAGACATAACAACTCCGGGCGGTTTGTGATTATTTTTCCTACCAGCATTAGAGCTGCTGCAAATGGCAACAAGGTGACAAATCAGCGACAAAATAGTGACAAAAACGCAGCAATCTCAAAGAGTTGTTGGCGGTAATTGGCCCGGTCACAGGGAAAAACAACCCTAGACTCGACTATGGTCAGGCTAGGTATCAGACCGGCAGCTCTGGTATAGTGCAGTCAAAAGCAATCAGCACAGGATGATCACCTTATGATGGAATGGGACATTGTCAGATTTGAACAATTAGACACTTACACCCTGTATGCCATGTTGCAATTAAGAGTGGATGTGTTTGTAGTAGAACAAAACTGCCCTTATCCGGAGCTGGATGACAAAGATTTACACCCACAAACACGGCATATTCTGCTGAAAAAAGCCGGCAAAATTCTGGCTTATGCCAGGGTACTGGCACCAGATGTCAGCTTCGCAGGTAGCCCAGGCATTGGCCGGGTTTGTGTGGCGCAAACCGCCCGTCGACTGGGGTTAGGGGAAGTGCTGGTACAAAAAGCCATAGCCACAGCCAAAGAAGGCTGGCCAGGTCTGGATATTCATATTTCCGCCCAATGTTACCTGCAGCGCTTTTACGAAAGTCTGGGTTTCGTCGCGGCCAGTGAAGCTTATCTGGAAGATGATATTCCACATTTAAAAATGATTCTGGCTGTCACACAACAGGCCTGAATTTATAACCTAATCAAAAGCATACAGGCTGCTGCATAAGGCAGCCTGTTTCTTTTACTTAAGCTGGCTGGCCATAAAGCTGCTCAGCCCTGTTTAATAAAATCCAGCTGGTCAGAATATACTTGTCGTTGGACTTGGGCACACAACCTCTGTGGGTGTGGGTGAAATAAGCCGGCGCTATCACCATACGACCAGCTTTAGGGCGGATGGCTTTATTCTGATAATAAAACTCTGTTTCCCCCCCTTCAGCCACGTCATTCAGATAAAACATAAATAACAAAGTGCGGTGTAGTGGTTCATTTAATGGCGCCTGCGGAAAGACCTCGCAGTGCCAATAATTGTAATTGCCAATGCCAGCCTGATATTTTTGCGCCTGAATAGGGCCAAGCCGGTATAACACCTTCATAAAATCTTCTGCTTTATCAGCCCCAATTTCGGCGTAATTTTCATGGGTTAAAGCAACAGGCTCACCGGTTTTTGGGTGTTGCACTGTCAGCGCTACCGGCGCTATTAACGCAAAATGATATTTTTTAAAATATTCAGCGGCATATTGGGTGGTGACTGCGATGACCTGTTGTAATAAATCACGGTATTGTACATGGTCGTTTAAATACAAATCTGTACTGATTTTTTTATCTCTGTCCACCCCACCGCCGGTACGCCCTGGCACCAGAAAAGGGCTTTGATCAAAAGCTTTGATCAGCTCAGCACAAAGCTGCGGGCTTAATGCATCATCATAAATTTCAATAAAGTCAGACATTTGGACTACCTATTATCGGTATTATTACTTCGCCATTCAGGGCGCAGATGGTGCTTTACAATAAAACAATCAGAGGTTGCTTTGAAGGATTTTGTTAGCAATAGGCAAATTTTTTGCTGATGGGGTGGAAGAGTTTGGGAGCCTTAATGCCCTTCGCAG
>DPJG01000005.1 GCA_003543135.1 Rheinheimera sp.
TCGGGGTCATCGCAATTGGCAATGCACTTGGCAACAGCATCGTGAGTAACCGAATCAATGCCGAGCAAACCAAGCGAAATGCAATGCTGGCTTCGGATGCGTTATCACAGCAGACAAATGGTCGATTAAATCAGCAGCTTGATGCAGAACTTCAGCAAAGAGCTGGTGTTATCGCCAATGACATCGGCACTCGTGCGGCAGCAGCTGGTGCCGCAGGTTTTGATGCCAATGTGTTAGCGCAGCTGAGCGCGACTGACTTGATGATGGATCAGTATCTAAACAATCGGGCTGGCGCAATTGACGGTTACCTGAATATGAGCCGGAAAACCCAGCGGGATATTCAATCCATCGATGCCAGAGCAGCAACAAGCAGGCAGCAACGTGCAACGCAAGCAGCACAAATCCAACAACGGTATGAACAGCGAACAATCGATTTTAGGATGGCGAATCCTATATATCGTGGTCCGGCGCCTTTATTTGATTATGACTCTGCATTGGCTGCTGATAACGCAATGTGGGGAGCTGGGAAACAAAGAGCTCAAGGTGTTCGTGATGGCATTGCGGCTGGCGTTGATTTGATTGAACGTTCGGCAAATGCGTATGGCAGAGCATTTGAGAAAACCTACGACAGGTTTAACCAAATCATGAACAAAGGGCTTGATAGCCTCATTGACCAGCCAGCAGATGGTGTCAGGACCATTACCGACTCTTTCAGTTTGTCCGGTGGTCTATCGACTTATACATTCGGTGGCGATATTACGTTTGGATTCCAATCTGATGGAAGGGTAGGGATTGGGTTAGCAATAGCACCAACAGGATTTAAAGCAGATACTGGCAAAGCTTTTGAGTTTACGTCAACACGATTGTATTGGGAGCCAGCCACAGAGAAAGCGAATTTAGACACTATTTTGGATGGTATTGATACTTCTATAGGTATTGCCGCAAATCTGAAAGTTACTTCGTTAGGATATGTTGAATCTGTGTCGTGGAAGGGGAAACCGTTTTCATCTCCTATGGCAGCGACAGCTAAGGGATGGTCTTCTAGCGTGACAATTGGACCATCCATAAAAAGTATTGTCGACTCCCCAATCGTCGGCACCGCAGATGTTACTAAAGGTACAATGCTTTCAACTGTAGATCTGGGATGGTTTGGTAAACTATTGTATTGGGGGCGGAAGTGATAAATTTATATTCAGCAAGTCTGGTGGAAATTAATTGGTGGTTGACACTGGTCATCGGTGCGCTTTTGCTTTTAATATTCAGTCATGGATTCGTAAATGTATACTATCGAAAGCAAAGATTTCTAAGTGGTGACACATATGGTGCTGTATGTTTAATTGGCATTCCTGTGCTGATGGGTATCATTTTTTATTCCAACCGTGGTGCGTTTAATAATGAATTATTTGAAGCGCCTTCTGCCATTTACAAGGGAAGTGTCAGAGTTTTAAACTCAATAGATGGAAGTGAGACTATCGAGCTGAATACAGTAGTTCTAAGGCGATTTCGATTCGAACGTAATCATTTAGATACTCACTGCTGGGTTGGGAAATTTTCTGATTTAGTCAAGAAATACCCTAACCACATCTTTGAGGTGAAAGTGGTATGGCATGAAAATGGTGAGTACTACAAGGCAAGTGATAGACCAGAGGGGGCGAATTCTTGTGTTCTCAAAGTGGACGTATCTGTAGAGAATAACAACGGGTAATTCTAGCCACCTATAATTCGCAAAGCCCCTACGTTAAAACAGGGGCTTTGTTTTATCCGATGCCTTTGGCAATGCACTTGGGAACAGCATTGTAAGAGGATTAAGTTCAACCTCCACACCACAACAAGCTGAAAAGAAAGCCAAAGCGGCAGCAAAACAAGCTGTGCTCAATGGTGCATCGCCGCAAGAAGCCAAAGCAATTGAATTGCAAACCTATGCCCTTGAATCTGGTGGAACTATCGAAGCGGTTTCACAAAGTTCCGGTAAAGCGCTTCATGGCAGCTTCGCTTACGATTCAGACGATGGTTTCTGGTTATCCAATGGCACGGACCGGGTCAGGTTAGGCTGGGACGCGTCGATGACCGACGTGTCCGACTTCCTTGGCAACAGTGCGGCGCGTGACTTGGGGATGCAATATGCGTCCAGCCGGTTAGTCGCGAAACAGGCCGCGGATGCAGCCTTTGCGCGGGGTGTGGCACGTGGTGAGGCCATGTATGCCGCTGGAGTGCGCAACCGTGAACAGATAGGCGTGGACTTTAGCGGGTTTAATCGCAATGTTGATGCTTATGTGCGCTTCCGTGAAGGCCAGCGTGCGCAGTTTAATGATTTTTACAGTGGTCTGAATGGTGTGCAGCGCTTTGCCTTTAATGCTGGAGCGAACCTGTTTGGTGGTCTGCTGAATGGGGGCAAAGCTATTGGCAATCTGACAGCCTTTACCGGTATTCAGGGACGTCAGGACTTTGCAGACTCATGGGGTGGACTGGGTAACTCGGTTGCAGGGGCTGCTAGCTATGCCTATAACAACCCGGCTGGCTTTGCAAAATCAGCCATTGTTGATCCGATCACAGGTGCATGGGATCACTATGCTGGGATCTATCAGGCTGATGGCTTTGGGGCTGCTGCGGGTACGCTGACAGGTGACTTGTTGAGCGGTGTACCGTTTGCTTTAGCTGGGCTATCTAAACCAGTCCATTTTCCAAAGGCTGATCTGACTCCACTTCACAGACGGATTTTTGCTGAAGATTCGTTGGCTGCTTTGGGTTTTAATCAACGAAGAGCTGCCAATTATTTAGACGGAATAGACTTTAACCACCCAGTGGAATTGGTTGAACTAAAAGTGGGAGCACCATATGCACAGTTTCAACCGATGGGAAGACCAATGGGGAACTTCTTAACGGATATTGGTGCCGACATTAATACATTGGGTATTCGACCAACTGGAAAATTACTTGCTCCTTATGCACCAACCCAAACAATCCCAGCGTTAAGATCTATCACATCGGATATAGAAGTTAATTGGGATGGGTTACCTAAATACAAAGCTAAAGGTGGTGGCGTGCAATACATCATCCCTGACCAGTATAAGTCTATGTTTGAGGTTCTATATTATGGGGACTAAAAGAGACATGTTGGACCAACAGCTACTGAGTGCAGCTTTTGAGTCCATCAATACTCATTTAAAGTATGAAAAAGGAAATCTGGGATTAGAGATAATCCGATCCCAACTGCAATGGCTATTAGATTATGCGAGAGGCAACACTCTGACAGGGTCTAAGTTAAAAGACATTGCTTTAGGTCAGCTTGCTATGCGAGAAGTTGAAACTTTAGACATGGAATTGGCTGAAAAATTGTATGAAATACAATCAGTCGTTAATGAGATTAAATAAATTTATCATAAGGTAATATGAATAAATAACCCCAAAGCCCCTGTAAAAAGGGGCTTTTTTACGGCTTTAAAAAATGAGCCGCGCTTCCTTAGTTGCCCTTACTTAGCCGCCAACTGACTGGCGGTGTGCTTTAAAATCATGCCGTCGATCAGTGACTGAATAGCGCGCTACTTAAGTGCAGAAACAATTGGTTCGACTGAAAAGCGTTTTGATTTCATGATCGACCCATCGTTGGGTATTCATCATGCCCAAATTCACCGTCGTTGTGGTTCTTTTTATTGGGGGACCTTCATATTCTATCAGTTGTTACTGATCGGGAGAAAAAGGTTGACGCCATGAGGTGTCCATATACTTATTTAGATCAAATACAGAGATTTCAAATCAAAATGATTCGACATCTAACCTTGGTACTGAAACTGGGTAATAAGTCAGCTGATTACCCCAGCTCATAATATAATCAATATTGAAAATCCATAATGTAATCAATATGGAAAATATTTCTTTTTTTTTGTAAATTTTTGTGCTATTTTTTTTTGTGGAACTCAATTTAAGTTCATATGAAATCAAGGAGATACATTCAATGAAGAAGATTATATTGCTCGCAATGGCGCTTGGATTTTCATCAACTGTACTTGCAGCCACATGTTCAGGTTGCCACAAAGTCGGAGACGACTGGATTTGTACTTCATGTAAGCCAAATTAACTACATAGGGATTTGAATAAATGAAAAAGATCATAATTGCTTCGTTAATTCTAGGTTTTTCTACGGCCGCAGTTGCAGCACAGTGTACCGGCTGTTATAGGGTTATTGGTGGCTGGATTTGTGAGAGTTGTAAGCCAAATTAACTACATAAGGTAGTTTAGAACTTCTTAAAAGGCAGAGTACTTTCTCTGCCTTTTATATCTTCCTTTTGGAGGTATTAGTGAGATATCCTTTATTGGTCTTTGTTGTGGCGTTGGTTGTCTTATTTTTCTTTAAATTAGATATTTATAATGAAATAACGGAAGGTGAAGTCAATATTTTAGGGCGTCCTGAAAAAAATCTAAATTTAGATTTCAATACTGAAAGTAACAATAACTTACCTAAGTTAACAGATTCGGACCCGAAATCTGGTCTGCTAGACAATCCTGTGTCATTAATTAGTAATGATTCAGCTGTAGAAGTTGAACCTCATCTCGATTTTGATAGCAATTTTGTAGCTGAAAAAATTGTAAGCTCAAACTCTGAGCTATACAAAAAACTTCTCGACGACTACAAAAAGGAAAAGTTCTTAGCGAAAGAGGTTAGCAGTTCGGAGTTTGTAATCGCTAGAATACACGCGAAGGGAGATATCATATTTACACTATATAATAACAAAATGGTTAAATATGCTAGAGAGAATCCTGAAGCGTATTTTCAAAAAGCACAACAAAACATTGGTAATTTATATGATAAAGGGGAGCATGCATCTGGTGACGGATCCGAATTTGTGGATACTTTATATCAGATGTCCAAGCCTCTAAATATTGATATTATTTCAACATATTGCAATGGAAGTAGCTGCTATTTTGAGGCAATATTTAAATCTACTGCTGATGTTGATAGACTATTTGCTCAATTGGAAGGGAGTAGCAAAGTTAATGTTGTGCTAACAGCTGTTTTTTCTATAAGTAGCAAGTCGTTTGTAGCTACTGCTTTTTTAATTTGATGTAGCAGTGTTGATGTTTTCTCAAAGTTGATGCTAATACTTCATACTCTAGTATGGACTCAGCTAGATTGACTTGTTATAAAAAACTTATCCATGTCATTGATAAGGGACGCGATGGTGTCATTCTGATCTCCATCAGACCTCGTGTTGTTGTCGCCGCAGTAAAATATATTTTTTTATTCACAAATAGGCGTTAGCGGTTTTTTTAAATTTTGGGTTGTTGTAAAATTTCCTTAGGCAGAAGGATGTTGCGGAGATGATGGATTATTTTATGCATCAATCATTTTTTAGAAAAAGGAGTAAGAAAATACGTGGTTATTAAACATGTTGTTAAATATGTGAGTTATGCGGCTGTCTTTGTTTTTGTATTGGTAGCTACACAACTTATAGTGGGCTTTGTCAATAAAACAAACAGCATTATTAATGGAGATTATTCAACTTACGGTGTGAGCGAGGACCATCCAGTAATCATCTATACGATAAAAAGTTGTCCGGCTTGTCAGCAGCTGAAAACTTATTTGGATAATCAAGGAACTATCTATGTAAATAAGGATATTGATGACTCGATAAAGTTTAGCGATGAATTTGAAAGCTTCGGTGTTAACACAATACCAGTAATTCTTGCTGGCGATAAAATGATTGTCGGCTTCCATAGAGAAGTTATTGCCGACGTTATTAAAGGGATGTCATCAACGAGACGTGTGCAATCTGAAAGTGGTTCATACGGGAAAGTTAATGAGGCTGTATGTCTCGCGAAGAGCTCCTGTGACCGCGCTGAGGACCTCACCAATTAGGGTAACCTAATTTAAACCTGCCGATTTTGAAGTGTTTGCGGTCAAAGTGGTTGGACCCTCAACCTTTTCGATAGAAGTAAATTGTTAGGTAGTAATATTATTATGCAAATCCCGATAGACAAATCTCTCAGTCGAAGATTTATATTGCCCTTAGGTATTCTTGTAACTGTTGGGATCGTTGTTTATGTGTTGAATACTATTATCTCTCATGTCCAGTCGTCCCTGCAGGGAGCTGATGAGAGTGGCGTTAAGCTGGAGTTGGTTACCGAAGGACATTTTACACACCATATATCTGCCTATGGTAGCTTGAAACCGCAATCGCAGCGCAGTCTGGTTACTCAGGTGGCGGGTACCGTGGCAGAAATCGTTCTGAAACCTGGTGCGCGGGTTGAGTCAGAAACCACTATTTTGCGTCTAGTAAACCCCGCGTTGCAACGGGAGTATGACATCGCCTTGTTGGAACTCAAAGAGGCCGAAATCGACCATACCCAATTGGAAGCGGAGCTTGCGGACGAAGCGCTGCAGTTTGCCAGCGATGAACGTATGCAACTAGCGGAGTTGAAGACCCAGCAGGCGGAGTATGCGGCGCGGGAAGTGCTAGCGCGACAAAGCATCATTTCCGAATTGGAGATGAACAAGGAGAAATCCAGGCTAGAACAGGCGCGGTTGCGTCATGAATTGGCCAAGGAGCGTTTTGTAACTTTTGCACAAAGTAAAAAGGCTCGGCTGAACGCCAGTGACTTGCGTCAGGAACGAGCACGGAAACTGCAGGCTATGGCGCAAGCTGATCTGAATGCCTTGACCATTAATGCAGGCAAGAGAGGGGTGCTGCAGAGCCTGAATGAAAGCTTAACTCTTGGACACTGGCTCAGCCAAGGCGCCAGTGTTGGTGTGGTCGCAGATCCAGACAGTCTCTATGCTGAACTCTGGGTTAGTGCGTCTGACGCCTCTGCTGTTGCTGAGGGCATGGCTGTTTCCCTTGATATAAAGGGTTATGGCGCAAAAGGCATTGTGCTTAGAGTTGCTCCCAATGTGCTGCGTAATCAGGTTCAAGTTGATGTTACCCTTACTTCACCCTTACCGATAACGGCCCGGCCCAATGTGGAAGTCAATGGCAAGATATTACTGGAAAGCCGCGATAATGTTTTGCTGCTACCGCGCCCAGTAAATTTCGAACCTGGCAAACCTTATTCGGTTTATGTGCGACAGAGTGATGGCAGCTTCTTACTGAAACCGGTAGTGATCAGCACCTGGTCACACTTGCAAATCGTTATTGATAAAGGACTGAAGGTTGGTGACCAAGTTATTGTGTCTGACGTTAGTACCTGGTTACCTCAGATTGAGATCCGCCTAGATTGACCACGGATCGTGATAGTTGGACGTCTAGAATGTATCTATTTTATATAAAATCGGTCGATGCGAATAAACTTTGCTCGGTCAAGATTCGCTTTTTATGTAAGGTCTTATTCTCATGCAAGATGTGTTAATTCAAACCGATAGGCTGACAAAAAGCTTCAAGTCTGCTGGTGCACCTATGGATGCCTTGAAAGGCGTGAGTCTTACCGTGACCCGAGGTGAATTCCTTGCCATTGAGGGGCCATCTGGTTGTGGTAAATCAACCCTTCTGTCCATACTGGGCTTGCTTGATCTGCCAACTGGCGGCAGTTATGAGCTGTGTGGCCAAAAAGTGTCGAGTCTATCTCGCTACCAGCAAAGTGTACTACGCAACAGGCATATCGGATGGATCTTCCAAAATTTTAATCTAATCGGCGATATGACAGTGCTGGAAAATCTGATATTGCCGTTGCGTTATGACAATTCGGTAAAGAAAAGCACGTATCAGAGTAAGGCTCTGTCAGTTATAGAGCGAATGGGTTTAACGGATAAGGCAATGCAATATCCGGGTCAGCTCTCTGGCGGTCAGCAGCAGAGGGTAGCAATTGCTCGTGCGTTGGTGATGGAGCCAGATCTTCTGCTGGCGGACGAACCGACGGGCAATCTGGATAGTGAAAACGCCGAGAGGGTATTCAATCTACTTGCTGAGCTGAATAGTCAAGGCGCAACCATCATCATGGTCACGCATGCGCCTGAGCTTGCACGCCGCTGCAAACGCGTCGTAACCATGTTGGATGGTCTCGTTGTTGAAAAGTGTAATCCATCGCGGTAGGAGTCTGAGCCATGTTTGAACTAACTTACGGCTTGCGTCTATGGCAACGGCAAAAGTGGCAACTATTGCTTTTGATTACCGGTTTCGGTTTTCTTACTGCGCTGATACATGTGGTGCTATCCCAAGCGCCAGCACTCTTCAGCCAAAAGCCAGCTTGGGTTGCCGCCGAAGGCCAATTCGCCACTATTGGCTTTAAAGGACACGATGGCAGTATGCAACCCATTAGCCTCAAGCGGTTGGAGGCGTATCAGAAAGGAACTGGCGTGGAGTCGATGGCTTACATCGGAGAGTACTCACCCTCCAGATTCCGTATTAAAGAGAATCTGCATAATGGTAGTGTTCTTTTGGTCAGTGATGAATTGGCCGCTTTGCTGGAGTTGCCGACAGTCGCCAAAAATATTGACAGACTGCACCAATCGGCATATCTCAGTCACCGTTTTTGGTTGAAGAATTTTCCTGACGGACAAGACCCTGTCGGGCAACCGATTTATCTAGGGCATGAGGGATATCCGTTAACCATAGCTGGAGTATTGCCCCCAGCACTAGATCGTATAGGAAAATGGCAGCCGGATATCTTGATCGGTACTGCTGCCATTTCACCCCTTATAAATGTCACCTTCCCCGATCAGCAAGCGATGCCAGCCGAGATGGTAACAGCAATAAAAAAGCAGATTGCACATGAAATGCCTGCCTATTATGGCATTGCCAAGTTGTTGCCAACTTTTGATGCGGCAACCATACGACCAGCGAACGAATTACCCCATGAAGGAGCAGAGAAGGTTACTAAGGTGTTGACTTCAGCCGACAACATGGATGAATATTTCTACCCTGGAATAGAATTCAATCCAGATGGTCGAAATTTGTTACTCAAGCAATGGTGGTTGTTACTCTACCTCACCCTTGGATTTGGCATAGTAAATGGCCTGAACCTGTTTACCGTTAGCTTTGCCCGTCTGGTTGCCCGGCAACAGGAGTTTTCCGTTCGCATTGCAGTCGGAGGACATGGACTGGCTATGTTGCGACAACTTCTGCTTGAGCAGTTGCCCTTGCTGTTCGTAAGTCTAGCGCTCGGCGCCACTCTTAGCATATTTTTACGTCATGCTTTGCATACGCATGGCGAACAGATGGCAGCTAACTATTCGGAAAGCATCGTGATCTACTTTCTGACCGCGTTGGCCGTCTTGATAGTGGTGGCTATCTGCGCCATATTGCCACTTGTGCAGCTACTAAACAGCAAGCATTTTAGTCGTTCTCAGGGGGAACAAAATAGTAGAGTGCAACATTGGTTGGGGCAGCTAAATCTGGCTACTCAAATCGCGTTGGCGGCAATTGCCCTCTCAGTGGTATTTTCATTAGGGCTATCACAGTGGCAGCGCATGACTCAATTGCCTTTGCAACAAGGTGTTCTGTCTTGGCAACTTACCAACGATAGCGATGATAAATTGGCACCTGTCGATTCCAAGGGGTTACAACACCTTCTCGGGGAAATGGGCTTACCAGTGGCGCTGAGCCAACACGAGTTCATTCACCCAGCTACTCTGTCAGTTGAGGCGCGGCTGGAATCTCAGGATAATCCACAACATTTGTCTCTCAATGCTATGGCGGTTTCGATCAATTACTTCGACATGTTGGGTGCCACATTCCTGGCGGGAGGCAGCTTTGACGAAAACAGCTTGGTGCTCAATCGCGCCGCCGCAACAGCGTTGAGTTTGGAAGCCCCAGAGTCTTTGGTTGGAAAAAATGTCTATCTTGCCAACAATACAAATCTGGGGTTTGCAGAGGATCAGACGGTGCGAATAAGCGGAATTGTCTCCGATTTGCCACATTATGGCATGCTACAACAAGCAACTCCCATGATTTATACTGATATTAACCGGCAGAATATTTACAATAAATTTCATGTAATTGCTCTTGTCGACAAAAAGACGCAGATCAAGGAAGCGCTTGTCCAATATGATCAGCGCGAGGGTGGGTTGTGGCAGATTAGCGGAGGCATTGCCCTAACCGAGCAACTGCGCCTAGACAATGGACCTATGGAAAGGCTCACCTTTGGCGCACTGACGCTTGCGGGCTTGGTTGCTGCCTTGGCAGCAGCAAGTTTGTATTACCAGTTTTCAAGTCATCTGCAATTACAACAGCGGCGTTATGGCGTCATGCTGGCGGTTGGTGGCCAACCACGTCAGGTGATTTTTGCCCTTTGGCGGAGTCTTGTCACGCTGATGCTGTTTGCTTTGGCCCCAGTTGTAGTAGCATTGATCGCTTTGGCACCTTGGTTGCAACGTGAACTTCATACTTTTGTTCTTAGTGCGTCTAGTTTACTGCTAGCCGCCAGTTTAATACTCGTGATTTGCCTTGGTAGTAGCATGGTGCCGGGTATCCGGTTGACCTTCCGCCCAGTTGCCGATCTTTTAAGAAACAAAGACTAGAAGGAATGTTGCAGCAGCAGTACGGTTCACACTCATAGGTGACACTTTAGTTCAACCACATATGTAACACTTCTCTGGATGAAATTAACAATATCCAGAGGAGTATAAGGCGGATTTCCCGGTTGATATAACAATACTTTTAGCGGTTGCTCTGCCAAAACTCGCCCACAAGCCATTACCAATAGCACGAACGTTAACCAAGTCATCATAAGCGAAGAAGTTAGCCTGACCATAAAATAAGCCTTCTGAAGTTATGATTGCCTTAAGTATAAAGACTTTCCTGCTATTCGCTTTAATATAACAAACATAACTAACACATTGATTATAAATAAATTATATTTTATGTGAGCTCAAATCTATGCCCACTATTCAACAACATCGCTGAGTGTTTTTACCAACCAGATACCCCTATAAGTTGATGGAAATACCTCAAACGTCACACCAATCACAAATGATAACAATTGTTATTTGCATGAACGATAACTATAATGCCGCTGGTTTTAATGTTGCACCTTTGGAGTAAATAATGCCCGGCACTTACAACATGATGTATTTAGCAGTTTTGTTGGCGCTTATCCCAGCGTCCGCTCAGGCTGACGATGACAAAGATATGAAGAGCATCGAGCGGATTACCGTCACCGGAAGCCGTATTGTCGAAAGTCTGGACGAGGTTCCGGCAAGCATTACTCTTATTGACCAGCAACAACTACAGGAAAATCTTAAGGTCAGTTCCGAACTGCAAAACCTTCTGGCGCTTGCTGTGCCTGGCATGGCACCAGGTACCGGCAGTACCAGTAATTTTGGTCAAACCTTACGCGGCCGTAATGTGTTGGTGATGATTGATGGGGTGCCGCAGGACACACCACTACGAAATGGTGGTTTAGGCATTCGTACCTTAGATGCCGCCAGTATTGAACGTATTGAAGTGGTCAATGGTGCCACGTCAATTTGGGGCAACGGCGCTGCCGGGGGGGTTATTAACTACATCACCAAAAAACCAACTGAAAGTGCTGCTAATGTCATGTTGTCACAGTCCGTGCGTAGCAGTCTGGTAAAGACCAAAGATAGCCTGGGTTACCGCACTGTCGTTTCAGTGGATGGCACCGAAGGTAAGTTGGGTTATGTCACTAAATTGTCACAGGAAAAGTATGGTGTGCAACGTGACGCCGATGGAGACATTCTGGGCCTGCAATATGGCCTGTCTGACAGTCAGCAACGGGATGCGTTTCTGAAGTTTGTCTATAGCCTGGACGATAGCAGGTCTATACAGCTCAGTTACAATTATTATGATTCTGCTCAGGATGCCAATTACCGTGATGTGCCCGGCAATATTGATTTAGGCGGCAAAACCTACGCTGTACCTCTGGCGCAAGGTGAAACTGCACCAGGAGCGCCACAAGGGCCAGAAGGCAATTACAACCTGATGGCAAAATACCAGGATAATGAACTGTTCAGTCACACTGCTTTGGTTGTGGATGCTTACAGCCAAAAAATCGACAACGTATTTTTTTGGTCGTCCGCATTGGCCAATCCGGAGCAGGGTTTTAATGGCGGTCAGTCGGCAATATTGTCGGAAAAAGACGGCCTGAGAGCGGTGCTCACCAGCAATGTCGCTTTGGGACTGCTTGATGCTACCTTTGTGTACGGTCTGGATATGCTTCAGGATGTTACATCACAACCGCTATTGGACCAGCGTATCTGGGTGCCGGAAATGGACATGGGCTCTCACGCATTGTTTGTACAAAGCAAGTGGGAGCTGGGTGACGACTGGACTTTAAAAGCCGGTGCCCGAAGCGAGTCTGTCAGTGTCGAAGTAGCCGACTATACCACCTTAAAATTGTGCACTAATGCCCAAACCTGCTCTAAACCATTTGCAGTTTCCGGTGGAGAAATAGATTACGACGCAACAACTTATAATGCCGGTATCCGCTACAGACTGTCCAACGCCTTTTCACCTTTTGTCAGCTACTCAGAAGGTTTTGAAGTGCCGGATCTGGGCTTATTGCTGCGTACTGCAACTGTTAAAGACATCAGTTTGATCCAAAGTGAAGCTTCAGTGGTGAAAAACTATGAGGCCGGATTTAGCAGCGAGCTGGACAGGCTTTATCTAAATATTGCTGTCTATCGCAGTGAGTCCGAACTCGGCACAGGTAGTCAGTTGGATAAAACCACAGGTATTTACATACCGGTAAGGGCACCCCAAAAAATATGGGGTTATGAAGCATCCGCAGAATACCGTTTGTCCGATGCCTGGCAGTTCAGTGCAGCTTATGGCTATACCGAAGGCAAAGACACTAAAAATGATATTTACCTTGGCGCCCGGCAAATCAGTGCGCCTAAATTAACCAGCTCAGTGCGTTATCTGCCAACTACAGATCTCAGCTTCAGTATGTATTGGTTACATGTGTTTAATCGTGACCGTTTTATGGCAAATGAGCAGGGTTTTTATACGGGCGATCAGGGACCGGTTCATAGTTACGATGTGCTGAACCTGTCAGCCAACTACCAGTTCAATAACTGGCAATTGTTTGGCGGTATTGAAAACTTGCTGAATGAAGATTATTTCCCGGCGCGTTCCCAATCATTCAGGTACGGTAGCGGCTATAGCGTAAAAGGCATAGGAGCTACTGTTAATCTCGGCGTCAGCTACACATTTTGATGGTGCAGTTAGCTGAAAAATGGTCGGCCATAATCAGGCGTAACAAACCCTGGTACGTCAGTGTGGGGCGTGGCCGATTCTGGCACCGGCTGCTCGGGTTTTGGCTTGGTACAGTGTTGCTGCTGGTCTGTTTGACCGGCAGCATTTTGCTGTTTAAAAACCCGTTGCTGCAATTGTTATATCCGCAGCTTAATATCAGCCTGGTGGACGACCCTCAGTTACAGGGCCTTGCGCTGGACAGTCTTGAGCAGCGGCAATATGCTTTTGTCCGGCCGCCTAACACAGAACGGCCCTGGCTGGAATTGTCACGGCTGGACGGCACCCTGGAGTACTGGTCCGTGCCAGTTTCCGCAGTCGAAACACCTCGTTTACTGCTTAGCCGTGCGCCTTATAGTGATGTGCTGGATTGGTGTTATCAGCTGCATTTGTATCTGTTTGTCAAAACCTGGAAACATCAGCTGCCAGGTATTGTTGGACTGGGCACCTTGCTGTTGCTGTTTACCGGCTTGATAACACAATGGCCGCGCAACTGGCGCATGCTAAAGCTCCCATCTGGTGCCCGTGCAGTGCCGGCCTGGCAGCGTAACAGGCAATGGCATTATGTGATCGCACTGTTGAGCCTGCCGTTCCTGCTGAATGTGGTGAGCACTGGCACTGCAATGGCGTACAACACTCAGACCCAGCAATTTTTTAGCTGGATGCTGCGTGATCCGCCAGAAACAGCCGTCGCCGCTGAACCTGCATTGCCGGGCGTAGCACTGACGGCTTCAGATTGGGCACTGTGGCTAACGACGGCCAGGCAGCTCGAGCCAGATGCCCGGGTTCGGATCGCCAGCTTTCGCCAAACTGAAACTGATGCAGTGCAAATGCGCATTCAGTTGCCAGAGGAGTGGCATCCAAACGGCCGCTCGGTGATCCGGCTGGCGCCGGATGGCACTGTGCTGTCGGTGCAGCGGGCCACCGAATCAGCTCCGGGGCGCCAGCTCAGCCAGTTGATCTACCTACTGCATGTAGCGGCTGTCGGAGGTCCCTGGTACTTATGGTTGTTGTTCGGTACTGGCTTCCTGCCACTCATATTGTGGTGGTTTGGACTACGATGGCGACGCAACAGGCTCCGAAAAGAAGCTGGTAGAGTGTGAATATATGAGGCGTTGAATAACATGCAAAGGTTCGTGATGAGTTCACCGAGACTCTCATTTCGTAGCAATTGCCCTATCCAATACTTTAAATATTTCGAAATTTGTTCTGATCTCTGAAGCGTAACGAGGTGCAAATCAAAACATGTAACATCAGATAGCCGTAGCGTTGATATTGGGTTGCCAATACTTTCAGCAGCTGCCGATATCTGCGGTTGATACCACAATGCCATCAGGCTCAGTCTCGTCAACTTGCATGCCACCCGTTCTCTCAGGGAAAAGCTTTTATCGAACGCTGAGTAACAGGTTTTCTTGCCGCTAGCTTCACCACTTTTTTGACAACATATCTTTAATTACTTCGACTTCGAGCATCTTGTCAGCCAGTATATTCTTAATCTTGTTGTTCTCTGCCTCAAGCTCCTTTAGGCGCTTGGCTTAGTTCATTTCAAGAGCTGCACACTTGCTGCACCAAGTTGTGCAAGGTTCCAGCGGATATCCTCATATCACGGCATACGCCCTGACATTCGTACCTGCTTGATGGCTTTGATGATTTGTTCTTCAGTGTAACGTTTTTTCATTTTGAGCTTTCATTGGTACTGTTTTATTGAAAATCTCGTTAACGTCATGATCTTGAATTTGAAGGAAAGGTAAATTAAAACAGAGGCTTATCTCGATGCAAGTTGCTCATATTTGTGCTAATTGCGGGCGGGTTAAAATCGGGATAAACTCCCTCCAGCTCCATCTTATATCCGATATACTGACCTGTTTTCGTATAACTGATAATAGATATGAAAGCAGGTTGAATCAGTAAATAGTTACAGTTGCTCTATGTCCCCTTCATAAAAATCTACCAGCATCACGCCGACTTTGGCAAAGAGATCGCCTTTTTTCCAGATTTTTTCGAATAGTCGGAGAAATTCCTTAGGGCACAGCTACGTCTTATTCTCTGGCTTTCCCTTCAGGAGTATAGATAAACCGTCGTGTGGGTTTATTCCAATGTTCTCGCATATGTTCACGAATTCCAGAATGTCCATCCTACGTTCGAATTGTTCAATTTTTGAAATGTAAGTTGAATTTGGATAGCCCAACTTCTCAGCTAATTCGAGCTGAGTAACTTTTTTGAACTTCCGCTCCGCAATCATCCAGCCAACCAACTGTCGATAGCGTTCATTGAAAATGCTCTTCATGGTTGAAAAACATATCCGTTTGATCAATATTATCGAAAATCGATAATTAATGTTCTACCAAGTTTGTGCCTAGCGTCGAGTTGTAGAGGTAGATTGAAGAGCCCCCTCAACATGCCGCTACCACTCATCAAAATTGTTTTTCGTGGTGAGGTTAAAGATGGATCTATCAGTGAACTTTGTTGAAGGCATAATGCTGGAAAGCAGCAAACATGCAGAAACCAGCGTGTATTCCACAGGTCGTGGAACTCGTCATGATCCTGTCAGAGTGCATTCTCAAACAAGTACCGTTCAGGAGTTTTGGATTAAAAAATTAGACGGCACAGAGAGCCAAATCACCCTGCATGACAAGGAAGTAAAGGCTCGGGAGGGGCATCGTCTGGTCTTATTGCGTGGCGAGAGTGAAGATGGGCTCTCCGGTTACGTAGGTTATTTAAACATTGATACTGATCAATATGTCATTTTCAACAACAAAGGCATCGCAAGAGCCTTTGCCTCCAAAGGGTTGCCATTCTACGCCACAGGTTTTTTAGCCTTGATTGTCGGGGTATTTGTGGCATTTGCCAGCGAGTTCTTGGCTGGCTTTCTGATTTTCATGGTGGGTATTTGGTGCGCCATCATAGTCCGAAATACTCATGGTTATTTCATTGACCCCAAGTTGACGGAGCTTGCCAAAGAAGCCGTTCAAAGGGCCATCCTCACAAACAGCTTTACCGGGAACCCAGAAAGCGAGTTCCCCATGGAGCCACTAGGTGAAGAACCCAATCCCTGGTTACAAAACTAATTCAGCCCAAGTTTGAGAAAGGTTGCCCGCTGATGGATGCAAGTACTGCATTCGTGTGGGCAAATCTTTCTGCTTGAATCGCACTATTTTTGATTTTCTGTTGAAAATAATAGGAGTACAGAGAAGGATGTGGAACAGTAAATTATTCAGGCAGAGTATTCTCTGTGGGTCATTGGCGTTTAGTGCCGGTGCGCTTTCAGAGAGTAACATTGCCACTCATGTGCCAGTGAAGATTCAGTTCAAGGATGGAACGGGTTCCGGTGTGAATGACACCACGCCATTGACTCTGCCAGATGGTAGTAATACTACGGTCGGTGCGTTCCGCAAAAAAACCATCGAGTACGTCACTCGGGCTGTGTCGTTGCAATTTAAAAATAATGTACAGTTACGTTGGGATGTGGAGTTCAAAACTAACGCCGGTTACGACGCGTTAACGTTGGGGCCCGCCTTTACTCGGGTGACGACATCGAACCAGGATGTTGCCGGCATTGCCGCGTTAGGCAAAGAATATCCAACGACATTGCTGTCAGCTCTGAATGGTCGGGATGTCGGTTTCCCGGATATGTCGCACGCGACAACCCAGTTTCTGTCCAACCCGAATAACATCCAACATCAAATTGCACCATCCAGTGGCCAGTCGGTCCTGACGTCGGTCGTGTATCACGAGCTGATCCACGTGTACGGCTTTGCGGACCGCGCCTGTCTGGGATCTTGTATCCCCAACCGTTCCGCAGAGCCAAGCCACATCTCTCAGCTTTTCTGGTATCGGGATCCGAATGGTAACCTGGTTCGCTATGACGCGCTTGACCTGGATGGGCGTGAGGCCGCAGGCAAGAGCACGAATCGCTTCCTGGCGGGTGGCACTGTCTCAGCACCCCGCACGTCTGCTGCGGTTCGTGAAGAACTGACCGCCGGCACATACAGCGACAATAGTGGAAACTATGTGCAAATGTTTGCAACGCCGACTGATAAAAACGACTGGGACGGCCAGGTGGGGAGCCACATCTCGTTTGATGTGCAGCCGGTGCAGCTGATGTACTCGTCTGCAGCCAATGTACAGGATCTTGGGATAGCCGCAGCCATGTTGTGTGATGCCGGTTGGTGTCGTAAAACAGGCCAGGTGATCGATATCCGTGCCACAGCAAAGCTGAACAGCAATGCGAGTACCAGCACCACGTCTTATATTGATGTGAAGTTTGAAAACCTTGTTAACAGTGATGTGGACAAACTGAAAGCTCAGGTGCGTCTGGATGCACAATATGCAGGTGTTACTATTTCTGGTGATCAGCAGGGTTGCACGCTGGAGGGGACAACGCTGAACTGCGCTTTCGATTTACCGGCAATGACATCGAAGACGCTCACGCTTACGACCGGCGCACTGTCGAGTGCGGGTTATGTGGTCGCCGGTGAAGTGTACTCGGATGATTTTGATGTTGACCGTAATGGCTTCAACAACATTCTGGATGCGACGATTAAAACGGTGCCGGTCTCAAACCCAGGTACTGGCGGTGGCACAGGCGGTGGCACCGGGAATGGTGGAACAGGAAATAACCCACCATCGTCCGAAAGTAGTGGTGGTTCGATGTCACTGTGGAGCATCGGCCTCTTGGGTTTGGCGGGGTGGAGACGACTCGCCGCCGTGAAAAGAGTAGCGGCCCCCGTCGCAGCTGCGTTTTTGCTGTCAGCTTGCGGAGGTGGTGGGGGTGGTGACACGGCAACGACTCCACCGGTGGTAACCAAACCGGATCTGCGGGTGATCCTTGCAACGAGTAGTACTGTTCCTGAGAGCAGCACTATTGATGTGCCCGTGACAATTACGGGTGCACAAGGCGCCGTCACTGCAACTGTTAATCATTCCGGCCCATCCAATTTTACGGTGACACCCACTATTAGTAGCACTGGAGGCTCCCTTCGATTACAACTCGGGGACCTGTTCAGTCATCAGCAAGCAAACGTGCAACTGGTGGTGAGC
This sequence comes from Rheinheimera sp., assembly GCA_003543135.1. GTDB lineage: Bacteria > Pseudomonadota > Gammaproteobacteria > Enterobacterales > Alteromonadaceae > Pararheinheimera. The sequence continues at coordinate 18,183 of DPJG01000005.1, forward strand.
GATGCGGACGGACGCAGCAGCACCGTGTCGATGGCTGTAGCCTTACAGAACTCCGCAGGCTTTCACCGGGTAGTAGCAAACATTCCTGAAACCGGCGTGGAGCTAAAAGAGAGCAGCTCGATGACGGTACAGTTCACCTTTGATGGCGCGACCGGCGATGTGAAAGCGGTTGTTGAACCGACAACTAGTGAGCAAAGCATCGTCACAAAAGCCACGCTCACCAACGCCGGTGGCACGCTAGAAGTGACTGCAGGCGAATTGGTGCGTGCCAACCATGAACTCAAACTGGCCATAACGTTTACAGATACGGCGGGCCAGGTTCAAAAGACGAACCACTCCTTCTCGCTGGTGAATAGCTCGGGGGCAAAACTGCTGGATGAGTTCAGTCAAACCTATGCCGCCGCCCCAGCTTTCGCTGAGCTTAAACCCGAGCGTGACCTCGTGAGGAAGCTCTCCGTCCTCGCCGTGATGACAAACTCGGCATATACAGGCACAGAAACAACACTGTTCGACCGTTTCCAGCAAGAGGTGAGCAGTAAAGGCAAGCAAGGTGCCATTACATCCTGGTTACAGGCACATGCAGGTGATGCTGCTCGCTATCAAAGTGGCGCGGCGGAAGAAGGAGCACTAAAAACGGCGACCGCAGAGTTGATGGCCCTATTGCAAGCCCACAGCAGTGCCGTGGATACCGTTATTAATGACGCGGTCAGCGCCAACGACGGTACCGTCCCGCCAATCGCATTGGGCACCATTTTGCTCGACAGCACCAGCAAGAAATTATCCCGTTTTATCGGGAACAAGAGCCTTGGGCAATATCAGGACAATCGCTGGCAGTTCAGTGCCAATTACGTATTCCTAACCCCTATCGTTTATCCGGAAACACAAACGTGTAAGGCAGAATAGGACATATCATGATGAAACATTTTACAATTCTGGCTTCCATGTTGAGCCTCGCCGGCATGCTGATGCCCGCACAAGCGCAAGAAACTGTTCGTTTGGTGTTCAGTCCGGACAAAGCAGTCAGCAAGTCTGAAAATACTCCACAACGCATAGGGGCTGCCGGTTGTGTCACAACACCGGATGGTCTGACACAATGGTGTGTCCCAACACAGAATACGAAAGCGAATTCGATGTCACGTGCAGCGCCTCTATTTGAAGTTCATGCACTTCCATCGCATGGCTATGACGCTGGATACATCGCCCACCTTTTCACCCAAAGTGGCCAATTTGGTGTGGTTGAGGCGGATGTTGTGACCACCACACGTCCGGTAGACACCATGGAGCTTGCGATTGGCAGTGATTCAACAACGCAAATCAATGACCCATATTTTGCCTCATATCAGCTGAACCGGTATTTTGCGATCCCAAGCAAAGCGGGTGCCGGCAGCGGTATCATTGATTTGTGGAATGCAGTGGGCATGCCGGCGGTATTAGAGGTCAAAGACCCGATAGACCTTATTTTCATTGATTCCGAATTTGAAACCAGTAAAGAAGTGGACTACCACTCTGGCCGCTCCCTGACGACTACTGCCTTGATCAAGGGGGGCCCGTTTCAGAAACCCAATGATGATTTTAGCGTCCGGCCTGAAGTCGATGATGTTTGCGATGCGCACGGTCTTCAGGTCATTGCAACTGCAAGCGCAAAGGTGAACAATAAGTTTGGCGGTGTAGGCATCACCAACAATGTGAATCGCCACGCTCTCCGCGCGCTGACCTGTGGTACGGGCTTTTTGTCGGATTCTGCAAATGCGCTGTTGTTTCTGGCCGGCAAACCCTTTCAGGACTCCAATCTGGTGACGCCCTATGCAGGCAAGCCAGGCATCATCAATATGAGTTTGGGTAGTAAAACAAACTCATGCCCTGTCTATATGCAAAACGCAGTCGATGAGGCCATCAAAGCGGGATTCACCATTGTGGTCTCAGCGGGCAATGAGGGCGCGACTACCAGCAGTAAATCACCAGCGAACTGCCGCGGTGTGATTGTTGTTGGTGCCCTGGATACAGATGGAACAATAGCGTCCTATTCCAATACTGGGAAAGAAGTTGATGTGATGGCTCAGGGGAGTTGGATACCGATACCATGCGAAGATAAGGATGATGATGCGCTCTATTGTTTTAGTAGTGGCACGTCGTTTTCAACCCCTGTCGTTTCAGGTGTGTTAGCGGTCGTCAAACGCGAAACCGGCGTCGATGATGCAACACTCAAATTGGCATTGATGCTGTCTTCTGAGCAGGTCAGAGACGCGCGCTGCGATGTGGCCGATACCTGTGGTGCGGGCCGTTTAAATGCCTCAGGGGTAATGGGCTTTGCACGTCTTGCCGCAGCAGGAGGCCTCAATCGTATCGAACACGCGCTGGGTGCAAAAACAGAATGTGACCAACTCTGGTTACTGGACCATTTTGGTCAAAAAGCTCGCCTCTGCAATCTGTACAAGGTGACCTTCATGAACGGAGTATTGCTGAACAACGCGAGTTATCAATTAGTATCCATCCCCAAAGAGGCAAGTTGGGACACCGCCACGCCAACTGTCATTAATACCTTCACTAAAGGCGAAGTGCTGTTGGAATCGTTGACTCCAGATACTCTGCAGTACGGTATGCAGGTTTGTGAAAATGGTGCCTGTGGCGATGTGCTTATGATGAACACAGGCAAAGCAACTAGCGAGAGCAAACCTGTAGCCTGTAAGTAAATGATATGCTCGATTAGCCACTGATGGGTGTTAGCGAGAGTATTTGATAAACGGGGCGTTTCCGTTTTGAGGTCAACACAAAGGCCAAAGCGTTCATTGTGAGTTAGGTTATATTCATATAAACCAGACTTAGTATGGATATCTAATGGATAAACGTGTATTCACTGAGATTGAGACCGCTGCTTATCTCGGTATGAGCCGCTCTTATTTGCGCCAGTCGCGGATGGATGGAAACCGGGAAAACCGTACGCCAGCACCACCTTTTATCCGGATTGGTCGTTCGATTCGTTATTTAAAAGAGGATTTAGATTTATGGCTGGATGCGTTACCGAAATACCAGCAACTTAATCAGGTGACTGCTGGCAAACAGGTTCAACACTGCACAGCTTTGGATGAGACGGACCAGAAAAGCTCCGAGAGCTGAGCATAATTATTTAGCTTCATACTTCGGAAAAATTAAAACTAAAAGCCCTCCAATAAAAAGCCCCGACTGTTATCTGAACAACCGGGGCTTACTACGCCTAAGCAATTACAGTCAGTCTAACCCAGCCATACCTGGTAGCTGGATGTACGAAATTGCTGTGCAGGCCAAGCCTTCGTTGCAAAAAATCAGCTTTTGCCAGGGCATCAGGCAAAGGTTGTGACCAAGTATCGCTATCACATCCAAAGCGCCACTACTGCTGCCCGCAACATCAGAACCAATCAGCCACTCGTAACAGCCATTTTCCTGCAGGTAGAGGCTCCAGCCTGCGGCATGGTTGCCATAAATAGCGGTTTTGCACAGCACCTTGGGTGAGTTTCTATCAACACCATGCCAGTCAGCGAGACGGGCAGGGTCGAGCAAAACAATTTCATTGTCGCTTTTGCCGGAGTGGGCCGGCACTGGTATTAACGTTTGCATGTTTTGCCTCCTCTTGCTCACGAGTCTAACCGCGGATAACTCAGGCTATCGCTGGTTACCATCCGACAGAACTGCATCACCGGAAGATCGCCGTGGTCTAAACCCAGCGGTTCATAACTTCTGAGTAAGTACCAGCAAATATCAAGCAGCAGACTATCGCCAAAAAACAGCTGTACCTCTTCGTAAAAGCCCGGCTCAATATAGTGTTGCAGGATGCTCTCAATGCCAAAGTACGCATACTGATAACCGCTGATTTCGCAAATTACCCGGCCAGTGTCACCATACTCACGGGTGAGGCTATACCCCAGTAACAGGGATGCTGGTATGCAGCCCATATGCGCCAGCTTTTGGCAAAACGCCTGCTCAGTGAGCGTGTTCAGTCGCTGCAAGCCACGTTGGCCAAGCCTGGTGTACGGATAAAAAAAGCATGGGTGTTTGCGGGGGACATTGCGAAGCTGCATTGCTTCCCAACCTTGGTCGGCAGTGACAAAGTTGCCCAACCAAACCTGATAAATACCGTAGAAATTGTTTGGATTGTTCATTGCAGCTCTCCTACCGGAATATCATGGCTGAGTAACCAGCGCACAAAATCACGCTGTAACGCTTTAAAATCAGCTTCCTGCATACAACTGGCACAGCACACCTGTTGGCGCACCCAATCAAGCACCAGCTCTGCGTTATCCTGCTGTATCGCAGGCTGAATAGCCGCAGCCAACTGGTTGCTGTGTGGGTCGATAAAGAGCGTGGTCATCAGGTATACAGCCATTCGCTTCACCTGCTGATTTAAAGATTTATTCAGTAAATAAGTTTTGTATTCACGGGTCTGTTCAATCTGGATCATGACTGCGCTCCTCCATTAAAACCTTTGAGTAACCGGTCGGCCGCAGAGCCATCCTGACGTGTCAGGTTTGGCACATAACGGCTGTACACCCGAAACAGCATTTCGGTGGTGGTATGTCCCATTTGCCGGGCTATCCACTCTGGATTTTCGCCAGCAGCCAACCATAAGGTAGCGGTGGTATGCCTTGTTTGGTATGGCGTGCGGACTCTAAGCCCTGCAGCTTCCAGCGCCGGATACCAAACACGCTGTGCGAGGTTGCGGTGGCTGTATGGCGTGTCATTACGAGTAGCAAACACATACTTGCCGCCGCCGGTTTGCTCTAACTGACGGCGCAGTGCCTGATAGACCGGTTCCGTCATATTGATTTCGCGCTGACTACCATCGTTTTTGGTGTACTCCACACGATTCTTCACCCAGGTTTCACGCACCAGAATGCGCCGGTTGTCCCAGTCGATATAGCGCCACTGCAGGCCGTCAATTTCGGCGGTTCGCATACCTGAGAAAAACCGCACTATGTAGTAATCGCGAAATTTGGCGTCGACATGGCGCAGGAACAGCTCAACTTCTTCCAGCGTCATGGGGTCTACATCCGACTTCGGGGTTTTCAGTGGTTTTAAACGCTCGAGCGCAGTAAACTGATAGCGATCGGCGGCTTCATTGAGGATCATAAAAAGTACTTTTATGTTCCGGTTGATGTAGCCGGCAGACAACCCTTGTCCATCTTCGCGACGTACTTTGCCGAGTGAGGCGCGAAATTGGATGATGTCCGCTTTAGTGATGCTGCTGATCAACTTATTACCGAAATAAGATTTCAGCCGATTGTTGACCACCACATGCATGGTTTCCTGGTACGAGACTCGCCAGCTGACTGCCATTTCATCCAGCCAGATGTCAGCAAACTCAGTAAACTTTGGCTCTCTACCCGCCGTATTCACCGCCAGACTTTGCTGTGCCATCTTTTCAAACTTGCCAACCAGCTTGCTGTTCGGAAAGTAATTGCTGTAAACGAAAGTGCCCAACAGGATCTCCGCTTCTATTTTCTGCATCAGCCGCGCTAGCGTTTTGCGGTTAGCTGGCGTATCCGGTAGCGCTGTTTGCTCGCGGCAACGCACACCCATGTATCTGAAATCCAGCTGTAGTGTGCCGGAATCCCGCTTTCTTAAACTACCCATGCGCTATACCTCCGTTTGCCATTGGGATGAAAGTCCTCGATTGAGGTTTACTGATGTCCTTCTGAATGGCTTCCCAGATATACAAAATCTTGCGGCCACCAAAAGGGCGGATGTAATGAACACCTTCAAACAACACCCGGTCTTTTAAAGACTCGCGAATTGTTCTGACGTCATACTTGATGAGCTCCGCCAGCTCCTCAGTAGTTAAGTAGGTTTTAAGCATCGTAAACACCTCTTGATGAACAAATGTAGCGTATACTCAACATTATGCGAGTATAAATGTCTTTGTCAAGCGTCTTTTGTCGCTTTTAATCATCAATTAATGATCAAACTCGTTTTTTGTGTAGAATATGCAAGTTGAAGAGGGGAGAACGAATGATCAGATTCAGGCTCAAAGAGCTGATTGCAGATAAAGAATTTAGGGAAAACAGGCGGATCACTTTTGACGAGATGTCGAAAAGTACGGGGATCCACAGAACCACGCTGTCAAAAGTCGCGAATCAAAAGGGCTATAACACCACTACGGATGTGCTAGACAAGCTATGTGTGTATTTTGGAGTCGAGTTGGATAAGGTGGCGTCCTATACGCCTGATGAGGCGACGGAATTGAACTAATAATAGAAAAACGAATGTCGGGTTTGCCTTATTTGCGGACGTTCGATTTTTCGTGAAACCAGCATTTCATAATACTTCCAACCTAGTGACCAAATTCAGTCTGCCACTACACTGTATGTTGATATTGTTTGAGACTAAAAAATAGTGCGCCCACTATTTGACAGTGTCTCTTCCTTTACTCTCTATGTTGTCATAGAATTGCGTGTTCATGTTTTTGGCACAATAGAATAACAATGCCGATAAAAGTCTTTGATTTTTTCTCTGGGTGTGGCGGTACCAGCCGAGGATTCCAACAAGCAGGTTTGGAGCCTACTTTAGCACTGGATTTTGATCCTGATGCAGCAAACACATTCAGACACAACTTTCCCAACGTTGATTTTCTCGAAGGCGACATTCGTGCAATCTCTGAAAATGATATTGCGGGTCATGTTACAGCTGTTGGTCAAGCTCCTAAGCTATTCTGTGGGTGCGCTCCCTGTCAGCCCTTCTCGAAACAAAATACGGTAAGACCAGAAAACGATTCACGCATTACGCTGTTGTCCGAGTTCCAGCGTTTTGTCGAGCGCTATAATCCCGAATTTGTTTTTTTGGAAAACGTACCAGGTATTCGGAAAAGTACAAAAGTAAACCCGTTAACCGACTTTCAGAAAACGCTGGCTCGTATGGGCTATCACACTGACTCAGGTATTATCGCGGCCCAAGACTATGGCGTCCCTCAACGCAGAAGGCGTTGGGTTCTAATCGGTAGCCGTTTAGGCGAAGTCTCAATTCCAAAAGCAACACATGGGGAAGGTACCAGCAACCCGCTTGTTACGGTGAGAGAGGCTATCGGTCATTTCCCTGAAATAGCTGCGGGTATGGAACATCCTGACATTCCAAACCATAGAGCAGCTAAATTGAATGCCATTAATATGAAACGAATGGAGCATACTCCGCCAGAACGAGGCAGAGAGTGTTGGCCTGAGAATTTGCACCTTGAATGCCACAAAGATTATGCAGGTCATTCAGATGTGTATGGCCGAATGAGATGGGCTGAAGTATCGACAGGTTTAACAACCCGATGCATTAGTTTGTCCAATGGAAGGTTTGGCCATCCAGAGCAAAATAGAGCAATCAGTGTTCGAGAAGCTGCAGCAATACAAACCTTTCCAGACGACTTTGTATTTACCGGCTCTCTCAACGCTCAAGCAAAACAGATTGGTAACGCTGTGCCCGTTCAGATGGCAAGAGTGTTCGGTGACTACTTTATAGAACATTATTATCAGCATTTAAGGGAATAAAATGGCGAAATTCCGGACTAAGGCGAGAGCAGTGGACCATCTGGGGAAGGGCCAGATAGCGGATCTGCCTACGGCGATTTCTGAGCTTTGGAAGAATGGTTACGATGCATATGCAGATGAGGTCTCTTGTGATTTGTACCAAATCGGCTATAGGGATATTAGTGAGCCGGTTTTTACTTTATCAGATGACGGATTTGGCATGTCTGAAGAGGAACTGGAAACTAAATGGATAGTTCTAGGGACCGATTCAAAAACGCGAGGAATGTTACCTCTTACTGAAGAAGCTCGTCTCAGTAAGGAGCCGAGAATTCCGCTCGGTGAGAAAGGTATTGGAAGACTATCAATTGCTTATCTCGGCTCTCCCATTTTGATGCTTACAAAAAAGAAGAATGAACAGGCTCATCTCGTGTATGTTGACTGGCGGATTCTTGAGAACTACAACCTCTATATTGAAGACTTTGATATACCTATCATTCCCCTGAATAAAGACCGAAGCCTCAATGAGCATTTAGACGAGCTGACTCGTCAATTTTCATTCAACCTTTCCTCCGGTGACTGGTCTGAGCATGAATCTCTGGCAGAACAAATAAAGCATGATTTGATTGGAAAACGACTTCCACAATTTCTGGAAGATGAATTGGAAACACAATTTGGGACTGAAGAAAACCACGGCACCAGCTTCGTCGCATTTAATCCACACCCTGAACTGGCGGCTATGGATGCTCAGGATTTAGACTCAAAAGATAACGAGAAATTAAATTATCTCCGGACATCCTTAAACGGCATGACTAATGCCTTCAAAGATGAACAACCTATCGCCACATCATTTAAAATTCATCATAAAAACGGAATGTATGATCTGGTTGCCCGCAATCGCTTTTTTACATCGCATGACGTATACCACGGTGACCATTGGCTTAAAGGCGAGTTCAATGATGAAGGTGAGTTCAAAGGCAGTGTGCAGGTTTATAACGAAAATTATGATTTCTTTTTTAAGCCTAATCGTATGCCGGGGAAAACGCCATACGGCCCTTTAACCATAGAGCTCGGTTGGGTTGAGGGTGTTAAAAACGCTTCAAAGCTGCCTGAGAAACTATTCGATATTCTTAACAAAAAGCTCGCACTTTTTGGTGGTTTATATGTTTACCGTGATGGATTCCGAGTTTTACCATACGGTCGCCTGGAGTATGACTGGCTTAAATTTGAAGAACGGCGCAGTCGGGGAGCTGGTTATTACCACTTCAGCCATCGCCGGATGATGGGGTATATCGATATATCGCGAGAAAAAAACCCGAGGTTAGTCGATAAAGCAGGACGTGAAGGGTTTGTAGCCAACCAAGCTTATCATGAGCTTCAAAGAGACTTGATTGAGTTTTTTATTGACGTCTCATTGCGCTTTTTCCGTAAAACACAAGGAGAAGACGAGCCAACATCGAGGCAACGGCAAATTACCGATATAGAAAAAACTAACAAACGTCTACTAAAACAAGAAAAGCGAAAAAGTAATATTACCTTGACTGGTTTTAAGCGAGAAATTAAAGACAACGAGGAGTCTTTAGGGACTTTGGAGCTTACGGGAACCAGAATAAAAGAAAGCCTGCAGGTTCAATCAGCAGCTAAAAAAGTTGAAATTCACCAAGTCGAAGAACTATTGCAAGAATTGAACGATGTTAAGGAAAGCTTGCGTAAGTTAAGACTGGTGAAACCACGCCGATTCAACCTTGATGCATCCCTTGAGAAAAAATACTTTGAATATTGTGAAAAGTTTGAAGCTGCCAGTCAAATAATTACCGAATGCGAAGAGGTATCAGAACGACTTCGCGCAAGCTTTTCCATTGAGACACTTGAGAATGAATATAATACCAAAGCAAAATCATTGCGATCTTCTCTTGTGCGTCAATTACAGGACTTCAGAAAACGGATAATCAACTCGATAGACCCCATAATAGAAACTGTCGATCTCGATTTGTCACAGGTTCCTGGTCGATTTGATATTGAACGAAGTAAGTTGGAACGAGCAATCGGTACTGCTAAACACGATTATTCCCTGTTGCAAAATGAGCTGGAAAAGACGGCTGATGAATTTTACCACGAGCAGCAGGAACGCTACTTGCCACTTGTAAAGCATTTGGAGGGATTGGATGTCGGTGTAGACGACGATGCGCTAGTGCTTTGGTATAAGGATCAGTACGAGCAAATACAAGAAAAAGTTGAGGCTATGCACGAATTGTCACAACTAGGGATAGCTGTTGAAATTATCGACCATCAATTTAACGTACTATATTCTGAAATCGGGAACGGATTACAGACTCTCAAGCCACTATTAGAAGATCATGCAGAGTATCAATATAGCTTCAAACAATTACTTTCGGCCTTTGAACATCTCGAAACTAATCACCAACTGTTGGCACCCTTGTACAGAACAACGAGGAGATCGCGTAGTGAGATACCAGGTGAGGAACTATTTGCCTATCTATCTATCTTTTTCAAAAAACGATTTGAAGAAAACAATATAACTTTTACTTGTGACAAGACCTTTGAAGAATATCGTTTTTTTACCTTTGATTCCGTAATAAAACCTGTATTTATTAACCTGATTAATAACGCCATTTATTGGCTCAAGTCGGTGTCAGACAGGACTATCCATATTAAGATAAAAGACGATAAAATTCTAGTCCAAAACAATGGTCAGCCTATTGATAACTTTTATCTAGAAGACATTTTTAAACTATTTTTCACCAGAACTCCAGGAGGGAGAGGAATAGGGCTATATCTAGCAAGAACCAACCTAGAAACCATCGGTTACCGAATCGAAGCATCAAATGATAGGAAATATAACGAGCTGAAAGGAGCTTGTTTCATCATTGAGAAAGCAGAAGGAGTTTAATGCATGCAACAATTTTCTCAAGTCGCTAAAGGAATTATTCGTAACACAATAAATGCGGCATATTGTATCGATGATGAGTTTGTAGAACCCTTTTCCGATCCTCATGAAAATTCAGATGTTGATACGAGCAGCACGCTATACAAGTCTTTTCTGAACGAAGGGTGCTCGTTAGATATCCGCCGTTTTCTAACCTTGGATAACTGGAATTCCAACCAAAAGCAGTACCTGGCGTCTAAAGATTTGCTGATATTAGACTGGGAACTTTCAGCTGAAGCACCCAAGTATGCGCCCGCGTTGAACATTTTGAATGACGCCGTAGATATCGAGACTCTCCCCTTTGTTTGTATTTACACAAACGCTGGACATTTAGACAGCGTTGAAAACTGCATACTTTCTTACTATAGCAACCCACTAGCTGACAGGCAGGAATCACTCGACAAACTGAAAGGCATGTTCGCAGACAAAGTAGATGAATTACTGGGCAAGGATGACTATTTTGGAGATGATGAACTTGCTTGGCTAATGAGCCTTTCGGATAAATATTTTGACGCTTGTAAATTCAAAGACAGAAAAAAAACACTACATGCTGAAGTCAACGAAGCAATTGCTTTGAAATGTAAAGAGGATTTCACGAGTAATTTATATAAGGCTTTAGCAAGCGCCGCTAGAACCTTATTTAATTTGAGCTTACAGGAAGTGTTACTAGGTCTAAACATTGTAGGACGTAAGGAAGTAAGTAAGTACGCTTCAGGAAAGTATAATGTAGAGCGATTCCTTCTTGCCGGTGATATTCACTGCCTACTGATCAATTCAACAGTCGTTATAATTTGTCATAAAGCAGGTAACCAGAATTCAGTAGCTGCCGACAAATTGTTCACAAGGATAGCTGAAGTTATTCACACTAGACCACATAACTTTATGTCGCTATTGTCGCTGGAATGTAGAAACTTTTATCGTGATAAAGCTAAATCATTAGGAAAAGACTTAAGCCAAATTACAGATGATGCATTTTTTTGGCATGAAACGACTGTTACAAAAAATCCAGGTGGGCAAATTGAGTTTGCTACCTTTTTGAAAGATCTATGGAATTCAACACTATCTGGTGACTGGAATGTTTTTACACCTGAAATGATGTCGGTGCTTCATGAATATAAAGAGGCTCAGAGAATAGATGAGAAATTAGCTAAGCACTTGGCGTCTGGTGGAAAGGAATTGTTTGACGATCTTGCATTTTTAAATAAAAAATATTCAATATTGAGGCTAAAACCTGGTCAATCAAGTCGTTTATATTTTGGTGATATTTTTAAAGGAAAGGATAAGTATTATCTCTGTATTACAGCTCACTGTGATTGTCTGACTCCTCAAAATATAAATGATAATTATATGTTTATCGAATCTGCAAATATCCATTCGTTGGAGAAAGGGTTAAAAGCAGGAGATACTGGTTTTCATTCGTTTTTCAGGAATCCCGAGGGGAGAATTATCAACGTAGAGTGGAAGAGTAGACCTTTTACCATCTACATACCGCAAAATATAATAAATACGGAAGACGAAATTAAAGTTTCTATCTCAGGTAAAGACTTATCTTTAAAATATGTTTGTACGCAAAAGGAAAACTACACACAGCGTATAGCGAATAAGTCCTTCAGTTTTGCTAACAGGGTTGGTATTAACTTTGCTGATATCAAAGCAATACCGGACAACACTGACAGTTTAGAGGAATAACATTTGAAAGGGCAAGATATCGAGTGAGGTTCCGCCCTCTATGGAGACTTCCATCGAGGTATGAGCTTTCGGGGCAAAGGTCATTTTTTGAAGTCAGAAGGCGATGCTAAAGACACAAATGGTCACGATGTGGTCACCGTTTGGTCACCAGATACAAAAAAACCACTTGAGTTGCCTCTAAGTGGTTGATTTATATGGCGCACCCATCAGGATTCGAACCTGAGACCTCTGCCTCCGGAGGGCAGCGCTCTATCCAGCTGAGCTATGGGTGCGCGACGGCGGCCATTGTATTGTGCCTTGTGGCGCTTGTCCAGACGCAAAGTGGTGCAGGGCTTTGATTGTTGGCCAATTAGTCAAAAATTGAACAACCGCCATTTTCTCTGCTTAGAAACCTGCCAATACCAGTTTGCCGATGGTTTGGCCGCTTTCCAGTTGCTGGTGGGCGCGTCTTAAATTGGCGGCGTTAATCTTGCCAAGCAGCTCACCCTGAGTGCTGTTAATTTTGCCTTGTTCCACCAGGGTGCTGAGCTGATTCAGCAGCTGATGCTGGGCAATTTGGTCTGGCGTCTGGAATAAAGAGCGGGTAAACATCAGCTCCCAGTGCAGGCTTAAACTTTTTAGTTTCAGCGGGCGGATATCCAGCGCCTCTGCCGGGTCGTCAATCAGGGCCAGTTTGCCTTGTGGTGCCAAAGCTTCAATAAATTCAGCATAATAACGGGCAGTATCAACCAGGCTAATCACATGGCTAACCTCCTTAATGCCAATCCGCTTGAGCTCATCGGCCAAAGGCAGCTGATGGTTAATCACATAATGCGCGCCTAAATCACGCACCCACTGCTGGCTTTGCGGCCTGGAGGCGGTGGCAATAAGAGTGGCGTCTGTCAGTTCGCGCGCCAGTTGCAGCAAAATAGAGCCCACACCACCGGCGGCGCCGCTTACCAGCACTACTTTTTGTGTATATTGCGGCGCCGGTTTATCCAGTTGCAGCCGGTCGAATAACAGCTCCCAGGCGGTAATGGCTGTGAGCGGCAGCGCTGCGGCTTCGGCAAAACTCAGATTGCTGGGTTTGCGGCCTACCAAACGTTCGTCCACCAGATGAAACTCGCTGTTGGCGCCAGGGCGGTTTAACGCGCCGGCGTAATACACAGTGTCGCCCGGCGCAAATAAAGTGACGTTTTCACCTACGGCCACCACAGTGCCGGCGGCATCCCAGCCCAGAATTTCGGCTTTGCCGTCCACAGGTGTGCGGCGCTGGCGAATTTTATAATCCACCGGGTTGGCGGCTATGGCTTCAACTTTAACTAAAAGGTCAAAACCTGTGGCAACAGGCATAGGCAGCTCAATATCCAGCAGCGCTTCAGGGTGGTCTGCTGGTAAAGACTGATAATAACCAATGGCTTGCATAATATTTCTCCGCTGAAAAACCGGGTGTTAAAGTGCTGGGGTTCAACTTTTGTTGATAGCAGCTTGGGTTCACGTCTGATGCACAGTGTGCTCGATTGACACCTAAAGAAAAACCACCTAATACTGCTTTCTTTATCAAATAAAATTTGAAAATGCTGCAGGTTCAGGATCTCAAACTTTTCCAGCAAATAGTACGCACCGGCAATATCAGTATGGCGGCGCGACAATTTGACTTAACACCAGCGGCGGCCAGCGCAGCGCTGAAACGGCTGGAGCAACATTTAGGCGCAACCTTATTAGTGCGTTCCACCCGCAGCTTAAAACTCACCCCGGCCGGTGAGCACTTTTTACAGCATTGCCAGAATGCGCTGCAGGCGCTGGCTTTGGGGGAGCAGGCGCTGCGCCAGCTCGACAGCCATATCAGCGGTGAGCTGCGCCTGACCGCGCCCAGTGATTTGGGCCGCAATGTGTTGTTGCCCTGGCTGGATGAATTCCAGACTTTATATCCGGCGTTAAGTTTAAGGCTGGAGCTCGGTGACAAAGTGGCAGGTTTATACCGTGAGCAGGTAGATTTAGCTTTGCGTTATGGCGCTGTTGCCGACTCTTCCCATGTGGCTTTTGCCATAGCCAAAGCACCACGTTGGGTTTGTGCTGCGCCTGCTTATTTGCAGCAATTTGGTGAGCCTGCAGATCCCATGCAGCTCTCGCAGCATAATTGTGTGTTGTATCAGATAGATGAGCGCGCTTACGACAAATGGCTTTTTAGTAAGGACGGCGCTGAGCAGGCGGTGAATGTCAGTGGCAACAGAGTGAGTAATGACGCCGATGCAGTCAGGCGCTGGATAGTCAGTGGCCGCGGTATCGGTTTAAAGTCGGCTTTTGATATGGCCGCTGATGTGCTGGAGGGAAGGGTGCAGGTGTTGTTGTCGCAGTATCAGATCAAAGCGCTGCAGCTCAATTTAATTTGCGCCAGCCGCGCTCAGGTGACACCAGCTGTGTTGATGCTCAGAGATTTTTTGCGGCAAAAGTTTGCGCTGTTAAGTCAGCGTCTGGCAGATCAGGGTTTTGGCCTGCCAGCAGACGAAGCGCTTGAATGAACCACAGCTTTGAGCTCATTCAAGCGCTGAGCAGGTAACTGAGTGTTTAAACTGAGCCTTTTAACTTATGCTTTTAACTTCCAGTGCACTTGTTGTTCGGCAAAAAACGGCACTATAGGGCTGCCGTCCGGCAAGGTGATTTCGGCCGGAATAGTCCAGTCTTCTTTCACCAGCGTAATAGTGCCGCTGTTGCGTGGCAGGCCGTAGAAGTCGGCGCCATAGTGGCTGGCAAAGCCTTCCAGTTTGTCCAGAGCGCCCAGCTCATCAAATACCTGAGCGTACAGCTCAATGGCACTCCAGGCGCTGTAACAACCGGCGCAGCCACAAGCTGCTTCTTTTTTATGTTTGGCGTGTGGTGCAGAGTCTGTGCCCAGGAAGAACTTTTTATTGCCGCTTGCTACTACAGCACGTAAAGCTTCCTGATGGGTGCGGCGTTTGAGGACCGGCAGACAGTAGTTGTGCGGGCGAATACCGCCCACCAGCATGTCGTTACGGTTCATCATTAAATGTTGTGGTGTGATAGTGGCAGCAACGTTATCGGCAGCGGCCAGTACAAAATCCACCGCATCTTTGGTGGTGATATGTTCCAGTACTATTTTCAGTTTGGGAAAATTCGCCACAATTTGTGTTAAATGCTGCTGAATAAACACGGCTTCGCGGTCAAAAATATCAATATGTGAATCTGTCACTTCACCATGAACTAAGAACAACATGTTGTGTTCCACCATGGCTTCCAGCACAGGGTACAGGCTGCTTAAACTGGATACACCTGAGTGTGAGTTGGTGGTGGCACCGGCCGGGTATAACTTGGCCGCGAGTACGCCAGCGGCTTTGGCGTCGGCAATGTCCTGTGCTGTAGTCTGGTCAGTCAGATAAATGGTCATCACAGGTTCAAAATTGCTGCCGGCCGGGCGGGCGGCCAGAATACGTTCGCGGTAAGCCTGGGCTAAAGCACCTGTGGTTACTGGCGGCACTAAATTGGGCATCACCACAGCACGGCGGAAACAACGGGCAGTGGCCGGCACTGTTTCTTTGAGCATATCACCGTCACGAAAATGTAAATGCCAGTCATCAGGGGTTTGAATGGTTAAAGTCGTCACGCCATGCTCCTCAAACTTATTAAATTAATCTGCCGGAAAATTGCGCCAAGTGTATCATTAAGCAAGTACTTTGCGCTTTAGCAAAAAAGCAAAGTGCGTCAGATTCCCCTTCATTTCAGCTTAGGATCAGGCATGGCGACAACGTTGTTTTCCCGCAGGCAATGGCTGCTGCTGACTTTGTTATTGTTGCTGTTTACTTTGTGCACCGAATATCTGGTGTTTCAGGACAGGCAGCGCCAACAACAGGTGCAGCTTCGGCATGTGGCAGCAGCTGCTGCAGAATTGCGTGCCTTGCTGGAAACCGAAGTGAATTCGTCATTGTATTTAAGCCAGGGCCTGGTGGCTTATATTCAGGCGTCGCATGGCCAGGTGCGCGATGAAGAGTTTGCCTTTTTATTGCCCAACCTGGTGGCGCAGGCGCGGCATATCCGCAATATTGGCCTGGCCCCCGGTAACAGGATCAGCATGATTTATCCGCTGCTGGGCAATGAAAAAGCGCTGGGGCTTTATTATCCGGATCTCCCTGAACAGTGGCCTGACATCGCCGCTTTAATTCAGCAGCGCAAACCCTTGCTGGTGGGCCCTGTGCAACTGGCGCAGGGCGGAGTGGGTTTTATCCATCGTATACCGGTATTTTTGCCCGATGAGCGGTATTGGGGCATTGTCAGTACAGTGTTGGAGATTGAATCGGTTTGGGTGTTGTTGCGCCAGCAGGCCGAAGCAGCAGGTGTAAAAGTGGCGCTGCGGCGTCTTGCCGGCCAACGCTGGACAGAGGCGCTGGTGGGTGAGCCAGAGCTGTTTTTGCAAGACGCTATGTTGTTTGATTTAACCATTTCCGGTGCCAAATGGCAGCTGGCGGCGGTGTCGGCTGAGCCGTTCTCTTTTGCCAGCGGCTGGAGCCTGCGGCTGCTCGGCTGGTTGATCAGCCTGTTGTTATTATCGCTGGTGACAGCCATTTTTATCGCCAACAGCAGGCTGGCGGTCACTGCCAGAGCCAGAGAGCAAAGTGAAGCTTATGCCAGCACAGTGCTTGATAACGTTGCTGACGCTATTGTGGTGCTGGACAGGTTTGGCCGTATTGAAAAAATCAACAAGGCCGCCCAGAGTTTGTTGGGTTATCAGGCTTATGCCATTACCGGCCAGCCTTACACTCAGCTGTTTGCCAACAGCTGCACTCTGGATGAACTGGCCGGCGGCGCTGAACTCGATGTGCTGCAGCAAAATGGCCAGCCGGTGCTGGTGGAGCTGATGCTCAGCCATATCCGCGATGCAAAGCAAGGCGGCACTGTATTGCTGTTGCGTGATATTCGCGAGCGTAAAAGAGTGGAGCGGCTGAAAAATGAATTTGTTTCTACCGTCAGCCATGAACTGCGCACACCATTAACCGCTATTCGTGGGGCTCTTGGTTTAGTGGCCGGTGGTGCTGTAGGTGTGATTCCACAGCCACAGCAACAGTTACTGGATATAGCCAGGCAAAATTGTGAACAGCTGTCGATGCTGATCAACGATATTCTGGATATTGAAAAACTCAGCGCAGGCAAAATGCTGTTGCAGTTACAACCTTTGGGCGTGAAGTCTTTGTTACTGGAAGCCAAAAACCGCAACCTGCCGCTGGCGCAGCAAAAAGGTATCACTTTAACTGTGCAGCCTGATGTTGACCCTGAGCTGACAGTGAGGGCTGACGACAGCAGGCTGCAGCAGGTGTTTGCTAACTTGCTGGCCAATGCCATTCGTTTTTCACCACCTCAGGGCGAGGTGCAGTTGCAGGCACTGCAACTGGACAACAAAGTGCGTATTCAGGTGTTGGATCAAGGCCCTGGTGTGCCAGCCGATTTTATCCCCAGGCTGTTTCAGAAATTTTCGCAGGCTGACAGCTCAGACAGCAGGCAACTGGGCGGCACCGGTCTGGGTCTCGCTATTTGTAAAGAACTGCTCGAACGCATGGGCGGCGACATTGGTTATCAGCGCTTGCCTCACGGGGGTGCCTGTTTTTATTTTGATTTGGCCTTAACAGAGTCCGGTCCGGACGCCTGATGGAGTAACAATGCAAAACGCTTTTCCCTGGTTAGATTTGTTGGCGGTATTGTGGTTTTTATTGTTGTGGGTGGGTTATACCCTCTTTGCCAAACGCAAAGCCCGCACCGTCAGTTGCCTGAGTTTTGAACTGCGGCGTAAACGCACAGACTGGATGCGGCAGATGTTAACCCGCGACAATAAAATGGCTGATGTGGCGCTGATTTCCACGCTGGAGCGTAATGTCAGCTTTTTTGCGTCCAGCTCTATGTTGATTTTGGCCGGTTTGCTGACCGCCATAGCGTCCAGTGACAAAATTGCCCAGGTGCTGTTGCAGGTGATGCCCTGGCTTGATCATACGGACGGGCTTTTACAGTTTAAGTTGCTGTTTTTAGGCTTAATTTATGTATTTACCTTCTTCCAGTTTACCTGGAGTTTACGCCAGTATGGTTTTGGTGGTGTGCTGATTGGTGCTGCGCCCGATGGCAAACATTTATCTGAAGCTGAGGTGCAGCTCTACGCCAACAGAGCGGCCAAAGTGATTGATCAGGCGGCGCATTCTTTTAACTACGGCCTGCGTGCCATTTATTTTTCACTGGCAGCTTTGGCCTGGTTTATTAATGTCTGGCTCTTTATGTTGTCCACAGTAATAGTGCTTTTGGTGATGAAACACCGTGAATTCCACTCAAAAGCCCTCAAAGCGCTGCAGGAAGTATAAGTACCTGCATTGGAAATGAAATTCATCCAACTCAGGCAGGCAGCAATACCTGCCTGCATGTTTATTCCCTAATGGATAACAGCGACAACCCAGTCGCTAAAAACAGCTTGACTGCTGCAGTTGTCAGACCTGTTTTTTAAACAACATTCAGTTTTGATTCATCGCTAAAATATAAATTCCTAATATAGTGTTTTCCCCAAGCTGTACATCGAGGTTCTTTATGTCTGAGCACACAACACAAGCTGGCAAAAAGCTGGCAAATTCGCGCAAGTTCAACACTGTATTTCCCCCTGTTTTATTAGCCGGCAGCTTGCTGACGCTGGCCGCCTGTGGTGGCGGTGGTGGCTCTGACGATGCTGTGCCTGTGGCTACCACAGCCACTTTTGGTTTGCAGGTCAGTGACGCGCCGGTCAATGACGCCGCCGCTGTGGTGGTGTGTTTTAATGCCATTGAGCTGGTGGGCAATGGCAGTGCCACCCAAAAGTATCTGATTGGTTCAGATGCGGTAGCCGCAGCACCGAATAACTTGTGTCAGAACGCTCAGGGTAATGTGATTGCCAATAGCCGCGGTGTGGACTTATTAAAGTTACCTGGTGCACTGGCTGAATCTTTGGTGTCTGGCGCTACAGTGCCGGCCGGTAATTACGGTCAGCTGCGGCTGGTGCTCAGTGAAGGTTCTTATATTCAGCTGAAAGACGGCAGCAAAAAAACGCTGTCGGTGCCTTCCAACGAGCTGAAGTTACTGGGCCCGACTTTGTCTGCCGGTGGTACTTTTAGTTACACCCTGGAATTTGATTTACGCAAAGCTGTGGTGAACAACAAAGCCGGTCAAAACTATCAGTTAAAACCAACGGGTCTGCGTCTGGTAGATACCAGTCAGATTGGTCATTTAACAGGTTCTGTCAGCGAAACCTTATTAATCAATAATCAATGTACTGTGGCGCCATCTGACAAAACCAAACCGGTCGGAGTGGTTTATCTGTATAAAGGGGCTGACTTAGCACCGGCCACATTGGGCGATTATGGTGGCACTCAGGCCAACCTGCCTTATGCCAGCGCGCCTGTGTTGTTTGATGGTGCAGCCAGCTACAACTATCAGATTGGTTTTATAGATGCCGGCACTTATACCGCAGCTTTTAGCTGTAATACGGTGGATGATCCGGAGCAGGCTGATGTAGTGACTTTCCTGGCGACAAAAAACCAGGCCATTACCGCCAATAAAACCCCTGTGGTGCTGAATTTCTAACTGAAGCTATTGCAGCGGTCTCATCCAAAGAGCCTGGCTGATCACAGCACAAATAAAAAAACCGCCAAAAGGCGGTTTTTTTGGCTTTTAAAGCAGTTAGTTATAACTGGTTTCAAAAGCTTTAATCACCCGCGATACGCCATTCACGTGACGGGCAATTTCAACAGCTTTGTCGGCTTCGCTGCTGCTCACCAGGCCCATTAAAAACACTTCGCCGTTTTCAGTAACCACCTTGATATTCAGTGCGCTGACTTCTTTGTCACCGACCAGCAGGCTTTTTACTCTGGTGGTGATCCAGCTGTCACGGCTACGGGTGGTAAAAGATATCGGGTTGCCGACCCGGATCTGGTTTTGGACATCTTTGACACCCTGAATGGGCTGCACCAGAGAGCTCGCCAGCTCGACTAAATCCTGGCTTGGTGCCTGACCGGTGAGCAGCAAAATGCCGTTGTAGCTGTTGACATTAATATGCGCACGTTCTTCCAGCGTTTTATTTGCTTCCAGCGCCCGCTCGGCTTTTACCACTATGCTGCTGTCGTCAATTTGTGAGCCCAGAGTACGGCGGTCAGACGCTGAAGTGACGGCAGAAGCACCACCGGCCACCACTGCGGCGGCGCAGGCTTGTAATAACAGCGTCAGACTGACAATTGCGGTCAGTTTCAGCAGAGGTTTTACATCAGACATCATCATCTCCTTGGTTATTCGTCGTCTTGTTGCGGGAACAAGGTGTTGTCTATCAGTTCACAGACACAATGTAATAAAAAGGCGTAACACTCAAAAATACGTGCAGGGCGGTGTGCCGGTACTCTGAGCTCAACATCGGTATTGCCCAACAAACCCGACAGCTCGCCGTTGTTATCCACAGTTAAAGCAATCACCGTCATATCTTTGGTCAAAGCCGCTTCCACCGCTTTGATCAGGTTATGTTCGTGCCCTGTTAACGACAACACCAATAAAATGTCGCCATCCTGACCCAAAGCGCGCACCTGACGGGCCAGATAATCCTGATGCTGATTGTCGCTTTGCAGGCCGGACAGTTCGGTTTGCAGCGCTAAAGCCGGCAGGCAAGGGCGTTCGGTTTCAAATTGATCCAACAGCAGCTGGGAAAAATGGCTGGCCAGTGCCCTGGCTGCACCTTCACCACAACACAATACTTTGCGATCGCTGACCAGCGCCTGCACTATGGTCAGGGCTGCGGCTTCAATAGGCTCAGCTAAAGCTTCGCCTGTGGCTATCATCGTCTGGATATTCTCGGTAAACAGCTGCCGGATATGTTCTTGCATGCGCGATGGTCCTGCCTTGTTCGTTAAAATGCGTTTTTAATCCATTCGATTTGGTAGGGGCTGTCGCCGGTAATAGCTACCACATCAAAACGGCAGTCCGCCTGTTTTTGCTGTTGCTGTAAAAACCAGGCGGCGGTTTGCCTGAGTTTTTGTTGTTTACTCAAAGTGACTGCGGCGGCGGCACCACCAAAGCTGTTGTTTTGCCGGTATTTGACTTCAACAAACACCCATTGTTTTTGTTGCTGGCAGACTAAATCCAGTTCGCCAAAACGACAACTGACATTGCGCGCCAACAGCGTCAGGCCCTGTTGCTGCAGGTAATTCAGGGCTAAGTCTTCAAAAAAAGCACCTTTGGAGTTGCCGCCCTGCATCTCTGAGTTGTCCTTTAGTTGTTTTTTGTCGCGTCCAGCGCAGTTAATTTGCCTTTACCATAACGGGCGACCGTTAATTGCCGCTGAATATTCTGGTCTTTGCCAAGGCGCAAACTGCCGGTCAGGCCGTGGTGCAGCATGGCCGGAAACTGCTGTTGTTGTTTCAGCCGGCCAATCAGCGCCATGGCGTCATAACCCATGGCAAACAGCCGTTGTGAGGTTTCATCCTGCTCGGCAAAAAGTTGTTCATACTCGGCGCGCAGCGGCAGCTGTGGCTGTTGCGGCACCAGCCAGGGTATTTCAGTTAAGGTCATGCCAGCCAAATCACGGATATCGGTACGATCTATGGCCAGGCTGTGGCTGCGCGAACTGGCATAAATAGGTAAAGCCGGTGCTGTGGGACTCACGCTGACATCAATAAAAGGTTTAAATAACCGGGTTTGGGTTGGGTCGGCCAGCAGATAAATAGCATCCACATCCTGTCTGCTGTGCATTTCAGCATTGACAGTGCTACCGGCATATTTACTGATTTCATTGACCCGCTCTGTGCTGGCGGCTGTTTCTAAAAAAGTGGTGATGAGGCTGCGCAGCTCATCCTGAGTGTTAAAGCTGTAACTTTCTACTTTGTCGCCGTTTTTTTCCTGCCACAGCTGCTGGAAATGCTGCGCCATCCGCTGGTTAATCGGGCTGCGGGCGCTGATCAGCACCGGATGCTGATAATGCCGCTGCTGGAATAACTCCACCATTTGCGCCGCTTCATCTTCGGCACTTAAGGCAAAATAAAACTGATCAGGGTTTGGCTGGTTATTATCCTGTTTACTGTTTAAAAACAGCGTAGGCCAGCGCCAGTTGGGCAGCGTTTGCAGTTTATCCACATCTTCTCTGAGCAGCGGACCAACCACAAAATCAACCTGAGTGGTTTCCAGTGCGGCCAGAATTTGTTCCGCGCTCTGGTTGCTGTCAATAAAATGCAGGCTGCGCTCCGGGGCCTGAGTGCTGGCGGCCACCATGCCCAGCTGCACTGCTTCACCCAGCGCTTTCATATTGCCGGATAAAGGTAAAATTACGCCGACTCTGGCCGGCTGATAAGCCGGTGTGCTGGCAAGTTCAGTAATGGCTTTGGGTAAAGCCGACAACTCTGGCATGCCCGGGTGGCGTTGTTGCCAATCATCCAGCGCTTGTTGCATCGCTTGTTGTTGACCGGCAAAAGTCACGGCAATTTCCACCAGATTTAACCAGGCGGCCGCGCGGGGGCGGGCGTTTTTGACAAGCAGGCTGCGCTGCTGCGGGCTTAACTGCACCAGATTCTGCCAGAGCAGATTTTGCAGTTCTGCGTCGGCACCGGCATTGCCCGCCAGTTCATCCTGGGCAAATAACCAGCGTAACGCACTGAGTAACTGTTTGTTATCAGATAAAAAATTGGCAGCCAGTAGGGTAAATTCAGTGCGATCAGCCGGGGCAACTTCGGTCAACGCATTCTGTTCCAACAATAATTCAGCGGCGGCAAATTGCTGGTTCACCAGGTAACTTTGCAGCAAAGGCAGCATATTTTGCTGACGGATCTGGCCATAAGTAGACAAGCGTAAATTATGGGTGATGGCCAGGCTGCGCTCTGGTTTTAGCTTTTCTTCCAGCAGGGTTTTGGCTTCCTGCAGCAAGTCGCGTTGTTGCTGTTCAAACGCATCAGTGGCGATAGCTGTGACTGGTTGTTCCACCCGCTGATAACTGACTTCACCGGCGTTTGGGTCCAGTTTAAAGACTTCAGCTTCTGCTTCGGGTTTTTCCGGCGCAGCAACAGTGGTTTTGCTGACTGCAGCAGGCGCAGGGGCGGGCGGCGGAGTTTGGCTGCAACCGGCCAGAATAACCACAGCACCCAGCACAGGCGCAATGGCCGGGCGAAATGCCGAATGAAGGGAACACCAAAGTGGGAATTTGCTGGATTTCACAATGCACAGTTACAATAGCCGACGAATGGCTGTCATCTTATACCATTTCTGTGACCGGATCACGCCAGCCTCAGGGCTGAGTTGTTGTTCTGGCTGATTTTTTGCCGCGGGCCCCTTGCCTTGCCAGACAAAGGAAAAACCTTATGACTTCTGCCCACCCAAGCCCGGCTGCCGGAACTTTGTATATTGTGGCCACCCCTATTGGCAACCTGGACGATATCAGCCAGCGAGCGCTGAAAACTTTAACTTCAGTGGCCTGGGTGGCGGCTGAAGACACCCGTCATAGTGGTAAGTTACTGAGCCATTTTAATATTTCGGCGCGGTTTTTGTCGTTGCACGACCATAACGAAAAACAACGTGCTGCCAGTTTGTTGCAAAAACTGCAGGCCGGTGAAGATGTGGCGCTGGTGTCTGATGCCGGCACACCGCTGATTTCTGACCCGGGTTATAGTCTTGTCCGGTTATGCCGTGACGCCGGGGTACGGATAGTGCCTATTCCTGGCCCCTGCGCTTTAATTGCGGCTTTATGTTGTGCCGGTTTGCCCACCGACAAATTTCATTTTATTGGCTTTTTACCGGCTAAATCCGGTCAACGCCAACAGGTACTGAAAGAGATCCCGCCTGCAGTGGGCACAGTGATTTGTTATGAAGCGGCGCGCCGCGTTAAAGACACCCTGGCCGATGTGGCCGCTGTGTATGGTGAAGAGCGCGAGCTGGTGCTGGCCAAAGAGCTCAGTAAAACTTTTGAACATTTTTGCCATGGCACTGCAAGTAGTATCACCGCCTGGCTGGAGGAAGATCCGCAGCGTTGTCAGGGAGAGATGGTGCTGATGATAGCGCCGCCTGCCGCCAAAGCGGACGATGATATCAGCGCTGTGGCGCAACAAACCTTAAAGCTGTTGATGGCGGAATTACCACTGAAAAAAGCCGCGGCTTTAACGGCAGAAATTCATGGTGAAAAGAAAAATGCCTTGTATAAGTTGGGGTTAAGCTGGGGCGCTGACCACTAAAACGATGTGCCCCAGGCTGCAGCTGAGTTGAAATTTGTACCTGGGGCATCACAACCGGCGCTGGTTAAGGCGCCGGCAGTTTCACCACCACATCAATAGGGCAAACTTCAACACAGGTGGGGTTGTCATAAAACCCCACACATTCAGTGCATAAGTCGGCATCAATCTGGTAAATCCGCTTGCCAGGGCTGCCGTCCGGGTTTTGCAGCCGCTTCAGTGAAATCGCATTATTCGGGCACTCGGGCGCGCACATATCACAGTTAATGCAGTCGGCTAAGATAGTCAGCGCCATCAGGCACAACCCTGCATTTGGCTGTCAGATGATGGCAGATCGCGGATAATCAGCACAAAATCCGGCGACATGCCGTCCGGCAACTGCAGTTGCACCTGATGACCGGCGCCAGGCGCGCGCTGTATCGGCACACCTTGTTTATCCCAGAGTTCGCTCAGGCAAATTTGCTGGTTGCCCTGAGGCGACATCAACAGCAACAGATCACCAACGAAAAACTGATTTTTCACCTCAACCCAGACCCGGTTTGTGCCTTCGGCTTTGCCTGTGATTTCACCGACAAACTGCTGCTTGTCGCTGCTGGAAGCACTTTTGTCATAGTTTTGCAGTTCGCTGATGGGGATATGGCGGCGTAAAAAACCTTCGGTATAACCGCGTGACGCCAGGCCATCGAGCTCATCGAGCAATGCCGGATTAAATGGCCGGCCTGCCACCGCATCATCAATGGCACGACGGTAAATTTGGGCAGTGCGGGCGGCATAATAAAACGACTTGGTGCGGCCTTCGATTTTTAAGCTGTGCACCCGGGCGCGGGTCAGTCTGTCTACATGCTGCACTGCTCTTAAATCTTTGGAATTCATAATATAAGTGCCGTGTTCATCTTCAAAAGCCGGCATCAGTTCACCCGGTTTTTGTGGGTCACTGAGCAGAATAATATCGTCAACCGGACCGGCTTTATCCTGGTTTGCTGCCATGTTGGCCGGCACAAACTGCCCGACGGCATTTTCAGTGGCTGTTGTCACCTGATAAGGCCAGCGGCAGGCGTTGGTGCAGGTGCCCTGATTCGGGTCACGTTTGTCCATATAACCCGATAACAAACAACGGCCGGAATAAGCCATACACAAGGCGCCATGCACAAAAACTTCCAGCTCCATCTCAGGCACTGTGTGGCGAATGTGCTCAATTTCTTCCAGTGCCAGCTCGCGCGACAAAATCACCCGGCTGATGCCTTGCTGTTGCCAGAACTGCACTGCAGCCCAGTTCACCGTATTGGCCTGCACCGACAAATGCAGTTCCATTTGCGGGAAATGTTGTTGCATCAGATAAATCACACCCGGATCGGACACAATAAGGGCGTCTGGCTGCAGTTTCACCACTTCAGCGATATCTTCCACCAGGGTGTCAAGTTTGGCGTTATGGGGGGCGCTATTTAGCACACAATAAAACTTTTTGCCCAGGGCATGGGCTTCCTGAATGCCCACAGCCAGCGTGGCCAAATCAAATTCGTTATTACGCACCCGCAGGCTGTAACGGGGCATGCCGGCATACACAGCGTCGGCGCCATAAGCAAAAGCAAAACGCATCGCTTTTAAGGTGCCGGCTGGTGATAACAACTCGGGCTGAAAGGCCGTGCCGGCCACAGAATTTTGCATCAAAAGCACCCTGTTTAAAAAAAATGGCGCGAAGTATGCCAAAAGGCGCGAGGGTTCAATTTGATCAAGCGCAAACTTTGCTAAATTCATTCGGGGTTGTATCGGGATTTATCCAAGGCCTTTGAACTTTGCTGCACCACGACAGTGCATTGATGACAGTTGTTGCGCTGCCCTGGCGCAACAGTCGCTCTGTGAATACGTATTCATCTTGTTTCTGGTGCAAGCACTGGTTAATTAATAGGCTGGGTAAATAAAAAAAATGAAATGGCTCAGGATGATGCAGTAACAGTCCCCGCCATTAGGATTAGACAAAACGGGGACATGAACATGTCAGAGTTTAAACGAAGTGCCTTGATGCTGGCGCTGGCTGCGGCCGGTGTCTGCCCCTGGTTGGCCAGTGCCGACACCACAGCTTTGCAGCAAAACAGCAATCAGCCGGCGCAGGCTCCCACCGCTGTTGAAAGCAGCAGTAAAAAAAGTGACAAAGAACAAATCGAAGTGATTGAGGTGCGCAGTTTTGCCGGCAGCCTGATTCAATCGCTGAACGTTAAACGTTTTAACGACACTGTGTCTGAAACCATTTCGGCTGACGACTTAGGTGCTTTGCCTGATGTGTCGATGGCTGATGCGTTAACCCGCTTACCCGGGGTGTCAGCGGTGCGCACCGGTGGTCAGGCATCAGAAATTAATATCCGCGGTATGGAAGGCGGTTTTGTATTTTCTACCCTCAATGGCCGTGAGCAGGTATCGACCAGTGGCAAACGCAATATTGAGTTTGACCAGTATCCATCAGAGCTGATTAACTCAGCCGCTGTGTATAAATCACCTAAAGCCTCGCTGATTGAAGGTGGGGTGGCAGGTTCAGTTGAACTGCAAACCGCCAGTCCGCTCAAAGCCGCCGAACAGCATAATTTTGTGGTCAATGCCCGCGGCAGCTTTAACGACAGGGCCGATGAAGTGTCGGATGCCACTGAGATGGGCGACAGATTCAGTTTTTCTTATCAGGGCAAATATCTGGATGACACTTTAGGTTTGTCATTGGGTTATGCAAGGTTGTTCCAGCCCAGCGTGTCCACTCAGTTTGTTGGTTTTAACTACAACAATGAAAAAGATGTTGATGGCGTAAAGGGCGACAGCACACCGGCTGAACTCATTAGTGAAGGTTTTGAAATGCAGCACCGCGGCGGTGAAGAAACCCGTAATGGTTATGTGGCTGCGTTGGAGTGGGCACCGGATGAACGGCTTACCGTCAAAGCTGACGCTTTTATTTCCAGGTTCGACACCAAAGCTTTTGCCCGGGGTTTTCGCGCCAAGTTTGAAAGCAGCGGTGCCATTATTGATAACGCCATTATTAAAGACAATCTGATGATTGGCGGCACCATCAAGCGTGCCAGCGACGGTAACACCCGCGTTGAAATGGTCAATGATGACAATACCGACTTTGACGAAGTACGTAGTTATGGTTTTAACACCGACTATCAGCTGACTGATAATTTATCGGTGAATCTCGATATCGCGCATTCATCGTCCAGCAGTAACTTCAGAAATGGCTTGCTCTGGTCGCTGGCGTCCACCGACGCTAATGCGGCTAAGCCGGTGGTGGATCCTAATGTGTCTATCACTTATTTGCTGAACGGGCTGGACTTGCCCAGCATAGGTATTAATCAGGCGGCATCCTTTACTGACATTAATAAAATGCTGGTCAGTAAATATGGTATTTACCCTACGCTGAACACCGACGAGGTAGACGCATACCGCATTGATTTTACATACAAAATTGACAACCCTGTTGTCAGCTCACTTGAAGCGGGCCTGCGTTATTCCGAGCGCGATTACACCAATGACCGCCAGGTATTTGAGTTTGGTGCCGACAATATGTTTTTAGCCAGTGAAGCGCCGCTGCGTTTAACCCAAGACATGGTGAAAGTGGTGAATTTTAAAGGTGACTTTGCCGCTTTCCCCAGTTATCTCGCCATCGACTTAAATAAAGCGCTGGCCGCCTGGTTCCCGAACGGCGTACCTCAGCCCAAACAAACCTGGGGTAATGGTTATGCCGGCCTTGCCAATCCGGTTGCTGGTGGTAAATCCACGCCATGGAGTGTGTTTGAAAGTGGCGATGTGTATGAGGATGTCACGGCCGCTTATCTGATGGCCAATATCGACACTGAGGTGTTTGGTTTACCGCTGACCGGCAACCTGGGGGTACGGATGGTGGAAACCAAACAACAAGCCACCAACTTAACTTATGTGAATGGTGATGCCAGTCAGGGCGCACAATATATTACCGACGAAGCCGGTTTAGTGTCGGACGATTATGCACCTTCCATTGTGGGCATGAAGTACCGCGATTATTTACCTCAGCTCAACCTGAACCTGGCGCTGACCGACAATGACCAGCTGCGTTTTGCCGCCGCCAAAGTGATGTCGCGCCCGCCTATTAACCAGCTGTCGGCTGTGACTACTTTTACCATCGGCAGTAATGGTGATGTGTCAGGCAGCGCCACCAAAAGCCCGTTTTTAAAGCCGTTTTATGCCGAGCAGTTTGACCTGTCGTATGAGCGTTATTTTGAAGATTCCAGCGGCGCTTTGGTGGCTGCGGTGTTTTACAAAAACATTAAATCTTTTATTCAGCAAGACACTATTACCGACTTTGATTTTGCTGCGGCCGGTTTCCCGCTGCCGGCTTATGTGCCAGGTACTGAACCTGGTAACCCGGATGGTTTACCGCCGCGCACGCCTAATCCGATTGGCGATTATTCCACTGCGGTCAACAACGACGAAGGTGGTTATATCCGTGGTGCAGAGCTGGCTTACACCCAGGTGTTTAAGTTTTTACCTGAGTTCTGGCAGGGGCTGGGTCTGAGTGCCAGTTATTCCTACACCGAAAGTGAAATTTCCACTGAGGTGCAAAACGGCCGGCAAAGTTTTAAAGCTGACTTAAAAGGTTTGTCACCCAATGTGTTTACCGTCACAGCCTTCTTTGAATATGAAGGTTTCGAAACCCGCTTAAGTACAAGATTCCGCGATGATTTTGTGTCGGATCAGTCGGCGCTGCAGGATCAGGAAATCCGTTATGAAGCAGAAATGGTGATGGATTATCAGGCCTCCTATCAGGTGACAGAACAACTGGGGCTGTTGTTCCAGGTGAATAACCTGCTGGACGAACCAACCAAAAGTTACTGGGGGGATACCGCCTACACCGGCACCATCCAGTTTTTTGGCCGCCAGTATTACCTGGGTGCCACTTACAGTTTTTAAGGCTGGCTGTTGCTGCGGGGCAAAAGCCCCCGCCTAAACCGAATACACGGAGTGAGCAAAATGAATAAAATGTTGTTAGTGAATCTGGCCGGCCTTAGCCTGACCGCCCTGCTGCTGAGCGGCTGTGGTGGCGCGGGTTCAGACACTGCGCCGGCCCAGTTATTGTTAAGCTGTAATGTACCGCAGGTACCCAATGCCCAGGGCACTGCCTGTGTGGATCCTCAGCCACTGAAGTGTCCGGCGCCGCAGTTCCCGGATGCGCGTAACGAAAAATGTATTATTGGTTATAACCCCAAGTTACCTGAGCCTGTGCTTTATGCAGGACAGAATCAGGCCGTGGTGTTTTTTAATAAAAAAGGTGGTTATGACGGTTACCGTTTGCACACATGGAACAACGAAAGCTGTGACGCTTACACCGCCGACTCTTTAGCAAAATCCTGGGACAATGGCCTGGAAATCAGTGGTGTTGACCCTGTATACGGTGCTTATTGGCTGCTGAATTTAAAACCCGGTGTCAAAGGCAAAGAAGGCGCCTGCGGTAACTTTATTATTCACGTGGGTACAGACGACGCCGGCAAGGCGCTGGGTGCCAACGACGCCAAAATGGATTTAGGGCCAAAACAACCGGAAAAACTGGTTGCCATGAGCTGGACCTTTAACGCCAATGCTTCGGTATATATTTACCCGATAGATTCATTGGGCGTGCAGATTGCCGACAATGCTGCCCACTGGCTGGATCGCAGCACTTTAGTGTGGAATGGCGATACTGCCGGAGTCAGTAAATTTAAATTGCACCACAGTGCGGCGGCCGATTTAGCTATCGACAGTGACACTCTGACCATTAATGGTGAAGCTGTGGAGCTGACGCCATCAAACTTAACCGACGGTCAAAAAGCGCTGGTGCCGCATCTGGCAAACTGGCCGGCCTACAAAACCAGTGTCAGCGCCGAACAAGCTAAAACCATGGTGAAAAACCAGCTGGTACTGGCTTCTTACGACTCGGCCAATAAACTGATTGGCGCCTCCTATGTGCAGGCCGCCAAAGTGCTGGATGACTTATACACCAGCGCTGCCAATGACGCTGATGAGGCAACATTGGGTGTAGTGTATGACGGTAGCAACATTAAAACCTCAGTCTGGGCGCCAACAGCACGCAGTGTGAAGCTAAAAGTGTATAACGCCGCCAAAGCTTTAACCGCTACCCACGCCATGACATTCGATAGCAACACCGGTGTCTGGTCTTACAGTGGCGCTGCGGCCAGTTTAAACCGCGCTTTTTATCGTTTTGAAGTGGAGGTGTATCACCCGCAAACGAAAAAAGTAGAAACCATTGAAGCGACCGATCCCTATTCGGTCAATACCGCCACCAATGGCCGTTTCAGCCAGTTTGTGAACCTTGCTGATGCCGACACTAAGCCTGCCTTGTGGGATAACCACGAAGTGCCCGCTGCTGCAAAGCCTGAAGATATCGTGATTTATGAAGGTCATATCCGCGACTTCAGTGCCCGTGATACGTCGGTCTCTGCCGCCAACCGCGGTAAATATCTGGCTTTTACCGAAACCGACTCAGCGCCGGTGCAGCATTTAAAACGTTTAGCGGACAGTGGTTTAACCCACTTTCATCTACTGCCGGCCACAGATATGGCAACAGTCAATGAAGACGCCAGCAAAAGGGTGGATTTAACCTCCACCGTGGCTGAGCTTTGCAAAATCAACAGCAAAGCAGCGGTCTGCCTGGAAAATGGCGCCAGCAAACTGGAAGATATTTTTAAAAGTTATCAAAGTTCGGGTGAAAACGCCCAGGCTTTAGCCGACGCCATGCGCCCAAGCGACAGCTTTAACTGGGGTTACGACCCACATCATTTTAATGTGCCTGAAGGCTCTTATGCCTCCAGCCCTGAAGGTGTGGCCCGTATTAAAGAAATGCGCGCGATGAACCAGGCGCTGCACGGCATTGGCCTTAGGGTAGTGCTGGACGTGGTGTACAACCACACCAGTTCGTCGGGTCTTTTTGATAACTCAGTGTTCGACAAAATAGTGCCGGGTTATTTCCACCGTTATAACGCTGTGACAGGCGCGATGGAACGTTCTACCTGCTGTGAAAACACCGCCACTGAACACAAAATGATGCAGAAGTTTGTTGCTGATTCTTTAGTGCTGCTTGCCAAAGAATATAAGTTTGACGGCTTTCGCTTTGACATCATGGGCCATCATCCAAAAGATGCCATTTTAGCAGCGCGCGAAGCGGTGAAAGCCGTGGATGCCGACAGCTATTTTTATGGTGAAGGCTGGAATTTTGGTGAAGTGGCCAACGATGCCCGTTTTGTGCAGGCGCGCCAGGCCAATCTGGCCGGTACTGAAGTGGGCACTTTTAACGACAGGCTGCGTGACTCAGTGCGTGGTGCAGCGCTTTTTAGCAACAACGCTGATGTGGGCAAACTGCAGCAACAAAACTATATCGAAATTGGCTTAGCCGGCACCTTAAAAGACTTTGTATTAAAAGACTATCAGGGCAATACAGGCACAGCTGGTGGTGTGATCTGGAATGGTCAGCCAGCAGGTTATGCTGCTGATCCGGCTGACATTATTAACTATGTGTCCAAACACGATAATGAGTCCTTATGGGATAAACTGCAGCTGGAGCTGGCCGCAGATATCAACATCGACAACAGGGTGCGTATTCATAATATGGCGCTGGCCATTCCGATGCTGAGTCAGGGCATTCCATTCCTGCAAATGGGCGATGACTTACTGCGCTCTAAATCACTGGACCGTAACAGTTATGACGCCGGCGACTGGTTTAACTTTGTTGATTTCAGCAAACAAAGCAACAACTGGAACGTGGGTTTACCGCTGGCGCAAGACAACAAAGCCAACTGGACCCGTATTGCGCAGGTAGCCAATAACCCCAATACCACGGCTTATCCGGAACATATCGCTTTGGCATCTGATGTATTTGCCGAGTTTTTGCAAATCCGCAAAAGCAGCCCGCTGTTCCGTTTAACCACGGGCGCTGATGTGATGGCGCGGGTGGGTTTTCACAATATTGGTAAAAACCTGACCCAGGGCCTGATTGTGATGAGCATTGACGACGGCACTGGCCTGACGGATTTAGATCCGGCGCATGATGCCCTGGTGGTGGTGCTGAACGGCACAGCAACGGAGAAAACCCATAAAGTGCCTACAGCTCAGGGTTTTGTGCTGCACAGCGTGCAACAAAATTCAGCGGACTCAAAGGTGCAGGACAGCCGCTTTAATACCGTAGGCAACGACGGTGAATTTGTGGTGCCGGCTTACACAGCCGCAGTTTTTGTGAAGCCACAACAAGGGGCGCAGGGCACTGGCCTTAAAGCCGATGCCACTATGGGCGCGCCTGATATTGCGCCTTATGGCTTAACCACTGTCTTTGTACGTGGTGGCATGAATGGCTGGGGTGAAGTGGATGCCTTTAGTTATGAAGGTTCAGGGGTTTACACTGCACGGGTGACTGTATCAGCCGGAACCCATGAGTTTAAAGTGGCTTCAGCGGACTGGTCGACGGTCGACTTTGGTGCCAAATCAGGCGAACAAGAGGTGCAGTTTGGTGTGGCACAAACCCTGAACCGTCAGGGCGCGAACCTCAAAGCCAACTTTAATGCCGGTACCTATGTGTTTACACTGGACGCCAGTGAGCCAACAGCACCAGTGCTGATGGTCAGTGAATATGTGCCTTATGGCAGTACCAAAGTGTATTTACGCGGTAGCCTCAATGGCTGGAGTGAAAACAATCCGTTTAACTATGCCGGTAACAACAGCTACACAGTGACTGTAAACCTGGCAGCCGGTAACTACGAGTTTAAAGTGGCTTCTGCCGACTGGTCGACTGTTGATTTTGGCGCCGCCGCCGGCGATGGTGTTGATGTAGTATTAGGTGCGGCAAAACCGCTGGGTCGCAGTGGTGCCAATTTAAAACTGGCCCTTGCTGAGGCCGGCAATTATCAGTTTAGTGTGAATGCCAGCGACGTCGCTGCGCCCGTATTGACTGTGACTAAACAGCCTTAAACTGTTATCAGCAAAATACAAAGGCCGGCTTGATTGCCGGCCTTTTTGTTTGATGTTTAACATCAGCTTAAGCTGTAGTTGGCCCTGAAGAGGCTGATCGGGTGTCTTAGTTTGGCGCTGCGATATCTTTGATATCCACATGGCCTTCACCTTTACGATCATAGGGGGCCAGCATTTTTGCCACTTTAAAAGACTGTTCTGCCCGGGCAAAACTAATCAGCGGCATGCCATTACAAACCACTTTATCTACTGCTGTCTGAATTTTGATCCTGTGTTCTTTCAGGGCGTTTTTCAGGCCAAGTCTGTCATCCTGACGGGTTTCAGTGCAAACTTTTACTAAAGCGTTGTAGCCAAAAGGTTGTTGCTCAGTCTGACCTGCGCCAGCCTGGAAGGCAAAACACGCAACCACCAGAGCTGTAGCTAACGAGAATCTTGCTTTCATCTGCGTTTCCTCTGAGTGATGTGATCCCTGCTGATCACGACTGCAGTGTGGCAGAGCCGGCGTTTGGAAACAGGCTGGTTGTGACTAATGGGTGAAGTTTTGAGCCTAAGGGACAAGCGGCAGAAAATCAGTGACGGACGTCACTACAGAGGGATTTTAGTCGTCACTTTCCACTATTAGAGCGGGTTAAATCGAGGGACCACAATATTGCAGGGAAAAGCTGCCGTCTTGTCTGAGCTGAATAATCCGGCCCTGCTGACCACCGGTGTCGCTGTGACAAAAGCGGATCTGATGTTTGCTGGCAAAAGCCGCTACTGCGGCCAGATTCTGCTGGCCAACGGCAAAATAATCCCGTTCACCACTGATGCTGGCGCCGCCAAATAAACGCCATTGCCAGTGCTGGGCAGGTGCCAGCTGCGTTACGGCGCGGTATAGCACCGGCAGGCTGTGGTTGGCAAAACGATAGTCGGCTGCCACTTTGCCCTGACCACCCGGCAACACCAAATGGCAAATGGCCAGATGACCGCTGACGCTGTGGCTGGCGCATACCGCCACACAAGAGCCAAGCAGGGTTTGGATCAAAGGATAACCGGCGCCCACATATAACTCACCGGGTTGCAGATAAAGTTTGCCCGGTCTTGACCAGGCGGTATTGGCAAAATCTCTGTCGGACGGCGCTGAAGACATCATGGTACTGCTTTGTTTGCTGTTGTTGATGCAGGTGTAGCAGTGACGCCGGTAAAAAAACGTACAAAAATGTACAGCGGCGCTGGAAAAAGGCGCCGCTGGTGTTGGAAATAGTTTTTAAAACATAAGGTTAGCTTGTATTGATGCCGCTGCGGTTTATTTTTCAGCGGATGACAGATTTGGCTCTGTGTCTGAGCATCTGTGCTGGCAGCAATAAAATCACTAAATTAAATAGTCGCGTAATAACGACTGCAGCTCACGTTTAAAACGGCGCGACACCGGCACCAGGCTGTGGTCGGTTAGTTCCAGCAAATATACCCCGCGCTGCAAACTCAGCTGCTTCAGATGGTGTAGGTTCACCAGCGTCGAGCGGTGAATTTGCACAAAACATTTGGGCAACCTGGGCAAAATGGCTTTAAGGGTATCGCGCACCACATGATTGCCGTCTGTGGTGTGAATACACAAATAATTGCCGGCCGATTGGATCATCAGTACACCGGGTTCATCCAGGCTCAACATCGAATGGCCATTGTGAAACTTTAGTTTGGCCGGGTAAGGGCTGTAACTTTGTTCCGGCTGCTGGCGCAGCAAACTGTGGGCATTCATTAAAGTGCGCGCAAGATGCAGCCGGCTGACCGGTTTTAATAAAAAATTAAAGGCATAGCTTTCCACCGCCAGATAAGCATCCTGTTCGCGGTGGCTTTGGGCTATCAGCAGCGGCGGCTGATAAGGGGTTTTGTCACTAAACAGCAGCTGTTCGTCGGGTAAACCCGGCAAATGCATATCCAGAAAAATTAAATCAGGCGGTTCTTTGCATTGCTGCTGCAGCTCGTCGTAGTCGTGACAACAGCTTTGCAGCTGCAAATTGGGGTAATAACTTAACAGTCCTAATAAGTGACGACAGGATTGCAGATCACTGTCGGCGACCATCAATTTTAGCGGGGGCATTCCTTGCTCCATGCTCAGGTTTCAGGTGCCTCAGTATAGGCAATGGCCTTCGGCTGCACCAAGACAGATACCGCTAAAAATCATTCGGTAACAATAAGTTAAACTGACTTGTTTGGGTTATATTTCTGTGATTTTCTTGCGCATCCAAGCCTGAATTTGGCGAAAATCGCTAACGCCGATGCTGTTCTGCTTACAACTTTTCACATTTTAGGGAAGCACTTACATGGTAGGGCAACAGCAGTGCTGTCAACTTAAGCGGCCAGTTGGCGGAAGCAGCATAAAAAAAGCCGGTGCGGGCACCGGCTTTGTTCAGTCAGCATACATGGTGCTGCGGTTGTGTGCTGTTAGTTCACCGCAGTTTTTAAACCACGGCGGATCAGCAGTGCATCTGTAGTTGGTTCCTGACCACGGAAGTTTTTATAAGCTTCCATTGGTGGCAGGGTGTTGCCGACAGATAAAATGTGTTTACGGAAGTTCACGCCGTTTTCCAGTTTCAGGCCACCCTGAGACTGCACAAAAGCGTAAGCGTCTGCTGCCAGAATTTCTGACCACATATAAGCGTAATAACCGGCTGAATAACCGCCGCCAATAGAGTGGCTGAAGTAAGTTGATTTATAACGTGGTGGTACAGCAGCAATGTCTACACCGTGTTTTTTCAGCGCATCTTGCTCAAATTTTTCCACGTCAGGAATGTCAGTGCCTGGTTTTAACGCATGCCATTCCATATCCACTAAAGCGGCCGCCATATATTCCAGGGTGTCAAAACCCTGGTTAAAGCTGCGTGACTTCATAATTTTGGCCAGCAGTTCAGCCGGAATTGCTTCACCTGTTTTGTAGTGTTTGGCGTAGTTAGCAATCACTTCAGGGTAAGCTGCCCAGTCTTCCTGGAAGGTAGACGGGAATTCAACAAAGTCGCGGGACACTGAAGTACCAGCCAGCGTCGGGTATTTTACTTTGGAGAAAATACCGTGCAGGCCGTGACCTAATTCGTGGAACATAGTCGTCACATTGTCATAGCTCACCAGGGTTGGTTCGCCGGCCGGGCCTTTTGGAATGTTCATCACGTTCACCACAACTGGCTTGGTGCCGGCTAAGTCGCTTTGATCCACAAAAGAGCTCATCCAGGCGCCACCACGTTTGCCGTCACGGGCAAAATAGTCAGCGTAGAAAATAGCAATGCTGCTGCCGTCGGCGTCAAACACTTCATAAGCTTCTACATCCGGGTGGTAAACCGGTAAGTCAGGGCGTTTTTTGAAGCTAATGCCAAAGAGTTTATTCATGGTGAAGAACACACCGTCGTGCAGTACACGGTTAAACTCAAAGTATTGTTTTACTTCGTTTTCGTCTAAGTCATATTTGGCTTTACGTACTTTTTCAGCATAGAACTCCCAGTCCCATGGCTGCAGTTCAAAATCACCGCCAGTGGTTTTGATCATTTCCTGAATGGCAGCGGCTTCGAGTTTGGTGTTGGCAACCACGGCTGGCACCATGCTGCCCAGCATATCCATCACCGCCTGAGGTTTTTTCGCCATGGCTTTTTCCAGCTGGTAATCGGCCCAGCTATCAAAACCTAACAGTTGCGCACGTTCAGCACGGATTTGCGCCAGGCGGGCCACCAGAGGTCTGTTGTCGGTTTCACCTTTGGTGCCGCGGTAAGCCGAAGCTTCCCAGATTTGCTGACGCAGTTCACGGTTTTCCAGCACAGCTAAAGCAGGCTGACGGGTGGTGTTGGTCAGTTCAATCACATATTTGCCTTCCTGACCACGGGCTTTAGCGCCTTCAGCAGCAGCCTGAATTTCAGCTTCTGAAAAACCAGCCAGTTTGGCTTTGTCATCGACAAAAATTGCGATGTCTTTGGTGATTTTCAACAGGTTCTGGCTGAACTGGTTGGTCAGCTTGGAATGTTCTTCGTTTAAAGCGCGGATCTTGGTTTTTTGCTCGTCAGTTAAAAGTGCACCGGCGCGGACAAAACGGTCGTAATACACTTCAGTTAAACGCAGTGACTCAGCATCCAGGTTCAGGTTGGCGCGGTTGTCATAAATGGCTTTCACGCGGGCAAACAAAGTCGGGTTTAAGTTAATGTTGTCGCCATGAGCGGCCAGTTTTGGTGCCATTTCTGATTGGATTTTCAGAATGTCCGGGTTGCTGATAGTGCCGGTCATATTAAAAAACACTGAGCTGGCGCGGTCCAGCAGCGCACCACTTTGTTCCATGGCCACAATGGTATTTTCAAAAGTGGCGGCTTCAGGGTTGTTGGCAATTTTTTCAATTTCAGCAGCGTGTTCGGCAATGCCCTGTTCCATGGCTGGCTGATAATGTTCAACCTTAATTTTGTCAAATTCAGGTGCCTGATATTGCAGTGAACTTGGCTGTAACAGCGGGTTGCTGGCTGTGACAGCGGCTGTTTTATCAACGGCGGCAGCAGGGGCAGCACTTTGAGCTTGTTGTTCAGCTTGCGCAGGGGCTTTATTGTCAGTACAGGCGCTTAACGCCAGCACTGCTGCAACTGTGGTTGCAACCATGGTCTTTTTCATGTTGTGTTCCTTGGAATTCACGGGGAGCTGTTGTTGCCGGATGGCAAATAAACGTTCCGAGTATGCCAAAGAGCGGGCTGCTGTCACGCAGTTTTTCAGCCAAAAGCCGCTACTTTGCGTTAAATAACAGCGCAGGTGCTGCAAAAGCTGAATTTTGTCAGCCATACTGGGGGCAGCCGGTGCAGAAAACTGACAGCAAAACGCCGCTTATTTGTCAGTGTTTTCAGTTTATTAACATCGTGGGCCAGCGCCTGTTGTGACAACAAGCTGGCTTTAACAGGCAAGAGCCTGGCTCTGCATGTCTGGCCTGAGATACGAACCCCAAAGCCACAGCTGTGACTATACCCAAATCAAGAGGACAGTTATGTACAGTATGACCGAAGTACCCTTGAGCGATCCTGCCTTACTTGCGCTGTTTAAGGCGTTATCTGATGCCCTGGGTCACACTGCACAGGAAGATCCGCAACAACTGTTGATGAATGGTGCCGATGTGCTGGTGGCTGTGCTGGCCTGGCATGACGGTAAGGCTGTGGGTTGTGGTTTGTTACTGAAATTTAATGACAGCACTGCCGAAATTAAACGCATGTATTCGCGTCAACCCGGCGTTGGCACTGCGGTGCTGGCTTATCTGGAAAACTATGCCCGTCAGCATGGTTTTCAAAAACTGGTGGGTGCAGCACGTATTATCAACAGCAAAGCGGTAAACTTTTACCTGCACAAAGGTTTTAAAAAGTGCGCCAGTTATGGCAAATACAAATACAGCTCGCAGTCGATTTGTATGGAAAAACTGCTTAGCTCGTGACTGTGAACATCGGCACCGGCCGGCGGATTTTCCCCGGCCAGTGGCTGGAACCCTGTTATTTTCTGTTTTTGCTGCTTGAGAAAATCTGCACCCACCCATAACTCAGGTTATTATCCTGTTTATCTTTTTTGCATGTCGCAACACCCGGGGTTTTTATGGACAATCTGTTATTTAATTTCACGGCGTTACCGCCTTTTTCCAAAATCAGTGCTGATATGGTGTTGCCTGCGGTGGAAAAGGCGTTAGCCGAATGCCGCGCTGCGGTAGAGCAGGCGGTACAAAGCCGTCCGGTCAGCTGGCGGTCGTTGATTGAAGCCACCGAAGCAAGTTCCGATCATTTAAGCCGCCTTTGGTCGCCGGTGTCGCATTTAAACTCGGTGGTGTCATCACCTGAGCTGCGTGAAGCTTATGAAAGTTGCCTGCCGCTGTTGTCAGATTTCAGCACCTGGCTGGGGCAACATGAAGGTTTATATCAGGCCTATCTGGAGCTGAGTCAAAGCGCTGAATATCAGAGGCTCAGTAGTGCTCAGCAAAAAGTGATTCAAAACGCGCTGCGTGACTTTAAATTGTCGGGCATCGGGTTGTCGGACGCGAAAAAACAGCGTTATGGTGAAATTCAAAGCCGGTTATCTGATTTATCCTCCACCTTCTCCAACCATTGTTTAGATGCTACCCAGGCCTGGTTTAAGCAGGTGACAGACGAAAGCCTGCTGGCTGGTTTACCGGAGGATGCCAAACTTGCCGCCGCAGAAGCGGCGCAAAGTCGTGAGCTGGACGGTTATGTGTTTACGCTGGAATTCCCAAGTTATATCGCGGTGATGACCTACGCCGATAACGCCGGGCTTCGCGAAGAAATGTACCGTGCTTATTGCACCCGCGCTTCAGATCAGGGCCCAACCGCCGGTCAGTTTGACAACAGCGCCATTATTGAAGAAACGCTGGCGCTGAAACACGAGTTGGCCACTTTGCTCGACTTTAATAACGCCGCTGAAGAGTCGCTGGCGACTAAAATGGCAGAGAGCCCGGCTCAGGTGCTGGAGTTTTTATCTGATTTAGCCAAACGCGCCAAACCTCAGGCCAAACAGGATTTAGCTGAGCTGCAGGCTTTTGCCAGCGCAGAACATGGCCAAAGCAGTCTCAATGCCTGGGATATCGCTTATTATTCGGAAAAACTGAAAATGGCCAAATACGCCATTTCTGACGAGGTATTAAGGCCGTATTTCCCTGAGCCTAAGGTGCTGAGCGGTTTATTTACCGTGCTGCAGAAACTTTTTGGTGTCACGGTCGAGCAGCAGCAAGGCGTGGATGTGTGGCATCCGGATGTGAAGTTTTACCGCATTCTGGATAACAAAGGTGAACTCAGAGGCAGTTTTTACCTGGATTTATACGCCCGCGCCAAAAAACGCGGTGGCGCCTGGATGGACGTGTGTCAGGACAGGTTATGGCGTGCCGACGGCAGCCTGCAACACCCTGTGGCTTACCTGACCTGTAACTTTAATAAACCTGTGGGCGGCAAGCCGGCGCTTTTTACCCATGATGAAGTGGTGACTTTATTCCACGAATTTGGTCATGGCCTGCACCATATGCTGAGCAAAGTAGACGCCAGCGCTGTTGCCGGTATTCATGGCGTGCCCTGGGATGCGGTGGAGCTGCCAAGCCAGTTTATGGAAAACTGGTGCTGGGCGCCTGAAGCTTTGCAGGTGATTTCCGGCCATTATGAAACGGGCGAGCCACTGCCACAGCAACTGCTGGATAAAATGCTGGCGGCGAAAAACTTCCAGAGTGCGATGTTTTTAGTGCGTCAGCTGGAATTTGCCTTGTTTGATTTCCGCTTACACGCTGAATATCAGCCTGAGCTCGGCGGCCGGGTGCAGCAGTTGCTGGATGAAGTGCGTGCCGAAGTGTCGGTAATAGTTCCGCCACGTTTTAACCGCTTCCAGCACAGCTTTAGTCATATTTTTGCCGGTGGTTATGGCGCAGGGTATTACAGCTATTTATGGGCCGAAGTGCTGTCGGCCGACGCCTTTAGCCGCTTTGAAGAAGAAGGTGTATTTAACGCAAAAACCGGTGCCGACTTCCTGACCTGTATTTTAGAGCGGGGGGGCAGCGCCGAGCCAATGGAGCTGTTTAAAGCGTTCCGCGGCCGCGAACCGTCCAATGCTGCGTTATTACGCCATATGGGCATTCACACCGGAGCTGCCGCCTGATGCGCGGCGCAGGCTTCAAGGGGAGTGCAGCAAAGCGGCCGCTGCTGTTTGCAACATTCTTCGTTGCAGCACTGGCTGGCTGCAGCCCCAAACCGCAACAGGCCGGGGTTACGCCCACTGCCGACAGCAGTCAGGCGTCTGCAGCTCAGGTTGCAACTGAGCCACAAACACCAGCATCCGCCGAGGTAGTGATGAATAAAGAACAACAACTGCCGGCCGCAGTGGGCAGAAACGAACTGCAGGCCATGTATCAGGACATTGTGCAGCTGGTGGGCCAGGCCAAAGCCAGCTCGGTGGCGCAGTGCCGGGTGGTGGGGCTTGGTGCCAAACCTTGTGGCGGGCCGCAGTCTTATCTGGTGTATTCCGCTGAACAAGGCAACGAAACTGAACTGTTGGCCAAAGTGGCACGTTATAACCTGCTGGTACAACAGCATAATCAGCAACTTGGGTTGATTTCTGACTGTGCTGTGGTGCCCAAACCAGGTGTGGTGTTGGTGGAAGGTGTTTGTCAGGCTGGGCCGCCGGGCGATCTAATGTAACAGGCTTATGTAACCGCCTGATGTTACAGGGCGATTTCAGCGTCTGATAAAAAGCAAATGAAGTAACACCAGACTCAGCCGAAGCGACTGAGTCTGGGCTTTAAAAAGGAAGGGCCTATGGCCAAAGTGGAAAAGGTGTCGCAGATTTATCAGCGGGCACTGGAGCGTAAAGGTGGTGAAGCTCAGCTGCAGTTATTATTGGGGCAACAGCCGCTCAGCACTGCAAAACTGATGCAATACCAGGACAGCGACTGGCTGGCTGCTTTTAGCAAAAAAGTATTTCAGAGTGGTTTTGTCTGGCGGGTGGTCGAGCAAAAGTGGCCGGGTTTTTGCGAAGTGTTTTTTGATTTTTCCATCGAAAAAATGCTGCTGATGAGCGATGAAATGCTGGCGGCCAAAGCGCAGGACCCACGGATTATCCGTAACGGCAGCAAGGTGCTGACCATCAGACACAACGCACTGATGATTGACGATTTAGCCCGAGAGCATGGCAGTTTTGCTGCGCTGGTCGCACAGTGGCCAACAGACAATATTATTGGCCTGTGGCAGCTGTTAAAGCAGCGTGGCGCCAGGCTGGGTGGCAATACCGGCCCTTATGCGCTGCGCGCTATGGGCAAAGACACTTTTTTATTAAGCCATGATGTGGAAGCTTATTTACGCGCTTATCAGGTGATTGATGGTGGTTTAACCAGCAAAAGCAATCTGCAAAAAATTCAGGCGCAGTTTAATCAGTGGCAACAAGAATCGGGCTTGAGCCTGACCACTTTAAGCCGCCTGGTGGCGCTCAGTAGCGGTGACAATTATCTGGGGCTCACTGGCGCCGGTGCGGCTGACATGGCGGACAACGCATGACAATACAGCCTGAACATCAGCTACTGGCAACAGAAAATCTGCCGGCAGAGATCCAAAATGCCGCCGCCGGTTTTGGCATCAGCCTGGCAACGTCTGTGACTGGCTGGCATTTAGCCTGGACCGGTGAAGCGCTGGTGCTGCGTAGCACCGAACTTGCCAAACAAGGTGATATTCTGGTGGATTTTGCCAGTGGCGCTGCCACTTACCGCCGCAAATTTGGGGGTGGTAAAAGTGAAGCTATTGCCAAAGCTGTAGGCCTGAGTAAAAAAGCCGGTTTAACCGTGATAGACGCCACCGCTGGTCTTGGCCGCGATGCACTGGTGCTGGCAAGCCTGGGCGCTCAGGTCACTTTAGTCGAGCGTAATCCTTCAGTGGCGCTGCTACTGTGGGACGGTTTACGCCGTGCCAGGCTCGACCCTGAAGTGTGCGACTGGTTGCCACAGCGCATGCAGCTGGTATTTCAAAGTGCGGCCCAGGCGCTGCAAACTTTGCCAGCACCCGATGTGGTGTATCTGGATCCGATGTTTCCGGCGCGGGAAAAATCCGCTGCGGTCAAAAAAGAAATGCGTGCTTTTCATGATGTGGTGGGCAGCGATCCCGACGCCGACCCTTTACTGGCTCTGGCTTTAAACCTGGCGCAGAAAAGAGTGGTGGTCAAAAGGCCGGGTTATGCGGAGTTTCTGGCCGGGCAAAAACCCAGTATGAGCATTGAAGGTAAAAACAACAGATTTGATGTGTATGTAAAAGCAGCGCTGGAGTAAACCAGCGCGATTTTTTGCATCTGAAACAAAAAACAATAATTTTAATCGCATGATGAAGAACAACAGGAGCAACCCATGATCAAGGTGGGCGATAAATTACCGGAAGTCAGCTTTCAGCGACTGACCGACAATGGGGTGGTGACTTTAACCACTAAAGAAGTATTCAGCGGCGAAACCGTGGTGTTATTTGCACTGCCGGGCGCCTTTACGCCAACCTGCAGCGCTGCGCATTTACCTGGCTTTGTTGAGCTGGCCGAGCAGTTTTTTCAGGCAGGGGTGGACCGTATTATCTGCACTGCGGTCAACGATGCTTATGTGCTGGACGCCTGGGGTAAACAACAAAACGCCGGTGACATTCTGTTTTTAGCCGACGGTGCCGGCCGTTTTGCCACCGCCTGTGGTTTAGCAACCGACAGCGGCGACTTTGGCGGCCTGCGCTCTTTACGCTACGCCATGATAGTGGAAGACGGAGTGGTGCAACTGTTAAATGTGGACGCGCCCAAGACTTTTGAGCTGACCAAAGCAGAAGTGCTTTTGGAGGCAGTGAAGCAGCGTTCTGCCTCTTAATTGCTGGCCTGCTTTGGGCGGGCGGCTTTTGGCTTTTTGGTGTTTATATAAAAATTAAGGCGTACTCGTTATAGGCGGTGCGCCTTTTTTGTTTTGGCTGGTTTTGGCGCTCGGCAATTTGGGGCGTACTCGCAGTGGACAGTTTGTCGGATGGCGTTATGTATTGCACATTCAAGACGGTTTGGTTGATGCCTGAAATATTTTGTTTTCAGCTTGCAGCTGATGGCGCTGTTGAAGCGGGGTTTCGCCTCCGCGGGCGAGTCACTTTTTGTATCGACAAAAAGTGACGCAAAAAACGACCCCGGTAAGCCTTCGAAAGCCCGCTAAAAATCAAAAGTTTGAGGCGCCGCCAAAACTCAGCGGCTGCTACCGTCAGCCGCTTCAAACAGTTGGCGTCTTAAAACCTCAAACTTTCAATTTTTATCGGCTCGGCTTAAAGGGGAGGAAAAGCGCTGGCTTGGAGATTGGTCTTTTTTATTTAAACACAGCAATAGATGGAGCCTGTTGTAAGTGATTTATTGCAAATTAACTATGCGGGTTTATCCACGCTTTCACACCAGTCAAAAAATGATACTGTTGTAACTACTTGTCGTGACTCATATTTCTGTGTAACTTCAGCATATTGTTAAAAGAAAGAAGGGATGAACCATGATTTAAAGCGTGGTTTACCCTTTTGATTAAATTGTTAGCCATATAGGCATGCATAGAGAGATTTTTATGAAGTATCTAAATAAATGATCCTATTAATGC
>DPJG01000027.1 GCA_003543135.1 Rheinheimera sp.
TCCCAGCTGAGCTAACAATCCGCTGCAACGTTCGGCCGTCATTATAGGGGGCAAGCAAATGCTGTCAATGATATTTTTTCATTTTGCAGCTGTCTGCTGTAAAAGTAGTCATTTTTGCCATTTTGCGGATAATTGGCGTGGATCTGTGGCTGAAGAGCAGTGCAAGAGCCGCCCCGGATTGTTACAATAGCGCCATTATTTGTTGCCTCATATCTGGATGTATTATGTCGATTGTTACCCGTTTTGCGCCAAGCCCAACAGGTTATCTGCATGTTGGTGGTGCCCGTACTGCGTTATTCAGCTGGTTATATGCCAGAAAAACCGGTGGTACTTTTATTCTGCGTATTGAAGACACTGACTTAGAGCGTTCAACTCAAGAGTCGGTGGATGCCATTTTAGATGGCATGAAC
The DNA here is from genome assembly GCA_003543135.1 of Rheinheimera sp. Lineage (GTDB taxonomy): Bacteria > Pseudomonadota > Gammaproteobacteria > Enterobacterales > Alteromonadaceae > Pararheinheimera. Next base: position 411 of record DPJG01000027.1, read on the forward strand.
TGGCTGGGGCTGGACTGGGATCAGGGCCCGTTTTATCAAACCAAACGCTTTGATTTGTATAAAGAAGTGGTGGCTCAGCTGCTGGCTGAAGGCAAAGCTTATAAGTGTTTTTGCACAGTGGAAGAAGTAGACGCTATGCGTGAAGCACAAATGGCGGCTGGCGAAAAACCAAAATATAACGGCATGTGGCGTGACCGCACCGACCATCCAACCGACAAACCTTATGTGATCCGGTTTAAAAACCCACAAGAGGGTGTGGTGGTCATTGACGACCTGATCAAAGGCCGCATTGAAGTTGCCAACGCTGAACTGGACGACTTAATTATCGCCCGCAGTGACGGCACCCCAACTTACAACCTGACAGTCGTTGTTGACGACTGGAAAATGGGCGTGACCCACGTGATCCGTGGTGATGACCATGTGAACAACACACCACGTCAGATGAATATTCTGTCGGCGCTGGGCGCAGAATTGCCAAAATACGCTCACGTACCGATGATTTTGGGTGACGACGGTAAACGTTTGTCAAAACGTCATGGTGCTGTTGGTGTGATGCAATACCGCGACAACGGTTATCTGCCACAGGCCTTATTAAATTATCTGGTACGTTTAGGCTGGTCACATGGCGATCAGGAAATTTTCAGCCTGGACGAGCTGGTAGAAATTTTTGATTTATCTGCCTGTAACCGCGCGCCTTCAGCTTTTAACACTGAAAAACTGCAATGGTTAAACCAGCATTACATCCGTACTCTGCCTGCTGCTGAAGTGGCAAAACACTTAGCGTGGCACATTCACGAGCAAAAACTGGATATCAGCAAAGGCCCAAGCCTGGAGCAGCTGATTGCTGTGCAGGGCGAGCGGGTAAAAACCTTAAAAGAGCTGGTGGAAGTGAGCCGCTATTTTTATGAAGACTTCAGTGACTTTGAAGAAAATGCCGCGAAAAAACACTTACGCCCGGTTGCAGCAGAACCACTGCAGGCTGTTGCACAACATTTAGCGGCACTCAGTGACTGGAATGCGGAAACTGTGCACGCTGCTATTAACGCCGCAGCCGAAAGCCTGGGTCTGGGTATGGGTAAAGTGGGCATGCCACTTCGGGTTGCGGTGACAGGCGGTGGCAATTCACCTTCGCTGGATGTAACCCTGGCGCTGATTGGTAAGGAGCGCAGCCTGGCCCGTATTGAGCAGGCGCTTGCTTTTATTAAAGCGCGCGGCGACGCCGCTTAACTGCTCATTAGCGGCAAAAAAGCCAGTCGCTGACTGGCTTTTTTATGTTTCAGAGATTGAGCAACGCGAATTTTTTAATCTGAAAGAGCAGAGCTGATTTTTAAACTAAAACAGCAGAGCTGATTTTTTTAGTTAAAACAGCTGATTTAAAAAGCAATATTTGTATTGCTGGCCTGCAAATGTCAGCAAGCTGTGGTTCAGATGTGGTGGTTAAACTGCGCATCTTTGTTTGGATGTAAAAGGAAATGGGTATGTCGTTGCGCATGTGGGGAGCAACTTTGTGGTTGGGTGTGAGTGCCGTTTTTACGCTGCCGGCACAGGCTGCAACAGCAGTTTTATTAAATAATGTGGTAGCTTTGCCTTATGGTCAGAGCCAGTTGCCGCCAGAGCGGTTAAAGCCGGGGCAAACCTATCAGCAGTTAAAGCAAGTTGATAACTTCGATAATACCGGGGGAGATGATTTTAAACCCTGGGCCGGCGATGTTGAGCTGGGTTTGGTGCTCAGCAGTGGCAATACCGAATCAACCGCTATTCGTGCCAATGCTGAACTACTGCATGAAATGAAAGATTTCCGGAATAAATACCTGATCCAGACGTTATTACAGCGCAACAGCCAGTTTGATGATGAAACCAATACCAAAACCCGTTACACCACGGGTCAGCGGATCAACCTTGTCGGCCAGAGTAACTATAAGTTCTACCGCAGTGAACACAGTATCTTTGGCCGTGCTGCTTATTTAAATGACCGTTTTGGTGCTTTCCACGAGCAAGCCTCTGTAGCCGCAGGCTATGCCAAAAGGTTGTATGAAGAAGGAGACAGTTACTGGGACTTTGAAACAGGCCCTGGTTTTGCCCATCAGGAAACCTCGGATGGCCAGCGCAGTACAGGTATTATCTGGTTTGTCGCAACGAACCTCGATTACGCCTTTAGCGAAACCAACAGTTTCCGTCAGGCATTGGAATGGTCGGTATCCCTGGATGGTAAAAACTCCAGCTGGCAAAGCCGCAGTGTTTTAACCTCACAAGTCAGTGGCCAGTTGTCGATGCGGTTAAGTTTTGTGATGAAATACGACTCGAGCCCCGGTGAATTCCGCCAGAAAACCGATACTGAAACCTCTGCCACACTGGTGTATTCGTTCTGACCCTCTTGTGTTTTTGCAGTATAAAAAAAGGAGCTGAAATCAGCTCCTTTTTACTTTGTTAGAATTTACGCTGACACTCAGGCTGACGCCGTCAATGCCAGGTGCAAATTAATGCAATACCCGTGCTTTTAAAGTGCCTGGGATGGCTTTGAGTTCATTCAGCGCCAGCTCGTGATCCAGGCTGTCGATGTCGATCACCACATAACCAATTTCAGCGTTGGTTTGCAGATACTGACCCGAAATGTTGATGCCATGTTTGGCAAAAGCTTCGTTGATTTTGGTCAGCATACCAGGCTGGTTTTTGTGGATATGTAATAAACGTGACCGGCCTTTGTGCTCTGGCAACGACACTTCAGGGAAATTGACCGCAGAGAGGGTAGAGCCATTGTCCGAGTACTTCACCAGTTTACCGGCCACTTCATAACCGATGTTTTCCTGTGCTTCCTGAGTCGAACCACCGATATGCGGTGTTAAAATCACATTGTCAAAAGCACGCAGTGGCGATTCAAACTCTTCGTCATTGCCGGTAGGTTCCACCGGGAAGACATCAATAGCAGCACCCGCCAGTTTTTTCTCAGCCAAAGCGCGGGCTAAAGCGTCAATATCCACCACAGTGCCGCGGGAAGCGTTGATCAGAATTGAGCCTGCTTTCATCAGATCCAGCTCAGCTTCACCAATCATATTCTGGGTTTGTGGAGTTTCAGGCACGTGTAACGTAACAACGTCTGAGGTTTTTAGTAATGTAGATAAATCAACCTGAGTGGCGTTACCCAGTACTAATTTGTCTTCAATATCATAGAATTGCACCCGCATGCCGATGTTCTCAGCCATAATCGACAGCTGAGTTCCAATGTGGCCATACCCAATAATACCCAGGGTTTTGCCACGGGCTTCATAAGACTGGGTGGCGGTTTTTTGCCATTCACCACGGTGGGCAGCAGCGTTACGTTGCGGAATACCGCGTAACAACATAATAATTTGCCCCAGCACCAGCTCAGCGACAGAGCGGGTATTGGAAAAAGGGGCGTTAAAAACCGGAATGGCACGTTTTAAAGCCGCGTCTAAATCCACCTGATTGGTGCCGATACAAAAACAACCAATGGCCACCAGTTTACCGGCTTCTTCCAGCACTTTTTCAGTCAGCTGGGTACGTGAGCGGATGCCAATAAAATGCACATCTTTGATTTTTTCAATCAGCTCTGCCTCAGACAAAGAGGTCTTCAGATATTCGATATTGCTGTAACCCTGGTTTTTAAAAGTTTGCACTGCACTCTGGTGCAGGCCCTCTAATAACAGGATTTTTATTTTGTCTTTGGGCAGTGAGTATTTTTCCATTTTTCCTATCTCTTCAATGTTGCAAAATTTGGTGCAGCACAGGCGCTTTAAATAATTATAAAAAATCAGCGTCCTGCTTGTTGTTATCGGGTGGACCCTGTTGTTGCTGCAAAAAGCCGGTATTGGCTACCGGCAAGGTATTTCCGGGTGATTAAAATGCGTTTCAGGAGAACACCTGAGTGCCTTCGGCAGTACCGACCAGCACCAGATCGGCGCGGCGCATCGCAAAAATACCATTACAAACCACACCGGTGATTTGGTTGATTTGTTGCTCCAGCGCAATAGGATCAACAATCTTTAAATCAAACACATCCAGAATAATATTGCCGTTGTCGGTGACGACTTTGTCACGCCACACCGGACGGCCGCCGAGCTTGGCAAGCTCACGCGCCACATAGTTACGCGCCATTGGAATGACTTCGACCGGCAGTGGGAATTTACCCAGCACATCCACCTGTTTGCTGGCATCCACAATACAAATAAATTTATCCGCCACTGCGGCCACAATTTTTTCGCGGGTTAAAGCGGCACCGCCACCTTTAATCATGTGGTGCTGCGGGTTAATTTCGTCCGCACCGTCCACATAAACGCTAAAACTGTCGACATCGTTTAAATCCAGCACTTCAATGCCAAGGGCACGCATTTTTTCGGTGGATTGTACTGAGCTCGACACCGCACCTTGAATGTCATTTTTGATGGTGGCTAAAGCGTCGATAAAATGATTGACGGTAGAACCAGTTCCAACACCCACCACCGTGTGGCGTGGCACGTATTCCAGCGCAGCCCAGGCTGCATTTTTTTTCATTTCATCCTGCGTCATTGGTACACCTGAAAGATTTAGCCATAAAGACGGATATTATATCGAAAGGGGGCTTTGACAAAAGCGCAATTTGGCTTGCTGCTGAGAAAAAAAACTCTGTCCCTTGAATGATGCTGGTACAACCAGTGATGTGCAGCTATTTTGCGCTGCTTTTGCATTTTTGCGCAAAAAAAACGCTTCCGAAGAAGCGTTTTTAAAGCAGATGATCAATCAGGCAGTCTGACGTTTTTTCCTGAAGTCCCAGGCCAGGCTCACCAGCACATAAGCGATCACCAGCGGCACCAGACCATATAAAATACCGTCCTGCAGCTGTGCAAGGTAAGGTTTTTGTAGCGCAACAGCCACCAGATACCAGGTGTAAGCCACATAAAGCACCAGGAACATCGCACCTTCAATACGGTGTAACACGGCGCCAACAAAAAACAGCGGCACACAAAGAGCGGCAACAGCCACCATGACCGGTATATCAATACTGGCCAGTTGTTCGCCGGCCAGCAATGGCATAGGTGAGGCCAAACCGGACAAGCCAAGTACACAGAGAATATTAAAAATATTGCTGCCAACCACATTGCCAACGGCAATATCACGTTCGCCTTTAATGGCTGCAACAATAGAAGTCACCATTTCCGGCATGGAGGTGCCAACAGCCACTATCGTCAGGCCAATCACTGCTTCGCTGACGCCCCAGGCGCTGGCCAGTTGCACAGCACTGTCCACCAGTAAACCTGAGCCGTACACCAGCAAGGCTAAGCCTGCCACCACAAAAAGTGCGCTCTGCCAGGCCGGGTGTGGCTGATGCAGCATTTCTTCAACTTCTTCATCAATACATTCCACCCCTTGTTTTTTGCCTTGCCAGAACAAAAACCAGGTGTAAGCGAGTAAACCAACGGCCAGCATTGCAGCTTCAATTTTGCCCAGTGAGCCATCCTGCACCAGCCACATCACCAGCGCAGACAAGGCCACCATAATGGGCACATCCTGACGGATCAGCTGGCGGGAAATCGCCAGCGGCAGAATAACGGCCGATGCGCCGAGGATCAGCAGAATATTCGCAATATTACTGCCAACCACGTTCGCAATCGCAAGCTCGGCTTCACCGGAAAAAGCGGCCTTTACACTAACTGCCAGCTCGGGTGCGCTGGTGCCAAAAGCCACCACTGTTAATCCGATTACCAGGGTTGGGATACCAAAACTGGCGGCGAGACGGGCAGCACCTTTGACCAGCAAATCGGCACCAACGATCAACAGCACCAGACCTGCGGCTAATAACAACCAAGTCATCATTGTTATGTACTCACTCTGTTAAATAAATTGCGCACAGCCTACTGATTTGATGCCAAAAAAACAACGGTTAGCTGCGTTTGTACGGCTTCTGTTTTCAGCAGTTCCGGGCCTACCTTACTGGCACCAATGTTGGTTATATTCAGACCAGTTTGTTGTGATACCTCTGCAACCCAAAACAAAAACCAGAACTTTGGCAGCTGTTTAGCCTTCTGCTGTTGTACGCTGTTGCAGATGTTGTTTTTGCTGCAAAGCCCAAAGCCTGGCGTAATAACCGCCGAGCGCCAGCAGTTGTTGATGTTGGCCTTGTTCCACCACTTTGCCTTGATCCAGCACCACAATATTGTCTGCATCTATCACTGTTGATAAACGGTGGGCGATCACCAGCGAGGTATGGCCACTCGCCACTTCACGCATCGCCTGCAAAATGGCGGCTTCACTTTGGGAGTCAAGCGCCGAGGTGGCTTCATCAAACACCAGAATTGGCGAGCGTTTAAGCAGCACCCTGGCAATGGCAATGCGTTGTTTTTCACCACCCGATACTTTTAAACCCCTTTCACCCACTATTGTGGCGTCTCCTTGTGGCAGGCTGTTAATAAAGCTGCGTAAATGTGCCATATCAATGGCTTGTTCTATGTCTGCTGCTGTGGCGTTTGGGTTGCCATAAGCAATATTGTCGCGAATGCTGCTGTTAAACAGCACTGTGTCCTGCGGCACTATCGCAATGGCGCGGCGCAGGCTGTCCAGCGTCAATTCTTTGATATCCTGACCATCAAGCAAAATGTGCCCCTGCTGGATGTCGTAAAAACGATATAACAAACGCGCCAATGTGCTTTTGCCGGCGCCTGAGCTGCCGACCACTGCAACTTTCTGGCCCGGCAAAATAGTCAGGGTAAAATCCTGCAAAATAGGTCTTTCAGTCTGATAGCTAAAATGCACGTTTTGAAACTCAATTTTACCTTGTTGCAGTTGCAGCGTTTTGGCATCTGAAGTTTCAACAATTTGCGACTGACGATTCAAAAGCCCCAGCATATTTTCAAGGTCGGTCAGCGCTCTGCGGATTTCCCGGTAAACAAAACCCAAAAAGTTCAGCGGAATAAACAGCTGCAACATATAGGCATTCACCATGGCCATATCACCGAGCGTTAACTCTTTGGTCACGGCGCCCTGTGCTGCCATCAGCATCATCAGCGTAATGGCCGCAGCAATAATCAGTGCCTGCCCTGAGTTTAATAACAGCAGCGACATACGGTTTTTGAGTTTGGCTGTTTCCCATTTTTGTAAAAACTCGTCGTAAATCCGCGCTTCATAAGCTTCGTTATTAAAATATTTAACGGTTTCATAGTTCAGCAGACTATCCACAGCACGGCCGTTGGTGGCTGAATCGGCCTGATTGGCGTCGCGGATAAACTGATTACGCCATTCGGTCACCTTCACGGTAAACCAGATATAACAAGCCACAGCAATAGCGGTGATCAGCGCATACCAGAACGAAAACAAACCCCAGAAAATAATAGCCACCAGCACAATTTCCAGCAGCGTCGGCACTATGTTAAACATTAAAAACCGCATTAAAAAACTCAGGCCATTGGTGCCCCGTTCAATATCGCGGCTGATTCCTCCGGTATTACGCTCCAGATGAAAACTCAGCTCCTGCTGATGCAGATGGTTAAAAACTTTCAGGCCAATTTGCCGCATCGCGTGTTCAGTGACCCGGCTAAAGAGTGCATCGCGCACCTCACCAAAAAACACCGAACCAAAACGCATCAGACCATAAGCCAGCAATAACAACAGCGGCAGCACCACCACAGGTTGCAGGCTGCTGTCGAGACTGTCGACTATCAGTTTGAGTAAATAAGGCAATAACAGGGTGGCGGCTTTGGCTGCGACCAAAGCCAGCAAAGCCAAGATAACCCGGCCTTTAAAGGTCAACAGATAAGGCAACATATACCGGATGGTTTGTTGCAGGTTAAATGCCTGTGCCGAACGGCTGGCGTCGTCTCTTTTGGCTGCAGTGCCCATACCACGCATCACATATCCTCTGGCAGGGCTGTATCAGATACGTTAAAACAAGGCCGCTTCCTGAGGTTGGAGCGGCCAGTGATTTAAGCGTAGGTGCACAGATAAGCCGTGTCCTGTGTTACTTTTAACTGAAATTTTTGCTCTGCCGCCACTTCAAAGGATTGGCCGGCACAAAATTGTTGCCAGTCTGACTGGCCCGGTAATTTTACCTTGAGTGCACCGCTGATGATGGTCAAAGTTTCGTGCTGGCTGGTGCCAAATTCATAATCACCAGCTGCCATGACGCCGACTGTGGCAGGAAGCTGTTCACCGGCAAAGGCAATAGAAGTTACTTTACCATCAAAATACTGATTTACTTTAAACATTGATCACTCCAGGCTGGGTTAGGTAAAACAAAACCAGTCCAGTAGAACGGATTTTGGCAGTTTTGCCCAGCAAATTTTAGCTATTTAGATGGCTATTTTGTGCGGCGTTCAGGCTCACTGCGGCTAAGATACAGATAACAAAGTAAAATCAGCGCCAATCAACTATGATTGGCCTGTATATTTCCGGTGCCGGATACAACAATAACAGCAGGGCGACAGGCCGTCGCAGCAGAGGTAAGGGTTTATCATCAGTATGAAAGGTAAACAATATCAGTCCCTTGTAAACTATATCGACTTATTGCTTGATATGGTTTGTGTGGTCGATCAACAAGGACGATTTGTGTTTGTCAGTGCCGGCGTGGAGCAGATCCTCGGTTATCAAAGTGGAGCGCTCATAGGCAAGCGCATGATTGATTATGTCTGGCCGGAAGACAAAGAAAAAACCCTGCAGCAGGCACAGCGTGTAATGGCGGGCGAGAGTGTCACTCATTTTGAAAACAGATACCGCCATCAGAATGGCCGGCCTGTCTGTTTGTCCTGGTCGGCGCGCTGGTCTGAAACTGACGGGGTGCGGGTGGCTGTAGCCCGTGATATCAGCACCATCAAACAGGCACAGGCGCGACAGCACGCTGTATACGCTATTTCAGAAGCCGCCCATCAAAGTCAGGATCCGGTGCAGTTATATCAGCAAATTGCGGTCATAGTAGCGGAGTTGTTGCCGGTACAGCATTTTATGATTGTAATGCTGGATCAGCAGGCCAGATGGCAATGTATTTTTCAGCAACAACGACTGGCCGGTGCTGATGCTGAGCCTATCGCTTTACCTGATATTCATGCGCTTTGCAGTGAAGTGGCGCAAAAACAAGATGTTCAGCAATGGGAGCAGCAAAGGGCTGCTGGCTGGCTGGGGCTACCGCTGCAGGCAGGTGCAGTGCTGCAAGGGGTATTGTTGTTACATCCGGGGCCGGATTTGCATTACAACGCCGATGATATTGCGTTATTAACTTTTGTCACAGCGCAAATTTCAACCGCTGTTGAGCGCAGCACTATGCTGGCGCGGCTGGAGCAACTGGCATTGCATGACAGCCTGACTGGCCTTGCCAACCGCACCCTATTGCACGACAGGCTACAACTGGCGCTGCAAAGAGCAGGGCGGGAACAGCGCTTGCTGGCGCTGTTGTATCTGGATCTGGATCGTTTTAAGCAGGTGAACGATACCGTCGGCCATCAGGCCGGTGATTTGTTATTACAACAAACAGCACAGCGGATTGTGCATGCAGTCAGGCAAACCGACACAGTGGCGCGTTTTGGCGGTGATGAATTTGTGATTCTGCTGGAACAGATTGATCAGAGTGGCACAGTGCTGAAAATAGCCGAAAAAGTGCGTCAGGCCTTGCTGGCGCCTTTTATGCTGGCCGGTCAGCAATTTTATGTGTATCCCAGTATCGGCATTGCCATTTACCCTGAACATGGTGAAGACAGCCGGCAGCTGTTATTAAGCTCAGATGTGGCCATGTACAGCGCCAAACATAATGGCGGCAATCAGATCAAGCTGGCGGCACCGCCGTCCCCATAGTGTGAGCAGGCAAAACACAGGCTGACAGGTCGCCATACCTTAACTTCGCAGCATAAAAAAGCCCGCTTATAACAGCGGGCTTTGTATCTTAAAAACCACCTGAATTTCAGGCGGTTTTTACACCTGGACTATTAAGGTCTGTTGATGGTGATCACAGGTGAAGTCCAGGTATCCCAGTGAGCGGCATTGTTTGGATCGCCCAGTGCTTTTAACACTTTCAGCTCCAGCACATAGCTGCCGTTTGGCACTTCTTTTACTTTACCTTTGCCACCATTGCTGTGGATGCGGGTACCATCCCAGCCAAAGCTGAAGAAGCCAGTGGCAGTGCTGTTACGTGGAATAAATTCTTCCACATTGGTTTTATGGAACACAGGGTGCACAGGCATCATATTGCCGGCATGCAGGATGTTCATTTCCATATACTGAGCCTGATGTTCAAAATGCACCAGGAAGAATGGCATGTCATTGCCTTGCATACTGAAGCTGCAATCAGCCACACACTTGCTGTAAGAAGCGCCGTTCAGTCTGGCCAGCCATGGGAAACCGTTTGCAGTGGCAGTCACAGTCGGAATGGCCTGATAGTCACCCACATAACCGGCAAATGGCACGCGGTACACCTGGCCCGCTGTGGTTGGTGTCAGCACAATATAACCACCATACTGGCCGTAGGCCGGGGCTGTTGCAGGGGTAATGGTGACATCCACAGTAGCGCTGCCGCCTGGCGCCACTTCAACTGAAGGGCTGCTAAAGGCAACAGAGGCGTTGCTGGTTGATACCCCGGTGACAGCGGTCACACCAGCGGTGGACAAGGCATTGACTGAACTCAGGTTATAAGTCACAGCTTCAGTGCCTTTGTTCTGAATGGTCAGAAGTTGGGTGTAGGGACCGGACTCACCTTCACCTGTGGCAATTTTGCCAGGTGTCACCAGTGTTGTTGCCTGAATACTGCCTGCGATATCCAGCATACCGGCACCCTGACGATGCACGTTGTCCAGGTAGCCTAAACCAGGGTTACCAAACCAGTTTTTCGGATCAGCACTGTTTTGCAGTATGTCACGCACCTGGGCCGGAGCTGTGTCAGGTTTGGCTTGCAGTAATAAAGCCACAGAACCTGCCACATTTGGAGACGACATTGAAGTGCCGCCTAAAGTGGCAAAAGCGCCGCTTTCCAGTGGGTAAGTTGAATAAATATTGCCACCTGGTGCGCCAATATCCGGCTTTAACGCCAGATCAGGCGACAAACCATAAGAGCTGAAGCTGGAGATCAAACCACCTGTTGGCGATGGGAAGCTGCCGCTGCGATCTGTCCAGCTTAACACCGGGGCTGCCATAGCACGGATGGCATTGCCATCGGCCAGCGAAATACCCACCACAGGTTTACCATTTGGAATAGGCGCGCCCAGAGTACCACTTAATGGGCCTGCTACGTTGTTGGATACCAGTACCGCATCAGCGCCGGCATTAATGGCATTGGCGGCTTTAATGCCAAAAGCACAGGTGCCGCGGGCTGCCAGCGCAATTTTGCCTGTCAGCGAACCTGCCGGCAGTGCCGAACAAGCTTCACCTACAGCCACAACTTCACCACCGCCCGCTGTTGGGATTGCTGGAGAAAAGGTCATAGGCGCATAACCTATGTCACGACCATTTACTGTGGCGACAGCCTGCATCACATGGCTGTTATCAAAAGACGCCACACCAATCACATCTTTACCAAGGCCAGGTGCGCCTGCTGAATACAAACCGCTGGCGCCGCTGTTACCAATAGACGCAACCACCACCATGCCTTTGGCCACCATCCGGTCGGCGGCCTGAGCTGTTGGGTATTGTGGCCACTGGAAGGCCGAACCAATACTCATATTTAATACATGCATACCATCGCTATAAGCACGTTCCATCGCCGCTATCATCACGTCGGCTGTGGTGCTGCCGTTACAGCCAAACACACGGTAAGCACCAAAAGTGACGGCTGGTGCCACACCTTTGACAGTGCCATTGGCACCGACAATACCGGCAACGTGGGTACCGTGGCCACCACAGTCATCCGGGTTATTGTCTGGTGTGGTGACAGGGTTGTAGCTTGGGCTGCTGGAATCGGCGTTAAAGGCATCACCAACAAAGTCGTAACCATATTGCACCCGTGCTGTGGGGAAGGTGGTGCTGCCATTGGCACCGTTCCCACCAAAATCCGGGTGATCAATATCAATACCAGTGTCCATCACCGCCACTTTAATGCCGCTGCCGTCCAGCCCCAGGCTGTTTTGCGCAATATTGGCGCCTGTCATCGACAGTGCTGTGGCCATATCACCGACAATGCCGGTGCCAAGCACATCGGCTTTAGGGGCCTGGATCACTTCCACCGGATAAATGGCTTTTACGCCATCAATCTGCATTAACTTAGCGCGCTCGCCCGGGCTGATTTCAATGGAAAAACCGTTAAACAGGGTGTCAAAAGCGCGGCGTTCTTTATAACGCACACCCGCTTCTGCTGCGGCCTGACGAAAGGCAGTTTTGGCTGCCTGCACATTTTTTTTACTGTTGCCGGATGCAACAGGCTGGCTATTGAGTTCAACAAACCACAGGTTGCCGCCTTCAGCTTCATTGACACTGACGCTGTCGTTGGCCTGGGCCTGACCAAAGCTAAGGCCGACCAGTAAGGCGAGGGCGCTGAGTTTTGTGAGGGTTTTGTGTTGCTGGTTGTGTGAGGTATTGATATGACGCTGATTCAAAGTGCATTCCTCTATTGTTATGTTTTTATCGGCAGACGATGAACCCAACGGACCACAAGAATAGGCGGGTGCCCACTCTTACCTGCTGAGTGCATGAAGCGAAACGCTTGTGCATAAAATAAGCCATTCCCCGAGCATTAGACTTTTATAAAATACAAAACAATAAGTTAGCTGATGCTGATATTTGAAATCTGGGCCAGGCTTAGACGGAATGAATTACATCTTGTAAAAAAATCAGACAAATCAATATGTTGTATTTGTTTTTATTTGGTTTTTAATGGGTTAATAAAAGATTAACTTTAAGGCGGGTGCCTGGCGGCGTTGCAGAAACAGGCTGGTTTATTCAGATTTGCGCTGAAAATAGGCCATAAAGCCGGGCAAAAAACCGGCAAAAGGAAAGGTGTAAAGAACGGTATAAAAACGGCTCAAACCTGTGCAAAAGGTGGGTAGATAGCCATAAAAGCAGACCGACAGCCATAGAACCTGGCAAAAAAATGCAGGCAGAGGACATAAAAAAAGGCGCTGTAAACAGCGCCTTTTGGCAAAATAAGTGGCAACTTATTACAGAGCCAGTCAGTGAAGCTGGTCAGCAAACAGCTGTAGTGGCCTGGTGTTATCAGGCCACACAGTCCACGTAATACACTTTTTTGCCGTCAATTTCGGTGGATGCCAGGCCGTGAATGTAAGTTTCAAAACCAGGGAACTTGCCGTTAAATTCGCGGGCAAATTTTAAGTAACTGACAATAGTTTCGTTAAATACTTCACCCGGTACCAACAGCGGAATTCCCGGTGGGTAAGGGGTTAACATCACAGCGGTAATGCGACCGGTCAGTTCATCCAGCGGCACCCGTTCAATCTTTTTATGCGCCATCTTGGCAAAAGCATCGGCCGGTTTCATCGCTGGCACCATTTCTGACAGGTACATTTCTGTGGTCAGTTTGGCAATGTTATTGGCACGGTAAATGTCGTGGATCTGGTCACACAAGTCTTTTAAGCCAATACGTTCATATTGTGGGAAAGCCTGAATAAATTCCGGCAATACCCGCCATAAAGGGGCGTTTTTGTCGTAGTCGTCTTTAAACTGCTGCAGCGCTGTCACCATGGTATTCCAGCGGCCTTTGGTAATGCCGATGGTAAACATAATAAAAAAGCTGTACAGACCGGTTTTTTCAATGACGACCCCATGTTCGGCCAGGTATTTGGCAACAATAGCCGCCGGAATACCAGAGTCGGAGAAGTCGCCGTCCACATTCAGGCCAGGCGTTAAAATAGTGGCTTTAATCGGATCCAGCAGGTTAAAACCTTCAGCGATAGAGCCAAAACCATGCCAGTTTTCATCGGCATGTAACATCCAAGCATCACGCTCATCCAAACCTTCAGCCGTTAAATCATCCGGGCCCCAGACTTTAAACCACCAGTCGTCACCGTATTCGTCGTCCACTTTGCGCATGGCACGGCGAAACTCCAAAGCTTCATCCAGCGATTCTTCCACCAGCGCAGTGCCGCCCGGTGCTTCCATCATGGCCGCAGCCACATCACAAGAAGCAATAATGGCGTACTGCGGGCTGGTGGAGGTGTGCATCAGATAAGCTTCGTTAAACAAATTGGTGTCGAGTTTATTCTGATTGGCGTCTTGCACCAGAATTTGTGACGCCTGTGAAATACCGGCCAGCAATTTGTGGGTGGACTGGGTGGAGAACACCATCGAGGTGTCACAACGCGGCCGGCCTTCACCAATGGCGTGGTAGTCGCCATAAAAGTCGTGGAAAGCGGCATGCGGCAACCAGGCTTCGTCAAAATGCAGGGTTTCAATTTCACCGTCGAGCAAAGACTTAATTTCTTCAACGTTATACAAAATACCGTCATAAGTACTTTGGGTAATGGTCAGCACCCTTGGTTTTACGTCCGGATTGGTTTTTAACACTTCGCGGATAAAAGGGTTGGCTGCCATTTTTTTGCGGATGGTGGCGGGTTCAAATTCGCTGCGTGGAATAGGGCCGATAATGCCGTAGTGGTTGCGTGTTGGCATTAAAAACACCGGCAGCGCGCCTGTCATCATAATGGCGTGCAAAATAGATTTATGGCAGTTCCGGTCTACCACCACAATGTCACCCGGCGCTACAGTGCTGTTCCAGACAATTTTGTTAGAGGTTGAAGTACCGTTGGTGACAAAAAACAAATGGTCGGCATTAAAAATACGGGCGGCATTGCGCTCAGAAGCAGCCACCGGGCCTGTGTGATCGAGCAACTGACCAAGCTCGTCCACCGCATTACAAACGTCGGCACGCAGCATGTTTTCACCAAAAAACTGGTGGAACATGCGGCCAACCGGCGATTTTAAAAAGGCAACACCACCGGAGTGACCCGGGCAGTGCCAGCTGTAAGAGCCGTCCTGTGCATAGTGGGTGAGGGCGCGGAAAAACGGTGGCGCCAGCGAATCTAAATAACTTTTGGCTTCGCGGATAATATGGCGCGCCACAAATTCCGGCGTGTCTTCATGCATATGAATAAAACCATGCAGCTCACGCAGAATGTCGTTAGGAATATGGCGGGCGGTGCGGGTTTCACCGTACAGGTAAATTGGAATATCCGGGTTACGGTGGCGGATTTGTTCAACAAAACTACGCAGCTGCGCCAGCACCGACTGACTTTCTTCTTTGCTGCCGCTGCCAAATTCTTCGTCGTCAATCGACAAAATAAAACCTGCTGCACGGCTTTGTTGTTGGGCGAATGAGGTTAAATCACCATAACTGGTGTAACCCACCACATCCATACCGGCCTTTTCAATGGCAGACGCCAGTTCGCGAATGCCGGAGCCGCTGGTGTTTTCCGAGCGGAAATCTTCGTCAATAATGACCAGAGGAAAATAAAAACGCATGGTGGTGTTTCCTTAATGAAGGAGCAAAAATAACGGCAACAACAACAGACTAGCAGCTTTGCCAAAGCAAATATCCAGGCTGCATTGCTATGCAGTCCGGCAACAAACTTCAGCTGGGTTTTAGTCTTGTGTGCCCCCGGCAGTTCTGGGGCTAAAAAAGCCTGCACACCATACCTGAAATCTGAGTTTTTTCCAGTGAAAATCTACTGAAATCGGCAAATTTCCGTCACGTTGCTTTGATAGGCAAGGCGCTGAAACTCCGCTTTGCTGATGGTTTTGGTGGCAACATAGATATGCCAGAATTATGACTTTGCATGCAACTTGGATGCATGGCTTCCGTTACTCTGCGGTTTGAGGCTAAGCATTCAGCGCACTGCCGCTTGCGCGGCGAGTGTATCCCCATTAATCGCAGATGCTTTTACAATCCAATGGATGAAGTATGCAACGAAAAGCGGGATGGTCACATTTTGCGACTGACAGCTAAAGCAGGATGCTTCGAATGTATCAATCCGGAGCTGCAGATGATAGTGATTTGACATCAAAGCAAAGGCGGTGATATCAGTAGCAAACATCTGCGTGAGCAGATGCAACCTCTCTAAAATCCAGCCTCAGCTGCGCTCAAAGTTATAAGTCTCTGTACTGCCGAATAAAAATGCTCGCCGGACACAGCTGCTAATCAGGAGGTAATAAGGTGATTCTTTCATCGCTATTTGTTGCTTCCGTGGTTTAGGCATGATGTCATCCTGACAGTCAAAAATCCCCAAGCTTTAAATTTGGTTGCAAAAAGGTTAATGTCAAGAAGGTGTTTTAAATTGGTGGGTGTCTGGTTATACCTCATTAATGCAGTTACACCAGCCAGTGTCCCCGGTACTCAAATTAATTTGGGAATTGCAGGTTGGAATAACATCGGGAACATGTGCAAGGCAATGGGAGCATCATGTTAAATAAAATCATTTACAGACTTGTTTTTTCTTGTGTGGCGTTTACCGCTGGATGTAGCGCTGAAAATAATTTGTCGGGCACAAAACAGAATTACGAAAAAAAAGTGACAGAAACCATTTTAATTCACATGGATTTAGAAACAATGTTTCCATCGGACAAACTTCGAGAGTTAGCGAAAGCTGCTGGGAAAGGGCAGCTAGCTACTGTTGATAAGCTGGTTCAAGACGGTGTCGATGTGAATGCCAAAGGCAGAGAAAATGCGACTGCTCTTTTCTGGTCGATGAGAAATGAAAAAGGTTTTAATCATTTACTAAAATTGGGTGCCAATCCAAATGTTGTTTTTGGTGACGGAAGCAGTGTAATGCATTGGGCTGCCAGAAAGTCAGAGTGCAGCCTTCTGAAAACTGCGCTTTCGTACGGCGGTAATCCGAATCTAAAAGCTGGTCTGTTTGGGGGCTCTCCGGCATTTAATACCATAACTGCGGGTAAAAATACAGGGGTTCCTGATTGTTTAAAATTACTTCTTGTTAATCATGCAGATATTGAATTTCGGGATGAGAATGGAAAAACATTATTGTTACGTGCTGCTGCACTAGGTCGCTATGATATTGTCCTATTTTTGTTGGGGGAAGGTGCAAGTTCAAATGTGAAGGATTTAAAAGGTCGGACACTAAGAACGATTCTGAGCGAAGACAAGGATGCCTTTCTTAAAGGAAGTGTTACACAGATAAATTGGTTTAAAGTTAAAGAATGGCTCGACAAGAATAATCAGGAGCAATAGTGGAAGAAAAACAGAACTAAACAACAGGGTCACGTCTTGTGTTTTGCCTTTTTAATAAAACAAATAAAATCAATGAGAAAAAAGCAGGACAGCCAAAATACGCTGTGATACGCAGCTTAGCTGTGAACTAAGTTTTGGCTTCGGTAGAGTTTTTTACAGCGACAGCAGCAAGTGGCTGCATCAGAAGCCACTTTGCCCGAATCGTCAGTCGGAAAAAGAACCGTCACTTTGCTGTTTTATGCTGAAGCACCACAGAGCCCAGCGGCGCTAACTCGATTGTCAACAACGCCTGCTGTGAATTGGCTTCACCTTGAAACGACTCCAAGGACACCCACTCAATCCCACCAAGGACACCCACTCAAACGACTCCAACGACTCCAAGGACACCCACTCAATCCCATCTTGACATTAAGACTCCGACTCCAAGGACACCCACTCAATCCCACCAAGGACACCCACTCAATCCCATCTTGACATTAACATTTATGCAACCATAGTAAAGCTCTATCCCAGACACGGACCGTCAAGGAAACAGTCATGCCTATGCCCAGAAAAGCCCTGGTATCTGTCGATACCACACCCAGTTATCATGTTGTTAGTCGCTGCGTGCGCCGCACTTTTTTATTTGGTGTGGTGGATAACAAAGATTTCAGCCATCGCCGGGACGCCATAGTTGCGCGTTTGGCAGAGCTTACTCAGTTGTTTTGTATTGATATTTCGGCTTACGCCATTATGTCTAATCATTACCATTTGGTGGTTCGCATTCAAAAACAACGCGCTCTGGATTTATCCGCAGAAGAAGTTATCACACGTTGGAGTGCTTTGTATTCCTTGCCTGTTTTATCGAAAAGGTATGCTGATGGCGAAGGCATGTGTGATGCTGAAACCATTGAAGCGATTCGGCAAATTGAGGAGCGCAGGGCAAGGCTTTATGACTTAAGTTGGTTTATGCGTTGCTTAAACGAACCCATAGCGCGCATGGCCAATACTGAAGACCATTGCACCGGCAGGTTTTGGGAGGGGCGGTTTAAATCCCAGGCGCTGCTGGATGAATGTGCAGAGTTGCAGGCCATGGCATACGTTGATTTAAACCCTATCCGCGCCACAATGGCAACAACGCTTGAAGAAAGCGACTTTACTTCCATTCAGGTAAGACTCGACAACACCAAATCGCCAATGCGGCCACTCCTGCTGCCCTTTGCCGGTGACTCACATCAAACAAACAACCCCACCCATATTCCGTACAATTTAGTTGAATATATTCAGTTAGTTGATTGGAGTGGCCGTCAAATAAAAGCCGGCAAACGTGGGTTTATCAGCGCGGACATTCCGCCCATTCTGACAAAATTACACATTCGTTCAGAAGCCTGGCTTGCAAACTGCGAAGGGCTGGAGCGCAACTATCATCGTGTGATTGGCAGTGCAGCCCGGATGATGGAATTTTGCGAAAAATTTAAACAACAACGTATTGTGGGCATTACCGCAGCACGACAAGCATTTGGTTAGTTTGCGTAGGCTATAAACATTTTTTGTTAAAACAGCATAATGCTGCGCCTCGCTTTGCCTGATATTGTCTGACAAACCGTTATTTTCTGTTGTGGACTATTTAGTTGTGCCTGAAAAACCAAAGCCCACCGGTCACGATGGGCTTTTTGTTTTTTTCAATCCTTGCAAAGGTAATCTGTGGTTTGGGCACAGTGGTTTATTTGCTTAGATGGGTGTCTTTGTATTTGGTGGCCTCAGATGGGTGTCCTTGTATTTGTTAAAAACCAAAGCCCACCGGTCAGGATGGGCTTTTTGTTTTTTTCAATCCTTGCAAAGGTAATCTGTGGTTTGGGCACAGTGGTTTATTTGCTTAGATGGGTGTCCTGGTATTTTTGGGTGTCCTGAATTAATACTTAGATGGGTGTCCTTGTATTTGCTTGGTGTCCTTGTATTTGTGGTTTAGGCACAGTGGTTTATTTGCTTCGGTAGGTGTCCTTGTATTTGCCCCTCTTTTGTGGATGTTTATTTTTTGTCGACTTCGGTTTCTTTATAATAAAAATGTCTTTTGTAAATAGACATACAAGAAAGAAGCAGAAAATACATTGGAATAATCAATCCGTATGAATTGAATACTTCGCGCTCGCCAATACCTGTCTCTGGATAAATAAACTTTTGACCGGTTTCAAGAATATCAATAGCCTCGATGTGATAGCTGTACTCGTTATTAAAAAGGTTTTCTGTTTGTTTTAGGTAGTACAGAACCTCTACTGGTGGTGTTACTGCTGCCGAGATACTTGAGCAATTTATCCATCCGGAGAATTGCACAATACCATCAGCAATTGATGTATCTAAGAATACGGTATCAGAGCCCTTCACATTCCTTGTGCATTCGTACGAATACAACGAGCCGGCAACCTTTTTAAGTTCATCTTTTTTAGTGCCAACAGTTATAAAACTGAACTGGAACGCTGAAAGCAACGAAGCAAATGCGATTATTAGCTGGATTGATGTGGGCAGGTCATAAATCCGTTGCCGAAAAGAAGAGTCCGCTTTAGCGATCTTATTAACTATTTTCATGTTCATTGCCCTTTTTCCAGCTTATTGCTGTGGATTCGTCCATTGGATCTGACTACCCCTGTAAGCTTTGTCTTGTTTTTTTCCAAATTTTCGTTAGCCAACCCAGTATCTCTCACCTGACTCCCAAGACACCCACTCAATCCCATCTTGAAATTAACATTTATGCAGCCATAGTAAAACTCTATCCAAGACACGGACCGTCAAGCAAATTGCCAAGCCTATGCCCAGAAAAACCAGGTCTCTGTCGATAGCACACCCAGTTATCATGTGGTTAGTTGCTGTGTGCGCCGCACTTTTTTTATTTGGTATTGCCCGTTTATGACGATAAAAAACCCGGCTTGCCGGGTTTTCAGGATGAAGTGCGTTGATTCACTTAGTGCAGGCGGCGCATTGGTGCCAGCATTAGCAACACCAGCCAGAACCAGCTCAAACTACCGCCACTTTTTTTATCTTCAGCGGCGATGTTCAATGACAAGGTCACCACACTGCGCGCGCCCAGTTCGTCCGTGGCCGTCAGCTGTACATTAAATGAGCCTTGCGTTGTTGGTGTGCCGCTAATCACGGCACCATTTAAACTCAAACCTGCAGGTAATGCCGTTACCGTGAGATTAATTTTGTGTTTTTCTGCATCAGTGACAAGGGTGTTTAAGTCAATCGCAAAGCTTTCACCCACTTTGGCGCTCAGTGTTGCACTGCCGGTTAGGGCAGGCGCTGCGTTTACCTGCAGCTGCAAATCCGTTTTGAAGGTGGCGCCTGCCTTATCGGTCACATTCAGCTGAAAGGTTATATTTTGCACAGAGCTGGCTGAGCCTGAAATTACACCTGATTTGCTTAGTTGAAGTCCGTTTTGGGATTGTGCCGTGAAGTTAATCGCGCTTCCTTCCGGATCTTCAATATAGTCATTTAAATCAAGCGAAAACTGTGTGTTTTGGTTGGCAATAATCACAGGGAAAGGTTTTAGCAAGGCGGGCGCTGCGTTAATCTGATAAGGCAATTTGATATCACTGAGCAGTTCACCATCGCTGACACTTAATGCCAGAGTTGCTTTACCGTTGCCCGAGCCGTCAAACTTCAGTTTATTGGCATCTGTGAATGTAAAGCCTGCAGCACTGAGCCCGGCGTAGGTCAGCGGCTGGTTTTCGTCGTCGCGGATAAAAGCAGCAATATCAACTTCAGTCGCCACCCCCTGATTCAGTTGAATTGGACTGACCACAGCCGGTAAATAAGGTGCTGTGTTGAGTTTAAAAAGTTTCAGTGTTTGTCTGTTACCGCTACCCAGGACCAACAGATGACCATCGAGCAATTGCAAACCTTCACCCGCTTTGCAGCAGTCAGTGCCGAGCGTTAGTTGCTGCCAGACGCCGGTAATATCATCATTTAACATAAATGTTGTTTGATGGGATTGGAAACTTCTGGCAATTTTTAAGCGTTTTTTGTAGTAGCTGCCTTCAGCAGAATTTCTGAGCAAAGCATTCACTTGCAGATTTCCATCCGGATCAGGGAACAATACCGTCGCCTGGTAACCACCTGTGTAAACTCTGTTATTTCCTTCCAGGAAAGGGCCGTCGGTATTCGGCATTGAGCCTGTTTTTTCCACACTAAACAGATTGTTTTTAAATGTTAATCTGGCAGTTTTGCCTGATGCCGGCATCAGAGCGAATAACGCGCCATTTAACTCAACCACAGCCCGGATAGATTGATGGTCTTGTGCCGTTAACGCAGCATCATTTAATGTTTGCACCACACTGAGCGTGTCATTTTTGAGTTGTAATACCTTCAGGCCGTTATTGGCCAGCAAGATATAACCATCTTTTACTTTGATCTGGGGTTCATAGATATAATTGCCAGCCAATGCAGGCCATGGTTTGGGCTCAGTCACCACAACAAGGCCCTGGGAGTTCTTACTAACAATACGATAATTGTGTGAACTGCCAAGCACATAGGTATCTTTGTCCACCTTGAAAAATGAGCTGCTGCTCACGTAACCATCCAGTTCTCCCAGCGTGCTGCGATACACTTCTTTCAGCGATTTCTTGTCATCAAGAGTCAGCAGCACCCGATGCGCGTTATCCTGCACCAGTACATAATGATTGTCGTTGCTGGCCACCATTGTTG
This sequence comes from Rheinheimera sp., assembly GCA_003543135.1. GTDB lineage: Bacteria > Pseudomonadota > Gammaproteobacteria > Enterobacterales > Alteromonadaceae > Pararheinheimera. Next base: position 22,183 of record DPJG01000027.1, read on the forward strand.
CGCGTTCTAGCCGGGGAAAGCCGCGTTGGTCTGAAGTACGCTCCTGCAGTAATACCATCTTGTCTTGAGCAACTTCATAAGCCTGCAGTGACCATCGCGAATTTTGCCAGTATTCCTGACGGTTGGTTTCGCTGTTGTAGTGTGTCGCCATGGTGCCGTTGGAGGTATTTAAAACTTTTCTTTCCCTGAACACATTATTGTCGCGATACAGCAGAAATTGGCCGTCATATCTATTGGCAACAATATAATTACCGGAAACAACACCACTAAAGTCATAGAGGGAATTCAACTGAAGCAATTTTTCTGTCGTGGTTCCTGCCGATTCAATAGCTCCGGATGTGCCGTTAATCTGCAGCACGTGATAAGGGCCTGAATATGCCTGAAACATTAAACGGCCTGTGTCTGTGTCGTAAACCGGGTAGTTCGAGTAATTCGAGGTCGTGAGCTCCCGACGACCACTTTCGATAAAAACCCCATTGTTTAATTTAAATACATAAACATTAAGTTTATCCCAGTTGTTGCTCGCGATGCTGACCAGGATTTGGTCTTTATTGTTATATAAAAAGTTGTTGTATTGTATTTCCGGCGTGGCCGCTAACTGTCCGGCCAGTTCCAAACCTGTATTTGTCACCTGATAAGCGCTGTAGATGTTTGTCTGGTAGTTATAAAGCACAAAGCTGTCTGGCGATTTTGGCGAAACGATATAGCTGTATCCAGAGACACCGGGCAGTGTTTTATAGGTTGCACTAAAATCCGCCTGCACTTTGAGTTCTGCCAGGGTTGAATTCGCCTGCCAAACCAGCGTTTTTCCATCCGGCGAGGCGTAGATCTGGTTTTCTCCGATATATTCTGAGTTTTTAAAGAGCGTCTCATGACGTTTTACCAGCCCTGCAGCGGTGCGCTCCAGAATGGAAAAGCCATATGCTGAGAACATCACGACATGGGTATTTCGTACCACTAACTGATTCTTATCGGTTTCATTGCTTTGTTCCTGGCTCGCTACTTCAGTAAGCGCAATAGGCTCGCGGCTTTGTATTTGGCTTTCTTGTGCATTGAATACCGACCCGTATTTTGGGACCAGGTTGTCACTGGCATAAACCGGAGAAGTTGCCGCAATAACTTGCATGAGCGCAAAAGCCGCCATGTTCCTTATGTTCATGGATATTTCCTATACAAAGAGTTTCTTTACAGAGTTAATGGTAAAAGGGTGAGTTTAATCGGTACAAAAGTAATAAAAAGCGCTGAAATATCACAAATAAATCACATTTAGGCAAGGAAAACAGCAGAAACACAGCAATAAAAGCCAAAGGGGAGATTTTAGGAGATAACACTCGGGTTTATCGGATATCTGATTTTGCAGGGCGGCTCTTTGGCCGCCTCAGCTTCATTGCAGGAGGATGTTCTGTGTGATGTTTCAGCTTTTTTATACTGAAGCCATCACTTATTCCGGGGCTTTATATTGCAATACCACAGAATCCAGCGGTGCCAATTGAAGTTTTAACAAAGCCTGTTGTGATGCCTCTTTTCCCTCGAGCTTTAAAGTTTGAGTTTTGCCGGTCAACACGTCGGTAAATTGATAATCGCCGGCTGGCCAGTTCCATTGTTGCAGTAAATCTGCCGGCAATTTCAGGCTAAAACTGGCCTCGGTATCGGCAAAGTTTGCAACTACGATCAGCTTTTCCTCTGTGTTCCAGCGGGCAAAACTCAGTTGTTGTTCGCTGTAATGGCCCTTGTGAGTGGCGTTGTCAGCGGCATGGGCTTTGGCGGATAAATTGACCTGATGCAGGTTATAAAACTCCCCCTGAAGTGCGCTACTGGTGCTGCTAAAACTCAAGAGTGTCTGATAAAACTCCCGCAGTTGCTGTTGTTCTGCAGTTAAGCCGCCACCATCATATTTGCCGCCATTGAGCCAGCCCTGATGGGCAGGTACACCAACATAATCAAAAATACTGGTGCGGCTGGGCTTGCCAAAACCTGCATCCAGCGCGCCTGCTTCACCTACTTCCTGGCCAAAATAAATCAGAGTAGGGGCTTTGCCTATTAAGGCAGACACCACCATGGCCGGTTTGCCTTTGTCGGCAGAGCCTGCAAACTCTGGGCTCGCGATACGCTGCTCGTCGTGGTTTTCTAAAAACTTCAGCATATGCTGGTCGATATCGGCTACTTCGGCTTGTTTGCTCAGTACATCCGATGCCGTGCCTTTTCCTTGCATCAACAGTTTCAGACTGTCGTAAACACCCACTTTGTCGTACAGATAATCCATTTTGCCAAGGCCAACATAATCGCGGTACAGCGCGGGCTGATACACTTCGGCCAGCAGCACTGCGTCCGGGTTTTTCAGTTTGATCTGGCTGTTTAAATAACTCCAGAATTCGACCGGCACCATTTCGGCCATATCATAACGGAAGCCGTCCACGCCCAAATCCAGCCAGAACTGGGTGATATCACGAAACTTCAGCCAGGAATCCGGCAGCTCTTTGCCTTGCCAGAAAGCGGCGTGTTCGGCATAACTTTTTGTGTTGTATGCAGCGGGGAGGCGGTCAAAATCGTAGCTGCCGTCTGGCTTCACACCGTAGTTAATTTTCACCGTTTCATACCAGTCGTTTTGATCAGGTTTGGCCGAACGTGCGCCATTGCCTGTCCATTTGGCCGGCATTTCGGCAAATTTGCCATCAGCAAGCGGGTGAGGCTCACCGCCAAGTGGCTTCACATCTGTGTCGGGCACCACAAAAGCCTGACCCGGCACATAATAAAAATTGTTGTGTTTGTGGTATTCCAAAGACGTGTTGTCGTCGGCGCCAAAATCACGCACGCCCTCTGGTTTACCTAAAGATTGATAATGGCGCGCCACATGGTTGGGCACGATGTCGATCATCACTTTGATGCCGTGCTGGTGGGCGCGGCTCAGCAAAGCTTTAAATTCGTCCATCCGTTTGGCGGGATCCACCGCCAGGTCCGGGTTCACGCTGTAATAATCTTTCACCGCATAAGGTGAGCCGGCGCGGCCTTTCACTACATCAGGGTCGTCCTGACTGATGCCATAAGCGCTGTAGTCGGCCACCAAAGCATGGTGTGGCACGCCGGTTAACCATAAATGGCTGACGCCCATGGCTTTTAACGACAACAGGGCTGCGTCATTGATATCGTTAAATTTACCCACACCGTTCTGCGCCACTGTGCCCCAGGGCTGATTGGTGCTGTTGCTGTTGCCAAATAACCGGGTAAAAGCCTGATAAATCACTATTTTGCCTTGTGGTTTTTCAGCAGTTTGATTTTTGTTTTGCTGAACTTGTTGTGGCTTAGTCATTTGAGTTTCGGCCTGTGGTTCTACAGCCGGCTGACAGCCCAGTAGCAATAAAGTGGCAAGGGTTGATGTTAAGTGTTTGAATTTGTTCATTTATGCAATTCATTCGGCTAACCTGAGTTCCATGCTAGCACAAAGGCTGTTGCCGGCGTTGTTCCTGCAAACGTATGCAGGCCACCAGAGCGGCGAGGTGCCTTTAGGCGGGGTTTAACCGGTAAAACGCCGGTCTATGGCGCTGATTTTGTCCAGCAGCGGGCTATTTTGCCAGTGCTCCGGCTCGGCAAAACTCAGCTGGGTGTCACTTTCCAGCACCAGCACAGCCCCCTGATAACCAAAATAGACATGGTGGCCAAAAAAACTGACTGCCACCTGCAAATCATTCAGCTGATAACCCACCCCAAATGGGGTGTCGGCAATTTGTCCAAAAGTTTCCACTTTGGCAAATACACTCAGCAGCAGTTGCGGTGCGGGCATGATCAGCATAAAAACAGCTTCTTTTCGTCAGTGAGCTTTCAGTATGGGTGACAGCTACATCCCTTGCCAATACCTGTTAAGGGGGAACAAAGGCTTGATCCGGCGATTGTTTTGGCATGCTGACCGCTTTTATTTGCAGCCTAAAAATGCACTTTGTATAGTCGGGGCAACTAAACAGGAGTATTTATGATTTTTTCCCGCTTTTTTAACCACAAAATTTTACTAAGTTCGCTGTTGTTAAGCTGCAGCGGCGCAGTGGTTGCTGATACTGCCGCGGCACAACAACAATTTTTTCAGCAGCTTAGCACCCTCTGTGGCAAAGCTTTTGCTGGCAAGGTGGTGAAGGGCAATGCCAGTGACGACAAAATGCGCAGCCAGCAGTTGGTGATGCATGTACGTGAATGCAGCGACACTGAAATTAAAGTGCCGTTTCATGTCGGTGAAGACAGATCCCGTACCTGGGTGATCACTAAAACCAACACTGGCCTTAGATTAAAACACGATCACCGGCATAAAGACGGAAGCTCAGATAAAGTCACTATGTATGGTGGCGACACTCAAAGTGCTGGCACAGCGCAGCAGCAACTGTTTCCGGCCGATCAATACTCCAAAGAGATGTTCACCGCTAACAATATGGCGGTGTCCAACGGCAATACCTGGCTGGTGGAAATTCTGCCAGGTAAAAGTTACCGCTACGGTTTAAGCCGCCAAGGCCGCGAATTTATGGTGGAATTTGATTTAACCAAAGAAGTCACACCACCACCGGCGCCCTGGGGGCATCCATAACAACGCTGGTTGCAGCTAAACACTGCCATCAGCCGCCCGTTATCACTGTGGTTGCGTTGGATGGCCTAGCCAGCCACCAGTGAGCTTTGTTAACATCGGGCAGCCTGTGTTGAGCCTTGCCGATTTTTAGCCGGGGTATTTTTGCTTCTGCAAAAACACCCCTAAACATCAGCAGCTTTTGCCAGAGCTTATTCTAATAACAATCCACCGGAGCTTTTATGAAAGCGAATTTTTGGTTATCAGGAACATCGCTGGCGCTTTCTGCCTGCCTTGGCCTGGCTGCTTGTTCCAAGCCGCCAACGCCTGCAGAAGAAAACAAAGCCGCACCAACAGTTGCCACAGCAGAGCAGGCTGCTGCGCCTGCAGACAGCAAGGCAGCCGCTGCTACAACGGCGCTGCCAGACACTTTAATGAACCCAAAACTGGGTGAATATATTAAAACTTTGTCGTCAGATGAATTTCAGGGCCGTGCCCCCGCCACCAAAGGTGAAGAACTCACTCTGGCTTATATTTCTGAGCATTTTAAAAATATCGGTTTAAAACCGCTGGTGGGTGACAGTTTTGTGCAACCGGTACAACTGGTGCAAATTGACCCGAAAGAAGTGTCAGCTATGACCTTCAGCGGTGACAAAGCGCCGGCGCCTTTTAAATATCGTGACCAGATGTTTACCTGGACCACCCGTGTGACTGAGCTTTCTGAAGTGAAAGGATCTGACATGGTGTTTGTCGGTTACGGTATTGTCGCGCCTGAATACAACTGGAACGACTATGAAGGCCTGGACGTCAAAGGCAAAACAGTGGTGATGTTTGTTAACGATCCTGGTTTTGCCACTAAAGATCCGGCGCTTTTTACCGGCGAAGCCATGACTTATTACGGTCGCTGGACTTACAAGTTTGAAGAAGCAGCCCGTCAGGGCGCGGCGATGGCACTGATAGTGCACGAAACCGATGCTGCTTCTTATGGCTGGCATGTAGTAGCAGGTGGTTCAGCCACCAAGTTTGACTTAATTAACCCGAACAAAAACGCCGACCGCGCTGCGGTTGAAGGTTGGGTAACCACTGAGTCTGCCAATACGTTGTTTGCCACTATTGGCGAAGATATTGAGTCTATGCGTAAAAAAGCGCTGAGCAAAGACTTTGCACCAATTCCGCTGAATATCAAAGCTTCAGTGTCGGTGAAAAACAACGTGCGTGAGCTGACTTCAGGCAACGTGGCGGGTTTTATCGAAGGCACAGAAAAACCGGATGAAGTGGTGCTGTATATGGCGCACTGGGACCATCTGGGTGTGGATTTTTCCAATCCGAAAAACAAAGTCTTTAACGGCGCTGTCGACAACGCTTCAGGCACAGGTGGTTTAATGGCGCTGGCTGAATATTATGCCTCTCAGCCAAAACCAAAACGTAGTGTGGCTTTTGTGGCAGTGACTGCCGAAGAGCGTGGTTTATTAGGTTCGGCCTGGTATGCGAAAAACCCACTGTTCCCGCTGAATAAAACCATCGCCGGTATCAATATGGACGTGATGAACGTCAATGGTCCGATGAAAGATATGGTAGTGGTTGGCCATGGCAACTCTGAGCTTGAAGTGATTTTAGAAAAATACACCAAAGAGCAGGGCCGTTATATTGCGCCTGAGCCAAATCCGGCAGCTGGTTCTTATTACCGTTCAGACCACTTTAACCTGGCCAAAGCCGGTGTACCCATGCTGTACGCCAAAGGTGGTGTGGATAGTGTGGCGCACGGCAAAGAGTGGGGTTTGGAGCAAGCGAAAAACTTTAACACCTGCTGTTACCACAAAGTGGAAGACGAATATAACGACAGCTGGGATTTAAGTGGTGCGCAGCAGGATTTATTCCTGTATTACCGTGTAGGCCGTGAGCTGGCAGACTCCAACGCCTGGCCAAACTGGTATCAAGGCAAAGAGTTTAAAGCGGCACGGGATGCCTCTTTAGCAGGTAAATAACAGGCCTCATCAGGTGTAAAGCCGAAGGCTTCATCAAAAAAACGCGCTTTTCAGCGCGTTTTTTTATGGGTTAAAGCGATGTATTTAACTGTTGATAAACCGCAGGCAAATGTCTCGTCAGGGTATACCTGCCGACCTGATTGCAGAGGTTAGTCAGGCACAGAGCGCTGCTGTGGCTCAGTACAGGGTTTATGTTTCACCCGGATAATCTCCAGGATCTGAAAATACAGCTGCTTACCAAACAGCTGAACCTTTACCACATCACCACATTCTTTGCCTGGCAAGGCGGCACCAAGCGGTGACAACAGCGAAATTAAACCTGCTTCAGGTTGCTCCGCTTCGCCTGGCATCACCAGTTTGATCCAGCTTTGTTGTGTTGTGGTTAAGTCGTATAACAGCACAGAGCAGCCGGGTTGAACGCCGGACTGGCTTAACCTGCTGGCTTTTTTCTGCTTTTCAAGCTGACTAAAAAGCTGCAGCAGTTGCCAGGGTTTAAGCGGCTGAAAATTACGTTCGGCCAGTTTGTGCAACAGGCGGTTGTGTTTGGTAAAAGCGATAAGCTCAGCACCCGGCAGGGCGGGTGGTTCGGTATCTTTGGAAGTCATCACTGTTCCTGTAAAGTTTGATGCTGAAATAACAAACAATAACAAGGCCGGCCCTGAGCTTTCAGGACCGGCTTAGTGATGGAAGGCGGTAACGGAATTCCGCTTGGAGAAGGCGATAAGTGGCAAGGCAAATTTTAACAAAATAACCCTCCCACACTGGGGTTGACTGAAGTTGGCCGCACCATAGCCCATTTTGCCGCGAAGTTCAAATATAAGCGGCCATTGTGCAAATGCTGTTGTCAGCCCGGCACCACCACCTGAAGCAGCGGCCAAAGCTCAAGCCAGCCTTTGTCTTTGATTCTCTGCCGGAAAAGTTGTGGTCTTGGATAAAGTGGATTGATGCGAAGCGACAAAGACCAGTTTTCCGCCAGACCAAAGCTACTGTAAAAATCAAAGTGGCCGCTGTGATCAAGTCGCACACCAACACAGGTGGGAACCTCCACCCAACGTGAAATGCCATCAGCACAGTTTTGGTAAGGTGCATGCTGATGAAACAGATGCATTCTGGCCTGATTTTTTACTTCCCATTGCACCTGGGGTACCAGAGCGCTGAGCTGCTGTACATAACGCTGCTCTGTGCTGCGGTTGAGATCTGTGTTGTCAAAATACACCAGATCCACATCATTCAGCGGTGTCGGCTTAGGGTATTGGTGCAGTGCATCCCAAATCAGGTTTCGCAAAAAACCGGCGCCCAGATACCAGTCGTGAAGACCCAGCGACAAAGCCGCCTGCAGGCAGCGCAGGCGAAGTGCATCCTGTTGCAGCAAGGCCGAGGTGGCGGCCTGATGATCCATCTGTCCATCATCTTTATTCCATCTGTGCATCATCTTTACTCTGGCTGGGGCGCGCTTGGCAAGAGGCGGATTGTAATAACGGCTGGCGTTTCAGTGCAAGGCCGCTGTGGCTGTTTGCGTCCGGATAAGCTACACCTATGCCAGCGCAGGTACAGTCAGAGCGACAGGAGGCGGGATGTCAACAACAGACTTATTTGTTGAATTGATAGTGGTGGGCTGTGGCGCTTTTGCTGCACTGTTGCTGCTGTTGCTGGCGGTTTTTGGTGTTGACAGCAGCTTGTTGCAACAGTTGCTTGGTATGCCGGTACTGGCCTTGCCGGCGCTGGTGCTGATTTATCTGCTGGGTATTCTGACTGACCGTTTTGCCGACCGGCTCTTTAATCTGTATTGGGTGGCCGCCAAACAACAACAGCAATACCCGGGCGGGCAGGCCCGCTTTCATCAGGACAAAACCCTGGTGCTGGCAAAGTCGGAGCGTTTTGCCGCTCTTTATGAATACAGCCGCAGCCGTCAGCGTATTTGCCGTGGTTGGGCGCTGAATTCGCTACTGCTGTTATTCAGTGCTGAACTGTTGTTATTCAGCCGGTTTTGGCATTGGCCGCAGTTGTGGCTGCTGGCTGTCACCTTGCTGCTGTTGCTGGTGCTACTTTGCTGGTGCTGCTGCTATGCCTGGTTGCAGATGCTGGACACTGAACTGCGCCGGGTGCATGAACAAGCCAGCTTGTTGCGATCTTCCGTAGAGTTTTGATGGATACGCTTTGGTTGAAAAATAACCAAACAGTTATTTTTCGTTAAAAATCAGACTTTATCAGCAAAAACAGAACTATCTTTACAACATCAGAGAACCGCTGCAACTTGGTGTTGTGTTTTATGCTGGAAAAATTGGCTGAACCTGCAGAGACTGCAAATCCATTGCAGCAACTTGATGGTTTTCGTTTAAAACGCTTGCTGCAGATTATTGCCGTCTCTTTTGTTGGCCTGGTGCTGGCCATGGCCGTGGCTTCAGGCACCACTAAATTTTGGCTGCTGGGCGGTTGCCTGGCGCTGGCGTTGGCCGGTGTGGTGGCCTGTTATCATAAAACCCTGCTGGCGGCTTATATTCTGCTCTGGTCGCTGGCGCTGATGTTGTCTGGCCTGGCGTATAGCAATGGCGGTCTGCACGACATTGCCATTTTTGGTTTTCCCTGTGTACTGGTCTATGCCGCTATTCTGGGCAGCAACGGGCTGTTTTTGTCTTTGCTGCTGTATTGCCTTGGCTTTTGTGGTGTGCTGGCATTTTTAAGTATGCAGGGGCTGCTGGTGCAGCAAATCCCCGCTGTTGGCTGGAACACTGTGGTTTATGTGGCCGTCATTCTGCTGGTGACAGGTTTTAGTGTGTTTTTGCTGACCAAAGATCTGCGCCGGTTATTACATTCATTGCAACGGGAAAACGAAAGAGTCAGGCAAAGTCAGCTGGAAATTGAACGGCTGGCGCATCATGACAGGTTAACCACTTTACCCAATCGCATTCTGGCGGAGCTGAGTTATCAGCAGTTGTTAAAACAGTGCCGCGAGCAGCAGCAGCGTCTGGCCGTGTTGTTTTTGGATTTGGATAACTTTAAGCCGGTCAACGATTCTTTGGGCCATTCGGCCGGTGATTTGGTGTTGCAGCAACTGGCGCAGCGGCTGTTGTCGGTGATGCCAAAAGATGCCGTGTTAAGCCGGTTTGGCGGTGATGAATTTCTGGTGCTGGTGCCATCCGACAGCGACGACGGCAAACTGGCGCTTCTGGCCAAGGCCATGATCAACCAAACCTGCAGCCCTTTTTATGTGATGCAAACCCATATTGAAATTTCCGGCTCTGTCGGCATTGCTGTGGTACCGCGCGATGGCGTTGAATTTAATATGCTGTGCAAAAAAGCCGACCTTGCTATGTACAAAGCCAAAGATGATGGCCGCAATACCTGGCGTTTTTATGATGAAGAAATCGACAAAGCCAATATCGACAAATTTAACCTGTTGCAGGGCATTCGCCAGGCGTTAAAAGAACAACAATTCCAGTTGTATTACCAACCCAAAGTGGATTTAACCACTGGCCAGATAGTCGGTGCTGAGGCGCTGGTGCGCTGGCCTCAGGCCGATGGTTCTATGATAAGCCCAATGCAGTTTATTCCGCTTTGTGAAGAAAGTGGTTTAATTCTGGAACTGGGCGCTTTTGTGATCCACGAAGCCTGTCAGGCCTGCCGGCGCTGGCAACGTTTGGGTTATGCCGATATCAGCGTGGCGGTGAATTTGTCTTTTGTGCAGTTTCGCGATAATTCACTCGAAGGCCTGGTGCGCCAGGCTCTGAAAGACGCTGAGCTCAGCCCATCCGCGCTGGAGCTGGAGCTGACCGAGTCTTTGTTAATAGGCGAAGGTGACCATGTGCAGCAGCAGCTGGATGCACTCAGTAGTTTAGGGCTGACCTTTGCTATTGACGATTTTGGCACTGGTTATTCTAACCTCGGCTATTTGCGCCGTTTTAATGCCACCACCTTAAAAATTGATAAATCTTTTATCAGCTCTTTGTATCTGTCCAGCCGCGATGAACCCCTGGTGCGCGCCATTATTCAGCTGGCCAAAAGTCTGGGTTTAATCACAGTGGCCGAAGGGGTGGAGGATGCCCAGACCATGCAGCTTCTTAAAGACATTGGCTGTGAACAGGCGCAGGGTTATTTTTGGTCAGCTCCTGTCCCAGAGCAGAAATTTGTGATGTTATTGCCGTTAAAACAACAGGCCCCAGGGGAAGATCTGTATTAACCCTCATTGTGTTGTTTTTTTAGCTCGGCCGCCAGTGGGGCTATTAAAGCCTGATGTTTTTTATGTAAAAAATGAAATAACTGCTCAGTGGCCAGCACCTGGGGTAACCGACGCAGTTTTGCTGCAGTTAAATCAGGCTCCACCTGCAATACCGACGCTACATCATCCAGCATCAGATCCACTTTCCCTTGTTTCAGCATTTCCAGCGCTTGCCTGGTGGTGGTGACCGCCACTCTGCTGCCTTTTAAACGATATTGTTCCGCCATTTTAAAACCACGCACATAACCAATACGCAGTTTGGGGTTTTGCTGCCATCCGGCATAATCATTCGGGTTTTGCGCCTCGTCGCGGACAAAAGCATAAAGCGCCAGCGAAGTCAGCGGCTCAGGCACCAGCAGCAGGTTAGGGTAGTTGGCAGTCGCGGTTTTGATCCGGAACAACTCACCGTCATAGTCGCCTTTATTGCTCATTAATAAAGAGCGGCCGGCCGGCAAATGTTCAACCTGCAGCTGATAACCCAAAGCCAGATAAGCTTTAGCCAGCCGGTTTTCAATCATCCGGGTGAGTGCTGACTGATTAACACTGCTGGCGATGCGTATTGGTGTTAACGGCGCTGCGGTTGACTGAGTTGGCGCTAAAGGTGCTGTCGTGAAAGGAACTGTCGTTAAAGGTGCAGGAGTTGCCGGCCATTGCTGCGCGGCCACGCTGTGACAAATCCAAAGCAGGCTAAACATCAATAACTGCAGGGATTGCTGTTGCAGTGTCAACTTCAGGTTAGCCCACAACATCAGAACTCCCCTCCTTTTCAGCCTTAAGTGCAACTTAGCACAGTTTCCCTGATGGTGCGCTGTAGCCAGAGCAGCTACAGCGCGGACTTTGTTTTATGTTGGTTTTGTAACGGCTGGATTATGGTTTTCCCTGCTGCGGATAAGCCACTACAGGCCAGCCGGTTTGTTGCAGCTGTGGCATCAGGGTTTTGGCATCACCCACCACCAAAATCAGCATAGAGGACGGATCCAGATGTTTGGCCGCCAGGGCGTTGATTTCCTGTTGGCTGATGTTTTCTACTATCTGATTGCGGGTTTTCACAAAATCAGGGCTTAACTGATATTCCAGGATCTGGCTCATAAATCCCAGCTTGGCCTGAGGTGTTTCGTATTGCAGCGCGTCCGACTGATGAATGGCCTGGCGCATAAACTCCAGTTCATCACTTTGGATCCCCAAAGTGCGGTATTTGTTCAGCTCAGCTAAAAACTGCTCAATGGCAGCACCGGCCACATCAGCGCGCACCGCTGCAGAAGCCACAAAGCTACCGGCAAACTTGTCGCCGCTAAAGCCGGTAAAGGCCCCATAGGTGTAACCTTTGTCTTCCCGCAGGTTCAGGTTAATCCGGCTGTTAAAATTGCCGCCTAATACAAAGTTCATCAGGTTGGCGCGGAAAAACTCACCGCTGATATCCATCGGTAAACTGCGTTTGGCAATGCGGATCTCCGCCTGCGGCGCATCGGCTTTATCCACCAGATAAATCACGCCATGTTGAGCTTTGGCAGGCGGAATTTGCGTGTTCAGCACCTTGGCTTCACCTTGCCAGCCCTGAAATAACGACGACAGTTGCTGTTCGACTGTTTCTTTGGGTAAATCCGACGCCACTATTAACATGCTGCCTTTAGGTTTGACGTGTTGCTGGTAATAGGCTTTTAGTTGTGCAGCTGTCAGTTTACTCAGGCTTTCGATGCTGCCTTCGGACGGATAAGCGCGGATATGGTCAGCAAACAATAAACGGCGCAAATGTTTACGCGCCAGATAGGCGGCACTTTTTTCGGCATGCTGTAACCCTTGCAGGCTTTGTTGTTGTAGCCGGCTAAAATCATCAGCAGCAAAAGCCGGGCGCAGCAGTTTTTCCTCCAAAAGCTTCAGGGTCGGTTGCAGGTTTTTGCTTAAGCTCGACACAAACACTGTCATATACTGATCGCCAGCGCTAAAGCTGATGCTGCTGCCGAGTTTCTCCAGCGCCAGACTCATCTCTTCAGTGCTGTAGTTTTGCGTGCTTTCATTGAGCATGGCGGCCAATAACGACGAAATACCAAGCTGCTCCGGCGTTTCAAAATAAAGCCCCAGCGGAATTTTTAACAAAAGTGCCGTGGTTGGGGTTTCTGTGGTTTGCGCGCCCAGCACTTTGATGCCATTGCCAAGCTCGGTTTGCCAGGTTTGCGGCAAAGTGACTGCCGGGTTGCTGCCTGCTTTGGGCATCTGGCTGCGGTCAAAGTTGTCTGTGGCTTTACGCTCAGTCAGATCGGCCGCACTGGTGGTGGATTTTTCAGTAAATGCTGGTCTTTTAAACACAAAATTGTCGGCCTTGGCGCGTAGCTGTGCAGCACCTTTTGGCACCACACTCATCACTACGGCGTGTTTGTTTTTTAAATATTGCTGATAAACCCGAAGCACATCTTCCCGGGTCACGCTTTGATAACGTTGAATATCAGCTGCAACTAAATCTGGTTTGGCAAAAAAGGTTTCGTTATGCGCGAGCTGAGTGACTTTGCCCTGCACCGATTGCAAGCCAAACACACTCTGAGCTTCAATTTGGGCTTTGACTTTGGCCAAATCATCGTCTGTGACACCGCGGCTTTCAAATTCCTGCAGGCTCTGGCGGATGATCTTCTCAATATCCGCCAGCGTCTTACCGGACGCCGGGTGTGGCAGCGCCAGCAAGGTAAATTCACAGGCCAGCTCCATACAGCTGTGACTGGCCTGCGCCTGCACCGCCAGCTGATTTTTCAGCAGATTTTTATACAGCAGTGAGCTGTTGGAGCCCCCTAAAATTTCCGCCAGAATATCCAGTGCGGCTTCGTCCTGATGGCGGGCGTATACAGTTGGCAACGCCAGATATAACAAAGGTAAATGGACATTGTCTTCAAAAGACACATATCTGTCTTCTGTTAAGCTAAACAGCTGTTTTGGCGCAGGCGCTACATCCGGACCTTCGGGAATGGTGCCAAAATACTTTTGCACCAGAGGTAAAATCTGCTCGGCTTTTACCGCGCCGCCTATGGTCAGTGTGGCATTATTCGGGCCGTACCAGCGCAGGAAAAAGGCTTTGACATCATTGACATTGGCGCGGTTTAAATCGTCCATATAACCAATGACCGGCCAGGAATACGGATGACCGGCCGGATATAAAGCTTCGGCCACTTTTTCTGATAAACGGCCATAAGGCTGATTATCAATGCGCTGGCCCCGTTCGTTTTTCACAGTTTCACGTTGTACTTCAAACTTTTTCTCGGTAACTGCGTCCAGCAAAAAGCCCATCCGGTCAGCCTCCAGCCATAACACTTTTTCCAGCTGATTGACCGGTACTGTCTGGTAATAATTGGTGCGGTCGGTATCTGTGGTGCCGTTTAGTTCACCGCCTGCAGCAGTGATAATTTGAAAGTGCTGCTCGTCTGCCACATGTTCAGAGCCCTGAAACATCATATGTTCAAAAAAATGGGCAAAACCTGATTTACCGGCTTCTTCGCGGGCAGAGCCAACATGATAGGTCACGTCCACATGCACCAGTGGATCTGAATTGTCTTCATGCACTAATACAGTTAAACCATTGGCCAGTCTGTATTTTTTATAAGGAATGGCCGGCGTGCCCAAAGCTGGATTGTGAGTTTCTACCAGTTGAATGCCAGCTGGCAAACCGCTTTGTTGCTGATGGTCCTGGCTGCTGCAGGCGCTAAGCAACAGGGCAATAGCAACAGATAAAGCCGCAGGCAGAAAAGTTTTGTTGGCAGTGAACCGGCTTTTGCCGTTGTTTTGCAAGAATGTCTGCATAAAGTTCTCATCTATCAGGGCAGCCAGAGGCTGCAGAATATAACAGCACCAATCTTTAGTTGGCCTGCTGTGGCCGGCCGCGTGAGTGCAAGCGAACCTTGATCACAAGGCGTTCTGGTAAGGCTTTAGCGGACTGGTGTTGCGGCACTTTCACCGGCCACCGTATGCCAGGGTAAAATGCGATAACTTGTGACAAGTCCCTGTATAACATAAGGATCGGCTTTGGCAAAAGCATCTACTTTGGCAATATCGTCAACGTTAAATAACAACAGCGCACTTTCCACCGGATCTCCAACAGCCCCTCCCAGAATCAGCTCGCCCTGTTCCACAGCGCGCCAGGCTAATGCCAGATGGCTACTACGAAATTCGGCGCGCCTTGCCAGGTAATCATCGGCCAATTGGTAACTTAATAAATAATGCATCAAAACCCCCGGGGCAGTGGTGAACCAAAGGCCGAGCTTAGAGCCATTTTCACCGGCTTGCCAGTCGTTTAGCCTTGTTGTTTTGCACTCTGGTCTTTTGCCTGCTCTGTTGTTGCATTGTGGTTTTGTTTGTCTTGTGGCCTTGGCTGCGCGGGCGGCTCAAGTTGTGATACGGACATTTTTTCAGCTGTCCGCACGCCCCTGGCGGACAGTTTTTCTGTCCGCGGACAGGTGGTTATTATAAAGAATTTATAAAAATATCATTAAAAACATATATTTAGTAAATGTATTTTGCTGGCACGGCTCCTGCTATACAGAGGGCAGTTCAGTGATACAGATTTGTCAGCATAAGGAATCACCATGATCCAGGGCACCGAAAATCAGGACATTCAGCGCAAACAAAGTTCAGGCTCCCGTTTTGGCCACAGAAGTAAAGCTGTGGTGGCTTTTGCTGCCATCAGCCTGATGCTGTGGGGCAGTTATCAGCTGATGTTTAATCAGGCACAGGCCAGCTTAGTGATGCCAAGAGCCGGGGTGCAGCTTGGCACTGTCAGCCGCGGTGATTTTGTGCGGGATTTGGCGGTGCAGGGCAAAGTAGTGGCCGCCAATGCGCCCACTTTATTCAGCCAGCAAGCCGGTCAGATCCGGTTATTAAAACAACCGGGTGAGCCTGTCACCATTGGCGATCTGCTTGCGGTGATTGCAAGCCCAAGCCTGGAAAACGACTTAAAACAGCAGCAGGCGCTGCTGTCCAGTATGCAGTCTGAAGTGGAGCGTTCCGCGCTGCAGGCACGCGAGCAGCAACTGGATATGGAACAAATTCAGAACAGTGCTCAGGTTAATTTACTGGCCGCCAAACGTGAGCTGGCTCGCGCCAAACAGTCGCTGGAATTGGGGGTGTTGCGCCAGATTGATTTAGATATGGCCAACGACAAGCTCAGCCAGGCTGAACTGGAGTTCAGTCATGCCAAACGCAAAGTGGCGCTGGCGGCAGACAAACTGAGCTTTGAACAAAAATCCGGTGCCCAGGCGCTGCAGCGTCAGCAGCTGGTGGTGGCAGAGCTCAGCCGCAAGCTTGAAGCGCTGCAAATTAAAGCACCGGTAACAGGTCAGGTGGGCAGCTGGCTGGTGGAGCAGCAAAACCATGTGCTGGAAGGTCAGGGGTTACTCACAGTGATTGATTTAAGCCGTTATGAAGCTGAGCTCAGTGTGCCGGAAAACTATGCCGGTGAGCTGACGCCTGGTCAGCTGGTGGATGTCAGTGTCAATGGTCAGCAGCTTGAAGGTGAACTGAGCCATGTCGCCCCTGAAGTGGTGGAAGGCAATGTGCGGGCCAGGGTGCGTTTTAACAGCCAGGATGCGGCCAGTTTAAGGCAGAACCAGCGCTTGTCGGCCCGTATTGTGTTTGAAGAACGCCACAATGTGCTCAAAGTGGCACGTGGTGATTTTATTGCGTCCGGTGGTGGCCGTCAGGCTTATCTGCTTCAGGACAATGTGGCGGTGAAAACCCCGGTGCAGTTGGGTGCTTTATCAGTGCAGTGGGTTGAAATTTTATCCGGTGCCAAAGAAGGGGATCAGCTGGTGATTTCCAATACCAGCGAATTTAAAGATGCGGCGCGGGTGCGGCTGAATTAACAGTGGCAGCAACACCCCACAGAGCAGCCAGGCAACAACTGAAAAGGCACAGCTGCAAAGGTACAACAGCAACGGTTTGACCGTTTAAAAAAGGAATAAATAAATGATTCAACTGAAAAATTTAAGCAAAGTGTTTCGCACCGAGCTGATTGAAACCCATGCCCTGCGCCAGATTGAGTTGCAGGTCAGTGAAGGGGAGTTTGTGGCTTTAACAGGGCCGTCCGGCTCGGGGAAGTCGACTTTGCTCAATGTGCTGGGCACGCTGGAGCATTTTGACGAAGGGGATTATCTGCTGGACGGTCAGTCGGTCAGAGGTTTATCAGACCGGCAGTTGTCGGCGCTGAGAAATGAAAAAATTGGCTTTATTTTTCAGGGCTTTAACCTGATTAAAGATTACAGCCTGCTCGATAATATCGAACTGCCGCTGCGCTACCGGGGCATCAGTGCCAGTGAGCGTAAACGCCGTGCTTTAGAGGCGCTGGAGTTGGTGGGCCTGGCGGCGCGCAAAGATTATCACCCAAGCCAGTTGTCCGGTGGTCAGCAGCAGCGGGTAGCGATAGCCCGTGCTATCGCCGGTCAGCCACGTATTTTGCTGGCGGATGAACCCACAGGGAACCTGGATTCTTTAATGGCCAGGCAGGTGATGGAGCTCCTGGAGCAAATTAACCGCCAGGGCTGCACCATTCTCATGGTAACCCATGACCCGGATCAGGCACGCCGCGCCAGCCGTCAGGTGCAGATTGTCGATGGCCAGCTGAGTGACGCCGCCATGTACGACCCGCTTGCGGTGAAGCTGGCTTAAGGAGCGCCCAAATGGAACAGTTTTTTTATTATGTAAAAGTGAGCTGGGTCAGCATTAAAAGAGCGCCGCTGCCTTATGCCCTGACAGTGTTTATTTTAAGCCTGGGGCTTGGTGTGTTTTTTGCCAATGCCACTTTTTATTACCAGATGAACTCGGATCCTCTGCCGCATAAAAGCGACAAATTGTTTTATCCCATGACGTTAATGGTGCCTTATGAGTGCAATGACTGTTTGCCACCGCGCATTCATAGTTATAGCAATGTGCAAAAACTGAGCGCCAGCGATATTCCAACCGCCAAAGTGGCTATGTATAGCAGCGACGGCTATTTACGGTTAAGCAGCAGTCAAGCGCCAACACCAGTCAGCATCCGTATTACTCAGCCGGCGTTTTTCAGCATGTTTGAAGTACCTTTGTTACATGGCAGTGTCTGGAGCGACGATAAAGCGCGGCAGGAGCTTATTTTAAGTAAACAAACGGCGGAAAAAATCTTTGGCCGCAGCAATGTGGTGGGCGAAAAAGTCCTGCTGGATGACCGCCACTACACGGTGATTGGCGTGCTGGATAACTGGCAGATGTTGCCACGGCTTTATGATGCCAATAACCGCAATCATGTGAATGATGCCGATCAGGTGTATATGCCACTGGAAACCGGTTATGACTATAACTACATGTCGAACAGCCAGTCCCATACCTTTGACGATACCGATTTTCGCCAGCTGGGCACCCAAGGCCGTACCGGAGCTTTGCATCAGTTGCAGTTTTGGGTGCAGCTGGATACGCAAGCGCAGCAGCAGGCCTACCGGCAGTTTATGGATAATCTGGTGGCCGATGAAAAGAAAGCTGGCCGCCATCAAAGTACCCCCAATAACCAGCTGGTTGCTATGCGCGACATAGTGCGCTTTTTCGGCGGCGAATCGGCGGATATCAAAGCTTTTGCTTTAGTGACTTTGTTGTTTTTAGGCGTTTGTTTATTTAATGCCAGCCATTTGTCGCTCAACCGTTATTTAAGCAATCAATATGAATTTAGTTTGCGCCGTGCTTTGGGTGCCAGCAGGTTACAGCTACAACAACAGATGTTGGCTGATGTGCTGCTGATGACGTTGTTTTGTACGCTGTGCGGATTGTTGATCGCCTGGGGCGGCGTTGAATTATTAAATTATTTATGGCCTGCCAACCGCTTGTTTGGCCGTTGGGATCCAACACTTTTATTGTTGCTGCTTGGCCTGACGCTGAGCTCCAGTTATTTGGTGACTTTATATCCGTCTTTGCGTGCCTCATTTGGCGGCTTAAATCAGCAACTCAAGGAATAACTTTATGTCATTGCATTTATTACTGAAATCTTTGTTGCGTCGCAAAGTGGTGACTTTATTGTTGCTGGTGCAACTGGCGTTAACACTGGCCTTGCTGGTGAATAGCTTGTTGTTGGCAGGCCAGACCCGGGACAAGTTAAATGAGCCGACCGGCCTTGATTTACCTCATATTTTGCAGGTGCAGTTAAAACCAACCACAACGGATTTACGGGCGCAGCCGTTGTTGGGTGACTTGCTGGAGCGGCAACTGGCGGCAGTGCGCACTTTGCCGGGGGTAAAAGCAGTGGCTTACGCCAATCAGGGGCCGGTGCGTCAGGGCGGAAATCAGGGTAATTTGTATGATCCCAATGATGAAGCCAGAACCAATGTGCCTTCTATTCCGGCTTATATAGTGTCACCGGACTTTTTTGCCGCCCTTGGTTTAAAACTGCTGGAAGGGCAGTTGCCACAAACGGCAGTGCCACTGGATGGTGAGGTCAGATCGCCTATGGTGTTAACCCGCAGTCTGGCTGAAAAAATATTTCCAAATCGTTCAGCTGTGGGTTTAGACACTAGCTACGCACCTGTTGCCGCTGTGGTGGAAGATTTTTTTGGCCATCTGATGGCCACAGAAATTATGTATAACCGCATTCAGGTGGCGCCTTTGCTGGGGGTCGACTGGGGTTATGCCTTATTGATCAATACAGAGCCCTCAGCCACTGAAAACATCAGGCAACAGCTGCCGGATTTATTACGCCAAATAGACCCAAATATCGAAATTTTTTATATACGAACCCTCAAAGAGCAACATCAGCGGCTTTATAGCAATGAGTTTGGCCTTGCCACTTTGCTGGGCATCTTAAGCGGTCTGATGTTATTAGTGGCTATGGTGTCGAGTTATAGCAATGCGCATTTTCATGCGTTAAAACAGCAGCAGGAAATTGGCATAAAAAGGGCGTTGGGTGCCAGTAAGCAGCTGATATTTCTTGAACTTTTAAGTGAAAACTGGTTAACAACGGCCCTGGGTGCTTTGTTGGGTGTTGCGGCTGCTCTGGCATTAAATAAAATGCTGGCGAGCGTGATTAGCCTTAACGCGCTCAGCTGGTGGTTACCGCTGCTGGTGAGTCTGGTGTTGCTGGTTTGTGTCACAGTTGCAACATGGTATCCTGCCCGTATTGCGACTTCAGTATCGCCGGCTACAGCCACTAAGACTTTATAAAATATGGCAAATATTCTGATTATTGATGACAACGACGCTGTCTGTACCGCCTTAAAAACCCTGTTTATGTTGCAGGGTTATCAGGCGCACAGTGTGGCTTCTGAGCAGCAGGCGCTGGCTTATCTGGCCACTGCGCAGGTGGATTTAATTTTGCAGGATATGAATTTTGCCAAAGGCGAAATGACAGGCAGCCAGGGCAAGGCGCTGTTTTATCAGCTGCGTGCGCTGCTGCCTGACACCGCCATTATTCTGATGACGGCCTGGACTTCGATTGATATGGTGGTGGAGCTGGTCAAAGCTGGTGCCTGTGACTATATCGCCAAACCCTGGGATGACGAGCGGTTACTCACCACTGTTGCCAAAGCGCTGCAGCTGAGTCAGTTGCAGCAGTCTCAGCAGCGACTGGCGCAAAAACAACAGGCTCGCTTAAGTGCTTTTGCCGGCAAGGATCTCTGTGGTTTGGTGTTTGCCAGCAGCGCCATGGAGCAGTTGCTGCAGATGGCGCTGCAGTTGGCGCCGTCCAATGCGGCAGTGCTTATCACCGGCGAAAACGGCACCGGCAAAGAGGGCATAGCTCAGGTGCTGCATGCCAATTCACCACGTAAACACAAAGCGCTGGTGAAAGTGAATATGGGCGCTTTACCAAGCGACTTAATGGAAGCTGAGCTATTTGGTGCCGAAGCCGGTGCATACAGCGGCCTTGGCAAAACCCGCATTGGCCGGTTTGAAGCGGCCGACGGCGGGACTATTTTCCTTGATGAAATTGGCAATCTGTCGTTATCAGGTCAGATGAAACTGCTGCGGGTGTTACAAACCGGCGAGTTTGAACGTTTAGGCTCAAGCCAGACACGCAAAGTGGATGTGCGGGTGCTCAGTGCCACCAATGCGGATTTAACCAAAGCGATTAGCAGTGGTGCTTTTCGGCAGGATTTGTATTACCGGCTGAATGTGGTAGAGCTGCATCTGCAGGAACTGAAAAACCGGCGTGATGATATTCTGCCATTGGCGCGGCTGTTTTTACGGGGTGAAAAAACGCTGAGTAAAGAGGCCGAGCAGGCGCTACTGGGGTACAGTTGGCCTGGTAATGTGCGTGAGCTGCAAAATATCTGTCAGCGGGCATTATTGTTAGCGCCCGGGGCACAGATTCAGCCAGCAGACTTAGCCTTGCCGCAGGAAGAGCAGCCCGGCAAAAGGGCGCTGGATGATTTTGAGCAGCAGCAAATAGAGCAGGCACTCAAAGATGCCGGTGGTGTCATTGCCAGAGCCGCGAAACAGCTTGGCATCAGCCGTCAGGCCTTGTACCGGCGCATGGAGTTTTATGGTATTGCCACGCCTTAGTTTGTCGCAAAAAATCGGCGGCAGTTTTGTGCTTTTTGCTGCCGCTTTATTGGCGCTGATCAGTTGGCTGGCGCCAGAGCCGTTGTTATTGGCCACAACGGCAGTGTTATTGCTGCTGTTTGCACTGTTGCTGCTACGCAGCCTGAAAAGCCTGGCTCTGGAGCTGTCGGCGCTCAATCTGTATGCCGCTAATTTGCAGGATCAGGCTTATCAGTGCAGCGCCAATAAAGCGGTATTGTCTGAGCTGATGCCGCTGGCCGTCACTTTAGATACCATGGCCGCTGAGCTTCGCCGCCAACGCGCCGGTTTATATCAGCGTGAGCTGTTGCTCGATACCGTATTACAAAGTAGTCCAAGCGCCATTTTATTAACCGACGAGCAGGGCAGAGTGCTCTTGAGTAACCCGGCAGCGCGGCAGTTGCTCAGCCAGGGCCGGCGTTTTGAAGGTTTGTTATTAAACGAAGTGCTGCAACATTTGCCGCAACTGGCCAGTGCTTTGCCGGCTTTTCTGGCCAGCCAGCAACCGGGGTTAATCCATCTGGGCGAACCTGCAGCCATCTGGCACTTGTCGGCCAGTCAGTTTTTGCTGAATCAGCGCCGCCATCAGCTCTATATTTTTAAGCCGATGACCCAGGAGATTCAGCGTGAAGAGCTCAGCGCCTGGAAAAAATTATTAAGAGTCATCGGCCATGAGCTCAATAACAGCCTGGCGCCATTGTCATCGCTGGCTTATTCGGCGCAGCAACTGGCCCCGCAGCCTGAGCTCGTACAAATTTTGCAAACCATCAGTGAACGTTGCCATCACCTGAACCAGTTTTTACAGGCTTATATTCAGTTTGCCAAATTGCCGCCGCCAAGTCTGGCGGAAGTGAACTGGCCGAGGCTCATTAATCAGTTACATGATCATTATGAGTTTGAGCTGGTGGGGGAGCTGCCCGCCGGCCGCTGGTGGCTGGATCAATCCCAGCTGATGCAGCTTCTGTTAAATCTGCTGAAAAATGCTCACGAAGCAGGCGCCGATGCAACAAAGATTGAACTGGAATTCAGTGAGCAGCCCCAATTTCTGCAGATATCGCTTAAGGATAACGGCGGTGGCATCAGCCCGGCGCTGCTGGAGCATGCGTTATTGCCGTTTTTTACCACCAAGCAGCAGGGCTCTGGTATTGGCCTGACCTTATGCCGCGACATTGTCGAAGCCCATGGCGGCCAGTTGTTGCTGAAAAATATGGATGCAGGTTTATTGGTGCAAATTCAGCTGCCGCGGCACAAGGTTGCGCCAGCTGCAGAAACCCAGGCATTTTAGCCTGTTGTCAAAGGGCAAAACCGCTGTAGCTGCCAGACTTTGCTTCTGGCTTTACCGGCTCTTACTGATCCGACTGGCCGCATCACAGCGGCTTTTGTTAAGATACAAAACTTCAGCCATATAGCCATCCGGTGTATTTATGCAAGTTCAGCAACAGCAACTGATTTTACCTACAGCCACAGGGCCAATGTTGTGCCGGTTGTTCCAACCCGCACAGCCCTTGTTACCACCGCAAAAGATACAGGATGACGAGGCTGGCAGTGTTCAAACCTATCCGGCGATTTTGTTTTATTCGGAAATTTTTCAGATCACAGGCCCTATCGCCCGCGCCGCTACTCTGCTGGCTGGCCTTGGGTTTCTGGTGCTGGTGCCGGAAATTTTCCATGAGCTCAATCCTCAGGGCACAGTGCTGCCTTATGACGAGGCGGGTAAAAACAAAGGCAATCAGGATAAATGGCAAAAACCTTTGCCGGCGCATGACAGCGACCTGGTGGCCATGCTGGATTATTTGCGTAGCCTGCGTACTTTTAACGGCAAAGTGATGAGTTATGGTGTTTGTATTGGCGGCCATCTGGCGTTTCGCACTGCGCTCAATCCGGCCATCAGTGCGGCCTGTTGTTTATACGCCACCGACTTACATTCCGACACTTTACCCGCTTTGGTTGGCGACCAGACCCTGGAGCGCGCCGGCGAAATTAAAGGCGAGCTGATGCTGATTTGGGGCAAACAAGACCCACATATTCCCGCCGAAGGCCGGGCCAAAATTTATCGGGAGCTTAGTGCCAAACAACTGAATTTCAGCTGGTTTGAGGTGAATGCGGAGCACGCCTTTATGCGCGATGAAGGCGAAAGATACGACCCGGCACTGGCGCTTTGGGTGTATCAGCAAGCCAGGGACTTGTTTTTACGGCAATAATGCAAACAAATGCTGCTTTTTAGCAGCATTAGCATAAATGCTGTTGTTTTTTATGCTTTTTTTGTTACTTTGATGTCTTCCACTATGGACTCAGAGACAAGGAAAGCGAATGAAATATACCCTGCGTTTTGTTTTATGTTGCCTGTTATTGCCTGCGGCGCAATTAAAAGCCCAAACCGATCTGCCGGCTTTATTTGCCAAACAAGCTACTTTTGATGATTTTAAAATATCACCTGATGGTCAACATCTGGCGGCAGTTGTTTACAGTGAGGGTAAAAGGTCGCTGATATTTTTTGATGCCAAAACGATGAAAGCCGTCGGCAGTGCCAAAGCCGGCAATATGCAGGAAGTGGGTGATTACCGCTGGGTGTCGGATGAACGCGTGGTGATTAAGTTGGTGGAATCTTCGCCCTGGTTAAAAAACCCACAATATTTTGGTGAGTTGCTTGCGGTAAATTATGACGGTTCAAAAGCGATGTTGTTGTTTGGTTACCGTGCCGGTGAGCAGAGTTTAGGCTCCAATATCAAAAAGAAACAAAGCATGCAGGCCTGGGCTGAGTTTGTTAACACAAGGGCCAATGACAAAAACCGTATTGTGATCAGCGCTACCCCTATGAGTAGCGGTGGCGACAGGCTTGCCAGCATTATGCAGCTGGATGTGTATAACGGCAAAACCAAAGGGGTGGGCAAAGCGCCTGTGTCTTATGCCAGGATAGTGGCAGATCCATCCGGGCGTCCCAGAGTTGCAGTGGGCACCAACGCGCAAAATCAACGTGAAGTTTATATTAAGGATGAAGAAAACAGTGACTGGCATCAGTTGCCGCAAAGGGCCTTTGGTTCGCATTTTTATCCGATAGCGGTAACGGCCGACAATCAGGGGTTGTATGTTGCTGACAATTATCAGCAGGATTTGATTGGTATTTTTGAATACCGCTTTGCCGACGGCAGTTATACCGAAGTATTTACCGACAAAAAGGTTGATGTATCAGGTGTAACCACCACCACGGATGGCCATGCTGTATATGGGATGCAACTGGATGATGGTCGTCCATCTTATGCACTTTTAACCGAAGATCATCAAGAAGCACGGGTATTTAAAGATTTATTGCAGAGTTTCCCCGGTGAAAACCTGAAAATCACCAGTAAAACCGACGACGACAAAAAATGGGTGTTGGTGGCAAGTTCTGATGTGACAGCCCCCAGATTTTATTTATACGATCATGAGAAGGGCACTGTTGCTAAACTGGCCGATACAAAACCCGAGTTAAATCAACTGAAACTGGCCAGTACCGAACCCGTGAAGTTCTCTTCTTTTGATGGTCTGGAAGTGCATGGTTATCTGACAAAAAGCCCGGTGGCATCTGCCGAAAAACCAACAGTAGTGCTGGTACATGGTGGGCCTCATAATGTGCGGGACTATTGGGGGTTTGACCCTGAGGTGCAGTTGCTGGCCATGTCCGGTTATAACGTATTGCAGGTTAATTTCCGTGGCTCCGGTGGATATGGCGCGGCCTTTCAGCAAAAAGGTTACCGGCAGTGGGGAGATGCTATTCAGCGGGACATTATTGCCGGTACTGAATGGGCCATAGCACAAGGTCATGCCAAAGCTGGTAATGTTTGCATTATGGGTACCTCTTTTGGCGGTTATTCCACGGTGCAGGCTGCTACTTTGGCACCGGATTTATATCGGTGTGGTGTTGCTGTAGCCGGCGTTTACGATTTGAGCCTGCTAGCCAAAACGGGTGATTTACCGGATCTAAGTTTTGGAGCTGCTTATTTACAGGATGTGATTGGCAAAGACGAAGCACAGTTGAAGGCTTTTTCACCTGTGCATCAGGTGAATAAACTCAAAGCCAGTTTGTTGATTGCGCATGGCAAAAAAGACAGAAGAGCCCCGGTGGAACATGCAGAGCGGTTAAAAAATGCGCTGGATAAAGCGGGTAAAAGTTACCAGTGGCTTGAGTTTAACGATGAAGCTCATGGTTTTTATGCACCGCAAAACCAGGAGATTTATTTTCGCGCTGTACAAAAATTTCTTGCTGAGCACTTAAAAAGCTAAAACTAACAGCAGCGCCCGTTTTGCTCTGGCAAGCGGGCGCCGTGCCATCTTTTGCTAAGCAGCTGAAATAAAACAGCTAACCGCCTATACTGTTCAGCGTTGTCATATTTATTTCAACTAATGGGCGCAGAATGCAACAAGGCAAGCTGGCTCCAGCCTGGTGAGTAGATCCATGTCTTTGTTTGAACATTTGTTTATCATTTTATTGTTGATTAGTGTCAGTGCGTTTTTTTCGATGTCGGAAATAGCGCTGGCGGCGGCGCGAAAATTACGGTTGCGCCAGCTACTGTCTGAAGGTGAACCCCGCGCCAAGCTGGTGCTGGATTTGCAGGAACATCCGGGCAACTTTTTTACCATTATTCAGATTGGCCTCAATGCCGTGGCCATTCTGGGTGGTATTTTAGGTGAAGCCGCTTTTACTCCTACTTTTGTTGAGTTGTTGCAGCTGGTGTATCAGGGGCCGGCACTGCAGTCTTTAGGTTTTGGTTTGTCGGTGTTTTTTGTCACTGCACTCTTTATTTTGTTTGCGGATTTAATGCCCAAACGGCTGGCGATGTTAGCGCCTGAGCAGGTGGCAATTACAGTGGTGCGGCCGATTTTATGGCTGTTGGTGATTCTCAAACCGCTGGTGCTGCTGTTTAACGGTGTGGCCAATGGTGTGTTTAAACTCTTTAATGTGCCAATAGCGCGCAAAGATCAAATTACCCCTGAAGATATTATTTCAATGATGGACGAAGGGGCAGAGGCCGGCGTGCTGCGCCAGCAGGAGCATACCTTGCTGGAAAACGTCTTTGATATGGACCAGCGCACTGTCACCTCGGCGATGACACCACGCGAAAGTCTGATTTATTTTTTATTAAAAGAATCCACCGACAGCATCAAAGCCAAAATTGCTGAACATCCGCATGCCAAGTTTATTGTTTGTGATGAGGCGCTCGACAGAGTGGTGGGTTATGTTGACACCCGCGACATTCTGATGCAGGTGCTGCATGAACAATCGATTTCGTTAACCCGCGAAGGCGTGCTGCGAACCCCGCTGATCATTCCCGATACTTTGTCTTTGTATGAAGTGCTGGCGCATTTTAAATCCAGCGGCGTGGACTTTGCCGTGATCTTAAATGAATACGCGCTGGTGGTAGGCATGATCACGCTGAACGATGTGATGAGTATTGTGATGGGCGAGCTGGTGAATTCTGAAGAAGATCAAATTGTTAAACGCGATGACGAGTCCTGGCTGGTGGAAGGTTTAACCCCACTGGATGATGTCATGCGGGTGCTGGCCATTGACCATTTCCCGGATCAGGAAAATTACGAAACCATCGCCGGTTTTATGATGTATATGCTGCGTAAAATTCCAAAACGCACTGACTTTGTGCTGCATCAGGGTTACAAATTTGAAGTGGTGGATATCGACAGTTATAAAATTGACCAGCTGTTGGTGACCCGGGTGAAAACGCCTGGGGATACGCCCTCTGTTTAACTGAAGCTTGCTGTTTTTGCTGACAAAAAATAAAGGCCGGTCTTACACCGGCCTTTGTGTTTATTCACTTTGTTGTGAATTGATCGTCATTGTTATTGTGCTGTCACCACCAGCGTGGTCTGGCCGCGGCTTGGGTTGCCCTGGACCGCAATATAACTCCAGCCAACCGGCAGCGGGTTGGTGATGATCTGCTCTGTGCTGTCGTTATTGACTGAACGTTGCTGATAACTGTCGCTGGTTGGCCAGTTGGCATTGCTGAAATATAAATCAGCATTGCCTTCAACGCCGCCGTACAGGTTGAGCTTTAATCGGGCATTGGCGGTGGCGTTGTAATAATAGAAGTAGGTGTAGTTGCTGCTGCCAGCCACAACACAATACATCTGGCCGGCCTGAACGGCGATGTAATCAACTGGCGATTGTGTGGCACAAGCATCGGGTTGTGGTGGTCTTGCGGTCAGGGTGGCGGTTACACTGACATTGTTAAAGCTTGTGTAACCAAAACTCGACACATACCAGCGTCCGGCGGCCGGATTGTTGATGGTACAGCTTTCAGCGTTGCCACCCACATAAGGCCGGCACTGATAACTTTGTAAGGTAGGTTGTGCTGCGTGTTGCAGATATAAATCGGCATCACCGCTGCCGCCACCTTGCACCACTTCCAGTTTGGCCTGATTGGCCGGTACCTCAATATAATGATGCAACCAGCTGTCTTTGGCGCCGGACAAACCGGTTTTGGCCACGCCGTTTTGCAAAGCCGCGCTGCCGCCTGTGCCGCCGCCAGTTTCACCAATGGTCACCTGCGGAATAGTGTCGTTACTTTGCACTGTGCCAAGCCAGGTATTCCACTGCGCGTCCAGGCTGGTGCCAATGCTGTTTACTGCCGCTAAATAAGCGTCATAGTCGCCGTTACGGAAATGTTTTAATAAATTAGTCACAGTAGCGGGCTGAGTTTCAAACATAAAACGCACGGCCAGATAACCCCAGCGATAGACGCGGTCCTGACCACTGTTGTAGTTGTTGGCCAGAATTTCACTGAGCGGAAATTGTTTAGTGCGCGCCATTGTGATGGCGGTGTCATTGCGGTTTTTCTTTGACACATATTCGGCCAGACCTTCAATCCACCATACGGTTTTATGGCTGTCTACCCGCGCCGCGCCAAAATCACCTTTAAGGTTAAAACGACCATCCAGGTAATGCACCATTTCGTGGGTCAGGTTCCAGACGTGGAATTCAGGGCGCATCCATTCGGCTTCATAAGCAATAAAACGCGCCTGGTTGCCGGCTTGCGCCGGATTGCCTTCCAGATACATACCACCGTTGTTGGTGTCGATGCCAAAAAATAAACCAGCATACTGGCCATAGTCATCACTGGAATCAAATACCACCATTTCCAGATTGCTGTTTAAATCCTCTGCAACAGGTTGGTTTTTGGTGCGCAGGAAATTATGGAAATAACTCTCTTGTGTGGTGACGGCATTACAGGAATCAGCAAATTCACTGCTGGTCATATCCTGAGCGCGGAATTTCATCGAGCCGCTGCATGAATGCTGTTTACTCAGCACTTGTTGTTCCAGCTGTTCCTGGAAACCACAGATATTATATTCGGCGCATTTGCCGTAATAATCCACTGAAGAAGCTGCCCGCAGCCAAACCGCTGATCCTGTGCCATTCATGCTGTATTGGCTCAAAATGGCGGAGACCTGAGATTTTACGTCAGCGGCAATAGCGGCGTTGGGATACTGTAAAAAACGAGCCAGTTCAGCAGCAGCGTTTTCCTGCAAAAATGATGCGTCTGTGCCAATCATCCAGCTTTGACGGGCAAAATTGCCAAGGCGGTTAATCAGCACTGTGTCACTGGCAATCGCCTGGGCAAAATCTGCGTTTTGGTGGCCTCGGAATAAAATGGTAAAAATCTGGTTGACCGCGCCGCGCATATACCATTCGCTGGCATAGTTAGTATTCCAGCGCTGCAGCCATTCTTTGACCACAGGCAAATAACGCACATTCTCACCTGCGCTGTCGATCAAGGTCAGCGCATCCTGGATATTCATGCCATTCACTGCCGAGTTTTGATAAAACACCGGATTGTTGACCAGATTATCCAGCGCGGCGCGAATGGCGGTTTTCACACTTTGTGGGTAAGCCGGAATTTTGCTGCTGTTGTAATACTGCACAAAATAACCGGCACGCAGGAAATAATAGAGTTTCCCTATACTAACTTCAGTGCCGCTGGCGTTGTAACTGCTGGCAAGGCTGGCAGTGGCGTTGGCAACAAAAGTCATATTAGTGGCACTAAAAGCGCTGATGGAATTAGGCTCACCATTAAATAAACCATTAATACAATGGTTTGGATTGTTCAGAATAT
The DNA here is from genome assembly GCA_003543135.1 of Rheinheimera sp. Taxonomy (GTDB): domain Bacteria; phylum Pseudomonadota; class Gammaproteobacteria; order Enterobacterales; family Alteromonadaceae; genus Pararheinheimera. The sequence goes on from DPJG01000027.1 coordinate 51,532, forward strand.
GGTCAACCAAAGCCTGACCGGTTTTGCTGCCATAACCGGATAAAGCGCTGGCACAAACATCAGCGCTTTGTGCTTCATTGGCCGCCAGCTGTTGCGCTTTACTGTGTGCGCGGAAATAACTGTCTTCGTCGGTGATTTTTTCTGACAAATGCTCTGGTAAGGCTTCGACAGGGGCGTTGATCACAGTGCGATCCTGAGCGTGTTTAGGTACCCACTGGCTTTGTTGTGATACCTGACCTGGCTGTTGAACTGGCTGAGCCGGTGCAGGTTGCTGCGCCTGTTGCAGTTCTTGGAGCTGGGCTGAATGTGCCAAAAGCATCGGGCTCAACAAAGCCAGACTAATGGCCGCTGCCACTAGTGCCGGTTTTTTTACATTGTGCCCGGTGTTTTGGGTTGGAGTTGTGTTCATACAAAGTTCCTGCTGAGAATATGGTTATTGTTTATATTTTTGCCATAAGGCTGTCACATCTTAGTAATAATGAATACTGTATACAATATAACCAATAAGCACATTTAGGAATATTGACTGCTTTTTTGCTTGTTTTTAAAACTAACCAAAGTAGGGACAATGTTGGGGGAACCCAGCAATAATAAGGAATGGACACCCGGAAACCGGATATAAACATCGGGGCAACAATCAGGGAGCGGCGATAACAGGGCGCCAGCTACAGGAGGATAGTTTTTAATAACGGCTATTCATGACACATCAAAAAGGCAGCCATAGCTGCCTTTATGTATTTTGTCTTGTTGTTGCTCTGTTAGAGACTCAGTTGCAGAGTTTTAGTTAAAATGCCGTACCAGGCTGGCACCCAGCAAAATAACATAAGTGACAGCCACAGTGGGTTTGGTGCTGTTTTTCAGATAATCGGTTAATAACTGCAGCAAGCCGCCTCTTTGTTGTTGCCAGCTGTGATGCCATAAACAACCAATGTCCTGCGCTTGTTGGGTGGCCTGTTCCAGTGCATATAACCTGCTTTCAGTGCGGCTTTGCTGGGTTTTCCACAGGGCTTCATGTAACCAGAACAACAACACCAGACCAAGTTGCAGCAACAAACCACTCTGGTTCTGCACCAGATAAAGCCAGAGCACAATAGCGACCACTTTGAGCCACAGTGCCTGTTTTTCCATCTGATCATAACTTTGTTGCAGTAGCAGCCATTCGGCCTGATTGTTATTGCTCATGGTACAAATCCTTCTGAACAGCAGGGGCTGGGAGCAGCCAGCCCCTGATGGCTTTAGTTTGCAGCAGCGCTGGCTTTTTGTGCGGCCACCCAGCTTTTTACTTTTTGTTCCAGCACTGCCATTGGCACTGCGCCAGTTAATAACACTAAATCGTGGAAAGCCCGAATATCAAAGGTATCACCAAGTTCAGTTTTGGCAAACTGGCGTAATTCAACAATTTTCAGCATGCCCAGTTTGTAACCCAAAGCTTGTCCGGGCCAGGCCATATAACGTTCAATTTCGGAAATCACGTCGGATGATGCCGTGCCTGTGGTTTGTGCCATATATTGCACCGCCTGTTCGCGGCTCCACTTTTTAGCGTGCAGACCGGTATCCACGACCAGACGCACAGCACGGAACAATTCAGCTTTTAACCGGCCGAGGTTGCCAAAAGCATCATCTTTGTACATGCCCATTTCATAAGCCACCAGCTCGGAATATAAACCCCAGCCTTCGGAATAAGCATTATAAGAGGCCAGCCGGCGCAGCAGTGGCAGCTGATCCTGTGCCAGATTCAGCGCGATCTGCCAGTGATGACCCGGGTTAGCTTCATGGTAGGTTAATGATTTTAAATCAAATTTTGCATTGGCTTTCATATCAGCCAGGTTGATCCAATAAATACCTGGTTTGCTGCCGTCAATCGAAGGGCTGGTGTATTGCCCGCCAGGTGCACTGTCCTGAATTTCTACCGGAATACGGCGCACTTCGACATTATAAGGCGGGCGGGTGGAAAACTGTTCGCCAATACGTTTGTCCATTTCGGCAATATAACCGTTTAAATCGGATAACAGCTGAGCCCGGCCTTCGTCTGAGTCTTCATATAAAAAGCGGCTTTCTTCGTTCAGTGCCGTCATGCGGTCGCCAACTGTGCCTTCATGGTAACCATTGGCTTTTAAAATGCTGTCCATTTCCTGGCTGATGCGGGCCACTTCATCCAGACCAATCTGATGGATTTGATCCGGGGTTAGGTTGGTATCGCCCAGTTGTTTGACCGAATAAGCATAAAAGTCGCTGCCGTTTGGCTGAGCCCAGATGCCGGCTTCACTGTGGCCATGAGGTAAAGTGGCTACCACGTCATTGACCAGTTGCTGGTAAGCAGGGGCAACCACAGTGCTGATAAGATTGGCGGCTTTTTGCAGCAGCTGCTGTTTTTGCTCCGGATTCAGCGCGGCAACTTTGTCCACTTTGGCGGCAAAATCTTTATAAAGCGCATGGTTGGTGCTGCTGTCGCTGTAACTTTGCAAAATAGGGCGGGCTTTATCCAGCAGCACACGTGGCGGGATAAAACCGTTTTTGACATCGGTATTAAATTTATCACTGACGGCTTTCAGCGCCGGGCCAAACTTTTCCAGCCGGCTTAAATAAGCTTCGGCATCGGTCTGGTTATTGATGGGATGTGAATTCAGTAAAGCACCGGCCATATCAATGGTTGGGCCATTGATTTGATTGATAATAAAAGGCGAGTGTCCCATCCAGACATCAATATAACCCTGTGGGAAACGACTGTCGCCGGCGTAAAAATTCAGAATATTGGCCATCACGGCCAGATTATCAGCTTGCTGGGCGTCAGTTGGTTGTGGCATGGCCAATAATTTGGCAGCAAGCGCTGCCATTTTGCTGCGAAGTTCGGCTTCGGCTGCGCTGTTATAGATGTCCATGTCAGCCTGATACGCTTTGCCCACCTGTTCCACACTCAGGTTGTAAGCCGATGCACTGAGCGGTCTGGCCTGAAACAGCACTTGTGTGGCTTCCTGATAAACGGCTTGTGCCGCTTCAGCGGAAAAAGCCGCGGCCTGGGCTTGCTCTGCAGTCGCAGCCTTGCTGGCGGAACTATCAGGGGCCACAGGCGCTTCAGTACATTGGGTCAGCAGCAAACTGCTGGCAATTGCCAGACTTAACAGAGATAAACGCATCAGAACATCCTCAGAATTCAGGGGGGCAAAAAACCGCTCTATGATACACAATGGCCATCTGAATGCAGCTGCTTTTTGTATACAATCTGGTGAAGTGACCTTGCTGTACTCGCCTAACATGGCGCAAGCCGTTACAATAAAACCACTTTTTACTTTGGCAGTTTTGTGATGCCCCAATCCTTAACAGCAGCACCTTATGAAAAATCCAGCAGCGGTTATCGTTGTATCACCTGGGTGTTAAGTTTTGCCGCTGTGGTGGTGTTTGCCAATTTACACGCCCTGCAACCTTTATTGCCTGAACTCAGCCGCAGTTTTGCCTTAAGTCCGCTACAAACCAGCTGGAGTTATGCCATTGGCACCCTGGCGCTTGGGGTGAGTTTATTATTTTATGGTGCTTTGTCAGACGCTGTGGGCCGGCGTAATGTGCTGCTCTGGACTTTATTGGGCATGCTGGTGGCCACTGTTGCCATCACTCAGGTGCAGTCTTACCAGAGTTTATTATTCTGGCGGGCGCTGCAGGGGTTTTGCCTCGGCGGTCTGCCGGCTATTGCCATTGCTTATATGGGCGAGGAGCTCAGTAAGCCGGCGCTTCTGGCCGCGGTGGGTTATTACATTAGCGCCAGCTCTTTGGGCGGCATATCTGGCCGGGTGTTGGCCGGTTTTTCGGCAGAGCTCGGGCACTGGCAATGGGCCTTCTGGCCTATGGCACTGCTGAGCTTGTTGCTGGTGCTGCTGTTGTGGCGTTATTTGCCTGAGTCCCGTCATTTTATTGCCAAGCCTTTTTCCTGGCGCCAGGCCCTTGCCGACAATTTGTTTCACCTTAGGCAAAAAGTACTGCTCTTGACTTACCTGATTGGCGGACTTAACTTTTTTATCTATTTAAATCAATATACTTATATTAGTTTTGCGCTTTCAACCGCGCCTTATAATCTATCCTCCGGCTGGATAGGGTTATTGTTTTTAACTTATCTCACCGGCACTGTAGGCTCGGCGATGTCGGGCAAAGTCAGTAAAAGGCTGGCGCCGCCCGAAGGCATGGCGCTGGGTATTCTGATTATGATTTTGGGCACCTTAGTCACTTTATTGCCGTTTTTAACCGGCATAGTGCTGGGCTTTTTTATCAATGCTTTTGGCTTTTTTTTAACCCACAGTCTGGCTACCGGCTGGGTGAATCAACATGCCAGCCGCGCTAAAGCCAGCGCCAGTGCACTTTATCTGGTGTTTTATTATGTCGGAGCCAGCACCGGCAGTTTTTACCTGCATCCATTCTGGAGTTATGCCAAATGGCCAGGTGTGGTGCTGGGCTCCATCTTGATGTTATTGCTGACCTTGTGGCTCAGTCTGAAGCTCAGGCCCTTTATTGCGGCCAAAGCGGCCTGAAGGTTGAAGTTTTATGGTGCTCTGGGCTTGGTTCTGGACTGCAAAGAGCCTTTTAATAACTGCAGCTCGGCTTGGGTTAACTGTCGCAGTTGACCTTCGGCTAAGTCCCCCAGTGCCAGCTGATTGATATGGGTACGTTGTAAATGCTGCACTTTCAGCCCGACTTCACGGCACATATAACGGATTTGCCGGTTCAGGCCCTGTGTCAGGGTGATTTGAAAGCTGTGTTCAGTCAGGCGCTGCACCTGACAGGGCAAAGTCTGATACTGATGCGGTCCCACCTGATAACTTAACCCCTGAGCTAAACGCTGTAACATCACGTCCTGCAATGTTTTATCGACGCTCACCTGATAGGTTTTTTGATGGGCAAAAGTGGGGTGCATCAGTTGTTGTGTCAAAGCACCGTCGTTACTGAGCAGCAATAAACCACAACTGTCTTTATCAAGGCGTCCCAGCGGAAATAACCGCAGCGGCAGGCTATCAAGCAGGTGTTTTAAGCTGTCTTTTTTGTTATTCAGATTGCAGTCAATGCCAACGGGTTTGTGATACAGCCAATATTGTAAAGGGGCAGGTTCGGGCAGTGGCTTGCCATCCAGCAAAATCATATCGCCGTTTTTTACCTGATAGTGGTGCGGCTGCTGTTGGCCATTGACGGTCACTCTTTGCTCAGAAATCAGCCTTGCCGCAGCTTTACGTGAACAAAGGCCACTTTGCGCCAGCGCCTGATTTAATCGAAGGCCAATCAGAGCGGCTGCTTTATCAGTGCTGTTGTCTGAGCTGGCAGGGCTGGATGGCATGATGCTTTGCATGTATTGGCTTAAAAAAAATTATGCAGAGGATAATACCTAAGCCTGAGGTTTCAGGCTTAGGTATTTCAACAACAACTTAAGCTTGTGAAGCTGCCGGTTTAGCTGCTCTGTGTGCTGTGCTGGCACCTGACTGATCGCTGCGGCGCTGGCCACTGCTGTGTTGGCCTTGTGCGCTATTTTCGCTGCGACGGGGTGCCGGTTTACCATGATTGGCTCTGTTGCCACCGCCATTGTTGCTTTGATTGCCATTGGCTTGCGGGCTGCGGCCAGGGCGTTGACCAGTTGCTGGCTTTTCACCGTTGGCAGTCTGGCCTGAACGGGCAGTTGCCTGAGCATTGGCACCTGCTGGTTTTTTATGTTGTGGCCGTGGCGGACGTGGTGGACGCACTGTTAAATCGTGATCGTTGGGCGCATTACTGACAATACCGCTCAGTTCTGCCACCGGTATTTTCATGCCAATCAGCTTTTCCACTTGTTTTAACTGTGGCATTTCATCCGGGCAGACCAAAGATACGGCTAAACCGGCTTTACCGGCACGACCGGTGCGGCCAATACGGTGTACATAATCTGCGGCTGAGCGTGGCAGCGCAAAGTTCACCACAAAAGGCAGCTCGGCAATATCAATACCACGGGCGGCAACGTCTGATGCCACCAATACGCGCACTGAATTATTTTTAAAACCGGCTAAAGCGGCGGTGCGGGCATTCTGGCTTTTATTACCATGAATAGCTGCAGCGCTGATGCCAGCGGCTTCCAGTTTTTCCGTCAGGCGGTTGGCTTCGTGTTTGGTGGCCATAAACACCAGCACTTGTTGCCAGTTGTTTTGTTCAATCAAAGTGATCAAAGCACCGGTTTTTTGGCCTTTGCTGACGTGATACACCTTTTGTTCAATTTTTTCCGCAGTGCTGTTTTGTGGCGCCACGTTGATCATCAATGGATCTTTTAGCAGCTTATTGGTCAGTTGTTTGATTTCATTGTCAAAAGTGGCTGAAAACAGCAGGTTCTGGCGGATTTTTGGCAGCAGATTCAGAATTTTCTGAATATCGCGGATAAAGCCCATATCCAGCATCCGGTCGGCTTCATCCAGTACCAGAATTTCCACTTCGTTAATTTTAACGGCGTTCTGGCCAATTAAATCCAATAAACGGCCAGGAGTAGCCGTCAGAATATCCACACCACCGCGCAGCGCCATCATTTGTGGATTGATGTTAACCCCACCAAATACCACCAGATGTTTTAATTTGGGATCGAGCAACTTGCTGTATTTGGTGATTTGTTCACCAATCTGCGCTGCCAGCTCGCGGGTCGGCGTCAGAATAAGAGCGCGGGTAGGGCGCGGATGTCTGGATTTGGTTTGGCTCAGTTTTTGTAAAATAGGCAGCACAAAACCAGCGGTTTTGCCGGTACCGGTCTGAGCCGCAGCCAATAAGTCGCGGCCGGCCAGCACTGCAGGAATAGCCTGTTGCTGGATAGGTGTTGGCTGGGTATAACCTGCCTGTTCAACAGCTTGTAAAATGGCAGGTTGTAACCCTAATAACGAAAATGACATCAATAACCCCACATATTGTCAGCACGCCGAAATTGGGGGGCTGTACAAAAAAGTCGCGCATTCTAACCGGTATCGGCTCCAAGTGCTATCAGAATGCTCAGGCCTTTGCTAACACACTGATTTGTGGTGCCTGTTCAGCACAACTTGCGCCTTAGGCAAAATGCCGGGCGGCAATAGTACATAAACCTTTGCCAACAGAGCCAAAGCGGTCGCCATGCACCAGTGGCACATCGGGCAGCAGTTGTTGCAGTAGCTGAATAATACCTTTGGCTGCTGAAGCGCCACCTGTTAAAAAAATCACATCAGGCTTAGCTGCAGCGCTGGCCAGGCTATGTTCTATCAGCTTTTTAATGCCGTTCAGTTCAATATAAATGGCCTGATCCAACATCATCAGGTCAATCTGCTGCGTAAGTTCTGCTTCCAGCCGGTTCAGCTCAACCTGCACCAGAGCATGTTCTGCCAGGGCAATTTTGGCTTGTTCGGCCTTTTGCACCAGGTAATAACTTAAATGTTGCTGATAGAGTGTCCGCAAGCGGCTGACTTTGTGGGGTTCATTCGCAAGCTGAATTAAACTCTGAATGTCAGCAGCACTTTGTTCACGGTAGAAATTTTCCTGCGCCTGAATATCAATAATATTGACCGCATCACTAAACAGCGTATTGGGTAAAGGCCGGCCGGTTGTGGCCAGACTGCCACGGCCCAGCAGCGGCATTAAACTGTAAATGGCCAGTTTAATATCCATATCCACACCGCCAATACGGCGCCCGGCATGGCCGAGTAAGTCGTTACTGCGATCGGTTTGCAGGGCCAGTTTGGGGCCAAGCCGGATCAAACTGATATCGCTGGTACCACCGCCAATATCCACCACCAGCACCAGTTGTTCTTTGGTTAAGCTACGCTCGTACTCAACAGCAGCGGCTACCGGTTCATAGGCAAACTGAATTTCTTTAAATCCAACATCTTTGGCCGCTGAGCGCAAAATAGCTTCGGCTCTGTCATCCCCCAGCGCGCCGTCTATGCCCTGAAAATGCACAGGCCGGCCCAGCACGGCATAAGGCAACTCAGCACCCCGCGCCAATTCAGCTTTTTGTTTAATGTCTTTGAGCAGCAAGGTGCAAATTTGCCGGTAAATCTGGCTTTGAGCGGGCGTTAATCTGGAACCGAGCATTGATTTTGGCGAGCGGATAAAAACGCCTGCCAGCGGGTTGCTGCTGTAGCTCTGGTGGGCGCTTTGCCCCAGCTGCACTTTGGCTTGTTGTTGTAATAACCGGCTTAAACTTTCGTTGATATAAGGCTCGTCGTCGTCCTGATCATCACTGCGGTTTTTTTCAATATAAAGCGCCGAGCTTAAATAAGGGCTGTCAGCATCCAGCGGCGCCAGCACAGGTTCCTGGTTTTCCAGCCAGCCTGCTGTACAGTTGGAGGTGCCAAAATCAATTCCGGTATAACAAGCTTGCATCATGGGTTCCTGAAAATTCTGCGGTGCAGCACCAGGCCAGTCGGGCCCGGCAAAAAAGCCGCACAGTATAACCAGAGCGCCACCATGCGTCAGCACAAGCTGGCACTGATTTTGCAAAATTCGCAGATATCTGGCTTCCACCAGAGCAGCAGGCAACACCAGTGCCTGCTGCCGGGATCTCAAATCTGAGGTAGATAACTGATGAATACCGCCAAAGCCGCTTTAATGCTGGGCACAGCCTTGTTCACCACCGCCTGTGTGCAGCTGCCGGAACCCTCTGAGCAGCGGCAGCAAACTGCCGTGTTGCAGCCAGAAGTTGCCGTGACGCCGCTGCTGTATTACACCGAACGTATTGCCGATAGGTTATTTAAGGACTTAAAACCTATTACTCCTGGTGCTATTGCCGTGGTGAGTTTTACCGACGTCAAATCTCTGGCGCCCGATCCTTATAATTTGTCGATGAATTTATTGGGGTTGCAGCTGCAGGAAAGCATGCTGACCGTTGCCAGTCAGCTGGGATATCAGGTGAAAGAGCTGCGCCTGGCCTCTTCAGTAAAAATTTATGCCGACCATGAGCGGATGTTAAGCCGGGATATTAATGAGCTGGCGACACAACAGTCGGTGCGTTATGTAATAGCAGGTACGCTCAATCAATCTGAAAATTACACTACAGTAAATGCCCGGCTGGTCGATATCCAGACCAATACAGTAATAGCCGCAGCGTCGGATTTAGTACCAAGTGCGGTGCTTGGCAGTGCAGAGCAGGTGCAGCTGCGCCAACAAATGTTATATCGCAATAGCCAATAATGGGCACAACAGCACCAGGTTTTTGCGTTGAAATGGGGATGATTATGACAGCTAAATTAATGATGTTGACGCTGTGCCTGGGATTAACGGCCTGCGCATCTATAGATAAATGGGACAAAGCAGTGGCTGCCAAACAGCAGGCCGAAGATCAGGCTCAGGCGCAGATGCAGCTGAAAAATACCCCTCAAGCGACAGTGCCTGTGATTCCTGCCGGTAGTGGTAATGCACCTTTATATGTGACTCCGGCTTTATACGATGGCGCTGCTTATCAGGCCACCCGGATGGCGGCGCAAAAAACGCTGCCAACTTATCTGCCCCAGGCGCAGGTGACGGTGAATCATTATATTCAGGGCATGATGCATGACTTAGTGGCCAATTTAGATTTGGTCAAAGACGGTATGATTATTGGTGTCACCAGTTTTGTTTACCTGGACGGTGCTTATGATCAGGCTGATTTGCTGGGTAATCAGCTTTCTGAAGGTTTTATGCATGAAATTCATCAGTTTGGCTTAAATGTGGTCGACTTTAAAACCACAGATTTTATCCGTGTTACGCCCAAAGGAGATTTTGTGTTCAGCCGCGACTTTATGGAGCTGCGTGAAGAACAGCCGATCGAATTTGTGCTGGGCGGCACTTTAGTGGCGCATCAGGGCGGCACTTTGGTTAATGCCCGGATAGTGTCTGTTGCCAGTAAAAAAGTGCTGGCGACAGCCCAGAGTTTTATTCCGCAAAATGTGGCCAATGCTGTGTTGCCGTCGGCAACACAAGGCAAACTTTATTTAAAGCAGGGTGAATAACATGCGTGTTATAGCAGTGCTGTTGTTACTGACATTAAGCGGTTGCAGCCAGTTATGTGATTGTCAGAATGCTCGGTCTGAGCGGGCTGACAACAGCAGCAGCCACAGCGAAGCGAGTTTGTCGGAGCAAATGCAGCAGGAGCAACAAAGCCTGGCTTCAACGAGTGTCGCCACCGACGGCACTGTGATTGAAGACAGGGTGATGCCGGAAGCGCCGCCCGTACAGTCCACGCCAACTGTGTCGCAGCTGGATAAAATTATGGCGGAGCCTGGCGCCAAGCCAATTTGGCCTGTGGTGCAAAAAGCGCCGCTGCAGCGTAAAAGTCTGCCGTCCGAACAGCAGGCTGCTTACCAACAAGGCATGCTGCTACATCGGGTTACCCAGTCACCTTACCCTGAGCTGCCGCAAAGCCGTAAGGAACTGACCGACTATGCGGCGCAGCTGGCCTTTAAACTGGCTGGGTTTGACGAGCTCAAAGGTGCCAAAGTTGGCATTACCAGTTTTGTAGAATTTGACGACAGCCTGGAGCAAACCACGGCGCTGGGCAATCAGTTTGCAGAAGCCATGGTGACTTTGCTGCCGCAATATGGTGTGGATGTGATTGAATATAAACTGACCCGCGATATTGACGTGAGTCCTAGGGGAGATATTGCGTTGTCGCGCGATGTGCTGAAACTCCAGCAAAAAGTCGGGATGGATTATGTGATGACTGGCACTTTGGTGGCCACCCGCCGTGGTATTCAGGTTAACAGCAGAATAGTATCGGTGCAGGGGCAAAAAGTGATAGCTGCAGCCAGTACTATGGTGCCACATCTGGTGTTACAACAAATTCAGCCTTAGTGTCCAGAGGGCTTCAAGCCCAACTCTGGTATCAGGGTGCCAAAAAGCGGCGGTTACAGACTGCCGTTTTTTTTGCGTAAAGCACTTCGCCTCACTGTATTAAAAGTAGCTATAGCAGAAAACGGAAGCCGGCTTTTATCTGAGCTTGTGGTTCACTGAGGTCATCGTGATCTTTGGTTGTTCTGCGAGCGGGGGAAACGAGCAAGACAAAAGCCGAGATGGCGGCCCCAACAGGAATCGAACCTGTAACTGCCCCTTAGGAGGGGGCCGTTATATCCATTTAACTATGGGGCCCTATTTTGCTGATTAGCTTACTGAGTGATGGCGGTGCGCTTGTTACTCAGAGGCGCCACATGCTGCTAAAAATGTGGCCTTTTGTCAATTGATGCTGCATTTATTTGCCGATAGTTGCTGAATAATCAAACAGCTGCAGCAATAAATGGCTTTATTGCTGCACATTATTGTTGCAAATGCGCAGCCAGAGTTGTGGCGGTGCCAGCGCTTGCTTTTCTCTCACTGAGGTTCTGAAACGCTGGGGCCGGCTGTTGTTTCTGCTATTGCCAGGCCACTTATTCTTGTCCGGTCGACTCTTGCTCCACCCATTCATCCTGCACCACTTTCTGCGCTGCTTGTGCCAGATCGCCCACCTGCACATTGGCAAGTAAACGTGCATCGACACTTTGTGCCCAGGCTGCTTCATGGCTTAACTGGGTGACTTTGACTGTCATATCCGTGACGGCCAATAAGGCCTGGGTTTGACCAAAATTGTCGTTGAGTTCACGCCTGTGTACCAGGGTAAAGGTATCGCCAACCTGCACCCCATGGGCGCTGCCAAGGTTCAGCAGCACCTGATTGTCTCTGACCTGTAATAACTCGGCCACCACAGGTTCACAGCGGATGGCTTCTTCCACATCCAGTACTGCGGCATCCAGTACCCGCTCTGCCGCCTGACCATAACTGGTTTGCCAGAATCTGTGATATTGTGGATCTAAAGCTGTGGTTTTACGCACGCGCCAAATAGCCGAAGTCTGATACTTTTGTTGCATCAACAGTTTTGCTTCGGCTAGATCAAACAGCGACAACTGCAGATGGTAAAAACGTTCGCGGTCGGCATCACTCCAGAATTGCCAGTTGGTACCCTGGGTTTCACCCAGCGACACGTCGTTTAAAGTGGCGCTTAACAGATAACGGGCACCATATTGCCGGCTAATGGCTTGACGTTCGTTGTAACTTAATTTGTCGGCATCGATGGGTGCCGGCAGCGCCTGAGTCCAGCTGCTTTGACTGAGCTCCGTCAGTTTGTCGTTAAAAAGCTCGCTGCTGACTTTGCCAAGTTCAAATAAACCACCAATGACGGCCTGTTCTGGCACCTTTAATTTAAAAGGTGCGATCAGTAATTTCTTTTTGTAAGCCACGTTAGGGCAGGCGGCTTCACCTGGCACTATGTCGGCGCGGATCGTCACTTCAAAAGTGCCATTGCTGGCGCGCTCTGACACCAGATGCACCTGCTGCACTTCACCATGGCTTTTTAACTGCATGCTGTCCTGTGTCAAAAGACCGTCGGTGACCTGCTGCACACTGCGCACTGACACACCGGCAAACAACAATGCCCGTTTTACCGCATCTTCAGTGGCCTGAGCTCTGGCTGCAGCCTGATCACCATTACGGATCGCGGCCTGACCTGTGGTTTCGTACCATTCGGCCTGAGCCTGGCTCGCCAGAAGCAGCATTGTGACGCCTGCTAACTTACGCATATAAAATTCTCCACTAACTGATAACAGCACAAAGCAATTTACGTGCCTGCTCTTGGCCAACCATAATTCTGGCGTGAATTCTGCAAGGTTTAGCCAAGACATGTGCCACAAAGTGTTGCTGTTTGCAGTGTGAGTTCTGCTGTAGCGACCACCGAACGACAGAAGGTGAATAATGAACAAATTTCTGCTGCCCTTGTTAGCCAGCCTGGCCCTTTCAGGTTGTAGTTTGTTTATGGATAAAGAAGTGCAGTGGGAGTCGGTGCCGCCGGATAATTTCCCGCTGATCAAAGCTGTGGGTTATGCGCCTTTAACCGAGCAAAAAGCCGCGACTGAAGAAGAGCGTATGCTGATGGCGATGAAAGCCTCCAAGCTCGAAGCTTATAAAGAGTTAGCCGAACAGGTGTATGGCCAGAAAGTGGATTATAAAGTCACTATGGGGCAGGCGCTGTTAGGCAATGAGCAGTTACGTGCTTCATTACAAGGAGTGATCCGTGGCGCCCGTGTGGTGAAAACCTATCCGGTTGGACAGTTTTATGTCACTGAAATGGAGCTTGATTTCAGGCAAGTGTATGACCTGTACCAAAATGCCCAGCCGGTGCGGCGGGTAAAATCAGTCAAATATTATTAAACGGTAATCACAAGGCTCAAACCGGTGCCAGAACTGTGGTGCCAGGAGCCAGGGGGCGCAGAGCCTGCAGCCATTGGTTTGTAGCCCTTGGTTCTGTATCGGTGCGGCTTTATTATCGCAGAAGACTAAAACAACAACAGCGGGCATGGCCCGCTGTTGTTGTTTTAAAAAGCTATGCCAGCAAGTTGCTCAGCACAGCCTCAGGCTTTAATGCCACCACCTTTGTGGTCAATCGCCGGTTTACCTTTGGCAGTATAAGTCAGGCCGGATTTACCACGGTTTTGCAATAATTCGTGTTTAAACCGTTCCACAATCAGCTGGCTTTGTTGCAGAGTCAGGGCGTTAATTTCATTTTGTTCTTTGCACTGCTGCAGTATATGGTCGATGTCCTGCACTTTTTGCACAAACCAGGCTTCGTTTTTGATGCTGCTCAGCATGGGAAGAGCGGCAATGTCCTGATCTAATTGCTGAATTTGTTCAAGGCAAGCAAGTTTAGCTGCGCCACCCTGTTCCAGGGCCTCTACGTTGCGACTGGAAATGGCGTCAAGTTCAGCTTTTAATAACGACAAAAGCATCGTCAGATGCTCTTGTTGTTGTTCAAACAAAGGAAGGATGAGGGTCTCGTCTGTCATTTTTTGTCGAACAGCTCGCCTTCAAACTGCATAATGCGTCTGGCCAGCGCTTCCACATTAATTTTGTATTTGCCTTCAGCAATAGCTTGTTTAATTTTGTCGACCTTTTCCTGATCGATACCAGAGCTGTTGCTGGCTTTTTCCTGTGCTTTGGTAAACTGCTGCGCCTGAGTGGTCAAAGACACAGAGTCCTGCTTTTGTGACGGCGCACTCATATTCACTTGTTGCTGCGCAACTTGTTGTTTCTGAATGCTTTGATCAACTTTGTCAGTTTTCACTGTGGTGGCATTCTGCACACCTTGATTGACATTAATCGCCATAATTCACCCCTCATCAGACCCTTTGGCCTATTCCTTAAACTCTTTAACGGCCGCAGGCAGAAAAACTTTAGAACTTTTTACAACTTTATTTCGGCTTTTTTTACTGCAGTGACCACAGCACTGATCACCTTTTGCGATTGGTTGTTTTGTAACCGCACAGTATCGCCAAAACTGCCATCCTGCAAGGCTGTCGCCTGAGTACTGACCGAGAGTGTGCTGGAAATACCTTCAATTGTAACAACATCGCCCTTACATACAAGACAAAGATCAGCCTGACTCAACATTTGTCCGGCGTTCAGCGCTTTTTTGCTGCGGGCACCTATCACCAGTTGCAGATTGGTCACCGGCATGCCACGGCTTTGTAATACATCAATATCGGCCATGGTCAGCATTTCTGCAGTCAAATAACTGCCGGCTGCAATTTTTTGTGTGCTGACCACGGTGCTGATTTGCTGACGCAGCCGAAGCGGTACAAATAATTGCCAGCTGTTGCCTTCATCGGCGCAGCTGATCCTGACAGTATTTTGACGCTGCAGTTTAGGGGTGACCAGACTAAATTGTGGGGCGCTGTCACAGCTTTTGTCGGCCAAACGGTTATCCAGCGGATAGAGCTCGGCCTGTAGCTGACCATGTTCCATTTGTTGCAGCTGTTGCTGCAGCCATTCAGAGGCCTGAGCCGACAATTCGGCCATGCTGTAACTGGTTGCGCTCAGTGTAAAACTGCAGTGCAAAAACAACAAACACAACAGTAATTTGCCGGAAGAAGCGGACAGAAATTTATCGTACATTTTCATATTGTTTCAGCTATGCTTTATCGGCAAAGGGCTATAACATACCAAGTATGTCAATTTTTCAGTAACTTGCCGCTATTTTCCTTCTGCTGCAAGAATCGATCCTGAAAGTTCTGGGGAGTCTCACATGGCGGGTATTCTTGATTCTGTAAACCAGCGCACCCAGTTGGTTGGGCAAAACCGGTTAGAGCTGTTGTTGTTCCGGTTGGCTGGTCGGCAGCGTTTTGGCATTAACGTTTTCAAAGTAAGAGAAGTGCTGCAGTGCCCGCCGCTGACTGCAATTCCAAAACGTAATAAGTTTGTGCGTGGTATTGCCCATATCCGCGGCCAAACCATTTCTGTTATCGATTTAAGCCTGGCAACAGGCGGACGTCCGATTGAAAATCTGAAAGACAGCTTTATTATCATTGCCGAATACAACCGTTCAGTGCAGGGCTTTTTAGTCAATTCCGTTGAACGTATTATCAACATTAACTGGGAATCTATTATGCCGCCGCCAAAAGGCACAGGCGGTCGCCAGAGTTATTTAACGGCAGTGACTGAAATTGACAAAGAGCTGGTGGAAATTATCGACGTGGAGAAAATCCTCGAGGAAATTTCACCATCACCCACTACTATTACCGCCGCAGTTGAAACCGAATCTATTATGGCCGACCTTGGTGACAGAACCATTCTGATCGCCGATGACTCAGCTGTCGCCCGCAATCAGGTCAAGAGGGCGCTGGAAGGTTTGGGTGTGACCATGCATCTGGTGAAAAATGGCCGGGAAGCTTTAACCTACCTGCAGGAAGTTGCCGCCAGTTGTGAAGAGTCGGTCACCGAAAAAATCGGTTTGCTGATTTCAGATATTGAAATGCCGGAAATGGATGGTTATACCCTGACGGCAGAAATTCGCCTCGACCAGAAACTGAAAAAACTGCATGTGATCCTGCACACTTCATTAAGTGGAGTGTTTAATCAGCAAATGGTACAAAAAGTTGGTGCAGACGACTTTATCGCCAAGTTTAATCCTGATGAACTTGGTGAGTCGGTACGCAAGTGGTTACATACTGATTGATAGGTGGCATCGCAGTGGCGAATAAAGAGCTGCATGACAGTGAGTACAAGCTGTTCAGGGATTTCCTTGAGCAGCAGTGCGGCATAGTCCTGGGGGACAATAAACAGTATCTGGTAAAAAGCCGGCTGGGTCCTTTAATGCAAAGGTTTAATCTGGCCACTTTATCCGAACTGGTCAGTAAAACGCTGAGTCCGTTTGAGCGGCAACTTCGTTCCGCTGTGATAGACGCTATGACCACCAACGAAACTTTATGGTTTCGCGATACCTACCCCTATGAGCTGTTAAAAAAACAAATTTTCCCGGAGCTGGAAAAAGATCACCGCAACGTCAAAATTTGGTCAGCGGCCAGCTCGTCCGGCCAGGAGCCTTATTCTATTGCAATGACAGCGCTGGAGTACCAGGCACAAAGGCCTTCGGCTTTTAGTCTGGGCGTGCAAATTCTGGGTACCGATATTTCCAACGCGATGCTTGAGCATTGTCAGCGTGGTGAATACGATGGCCTGGCTTTATCCAGAGGTTTGTCACCTGAGCGGCGCAGCAAGTTTTTTGAAGAAAGCGGCAACGGTATGATGCGGGTGCGGGACCAGGTGCGTAAAAATGTGTCATTCCGCCATTTAAACCTGCTTGATAGTTATACCTTGCTTGGCAAGTTTGACATTATATTCTGCCGTAACGTATTGATTTATTTCTCTCCTGAGGTAAAAGCCAAGATCATCCGCCAGTTTGCCCAGTCATTAAATCCACGTGGTTACCTGTTTTTAGGGGCTTCGGAATCTTTAAGCAGCGTGAATACCGATTTTGAAATGTTGCGCTGTAATCCGGGCATTATTTACCGTCGTAAAAACTAATCAGTCCAAAGAGCCGGCAGTCGCCGGCTCTTTGTCTTTTGTGAACATCCTGCATTATTTTGCCTGAAGCACACAGTGCCAAAAATTTGTGGCCTGAGTTTTGCTAAAGAAATTCTGTCATTCACAGAATAGAGTGCTGCATCATGGCAATCAGCTTCGACCGGGCCTTTGGCCTGCATCCCCAGGGGATGTTACTCAGAGAAAAACGTTCCGAAATATTGGCTGACAATATCGCCAATGCGGACACACCGGGTTTTAAAGCCAAGGATCTGGATTTTCAGACCGCGCTTGCTAACGCCCGGACTCAGCAAAGTTCCTCACTGAGCCGTACTCATGACAAACATTTTGTGATTTCAACCGATCTGCGCCAGGAAGTGAAATTCCGCAACGTGGAGCAAACTGATACCGGTGACGGTAACAGTGTTGATATTCATCGTGAGCGCAATGCGTTTAGCCAGAACAGTATGGAATATCAGGCGTCACTGAATTTTCTGAACGGAAAAATCAGTGGCTTGAAAAAAGCTTTAGGTGGAGGTCAGGCCTAATGAGTTTATATCGGGTGTTTGATATTGCCGGTTCCGGTTTAACGGCGCAGGCGCTGAGGCTGAACACCACAGCCAGTAACATTGCCAATGCCAATACAGTCAGTAGCAGCATTGACCAAACCTATCGTGGCCGTCATCCGGTGTTTGCCGCTGAACTTGACCGGGCACAGGAACAACAGGGCGCAGGGGTGAAAGTGATGGGCATTGTTGAAAGTGATGCACCGCTGACCACCGAATACAATCCAAGCCATCCGATGGCGGACGAAAATGGCTTTATCTACAAGCCAAACGTGAATGTCATCGAAGAAATGGCAAACATGATTTCAGCCAGTCGCTCATACGACGCCAATGTGCAGATAGCCGACGCAGCCAAACAGATGCTGAGCCGCACTCTGACACTGGGTCAGCGCTAAGGAGTAAGCCATGACGACCGTCAGTAATAATACCAGTAACAGTTATCTGGACAGCCTGAAAGGGGCCAACGGCGCCAAGGAAAAAACCGACGCTGAAAAAGCCGGTGCTTTAACCCAGGCCGACTTTTTTGCGCTGTTAACCCAGCAGTTGGCGTTTCAGGATCCAACCAAGCCGGTTGAAAACGATCAGATGATCGCGCAGATGACCAACTTCACCATGGCGGATGGTATCAGCTCGCTGAACAGCAATTTTAAAGATTTTGCCAGCAGCATGGACTCAAATCAGGCGCTGCAGGCATCGAGCCTGGTCGGCCGTACAGTGCGGGTCAGCTCGGATCAAATGCCGTTTGACGGCACTAATATGGCGGTAGGCTCTACCGAAGTGCCGGCTAACACCAGTTTATTGACAGTGAAAATTTATAACGCCGCCGGTGCACTGGTGCGATCTGAGCCGGCCGAAAGCCCGCCAAGCGGTAAGTTCGATTTTGCCTGGGATGGCAATAATGATGCCGGCGAAGCACTGCCTAAAGGCATGTATACCGTCAAGGTGGAAGCCACAGTCAATGGCAAAACCGAAGCATTACCCACTTCTTCTTATGTACCTGTGACCAGTGTGACGCTGGGCAAAGGTACAGGTGACATGACATTAAATCTGTTTGGTTTAGGTGCAAAAAAACTGACAGATATTTTAGAAATTGCAGCGGGTTAACTCCGTCAACGAGGTGAACTATGAGTTTTAATATTGCATTAAGTGGTCTGGCAGCCGCTCAGAAAGACTTGGATACCACGGCAAATAACATTGCCAACGTCAATACCACGGGTTTTAAAGAGTCCCGTGCTGAATTTGCCGATGTGTATGCTGGTTCTATTTTTTCCTCGAACCGCACCAAAGTCGGTGACGGTGTGTCAACGTCGATGGTGGCACAACAATTCAGTCAGGGTGCGCTGAAATTTACCAACAACTCGCTTGATTTGGCTATTACCGGGGATGGTTTTTTTGCCATGACACCAGGTCTGGCTGACCGTGATATGTCTTATACCCGCGCCGGTGCTTTTAAATTGTCAAAAGAGAATTTTATTGTCGATAACAACGGCAATTATTTGCAGGGTTATCCGGTAGACCCAAGCACGGGTTCGGTTAGCTCTATCAGCTTAAGTACCACCAAACCGATTCAGATCCCAAGCACTGCCGGTGCACCACGTTCAACCTCAAACGTGTATCTGACGATGAACCTGAATTCAAAAGACGTGGCGCCTGCCGGTGGTTTCCCGGCCTTTGATCCACTGGATAAAACCACTTATAACTCAACAGCAGGTACGTCCACTACTGTGTATGACAGCTTGGGTGAACCTCATATTCTGTCGTTTTATTTCAGAAGAACAGATCCAGCGACCGACAACGACTGGGAAGTGTATGCGGTGTTTGATGACAAAACAGCAGCAGGTCAGCCTTTTGGCCCTGTAGTGCTGGATTTTGACGCCAACGGTGTGCCGACTTTACCACTGACCGCGTCCTTGCCGGATCTGGTGATCCCACAGGCCACATTAAATACACCCACTTACCTGCAAAACGGTGCGCAGTTTACCGGTCCACTGACAGTGAACTTCACTGACCAGGCCGCGACCCGTTTCCCAACGCAGTACGCCTCTAAGTTTGAAGTGGGTTCGTTAAGTCAGGACGGTACCACTGTGGGCCGCTTAACCAGTATCGACATTGATGCGGCCGGTAAAGTGATGGCGAGCTACAGCAACGGTGACCAGACTTATCTGTCACAAATTGCCATGGTGAAATTTGCCAACCCGCAAGGTTTAACCCAAACCGGCAATACGGCCTGGAAAACCAGTCTGCGCTCCGGTGAACCACTGGCAGGTGAAGCGAACAGCGGTACTTTAGGCGCTATTAACTCATCGGCGCTGGAAAACTCCAACGTGAACCTGACCAATGAACTGGTGGACTTGATTTCAGCGCAACGTAACTTCCAGGCCAACTCCAGGGCACTTGAAGTTAACAGCACCTTGCAGCAAACCGTACTGCAGATCCGCTAATAGATGCACTGATACTGCACTGATAAAAAACCACCTGCGGGTGGTTTTTTTATGCCCGGGATTTAACGATACCGGCGTGAGTGCAGTACAAGCCTGGTTGTTGCTTCAGTTATTTCAGCTTCGGCTGCTGTTGTTGCTAAGACCCAGGCCGATCTGACCACAGGCAAAAAACAGCCGCCGCAGCGCTCGCTGTCGCTTGTTCTTTGTAGCTTTAAACATCATGGCATCATCTTTGCTTTAGTCCTGTATCACGGGCTGAACCAGCCGGTACTTTTGAATCACGGAGCAAGGTTATGGACCATTTGCTGTATATCGCGATGAGCGGTGCCAAAGAGAATATGAATGCTCTTGGCGTGCGGGCAAACAATCTGGCCAACGCCAATACCACGGGTTTTAAAGCAGATTTAGAACAGGCGCGTTCGATGCAGGCCTTTGGCGACGGTTTGCCAAGCCGGGTTTTTGCCATGACCGAAATGCCAAGTCAGAATTTTGACGCCGGTGAACTGAAGATCACTGAAAACGAATTAGACGTGGCCATCCAGGGTGACGGTTGGTTTGCGGTGCAGGATGGCGATGGCAATGAAGCCTATACCAGAGCCGGCAGTTTAAAAATAAGCGCCGATGGCATGCTGCAAACCGCTTCAGGTCTGGCTGTGCTCAGTGATGGTGGCGATCCCATTCAGCTGCCGGTGCCACTGGCAAAAATTGATATTGCCGCAGACGGCAGTATTCAGGCGCTGGCACAAGGTGCACCTGCAACAGCGATGGCTGAAGTGGGGCGGATCAAGCTGGTGAAACCAGACAATGCCGATGTGGTGAAAGGCAACGACGGTTTATTTCGCCGTAAAGACGGTGAAGTGGCTGAAGCTGATGCGACTGTCAGTTTATTGTCCGGAGCCCTTGAGGGCAGCAATGTGAATGCTGTGGGTGAGATGACTTATATGATCAGCCTTCAGCGCCAGTACGAGTTACAAGTCAAGATGATGAAAACCGCTGAAGATATGGATCGCCAGCATAATCAGATTTTACGCATAATCTAGAGCCTCAGGCTCAGGAGGACACCATGCATCCAGCACTTTGGATCAGCAAAACAGGTTTAGATGCCAAGCAGCGTGATATTTCGGTGATTTCAAACAATCTGGCCAACGCCAGTACTGTCGGCTACAAAAAAAGCCGGGCTGTGTTTGAAGACTTGTTATATCAAAACGTCAATCAGCCTGGCGGCCGCTCATCACAAAACTCGGAACTGCCCAACGGCTTAATGCTGGGCGCCGGTACCAAAGTGGTGGCCACCCAGAAAAACTTCACTCAGGGCAATCACATGACCACAGACAATGCGCTCGATGTGATGATCCAGGGTTCAGGTTTTTTTGAAGTGTTGATGCCGGACGGTTCTATTTCTTATACCCGTAACGGTCAGTTCACCACGGACAGTGAAGGCAACCTGGTGACCTCAGGCGCCGGTTACCAAATTCAGCCCACTATCACCATTCCGCCGGAAGCGACCGATATCAATATTTCACAGGACGGTGAAGTGTCGGTGAAAATTCCGGGTCAGGCAGAAAACGCAGTGCTTGGGCAGCTGATCGTCACCAATTTTATTAACCCGGCCGGTTTAGAGCCGATAGGGCAAAACTTATTCCGCCAGACCGGCGCCAGTGGCGACCCGGTGCAGGGTGTACCGGGCCTTGAAGGTATTGGTTATGTGGTGCAGGGCGCACTGGAGTCGTCCAACGTCAATGTCACCGAAGAGCTGGTGGGGCTGATTGAAAGTCAGCGGGTGTATGAAATGAACTCCAAAGTGATTTCAGCAGTGGATCAGATGCTGAGCTTTGCTATCCAGCAGCTGTAAGCGGGAGGTTATGATGCGAATTGGAATTTATTTGCTGGCACTGTGTTTAATTTCTGGCTGTGCCAGTTATGAACCAGAAGCTATGCCTGACGATCCGGCTTTTGCTCCGCTGCCGCCTGAGCCTGCTGCTGTGCCAGTGGTGCAAACCGGCTCTTTGTTTGCATCAGGTTTATCTAATGGTTTGTATTCAGACAATAAAGCCAGACGCGAAGGCGACATTATTACCGTGGTGCTACGCGAAAATACTCAGGCGTCGAAAAAAGCCAAAACTGAATTTGGCAAAGACAGCAGCAACAATATTGAGCCTATGGTTGGCCTTGGCGGGCGTAATATCAGTGCCGCCGGCAACGTGCTGCAGCTTGGTATGAACTCAAGCACAGATTTTAAAGGTGATTCCAAAGCAGATCAGAGCAATAGCTTAACCGGCGATATTTCGGTGAATGTGCTTCGGGTGATGGCCAACGGCAACCTGGTGATCCGCGGTGAAAAATGGCTGACGCTGAACACAGGTAAAGAATATATCCGCTTAACAGGGGTCATTCGCCCGGAAGACATTGATTCACGCAATACAGTGGAGTCGAGCAAAATTGCCAACGCCCGTATTGAATACAGTGGCACAGGGGCGGCACATGGTGGCCAGGGCCCTGGCTGGTTAACCAAGTTTTTTGCATCAGCCTTGTGGCCGTTCTGATCTGATTGAGGATAAGGCGATGAAAATTTCAGCCTGTATGTTGTTAAGTCTGGTGCTCTGGAGCCTGAACGCTCAAGCGGCCCGCATTAAAGATGTGGCGACTGTGGAAGGGGTGCGTTCTAACCAGCTGGTCGGTTATGGTTTAGTGGTGGGTTTGCCGGGCACTGGGGAACAAAGCCCTTTTACCGAACAAAGCTTTAAAACCATGCTGAGCAACTTTGGCATTAATTTGCCGGCTGGCATGAAATCGCAGATCAAAAACGTCGCTGCTGTAGCTGTGCACGCTGAATTACCGGCTTTTGCCAAACCGGGTCAGGCAATAGATGTGACAGTGTCGTCGGTCGGCAGCTCAAAAGGGCTGCGTGGCGGCACTTTATTACAAACTTTTTTAAAGGGCCTGGACGGGCAGATTTATGCCGTGGCGCAGGGCAGTCTGGTGGTCAGTGGTTTGGGCGCTGAAGGCGCCGACGGTTCCCGCGTGGTGGTCAACACACCAACTGTAGGTCGTATTCCCAATGGCGCTATGGTGGAACGTGAAGTGGCAAGCCCTTTTGCCCAGGGTGATTACATCACCTTTAACCTGAACCGTGGTGACTTCACCACAGCCAAAAATCTGGCGGCGGCCATCAATGGTTTTATCGGTGATGAAACGGCCAGAACTTTAGATGCACGTTCAGTGCAGGTGCGCGCGCCCCGTGATATCGATCAGCGTGTGTCTTATCTGGCAACACTGGAAAACCTGACCTTTGAACCCGCGTCGGATTCGGCCAAAATTATTATTAACTCGCGCACCGGTACTATTGTGATTGGCAAAGATGTGCGGTTATTTCCGGCTGCTGTGACCCATGGTGGCATGACAGTGACTATTGCTGAAAACCCAACAGTGAGTCAGCCCAACGCCCTGGCCGACGGTGAAACCGTGGTGGTGCCTAACACTATTATCGATGTGCGGCCGGACCGGTCACGGATGTTTAAATTTGACCCTGGTGTAACCCTTGATGAGCTGGTCAGTACTGTGAATGCGGTAGGGGCAGCACCTGGCGATCTGATGGCTATTCTGGAAGCCTTAAAAGAAGCCGGTGCCATTCACGGTGAGCTGGTGGTGATCTAACATGAACAAGCCTGATGTCAGTGTGTCTTATCATGATTTGTCGAGCCTGAATCAACTGCGCTCTACGGCAAAAAAAGATGAAACCGCCTCCATCAAGCAGGCTGCGCAGCAGTTTGAGTCGGTGTTTATGGGCATGCTGTTGTCCAGTATGCGCAAAGCCAACGAAAGTTTTGGCGAAGATAACCCACTCAATAGCCAGGCCACTGAATTTTATCGGGATATGCACGACAGCCAGCTGGCAACCGAGTTGTCAAAAAAAGGCGCTTTGGGGCTGGCTGATTTAATGGTGCAGCAGTTAAGCCCGGAAAAAAGTAAAACCAAAGCGGCCAGTCATATCAGCCCGCCATCACGTTTTGATGTGCCGGAGCAGAAAAATTATTCCCTGCCATCCGACAACAATATGCACGCTCTGGACAGCAGAGGACCGCGTTTTGTCAAACTCGACCCTGAACGTATAGTACTCAATGCCAGCCCGGTGAAAACAGTCGCTGATGTTGGTGCACGAGGCGCTGAGCGCTCAGTAACAGAACTACCGCCAGTTGCAGCGCTGCAACAGCAAACAAATGCCATTCCTTTTGTGCAGCAGTTACCGCCGGAGCAGCAATATGCTGCAGCAACTGAGCGGACAAGTCCGGCGTTGCAGTTTTCTGGTCTGAAGCCGATAACCCTGCTAAGTGGCGTGACCACAGCTGAAACGCTCGTTCAGACAAAAGTTGAAACAAAAGCTGCGCCAAAAGTTGCAGCAAAGTCTGCCTTGGCTGAAGTAAGCACAGAAAAAAGCGCCGATGCAGCCACAGCTTTTATTCAGAAGTTATTGCCGGCAGCAGAGCAGGCCGCAGCTAAACTGGGTTTAGAGCCACTGGCGCTCATTGCCCAGGCGGCACTTGAAACCGGCTGGGGCCAACGCATGTTTAAAACAGCAGAAGGCCAGAGCAGTAATAATTTGTTTGGTATCAAGGCGATGGGTAACTGGCAGGGCGATGTGGCTGTGGTTGACACCCTGGAATACCGCCAGGGCGTGGCACAAAAAGAAAAAGCAAAATTCCGTGCTTATGATAGTGCAGAACAAAGTTTGTCGGATTATGTGGAATTAATTCAGTCCAACCCGCGTTATCAGGCGGCGCTGGACGTGGCTGGGGATACCAAAGCTTATTTCCGCCAGTTGCAGGCGGCAGGTTACGCGACAGATCCGAACTATGCCGAGAAAATATTGTCAGTTTTACAAGGTCGTGCATTTAAAGAGGTACGAAACTTGCTGGACAAATCTTCATAACATCGGCCTATTGAGTGCCAGGAATCGAAGCCGGGATCAAGCAACCGCTTTCCCGCAGTGACAGAGTCAGGAGTTTCAGATGTCAGATAATTTGCTCACTATAGGCACCTCCGGCGTGCTCGCCAGCAATGGTCTGCTGAACACTACCTCTAATAACATCAGTAATCTCAATACCAAAGGTTATGTCCGCCAGTCCACCGAATACGAGTCTTCAATTCTGGGGCTGGGCGTTGGCCGGGGCACCACCAGCCGCATGGTCAACGAATTTGCGCTCAAGCAGCTGCGCCGTGACACCAGCAATGTGGCATTTTACGAACAATATTTAGCCGAAGCTGGCCGGGTGGACACCTTATTTGCCAACAATGCCAACAGTGTAGGCACTGGTATGACAGATTTATTTAAGCAGCTGCAAACCGCCAATAACGATCCGGCCAATAACTCGTCGCGCTCTCTGGTGCTCGGCAGTGCACAAACACTGATCAACAAATTTAATACCCAGGCCAATTTGCTGCGGGACCAGCAGGCTTATATCAACGAACAGCTGTCGGTGTATGTGTCTGATGCCAATTCGATGGTGACTTCCATAGCCCAGCTGAATAAAGAAATTGCCGGTTATGGCTTGTCGATCAACACACCACCACCACTGGATTTATTGGATAAAAGGGATGAAGCCATCCGCAAACTGGCCGAGCTTGCTGATATTCAGGTGCTGGATGCCGACAATGGTGAAAAGCTGGTGTTTTTATCCACCGGCCAGTCTGTAGTGCTGGAGCAGGGCAAATTTAATTTATTAAGTGCCGATGGCGACCCGGAAATCAGCCGCAAAATTGTCAAAATGCAGCTCGATTTTAATACCAAGGTCACTGCTGAAATCGACAGCAACAAACTGGGTGGCAAAATTGGTGGTTTGCTCGAGTTCCGTTCACAAATTCTGGAGCCGACGCTGAATAAAATTGGTCAGCTGGCGCTGGGGCTGGGTGACAGCTTTAACGTGCAGAATAAACTCGGTATGGATGGTAATGGCCTGCTTGGCAAAGACCTGTTTACCTTAGGCGTTTATAGCGGTATGCCGTACCGGCAAAATACCGGCTCAGGCCAGGTACTGGCCACAGTGGAGCCAGGTGAAGGCAAAAATATTCCGCCCAATGATTTTTTGATTGAATTTGTCGCGCCAAACCAGTTCACCATGTCGGCATTGGATGAGCGCGGTGCTGTGATTGCAGGCTCTGCCGTGACTCAGGTCACGGGTACAGTGGCTTATGGTTTTGAAATTAATATGGACACCAGCACTGGTGCTTTTGCGGCCGGTGATAAATTTTTATTTAAACCTTTAAGTGTTGCCGCCAACGAAATAGCGCTTGCCACCACCAGGCCGGAAGATTTGGCGCTGGCATCTCCTGTGCGGGGCGACTTTACGCTGAATAACCTGGGGAATGCCCGTTTTGGCGACATCAAGGTCACAGACACCACGGCACCACCTTTTGCCACTTCAGGGGTGTTAACCGGCGGGCCTTTTACTGTGCGTTACCTCGGCGGTAATGATTTTGAAATTTTTGATGGCACTAATACCTCACTGGGTACCACAGGTGCTATGGCAGGTGGTTTGTATAACAATGTGATGGCGGCGGCTGGCCTTGGCACCTATGGTTTTGATTTTAATATTACCGGCGTGCCTAAGCCCGGTGATACTTTTACCATCGACTACAATACCTCGGGTTTTAAAGACAACCGCAATGGTCTGGCGTTGTCGTCGTTACAAACCGCAGATTTGATCAGAAAAAATGCAGTTTCTACAGCAGCGGCCGATAACAGTTCATCGCTGACCGAAGCTTATGGGGATGTGGTCAGTTTTGTCGGCCAGAAAACCGCGCAAATCCGCATTGCATCAGAGTCGGCAAAGTCGGTACTGGCGCAGTCGGAAGCCTGGTATGAATCTGTGTCCGGGGTGAATCTGGATGAAGAAGCGGCAAATTTAATCCGCTTTCAGCAAAGTTATGCCGCAGCGGCCAAGATTATTGCAACTTCACAAACTATCTTTGATACGCTGCTGCAAGCTGCGAGGTAATTATGCGTCTTTCATTTAATCAGACCTATGCCGTGAACGTGGCGGCCATTGGTAAAGCGCAGGAACGACTGCAAATGGCCAGCGCTAAGCTGGAAAAACAAACCAAAATTCTGACGCCGGCTGATGATCCGTCCGGTGCGGCCCGGGCGGCGGCGCTGGATCAGCAAATTGATAGTACAGGTCAGTATCAGGTGAACAGCAATATGCTGTCCAACAGCCTGGATGTGGAAGAAACTGTGCTGCGCAGTATTCAGAGTTCAATTCAGCAAGCCAAAACCCTGGTGATTTCGTTAGGCAATGGCGCAAATTCACAAACGGAACGGGCCGCTATCGCCGGCCAGCTGGCCAACGTCAGGGCAGAAATTTTTGATTTAATGAACCAGCGTGACTCCAACGGTGGTTATTTGTTTTCCGGTTTTAATGAAAAAACCCAGTCTTACGAATACAACGAATCAACAGGTTATTACGACTTTAAAGGCGATGAAGGCCAGAAGTTTCTGCAGGTGTCCACTTCTGTCACAGTACCAGCCAACGACAGTGGCAAAAACATTTTTGAAACTGTCGATGCCCGTAATAAAGCCATTAACGTCACACCAGCCGGCGGTATTACCAGTGCGGTGATTGAAGTGGCAAGTCAGTCGATTTTTGACGGTTTTTACAGTCAAAAATATGACGGCGTCACCCCAGCCAATAACGATTATCGTGTGACTTATACAGCACCGGATCAATATGCTATTACCTTGCAAAGTGGTGCACCTTTAGTGCCGCCAGTTGGCGGCACAGTGTTGCCAGGGCAGGCCGTGAATTTTAACGGTTTAAAAATTGATCACATTGGTACCTTCCCAGGCCAGATTGATTTTAGTTTAAGCGCGCCTGCCAAGAAAAACATCCTCAATACCCTGACTGATGTGATCAACGCTGTGCTGCGTGATCAATTAGCTCCAGAGCAGCTTAAAGAAGTGCTGGTGGATACCTCGGTACAGGTCGACCGAGCTGCATTAAAAGTGGGTGAAACTGTGTCTGCCCTGGGTGGCCGGCAGAATCTCATCAGCAGTATTTCCGGCAGTCTGGAAGACTTAAAAATTGCCAACGTGGAATATCGTGCTGATATTTACGAGCTGGATTTAGTGCAGGGTATTACCGAGCTGACTAAACAGGAAACCCAGTTACAGGTAGTGCAAAGTACTTTTACCAAGGTGACCCAGCTCAGTTTATTTGATTATATCCGCTAGCTCACCAGCAGCTGAGGGAAAACAAAAAACCAGTCTTTAGCCGACTGGTTTTTTGTTTTCCCATTCTGCGTTTTGTTATCTGCCCCAGCCCTAACAAAGCCGCGGTGTTTTTTGCGGATGCAGGCGGATACCGCAGTTTTTTTGCATCTGAGCTTAAAAATAAGATGCAGTGATGCTGCTTTGCTGCCGATATAACAGCAGATGATGCGCTAGAACCCGCAACAGGATCCGGCACAGCGCGCTGTATTCGCAGTCATGATGGGGAAAGGGATTGGTGCAAGAGTCTAAAAAGGAGTGGCGCTCTTAACCATTGGGGGTAACGTTAAGAGCGCCGGTATTTGATAAATGCAATAAGCGGAGGCTATATAGCTTTTATCTGTGACAAGTCAAAAACCCATCACAGTTAAATTATATGCACAGTCTGTGCCAGAATAAAGAAAGTTTAAGCCCAACAACCTTTTTTAAAAAATCTGCAAAAGTTTCTAAAGTTTCCTCCCTGGCGTCCGATAAATAAGTATCAGGCAAAAATACAAACAAAACAGTTTGTTAAACGCTTTAAGCTACCAGGAGATACCATCATGGCCTTATATGTAAACAGCAATATCAGCTCATTAAATGCTCAACGTCAGATGATGAATTCTGGCAATGCTCTGGATACTTCGTTCAAACGTTTGTCATCTGGTCTGCGCATTAACAGCGCTGCTGATGATGCGGCAGGTTTACAAATTTCTGACCGTCTGGAATCACAAATCCAGGGTCTGAACCAGGGTAACCGTAACGCCAACGACGGTATCTCTTTAGCGCAAACAGCTGAAGGTGCGATGGACGAGTTAACCTCAATGTTCCAACGGGTTCGTACCCTGGCATCTCAGGCTGCCAATGGCTCTAACACAGGTGAAGATCGACTGGCGATTCAGGAAGAAATCCGCTCTTTAATGGCGGAAGTTAACCGGGTGGCAACAGATACTACATTTGGTGGCCAGAAACTGCTGGATGGTAGCTATAAAGCTGCTTTCCAGGTGGGGGCAGATGCAGTACAAACGATTGGCTTTTCAATGCAGCAAGTGGGCGGTTCTGATGGTGATGCCGAATTCAGGATGACAGTTGACGGTGGTTTTACGCTATCAGGTATTGCTGGCGTTGCTTCTGCAGTTACATCTAATGCAATGAGTGCGATTTTAGGTTCTGCAAAAGTATCATCATTAAGTGCAATCGATACCGATTTTGCATTGACTGATGCAGCATTTTCGACAGTGTTCCAATTAAGTTCAGTGAGTGTTTCAACACAAGGAAATGCTCAGTTGGTGCTTGCGGGCATGGATTCGTTAATAGCGGTCGTTGATAAAAAACGCGCGGAATTGGGTGCTGTGCAAAACCGGTTTCAGTCAACCATTCGTAACCAGGCAAATATCAGCGAAAACCTGGCTGGCGCTAAATCACGGATCAAAGACGCAGACTTTGCATCAGAAACTGCAGCTTTAACCCGGTCACAAATTTTACAACAGGCTTCGTCTACCATCCTGGCCCAGGCGAACCAAAGACCTCAGGCAGCTTTAAGTCTGTTACAAGGTTAATAGTTAACAAGTCCTGAAGCTAAAGCGGAGGTTGGCGCTCTTGACATGGGGTAATGTTAAGAGCGCTTTTTTGTTGGATAGCAGTACTTTTCATCCGGCGCTGTAGCTGTCATTGACTACTCAGGCTGGACATCGAGGAGACAGGTCATGCAGTTCGATCAGATCCCGCCATCACTGTGCAGTCCGTTCCCTATGTTTTCAGCCTTTTTATGCCAGGCTGTTGCCCCCTTGTATCCATGTTTTTTTGCATCAAAACACCTTAGCCCAATCTCAGGTCAAAGCTGTTTGTGGCCACAGTGGTCTGATCAAACCTCAGCGTCTACTCATTGTACAGCTGTTGCTGACACTCCCTATTTTGCAGTTTCAGAGCCTGAACAACCAGTATCTGAGCGCGCGCAATTTATTATTCATGCTGACACAAAGCCACAAGTTCAAAACTTCAGTGGCAACACCATCGTTGATTTTGGTGTTGCCACTGTAGTTTTCCAAGCGGGAAGCAGTTTACAGCAGGCTAAAACTTTATTGTTTAGAGTGCGGCCGCCGTTAACTTGCCAAATTTCTGCCCTGGCTTCCGTGCCGCCCGGCCGGCAAGGGGCCATACCTGTGCCAGAGCAGCGGATTCTGACTGCAGTCACTGATAAGGTGAATACAGCAGCAAAGAGCAGATCCAGTAAGCCCGATAAGTGCAGAGAGAAGGGCAAATACAGCACAACCAGCCCGGATGCAGTAGCGCAGGGATGTCAAAAACTTAATCTGTATCAGATAGATAAAAAAAGGCGCCTGGCGCCTGATGGCCTGCTGTCTGATAGCCAGGGGGCACTTCGTCGGGCGCAAGCAAAGAGGCTGTTTTATGCCAGCTTTGGCGGCTTGACTCTGTTGTTCAGACCAGTCTTGCGGCAAGACCTTCACCGAGCACTGACAGATCTGCACGGCGGATCCGGTTTTTCTGCTGATCGCA
Source organism: Rheinheimera sp. (assembly GCA_003543135.1). Classification (GTDB taxonomy): domain Bacteria; phylum Pseudomonadota; class Gammaproteobacteria; order Enterobacterales; family Alteromonadaceae; genus Pararheinheimera. Next base: position 82,098 of record DPJG01000027.1, read on the forward strand.
ACAGCTACGCTGCGAGTGCCCAAAGCGGGGCAACGGCAACAGATTTGCGCCTGAGCCAGTTCTCGGAACAGCTTCTACAGCGGCAACCAACAGCAGTTGCGCCCGCCTGGGGCTGGCCGATATTTGCAGCCATAAGGCATCAAGTTGCCGCACTGCGTGCTTTGCAGCTGCTTCAGATGCAAAACACAGGGCTGCAACAGCAGAAAACACCTGTCACACAAAAAATGTTTTTAGAGGCAAGTCACTGTTTTAACTTTAAAAAATTTAGGTTTTTGGCGGTATCTGAAATTATTTTTAAATTTTTTAAAAAAATTCCTAAAGTAATTCAGAACGCCGCCGATACGTTAAACAAGGGGAACTGTAATTGCAGCGACCTTGTGTTAAAAGTCTCATTATCACAATGAGTTAGGTCCAATAAGTTCGTTTACATGCTGTTTTAGCGGTTAGGGGTAACCTGTTAAAACAAGCATTTTTATCAATAATCGGAGGCTATTATGGCTTTATCAGTCAATACCAACGTCAGTTCGTTAAACGCCCAGCGTCAATTAATGAACAGCGGTACCAATCTGGATACATCGTTCAAACGTTTGTCTTCAGGTTTGCGGATCAACAGCGCAGCTGATGACTCTGCAGGTTTGCAAATTTCTAACCGTTTAACTGGCCAGATCAATGGTCTGAACCAGGGCATCCGTAACGCCAATGACGGTATTTCTCTGGCTCAAACTGCTGAAGGTGCAATGGACGAAGTAACGTCCATGTTCCAGCGTGTACGAACTTTGGCTTCTCAGGCTGCAAATGGTTCGAATACTGGTGAAGATCGTCTGGCGATTCAGGAGGAAATCCGATCTTTAGTGACTGAAGTTAATCGAGTTGCTCAGGATACAACTTTCGGTGGCCAAAAACTGCTGGATGGGAGTTATAAAGCAGCCTTCCAGGTGGGAGCCGATGCAGTACAAACGATAGGCTTTTCAATGCAGCAAGTAGGTGGTACTGCAGGTGATGCCGAATTCCGCATGACAGTTGACGGTGGTTTTACACTGTCAGGTATTGCCGGCGTTGCTTCTGCAGTAACAGCTAACGCTTTGAGTGCAGTTTTAGGTTCTGCAAAAGTATCATCATTAAGTGCAATTGATACCGATTTTGCATTGACTGATGCAGCATTTTCGGCAGTGTTCCAATTAAGTTCAGTGAGTGTTTCAACGCAAGGAAATGCTCAGTTGGTGCTCGCGGGCATGGATTCGTTAATTGCCGTAGTTGACAAAAAACGTGCTGAATTGGGTGCTGTGCAAAACCGTTTTCAATCAACGATTCGTAACGAAGCTAATATCAGTGAAAACCTGTCCGGCGCACGTAGCCGTATTCAGGATACTGACTTTGCTCAGGAAACTGCAGCACTGACCCGTTCACAAATCCTGCAACAGGCCAGTACGTCGATTTTGTCTCAGGCAAACCAGCGGCCGCAAGTCGCCTTGTCATTACTGGGCTAATCGTGAAAAATGGCCAGCTCAGTGAGCTGGCCATTTTGATTTTGTGTCACCACAAGGTGAACAGCGCTATTACGATTAACTGAGGAGGCAATTATGGGTTACGATACAACCTTGTCTCTGGACAGAGAATTACCTGATTTATTCTCTGGCAACAGAACAAAAATCGTCAATGAAACCGAGGCTTTACCGGCTGTTGGTAAAGCTGAAGCGAAACTGTCCTCCAGTCAGGACGAGAAAGCTGCAGAAGCTGAAAAAACAGAAAAATTAGAAGAGATGGTCGACAATGACCGGATCAGAGAGTCGCTAGAGTCACTGAATCAGTTTATTCCGCTGGTGAATACCAACCTGGTGTTCGAGTTTGATGACTTAAACGAGCCACCTATAATTAAAGTCATCGACAAAGAAAGCAAAGAGCTGATTCGTGAAATTCCGTCACGGGATTTGGATAAAGTTGCTAAAGCTTTTGGCGATATGGTCGATACACTAAATAAGTCCGGCGCTTTGTTTAATACTGAAATTTAGGCCGCAAGGGGAAGATAACATGGCAGGTATTACTTCAGCAGGTGTAGGTTCTGGTCTTCCGTTGGAAGATATCATTAATGCTACCCTCAATGCGGAAGACCAACCCAAGCTGAAACGCTTTGAAGCAACCAAAACCCGGTTGAATGTCGAGTTATCTGCTTTGGGTGCCGTGAAATCCAGCTTATCTGCGTTGCAGGATATTATGAAAAAGCTGGCAGACCCGGATAATTTCAGTAAACGGATTGCCAGCATCAGGCAGCCGACGTCAGGCGACCTGATTTCAGTAGCAACCACGGATAAATCCACCACCGGCAGTTTTAACATAGAAGTGACACAGTTGGCGCAAGGCAGCCGCGCTATGTCGAACGCTGCTTTTACCGCTCCAACTGATGTGGTTAATGCCACCGCCGGTAAGTTAACGTTAAAAGCCGGTACTAAAGATTTTTCGGTGGATATTGCCGCTGGCGCTACTTTAGAAGACATCCGTAATGCCATTAACAGCTCAGAGACCAATTTTGGTATTACTGCCAACATCATCAACACAGGTGGTGCCACACCAACCTCAAAATTGGTGATTACCTCCAATGTGACAGGTGCCGGCAATGATGTGATCATCGAAAACGACAATGCTGATTTAGACGCGGTATCGACAGTTGCTTTTGGTGGTGGTGCAGGCGGTATGACCATTGCTGCAGCCGATATGGCTAAAGATGCCATCGCCAAAGTAGATGGTGTCACGGTGACCAGTTCGTCCAACAAATTCAGCAACACCATTCAGGATTTAAGTTTTACCGCGTTAAAAGTGGGTGATGCCGGTGAAAAGGCGCGTATTGATGTGTCCTACGACACGGCCGGTGTTGAAAAGCTGATGGAAGAATTTATCAAGGCGTATAACAACGCTTTGGGTACCATCGACTACCACACTAAAGTGGGGGCCGGTTTATATGGTGATTCCACCATGCGCGGCTTAAAAACCCAGTTAACCAACAGCTTGCAGCAGGTTGTGACAGGCGCTGGTCCTTTTGAAACAATTTTTGATGTGGGTTTGGGTCTGAAAAAAGACGGCACCCTGGAAAAATCCAGCCTGGTGCGCAGTATGAGTGAAGCCTTAACCGACAACTACGCCGACTTTGGCAAATTGTTTTCCTCAACCGATGGTTTTGCCCAAAATATCAGCAATCTGCTGGAAAAAAATCTGGATGCCAAAGGTTCATTTACATTCCGTACTGACAACATCAATCTGTCGTTAAGAGATTTGGAAGTAGAGCGGGAAAAACATGATTACCGCATGTCGCAAATGGAAGTAAGGTTAAGAGCCCAATATTCAAGTCTGGATTCATTAATAGCCCAGATGCAGAGTTCAGGTATGTATCTGCAATCACAATTGGGTAGTTTACCTGGTTTTGTAAAATCTAAATAACAGCTGACAGGGGGATAACCATGAGCATTAAGTTTTATCAAAAAGAAGCAACCAAAACCCGGTTAGCCGATGCCAGCCCATATCAGGTGATTCAGTTATTAATGTCAGGTGTGCTGGATAATCTGGCTTTGGCCAAAGGTGCACTGAGCCGTAAAGATTTCGAAGCCAAAGGCCGTGCCTTATCCAAAGCGTCCGCAATTCTTGAAGCCTTACGCTCTTGCCTTGACGACAGTTTGGCACCCGAGCTGACCAATAATTTATATGCGCTGTACAGTTATATGATTGAACGGCTGATTGATGCTGCCGTTGAAAAAGAAAATACCAATGCCATTGATGAAGTGAGTGAGCTGTTTAAAACCATTAAATCAGCCTGGGATGAAATTCCAATGGAAGCACAGATGCAAGCGGAGCAAGCCAGAGGCATGGCTAATGTTGGCTGATCAGCAGCAACTGCAACAACAAATTTGCCAATTTGAAGCTTTGCTTGCTGCTGAACAGTATGACGAGGCTTGTAAGGCTTGTGTTGAAATTCAGCAGCATCTGATGTTATTTCAGCGCCAGGGCAATACGGCCGATGTCGCTGACGACATCAGGGCGTTAAAATCCTTCTTTGATGTCAAAATTGAAGAGCTGAAAAAAAAACTACACCAAATCCAGATAACAGTTGCTTCCCTTGATCAGTTTCGCTCTAATAAAGTCAGTGAAGCTTATCAGAAGAATATTTTTTGATGACAAATGATCTAGAAAAACAATTAGAAGAGCTCGAGGCAAAATTGGCTCAGGTTGTTTTACAAGAAGAATGTGAAAAACAGTTTAGCGAAATATCTAAACGGCGATTTAGTAAAAATCTTGAAGCTTTTGAGAAATACTACCCTGAGATTTTTGAATCAATAAAAAATTATAAAAAGCGAAGTGACTTTAAGTTTATTGTAAGAACAAGTGACCTTGCCGACTTTGTACCCAGTGGACAAGATATTCCGCTTTATGGGGTGGATGTTCTGGATACTATCGAAAAACAGGTTGAACGTTATAGCAATAATGCATTTTTTAGCATGACCAAGTATGGATTTGGAGTGCAGAGTGATGATTATCGTATACACGTTAGGTATATGCATGCTTTAGATAATTTGTTAGCTGATTTTTATGGAAAAAAATTCACACCGATAAGTAAACTTCCAAAGCATTTTCCCAGTGCAATTATTTTTGGGGTAGGTTTAGGTTATCACATCCCTATGCTCCTTGAAAAACATACATTTGATTATTTGTTTATTTCTGAGCCTGATTTAGAACTTTTTTACGCTAGCTTATATTGTATTGATTGGTGCGAGATTATACATAAAATCGATATAGATGGTAGAACTTTGTTTTTACAAGTTGGTGTTAGCTATAAGGATTTTTTTGCAACGCTAAAATCAGTTGCGACTGACATTGGCGCTTTTTCTCTTGTTCGTAGTTATTGCTATCAACATTACCCATCCACTGAAGTGAACGAGCTTATCAAAGAGTTTTTTGAAAGGTATGGTGACCTTCAGTTAGGGTTTGGCTTTTATAATGATGCGATTACAGGCTTTGCGCATGGCATTCAAAACTTGAATAATGGATATCCATTTTTTTATCGAACTAAAGAGAAAGTCAAACTACCTCATGTTGATATTCCTGCTTTTATTGTAGGTAATGGGCCTTCTTTGGATGACGCTGCAGATTTGCTTCGTCAAATTAATGATCGAGTAATTATCTTCGCTTCGGGTACAGCGTTAGGGTCGTTGATAAAAATGGGTGTGAATCCAGACTTTCATGTTCTTGTCGAGCGGCCAAAGTCGACTTATGACATACTTTTAGATACCCAGCCTAAAGAGATATATAAAAAATTTAACTTACTTACAGTTGATGTGATGTATCCAGATGTGCTTGATTTGTACAATTGGGCCGGAGTTGGTTTGAAAGGCCCGGAAGCTTCGACATTTTTTATTTATCAACATGTAGGCATTAAAAAGCAAAAATTATTAATCCCATTGTCGAGTAGCGGACCGCTCGTTGTAAATACAGCTTTATCATACGCTGTGTCTATGGGTTTTAAAGATATTTATCTTGTTGGCGTTGATAATGGCTATATTAACCAAGCAACACACTCGAAATTTAGTATTTATGTTGATGAAAGCTTAGATATTGCAAAAACAGTTAATAAAAATGCTCGCCATAAATTAGAAGGTAATTTTGGTGGAACCGTTATGGCTACAGATCTTCTTAGATCTGCGAAAATACAAATGGAAGGACTAATTGCATCTTCGAAGGGGACTGTTTTTTATAATGTTGGTAATGGTGCGAAATTAAATGGGGCTTATCCATTAACAATAGACGATGTAATCTGCCCGCAACAAGTAATAAATAAGAACGATATCGTTGATGGTATAAAAGAAAATCTCTTTATCGACTTGGATTTGAAAGTTGAATCTGATGATGTAGACTTTGCACTATTTTCTGAAGTTTGTGAACATATGATTTCTATATGTGAGGAGCGTTACAGTTCAATAGCTGAGGCATCAGATTTGCTTAGGCGACAGGCGCGATATATTTACGCATTCAGTAACACTAGGTGTGCATACATTTTTCACATGATTAAAGGCTCTCTTTTGTATTACCATTGCCCTATGATAACAATGCTTTATTCTTTTGAAGAAGAAGAGCAGACTCTACATTATTTTTCTAAAGCAATGGATTTGTGGGTTAAGTATTTGAAAGAAATTAAATCTGACTTTCCTGTAAACTGGAATACTAAATGTGACTGGGGGATGGACATGGAGTTTAAGTCTGTTCTGCAATGATGAATTTGAATATATTATAGGTTGATATCATGACATTTATAAAAGCACCGCAGCCAGTTGATTACAATATTTTTTCTGCAAAAGAATTAAATTTGCAAACGAAATATGGTTTGCCTCACGATGTGAAATTCTGTAAAAAATGCGTAATATCTAACCAAAGACCAAACTCAGCCGTAGAGTTTAAACATACGGGTGAATCGAAAAAGAAAACTATTTATTTTGATGAGTATGGCGTATGCGACGCATGTAGGTTTGCCGAATCAAAGCATCATAATATTGACTGGGTTGAACGAGAAAGGCAACTTATAGCGTTGTGTGATCGATTCCGCAGCAGGAACGGCGCTTATGATTGTTTAGTCCCAGGTTCTGGCGGTAAGGACAGCTTTTATACCTCTCACGTCTTAAAATATAAATATGGTATGAACCCTTTAACTGTTACTTGGGCTCCGCACAAATATACTGAGTGGGGATTTCGTAACTTTCAGGCATGGATTCATGCTGGTTTTGACAACTATCTGATGACACCAAACGGTAGAGTACATCGATTATTAACAAGACTGGCCGTTGAGAAATTATTTCATCCTTTTCAGCCGTTTATTTTGGGACAAAAAAACTTAGCCCCTAAAATGTCTGCTCTATTTAACATTCCGCTTGTATTTTATGGAGAAAATGAAGCCGAATACGGAAACCCATTAGAAGACGCAAAGAAGGCAAAGCGCGACGCAAGCTTTTTTACCCAACAAGATTCTAAAGATATTTTTTTGGGCGGTGTGTCTGTGGATGAACTTACTACAGATTTTGCGATTCATCCTTCAGAACTGCAACCTTACCTGCCGATTAATCAGCAAGAGATTAATAGAATCAACATGGAAGTTCATTATCTTGGTTACTATTTAAAATGGCATCCTCAGAGTTGCTATTATTATGCGGTTGAACATGGAGGTTTTGAAGCATCGCCTGAACGAACTCCTGGGACATATAGTAAGTATAATAGTATAGACGATCGCATTGATGACTTTCATTATTATACTACGGGCATTAAATTTGGCATCGGTCGAGCTACTTATGACGCTGCACAAGAAATTCGGTCAGGTGATATTACACGAGAGGAAGGCGTCGCTTTAGTCAAAAGATTTGATTTAGAGTTTCCTGATAGATTTGCTGAGGAAATATTTGACTATCTTAGTATCCACCCAAAAGAATTTCCACTAGCACATAAGATGTTTGAAAATCCAATTTTTGATAAGCAATATTTTGATAGGCTAGCAGATAATTTTCGTTCTCCGCATTTATGGTTATATGAAAATAACCAATGGAAACTTCGTCATCATGTTTGGAAGTAGTAATTTATGAATGGAAAGCTGGCTCGTGTGATAGCTAGATTAGATATCAAAGCTCCGAATCTGATTAAAGGAATACATTTGGAAGGATTGAGGGTTTTGGGCGAGCCCAAAAAGTTTGCGTTTGATTATTATACTCAGGGTGTAGATGAAATTTTATACATGGACAGCGTTGCTAGCTTATATCAACGCAATAGTCTTCATTCATTATTAAGAGATTCAGTCGAGGAGATTTTTATTCCGTTCACGGTTGGTGGAGGAATTCGCTCGCTCGATGATGCAAAAGCTATACTGAAATTGGGCGCAGACAAAGTTGCCTTGAATACTGCTGTTGTAAAAAATGTTACTTTGTTAAAGGATATTTCGGCTGTTACTGGCGCTCAAGCGATTGTTCTTTCAGTTGAATGTAAAAAGCAAACGAATGGTTGGGAAGTTTACACAGACTGCGGTCGCGAAAGAACTGGTTTGGATGTTGTTGATTGGGTGAGAAATGCACAACAACACGGCATTGGCGAAGTGTTACTGACATCCGTTGACAGGGAAGGTACTAGGTCAGGTTACGACCTTGATCTACTCAATACAGTATCTGAGTCGGTGACATTACCCATTATTGCTAGTGGCGGCTTTGGAGGTTTGAATGATGCAGTTGACGCTCTAAATGTAAAAAATGTGACTGCAATTGCAATAGCGGATGCGCTTCACTATAAACGTTTTAGTGTTGGTCAAATTAAACGTCATCTATTGGAACATGGGTTTCAGGTGAGGCTCTAATGCAGTTAGTTCAAGTTATCGATACAAAAAGCAATAATCTTTCAAACGTTTTGCGTGCTTTAGATCGTTGCGATGTCAAATACCAAGTTATTCAATTTGCAAATGAATTAGTGAAAGGAAGCTTAGTCGTGTTGCCTGGGGTAGGTGCATTCGGAAGTTGTCTAAATGAATTACAAGTTAATGGATTTTGCGAGCATTTAGTAACGCATTTAGCTGCTGGTGGTAAACTACTTGGTATATGTGTAGGAATGCAAGCTTTAGCAAGGAGTTCTACAGAGTTTGGTTTCCATACTGGTTTATCATTGATTGATGCAGAGGTCACCCGGCTAGCAAATTCAGAGAGTGCACCTATTATCGTTCCAAATGTAAATTGGTTACCTCTTGATAATGTTAGTGATAGATTCAAGCCTTTTGCTGGTAAGGCTATGTATTTTGTTCATTCGTATTTTATGACTAATTTTCGTGATCCGCATCAGTGTGCTGCTATCGTAAAATATTCTGGCATTGATATTCCTGCCATTATTGATTCAGGTAATATTATCGGTTTCCAGTTTCACCCAGAGAAAAGTGGCGAAGATGGTCTGAGAATTCTACGCCACAGCATTGATTTACTCAGAGGTATTTAAATTGTAAAACCATCATCCACAATAATATTCTGACCGTTGATGTATCTGGCCTCGTCTGACAGCAGGAATAATACTGTTCCTGCCATACTTTGGGGCGGCAGCATGCCGGTGCCCAGGCATTTTCCCCGGTACTTTTCTGTAAATTCGACAGGTTGTTGGTCCAGAATACCGCCAGGGCTTATTACATTAACTCTAAAGTCGCTGTTGCCCACATACTTGCAGACATACTTGCTCAGATGAATAAGCGCCGACTTGATAGCGGCGTATTCCACCGGCATGGTAAAAGCAACATCCTGATAGATATCAAATTCCGGTGCAACAACCCCATAAATAGAGGCAAAATTCACCACAGCTAACGGACGCTGATGCTCAAGGAAATATTTGGCGCAGCTTTGTAGCAGGAAAAATGATGAGCCAAGATTCAGTGCTACATTATCGTTAAAATCGTCCAGTGTGACGGCTAAAAAGTCGGTGCCATATTTTTTATTGCGCGGATAAATACAATTCACCACTCCGTCGATGTGCTGATACTGCGCAAAAAAAGCTGTGACCTGATCAGTGTTGGTTAAATCCAGCTGTATTAAATTCAGCGCCGGAACTGACAAATCCACACCGGCATCGCTCAGTCGTTGTTGTAATAAATCCAGGCTTAGATCACAGGCCAGCACCTGATGCCCGGCGGCCAATAAAGTTTTGACTATATGCTTGCCAAGCAGGCCGGCGGCGCCCGCCACCATTATTGTTTTAGTCATCCAATGCAGCTCCGTTTTTTAGCAGCGACTCAGCAAATAAAAAATCATAGATATCGTCAATATCTACGGCCCTTTGCTTCGGTACTTCTACACTTGTGACTTTACCGGCAAAAAGCGCATTATTTTCAAGAATATAATTGACTCTGGCTGCATAGACCACAGTGGTAATATCAAAAGCTACAGGGGCGTCCTGCCGTCTTTTTATCGTTGGCTGATCGTTGATAAAAAGACAAACCTCGTCCGAGCCTTTGGGTTTAACCATATTAAAGTAGGGGTTGCGGGCGGCCGGGGTCACGCCAATACAGATATCAGCCTTGCTGCTGTGCAGTCGTGTCAGAGCGGCCGTGACATCTTTGGCGGCGCGCAGTGGGCTGGTGGCCGGTAAGCTGACAAAGGTGTCAAACTGTACACCTTGTTGCTGAACGTAACGAATGGCATGTTGCCAGGCCAGCCATTCAGCAGCGGTATCACTGGCAAGTTCAGCCGGCCGGCGAATAACCAGCGCGCCAGCCGCTTTGGCAGCTGCGGCTATTTCATCACAGTCAGTTGATACATAAACTTTTGAAATTTCGGGAATTTGCTGTGCCACTTCAATGGAATAATGCAATAAAGGTTTGCCACAAAGCGGCTTGATATTTTTGCCGGGCAAACCTTTAGAGCCACCGCGGGCAAACACAAAAGCAATCACACTCATAAAAACTCCGGCTTTAGCTGCCTTGTTGCTGTGGGGTTATCGGGCCAATACTGGCCTGCTGTTTGCCCTGTTCAATCAAAGTCAGGGTGCAAAGTGCATCGTCCACTGTGGCAAGTACTGTGCTGGTTGTGCCTGTCTGACTGAGCTGTTGCTCAAAGGCAGTCAGCATCTGCAGATACATCTGGTTGCGCTGATATTCAGGTTCACTGAATAGCAGTTGTTGCTCAGAGCCGGTAAAGAGCCAGATGCTGTTTTGCACCAAGTCCCATTCCAGCCGCGCCTCTGTGGTACTGATGGTACAGCGGCGCTGCACTGTTTTTTGCAGGAAATCCTGATGCAGGCTCACTGTGGCACCACTTTGGGTGCTCATTAATAAATCAGCCTGATCTTCCACATCAATGTCCAGCAAACCGCTGTGCTGTAATTGGCTGTAATGCAGCTGCAGCGGGCCAAATAAATAATGCAGATAATCCAGCTCGTGGCTCAGCTCCAGCAGCACACCACCACCGAGTTCAGCTCTTGCCGATACACTTTGCCGGTAGTCTTTGCCCGGCCGCCAGTCGGGCAGATACTGAGCAACCTGACAGTTGATATGCAGCACCTTACCAAGGTCGCCGTTTTGCAAAATAGTTTTTAGCTGTTGCAGCGCAGGTAAAAATCTCAGGCAATAAGCCACTGCCACAGGTGTTTGTGGGTTCGCCAGGCAAAGTTGCTGCATTTGTTGGCCATCGGCCAGGCTGGCTGCCAGTGGTTTTTCCACCAGCACCGGGATCTGCTTTGCCAATAAGGCGCACATAAAGTGCAGATGGCTGGACGCGGGGGAGGCCACAATACAATAATCGGGCTGGATACTAAGAAGCTCATCTGAGTGAGCTGGATATAAAATATCAGCATCACGCTCAGTTTCAGCGATAACACCGGTTGCACCCAGCCAGTAAAGTTGTGCATCGGGATGCAACAAACGCAGATTGCTGATGTGGCGCCGGCCAATACTGCCAGCGCCAATCACCGCAATGTGTTTCATGCCGGTAACCTTAAGTTATGCACGTCAATTTGGGCTCTTTGGTAGTCATCAATACGGCCTATGTCCAGCCAATATTCGTGGATAGGGAACATTGAGACTTTTTTGGTGAGCTCAATATTCTGTTCCAGCAAAGTTGGCATATCAATGCGCTGATTGGGTTTCACCTGAGCACGCACTTCCGGATTGATCACATAAATACCGGCATTCACAAAAAGACGCTGAATGGGTTTTTCCACCATGCTGAGCACCCGCTCGCCGTCGCCGTTAATAACGCCAAAAGGAATTTGATATTCATAATCGCGTACACACATAGTGGCGTCCGAACGGCTTTTATTATGAAATTCCAGCAGTTGTTCAAAATCTACTGTGGTTAATAAATCACCGTTCATTAATAACACCGGCAGTTTGGGTGCATCAGGCGGCAGCAGGCCAAGGGCGCCGGCCGTGCCAAGCGGCAAATCTTCATAAATATATTTAATGCTGACGTTCCACTTAGAGCCATCGCCAAAATATTGCTGAATTTGCTCCGGCATATAATGCAACGAAATATAAAAATTATGAAAACCAGAACGGATAAAACTCAAAAGCACCAGTTCCAGAATAGGTTTGTCACCGACTTTGAGCATCGGTTTAGGGCAATCATTGGTCAGGGGTTTTAACCGGGTGCCAAAACCTCCGGCCATTAAAAACACCGGATTGTCATGCCTGAATTCAGGGAGCTTACGCTGCAGAATTTCAAGGTCAACCACTTTGCCGTTTTCAAGCAGAGGAATAGACAACAAACCTTTGTCGTTCATCAGCTTGATCAGTTCGCGTCTGGATGTTCCGGTTTGGGCCGTCACCGGATGAGCGTTCATCACGGCACTGACCGGGCTGTCCAGCGAGAAGTTTTTTAACAAACCACGGCGGATATCACCATCTGTGACCACCCCCAGCAGTTGTTGGGCTTCTGAGACCACCAGCGCAATACGCAAGGACGCCTGATCGATGATCTTCAGGGCATCACGGATAGAGCTGTCAGGGGCGATAAGGACTTGTTTCCACTTTTGTTCCATCATGATGACCTCACATAACGATAAAGTGCCGTGCCGGATAAACTTTTTGCTGCTCTAGCAAATCACATACCAAAGTAGCGCCTGCTGCCACCAAAGCTGCCTTGCCAATGGCGATATTCTGAATCACAGTGGCGCCGGCGCCGATAAACACCTGCTCGGCGCAGTGCACATTGCCGCAGAGCACAGCGCCTGGCGCCACCATCACATGGGCATCCAGTTTGCAGTCGTGCTCAATGACCGCAGCAGTGTTGACAATACAGTTCTCTGCAATCTGCACACCGGTATTGACAATACTGCCGTCCAGAATTTGCACCCCTTCACCCAGGCTGCAGTAGGCCGACACCAATGCCTTTTCTGAAATGACACTGGCAAACTGGTACCCCATAGCTTTGAACTTATCAAAAATCTGCATCCGCCTGTGTTCACCGGGTAAGCGGCCGACGGCGTTCACCAGCAGCACGTCATTTGGTGAAAACTCACGCATTTGCTCGTCCTGGTGATATTGTTTGATGCTGGCAAAAGGGGCGGCTAACTGCGCTTTTTCGGCGCAAAAAATCGCGGTAGGGAGCTGATTTTGCCGCGAGAGAATATCCAGCAGCACCCGGGCGTGGCCACCGGCACCAATCATCACCAGCTTTTTAGTTGTCGATAAGTTCGTCATGCTGATAATCCCTGTGGATGGTGCTGCCAAGCAGTTGCCAATAATCAAATGGACTTTTGCCATCTCCCGGTCTTTTGCAGACTAAATCTTCGGCTTGAAAAGTTTCGCCTGCTTTCAGTGGCCGTGCCGCCACCAGCGATTTGCGAATAAGAGTGCGGTTTTTCAGCTCAGAAGGGGCGGGCTCCTTGCGGCCATGGCCCAGCACCAGCTCCACCTGACGAATACCATCCACCATGGCTTTGAGTTCAGCAGGCTCCAGCGATGCCTGATGATCAGGCCCGGGCAGGGTTTTATCCAAGGTAAAATGTTTTTCAATCACAGTGGCATCACGGGCCACAGCGGCCATGGGCACCACAATGCCCTGGCTGTGGTCGGAATAACCAACCGCCAGGCCAAATTCCTGCCGTAAGCTATCCATGGCTTTTAAATTAATGTCGGCAAAAGGCGCCGGATATTCGGTGGTGCAATGTAATAAGGTGACTTTTTGTTTCAGTTGCGCCTGGCCTGCAGCTGAGTGAAAGGCGCTGACAAAGTCGGCACTGCTGGTTGGCAACTGAGTTGCTGGCGTGGTCATGCCATAAGCCAGTACACCCAGTGCATCCCGGATTTCGCTTAAAGTGCTGACACCCGTTGATAAAATAATATCGGCGCCGGTGCGGGCATATTGTAATAACAGCGGGGCATTGGTGATTTCACCAGACGGTATTTTCATCACCGGCAATCGCAGCTGGGCTAAAAACTGCAGGCTTTCGCTGTCAAAAGCGGTCGACATAAAACGGATGCCGAGCTCGTCACATTTTTTGATCAGCAGCAGATGGTCAGCATGACTGAGCTGCAGTTTTTTCAGCATATCCAGCTGATTGCCGTTATTTTGCGTATTTTCAGCTTGGTATTCTGCTTTTTTGGCTCTGTTCGTTACCAGTTGCTCAGCGTTGAAGGTTTGAAACTTCACCACATCAGCACCGGCGGCACTGGCCGCTTCCACCAGCTTCAAGGCCAGTTCTAAACTGCCATTATGGTTTACGCCGGCTTCGGCAATGATCAGGGTTTTGCTCATCAGCATCTGCGCTCTTAATAAATATCAAAAAACTTTTTATGCGCAGTCAGAGGTAATTCCGCCAATAACCGGGCGACCGTCTGGCTGGTCTGTCCTGCGTCATAAGGGTTATCGGCGGCGCTCAGCAGATCTTTAGTCTGTAGTGCCTGTTGGATGGCATGGCTGATGGCCAAAGGCTCAGGCGGGCAATGCACTATATGTTTTGAACACTCGCGCCCTTGCTGGCGCACCCCAACATTTACTACAGGCACCGCCAGTGACGGAATTTCAATAATGCCGCTGGAGGAGTTACCAATCACCAGCGCGGCATGGCTGACCACATCCAGATAACGATGGCCAAAAGATGCCACAGTTTTAACCTTGCTGTTGCTGGCTTGCCATTGCTGCAGCGCCTGAATAATCACTTTGCCGCCGTTGTCGGCATTGGGGTAACTTGCCACCACCGCATAATGTTGTTGGTTATCAAGCGCCTGGATCAGCGCTGCAATGCCGGCGGCCGGGGCTTCATCTGCGGCTGTCACCGGATGATAAGTTAAAAAGATAAATTTGCTATCAGGTGCCAGCCCCAAAAACGCCAGGGTATCAGAGCGGCTGGCGCGTTGTTGGCCCCTGATATTATCCAGGCCAATAGCGCCCACATGAAACACCCGTTCCGGCGCCTCACCCAGCTGGATCACTCTCTGGCGGTGCTGCAAACAGGACGTTGCATGGTAGGTACTCATTTTGGTGATGGCGTGGCGAATAGCATCATCATAAGCACCTTCGGTAATTTCACCGCCGTGCAGATGCATAATCGGGATTTGCATAATCAATGCGGCCTGCGCCATGCCAAGGGCTTCGTACCTGTCACCAAGCAGCACCAGCAGATCGGGTTGCAGCCGCTCCAGCGCATCGGCATAGCCAATAATGCCAAGGCCCAGGCTTTTCAGGGTGCCGACCGGGCTGTCGGACGATAATAAAGTTTCAATTTTGGCGGCGATGGCAAAACCATCCTGCTCAATACTTTGCACCGTATAACCATAATCAGGCGACAGGTGCATGGCTGAAACGATCAACTGCAGCTCAAGCTCAGCATGTTGCTGGATTTGTTTGAGCAGCGGGAATAATAATCCGTACTCAGAGCGGGCACCGGTAAAAACTGCAATTTTTCTCATGCCTGGACTCCTTTACTCATGGCTTTATTCCTTTTTTCATGCCTGCGCGACTTGACTCATGGCTGTATGCCGGGGGCGACCGAACTTGGCAGATTCACCAGACGTTTGGCCAGCCATTCACTGTGGCTAAGGCTACCGCGCGGGCAATCTTTATACATGGGTAAATGATGCATCAGCTCCCACACTGGTCTGGTCATAATGCCATGGTCATTGCTGTGTTTGAGGAGCTGCTGTTGTTGCTGCTCATCGGCACAAATCACGGCATTTAACCAATAGCTGGATTTGGCGTAAGCAGGCTCAGCGACAAACTGATAATCGCTGTCTTGCAAAAAGCTTTGGTATAACCCGGCTAAAGCTCTTTTATTGGCAAGATATGAAGGTAATTTTGTCAGTTGGGCACAGCCTAAAGCCGCATTTAAATTGGGCAGGCGAAAGTTAAAGGCCACTTCGTCATGAAAAAACTGATAAGGATGAGCGACCTTGGCGGTGGTGGTGACATGTTTACAATGTACCCCATCCTCTATCTGCTGACAGAGCACCATACCGCCGCCACCTGTGGTGATTATTTTATTGCCGTTAAAACTTAAAGCGCCAAAACGGCCAAAGGTGCCGGTGTGTTGGCCACGATAAAAAGAGCCCAGACTCTCGGCGGCATCTTCTATCAGTGGCAATTGCCATTCACTGCAAATAGCAACAATTTCATCAAGTTGCACCGGGTGACCAAAGGTGTGCATAGGCACAACAGCGCCAATTTTTTGACCTGTGCTGCGAAGTACAGTGTTGCCGGCTGAATTTTTGCCGCATTGTTCGGTTAAAAACTGCTGCAGCGCATCCGGGCATAAGCCGAGACTAATGGGCGACACATCAACAAAAGCCGGTGTGGCCCCCAGAAAATGCACGGCATTACAGGTGGCGACAAAAGTCAGAGCCAGGGTGATCACAATATCACCCTGGCCCACACCAGCCAGATGTAATGCAGCCTGTAAGGCTGCTGTACCATTGACGGTGGCAACAGCGCGGCTGCTCTGGCAAAAAACGGCCATTTCTTGTTCAAACTGGTCAACAAAAGGGCCGACGCTGGAGACAAAAGTACTGTCTAAACAAGCCAGCAGGCTGGTTTTTTCCGCATCATTAAACTGTGGCGCATGGAGTGGAATAGGGCCTGTGCTTTGATAAATGTCGCGGATAAAATTCAGCAGCGCTTTTGTGCCTGTCATTACATTTTTCCATCCAGATATTTGCCGGTGTCCTGATGCATAAAACCCGGTAAAGTGGCAATAAATAATTTGACTATATCGGCCTTGTGCCAGACAGGTTGAGCTTTGATCTGGTTTATTTGTTGGTAAAAGTGCATCAGCTGCTGCTGATTATCAGCTGCGCTCTGGTGCAGCACGCCAATCTGCTGATAACTGTGAAAATCCGGACTGTCCTGTTGCTCGTAAAATTCTTCGGCTTCTTTTTCGCCCGTGGTATCCGACGGACTAAAGACACAAGGCCATTGCCCCTGGGCCGGCAGTGTGGCCATTAAAGCGCGTGCTTCTTGTTCTGTGCTGCAGAGCTTTGGCGTAAAGCCGTGGTTTTTCAGAAACTTCTCCGCAATGCTTGTCATGCTGATCAGCTGGCTTTCATCCAGTTTGGGGAAATACACATCGCGGTTCTGACCAAAACAGCAGGACATAATACAAAGCACTGCGGCTTCATGGTCGGTAATAAAATAACGTCTGATATCGCTGGGGGCTGCTAAAGGCTGTTGTTTTTGCAGCCGTTTTTCAAAGCCATGCAATAAGGAACCGTCGGAGAATGCCACATTGGCAAAACGGGCGGTGGAGATGTTGATTTGGTCGCTGTAGCTTGCCAGCACCAGCTCCATAATACGTTTGGAGGCGCCCATCATATTGACCGGATTGGACGCTTTGTCGGTCGACACACAAAAGTATTTTTTAACACCGGCCTGCACCGACTGACGCAAGGTTTTTTCGGTGTTCAGAATATTCACGTCAATCATCCGCATCAGCGTAAAAACGTCTTTTTCGCTTCGCACATGTTTCAGCGCCGACAGGTTCAGCACATAGTCGTATTTGCCGTCGCTGCTGATAAACCTGTCATAAGCCAAAGAACCGATATCAAGCGCCAGCGCCTGAAAATCAGCTGGGAAAATGTCAAAGCTGCTACGCAGGTCACGCACCAGCTCAACCAGATTATTCTCACTGAGATCAACCAGATGTAGCTTGGCAGGTCCGTAACTCATCAAAAGCCGTGTGACGGCCTGGCCAATAGAGCCGGCGGCACCTAACACCAGACAGGATGAATTGCCAAGCAGGCTGCACAGTTTGTGATGATGGGCCTGTAAATCGTCGTCCAACATTTCAGATGGGCGGCCTAAATACTGTAAGACATTTTCCATAAAGCACTGACTTTTGGTTATTTGATTTTAAATCAGTCTATTAGAAAACTTATCAGGCGACAAACCCAAGCGCTGAAATCACTGCTGAGCTCAAGCGGGCGAAGTTGAACCGCGGGATTAGACAAAGTGTTTGTCAGAGGCTGCGGACAGGCCGTGGAACATCAGGTCAATGCGGCATATACTAAAACTCCCACTGCCGGAAAAAGGTAAGTTGCCGTGAAAATTAACACCAATATTGCTGCCGAGCCGCTCAGACAAAGCAAGATAGATTCAGACAATCTGCTCAAACAATTGGCCAGTGCCAGAAGAGTCAACAGTGCCGCCGACGACGCTGCAGGTTTACAAATCATTGACCGGTTAACGGCGCAGGCCAACAGTGCCAGTCAGGGCATGCGCAATTTGTATGACGGTATATCGCTGGCGAATGTGGCTGAGCAGACGCTTGCCGGCGTCAGTGATGGTTTAGCTGAGCTTGATAGTCTGACAGTACAGGCCGGCAACGGTGCTCTGACCGATGCCGATCGTGCCGCCATTGCAGAGCAAGCTGCGCAAATCAGCAAGTCGATGCAACAACAAATCGACAACAGCAGTTTTGCCGGTGTGAAGCTGTTTGCCGAAGAGAAACAACTTGCCTTTAGCAGTGGCGATACGATTTTGAACCTGAAAACGCCGGGGCTTGACGGTGTGGTCAGTGGCAATGGTTTGGCTGCTATTGATTTTAATACGGAAGCTGGCCGTAGTGCGGCGCAAAATAGTATCCAAAGCCTGAGTAAAACAGTCAATGCCGCCAGGGCAGACTTAGGCGCAGGTGTGAATACCTTTGCTGGCGCCGCACGTGGCCTTGCCAGCGCCAATGAAAATGTTAATGCCGCCCGCAGCCGGATTGAAGATTTGGATTATGCCAGTGCTGTGTCACAGCAGGTCGCTAACGGAATAAAGGAACAAGCTGCTGTTGCAGTGAGCATCCAAGGCCGGATTTCTGCCGAACAGTCATTGAAATTATTAGCATAATTGCTTTTGCTGAAGTACCAGTCACCACCAAACGCTAATTTTTTGACACTAGCGTCAAAAAATTAGCGTTTTACCTTGCAAGCCTGCAATGCCTTTGTAAGAATGAAAAAAAAGCAAAGAGCAGTGCCGCGCCATGACCCCGAAGCTTTATATTCTTGATCAGCAGGAACAACGTGCCCAGCGTCTGAGTATTATTCTGACTTTTGTGGCAGAGCCGCATCAGCTGGTCAGTGAAACCGAACTACAACAAGCGCTGGCGACCGACGCGAAAGCCGTAGTACTACTGGGCGCGCTCACCAGTCAGCGGCATGAGCAGCTGATAGAACAATATCCGCAAGCGGCGTTTTTACTGCTGGGCGAAACCTTAAAATCTTTGCTTAAACACGCCAATGTGGTTGGTTTGCTGACCGAACCTTTTGCTTATGCATCTCTTACCCAGCACCTGCGCGATTGTCAGGAATATCACAGATTGTTACCAGGCCAGCGCCAGCACGAAGTGCAGGCCCGTTTTGTCGGTATGGTTGGCTTGTCACCACAAATGCAGCAGGTGCGTTTTTTAATTCAGCAGGTGGCAAGAACAGATGCCAATGTGCTGATTTTGGGGGAGTCCGGCACCGGCAAAGAGGTGGTGGCACGCAATATTCATGTGTTGTCGCATCGCAGTGAAGGGCCTTTTGTGCCTATTAACTGTGGTGCTATTCCGGCAGAGCTGTTGGAAAGTGAGTTGTTTGGCCATGAAAAAGGCGCTTTTACCGGTGCTATTTCTACCCGCAAAGGCCGTTTTGAACTGGCGCAGGGGGGCACACTGTTTTTAGACGAAATTGGTGATATGCCACTGCCGATGCAGGTGAAATTACTGCGGGTGTTGCAGGAACGCACCTACGAGCGGGTTGGCGGTAGTCAGCCGATTAAAGCTGATGTGCGTATTATTGCAGCTACCCACCGTCAGCTCGAAGATATGATTAGTGATGGCCGCTTTCGGGAAGATTTATTTTACCGGCTCAATGTGTTCCCTATTGAAACTCCTGCACTGAAAGAACGTGCTGAAGATCTGCCTTTGTTATTGCAGGAATTACAGCATAGGCTGGAGCAGCAGGGCCAGGCAGCCATTAAATTTACCGAAAGAGCCATTGCCAGCCTGAAGTTGCATCCCTGGCCGGGCAACGTGCGGGAACTGGCTAATCTGGTGGAAAGGTTAAGCATTATGTATCCGCAGCAGGTGATTGATGTGGCCGAGTTGCCGCAAAAATACCGTCACCTCGATGTGGAAACCTATGTGCCACATTACCCTGAAGCGCTGCAGGAAAGAGACGCCATTAACGAGCTGTTCCAGTTTGACCAGGACGAGGATGACAGTGCAGCTGAATTTGGCCCGGCACAAAGTTCAATTGAGCAGTTGCCGGATGAAGGTCTGGATTTAAAACAATTCCTGGCCGATCTGGAAATTTCTTTGATAAGCCAGGCGCTGGAACGACACGATTATGTGGTGGCCAGAGCTGCCGATATTTTATGTTTACGCCGCACCACTTTAGTGGAAAAAATGCGCAAATATAATCTGGTGCGTGACGAGCTGAACACCGAAGAATAACCGGCTTGTCAAATTTTTGGCTGGCATTTTTTGTTGTAACATCCTGAAAGTAATCTTTATTTTTAATGGCACGCTTTGTGCTTTACCCCGTTAGTATTTTTATCTGACGGGGACTTGTATGCAAAGCATCGCTTTTGTTGCCAAAGCCAGCAAAACGCCGCGCCGCACTGTTGTGCCAACGCCGTTATTTGAGCTGGTTTGCGCTGACCATACCGACAGTGCCAACTTAGTGCCGGCCAGTGCACTGTTTGCCGCCAACGCGGCCAATAGCGCTGCAGGCAGGTCTGACCGCGGCAAACCACAAGCAAAGCAGGGCAGTATAGTCACAGCCTTGTTTCCTCAGACCTTATATCAGGCGGCTGCCGGCCTTACATCGGCCGCGCCTTTATTGACTGACTTAACCTCAATACCAAGCCCCCCTTCGGCGCAGCTGCAGGAACTAAAACGGCTGCAACATATTCTGCAGGCCTTGCCAACAGGTGTGGTGGTACTTGATAGCAAGGGTTATGTGCAGCATGCCAATCCGGTTGCTATTGAAATGTTGGGCGAGCCTTTGATCTGGCAACGCTGGCTGGATGTGATCACCCGCAGTTTCCGGCCACGCAGTGATGATGGCCTCGAGGTGTCGTTACATGATGGTCGTCGTGTGCAGTTGGCGATCAGTGCGCTGGAAGACGGCGCTGGTCAGCTCATAGTGCTGACCGACTTAACCGAAACCCGTCAGTTACAAAGCCGTATTGCCCATCTGCAACGTTTGTCGTCGCTTGGCAAAATGATGGCGTCACTGGCACATCAAATCCGCACGCCGTTATCCAGTGCCATGTTGTATGCGCAGAATCTGTGCAGTCAGAAAATTGCCCCAACAGCCCGGCTGCAATTTCAGCAAAAACTATTAAACCGGTTGCAGGATTTAGAGCAACAGGTCAACGATCTTTTGCTGTTTGCCCGCTCCGGTCGCGAACAGCAGGTGGCGCCTTTGTCGTTGCAGCAGCTGTTAAACGAAGTGCATAACTCAGTGGAAACCCTGGTGCAGCAAGAGCAGGGCAATATTGAGCTACAGCTGCCAGAGCCGGATCTGCTGATCCTGGGCAACCACACCGCACTTTCTGGCGCCATGGCCAATCTCATTCAGAATGCGCTGCAACACGCAGGCCCAGGTGCCCGTATTCAGTTGTCAGCACTGCCAGGCCCCGATGGCAAACAGGTGCTGCTGGCGGTAGAAGACTCAGGCCCTGGTGTGCCCAGGGCGCTGCAACAACAAATTTTTGAACCCTTTTTTACCACCCGCCCAAGTGGCACAGGCCTTGGCCTTGCGGTAGTGCAGGCGGTTGCCCATTCCCATCACGGCTCAGTGCGCTGTGTGGATGGCAAAGCCGGTGGTGCCAGATTTGAAATGATTTTGCCGGTATTGCCAGCCACAGCCGCAGTGCAATCAGGCCAACAGGAGGAGTTATAAAATGCAACAGACTAAAATTCTGGTGGTGGAAGATGACGCCGGTTTACGCGAAGCACTTTGTGACACCTTGCTGCTGGCGCAATATCAGGTGATTGCCGCTGACAGTGCCGAGCAGGCCATGCAGCTGCTCAAACAGCATAAAATCCGCCTGGTGGTCAGCGATGTGCAGATGCAGGGCATGTCGGGTCTGGATTTATTAAAATCAGTGAAGCTGAATTATCCGAATCTACCCGTGCTGATGATGACGGCTTATGCCACAGTCAATGATGCAGTGCAGGCCATCCGGTTGGGTGCTGTGGATTATCTGGCCAAACCCTTTTCACCGGAAGTGCTGGTCAATACTGTCGGCCGTTATGTGCAAAGTGACGAAACGCCGGCTTTTGAGCCTATTGTGGCAGCGCCTGTCAGTCAGCAGTTGGTAAAACTGGCCGCCAAAGTGGCGCGTTCTGATGCCAGTGTGATGGTGCTAGGCCCAAGCGGTTCAGGCAAAGAAGTGCTGGCGCGTTATATCCACCAGCAATCACCGCGCCACGACGGCCCTTTTATTGCCATTAACTGCGCCGCCATTCCGGAAAATATGCTCGAATCCACTTTATTTGGTTATGAAAAAGGTGCTTTTACCGGCGCTATTGCCGCTTGCCCGGGCAAGTTTGAACAGGCACAACAAGGCACTATATTGCTCGATGAAATCAGCGAAATGGATTTAAACCTGCAGGCCAAGTTATTAAGGGTATTGCAGGAACGGGAAGTGGAGCGGTTAGGCTCGCGCAAAACCATCAAGCTGGATGTGCGGGTGATTGCCACCAGTAACCGCGATTTACGCCAGACAGTGGCGCAGGGGCTGTTCCGTGAAGATTTATTTTACCGGCTCAATGTGTTCCCGCTGACCTGGCCGGCGCTGGCCGACAGGCCGGAGGATATTCTGCCTTTGTGCCGGCATTTACTGGAGCGCCATTGCCAGCAGGCAGGCACGGCCACACCAGAGCTGACACCAACAGCACAACGTAAGTTGTTGCAGCACAACTGGCCTGGCAATGTGCGGGAGCTGGATAACGTGATGCAAAGGGCGCTGATAGTGCACAATGCAGCGGAAATTACCGCAGATGATATTTTGCTTGAATCCACTGAATTTAGCAGTCAGTTCCAGGAACCGGCGCCGGTTGCTGTAGCTGCTGGCAACGATCCTGATTTAAGTTTATTTAAATCAGGGGTGTATGAGCAGGAACATCGTATTATTCTGGAAACGATGAAAGCCTGTGCCAACAGACGCAAGGAAGTTGCAGAGAAACTTGGTATCAGCGCCCGTACTTTAAGGTACAAACTGGCGCGGATGCGCGAGTCAGGTATTCAGTTACCAGCCTGATATAACAGCAGCATAATGGCAGGGCCATCAGGCTCTGCTGTTTTGTGTTATGCCTTTTATCTGCAAAGATACGCACCTGGTGTTTTCTGCTGCGCTGGTTTTAGTCCGGTATTGGGCATTTGCAACCAGGGACATTTGCGTTAATGGTCCTGTGTTCGTCTGCTGCCTTTTGAATTGCCTATAGCAGCTTTAGTCTTTTGCCTCTGCTTTTCTATGGTGTCAGCATTTTGACATCACAGTTTACAGTTTAACTTATTGAATTAAAAAGATTAAATTGTGGCACATCTTGTGCTTAATACTGGTATTCCGGCTTCAGGCTGTTGTTTACAGGTAATTAATCATGGATATCAAAGGTGCCGCTTTATTTCAGGAAATGCAGGCTTATGCGCAGCAGGCCCGCAATTTATCCAACGACATTCAACCCCGTGATGTACAACTGAACAATACCAGTCAGTCTGAGTTTGGTGACCTGTTTAAGCAGGCACTGGATAACGTCAATGCGTTACAAAAAACATCCAATACGCTGGCCACAGCCGTTGAAATGGGCGATCCCAAAGTCTCGTTGGCTGAGGCGATGATTGCCGGGCAAAAATCGTCAGTGGCCTTTGAAGCCACTGTGCAGGTGCGCAATAAGCTGGTGGAAGCTTATAAAGAAATTATGGCGATGCCGGTGTAATAGGGGGGCATGACTGTGGCTGAATCAACTTCAACTGAATTAACCTTAAGCAGCAATGACTTTGGCCATAGTGCCGAAGACAATGCGCAGCAGGAACAAAAGTCAGGCTTTTTGGGCTCGATGGGCGGCATGGATATAGTGCGCCAGATGACACTGATCATTGCACTGACCATTTGTATCGCTATCGCCATTCTGATCATCCTGTGGGCGCGTGAACCGGAAATGCGTCCGCTTGGCACCTTTGAAACTTCTGAGCTTATTCAGCATCTGGATTATCTGGACGCGCAAAAAATTGAATACAAACTGGAAGGCAATGTGATTTCAGTGCCTGGTGATAAATATCAGGACATCCGCCTGGGCTTAAGCCGCGCCGGTTTGCAAAAAGAAGCCAGTTCAGGTGAAGAAATTCTGATGAAAGACAGTGGCTTTGGGGTCAGTCAGCGTCTGGAAATGGAAAGACTAAAACACAGCCGTGAACAACAGCTGGCCAGAACCATCGAAGAATTCCAGAGTGTGGCGCGTGCCAGAGTGTTATTGGCCATTCCAAAAGAAAACATTTTTGCCCGCACCGAAAAACAACCTTCAGCCACTGTCATGATCTCAGCCCGCGGCGGCAAAACCATTAAAGACAGCGAAGTTGACGCTATTGTCGATTTAGTGGCTTCTGCAGTGCAGGGGCTGGAACCGTCCAAAGTCACAGTGACAGACCAAAATGGCCGTTTGCTCAATAGTGGCTCACAAGATGCCAGTTCTGCCCGTTCGCGCCGTGAATATGAAGTAGAACAAAAACGGGAAGAAGAATACCGCCAGAAAATTGACTCTATCCTGATCCCTGTGCTGGGCATCGATAATTACACCGCTCAGGTGGACTTACAGATGGATTTCACTACCACTGAACAAACGCAAAAACGTTTTAATCCGGATTTACCGGCCGTGCGCAGTGAAATGACCATTGAAGAAAACAGCGTCGGTGGTGGTTCTATGGGCATTCCAGGTGCCTTATCCAATCAGCCGCCGCTGGATTCTAATATTCCGGAAAAAGCCACTGATGGCAGCACGCCAGTGGTGCCTGGCCGCAACAGCAAAGAACAAACCCGTAATTATGAGCTCGATACCACCATCAGCCATTCCACCCAACAATCGGGTGTGATTAAACGCTTAAGTGTATCAGTGGCTGTGGATTACAAAATGACGCCAGCCAGTGGTGATGAGCCGGCCAAAGCTGAACCCAGAACCCAGGCTGAAATTCAGAATATCCGCCGTTTGTTACAAGGTGGTATTGGTTTTGATGTGCAGCGCGGCGACACTATTGAAGTGGTGTCTGTGCCCTTTACCCGCGAAACTGTGGTGGCAGCTACCGAAGTGCCGATTTACGAGCAGGAATGGTTCTTACGGGTGGTCCGTCTGGCCCTTGGCGCCCTGGTGATTATCGTATTAATCCTGGCCATAGTGCGGCCAATGCTGAAGAAACTGATTTACCCTGAAGACACCACTGAATCTTATGATGAACATTCATTGTCGCGCGGTGTTGATTTAGGTGATGATACCATCGACATGCTGAGCAAAGAGTTTGACGTCAAGTCGGTTGGTTTTGCGCCGGACGGTACCCTGATGTTGCCGGACCTGCATGGTGACGAAGACTTATTAAAGGCGGTGCGTGCGCTGGTGGCGAACGAACCTGAACTGTCCTCACTGGTCGTGAAAAATTGGTTGGCTGAAGATGAGTAACGTAGAGAACAAACCGGCCTTTGATGTCGGCAAATTAGATGGCGTGGAGAAGGCCGCCATCCTGCTGCTGAGTTTATCGGAAGAAGACGCGGCGCAGATCTTAAAACATCTCGAACCCAAACAAGTGCAGAAGGTTGGTATGGCGATGGCGCAGATCGAAGATCTGAACCAGGCAAAAATCTCTGCGGTGCACCGTTTGTTTATCGAGCAAATTCAGAACTTCAGCA
The DNA here is from genome assembly GCA_003543135.1 of Rheinheimera sp. GTDB lineage: Bacteria > Pseudomonadota > Gammaproteobacteria > Enterobacterales > Alteromonadaceae > Pararheinheimera. Next base: position 107,936 of record DPJG01000027.1, read on the forward strand.
CCATCGGCTTCCAGAGTGAAGACTTTATCCGCCGTGCCTTAACAGCAGCGCTGGGTGAAGAAAAAGCTTCGAACCTGATTGACCAGATTATTCTGGGCGGTGGCGCTAAGGGTCTGGATTCACTGAAATGGATGGACTCCAAACAGGTGGCCAACATTATCCGCAACGAACACCCGCAGATTCAGACCATTGTACTGTCGTACCTGGAGCCTGAGCAGTCGGCGGAGATTTTGTCGCAGTTCCCGGAAAAAGTGCGGCTGGATTTAACCATGCGCATTGCCAACCTGGAAGAAGTACAACCTGCTGCTTTGCAAGAATTAAACGAAATTATGGAGAAACAGTTTGCCGGTCAGGCGGGTGCCCAGGCGGCGAAGATGGGCGGCTTAAAAGCAGCGGCCGACATTATGAACTACCTCGATACCAATATCGAAGGTCAGCTGATGGATTCTATCCGCGAGCACGACGAAGAAATGGCACAACAAATCCAGGACTTAATGTTTGTGTTCGAAAACCTGCTGGAAGTAGACGACAGGGCAATCCAGGCCATTCTGCGCGAAGTACAGCAGGATGTGCTGATGAAGGCGCTCAAAGGCACAGACGACAATTTAAAAGAGAAAATTCTGAAGAATATGTCCAAACGGGCGGCGGAACTTTTGGCGGACGATCTGGAAGCCATGGGGCCGGTACGGGTCAGCGAAGTGGAAACAGCCCAAAAAGAAATTCTGTCCACAGCGCGTCGTCTGGCCGATGCCGGCGAAATTATGCTCGGTGGTGGTGGTGGCGAAGACTTCCTGTAAGCCAAAGCAGGCAGTGGCGGGTGCCGCTGCCTGAGCCCATACTGATCAGGTTCTATTTATTGAGTTGTAAGCCATGAGCACCAATGCATTCCAACAAAAAAGGCCATTTAAACCTGAAGAAGGTGTGATGGATATTTTAAAAGACTGGCCTATGCCGGACGATGAGCACCAGGGCGATCACAATTCAGACCATCAGGCTGACGACTTATCTGCACAGCACAATGCCAGGGCGCAGGTGCAATCGCCAGCCAGTCAGTATAAAACCAACGCTTTTTATAAGATAAAACCTGAACCAGGCCGGCCCAAACCCAAAGTACAAGAAGAACTGACTGTTAAACCATTAACGGCAGAAGATATTGAAGAGATCCGTCAGGCCGCTTACGACGATGGTTTAGCCCAGGGAAAAGAAGAAGGTTTTAGCCAGGGTTATGCCGAAGGCCGCGAGCAGGGTTATCAGGACGGCATGCAACAAGGCCAGGCCGAAGGCAAAAAACAAGGTCTGCAGGAAGGTGAAAGCCTTGTTCGCGAGCAATTAGCCCAGTTGCAGGGGCTGATTGAACAATTACAAAAACCTTTGCAAAAAGTCGATGCACAAGTGGAGCAGGCGCTGTTAACACTGAGCCTTGCTATGGCGGAAGCTGTGATTGGTGTTGAAGTCAAAACCAATCCACAGCTGATTTTGCAAACTTTGCGTCAGGCGGTCGATGCCTTGCCTTATCAGGCGGAAAAACTCACCATCAAATTGCATCCCGATGATTTAGCCGTGGTACGCAGCCATTACACTGAGCAGGATTTAGCAGAACGGCAGTGGCAACTACGTGCAGAGCCTGCCTTTGAGCGTGGTGATTGTACTGTGGAATCGGCAGAGTCAACTGTTGATCGCAGTCTGAAATTAAGATTACAAAGCAGTTTGGAGCACTTTTTGCAGGAGCCTGTGCAAAGCCCGTCAGCACCGACGGAAGATTGACGCAGTGAGCCCACTGCAAGGATAGGCATGAGCAGTTCAAGTCTGGCAGAGCGTCTGCTACAGCAACAACAACATATCAAACCGAATAAAGCCGTGGTGGCCGGCCGCCTGGTGCGGGTGGTTGGCCTGACGCTGGAGGCAACGGGCCTCAGTGCCGCTATAGGCCAAACCTGTGAAGTGGAAACCGCCGCCGGCCAGCTGCAGGCCGAAGTGGTGGGTTTTGCCAAAGACCGTATTTTCCTGATGCCCAAAGATGATGTGACAGGCGTCGTGCCTGGTGCACGGGTGACGCCTTTGCTTGGTTACAAAGGCGTACCGCTTAGTATGGCGCTGCTTGGTCGTGTCATAGACGGCGCCGGTAAACCACTGGATGGCCGTGGCCCTGTGCTTGCCAACGAATACAGCACTGGTAAAAAAGCCCCGATTAACCCCTTGCAACGTCGTCCTATTAAACAGCCGCTGGACGTCGGCGTGCGTGCCATCAACAGCATTATTACTGTGGGCAAAGGCCAGCGGATGGGTCTGTTTGCCGGCTCAGGTGTGGGTAAATCTGTGCTACTCGGCATGATGACCCGCGGTACTGCTGCTGATGTGATAGTGGTGGGGCTGGTTGGTGAACGGGGCCGTGAAGTCAAAGAATTTATCGATGAGATTCTGGGCGATGAAGGGCGCAGGCGTGCTGTGGTGGTGGCCGCACCTGCCGATGTTTCGCCGCTGATGCGCCTCAAAGGTTGTGAAACTGCAGTACAGGTGGCTGAGTATTTTCGCGATCAAGGCCTGGATGTATTACTGCTGCTCGATTCTGTGACCCGTTACGCCCAGGCGCAGCGGGAAATTGCCCTGGCGGTGGGCGAGCCACCGGCCACCAAAGGGTATCCGCCATCGGTGTTTGCCAAATTACCTGCGCTGGTGGAGCGCGCAGGTAACGGCGCTGAAGGTCAGGGCTCTATCACGGCTTTTTATACCGTGCTGTCCGAAGGTGACGATTTACAGGATCCTATTGCCGATGCCGCCCGTGCCATTCTGGATGGTCATATAGTGCTGTCGCGCCAGTTGGCCGACAGTGGCCATTTTCCGGCCATTGATATTGAAAAATCCATTAGCCGGGTGATGCCTGCTGTGACCAGCCAGGAACATCAGCTGCTGGCGCGTAGCATCAAACAGCTGTATGCCAGTTACAGTCAAAGCAAAGACCTGATAGCCATAGGTGCTTATGTCAAAGGCTCAGATCCAATGCTGGATCTGGCCATCAGCCTGATGCCAAAAATTAATAAATTCCTGCAGCAGGGCATGACAGATGTGGTGCCTTATGACGAAAGTCTGAGTCTGCTGTCGACCTTAGTACCCCAGGGTAGAGGAGTCTGATCATGGCATTAGCACAGTTACAACTGCTGGCCAAAGTGCAGCGCGAAAAAGAAGACAAACTGCAGGCGCTTTATATTCAGGCACAACAATTTGCCAAAAATCAGCAGGATAAATATGACGGTCTGGCCAATTACCGCACCGACTATATCCGCCAGAGCCAGCAGCGCGGGATGCAGGGTGTACAAAGCCGCCAGTTTAACCAGTACCTGGCTTTTATTACCAAGCTGGATCAGGCGCTGGAACAACAAAACATGCAGGTGCAACAAGCCAAAAAAGTGGCGGAAACCCGGCGCGTCAACTGGATTCTGCTGCAGCGTAAACGCAAAGCCATTGATTTGTTGATTGAAAAAGAGCTGGAAAAAATGGCCATCAAAGCACAAAAACAAGAACAAAAAATGCTGGATGAAATTGCCACCCAACAGTTTTTCCGCAATTTGCACAGCGAAGCAGGTTAATTGTCGGGCAAAAGAAGCCTTGGGCCAGTCACGGTAAAACCTGCGTTCTACAAAGCATCTGTAAATTTTTTCAGCTCTGGCGCGATTTTTGAATAGCTTTTAACACAAACAGGTTCGGCACTTTTACAGAGCAACAGCAAAACGCCCACAGGCGGCAAGCATCAAGGTTCTGTATTGCAGATTGCACCAACACCTGACGAGTTCAGGTTTATGGGAGTTCAGATGAGTATCGATATGCAGTTTTCTTTGTTAAGCAGTGACTTAGATGCAGCTCCTTCCGGTTCAGCCCGAGCCCGTGGCAGCGATGCCGACAATGGGTTTGCTGAGGCATTTGACGAGCAGCTGCAACAGGTAAACGACGCCGAATCGGCCAGAGCTTCAGGTAAAAATCAGCAGCCTGCGGGGCAGGAAGTTGCCACTTCGCAAAAAGCTCAGTCTGACCTTGCCGCAACTGTAACAGCCGATACTTCTTCTGGTAAAGAAGTGTCTGCAGAGCCGGCGTCACAACTGTCGCCTCTTAACCTGCTGTCTGAAACGGAAGAAGGAACTGGTAAGTCCGGCAATATGGAGGCAGGCATCGAGGCCGAACGGGCCGCTTCGTTATTTCAGTTAATTGCCAGATCGCGTGATTACGCCGCTGAACTGGAGCCGGCGGCCAGGGGCACTATGGCACAAAATAGTGCTGAGATCGCTGCCGATAGTGCGAACGCTGGCACAGCTGATGAAGCGGCGCTGTTGCTGGAGCAGCTGCAACAACCAGAACAACTGAATACTGAACTGAATGCAGCTCAGCTGAAAACAGCATCTGCTGCAACTGATATCAGCGGTCAGGAAGAAACAAACAGCCTGACACTACAGGCGTTATATGTGTCAAGCGAGGCCGGAACTGACGCAGCTGCGGACAACACAGCACAGAATACAACAGAGCAAGCCCTGACACAGCAAACTGCAATACAGCAAAAGTTGGCAGAGCAGAGCACTGCACAACAACATACCGATCAGCAAAACACTAAGACACAAGCAGGTCAGTCTTCGACATCAGCAGCCGACTTATCTGTACAAGCTGCACAGTCAACTGAGGCTCTAAAGCTGCAATCTGAACTGCAGGGGGATGCTGGTGCAAAAGCAGCTGAGAGTGTCGCGCCTGAGCTTGCTGGAACCCGTCAGGATGGCAACCCGGGTGCCCTGAGCCGGGCAGAAAAATTCTTTGCTGAGCAAGGCATGCCAGAGCAGAAAGAACAACAACTGACTGAACTTAGCCGGCTGGAGTCAGAAACCACAGCAGGTCAGACCCAGCCGCAGTTGGCAAAAACAGCAGAACAACAAGCCGCCAGTGTTTTGAGCAACAGCCAGAATCCGGTTAGCGCTCAGCAGGGCGCAGCAGAAACTGTCAGCACTGATGGTGCACAATTGACCGAGCAGAACCAACTGGCCGCTACATTGCTGGGTCAAATGCCCGGCCCGGTGTCTGGTAAAGACAAAAATAAAGGCATGACAGCGGCCTTTGCTGAATTTCAGAAATCGGCCAATGCTGCATTAGCACAACAACAAAAACAGCAGCAACAAAACGAAGCACAATACAGCACAGTACCTGGTAAGGCCGGTGCTGAAGCTGCGGTAGCAGAAACGCTGACCGCAGCGATGCAGATGCCGCAGCAGGAAGGCGCAGCTGTGCCGGTGTTGGCTGCAACTGACAAATCTTTGGCGGCAACTTCGGCTTTTAATCAGGCGGGGTCTCAGTCTGGCTCGCAGCAGGGGGCTCAGCAGCACAGCAGTTTTAGCCAGATTTTAGCGACAAAACAGGCTGATCAGCAGATCCAAACCCAGCCGGCGTTATCTTTGCTCGAACCCAATGCCGCCACTCAGCTCAAAGAGCGGGTGATGTATCAGGTGAATCAAAAAATTCAGAGTGCCGACATCCGGTTAACGCCGGAAGATCTGGGCTCAGTGCAAATTAAAATAAATCTGCAGCAGGAGCAGTTGTCGGTGCAATTTGTGGTGCAACAAAGTGCCGCCAAAGAAGCGCTGGAACAACAAATGCCCAGATTAAAAGAATTGCTGCAGGAGCAAGGCATGGCGCTGACCGATGGTCAGGTACATCAGCAGCAGGGTGAGCAGCATCAGCAGCAGGATGAAAGACGTACGACCGGCCGTGGCAATACTTCTGGTCATTCGCAGCCAGAAGATGAAGACGTGCAGCATCAGGTGCAGGTCGCAGTGTCTGACCGGATGGTGGATTATTACGCATAACAGGTTATCAAACAGCGCTCTGGCACAATCTTGATTGCGTTTGCCAGGACAAGCGGTAAATAATAGCAAAAAACCGCAACTGAACCGGAGTTCACATGGCTGCTGAAAAAGATTTGCAAATCGCTGATGGCGGAGCAAAAAAGAAAAAAATGATCATCATTGCCGCGGCAGTGGTGGTGTTGGGGGCGGGCGCTGGTGGTTATTTTGCATTCAGTGGTGGTGATGCCCCTGAATCAACGCCGGCTGCGGCGGCAGATGCCCCGGCGGCAGAAGGTGAAGTTGCTGCAGCTCCTGCGGCTTCAGGCGAACTGGGCACAGCGCTTTATGTGTCGATGCCGAGGCCATTTGTATTTAACGTGCCAGGCGCTTCGCGTGACCGGCTGGTGCAAATTAAGGTGCAGGTGCTGGTGCGGGGCAGCAACAACGAAGAAATTGCCAAACAGCATATTCCATTAATGGAAAGCACCATGCTCAGAACTTTTAGTAAAGCCAATGCAGATGATCTGGTCACTGCTGCCGGCAAAGACACTTTAAAAGCGGCGGCACTGAAAGATGTGCAGGAAGCGCTGATTGGAGTGGCGGGCAGCCCGATAGTGGAAGAGATCCTGTTTACCGGTTTTGTAATGCAATAAGTCTGAGCATGCAGACAGAGGGTAACCAACTTGACTGATTTACTGTCACAAGACGAAATAGACGCGCTACTGCATGGTGTTGATGACGTCGAAGAAGAAGAAATAGAGGACGGTTCCGGCCCTGGCGGTCGTTCTGCCCTTGAATACGATTTTTCTTCTCAGGACCGTATCGTCCGTGGCCGGATGCCAACGCTGGAAATGGTGAACGAGCGTTTTGCCCGCCATATGCGGATCAGCTTGTTTAACATGATGCGCCGCACCGCCGAGGTATCGATCAACGGTGTGCAGATGATCAAGTTTGGTGAATACGTGCACACGCTCTTTGTGCCAACCAGTTTAAATATGGTGCGCTTCCGTCCACTCAAAGGCACGGGCCTCATTACGATGGAAGCCCGTCTGGTGTTTATTCTGGTGGACAACTTTTTTGGTGGTGACGGTCGTTATCACGCCAAAATTGAAGGCCGGGAATTTACGCCGACCGAACGCCGTATTATCCAGATGCTGCTCAAATTGATTTTTGAAGACTACAAAGAAGCCTGGGCGCCGGTGATGGACGTTTCTTTTGAATATCTGGATTCAGAAGTCAACCCGGCGATGGCCAACATTGTCAGCCCGACCGAAGTGGTGGTGATCAGCTCCTTCCATATTGAACTGGACGGTGGTGGTGGGGACTTCCACGTGGCCCTGCCTTATTCAATGCTGGAGCCTATCCGCGAACTGCTGGACGCCGGTGTCCAAAGTGACAAAGAAGACACCGATTTGCGCTGGAGTAAGGCGCTGCGCGACGAAATTATGGATGTGAAGGTAAACCTCAGCACCAAAATGATGGACGTGGAGCTGACGCTGGAGCAGGTGATGAATATGCAGCCCGGCGACATTATTCCGGTGGAAATTCCGGAACACATCACGGTGCTGATTGAAGATTTACCGACTTACCGCGCCAAAATGGGCCGCTCCCGCGACAATGTGGCGCTGAAAATTATTGAGAAGATTAAACGACCAGAGTCGGTTAAATCTGAAATGCATGTATTTACCAAAGGTGGCCGTCGTTTAGACAGTGACGCCGATATCAGTGAATTAGAAGCAGATTTGATCTTATCTGAACAACCAGAGGACAGATGGTAATGGCTGACGATAAAGACACCATGGACGAATGGGCAGCGGCTTTAGCCGAAGCCGAAGGCGCGAGCGCTGGAGACGGTGCTGAGCCGGTTGAACTGGAAGAATTACAGGAAGAACGAGCGCCGATTTCGGCTGATGAAAAACGCAAACTGGATACCATTTTAGATATTCCGGTGACCATTTCGATGGAAGTGGGGCGGGCTAAAATCAGTATCCGTAACCTGCTGCAATTAAACCAGGGGTCTGTGGTGGAGCTGGAGCGGGTGGCCGGTGAGCCTTTGGATGTGCTGGTGAACGGCACCCTGATCGCCCACGGTGAAGTGGTTGTGGTGAACGATAAATTTGGTATTCGTTTAACTGACGTCATCAGTCAGATTGAACGGATTAAGAAGTTACGCTGATGCGCTGTTGTTTGACTGCTTTTGCCGTTGGCGCATCTTTATTGCCTCTGCAGTTGCTGGCTCAGGTGGCAGAGCAGGCACCCACTGCCGCTGCCGCAACCAAAGAGGTCAGCAAAGCATCGGCCAATTTACCCGGTGTCGGGCAGATCGTCATTTCTTTGGCGCTGGTGATTGGTCTGGTGCTGATGCTGGCTTTTGCCTATAAAAAAATGCAGTTCAGACTGCCGGGCGCAAAACATTTTCGCATTGTTTCCACCTTAAGTGTTGGCCCAAGAGAGCGCATCTTAGTTATTGAAATACAAGGAAAACAACGGGTGATTGGCGTTACGCCCAATAACGTAAATTTCCTGTTTGATTTAGAATCTCCCCTTCCAGAAGAAAAGTTGGCATCAGATTTTCATACGCAGTTACAGTCGTTCCTGAAAAAATAGATTGATGTCATGTTCAGATTGGTTCTCCTGCTGCTGGTGCTGCTAAGCCCGGCAGCTTTTGCCGACAACGGTGCTATGTCGGCGCTGCAAATTACCACCAACCCGGATGGGTCCCAGGAATACAGTGTGACACTGCAAGTCCTGGCCATGATGACGGCGCTGAGTTTCCTGCCGTCGATGATCATTATGATGACCTGTTTCACCCGCATTATTATTGTGCTGGCGATCTTGCGTCAGGCTATGGGTCTGATGCAAAGCCCGTCCAACCAGGTGCTGATTGGCATCACCTTGTTTATGACCTTTTTTATTATGGCGCCGGTGTTTAAGCAGGTGAATGACACAGCGCTGCAGCCTTATCTGGCCGAAGACATGACCTCATTGCAGGCGCTTGACGCTGCAATTATTCCGGTGAAGGCTTTTATGCTGCAACAAACCAGGGTGAAAGACTTAGAAACCTTTGCCGATATTGCCGGCCATCCACCTGTTGCCAGTAACAAAGATTATCCGATCACTATTGTGATCCCGGCTTTTGTTACCAGCGAGCTGAAAACCGCCTTCCAGATTGGTTTTATGATTTTTATCCCTTTTTTAATCATCGACCTGGTGGTCGCCAGCGTGCTGATGGCCATGGGTATGATGATGTTGTCACCAATGATAGTGGCGCTGCCATTCAAACTGATGATGTTTGTACTGGTGGACGGCTGGTTACTGGTGATGGGGACTTTAGCCACCAGCTATGGGGTAGGGACTTAACATGACTCCGGAAATTTTTGTCGATGTGCTGAACGATGCACTTTATATGGTGATTTTACTGGTCAGCGTCATTATTCTGCCGTCGCTGGCAATAGGTTTGGTAGTGGCTGTATTTCAGGCCGCAACCTCGATTAACGAACAAACCTTAAGCTTTTTGCCCCGTTTAATTGTGACTTTACTGGCGCTGATGTACGGTGGTCACTGGATGACACAAACCCTGATGGATTACACCACAGGTTTGTTCCTCAGTATTCCGACTGTGGTGAGCTAAGATGGAATTCCCGCTGCAAACTCTGATGCAGGCCATTGCAGATTTTCTGCTGCCGCTGACCCGGATTGCAGCAATGTTTTCGCTGATGGCAGGTTTGGGTGCCAAAACTGTACCCACCCGGATCAAAATGGGCCTGGCGGTGATGTTCACCCTGATTATTATGCCGGTGATTCCACCTGCCACAGACGTCAATTTAATGTCGTTTAATACCGTGATTCAGGTCATGCAGCAGATGATTATCGGCATGGCGATTGGCTTTATCTCTTTGATGTTTATCAATACTTTTATTCAGGCCGGCCAAATTCTGGCCACTCAGACAGGTTTAGCTTTTGCATCAATGATTGATCCGTCCAGTGGTGTCAGTGTGCCTTCGATTGGCCAGTTTTATCTGATTTTGGCCACTTTATTGTTCTGGGTGTACGACGGACACCTCATCATGTTTCAGATGGTGGTGTTTAGTTTTACTTCTTTGCCGATAGATGGTGGCTGGTGGGATGTTTCCCATTACTGGACTGTCGCCGAATTTGGCCTGTGGATTTTTTCTGCATCGCTTGCCATTGTGTTAGCGCCTGTCACCGCTATGCTGCTGGTGAACATGGCCTTTGGCATTATGACGCGCGCTGCCCCTCAGCTGAACATTTTTGCCATAGGTTTCCCTGTTACCATGATTTCCGGTTTACTGATCATGTGGCTTACCATGGACACTTTTGCCTATCACTTTAATCTGCAATGGCAGCATGGTATTGAATATACCTGCAAGCTGATTGGCTGCTAGGAGGTCTCATGGCAGCTGATACCGATATGGAAAAAACCGAAGACCCCACGAGTAAGAAGCTCGAGGACGCGGCGAAAAAAGGCAATATCGCCCGCTCCAAAGAGCTTGGAACAGCGTTTGTATTGATGGGGTCGAGTCTGGGTTTGTTGATTTTTGGCAGTGAGCTGGCCAATACCACTTTGCAGGTGTGCCGGCGTTTGTTGTCGCTCGATGCCAAAGATATGTTTGAAACCAATTCGATGTTCACTGCGATGGGCGCCGCATTGTCCACAGTGATGCCGCCGCTTTTGAAACTTTTTGCGGTGATCCTGATCGCGGCTTTTATCGGTAACACCTTGCTCGGTGGTTATAACTTTACCTGGTATGGTGCCAGTTTCCGGCCAGCCAAAATGAACCCCTTGTCCGGTTTAAAACGGATGTTTGGCCTGCAGTCGCTGGTGGAGCTGTTAAAGAGTATCCTGAAAGTGGCGGTGGTCGCCGGCTGTGCTTACATGATCCTGAACATCTTCTTTGACGATATTATGGCGTTGTCGTTAATGAATGACTTTGACGATATGTCAGATGCGCTTTACCTGCTCGGTTGGATGTTTTTTGGCTTGTGCGCCAGCATGATTATCATTGCTGTGGTCGACGCGCCTTATCAAAGCTGGAATCATCACAAGCAAATGATGATGACCAAACAGGAAGTAAAAGACGAATACAAAAACTCTGAAGGTAATCCGGAAATTAAAGGCCGTATTCGGCGCATGCAAATTCAGATGTCGCGCCGTCGTATGATGCAGGCGGTACCGACCGCCGACGTGGTGGTCACCAACCCGACCCACTATTCAGTGGCCTTAAAATATGAGCAGGGTAAACACCGTGCTCCTGTGGTCGTGGCCAAAGGGGTGGATGAGGTAGCGCTTTATATCCGTCAAATTGCCGACGCTAACAAGGTGCCAATTGTGCAGTCTCCGGCGCTGGCCCGTTCTATTTATTTCACCACTGAAATTGATCATCCAATTCCGGACCAGCTGTTTGCCGCTGTGGCCCAGGTACTGGCTTATGTATTCCAGCTTAAAGTGTACAAACGGGGTAAAGGCCAGAAACCAAGACCTCTGGCGAAAGATTTACCTATCCCCGAGGGCTACCGCCATTAAGAAGTCGAAGCCTGTTATAAAACAGCGGTAAAACCCTCATTCAGCGCTGTGTTGTCATTACCGGTTTTTTGGTGCAATAAGGTGCTTATTTTTCCATGAAAATAGTCTCATTCCGGGCGTTGCATTACGCCTGTCTCCGGTCGATATGCCAAAACACTACTAACTGGAACAGTTTTTGCCTAAGCCTTCACAGCGTCAATTTTTTATCAGGCTTTTTATGCAACTTCCTTCAGTATTCGGCAAATTTGACCGCAGCCAGTTACAACATGCCAAAGGGGTAGCCACACCGCTGCTGATCATGGCGGCGCTTGCCATGGTGGTGTTGCCAATGCCACCGCTGCTGCTGGACATATTGTTCTCCTTTAACATCGCGCTGGCGCTGGTGGTATTACTGGTCACCATTTATGTCAGAAAACCGCTGGAATTTGCTATTTTCCCTTCTGTGTTGCTGGTGGCCACTATTTTGCGGCTGGCGCTGAATGTGGCCAGTACCAGGGTGGTATTGCTGGAAGGTCATAATGGCCCTGGCGCGGCCGGTGCTGTGATCGAATCTTTTGGTCACGTGGTGATAGGTGGCAACTTTGCTGTTGGTATTGTGGTGTTTTTGATCCTGATCATCATTAACTTTGTGGTGGTGACCAAAGGTGCCGGCCGTATTGCGGAAGTCACAGCCCGTTTTACGCTGGATGCGATGCCGGGTAAACAAATGGCCATTGATGCCGATTTAAACTCAGGTTTTATCGATCAGGATCAGGCACGTAAACGCCGCGATGAAGTCACAGCCGAAGCTGACTTTTATGGTTCGATGGACGGTGCCACCAAGTTTGTCAAAGGCGACGCCATTGCCGGTTTAGTCATTGTGGGTATCAACCTGATCGGCGGTTTGTTTATCGGCATGATCCAACACGGTTTAACATTTAGCGAATCTCTGGAAATTTATACCCTGCTGACCATAGGTGACGGTCTGGTGGCGCAAATCCCGGGTTTATTGTTGTCTATTGGCACCGCCATTATTGTGACGCGGCAGAACAAAGACACCAATATGGGCGAGCAGATGTCAGGCCAGCTTGGCAATATCAAGGTACTGACTGTCGCTGCTGCGTTGTTATTTATTATGGGCATAGTGCCTGGCATGCCACATTTTGCCTTTTTATCACTGGCCGCTGCTGTCGGTGGTGCTGCTTATTTCCTGCAACATCAGAAGAAAAACCCTGCCAGTGAATTGGTCGGCCGTGGTAAAGCAGAGCTGGTGCCTGGTGCTTCTGACAATATCCAGCCACAAAAAGAAATCAGCTGGGACGATGTACAGCCGGTCGACATTATCGGTCTGGAAGTGGGTTATCGATTAATTCCGTTGGTGGATAAATCTCAGGGTGGCGAATTGCTGACCCGGATCAAAGGGGTACGTAAAAAACTGTCACAGGAGCTTGGTTTTCTGGTGCCGGCAGTACATATCCGCGACAACCTGGATCTGGAACCCAACACTTACCGGGTTACCCTGATGGGGGTGACCAGCGGCAGCTCAGAGCTTCGCCATGACAATGAGCTCGCCATTAACCCAGGCCAGGTGTTTGGCACAGTGAAGGGGATTGCCACCCGTGATCCGGCCTTTGGTCTGGAAGCTGTGTGGATCCCGAAAAATCAGCGGGAACATGCGCAAACTCTGGGTTATACAGTGGTGGATGCCGCAACAGTGGTGGCGACTCATTTAAGCCAGATCTTAAGTAACAACGCAGCCAGCCTGCTTGGCCACGAGGAAGTGCAGAACCTTCTGGATATGCTGGCCAAAACCTCGCCCAAACTGGTGGAAGCTTTGGTGCCTGACACCATGGCGCTGACGGCTGTGGTGAAAGTGCTGCAAAACCTGCTGCACGAAGGGGTGCCTATCCGTGATATGCGCACCATAGTACAAACACTGGTGGATTATGGCGCGCGCAGTCAGGATATTGACGTGTTAACCGCTGCCTGCCGCATCGCACTGCGCCGGTTAATAGTGCAGGAAGTGGCGGGTTCAGCCGATGAAATAGCTGTGATGACGTTCGCCCCTGAACTTGAGCAGATGTTGCATCAATCGATGCAGGCCGCCGGCAATGACGGTTCCGGCATAGAACCTGGCCTGGCTGAACGTATTCAGAACTCGCTCAGAGAAGCCAGCCAGCAGCAGGAACTCAGTGGTGAACCTGCAGTGTTGTTAACTTCCGGCATACTGCGCTCAGTGATGGCACGATTCGTGAAATACACTATTCCAGGACTGCGGGTATTGTCCTATCAGGAAATTCCGGATGACAAACAGGTCCGGATCGTCAGTGTGGTAGGACAGGCGGGTTAGGAGTTAAAAGATGAAAATTAAACGTTTTGTAGCCAAAGACATGCGGACAGCTTTAACCGAAGTTAAAGAGTTTCTCGGCCCGGATGCCATTATTTTATCGAACAAAAAAGTGGCCGGTGGCGTGGAAATTGTCGCAGCCGTGGACCCGGAAGCCGCGCCAGCCAAGGCGCAGGCCGCAGTTGCTGAAACCGCAGCTGCCAAACCCGCAGCCAAATCCCGCCTCGATATCCGGGTGGGCGATGACGAAGAAGAAGCCGAACCTGCAGATTCATTGCGCGCTTTATTGGCGCGTCAGATGATTAAACAGCAAAAAGCGGCACCTGATCTTCAGGCCGCTGCTGCCGTCAATCCGCTGACGCAAAATCTGCAAAGTGCGATGCAGAGTCCACGTCAAAGTCCATTAAAAGCCAGAACAGAGCCACAGGAGCGTCAGAATTCTGTCACTTCAGGGCCAAATCTGCAGGAGCTGTCGGCACTGCAGAAACAACAAGCCAGTCTGATGCAGCAACAATTTGACGTGATGCGCCAGGAAATGCAGTCGATGAAACAACTGCTGCAGCATCAGGTGTCGGGGTTAATGTGGCAAGACCTCGCCAGACGCGAGCCAGTGCGCGCACTGGTGATTGAACAGCTGATGCAACTTGGCCTGTCTGAAGCCATGGCCGATCAGCTTGCCTGTTTTATGCCGGAAGATATCAGCGACCGTGATGCCTGGAGCTGTGCGTTGGAATTGTTGGCGGGTCAGCTCACCACCACCAACGACGACATTATGCGCCGTGGCGGCGTGATTGCGCTGGTGGGGCCGACCGGTGTTGGCAAAACCACCACTGTTGCTAAATTGGCAGCACAGTTTGCCAAACGCCATGGCGCCGATCAGGTGGCGTTGATTACCACAGACACTTTCCGTATTGGCGCTTTTGAACAGTTAGCCACTTTTGGCCGTATTATTGGTTGTCCGGTGAAACAGGCCAAAGATCACGAAGAACTGACATTATTGTTAACCCAGTTACAACAACGTAAGTTAATTTTGATCGACACCGCCGGCATGAGTCAAAGAGACGTGCGACTGGCTGAAAATCTGTCGGCTTTGATGCATAATTCGCGTGTCAAAATAAAGAGTTATCTGGTATTGTCAGCGACATCCCAAGCAAGGGTCATGCAGGAAACTGTAGACCACTTTAAACGAATTTCACTGGCAGGTTGTATTTTCACCAAACTTGATGAATGCTTAAGTCTGGGTGAAATTATCAATGTCGCTGTTCAAAATGCGTTACCTGTCAGTTATTTGACCAACGGTCAACGGGTTCCGGAAGATATCGAAATTGCTGAAGCAACGGCGATGGTGACGCAGGCAGAACAATTACGCATGGCCCACACCAGTTCGGGGCATCAGTGGTATCAGGATGGTTTGACCCGGACGGAAGCAACCTATGCATAATCATGAATTAACTTACGATCAAGCCAGTGGCCTGAGAAGAATGAAACAGCGTATGGTCAAAGTAATAGCGGTCACAGGCGGTAAAGGTGGGGTGGGTAAAACCAACGTCACACTAAACCTGGCGATGGCCATGGCACAAATGGGCAAAAAGGTGCTGGTACTGGATGCCGACCTTGGCCTGGCCAATTGTGACGTGATGTTGGGCCTGAGGGTCGAACGTAACCTGTCTCATGTGTTATCCGGCGAAGCTGAACTAGACGACATTCTGGTTACTGGCCCTTTTGGTATCAAAATTGTGCCAGCCACATCGGGTACCCAATCGATGACTGAGCTGAGTCCGGCGGAACACGCTGGTCTTATCCGTGCTTTTAGTGAATTAAAAACCTCTTTTGATGTACTACTGGTCGACACTGCCGCCGGTATTTCAGATATGGTGTTAAGTTTCTCGCGGGCTTCACAGGATGTGTTGGTGGTGGTTTGTGATGAACCTTCATCGATCACTGACGCTTATGCCTTAATGAAAATTCTGAGCCGCGAACATGCAGTGCAGAAATTTAAAATTGTTGCCAATATGGTGCGCAGTTTAAAAGAAGGCCAGGAGCTTTTTGCCAAATTAAGCCGGGTTACAGACAGGTTTTTGGATGTGACTCTGGAGCTGGTTGCCACTATTCCTTTTGATGAAAATGTGCGAAAAGCAGCCCGCAAGCAAAAGGCCTTTATTGAAGCATTTCCTAAAACGCCGGCTTCGCTGGCGGTTAAAACTCTGGCGACCCGTGCTGTACAATGGCCGGTGCCGCCCAGTGCATCCGGTCATCTCGAGTTTTTCCTGGAGCAACTTGTGCAACCACAGCATGAACCACGGGGTATGGCGTGAATAATCGCCTCGCAGCCTACGGTGCTGCTAATCAGATGCAATTACTGGTGGAGAAACATGCGCCGCTGGTAAAACGTATTGCCTACCACCTGCTGGCAAGGTTACCCGCCAGCGTGCAGGTTGATGATTTAATTCAGGCCGGTATGATAGGTTTGATTGAGGCGGCAAAAAATTTTGATGGCACCAAAGGTGCCAGTTTCGAAACCTTCGCCGGTATTCGTATTCGTGGTTCCATGCTCGATGAAATCCGCCGCGGTGACTGGACCCCCCGCTCAGTACACCGCAACGCCCGCCTGATTGCTGAAACAATAGCCGAACTTGAAGCAGAACTGGGCCGGGACGTAAAAGATGTTGAAGTTGCTGAAAAACTTGATATAACTTTAGATGAATACCACCATATGCTGAGTGATGTCAGTAGTGGACGCATCATCGGCATCGAAGATTTAGGTGTCACCGACGATGCCTTGGTTACTGCAGATGATCGTGAAAATGATCATTTATATGAAGAGCAGGCTAACGATTCGTTTCAACAGGCTTTAATAAAAAATATCAGTAGCTTACCTGAGCGGGAAGCAATAGTATTGTCGCTATATTATAATGACGAACTAAATCTGAAAGAGATTGGCGAAGTTTTAAGCGTCAGCGAGTCTCGTGTCAGTCAAATCCATAGTCAGGCACTGGTGCGGTTAAGAGCCCGGATGCAGGACTGGTTGTAATACTTGAGAATAACCATTGAGGTATCTCGTCGGAGGGGATTTTGGATAAGAATATGAAAATTCTTGTGGTAGACGACTTTTCTACTATGAGACGCATCATCAAAAACCTGTTGCGCGATCTTGGCTTTACTAACGTGTCGGAAGCCGATGACGGCAGTACTGCACTTCCAATGTTGCAAAACGGCGATTTCGATTTTGTCGTGACAGATTGGAATATGCCGGGTATGCAAGGTATTGATTTACTTCGCGCTATTCGTGCTGATGCCCGACTGAAACACATCCCGGTATTGATGGTGACTGCGGAAGCCAAAAAAGAACAAATTATTGCCGCAGCACAGGCCGGTGTGAACGGTTATATCGTCAAACCTTTTACTGCAGCCACCTTACAAGAGAAGTTGTCTAAAGTTTTTGAACGCTTAGGTTAACCGTATCTGACAAAGGAGTGGCGCCATGTCTGCAATTACGGCACCTATGATCACCTTGGAACAGGCTCGTGAGCTTGTGCAGTTGTTGGAAATGGAGCAGCAGGAAGCTGCAAATGAACTTGTGCAGGGGCTTGCAGTGCCCGGCTCCTCCGAGTTGTTCGCCGAAGTAGGCAAACTTACCCGTCAGTTACACGATTCCCTGAAAAACTTTCAGGTTGACCCAGCCATCGATAGTTTGCTCACCGAAGATATTCCGGACGCCAAACGTCGGTTGAATCATGTTATTGACATGACAGAGCAGGCGGCCAACAAAACGATGGACGCCGTTGAATCCTGTCTTCCTATCGCTGATAAATTAAATTCCGACATTTCTCATATCTTACCTGCATGGCAAAAGTTGATGAGTCGGAATATGAAAGTTGGTGAATTCAAAGAGTTATGCCATAGTCTGAACGGTTTCCTAAGCCATGCTTCGAACGATGCAACCGCTTTGCAATCATCACTGACTGAAGTTTTGATGGCGCAGGATTATCAGGATCTCACCGGACAAATATTGCGTCGTGTTATTGAGCTGGTGCGTGAAGTTGAAGACAGTCTGATAGGGCTTCTGACAGCATTTGGTCATCAAAATATCGCTGTACTGGATAAACCAGCGCCTGTGGTTGCGAAAAAACCTAAAGCAGGCCACGAAGCTGAAGGCCCGATTATTGACGCGCAGTTGCGGGATGATGTGGTGCACGGCCAGGACGACGTTGATGATTTATTATCGAGTTTAGGTTTTTAAGAGAGGTGCGGTAGCATGGGCTTTGATTTAGATGAGGACATTTTACAGGATTTCCTAGTCGAAGCCGGCGAGATCCTCGAGCTGTTGCAGGAGCAGTTGGTCGAACTAGAAAATAACCCCGACGATGCCAGCTTATTAAATGCAATATTTCGTGGTTTTCATACGGTTAAAGGTGGTGCCGGCTTTCTGTCGCTGACAGAGTTGGTGGACGCCTGTCATGGTGCAGAAAACGTCTTTGATATTCTGCGCACCGGAAAAAGAAGGGTGACGTCTGAGTTAATGGACGTGATCCTGCAGGCATTGGACGCCATTAATGAAATGTTTGCCAATGTTCAGAACCGGCAACCGCTTGAACCTGCCTCGCCTGAATTATTAGATGCATTACACCGCCTGAGCGAACCCGAGTCAGAAGACGAAGTGCATGCCGCACCTGCGGTTGCGGCTCCTGTTGCCGCTGATGAACCTGAAATGAGTCTGGATACTTTTGATGCGGCGGTGTCGCTGGAGGTTGAAGGTGGCGGTGAAGCCAACTCAGGTTCAGTGGACGATATCACAGAAGATGAATTTGAGCGTTTGCTTGATGAACTGCATGGCACTGCAGCGCCAGGCCGCTCAGAGCCTGTGGTGGCCAAAACAGTAGCGGCACCGATACTGGATTCAGGTTCAGACGATATCACTGATGATGAATTTGAAGCCATCCTGGATCAATTACATGGCAAGGGCTCTTTTGTTCCTGCCAGCCACGAATCAACGCCAGTGGTAAAAGCTGCTGCGCCTGCAGCCCCTGCTGCAGCTGAAAAATCTCCGGATGACATCAGCGACGAAGAGTTTGAATCCTTATTAGACGAGTTACACGGCAAAGGTAAAGCACCTGTGGGGGCTGCTGAACCCGCAAAAGCAGCAGCGCCTGCGGCAAAACCGGCAGCTGCGGCTCCGGCGGCAAAAGCCGCTGTACCTGCAGCTAAAGCAGAACCGGCCAAAGCTGCGGAAGTTGTCAAAGCGCCAGCCCCTGTTGCAGCAGCAAAAGATAAAGATGGGGATGACAGCAAAGGTGCAGCCGCTGATACCACGGTACGGGTTGACACCAAACGCCTCGACCAGATCATGAATATGGTCGGTGAACTGGTGTTAGTACGTAACCGTCTGGTGAGTTTGTCTGCAGCCGCCCAGAATGAAGAAATGAGCAAAGCCATTTCGAATCTGGATGTAGTGACGGCTGACTTGCAGGGCGCAGTGATGAAAACCCGGATGCAGCCGATCAAAAAAGTATTTGGCCGTTTCCCGCGCGTGGTACGGGATTTAGCAAGATCATTACAAAAAGAAATTAACCTCGAGCTTGAGGGTGAAGACACCGATTTAGATAAAAACCTGGTGGAAGCGCTGGCCGATCCGCTGGTGCACTTGGTCCGCAACTCGGTGGACCATGGTATTGAAATGCCGGATGTACGGGCCAAAAATGGCAAACCACGGACAGGTCTGGTTAAACTTGCTGCCCAACAGGCCGGCGACCATATTCTGTTAACTATTCAGGATGATGGTGCCGGTATGGATCCGGAAAAACTAAAATCCATCGCTATCAAGCGTGGTGTGCTCGATCCGGATGCTGCAGCGCGGATGTCGGATACCGAAGCATTTAACCTGATTTTTGCGCCTGGTTTCTCGACCAAAGAGCAGATTTCGGATATCTCCGGCCGTGGTGTGGGTATGGATGTGGTGAAAACCAAAATCAACCAGCTCAACGGTACTGTGCATATTCATTCGAAGTTAGGGCAAGGTACCTTACTTGAAATTAAGGTTCCGCTGACATTAGCCATATTACCGACCTTGATGGTGGTGGTTGGCAAACAACCATTTGCATTGCCACTTGCCACTGTGAATGAAATTTTCCATCTGGATTTATCAAAAACCAATATTGTTGATGGCCAGTTAACCATAGTGGTGCGTAACAAAGCCATTCCGCTGTTTTATCTGGAGCATTGGCTGGTGCGCGGTTCGAATCAGAAACTGCGTCGTGAACAGGGCCATGTGGTGATCGTGCAGTTGGGCACACAACAGGTTGGTTTTGTGGTCGACTCGCTGGTTGGCCAGGAAGAAGTGGTGATTAAACCGCTTGATGCCTTGTTGCAGGGCACGCCCGGCATGGCGGGCGCCACTATCACATCCGACGGTGGTATTGCGTTAATTCTGGATGTACCAAACCTGCTCAAACATTACGCGAAAAAGTCCAAGATCAAGTTTGACCGGTTTAACAATTTAACTTCATAAGCGAGTCATCTATGTCGATCAAGGTATTAGTGGTAGATGATTCGAGCTTTTTCCGTCGTCGCCTGACCGAAATTCTGGCAGGCGATATGGAATTAACTGTAATAGGCACTGCCAACAATGGCAGGGAAGCGGTTGAAAAAGCGCTGGAGTTAAAGCCGGATGTGATCACTATGGACGTGGAAATGCCGGTGATGGACGGTATTGCCGCGGTGCGGGAAATCCTGAAGCAACAACGGGTGCCGATCCTGATGTTTTCTTCGCTGACTCATGCCGGCGCCAAGGCAACTTTGGATGCGCTTGATGCCGGTGCTGTAGATTTCCTGCCGAAAAAATTTGAAGATATTGCCCGTGATAAAGGCGAAGCTATTGAAGTGCTGCGCCAGCGGGTAAAAGCGGTCGCGCGCCGTCGTTTATTTGTACGCCCGGCTGCTACAGCCGCAGCGCCTGCTCCTGCAGCGAGGCCTGCGACTACACCGCTTGCACGTACCCCCCTGGCACGTGCTGAATTATTAAAAAGCCCGGAGCGTGCGGAAAACACAGAAGCGCAGCCGGAACGTGCTTTTAAGGCTTCGGGTAAAAGTTATAAATTGTTGGCCATTGGCACCTCAACAGGTGGCCCTGTGGCACTGCAGACTATTATCACTGCACTTCCTGCCAATTTCCCATTGCCGATAGTACTGGTGCAGCATATGCCTGCCGCTTTTACCGGTGCTTTTGCGGCCAGGTTAAATTCACTGGCGAAAATTGAAGTACGCGAAGCTGTTGACGGAGACCTGCTAAAACCTGGCGTGGCCTATCTGGCGCCAGGTGGTAAACAAATGCTGGTTGAAGGTTCGGAGAATCAGGCCAAGCTTCGTATTAAAGAAGACGATTCACCCCGTATTACTTTTAAACCCAGTGTGGATATTACTTTTGGTACTGCCGCTAAAGTGTTCAGCGACAAAGTGCTGGCCATAGTGCTGACCGGCATGGGGTCGGATGGGCGTGATGGTTGTCGTTTGCTGAAACAATTTGGTTCCCGCATCTGGGCGCAGGATGAAGCAAGCTGTGTGGTATATGGTATGCCACAGGCTGTCACCAGTGCCGGTTTAACCGACGTTGAAGTCAGTTTGCCGGAAGTCGCCGGCAAAATAATGGCGGAAGTCGGCCATGGATAAACTGTCAGTTGCCGGTTTGATTCTGGGGCTTGCGGCCATTGCCAGCGGTTACACACTGCATGGTGGTGATTTAGCAACCTTATTTGATATACCTGCGCTGGTGATAGTACTGGGGGGTACGCTTGGTGCAGTGTTGTTCCAGACTCCGTTACCGCAGTTTACCGTCGGTATCAAAATGCTGGCCTGGGTGTTTCGTGCCCAGTATGTGCCACTGAACGCCACAGTCGAGCGTTTGATCAACTGGGGGACTGCCGCCAGAACCAATGGCTTTTTATCACTGGAAGCTGAAGCCCTGCAGGAAAGCGACCCTTTTTTGCATAATGCGCTGAATTTGTTGGTAGATGGCGTGGAGCCCGCCGTATTGCAAGATGCACTGGATGCTGAACTGACGCTTGAGCGTGAACGTTTAATGCGTTCGGCCCGTATTTATGAGGCAATGGGCGGTTATAGCCCGACTATTGGCATTATTGGTGCTGTGCTTGGTCTGATCCAGGCCATGCAGAACATCGATAAACCTGAATTATTAGGCAGTGGTATTGCAACAGCTTTTGTTGCCACTGTGTACGGGGTTGGTTTTGCCAACCTGGTGTTTATTCCAATTGCCAACAAACTGAAAAGTGTGGTGGTGCAGCGCACCTTGTATCAGGAATTGATAGTTGAAGGTGTGGTATCTATTGCCAATGGCGAAAACCCGCGTGTTATAGAGCGTAAACTCGCAGCTTACCGGATCGGATAACCTTATGTATCGGTATCGTGAACGTCATCAGCAGATGGATCAGGAGCCACTCGACCGCTGGCTGGTGTCATATGCTGATTATGTCACGCTGATGTTTGCACTTTTTGTGGTGTTGTATTCGTTGGCTATTGCCAAAGAAGAAAAATTCAAAACCATTTCAACTACCTTATCTCAGGTTTTTGAAAAAGCGTCAGTGCCGGAGAGCGGTGTAAAAGGTCCGGACGTGCTGACAGACAACAAACCGCGCAGTGATTATCAGAAGTTTGGTTCCTCGTTAGAAACGGCAACCGGGCCGGAATTGGTGGCGGATGCCAAAGAACAAAATGTGCAAAAAGAGCCGCAGTTTGGTAACCCGCTGGTATCGTTACAGGAGCAGCTGACCCAATCGCTGGCTAACCTGATTGAACAGGGTGTTGCCAAGGTGGAAAATGACGAAGACTGGCTGACGATTCAGCTCAACAGTGGTTTGTTGTTCCCCAGTGGTAGTGCAGTACAAACCTCTTCGGCCAGCGTACTGCTCAAAGAAATCGTCGGAGTTCTGAACCAGACCAACAATATAGTGCGGGTGCGTGGTTACACTGATAATCAGCCGATGAGCAATGAAATTTTCCCGTCGAACTGGGAATTGTCGATGGCAAGAGCCACCGCTATTTTACGTGAATTACAAAGTTTGGGCGTGAAGCCTGAGCGGTTGGCGGCTGAAGGTTATGGCGAATTTGCACCTTTTGCTGACAACAGTACTGAACAGGGCCGGGCTGAAAATCGCAAAGTGGTCATTGCCATTTCTAAATTTGCGGCGCGGCCATTAAAAACACAATCACAGTTGCCGTCTGAAGCAACACCGGCAGAACTGCAACAGGTGTTACAACAGGCCACAACTTTGCCAGCCGAAGATGGCACCATTCATGTTATCCGCTTACCGCACGGGGGCATCAGAATTACTTCTGCGCCACCCGCACCGGCAGATAACAAAGAACACAAAGACGGGAATAACTAATTGGTCGTTTGGACTATTGCAAATCAAAAGGGTGGTGTGGGTAAAACCACCACTACGGTCACATTAGGTGCGCTTCTGGCAGAGCGTGGCCACAGGGTGTTATTGATTGATACCGATCCTCATGCGTCATTAACCTATTATTTTGGTATTGACGCGGAAGAGCTGGAAAACAGCGTTTACGACATTTTTATCCGCGGTAAAACCATCAGCAAAGAAGAGATCATGCAGTCTTTGTGTCCAAGTGGCATGAATAATCTGGATATTCTGCCCTCATCAATGGCGCTTGCCACGCTGGACCGTTCTTTGGGTGATAAAGGTGGTATGGGCTTAATTCTGAAAAAAGCCCTGGCCAAAATTGCCGATGAATATGATTATGTGCTGATCGATTGTCCGCCTGTGATAGGGGTGTTGATGGTGAATGCCATGGCAGCCTGCGACCGTATTCTGATCCCGGTGCAGACCGAGTTTTTGGCGCTTAAAGGCCTGGACCGGATGCTGGCCACTATGCAGCTGATGCAAAGCAGCAATCAACCCGGCTATCAGTTCACTATAGTGCCAACCATGTACGACAAACGTACTAAAGCTTCACTGGAAGCTTATAAAGAACTTAAAGCAAAATATGGTGATTTAGTTTGGTCGGCGGTGATCCCAATCGACACTAAAATGCGAGACGCTAGTCTGGCACAAACGCCGCCGCCAGTGTATGCGCCTAAGTCCCGTGGTGTTTTTGCTTATAATACTCTGTTAACTTATTTGCTGCAGTTAAGCCCGGAGCCTGTGCATGAGTGATTTAGTTGCCAGTCATAAAGTGATGCGCAACTATCTGGCTGCGCTCTTAACAGAAGAGCAGGAGCCAGAGGTTCAGACCAAAGTAGCTGAAGTAAAAAAACAGCAACTGAATCAGCTATTGGCAACGGTTCAACCTGACAGGCCTAAAGCTGCAGCGGTTCCAGCTGCAAAATTAGCACCTAAGATTGAAACGAAAGTTCAGCCAGAAATTGTCAAACCAACCCCGGCAGCAACAGTGAACAAGGTTGTAGCGCCAGAGGTTGTTGTAAAAGTAGTTCCGCCGCCAGCACCCGCTGTGCCTGTTGTTGAGAAAACCTATCGCCAGGGCCGTTTCCAGGCGCTGTTTTTTGAAGTGGCTGGTTTAAAAGTGGCATTACCGCTTAAAGATTTAGGCGGCATTCACAAAATCACAGCGATCAACACTTTACCCGGCAAGCCGCTCTGGTATAAAGGGGTGATGTTGTACCGCGAGCAAAAAATTAACGTGGTAGACACCGCCCGCTGGGTGATGCCAGAAAAGTACGACCAACAACTGGCAGAAAGTCTAAACTATCAGTATGTTATTATGCTGGGCAAAAGTTCATGGGGTATTGCCTGTGAATCCTTGATCAACACAGTAGCCTTAGAACAAGAAGACGTAAAATGGCGTGAGGCCCAGGGTAAACGCCCATGGTTAGCCGGATTGATTAAACAACATATGTGTGCTTTGTTAGATGTGGATGCCTTGATTGCGTTGCTCGCGCAGGGCGCAGGCAGTTCAGACTAAGCACGGACCAAGGTAGAGGAGCGATTCATGAGCAATTTATTGGCGCAAGCAGGTAATAGCAAAGAACAAAATGATGTAGTACTGCAATGGGTGACCTTTAAGCTTCAGGAAGAAACCTACGGTATTAACGTGATGCAGGTGCAGGAAGTGTTACGTTACACCGACATTGCTCCTGTGCCCGGTGCGCCTTCTTATGTGCTTGGCATTATCAATCTGCGGGGCAATGTGGTCACTGTTATCGACACCCGTTCACGTTTTGGTTTGCCGCCTTCTGATGTCACTGAAAACAGCCGTATTGTGATTATCGAAGCGGACAAACAAGTGATTGGTATCCTGGTCGACAGCGTGGCTGAAGTGGTTTACTTACGTGGTTCAGAAATTGACACTGCGCCAAACGTTGGCACAGATGAAAGCGCTAAATTTATTCAGGGTGTATCAAACCGTGATGGTGAGTTGTTGATCCTGGTTGATCTGAACAAATTGCTCACTGATGAAGAGTGGGACGAAATTACCAGTATTTAAGCGGTTCCTGCCTGTGCCTTTTCCGATTGAATGGTTAACCCTCGCCATAGTACCGGCAGTAGCAATACTGCTGGTTTTTGTTGTGGTGTGGCAACACAAAATAACGCAGCGGCAATTGTTGTTGCAAACTGAGCGGATGGAAGAGCTGCAGCAAGCGCTGAATATCAGCCGTGCCGAAGTGGAAGAGCTCCGCAACGGTGTGATTGGTGTTGGCCAGCGTATTTTGTCGGCAGAACGTTTGTTACAACAACTGCAGTTGTCTCAGCAAAGCCAGGCCGCTGAGCTGGAGCAGTTGTCAGAACACCAGCAAAAAATTCAGCTTGCCGATCCCGAATCAAAACTTTACAGCAGGGCGATGAAGATGGTGCAGCTTGGTGCCGGCCTTGATGAAATTATGCAGGAATGTGAATTACCCCGCGCCGAAGCCGAGTTACTGCTGAATCTGCATCGCCAGCAACAAGGCTAGTTTGTGGATCATCATTGCGCTTGAACCCGGCATCAGGCCTTGAATGATGCCATGAAAGTCGACGGCTTAGCGGTTTTTCAGAGCTGTGTTGTTGTCTTTGTGATTTTACCCGCCCCTGTTACAACTGAATCCGCCCGTGCCGCAACTGAAGTTGTGTCGTCGTAAAAATTTTGCTTTATTTTGTTCCTTTATCAGCCGCAACAGCGCGAATACAGCGGGATCTGCGTTGTTATTGCTCCCTGCAATGCTGTTACTTTACCCCCAGGTTTGATAAGCTGCGTGCTATTTACGGCTAAGCTACGGGATCTGCTTATGTTAAAGGTGCTCAGTGTGTTTGGAACCCGGCCGGAAGCTATTAAAATGGCGCCGCTGGTTAACTTATTAAAACAGGATCCGGCCATCGACAGCCGTGTTTGTGTCACAGGCCAACACCGCGAAATGTTGGATCAGGTGCTGAAATTGTTTCATATCGTACCTGAGTATGATTTGGCCATTATGAAGGCCGGCCAGGATTTGTATGACGTATCCACCAGTATTCTGTTAAATATCAAACCTGTACTGCGTGATTTTAAGCCTGATATCGTTCTGGTTCATGGGGATACCAGCACGACTTTTGCTGCTGCGCTGGCCTGTTATTATGAAAAAACCGCTGTGGGACATGTTGAGGCTGGACTTAGAACCGGCAATATTTACAGCCCATGGCCGGAAGAAGCCAACCGCCGTTTAACTGGTGCTATTACTACTTTGCACTTTGCGCCAACAGCCACCTCAGAGCAAAATTTGTTGTCGGAAAATGTTGATCCGGCCAAAGTGTTTGTCACAGGTAATACAGTGATAGACGCGCTGCATCAGGTGGTTGCCAAGATTGATGCCGACCAGCAATTATCCGCCGATTTTGCCAGTAAATTCCCTTACGGTCAGGATGGTCGCAGACTGATTTTAGTCACAGGCCATCGCCGCGAAAGTTTTGGCGCAGGCTTTGAGAACATTTGTGCTGCACTTAAAGCCATTGCTGAACAGTTCCCGGATGCTGATATTGTGTATCCGGTGCATTTAAACCCTAATGTGCGTGAGCCTGTGTTCCGTCTGCTCAGCAATGCCTCTAATGTGCATTTAATTGAGCCGCAGGATTATTTACCTTTTGTCTACCTGATGAGCCGCAGTTACCTGGTACTGACCGACTCAGGTGGTATTCAGGAAGAAGCGCCATCTCTGGGCAAACCTGTGCTGGTGATGCGTGATACCACAGAGCGGCCTGAAGCTGTAGCTGCAGGTACCGTCAAACTTGTTGGTACTGATAAAGATAAAATTGTCAGTGAAGTCAGTAAATTGATGACCGATAGCCATTATTATCAGACCATGAGTTTTGCCCATAACCCTTATGGCGATGGCCAGGCCTGCAGCCGTATTGTGGATGCCATTAAAGCTTATTTTGTGAAATAACAGCTCAAACCGGAACAGGCCACAAGGGCAACGGCACCTTGTGGCTTTTGACGTTGTAGTGCCGGCAAAACCAACAGGCGCGGCAGACAACAACAAGGACAGCAGAGAAGATGATGAACAGATTCGAACAACGTCAGCAGGAACTGCTGGCAGCACCAAAAACCTGGCTGGTGACAGGCTGTGCCGGTTTTATTGGCTCTAACTTATTAGAAACCCTATTAAAACTGAACCAGAAAGTGGTGGGGCTGGATAATTTTGCCACAGGTCACAGGCACAACCTGCAACAGGTACAGCAGTTAGTAACGCCAGAGCAGTGGCAGGCCTTTCGTTTTATTGAAGGGGATATCCGTGAGCTCAGTGACTGTCAGACTGCTGTTGCCGGTGTGGATTATGTGTTACATCAGGCGGCTTTAGGCTCTGTGCCGCGCTCCATTAATGACCCTATCGCCACCAACAACACCAATATCAGCGGTTTTTTAAATATGCTGCAAGCTGCCAAAGAAGCCGGCGTGCAGGGTTTTGTTTATGCGGCGTCTAGCTCCACCTATGGCGATCATCCGGCTTTGCCTAAAGTGGAAGCCAATATCGGTAATCCGTTGTCGCCTTATGCAGTCACCAAATATGTGAATGAACTTTATGCTGACGTGTTTTCCCGCTGTTACGGTTTTCACAGCACTGGCCTTCGCTATTTTAATGTGTTTGGCCCAAGACAAGACCCCAATGGTGCTTATGCTGCTGTGATCCCCAAATGGACAGCGGCAATGCTGGCGGGCGACGATGTGGTGATCAACGGCGATGGTGAAACCAGCCGCGATTTTTGTTTTGTTGCTAATGCAGTGCAGGCCAATATTTTGGCGGCGACCACCGCACTTGGCAAAAGTGAAGTCTTTAATGTGGCAGTAGGTGACAGAACCACGTTAAATGATTTATTTCATGCCATTCAGCAAAGGCTCAGCGCCAATGGTGCCCACTATCAAAAAGAACCGCTGTACCGCGATTTTCGCGCCGGTGATGTGCGCCATTCGCAGGCCGATGTTAGCAAAGCCGAGCGTTTATTAGGTTATGTGCCTAGCCATACGCTGAGCGCAGGTCTGGCGGTTGCCATGCCCTGGTATATCCGCCACAACAGTTAATGATGCGCCGCTTCGGTTCTGTACAGCACACAAAAAGGGATATTGAATGAAAGTCACAGTTTTTGGCATTGGTTATGTCGGGTTAGTGCAGGCAGCTGTACTGGCCGAAGCCGGGCATAAAGTTTGTTGTGTGGATGTGAATCCTAAACGGGTTGCAGATTTACAAGCCGGAATTATTCCTATTTTTGAACCTGGTTTATCTTCGCTGGTACAGCAGGGCGTGGCACAGGGCCTGCTGGAATTCACCACAGACGCTGCCACAGGTGTGCACTTTGGTGAATTACAGTTTATTGCGGTGGGAACACCACCGGATGAAGACGGCTCGGCCGATTTAAAGTACGTGTTAAAAGTGGCCGCCAGTATTGCGCAGCACATGACCAGCCCTAAAGTTGTGATTAATAAGTCCACAGTGCCGGTAGGCACTGGTGATAAAGTCAAAGCTGTAATAGCGCAAACTCTGGCGCAACGTCAGGCCGAAATTGATTTTGCCGTAGTCTCAAACCCGGAATTTTTAAAAGAAGGCGCGGCGGTGGCAGATTGTCAGCGCCCGGATCGCATTATTCTGGGCACCGACAACCCATGGGCAGAACAGCAATTACGCGAGTTGTATGCGCCTTTTAACCGCAATCATGACAAAATTATTGTGATGGACGTGCGAAGTGCTGAGCTCACCAAATATGCTGCCAACTGTATGCTGGCCACCAAAATCAGTTTTATGAATGAAATGGCCAATTTAGCTGAGCTTTTGGGTGCTGATATTGAACAGGTGCGCCATGGCATTGGCTCAGATCCCCGCATTGGTTACCACTTTATTTACCCCGGCTGTGGTTATGGTGGTTCTTGTTTCCCTAAAGATGTGCAGGCGCTTATCCGCACTGCGGAACAAACCGGTTATAACACCAGTCTGCTCAAGTCGGTGGAAGCGGTGAATAACGCGCAAAAACACAAGTTATTTGCCAAACTGGCGCAGCATTTTGCTGGCGATCTGGCCGGTAAAACCATCGCTATCTGGGGTTTGAGTTTTAAACCAAATACCGACGATATGCGCGAAGCGCCAAGCCGGGCACTGATGGAAGCTTTATGGGCTGCAGGTGCAAGGGTACAGGCGTTTGACCCCGAAGCCATGGAAGAAACCCAGCGGATTTATGGCATCAGAGCAGATTTACAGCTGGTGGGTACCAAAGAAGCCGCTTTGCATCAGGCCGATGTATTGGTGATATGTACTGAGTGGAAAACCTTCAGATCTCCCGATTTTGATCTGCTAAAACAAAGTTTGCGTCAACCAGTGATTGTGGATGGCCGTAATCTGTTTGACCCGGCCAAAATGCAACAACTTGGTTTTGCTTATTACGCAATAGGGCGGGGCGACAGTGTGTATAAGTACTAACGCCGCAGCGGTTTATAAAAGGGTTCCTGATATAAAAATGGTTTTCGCAAGCGAGGGTAAATGAAGGTTATTGTGACGGGAGGCGCGGGCTTTATTGGTTCTGCACTGGTCAAAGCTATTTTGCAGGATACGACCTGGCAGGTGCTGATCATTGATAAACTGACTTATGCCGCCACCCCGCCGGATCTATCTGAGCTGAGCCCCGATGGGCGATGCAGCTTTGTGCAATTAGATATATGTTGTGCTGAAGCTTTGTCTGAGCTTATCAACAATTTTGCACCTGACGCTATCTTTCATCTTGCCGCTGAGACTCATGTTGACAGGTCTATTTCAGGGCCGGCGGATTTTATTCAATCCAATATTTATGGCACTTATCAGTTACTTGAAGTGGCAAAACAATATTGGTTGGGTTTATCTGATGCCAAAAAACACACTTTCAGATTTTTGCATGTGTCGACAGATGAAGTGTATGGCGACATTGCCGCGGATGCGCCGGCGGCAACAGAGCTGCATCCTTACGCGCCGAGCAGCCCCTATTCCGCTTCAAAAGCCTCGGCTGATCATCTTGTGATGTCCTGGCACCGGACTTATGGCTTGCCGGTCATTATTACGCATAGTTCTAATAATTTTGGTCCGGGTCAATATCCGGAAAAGCTGATCCCGAGGATGATTTCCAATGCACTCAGGCTGGAGCCGTTACCTTTGTATGGCGATGGTCAGCAAATCAGGGATTGGCTTTATGTTGAGGACCACGTTCAGGCGCTGATAGTCGTGATCCAGCAAGGGCAGGTTGGTAGCAGGTACAATATTGCCGGAGATAACCAATTTAAAAATTTAGATTTAGTAACGATGCTGACAGAACTGCTTGATGAGTTAGCAGTTGAAGAAAGAGGTACACTGCAAAGTTACCGTCATTTGATTCAGTTTGTTCAGGACAGGCCCGGTCACGATATCCGTTATGCACTGGATGCGTCAAAGATCAGGCATGAACTGGGCTGGCACCCCGCGGCGGATTTTAAACAGCGCCTGCGTGAAACTGTTTTATCGCATCTTGCTAGCGCAGAAGGGGGCAAGAATTGTTTAAACGGGAAATGCAAAGTTTGAATTGTGTTTAGTAACAGTTGATTACATGGAAAAACCTCGCTGTTGAGCAATCAGACATAGTAGAATATCCGGCTCGCGTTTTAGTGCCTTTATGAGCCTTGATGTGTAACTTTATGTTTTGTATTGGTTTTGCGCGAATTGTATAAGAAAGATGGAGTAACATAGTGACAAATTTTTTTAGAAAGCTTACCGCCTTTTTAGCTGTTGGATGTCTTTCATTTGCCCTGCAAGCGGCTACCCCGTCTCCTGCAATGATGGCTCAGTTTAATAAGTTGCCAAAATCGGAGCAGGCCCGGATTGCAAAACAATACGGCCTTAAAGTCAGCGATCTGAAAAAATCAAAAGCAGAAAGCTCGTCAGATATTGAAGAGAAAAAAGAGTCGGAGACCTTTGCAGAAAAAAACAAAAACTCAGCAAAAGAAGAATTTCCGGCTGAAATGAAAAGCAAGGAGCCGGTGCGGTTTGGTTTAAGCTTTTTTGAAAATATTGACTCAGAGCTCGACACAAAATCAGGTACTCCGGTGCCGAGTAACTATCGTATTGGCCCGGATGACGAGCTCAGAGTGCAGGTTTTTGGCGCTAAACCAATGGATGAAGAACTTCAGGTTGCCAGAGACGGTACTGTATCTATTAGTGAGATTGGTGTGGTTTCGGTCGCCGGCCTGACTTTTGCCGAAGCAAAACAATCAATTACCCAACGTATTCTGGCCGCCAACGTCGGAGCTGAAGTGAACGTCAGTATGGGACAGTTGCGCACCATCAGCGTTATTGTGGCTGGCGAAGCAAAAAGGCCCGGTTCATATACTGTTCCGGCTTTATCTTCAGTGGTTGATGTATTAGTGCAGGCCGGTGGTATCAGCGACATTGGTGCGCTGCGTGGTATTCAGTTACAGCGTAAAGATGGCACAAAAATAGCCGTAGATTTATACCGCTTATTGCTTGGCGGTGATTCAAATGTTGATCAAGCGCTACAAAATGGCGATGTGGTCTTTATCGCTCCTTATACCGCTTTAGCGGAAGCTGCCGGCGAAGTTTTACGTCCGGCTCTGTATGAAATTGGTGCCAATGAAACTGTTGGTGATCTGGTCAGAATGGCAGGCGGTGGTAAAGCGCAGGCATTTTTAAATGGTGTAACGCTTGAGCGCATTGAAAAAAATGCGGTGCGCACCATGATCAATCTCGACCTTTCATCGGCCAGTGATTTACAACAACCAATCCGTAATGGCGATGTGGTTCGTTTTGGTAAAGTGTCGTCAAATATTCAGAACAAAATCGAAATTATTGGTGCTGTTGCAAGGCCTGGTGTTTACGCCCACCGTGAATCTATGCACGTCAGCGATATCTTGTCATCAATTTGGGCTGATTTAACCATAGACACCGATTTAGACTACGCCCTGGTTGTCAGTCGTTCCGGTAGCAACAATAAAATATCAATTCAGCAATTTAACCTTGGTAAAGCTATAGAGTTTCCAAAAAGTACTGATGATCTGCTGTTACAGGGTCAGGACTCTATTTACGTATTTAGTTATAACGCGCCTAGACTTCGGGACGAAGTGGATACCTTATTGTTTGAGCGCTATCAGGAAGCATTAACCTTATCCGGTGAGATGACGGCGTTAAATAAAGAATTAACGCCTGAACTCAGCGAGCAGTCTGAGGAGCAGGTCCGCTCTTTGATTTCCAAAGCCGGTTTTACCAGCCTGGCTTTTAGCCTGGTACTGAATGAAGAAGAAACTGCACTCTCTGAAAAGCGTCAGCTGGTTGAAACCGAAGACACTAAGCGTCAGCGTGAATTAATGCAGCGTTTGCCCGAAAGTCACCACAAGCTTGTGGCCAGGCTGATGCGCGAGTTTCTTGATGACGTACATAAAAAGCCTGAGATACGGCAGCTCTCTGCAGGTCTGACACGCGAAGAGTTGTTATTTAACCTGCTGAATGAATTAAAAACCCGCAGTTCTGGGGTATCAAATCATGCCGTTGTGTATGTGTCTGGCGAAGTGAAATATCCAGGTCAATATCCGAAACCAGAGCAGGGCTCAGTCGAAGACTTAATTGCTGCAGCGGGCGGTTTGTTGCCTGGTGCCTTCCTTGAACGGGCAGAGTTAACCAGAGCCACTATTAACGAAAGTGGTGCTGTTCAGGTTGAACATATGGATATCAAGCTGTTTGATGAATTGTCGCAAAAGACGCAAACGCTGTTACAAAGCCGCGACAGGTTAAATGTGTTCCGCCTGACTGACTGGGATCAGGAACAGAGGGTCACTATTGCTGGCCAGGTCCGGTTCCCGGGCGAATATTCAGTGCGCAGCGGTGAAACCCTGGCTGATGTGTTAAAACGCGCCGGCGGCCTGACGCAAAACGCCTTTCCACAGGGCGCTGTGATGATCAGGGAACAGGTAAAAGCTCAGGAAGTTGAGCAAATTACCAAACTGACGCAACAATTGCGCCGCGACATCGCAGCCCGCACTTTATCTGCTGAGTCAGCAACCCTCAGTACTCAGGATGCCTTGTCGATGCTTAGCGAAATTGAAAAAGTGAAGCCGGTTGGGCGACTGGTTGTTGATGTAAAAGCTGTTGCTGAAGGCAGTCAGGATGATGATTTTGTTCTGGAAAACGGCGATTACCTGATGATCCCAACCCGCAAAACCACAGTGTCCATTGTGGGTGAAGTACAACATCCTTCCAGCCACAGATACAGAGCTGGCCTGACACTGGACGATTATATGCGTTTGGCGGGCGGTTCGAGAAAACGGGCTGATGAAGACCGTGTTTATATTATCCGTGCCGATGGTTCAGTACTGGTGCCGCAGAAACAAAGCTGGTTTGCCTTAAGCAGCGAGGAAATTCAGCCAGGCGATACCATTGTGGTGCCACTTGATACTGAATTTAAAGACAATATTAGTTTATGGGCTCAGCTCACCCAAATTTTCTATCAAAGTGCAGTTGCTTTAGCCGCAATTAATTCCTTTTAAAAGTTGATAGTGTTGGGTTAGGTAAATATGAATAACAATGACGTACTGTTAGTTGCAGAGCGACAAGACGAATCAAAAAAGGTTGGAAACAAAACCTCCAGTCAAAAGACGTTGCTGCAAATTGTATTTGATTCGTATCTGGTTCTGATCATTCTGGTGATCATTGCATGCGTTTCCAGTGTGTATTATTCGTTGGGGTTACCGAATCTGTATCGCTCTGAAGCGGTATTGGCACCGGTTCAGGACAAAAAAAGTTTGGGATCTCTGGGCTCACTAAGTGGCTTAGCCTCAGCCGCCGGTTTTAATATCGGTGGCATGGGGGTTGATAAAGCTGATTTAGTGGTTGAAGTGTTAAAGTCGACCGAGTTCATCAGTCGCTTTATCCGCAAACACAAAATTGAAGCCGCCATTATTGCCGCTAAGTCATGGGACAGTGCCAGGCAGACTCTGGTCTATGATCCTGAACTATACGATGCCAAAACCGAAAAATGGCTTCGGGCCCCGACCGCAGATAGGGGTGTTGAACCCTCTGATGAAGAGTTAGTCAGAGAGTTCCGGGCTATTCTTGTGGTCAACAAGGACAAAACAACAGACTTTATTAAAGTCAGCATAGAGACACTTGCGCCAGAACTATCCAAAGCTTGGTTAAGCCTTTTGATTGCTGAAATTAATGACGTAATGCGAGCAAGAGCATTAAATGATCACAACCAGGCTTTGCAATCTATAGAGAAATCTCTGGCTGAAAATCAGAATGCAGATGTGCGCGCGCTTTTGTTCGATTTAGCGGGAGAAAAGCGCAAAGAGATTATTGTTGCAAGCATTACGCCTAATTACTCGCTGACAACGATTGATTCTCCTACATTACCAGAGCGTAAGTCCGGACCTTTCCGCGCGCTGATTGTTTTATTCTCTTTGGTCATCGCTTTTATAGGCTATATGGCGATTTGCATGATTAAACTCGTTCGTATGCAAATGAAAAGTGCATAGAAAATGAGTGAGGTACAACTGCCGTTTATTTTATTTAATCTGAGTCTTCTTCTTTTCTATCTTTTAAGAAGAAACGGGTTTGATTTATTCGGCATTTCTTACTTTTCGTCTTTTATTTATTTTTCGCCAACTTTTTTTGGTTACGCCGGTTTTTTGGTTGATCTGACGGATTGGGTGTATTCTCCATTGGCAGATAAAACCTATGCCGTTTATTTTATATTTTTATCAATACTATTTCTAACAACCCTTAGCCATGACCTGTTTATTAAAACCTCAGGCAACTTCAATTACAGTCAAATTAAAGCGGATGACAAGTATAAATATGAGATGTACTCCGCATTTATCTTGTTGTTAATTTCCTTCTTTTTACTGAATATATTTGGCGGTGGGGCACTTCATCAACTTGATAAAAATCAGGTTATGGCCAACATAGGTCGTTGGTACTTGTTGTACGAGTCAATCCTGCTGTTAGCGATAGCTTATGTGTTAACAGTGGCGAAGTTTAGAACTGCATATATATGTTTGTTGTTCTTTCTTTGTTTTGACGTATACCTCGGCTTTCGGACATCCTTTGTTATCGCAATTTTAATGTTGTTTTTTGTCTCTTTTAATAAGAAAGACAAAAGATTGATAGGCCTATGGCCATATTTACTGCTCGGCGTTTTTGCTGTATTTTCTATTTTAATGTTAAAATTAATGATGTTTGGGTTAAAAAAAGGCGATATAGATATTTTACTGGCAATATTGTCAAACTCCCAAACCTATGAAAAGTTGCTCAGTACAAGCGAACCTTTTGTAACTCAGTCTATTCTTAACACCGTAGTTTCTTTGGATTTTCGTACCGATGCAGAGCATTTAAAGCTAATTCCGTTGCAGTTTGTGTTGCTCGGTGATGTTGTGTTTGGACAGATCCGTAGCTTCAATGACTATTTTCAACCCGCGTTGTTTCCAAAAATCAACTACGGTATGGCATCAAATTTCTTAGCTGAGTTTTATGCAGTTTCGGGGGTTTTTGGCGTTTTTGCGGTAAGTGCCGTGTACAGCCTGGTGTTAATGGTACTTAATCTGGCTATTCAGTCAGTGAAAGCAGGTTACAAACCTCTTCTGTTGTTATGTGGCGTATATTGGGCCTTTTATATTTATCGTAACGATATGGCGTATATTTTAAACATAGAAAAAAGGATTGTTATCAGTTTCCTCCTGGTCATACTGTTAGCTTTCGTTTTGAGAAGATTCAATTTTATTTTTAAATAAGTGGCTTGCAGGGTGCGAGAATTATCCTCGCTAACCTTCTTTCTTTATGGTTAGCGTTCTGGCATAAGAGCTCGATAGGTTAGCGTGATTATATGACAATGCATAAGGGATGATATGAATACGAGTTTTTCAGTTGATAAAATTGCCATTATTGGCCTTGGGTATGTTGGTTTACCTCTTGCTGTAGAGTTTGGCAAAGTTTTACCAACGGTTGGCTTTGATATTAATGCCCATCGTATTGCCGAATTGCGTTCAGGTAACGATCATACGCTGGAAGTCTCGCCAGAAGAGTTATCTCAGGCTTCACTGCTTACTTTTGAGTCTGATATTGAACAGATCAAAAGTGCAAATTTTTATATTGTGACAGTGCCCACGCCAATTGATGAACACCGGCAACCTGATCTGACACCATTGATCAAAGCCTCTGAAACATTGGGGCGGGTGGTTAAAAAGAATGACATCGTCGTTTTTGAATCCACTGTGTACCCGGGCGCGACTGAAGAAGTTTGTGTTCCTGTGATTGAGCGTATTTCAGGTCTGAAATTTAATCAGGACTTTTTTGCCGGATATAGCCCTGAGCGCATTAACCCGGGTGATAAAGAGCACAGAGTTACCACTATTAAAAAAGTAACTTCTGGCTCAACGCCCGAAGTTGCTCAGTTTGTGAATCAGGTGTATGGCCGAATTATTACTGCAGGTACTTATCTGGCCAGCAGTATCAAAGTGGCAGAAGCTGCCAAGGTTATCGAAAATACCCAACGTGACTTAAATATTGCGTTAATTAACGAACTGGCGGTTATTTTTAACCGCCTTGGTATTGATACCGAAGAAGTGTTGCTGGCTGCCGGCACAAAATGGAACTTCCTGCCATTTCGTCCGGGTTTAGTGGGCGGGCACTGTATCGGTGTTGATCCCTACTATCTGACGCATAAAGCTCAGGCTGTTGGTTACCATCCGGAAGTGATTCTGGCCGGCAGACGCATTAACGATGGCATGGCTAAATATGTGGTGTCTCAGCTGGTAAAAGCGATGATCCGCCGTAACATTCAGGTGTCGGCGTCCCGCGTGCTGGTGTTGGGTCTGACCTTTAAAGAGAATTGTCCGGATATCCGCAATACCAAAGTTGTCGACATTATTGCTGAACTGAAAGAGTACGGCATGGTGCCCGACGTGTTTGACCCATGGGTAGATGCACAAGAAGCAAAAGCTGAATACGGATTAGAGCTGGTAAAACAACCGGCACACCATAGTTATGATGCCGTGATTGTTGCTGTGGCGCATGGACAGTTTAAGCAATTGGGAGCAGAAGGCATCAGAAGTTTCGGCAAGGCTGAGCATCTTGTGTATGACCTGAAGTATTTGCTGCCTAAAGAAGGTAGTGATTTAAGGTTATAGTTTTATCCCGTTTGGCCTTTACCACACAATCTTGTGCAGCCCTGAAATCAGGGCTGCTCTTTTATTTGTAGCGCTCATGATTGGTAACTAACTTGTCTGTCAGATCCAACATTATTTTAAATACGGTCAGTCAAATTTATATGGCGCTGTTATCAGTCGCCACGTTGCCGTTTTATATCGATATGTTGGGCAGTCAGGCCTATGGTTTGGTTGCGTTTTTTATGCAGCTACAAACGATGATTGGCTTACTTGACATTGGGATCTCTGCCACAGTTTCACGCAACACCGCATTATTTGGTGCAGGTAAATTAGCCCGAAACGACTATTTTGCCATGCTGCGCAGTATTGAATTTTCTTTTGTGGTTGTTGCGCTCTGTATCCTTGGCGGTGTTTTTTCAGCGCCTTTACTGGCGCAGTCCTGGCTGAATCTCGGTGATTTTTCTGTTGTTGTCGCCCGCGATACGATACAGCTGATTTTTGTGGTAATTGCTCTGCGCTGGATGCAAACCTATTACCGGGCCATAGTGCTTGGTGCCGAGCAGCTGGTGTGGCTCGGCTGGTTTAATATTCTGGTATCGTCGGTGCGGATCTTTGGTGTATTACCTTATTTGTATTTGGTCTCGGGTGATGTGCTGGACTTTTTCCTTTATCAAATCGTCGTCAACTTTATTGAACTGATGTTGCTGTTTTTCCGCACAAACAAAATAGCGGGATTCCGGCAAGGCGAACGTTTTGGAAAAATCAATAAAAGTGCCTTGTCTGATGCAATAGTCAGTTCGTTGGTTGTTGGCCTCACCTCATTATTGTGGGCGGTTATTACACAGGCCGATAAATTTCTCGCATCGGGCATACTGCCCATTGCCGATTACACGGCCTATAGTCTGGTGATTAGCATCTCTTCGATTTTGTTGTTACTTTCCGGTACTTGTATTTATGCAATAGGGCCTGCCATGGCGCGGTTGCTGGCTCAGGATAAAAAGTCAGAAGCTGTGGCTGTTTTCCGGAATATTTCGCTGGTGGTGTCCCTGATGCTCGGTTCTGCATCTGTTGTGGTGATTGGCTGGAGTGAGTCTTTGTTATTTGCCTGGACGGGTAATGTGCCGTTATCGCAAAAGGCTGCCGAATTTTTACCTTTATACATGCTGGCAACGTTATTTTTTGCCTTAGGGAATTTGTCCTATGCCATTAATTACGCAATTGGCAATTTTCAACTCAGATTAAAGTACTCAATCATCAGTCTGTTGTTGTACCTGCCAACACTTGCAGTTTTGTTATGGCTGTTTGGTGAACAAGGTTTGGTCTATGGCTGGTTGATTGTAAACCTGTTATTTTTTGTTGTCCCCCAGTTCTTCCTCTACCGCCAGCTGGATCACAGCTTGTATAAAACCTCGATGGTGCAAGATGTCTGCGTACCTGTGATGGCGGCGATGTCGGTGCTGTTGCTGGTCTTTATTGTTGATCTCCGCCCCTTTAACCGACTGGAAATATTCGCAGTTTTAACGCTGATTGGCTTACTGTCCCTGGTTGTGGCTGTGCTGCTTTCCAGAGCAAGATTGTTATTGTTGCCACAGCTGCGACAGTTGCTTAGAAAATGACGTTTTTAGTCAGACTACACCATGTTTAACATTGATACCGCATCAAAACCACATCGCGCCATTGCCGTCATTGCATCATTTTTGTTTGCTGTGTTTTTTTCTATGGTGGACTGGGAATGGGTTCATGGCAGCTTTTTTGTTGATAGGGAAGTGTATTTTTCTATTTTCAGAAATGCGCCTGATTTTGAGATTTCATTTAGTTTTTTCCAACTTGTCGCATTTATCGTCAATGAGCAACTATGGAGCCAGTTGATTCGTGGTTTACATGAAAATATTGGTTTGTCGCTGACAACAGTTTTTGGTGTGATTAGTTTTTTATTAGTGTTTAGTTATGCCTATTTTGTATCGTCGCGGGTTGGACCATTAGCCATATTATTGCTCATCAACCCTCTGTTAGTTGATTTAGCTTTTTCGCAATTAAGAATGTCGCTGGCGATGGTATTTCTGTTAATTGCATTCAATTGTAACCGCTGGTTATACAGATTACCTTTTCTACTGATTGGTTGCTTTATTCATACCGCATCTTTTTTATTTGTCATCATGGCACTTTGTGTATTTGTCTCAGTCTCATTGGCAGAAAAATACCGGTTAAACCGGTTTAATTGTTATTTTTTGTTGGTGTTCACAGGTTTTTGTATTGCGCTGGTGGTAGGTCCATTACGAACCTTCATACTCGAACAGTTGGGTGACAGAAGAATCGTATATGATGCGCCCGCTACAACCTGGACTTACGCTTCGGTGTGGGTGGCTATTCTGGCTGTAGCAGCTTTGCAGTTGAGTGCTTTTTTCCGTAACCATGTGAATGCTATCGCATTGGTATTTTTGTCGGTGTACACATTTTGTACATTGTTTTCAGTGTATGGATTACGATTTTTAGCAGCTTCATTACCATTTTTTGTAGTAGCATTGTGCCGTTTTGGTTCTTTTGAACGTGCTTTTGTTGTTTTAATCTTCGCTGCCTACACAATAGTGCAGTGGGTTTATTGGATCCGATAGATGAATATTATGTTTTTAGTAAGCTCACTACAGTTTGGTGGGGCTGAGAGAGTTGCCACCGTATTATGTAATGAGTTTTCAAAACAGCATCAGGTGTCGCTGGTTGCCACTTATGGTGGCCTGGAACCCTGTGTTTTTGAACTGGCTTCATCTATTAAATTACATTACCTGGCCCGCGAATATCCTTGTTTTAAAGGAAAAAGTTCTGGCTCTTTTGCCAGACTGCTGAAGTTGCATCACCTGTTTAAAACAGAAAAACCTGATGTTGTGATAAGCTTTTTACCCAATGTGAATGTGATGGCGGTGATTGCCAATGCCGGCATCGGGCTGCCGTTGATCATCTGTGAGCGAAGTGATCCTGAGCATTTTCCAATGTCAGGTTTTTGGAAAATGATGTGTAAATACACGTATCGTTATGCCGATATGCTGACGGTGCAAACCCAATCCGTTGCCGATAAAGTGGGCCTTTTATTCCACCTGCCTGATTTGGTCCGTGTAGTGCCAAACCCAATTCCTGCTTCTTTGGCAGCGCAGCCCCTTGGCGTATCTTCTGAACCTAAACACATTTTATGTGTGGGCCGGCTGATGCCGGGTAAACAGTTTGAACACATTATTGAGGCTTTTGCTTCATTGCAGCCAGAGCTGCCTGACTGGGAGCTGCATATAGTGGGTGATGGTCCGCACATGGCGGTACTGCGTCAGTTGGTGAGTCGTTTGGAGCTGAGTCAGAAAGTGAGATTCTTTGGCAGTGTGGAAAACCCTTATCCGCAAATTGCCCGATGTGATGTTTTTGCCATGGCGTCGGCTTTTGAGGGGTTTCCAAATGCCTTGCTCGAAGCGCTGGCGCTTGGCCGTCCGACTGTGGTTTACGATTGTCCGAGTGGACCTGCCGATATGACAGAGCAGGGCGCTGTTGCAAAGCTGGTACCGCTGAATCAGAAAGCGCAGTTCACAGCGGCGCTCAGAGCGCTTGCGCTCGATGAAGAAATGCGGCTTCAACTTGGCAGGCAAGCCCGTGCCTCTGTGATGGCGCGTTATGCCTTGCCTGTTGTCACAGAACTCTGGTTTGAGCTGATTGCACAAGCACAGCAGCATAGAAATAAATTACCTCAGGCCGGGCTGTCGTTTTAAAAAAAGGATTGATTGTTATGTGTGGTTTTGCCGGATTTTTCGCCCGGGTTCAAGGTGATTTTAATTGTTCTGAGGTGCTCACTGCGATGGGCAATGCCATCCGGCATCGCGGCCCTGATGATGCCGGGATATGGCAGCATCCGCATTTGCATCTGGGGTTCAGCCACAGACGGCTGTCAATTCTGGATCTATCGGCGGCAGGTCATCAACCCATGCTCTCGGCGACGGGTCGTTATACCATTATTTTTAATGGCGAGATTTATAACCACCTGAGTTTAAGGCAAGAGGTAGAAACACAGGGCGCCAGATTGTGGGCCGGCCATTCAGACACTGAAACTCTGCTGGCCTGTATGGACAGATACGGTTTTGCGGCCACTATTGCCAAACTCAAAGGCATGTTTGCAATAGCTGTCTGGGACGAGCAAGAGCAGCAATTATTGTTTGCCCGCGACCGATTGGGCGAAAAACCCTTGTATCTGGGCTGGTGCGGTGACTATCTGTTATTTGGCTCAGAACTCAAAGCGTTACGCGCGCATCCGGCTTTTGACAGCCGCATTGACCGCCATGCCCTTGCGCAGTACATGCGCTACAGCTACGTGCCAACACCACGCTCCATTTACGCCGCTATTGAAAAATTACCGCCAGGTTATATTGCGTCGGTGTCATTAAACCGCCCCGGTTCTATTGATAAAACCCAATATTGGTCGTTGCCGGCTGCTGTTGCGGCTGAGCCACAACAAGAAACCAGTGTTGAGGGGTTACACCAAAAATTACGCGAAGCGGTGCAATCACAAATGATTTCAGATGTGCCGCTCGGGGCATTTTTGTCCGGTGGGGTTGATTCCTCCCTGATTGTCGGACTGATGCAATCTATGAGCAGCCAGCCGGTGAAAACCTTTACCATTGGTTTTGACGTGCAGGAATTTAATGAAGCCGGATACGCAGCAGATGTTGCGCGTCATTTAGGCACTGAACATCATGAAATGATGGTAAGCGGTGCTGACAGTCTGGCGGTGGTGCCAAGGCTCAGTCAGATGTACGACGAACCCTTTGCCGATTCATCACAAATCCCGACCTATCTGGTGTCGGCACTGGCCCGCCAACATGTAACAGTGACGCTGTCCGGCGATGGCGGTGACGAACTCTTTGCCGGCTACAGCCGGTATCCTCATGTTGATGCCAAATGGCAGCAACAGCAAAAATTGCCAGCTGCACTTCGGCATAGTCTGGCGGCTTTGGGGCAAACACTGTTGCCGCAGCAGCTGAACCTGCTGTCTTCCCGCCTTGGCTTGCAGGGCGCAGGTAACAATACGCTGATGAAAGTCTCCAAAGGCCTGGCGGGTTTGGCTGCTGAAAACTTCGCTGATTATTATCAGTTATTTCTGACTCATCTGACGCAGCAACAAAGCCAGCAACTGGTGCTTGCGGCAGAGGGTGTTGTTAACAGCGCAAACACAGGGGACTCAGCTGAGAACCCCATCACTCAGATGATGTATCTGGATACCGCAGGTTATATGACGGACGATATTCTGGTGAAGGTTGACCGTGCTTCGATGGCGGCGTCGCTGGAAAGCAGGGTGCCGATGCTGGATGTTGATGTGATTGAATACGCGTTTCGGATGCCGCTGTCGCAGAAATATCAGCAGGGCACAGGTAAAATTTGTCTGCGGCAGATTTTGGATCAGTACGTGCCACGCAGCTTGATCGAACGTCCGAAAAAGGGTTTTGGGGTGCCTCTGGCACGCTGGCTGCGGCATGAACTGCGCGACTGGGCAGATACATTACTGGATGCAAAAATGCTCCAACAGCAGGGTTACCTGAATGTGGCCATGGTCAGCCGGATGTGGCGTGAGCATCTGGACGGCACCGCTGACTGGCACTTTCAGTTATGGAACATCCTGATGTTTCAGGACTGGCTGGCATCACAAGATACCACTTATTCGTAAGAGCCGCGGGTGACTGGGCTTGGTGACTTGTGTACAATTGCCCGGTTTTTGAAATTTGTTCCTGAGATGACTGCAAAATAAATTGGCTATTGATCTGAAAAAGAAAATTGAGCTTTGTCACATTATCACCGACCTTGATGTCGGTGGTGCCGAGTTTATGCTCAAACGTTTGCTGGAGCAGGAACCTGAGTACAAAGAACGGGTTGTTGTAATTTCGCTGATGGATCATGGCAAGATCGGACAGCAACTGATGCAGGCCGGTTTTACTGTGTATGCGCTGAATATGAAAGGCAAGCTGGCTTTCCCGCTGGCATTGCTGCGCTTAACCCGTTTGTTACGTCAATTACAGCCGCTTT
The DNA here is from genome assembly GCA_003543135.1 of Rheinheimera sp. Classification (GTDB taxonomy): domain Bacteria; phylum Pseudomonadota; class Gammaproteobacteria; order Enterobacterales; family Alteromonadaceae; genus Pararheinheimera. The sequence goes on from DPJG01000027.1 coordinate 151,257, forward strand.
TGGTGCAAACCTGGATGTATCATGCCGATTTACTTGGCGGCCTTGCGGCATATTTCGCCGGTATTAAAACCATCGTCTGGGGCATTCACTGCACAAAATTACCGATAGGCCGGCCTCTCACCTGGGCTGTGATGAAAGCCTGTGCATTATTGTCGTATAAAATCCCATCCCATATCGTGTGTGTGGCTGATGCAGCCCGGCAAATGCATATTAACTACGGTTATAAGTCTGCGCTGATGTCGGTCATCCCCAATGGTTTTGCCATTAACCCTTTGCTTGAGCGCCCTTTGGGCCATCAAGCCCTGCTGCAATTTCCACAATCACCTGCACCTTTGGTGGTGGGCGCTGTGGGGCGTTTTCATCCGGATAAAGGTCAGGACATTTTATTAAATGCGGCAGCTTTGGTTGTCGAAAAAAGGCCGGATATTGTGTTTGTTTTAGCTGGACGCCAATGTGACAACAATAATCCGGCGCTGCAGCAGCAGATTGCGGCCAAAGGATTGCAGAAACAGGTCATTCTGCTGGGCGAACGCGACGATGTACCGCAGTTACTGACTGAATTTGATATGTTTTGTCTGCCATCGCGCAGTGAAGCTTTTCCGGTAGCCCTGGGGGAAGCCATGCTGGCGGCTCTTCCCTGTGTTGCCACTGATGTGGGTGATTGCCGTTGGCTGACCGGCGACATATTCCCGCTGATCCCGCAGGGCGATGCGGCTGTTCTGGCGCAAGCCATCCTTGAGATGGCAGACAAGCCTGCAGCAGAGCGTCATCAGCTTGGTGTAAAAGCCCGGCAGCGGGTGATTGAGCTGTTTTCAATTGACAGTGTGTCAAAGCGTTACCGGCAATTGTACCGGCAGTTAAATCCGCAATTTTCAGAGCAGTCAAAGCTTGAATAAATTGTCCGGTGCCGAAAAGGGAGCTTATAGCGGCACGTCTCCCGGAAAAAAATTAGTGATTGTCACCACAGTGCCAGACACACTGGAGCTGATTCTGGAGTCGCAACCACAATTTCTGAACGAGTGTTATCAGGTGGTTGTGGTGAGTTCGGCGCAGCAAAGGCTTGCGGCCTTTGCGCAAAAAGAAGGTGTCGATTTTGAAGTGGTGCCAATGAACCGCGGCATTTCACCACTTGAAGACATAAATTCCATTTTTCAGATGTACAAGGTACTAAGAAAACACCAGCCGGATCTGGTGCATTCTTATACACCCAAGGCGGGCATGGTGAGCGCCATCGCCGGCTTTTTTGCCCGTGTACCGGTGCGTGTGCACACCTTTACCGGTTTGATTTTTCCATACTGCAGTGGCGTGAAAAAGTTCATTCTTAAGCAGATTGACCGGGTGATCTGCTGTTTGAATACGCATATAGTGCCGGAAGGCGAAGGTGTAAAACAAACCCTGGCACCTTTGTGTTATAAGCCGTTGAAAGTGATTGGTTATGGCAATATTGCCGGTGTTAATTTAATGCACTTTAACCCCTCAGAGCCAGAGGTTGTGGCCAAGGCGGCCGCGTTAAAATCAGAGCTTGGGCTTTGCGGAAAAACCGTGTTTTGTTTTGTCGGCCGGCTTAATAAAGACAAAGGTATTAAAGAACTTTGTGATGCCTTTCTGACATTAGATCCGCAGAAAAATGCGTTGTTAATAGTCGGTGGACTGGACGACGAAAATCCGGTGGATGCGCAAACCCTGCAAAAATTGCAATCGTCTCCGGCAATTTGCCTGCTGGGGTTTCAGCCGGATGTGCGGGTAGCGTTATTGGCGGCCGATGTATTTGTGCTGCCAAGCTACCGCGAAGGTTTTCCCAATGTGGTGTTACAGGCCGGCGCTATGGCGAAACCGGCTTTGGTCACCGATGTGCATGGTTCCAACGAAATTGTGCAGCATGGGCTCAATGGCTGGATAGTTCCTGTGCGCGACAGTCAGGCGCTGTCGGCACAAATGCAGATGATCGGCGGTATGACACAGAGCGAGCTTGCTGAGGTAGGGCGTCAGGCCCTCGCTTTGGTTCATACCCGTTTTGAGCGGAGTTTTTATCAGCGTCAGTTATTGGCGTTTTATCAGGATATTCTCAGTTGAAAAGGCTATTTGATATTGTTGTTGCGCTGACGGCTTTGCTGCTGTTATCGCCATTATTTTTGCTGTTGTTTGTATTAGTGCGGCTGAAATTAGGTGCGCCGGTGTTATTTCGCCAGGCAAGACCCGGCTTAAATGGCAACATTTTTAACATGATTAAGTTTCGCACCATGACCAATGCTGTGGATAGTCAGGGGGTTGCTTTAAGTGATGCCGAACGTTTAACACCTTTTGGTGCTTTGCTACGTTCAACCAGCCTGGACGAATTACCAGAATTATGGAACGTGCTTAAAGGGGATATGAGTCTGGTTGGGCCAAGGCCTTTGTTACCTGAATATCTGAGTCTGTATACGCCAGAGCAAGCTAAACGTCATCTGGTGCGGCCCGGTATTACCGGTTGGGCGCAAATCAATGGCCGTAATGCCATTAGTTGGGAGCAGAAATTTGAGTTGGATGTTTGGTATGTGGAACATCAAAGTTTTTGGCTCGACTGCAAAATACTGCTGCTGACTGTACTGAAAGTTTTTAAACGTGACGGCATCAGCAGTGAAGGTGTAGTCACCACTGAGAAATTTACCGGAAGCGCCAAACAATGAAGACGCTGGCAATTTTAGGGGCCAGTGGCCATGGCCGTGTCGTCGCAGATGCTGCGCTGCAAAGTGGGCAATGGCAGCAAGTGTGTTTTTATGATGACGCTTACCCGGGTTTACAAACAAATGGTCGTTTTGCGGTCGTTGGCAATTCCGCTGATCTATTAACATCGGGTCATGCTGCAGTTGTGGCCATTGGTGACAACAAACGCAGGTTAGAAAAGCATCTGTGGCTGAAACAACAGGGTGTTTTGCTGGCCACTGTTTGTCATCCCGCTGCTGTGGTGGCGTCAGATGTCAGTATTGCCGACGGCACCGTGGTGCTGGCCGGCGCTGTAATTAACCCGGGCGCAGTGCTGGGTGAAGCCTGTATTGTAAATAGCAGGGCTGTGGTGGAACACGACTGCCAGTTAGCGGACGCGGTACATTTAAGTCCTGGTGCTTGTCTGGGTGGTGGATGTAAAATTGAAACAGGTGTCTGGATTGGTATTGGGGCAGCAGTACGTCATTTAATGACACTGGGCGAATTTTCTATTGTTGGTGCCGGCTCAGCTGTTGTTAAACCTGTGCTGGCACGTCAGGTTGTCGCTGGTGTGCCGGCACAATTGCTCAAAATGAACGAATAATGGTGTGATATGTTAAATACAGCTTTTTCGGCTTGGCCGTCTTTTACTCAGGAAGAAGCAGATGCTGTGTCCAGAGTGATTTTGTCTAATAAAGTGAATTACTGGACAGGCCAGGAATGTCGTGAATTTGAGCGTGAGTTTGCCGATTGGTGTGGTACTGAATATGCCGTCAGTTTACATAATGGCACTGTGGCACTGGATGTTGCCCTCAAAGCGCTGGGGGTAGGTCAGGGTGATGAAGTTGTAGTCACACCCAGAACTTTTTTAGCTTCGGTGTCCTGTGTGGTGAATGCCGGTGCAGTGCCGGTGTTTGCCGATGTTGATTTAAACAGTCAGAACATCACGGCAGAAAGTATTAAAGCGGTGCTAACGCCCAAAACCAAAGCGGTGATCGTGGTGCATCTGGCAGGCATGCCAGCCGATATGGACCCTATTATGGCGCTTGCCACCGAGCGTGGTTTTTTTGTCATCGAAGATTGTGCCCAGGCCCATGGTGCCAAATATAAAGGCCGCTCTGTCGGCTCTATTGGTCATATCGGTGCCTGGTCTTTCTGTCAGGACAAAATCATGACCACTGGCGGTGAAGGTGGCATGGTGACTACCAATGACAAAAACCTCTGGGCAACAATGTGGTCTTTTAAAGATCACGGTAAAAGTTTCAGCTCAGTGTATGAAAAACAACATCCACCGGGATTCCGTTGGGTGCACGACTCCTTTGGTACCAACTGGCGCATGCTGGAAGTACAAGCCGTGATTGGCCGTATTCAGTTAAAAAGAATGGCGGACTGGACGGCAAAACGCCGTGCCAATGCCGCTTTATTAGATGAAGCTGTGGCCGATATTCAATTGTTACGCCGTGTTCAGGTGCCGGCAGATTGCGAACATGCTGAATATAAACATTATTTCTTTGTCAGACCTGAATTTTTAGCGCCGGGTTGGAGCAGGGATCGTATCATCGAAGAAATTACCCAGCGTGGCGTGCCATGTTATCAGGGCAGTTGTAGTGAAGTGTATCTGGAAAAGGCTTTTGACAATACCGGCTGGCGTCCGGCCGAACCTTTGCCAAATGCCCGGCAACTGGGTGAAACCAGCCTGATGATGTTGGTACATCCAACTTTAACCAGCGCCGAAATTGAAAAAAGCTGCAAAGTATTACGTGAAGTTGCGTTGCTTGCTACCGTGTAACATTGATTGAGAATCTAAATTGGCCTTTTTGATATCCGTCGTGATACCACTTTACAATAAGCAAAACTCGGCAGCTCGGGCTATCAGCTCTGTGTTAATGCAGACTGATCAGAATTTTGAGTTGATTGTGGTTGACGACGGTTCGACTGATGACAGTTTGCAGGTGGCTCGTGGTTTTTCCGATCCAAGGCTGCAGCTGCTGACCCAACAGAACGAAGGTGTGGCTTCGGCGCGTAACAGAGGTGTGAAGGCTGCAACCGGCGATTATGTGTGTTTTCTCGACGCAGACGATGAATATGCAGCGGATTTTCTGCTGCAAATCCGCAAACTGATTTTGTTGAACCCTTCTGCGGCCTTATTTGCCTGTCGCTACAAAGAGGTGGATGAATGTGGTCAGCCATTTTTGGGCCGTTGTGATCTGCCGGACGATTTCTGCGGCCAGGTGGACGACTTTTTTTCGCATTACCAGCGCAGCCGCTCGTTAATCTGTTCTTCTAATATCTGTGCCCGTCGTGAGCTTATTAATCAGGTGGGTGGTTTTCCTGATGGCGAGAGGATAGGAGAAGACATCTATTTATGGTTAAGGCTGGCGTTACTGGGGCCTGTGATGTTCAGTGGTAAGATCCTGTCCACTGTGTACCGCAATGCCGAAAACCGGACCATTAGTTCCGGTCTTCGGATGATCCCATTTCATACCCGCTATTTTCTGATGCACGACAGCTGGCAACAGGGTCAGGAGAAAGCTGTGGTTGATCAGGTGCTTAATTTTATTTATCACAATGGCCTGATCAACGTTTGTGGTGCCTTAATGGTGAATAACAAAAATGTGGCCGAGGAATTTGTCCGGTTGATTTATCCAAAGCGAAAGTGGCTGGCGCTGCTGATCACCTGCCTTCGGCTGTTGCCGGCAACAGTGTTTTTGCTTGGCAAAAAAATACGTAATTTCATCACAATAAGATCGATTGATGTCCGATAAATCCACGCCTTTTATCAGCATTTATATCCCGACAAAAAATCGTTTTACCTTGTTACAACGTGCAGTGCAGAGTTGTCTTGCCCAGAGTTATCAGTCCTTTGAAATCATCGTGGTGGATGATGGTTCAACACCTGAGGTGCAGTTGCAGTTGCAGCAGTTTGCACAGCAAACGCCAAAAATGAAGTTGTTGGTCAATGCCGTTTCTGTTGGCGCTGGTGCGGCACGTAATCAGGCGATTGCCATTGCAGAAGGCGAGTTTATTACCGGCCTTGATGATGATGATGAGTTTACCGCTGAACGGCTGCAGGAATTTGTTGCGAACTGGACCGGCGCCGACAGTTTTTTAAGCACGGGTTATCAGTTTTATACCGGGCCAGCTCAGATGCTGCGTAGTGCCAGAAAAGCCATGACCATCACAGCGGACGACTTACTGATGGTGAATCTGGTTGGTAATCAAGTCTTTACTAAAACCAGCTATTTACGGCATATCGGTGGTTTTGATCCACAACTGGTCGCCTGCCAGGATTACGATGTCTGGATCCGGCTGACCCAAAGTTTTGGCGCAGGCCGGCGTCTGGCCAATTTCAGTTATATAGTGCATCAGGAGCACGAGCTGGAGCGTATTTCCAACCCGGAGCGTAGATTAACCGGCCATCAGCAACTGATTGATAAACATCGTTTGTTATGGACGGCAGCGCAGCTTCGCAGCCAGCAGTTTTATCGTCAGTTACAAAGCGGGCAGCCGCTGAGTTTTGCTTTAGTGCCGCTGGCGCTTTGGCGCAACCTGAAGGTGCTGCTCAAAGTAGCTTTAGTGCAGTGGTATCAGAAAAAACGTTTTTCAAGCCGGTAGCGCGTCGGCTGCGGCTTATTGCTCAGCCCTGTAAAGCGCGCTGCGCAGTGCCCGCAGTTGTTTTTTCAGCTGTTGTTGCAGCCTGTGCAAACTGCGGCTGAAAAAACCAAGCGGTTCGTTGTAGGGCAGCTGATCCAGCTCTGGCCAGGCATGGCAAATGACAGCGCGGTGCAGCTTGTTTTTTTGTTGTTCGGACAGTGGCAGTGTCAGCATGGCGTCAACTGCATGGCGGTGATTCAGCGGATACATAAAAATAATGCCATTTTTATTGCCATATTTATGCACTGAGGCATAAGCACCCACCCGGTTTTCCAAATAAAACAGCCCCAGTTGTTGCCACAGCGGTAAGTCCGGTAACTGCTGAAGATAGTCCCGGGCAGCCTTTGCAAAAGCGGGGTGCTCGGGTACACCGGACAGCCGGTGTAACAAAGCGGCAGTAAGTGGGCCTGTTAAACCTTGTTCCGGCCAATAAAAAGCCCTGCATAATTCACCGCCAATACCGGTCAGGGCAAAATGACGGCCTTGCTCAATATCTATCAAAGCGCGGTAACGCAGAGCGCTGCCACCAATACAATGTCCGGTTCTGGCAAGCCACTCATCTTCGCTTTGGCCACTGTCTGCTGCAGCTGGTGGCAGCACAAACTGATGTTGTAAGCTCAAAGTGCCGGCCAAATGGCTGGCAACCTTTTGATCCAGGCCGGCGCGGGTTTTGTGTTCTTTGCGTGTCCAGAATCGTAACTCGCTGAGCCATGGTTTGGCACAGGCCAGCATCAACCGGGTTTCGTAGCCGGCACTCAGACCAATTTTAGTGGGGGCATTGCCGGCGCAGGCGCTGATATGTGCTTGTACTACTGCACAGATTGTTTTGGCTTTTTGCTGCAGATCGTCCGGCTCTGCCGAGCCTGCAGTAAAGGCTTGTGGCCAATGGCGTTTTACCGAAAAATCAGACAACAGCAGTTTATGGTTAGCTAACAGACGCAAACAGTGTTTTTGCGGTAACAGGGCAAATAGATAAAAGTGTTCACTGTGCCTCACATCCATGGCGGCCATCAGACTCGTATCAACCTGCTCTTGCCATGGAGAGGGCAATAAAGCGGCAGATGACATTATCAGCTGAGCTTGCGGGCAATAAATACAAGGCTGGGAGGCCATGGCATCGGTGTAAAACTGGCCACCTTCGAGCAAACTCAGGCACAGCCAACGGCCACCCAGCCGGTATAACCAGGCTTCAAAGGCGGCTGTGGTGTCGGGGCTCAGCTGCTGTGGTTGTGACGGAGTGAGCATTTCGCCTTGTAAAGTCACAGGCCAGCCCAGCAAAAAGCCAAGTGATTCGCCCTGAGGCGATAACAGCGGGATCACCGGCAGATCATCGGCGCTCGCCAGATAATATTCAGCAAAAACCGACACCTGGTAACCTGCAGGCAGGTAAGCAGGATTTTTCGCCAACATAAACTGGTGTGACAGCACTTGCATTACCAAAGACCCATGTTAAAAAAGAACCGCAGGATTGAGCATGATACCAGTGCTGGATGCCGCCAGAGTCAGCAGCACATAGGGCGCTGCCTGGCGGCACAGATTACCGCTTTTCGGCGCTGCACCACGCTGACTAAAATAGTGCTGGGCATAACAAGACAGCACAAACTGCACCGCAGACAACACCAGCGCCACCCAATAAAGGTTGGACAGCGCGGCGCTGAGGCTCACCAGACTGACCATCACCAGCGACGCCCACAGATTCCAGTAAAACTCCACGTCTGAGCGGCCCATACTCTGACAATAAGTACTCAGTACCATGCCGCTGGGTTTGATCATGCCATACAGGGCAAAAATACAGAGTAATACAGCAGCTTGTTGGTAGGATTCGCCAAACAGCCACAGCACCAGCGGTGAACTTATCAGGGCAAGGCCGGCATAGACCACAGTGTTGAGCTGAAGATTCAGGCGCAGCGACTGTTGAAACAATTCAGTGGCGTCTGTTCTGCGGGAAAATCTTGGCAGCAGCACACGCTGGATCACCGGATTGAGCAGTCTTGGAGGCTGCTGAATAATATCTTTGGCCAGTGAATATAAGCCAAGAGCTTCAAGGCCAAGTAGTTTGCCGATAATCAGTTGATCCACTCTGTTACGGAGGAATCCGATAACCTGAGCGCCTGACTGAAACAAGCCAAAACGAAGTGCCGCACGCCAGAGCGGAAAATCCAGCGTGCATCGCCAGTGAATAGGGGTTTTGGTGGCCAGCCACAACAATAACAGCCGTAAAAAAGCGCCTGTTAACTGACCATAAACCAGTGCATCCAGCGCAGGTGGAAAGCTCAGCAACAAATACAGCGTCAGCGCAAAGGCCACAATTTTGCTCAGGATGTCTATTTGTGCCAGTTTTGCCAGTTTGCCTTCGCGCAACATCTCAGCGTGGTACTGAGTCGATGCGCCGAGCAATAACAGCTGTGGTGCCAGTAATGTCAGCAGTGACGTCAGTACAGCACTTTGATAGAGCCAGCCAGCCAGCGGGGCGCTGAGTAAACAGAGCGCAGTGGCAACTGCCCCCAGCGTGATGCTGAGCAAATGCAGGTTGGTTCGGTCATTGGGCTGCAGGTTCTGGTATTGCACTGCAAAGGTGGAAAGCCCCAGATCCTGCAAATAACCAAGCAATAACAACATGATGCTTAATAGCGCAAAGATGCCGAGACTGGCCTGATCCAAGTGCCTGGCCAATAGCACCATCAACAAAATCTGACTCAGGGTACCAACCAGGCTGGCGGCAAAACTCCAGAGGGCATCCTGTTTAATTGACGCCATGTTGAGCATCCGTTAAATAAGCGGCCAAAGCATCATAAATCTGCTGCTGGTCAAATTCCTGTTCTATGGTTGCTCTGGCATTTTTTCTAAGCGCGCCCAGCGCGTAATGACCCTGGGTCAACAGTTGCAGCTCTCTGGCGATGGCCGTTGCATCACGCTCAGGTACCAATAAACCGGATTGGCCATGGCAAATCAGTTCCGGAATACCGCTGTGATAAGTGGATAAACAAATCACGCCACTGGCCATCGCTTCCATCAGGGACACCGGAATACCTTCCATATCACCATTGCCGGCCGTGACGCTTGGTAATAAAAATACGTCGCTTTGCACTAAGGCCTCGGCAACCTTTGCAGGCGGCTGAACACCACAGAGTTGAATGTCCTGCTCAAGCCCAAGGTTGTGAATTTGTGCAGTCAGAGCCGGACGCAGCGGGCCATCACCGATCACGCGGTATTGCACAGCCACACCTGCACTCTTTAATAACGCAATAGCAGAGATGGCGTAGGCCAGGCCTTTTTTTTCGGTAAAGCGGGCAACCGACAACAACTGTAAAGGCTGTTGTAATACTCTGTCTGGCGATGGAAACAAAAATTTTTGTGTGGCAACGCCGGTGCGCAGCAGTTTGATTTTGTCTGCCGGGCAGCCGAGTTCTGCTAAACGCTGACACCATAGCTTGCTGATAGCAAAAACCGCAGGACAACTGAAGAACAGCTGCTGATAACAAGACTGATATTTGCTGAGCACTTTTTGTTCTGACAGATCAAAACCATGAAAAACCGGTACAATCTTGCCCGCCAGCAGACCCGCCTGCTGTAGCTGCAACGCCAGGCTGGCTGTGGTGCCAAAATGGCAAATCAGATAGTCCGCTGCATAGATTTGCCGGTGCGCTGCGATGATGGCGGCCAGATAACTGCGTGGCGTTGCGCTGCCGGATGGCGTAACTAACACACGCCACACTGACTTTTTGCCAAGTCCGGTAGCAATAAGCCTTGCTCTTTGCAGCAATCTGCCGGTTTTGGTCGCCGGGGTTTGTGGCAGCAGGTAACTACATCTTTGACTGAGTTGATAACGTTTTTCTGTTTCTGCCGGCAGCGGGCGGGGATCGTGGCTGAGCGCAATAATTTTCACATCAAAACCACGGTCGATAAGACCAGTGAGCTGATCAAGGACAAAAGTTTCTGAATAACATGGAAATTTATCTAAAAAATAAATCAGCGAGGGTTTCACTGTACCGTCTCCGCGCTGTTCACAAGATCCGCACTATCCACACTATTGGCACTGGCTGTGCCACAGGCAAGCCGGATCGCCGTGGCGGCACGTTGTTTTTCCTGTTGCACTGCGGCATCCGAGCGGACTTTTAACGCCGGCAGGTCATCAAGGGCGGCAAAAATCTGTTGTGCTGCTTCACCGTTGCACAGTTGCTGCAAACTAAGCGCCTGCTGCGGTAACTGCATTTGGGTAAAAATACCGGCTGATTTGTGTTCATAGTTAATGGCAAATGCCGGCGTACCAAAGTTCATCGAGATAATAGCGCTATGTAAGCGGGTGCCTATGGTGAGCTGGCACTGCGAAAATAACCAACCCAGTTCAATGTCATTTAACTCGCGCATTTCCACTTGCGCAGCTTCTGGCCGGCTCAGTTGCTGTTTGAGTTTTAACGCCAGCATCCGATCATCATTTTTATAACCATCAATACCGGTGCAGGTAGACAATAACAACAGCTGATAACCGGCGTCGATCAGCTGCTCCATCAGTTTGAGCATGGCTTGTTCAAACTGCGCCTGGCTGCAGTTGAGCTTTTTATCAAAAGGATAAAGGGTACGGATAGTCAGCGCTATACGCCGCCCGCCGGCGGGCAATTGCCAGTTGGCTGGCACAGGCCATACCGATGGCTCAACCAGCCAGGCGGTATCAGCGCCCATCAATAGCTGTTTCATCGGTATTGTGGCTTGAGCTAATAAATCCGCGCTGATGGGCTCACGCAGCATCAGAGCTTCTGCTCTTGCAAAAACAACAGCGGCAATATGGCGAAAGGTGGCGTTGTTAAAGGGGCCGACACTGTGGCCTAACAAATATAAAGGCCGTTTGGCGAGCAAAGTGCAAAGTGCATAATCAAACTGGCTGGCGCCGTACAGGTCCACAAAGTTTGAGCCGCCGACCTGAATAACCAGATCAAATTGCCGGACAAAAGCAATTTCCTGATGCATAAGTTCTGGCAACGGCAATCTTAACCAGAGCGCCAGTGCAGGGTGTTCAACATGAAATGCCAGATAGCGGCTCAGGTAACGTGCTTTAAGAAAAGCTTTCAGGCGCCCGCTCAGACCTGCTTTGGGCTGCTGGTATAAGCCGGTTAACCTGTCCTGCTGGTAGGGTTGTCCTGATAAATAAGCAGAACTGACGGGGAAACGGCTTATCCAGCTAAAGTGCGCTGAAGGGAAAAGCTGTTGCAGGCTTTGATATAGTCCTCTGGAAATGGCACAGTCGCCCCGGTTGGCACAGGCATGGTTACCCATCAACAGTATTTTCACGCGAAAAAAACCACCATGATTTAAAACAGTTTGCGAGTGTAGAGCTTATGGCGCAAGGGAACAAGAGCAAGCGGCAGCTTAGTTGCTTTTGACAAATCTTTTAGTGGATAATGCAAGTCCTCGTTTTGGAAAAGGAAGATGTTGTGCGTTGCTATTCGACACGTCGCTCAGGTTTTACGCTGATTGAATTATTAATTGTGATGGTTATTCTGGGGTTGCTGGCTTCATTGGTGGCGCCAACCATGTTTTCCAAAGTTGAATCATCAAAACGAAATACCGCAACTGCGCAGATGGAAATGTTAGCGACTTCGCTCGACGCATTTCGCCTTGATGTTGGTAAATATCCGGACAATCTGAATGAGTTATTAAATTCTGACCGCAAAGGTTGGGATGGTCCTTATCTGCCAAAAGATGTGCCGATGGACCCATGGGGCAATCCGTATGTTTACCGGTTTCCGGGCCAAAGCCACGCTTATGACTTATTAAGTTTAGGTGCTGACGGTGTAGATGGCGGTGAAGAAGATAACGCCGATGTCTCTTACCGATAATACTGTGGGCGCCGGTTTTCAGGGCATAGCCGGTTATATTTTTCAGCTGGGTCTGGTTAATCAGGGCCAGCTTGAACGTGCTCTCGACTACAAACGCCAGCTGGGTGGCCGCATTGAGCAAATACTGGTCAACCTTGGTGTTATTCAACATGATGATTTAGTTGAGGTTTACGCCGGTTATTTGCAGTTACCCAAGTTTGAAGCCATCACCGAAGAAAACTCCCTGCCGTTGTCTGTGCTGGAACAGCTTGATATCAATCAGGCTGTCACTGCCGGTGCTTTGCCTTTCAGGCTGGAGCAACAACAGCTGCATCTGGCGGTGCTGGATCCTTTTAAACTTGATCTTTACGACCTGTGGAAAGCCGAAGGTTACGAGGTGGTACTGCACGTTTGCAAACAAAGCCACTTTGATGCACTTCGTGTGCAGTTAACCGTTGCCCAAACCTCTGAAAAACATCAATCGCACGATGGTGGCTCAGAGCTTGAGCGCCTGCGTGAACTGGCCTTTGGTGCGCCTACTGTTAACCTGGTAAACAATCTGATCGTCCGTGGTATTAAACTGCGTGCATCGGATATGCACATTGAGCCATTAAATGGCCGTTACCGCGTGCGTTACCGGGTGGATGGCATTTTGCATCAGGCCGAAACCATTCCGCTTGATTTGCAATTGGGTGTCATTTCGCGCATTAAAATTCTCGCCGGCATGGACATTGCCGAACGCCGCAAGCCACAGGATGGCAAAATAGAAACCTCAGTTGCCGGCAAAGAGCTGGATATCCGTGTGTCGTCCCTGCCGCTGGGTGAGGGCGAAAGTATGGTGATGCGTTTCCTGCTCAAAGAGTCGGTGAATTTTGGTCTGGAAACCATTGGCTATGAGCAGGATCTGATAGATCTGATTGAAAAGGATCTGCAAAGAACAACAGGGGTTGTGTTGATGACAGGCCCGACTGGCTCGGGTAAAACCACCAGTTTGTATTCTTTTTTAGCCAGGCTGAATGAACCTTCGGTCAAAATTATTACGCTGGAAGACCCGATAGAATACCGTTTAGACGGTGTCAACCAGGTGCAGATCCATACCGAAATCGGTCTGGACTTTGCCCGTGGCCTGCGCAGTATTGTGCGTCAGGATCCGGACATTATCATGGTGGGTGAAATCCGTGACCATGAAACCGCCCGTATTGCCATGCAATCTTCGCTGACCGGTCACCTTGTGTTCAGTACTGTGCACACCAATGATGCGCCAACCACCTTTACCCGTCTGATAGATTTGGGCGTGGAAGAGTTTTTATTAAATGCTTCCTTGATATCGGTGATGGCACAGCGTTTAGTCAGAACCATCTGCCCATACTGCAAAACCTGTGATGAAAATTCGGCTTTATTACATCAGCATAAAGAGATGATGGCATTGGCAGCACGTCTGAATGTAACACCTGCTTTTTCTGTGGGTACAGGTTGTGATCGCTGCGGCGGTACCGGTTTTCTCGGTCGGGTGGCGATTTTGGAATATCTGCCAAACGATCATGAAATTCAGTCTTTTGCCAAAGATCAGGATTTTCTGGCAAAGGTGCGGGATTACCGCAACAGAAGAGGATTCAGAACTTTGCAGCAGGATGGTCTGTTAAAAGTGCTGAAAGGTGTCACCACACTTGATGAAGTCATGCGGGTTGCAGGTTAATGAACAACTGGGAGTTCGAAGCTGTTGACCCTGCAGGTGCCAAAGTTAAAGGCAGGGTAAGAGCTGATTCTGAACAAGCTGCGTTGTTGCAGGTCCAGCAACGTAACCTGTCTCCGTTAAAAGTCCGGGTTGTCAAACTGGAGTCTGATTTATTCAGCCGTATCTCTGCCGGCGAAATAGAACAGATGACCACCGAACTTGCGTTATTGCTGCGTAATGGCGTACAGCTGGACCGTGCTCTGGAAATGATGTCTGCGGTGAACCCCAATCAGGCGCTGGCGGCATTATTAACCAATATGACCGAGGAAGTGCGCGGCGGCGGTAGTTTGTATGGTGCTTTTGCCCGTTTCCCGCGTTATTTTGACTCGCTGTTTTGTGAAATGGTGCGCATTGGTGAAGAAACCGGCAAACTGGCGGAAACGCTGGAGCGGGTCGCCGCCAGTCAAAAATTCCAGAATGAACTCAAAGGCAAAGTAAATCAGGCGATGATTTACCCGGCTTTTATTCTGGTGGTTTGTATTGTGGCGCTTTTTGCCATTTTTAACTTTATCGTGCCGAGTATGTCGGGTTTGTTCAGTAATATGAAAGACATACCCGCCTATACAGCTTTTCTGATCGACACCAGCAACTGGATGCAAAAATATCAGAGTTTGCTGGTCGGCTTTTTTGTGCTGCTGGTGTTGCTGGTGGTATTCAGCTGGCGCAAACCGGCTTTTAAAGCCATGGTGTTTTCTATATTGCGTAAGCTGCCGGTGATGAAAACAGGGTTGTTACTGAGCGAGCGTATCCGTTATGTCTCTGCGATGCATCTGATGTTGCAAAGTGGTTTACCTTTGGCGCAGGCCCTTGGCTTTGCCGTTGGTGTGCTGACCGATAGCAGGTTGCAGGGGCAAATCCGCCGGGTCAGGGATGAAGTCACTCAGGGCCGGATGTTGTCTGAATCACTGGCGTTAACTGATATTCTGGAACCTGTGATGCTGTCTCTGATCAAAGTGGGTGAAGAAAGCGGACGGCTTGACAGTATTTTTGGTGAAATTACCACCCGGACACGCTGGCGCTTTGAGCAATGGGCGCTGCGGTTAACCAGCATGCTGGAGCCTTTACTCATTATTATTATGGGTGGTTTGGTTGGTTCTGTGGTGGTGACTATGCTGCTCAGTATTGTTGCGACTACTGATGTCCCGCTCTGATCCTGCACGTGGTTTTACTTTAATTGAACTGCTGATTGTCATGTTTATCATGTCAATCAGTTTGTCTTTGGTGCTGCCTTTAACTGTTGACCAGGTTGATAAAGCGAAACAACGCAGCGAGCGGCAACTGGTGGTGCTGTTTTATAAAAATGCGGTGCAACAGGCTTTTTTTGGCAGCCAGACCGTCAAACTGAAATTTCTGGGTAAAGTGCTGAGTTATGGTGAAGCAGAAAGGCGGCGCGAAATCCGGTTTGAACAGCTCAGTTTTCGTGAGGCCGAGATCACAGTCACAGTACCAGGTGTGATACCTGCCCAGCGTGTTGAAGTGGCCATCGACGGTCGGATATGGGTTCTCGAGCTTGATAAAGATGAAGCAAACTGGTTTAACCCTGATTGAAGTTTTAATCGCTTCAGTGATTTTATTTATGACACTGGGGCTGGTTGCAACTGTATTTCAGCAAAGTCTGGGCATGCAGCAAAGGGCGATTAAACACCTTGCTGCGGCGGAGCAATTCCCATCTTTGGTCAGTCAAATCCGCTTTGAACTGGAACAGCAGAAAACCGAAGGTTCAATTGAGCTCAATGCCCAACGTTATCAATGGCAGGCCACTGAACTAAAAAGGGCAAAAGAGCTCAGTTCAGTGGATGAAAACGGGCAGGACTATCTTGGCAATATTGGCATGCTGGTGTTGTTTAATGTCACAGTCACTTCACTAAACGGCGGGACTGGTTTTGAATTCAGACAGGCAATATGGTTAAACAGCGAGGTTTAACATTACTGGAAATGCTGGTTGCGCTCAGTATCATGTCTGCCGTGATGATGCTGGCAAGCTCTGCTTACCGCTATTACGTGCTGGGTCTTAATCAGCAGCAAAAACAGTTACAAACCCAATTAACCCAGCTCAAAGCGCATACCGCCTGGCAACAGCAGTTGTCGGCCGCTGCCCTGTATTTTGTCAAAAAGCCGGAGCTGAATCAGCTGCTGTTTGTCGGACAACTGCATGAAGTCACCTGGATGAGTCATCGTAGTGTACAACAGGCTGATTTACCCGCTATTGCCTGGATGGGGGTAGAAAATGGCGTTTGGCTGTATTGTGAAGCAACACTGCGCCAGCTCTTTGTCACAACACAAATCCCGACTTCAACCCAAATTTGTGAGCTATTCCGTCAGGAAATTGCACCTGTCAGCCAACTGCGTTTCAGCTATTTTGGCTGGAAGAGCCCCGCCGAAAAATACGCAGGTATGGGCGAAGGTGCACAGGTGATCAACCCGTTTAAACCCGAGTGGCATGATGAATACGATGCCGCAGTGAAAGAATTATTACCCACTTATATCAAGCTGGATGTAACCACCGACAGTGGCAGTAATAGCTATTGGGTGCAGGTTGTCGAGAGTGACCCGGATAAAATCAGGATTTTTATGGGTTCAAAGGATCTATGATATGATTTCGCGCTCTCAACGAGGTATTGCGTTAATTCTGGTGCTGATGCTGACTGCAGTCATTTCTGTGGTGGTGATTGTGATGCAATATAAAAGCAGATCAGCGCTTAATCTGGCATTGCAGGCGCAGCAGTTTAGCCAGGCCAGAGCAAAAGTTGAATCGGCCCGTGAAGAGCTGATTTATGTGCTGACCACCACGCCGGTTTGGTTAACAGGTGCTGCGCCTTTGGAGCTTGAAACGCACGAACTGCCGCCTGAGTTTAATATCTCAGGTACTGCCTTTGTCTGGAATGATGTTGATTTCCGGCTGACAGATACAGCAGGTAAAGTTGCGTTAATTCCATTTAACGAAGCAACCTGGCGTAAATTGCTGGAAGGCCATGGCCTGAAATCTGCTGATCCGGTGATTGATGCTATCAAAGACTGGATTGATGAAGACGATTTAACCCATTTGTATGGCGCCGAGTCTGGTGATTATGAATTGCCGGAATTTCCGAGAAATCAGCAGCCACAGTTTGAAGACGAGTTTCGTTTTGTGCTTGGAATGTCAGATGAACTCTGGCAAAGCCTGAGGCCTTCCCTCACAATGGTGGGCTATGAGTTGCCCAATCCGTATTTTATGCCTGACAATATGTTGCCATTGATGATTGGGCCTTTAACGGCAGAAATGTTGATTAAAGAGCGCACTGAACGCTTGTTCAGCAACGAGCTGGTCAGCGCGCTGCGCACCGAAGAAGAAACTTTTTTCCCCAGTAAAAGACTCGAAGTGCAGTTAAGAGCCAGAGTCGGGGAAGCTGAGTATTCAGAGAGTTTTGTATTAATCAGAGAAGCTGGTGCAGACCGTATCAGCCATATAACAAAAAAACAGCCCGGGCTTGAATGGCCTGTTGTGGAGTCAGGGGCAAATCACGAGTGAAAATAATACAAAAATTGTTCCGCAACCTGAATTGGCTGAGCCAGCCCGTAGAGAAGGCATTTAAACGCCGCCAACTGGCCACTTTGGTGATATCGCGCAGTCAGTATCAGGAACACAAGCGCAGTTATAAAGTGTCTTTACCCGATCTGTACCGTGTGGTGCAGAACGAGTGCAAAATGCTGTCCCGCCCGGGTTATGTGGTGGTTTGGATGGTGTTACCAAAAAGCACCGACAGCTATGAAGTATTATTTGCGGTTATTGCACGTACTTTGTTAGCCGGTGTACCGTCACAGCTGCAGTTGGTGGTTCCTGAAACCTGGTTGTTTTACCGTAATCTCAGTGCCAATGTGCTGTATCAGGTGCATTCTGCACAAAACTATTGGGCGTTTTTGTCTGCTTCGGGCACCTTGCACGTTACTGCGCAGCAAGGCCTGATGCAACATGCCAGTTATTTCCTCGAAGCCCTGGGTCTGTCAGAAACATCGGTTGAACGGCGTAGCCTTGAGCTGCCTGATTTTTTTGAAAAAAATGAATTAACGCTGCATTGGTGGCAATTAGCAGGGCTTTTTTGCTTACCGGAACGTTCGGCCGAACCCTTTCAGGCGCAAAAGTATAAAAATGTGGCAAAGGTGCTTGCTGTGGTCGCACTCAGTTATGGCCTGTTATTGTCGGCCGCTTTGGTACTTAGGCAGTCATGGCTGGAACAGGATGTCGCTGAGCTTAAAAAATCGGCTTCGTCTTTGGTGGAGCAGCAGAGCAGGTTAGATGAACAGCTGCTGCTGATTAGCCATTACGACAAATTGCTCAACAACAGAACGGATTACAGCCTGATGCTGGCAGAGCTGGCAACCCAGATTAAAGATGTAGCTGTGATTGAAAATGTAACTGTGACAGATAATCTGCTCACCATCCGCGGCAGCAGTCAGTCGGCAACAGACGTGCTGGCAAAACTTGCTGAATCAGGCATTTGGCAGGAAAGCCGTTTTACCCAACCGGTGCAACGCGGCACTGACGGCGACATGTTTACCATCACTGCAATTTATAAACCGCAAAATAACATCACGCAAAAAGCAGATACTGTGGCGTCAGAGGTGAAACCATGAGTGTGATGCAGCGTAATCAATTGGGAATCGCCTTTATTATGGTGCTGGTGTTGCTGAAGTTTGTTGTGGTGCCCTGGTTTGAATGGGTATCGGAAAAAACAGAGGTCATTGCCCAGCTTGCCACCAGTAAGCAGCGGTTTGAAAATGTCAGTGAGCGCCATGCCGCTTTAGTAACCAAGCAGCAGCAAATTGAACAAAGTTTTGCCCGGTTGCAAAAAATTTGGGCCAGCGGTAATGCAGCACAAAACTCTGTGGCTGTGTTGCGTTACATTGAAGCTGCCGCCAAAGAACAAGGTGTTGAGTTAAGTAATCGTAGCGCCCGTGAGGCTGTAGTTGCAGAGACAACCACAATTCCGGCGCGGATGTTTGTCCAGGGGTCACCGGAAGCCCTGTTAAAGTTTGTGCACAAACTCGAAACCGGCAGCCCTGCGATGATAGTGCATCGGCTGACCCTCAACAAAAACAACAAATTAGACAACACATTGGTGATGAACCTCGAAGTGATGGTATTAGCAGAGCCGGGAGTACCAGATGAAACTGGAAAATAGCCGGGAAAAAGGCATGGTTGCTGCGCTTTTGTTGTTACTGCTGATACATTTGGCAGTGACTTTTTTTGCGCAGTCAGGTAATTATCAAAAAAAGCAGCAACAGGCAGCTGAAAACATTGCAACTTTTGACCTCAGCACCACAGAGCTTGCTCTGGCGCAATTAAGCGCCCTCAGTGAACTATTCGGTATTGAACCCAGTCTTGCAGTTGCTGGTGATGCCAATAATGAAGCTGAGCAAGATTTGCTGCAGGTAAAACCAACGCTGTTGGCGGTGAGTGAAAGCGCCGGGCAATTTATTGCGAAAATAGCCATCAGCGAACAAAACAGCAATCGTATTGTAACGATGCGGCCTGGTGATGAGTTGCTTGGTTATAAGTTAACCAAACTTACCTTAAATGACGCCGAATTTTCCAAGGGTGCATCGTCTTTTACCATGCATATGTTTAAGCGTGACGACAGCACCAAAACCAAATAAGTAACAGAGACAGAGTTAATGAATACGCAAAAATTAAAATGCCCACAATTGCTCGTAACAACAACCACGATGTTGCTGTTGTTTGGTTGCACTTCCACGCCAGAAACAAAAGAAGATAACTTTTCAGTGCCATCTTCTTTTTTACAAACAGACAGCACCAACAAAAATCAATCTGAAAAGCCAGCTGAAGTAAAAAAGGTGCAGCCCACTTATAGCGAAACCCAGATTTCAACGTTGGGTTCAATCAGGCCAGGCTCTTCTTTATTGATCCAGTTGCCTGAATTTGAAAATGATGAGCCTATCAGCCTGTCGCTGAATGAAATGGCGTTGCCTCAGCTGGCGCATTATGTTTTTGGTGAATTACTGAATTTAAGTTACGTGGTGTCACCCGAAGTTGAGTCCATGACACAAAAAGTGGCGTTAAATTTATCAAAAAATATTGCTCCCAAAGAGTTGTTTGAAATTACCCGCCAGGTGCTGGCGCAGCAAAATGTCAGTGTGTACACCAAAGACAATATTGTGTATTTGTCACAAAGTACCAATACCGCAGGTAATCGTTCTGTTGGTATCGGCGCCAATTTAAGTGATTTGCCTGAAGGGGGCGACCAGATAGTGCAGTTGGTGCCATACACTTTTAACTCAGTGCGGGGCATCAGCAATATCACCTCTAAATTAACCGGTGCCCAGGTGTACCCGGACACCACCAACCGTTTATTAGTGGTAGAAGGCAGCAGAGCCGACGTTGAACGTACTTTGCAAATTGTTAAAATGCTGGATGTGCCGCATGCCCGTGGCCGTGATGTGCGGCTGTTGTCTTTGGTGTATTTATCACCGGAAGAAATGATCAAACAAGTCGGTGAGTTATTGCAGGCTGAAGGTTTACAACTGGGTGAAGATTTACAGCTGGTGGCGCTAAACCGGCTGAATTCGGTGGTTGTATATGCCGCAAGCACAGTGCTGGCAGAACGGGTGTCTATGTGGGCACAAAAGCTCGATGTGGCCTCAGGTGGTGAGGTGATGCGTTTTTATGTATATCGCCCGCAATATGCCAAAGCAGAAGAAATGGTGCAGGCGGTGCAGGGTTTGTTACAAGGCGGTGCAGCTGCTGGGCCTAACCGCAGTTCAGGCGCTCAAAATGCGGGTGCAACTGGCCAGGGGCAGTCTCAATCATCGGGTGGCGGTGCTCAGTCCGGCGCGCCGGCATCTGCCAATTTAGGTCAGGGCCTGCGGCTTACGGTTGATAAAGCACAAAATGCAATTTTGGTAAACGCCACGCCAAGCCGTTATCAGGAAGTTTATGCTTTATTGCAACAAATGGATCGCTTGCCTGGTCAGGTAGCTATGCAGGTGATGATTGTAGAAAAAGACATTACCGATCAACAATCAGCCGGTTTTGGCGCTATTTCGTACAATAGTCTGGATGATAAAGTAAATAGTGGCACCGCAAGCTTTGATGGCGTGAATGGCAAATTTAGTTTTGGTATTTTTAATGGTGACTGGAATACCACTTTTAATCTGATTAACAAACAATCTGATACCAAAGTATTATCCCGTCCTTACCTTATTGTAAAAGATGGGGAGAGTGCCAGTATTAATGCCGGCGACCAGGTGCCTATTATTACCGGACAAAGCAACAATGACGAAACACCGGGTATTATTCGTAACCAGGTGCAATATCGTTCAACCGGTATTTCATTTTCGGTCACGCCAACAATTAATGCCGATGGTTTAGTCAGTCTGGAAGTATCGTCTGATACCTCGGCCGCTGTGCCGCTTAGTGCAGACGCTGCAGTGCCAACGCCAGTCATTCGTAACCGCAGCCTGACCACCAGTGTGATGGTGGGGTCAGGGCAAACTGTGGTGCTGGGTGGCCTGATTAAAGAAGACTTAAAAGACAGTGACTCTAAAGTACCGTTTTTTGGTGATTTGCCCTTGTTAGGTAAGCTTTTTCAATATAAAGGCAATGACATATCCCGTACCGAATTGCTGATTATTATTACGCCAAGAATAGTGCGCAGCACCTCGGAAATGGATGAATTTGGCCAAAAACTAAGCGAATTGTACAGTTTTCCGGTAGAACAGAAGTAATTGTCGATCTTTGGTAAAAAATTCAGCAATTTCAGCAATATTATAAAAAAGGTAGTTGACGTTAGGTGGGAAGGGTATATATGATTCCCTTCGTTAAATGCTCTACGGTGACTTTTGCAGGTGGTGAACGCATGCAAGCGCCGGCTGCTGTACTAAAGTCGCAGTGGTGTTTAGCACCTTAGGTTAACGGCCAGGGTCCTAGACTCATGTTAACCCAGGGACACGTGTTCCAATGAGCAGCTAAAGTTGCTTATAAATATATTACGGAGAAAAACGGAATGAAAAATTTAAAGAAAGCGCTTCTTTCTACTGCTATTTTAGCGGGCTTATCAGCAGGTAACGCGTTTGCTGGTACTGAAGCATGTTTTGAAGTGTATTCGGTTGCTGATGGTTTAGCGCCAACAGCGTTTGATACACTGTACACTCCAGCCTCTTGTATCGCAGAAGCATCTCGTACTGGTGCTGCAGCTGCACAGTTGCAAGCAACTGATTCTGTAAAAGTAGCTTACGAACTGACAAAGTCTCTAACTTTGGATTTCGATGCTGCAACTCAGGTTGCTCCAGGTACAGACGATCTGCACATCGTTTATATCCCTACTACTGACATTCCTGGTGGTACTAAAATCACCATGAAATTAGCTGGTGCTACTTTTGCTGGTAACTCAAACCAGATCCACTTATTAAAAGATGCTGGTGACGCTACTAACGTATCTGCTGTTGCTTCTTCTGATGGTGCAGTCGATGGTCAAAGCACTATCACTTTCATCACTAAAGCTGGTATCACAATCGGCGCGGGTACTCGTTTAGTGTTGTCTCGCTTGTCTTCTGGTACTTACGCTGCTGGTATTGACCCAGTTGGTGTGAAGATCGAAAACACTGCTTGTACTGATAGTTCTTCAGCTTCTAAAGTAACGATCCAAGCTACTGAAGCCAAGACTGACGGTGGTACGGGCTACACAATCGCAGGCGGCGCATCTGCTGCTCAAGAAGTTGTTGATACATCAGCTCAGTTCGTGACTTTCGTTGGTTCTTCAACTGTAAACGGTCAAGTAAATGCTGAAAGCAAAAACTTTGATGAAGCAGCAATCACTGCTCGTACAGAGTTCGTGTATGACACAGCGAGCAACCAAGGTTTGATTCTGCAAAAAGCAAACCTGATCCATAAAGCTGGTTTTATCGACCGTTTCGCTGCTCTGGATTACAGAATCACTCGTGCTGTTGGTGATAAGTTTGAACTGTCGTTTGTTGAAACTGCTGATGCAGGCGCTTCTGTTAAAGCTGAAGTTTACAACAGCCGTTCTGCTGTAGGTGCTTTAACTGCCGCTTTCGACCTGAATGGTGCTGCAACCGGTACTGCTCTGGATTTCGTAAGTGCTAAACCAGCTACTGCTCAAATCACTTTAGACGCTACTCAAGTGTTCAGCCCTGTAGCAACTGGTGCTGAAACCATTCCTGCGTCTTACGTGTCTGGCGAAGACTATAACGAACTGTTTATCACTGTGTCTCAAACAGATCTGACTAAGATCATGAACTTCAACTACGACATCAACACGCATGCTAAGTTGAACCTGAGTGATGCTAACCAGTTAGACCACTGTGATGTTACCAAGAACACTCACAACGTTGGTGTTAACGGCGCAGTTCTGAAAGTTCCTTACACTGTAGCTGGTACTGGCAACTTTGTACGTATCACTAACGAGCACACTGTAGCTGCTGAAGTAACTGTTGACCTGTTCAGCGAATCAGCTGACGGCACAACTGGCAACCGCGCTGTAACAGCTGTTAAACTGGCTAACGTTCCAGCTAAGTCTTCAGTTGTTTATTATGTTCCAGACGTAGTACAAGCTGGTGTTGACCAGAAAAACTATGCTGGTTCAGATGGTGTAACTGCTAACGGTGCTAACCTGCGTCACACTATGACTTTCACTGTTACTTCTCCGAAGAACACAGTGCACGGTGTATCTGTACAGAAACTGTCTACCGGTCAAGACCGTGTAATGCCAGTTCTGGATCTGAACGATTGGCAACAATAATCTGATTTTTCAGGTTAATTAAGAAAACCCCGCTTCGGCGGGGTTTTTTATTGGATGAAAGCTACTTAAGTTTGGTCTGTAGCGTGATAACAGGAATTTTTTGATGAAAAGAATAACCTTGGTTGCATTGGCAGCTTTGTTTTTAACCGCTTGCCAAAATGGCAATAATACTGATTTAGCTGCCAAAGTAGCGGCACTGGAAGAAAAAGTAGAAAAACTCAGCACACTGCAAACTGAAATTGCCCAACGTGCTGGCATGGGTGCGCTGGTGCGGCCAGAGCAGCTGGCGTTTGCCGATGGTCATCAGGTTGGTGAAAAAATGGCCAAAGTCGCTATTCTTGAATTCACCGATTTACAGTGCCCGTTCTGCGCTAAATTTAACCAGGAAATTTGGCCTGAGCTGAAAAAAAATTACGTAGACACAGGTAAAGTGTTGTTTGTTGGCCGCGAATTCCCGCTGTTTCAGTCGCATCCACAAGCGCCTTTTGCTGCTTTAACCTTACGCTGCGCTGCAACACAGGATCTTTATGCACCAATGAAAGAATACCTGTTTGCCAATCAGGGCACGCTGAAACAAACTGAGATTGATGCAGAATTAACCAGACTGAAAGCTGACGTGGCTAAACATACCGAATGTATGAAGAACAAAGAGTTACAGGATGGTGTTCGTGACTCTACACTCTATGCCGGTAAACTGGGTTTAAGCTCTACACCCACATTTTTTATCGGCCTTAACGCTGGTAATGGTGTAACAGATTATCAGGAATTAGTTGGTGCCAAGTCTTATGCTGAGTTTGCTGCAGTATTGGATGCGTTACTGGCAAAACAATAACACAGCATTAGTCCGGTTCATTGGCCGTTAATCGGGCCATGGCAAGCTGAAAAACTTCGTTAATCAGCAAGCCATGGCTTTTTTCGTTCTACAGGTCATGGTAATGGATTATACTATGGCGCCTTTGATGGATTTAGTGTCGATTGTTGGAGTAAATTGGATGCTTGAATGGCTTTTATCGCTGCCCCGCTATGCAAAACGGGCAATTTCAGTGTTGGCAGATATTGTATTTTTAACCTGTTCAATGCTGGTGGCGATTTTTGTTACTCAGGAAAATGCCTACACTGCGTTATTACAAACTTTCCCGATCTTTTTATTGTCAGTGCCTATCACTATTCTGGCTTTCACTAAGCTTGGTTTATACCGTGCTGTAGTGCGTTATATCGGTCAGCATGCGCTTGGTGCTGTACTGGCCGGCATTTTAAGTAATGCCATGATTCTGGTGATGTTATTCCAACTGGTGGGTATTAGCGACAAAGGCAATCTGGTGTTTGTGTATGCCATTTTAGCGCTGGTGACCAGTGGTGGTTTACGTCTGGTGGCGCGGATGTTTTTATTCCAGCGTCATAACGGTCATAAACAGCGGGTGCTGATTTATGGTGCCGGCTCTTCCGGCCGTCAATTGGCGCAGGCTTTGTTTAACGGTGAACAGTTTCATCCGGTGGCTTTTGTCGACGACGACGCCACATTGCAGCGCTCTACCATTCTGGGCATTCATGTGGGCAGCCCGGCGCAAATTGCCGCTATTGTAAAATCAAAAAATGTCAGCCGTATTTTGCTGGCCATGCCATCGGCCAGCCGCGCCCGCAGAAGGGAAGTGCTGGAGTCGTTGGATAATCTGCCTATTCCCGTGCAAACAGTGCCTGGCATGAGCGACATTGTCGACGGCTCGATGCGCATTGACGAGCTGCAGGATGTCAAAATTGAAGATTTATTAGGCCGTGACCCTGTAGCGCCTAAGCTCAAACTGATGCACGCCAATATCAAAGATAAAGTGGTGATGGTGACAGGGGCCGGCGGTTCTATCGGCTCTGAGCTGTGCCGCCAGATAGTGCAGTATGAACCCACTGTACTGGTGCTGTTTGAAGCCTCTGAATATGCCTTATACGCCATTGAGCAGGAGCTTAGCGCTTATGTGCAGGAGCTTGGCGTTGATGTACAAATCAAACCTATTTTGGGCAACGTGCAAAAGCAAAGCCGCATTCAGTCGGTGATGCAAAGTTTTAAAGTACAGACGGTTTACCACGCTGCCGCCTACAAACATGTGCCGCTGGTTGAATTTAATGTGGTGGAAGGGGTGAGCAACAATGTGTTTGGCACCTGGCATGCAGCTGAAGCGGCTATTGCTTCTGGTGTAGAAACTTTTGTATTGATTTCGACCGACAAAGCAGTGCGGCCGACCAACGTGATGGGCGCGTCCAAACGTTTGGCTGAACTTGTACTGCAGGCACTGTCAACCCGTCAGCAAAAAACCCGCTTTTGTATGGTGCGTTTTGGCAATGTGTTGGGGTCATCCGGCTCTGTGGTGCCTTTGTTTCGGGAACAAATCCGTAATGGTGGCCCCTTAACTGTGACTCACCCGGAAATTATCCGTTATTTTATGACGATACCGGAAGCGGCTCAGCTGGTGATCCAGGCTGGTGCTATGGGCAAGGGTGGCGACGTTTTTGTGCTGGATATGGGCGAGCCGGTGCGGATTGCCGATTTGGCCCGTCGTATGGTGCATCTGATGGGGCTGGAAGTGAAAGATCAGGCGCATCCGGATGGCGATATTGAAATTTGTTTCTCCGGCCTGCGTCCGGGTGAAAAACTTTATGAAGAACTGCTGATTGGTGAAAATGTGCGGCAAACTGCCCATCCGCGGATTATGGCGGCTGATGAAGTGTCGTTAAGCTGGCATGACATGGCAGAGTTGCTACGCCGGTTAGAGCAGCACTGCGACAACTTTGCGGTGCATCAGATTGTGGATTTAGTCACAGCGGCCCCGACAGGTTTTAACCACAGCAGCCCGGTCAGCGATTTGGTGGAACTGGCAGAGCGCGCTCAACCCCAGCTCCAAAACCCTGGTCAAACAGAAGTTTCGCCCGCTGCCAAAGTGCCGGCTGATAAAACGGCCAAACCTCTGCTGCAGCCTGTCAGCGATATCAGCGCTGCAGTGCGCGCCAGCTAAGCGTCTGTCTGCTCTGCAAGGCCTTTTGGCAACAAGTCTGGTCGTAAAAACCGGCTTTGTTGCCAAAGGGCTGTGACCTCAAAACCTGGTATCCGGGTTTTATTGAACCCTGTACTGTTATTGATCACACTCAATCCCACTTTACTGACCAGCTGTGCGCATAAAGCTGCCGCCACATCAGGATACCGCACCTGCTGCAATGCCCTGGAGCCTGCCAGCCAGTTGGCAATCAGCTCAGTGCTTAACGTCTTGCAATGATGCGCCAGCTGTAATTGCTCCAGCGCTAAGGCGTTGGACTCTTGTTCCATCTGGCCTTGTAGCGGTTTTACCAGAATTTTTTTCTTCAGTTGCAGCGCTTCACTGATCAGTTCAAAACCGGCATTACTCAGCACCGCATCGGCACTGGCCAGTTGTTGTTTAAACCCCTGATGGCAGGGCGGGTAAAAGTGTAAATGCCCGTCGTCCTCGCGATTTAAGCCCGGCGCAAAAATCACAAACTGATACCATTTCAGCGGTTTAAGCAGTTGATACACCAGTTTTTGATCTTCAAACGGCAGATAAACCAGCACTTTATTTGGTATCACTTCAGTATCATGAGCTGTAGCTGGCAAATCCAGAATAGGCGGTGCTATCGTGTTTTGCGCGCCAAAATGATGCCAGTGCAGACCCAGTTGCAGCTTTGCCGGTGCAAACAAACGGAAGATTTGCCGGCTGAGCAGACTGTCATGCTGTTTTGGAATTTGGCGCAAAAAAGCATATTGATGGCCAAGCGCAATACAAGGGGTACCCTGGCGGCGAGCGGCCCAGGCAGTGACAGGTTCAAAGTCGGTGAGTACCAGATCATAGGGCGTGGTATTGAGCTGTTGTTGGTCTTGCCAGAGCTGGCGCAAACTGTTGCTGCGGGCACTTTGCCAATAATTGATTTTTCCGGCATCGGAGACAAAAGTTAAACCGCGGCGCCAGGCAAAGTTGCCAAAACAGTCCATATCAAACAGCGCCTGACGACAACGGCCACTGAATAAAAAATCGACTTTGACACCATGGTGCCGGAGCTGCGCGGCCATAGCTCTGGCTCTGCTGATGTGACCGTTACCCGTTGCCTGCACGCCGTATAACAGTCTCATCCTTTCTCCTTATGGCTTTATTTCCAGACCAGCTCCTTAAAATGAGCCCGGCACATTGAGACATAACGATCATTGCCGCCGATTTGTACCTGCGAGCCCGCTGTGGCGGCGCGGCCCTGTTCGTCAAGGCGCACCACAAAGTTGGCTTTGCGGCCACAGTGGCAGATTGTTTTTAGTTCGATCAGCTTGTCGGCCCAGGCCAGCAGCGCCTGACTACCGGCAAAGGTTTCACCGAGAAAATCAGTGCGAAGGCCAAAAGCCAACACCGGCACATCCAGCTTATCCACCACCTCGGTTAGCTGCTTCACTTGGTTTTTGGTTAAAAACTGCGCTTCGTCAATCAATACACAATCCAGCGGTCCTTGCTGTTTCAACGCGCTGCAACTGTCAAAAAAATCCAATTGACTGTCAAATACCAATGCATCCATCGACAAGCCAATCCGTGAGCTGATTTTGCCAACACCATACCTGTCGTCGAGCGCGGCTGTGTAAATGGCCGCTGTCATGCCTCTTTCCTGGTAGTTGTAGGCACTTTGTAACAAAGAGGTGGATTTGCCGGCGTTCATTGCCGAATAATAAAAATAAAGCTGAGCCATCAGTAATTCCTGCGCAAAATGACGGCGCAGTATAACAAGCTGCAGCGGATAACCAAATGCTGCCAGGCAAAGATGGCAAAAGCATGTGAGCGACGTGACAAATACGTGACGATTGCCGATAAATTTTGCCGCTTGCGTGAAATGGCGATGGAGTAAGGCCTGTGAATGTTTTACTCTGCAGTTTCGGTTTGATTGCAGCAAGGAGCTGAATATGGACAAATTTTTGGTGTTAACAGTGGCAGCGCAAGTGCTGCTGATCAGCGTCGTGATGGTGATTATGGGGCGGCGTCGTTTTGCCGCAGCACGCAATAAAGAAATTCATCATTCTGCCTTTCGCACTATGGACTTAGCCGGCGCCAATGAAAGTGTGATCACCGCCAGCCGCAACTTTGATAATCAGTTCCAGATGCCGATGTTATTTATTTTTGCCGTATTGTTTACGCTGCATTTTGGTCTGGCTGATCTGGTATTTGTGTTATTGGCGGCGCTTTTTGTGGCGCTGCGGTTATTGCACACTGTAGTGCATATCACCTCCAATCATGTGCGGATGCGGTTTAATCTGTTTTTACTCAGTTGTGTGGTGCTTTGGTGTTTCTGGCTGCGTTTGGTACTGAAACTGTGGTAACTGATTGTATGAAGATTGATTCTCCGATAACTGATCCTTTGATAACTAAATAGTAGGCAGCTTTTTCCCGATGAATACTGCAATCTGGCCTTGGTTAGGGCTGTTATTCAGTGCCTTTAGCTCGGCCACTGTCTTGCCGGGCAGCTCGGAAATAGTGCTGGGGGCCTTATGGTGGCAGGGGTATAACCCTTTGATGCTTTGGGCTATTGCGACTTTTGGCAATGTCACCGGTTCTTGTCTGAACTGGTGGCTGGGCTCACAGCTGCTGCGATTTTCGCATAAACGCTGGTTTCCGGTGGATGCTGAGCAACTGGCAAAGGCTGAGCGTTGGTACCAGCGTTGGGGCTCAGCGTCATTATTGTTAAGCTGGGTGCCTGTGGTTGGCGACCCGCTGACTATAGTGGCCGGTGTGATGCGGATGAAATTATGGTTATTTGTGCCGCTGGTGCTGCTGGCCAAAGGCAGCCGTTACGCTCTGTTATTGCTGCTGGCGGATCAGCTGCTGCCAAAAGGTTAAACAGGCTGAAAAACAAGCCGCAAAAGTTCAATCTGGAGCGCTCTCGTCACAGCTTCACAAGAACAGCGACAACAAAAACTGCCACAACAGGGAAATACAAGTGATGTTAAACAACAGGTTGGGTTTTAAGCTGATATCAGCAGCGGTTTTATCGGGGGGGATCTCGGCGCCGGTTTTAGCGGCTGAGCCGTCAAAAGATGGCTGGCTGGATATTCCGCAGCAGGAGCTGGTGTATTTGCAGCTGGAGCAGGGCACTCTGGCGCAGACGACTCCAGGGCAAAGTTCTGCGGCACAGGCCACTGTGGTGTTAAAGCTTGCAACTGAATTTACGCCAAAAAATACCGCTGCTTTTAAACAGTTGGTGCAGTCCGGCTTTTATAACGGTCTGGAGTTTTACCGGGTGATTGATCAGTTTGTGCTGCAAGCCGGCTTGATGGAGGGGGAAAAACATCCAACAGCGGTGAAAACCGACTGGCCCAAACTTCAGGCCGAATTTAGCTGGCCGCAGCGCCCGGATGATACTTTTACCCTGGTGCAACAGAGCGATTTACTGGCCAGTCAAACTGGTTTCAGACATGGTTTTGCCCTCGGCCGGGGCGATGGACAAGAGTGGCTGATCCATTGCCCTAATGTGGTGAATATGGCGCGCAGTGAAGATGCCAATAGCGCCACTACAGATTTTGCGCTAATGCAGGGCCAGGCACCCCGGCATCTGGATCGGAATATGTCGATAGTGGCCAAAGTGATTTGGGGCGGGCCATGGCTGAATCTGGTCAAAAGAGGTGAAGCAAGCGCAGGTGGCATTATTGCCAAGCAACAAGGCCGAAGCCGTATTGTCAGTATGACACTGGGCTCTGATCTCAAACCTGAAGCACAACTGCAGTTGCAGTGGCTGGACACCGGCAGCACACAGTTCCAGCAACGGCTGGAGCAAAGCAGGGCACGTGCTGCCGGCTTTTTCCATTATAAAGGCAATGGCGCGCTGGATATTTGTTATCAGCAGGTGCCGGTCAGGCTCAAGCCTTAGCAATTAGGGTGAGGAAAGGCGCTTGAATAAAAGCGCTAGGCGAAAAGCCGACTTTGGTTCATCATATCGGTCATGATGTTTAATTTGCGATAAAAAGGTAATTTTATGGAATACACCCTGACAGCTGACGAAATTAAAAAAGTCACGCAACTTGATGCCGAGCAGCGCTACGAATATTTTATTAACGCAGTGGCCGATCTGGAAAAAATCTGGATCCTGACCGACGATGAAGGTTTTGTGCTGGTCACAGCTGAAGACGAACGTTGTATTCCGGTATGGCCACACGCTGAAATTGCCCAGTTATGGATTGAAGGTGATTGGGCCAACTGTCAGGCGCAGGCTGTGGATATCAGCACCTGGCTGGACAAATGGACTTCAGGTTTAGAAGGTGACGAGCTGTCGGTCGCCATTTTCCCGCATGCCGATGAGCCAGGTATCGTTGTGCCACCAGCTGAGTTGCAGGAAACGCTGCTGGAAGTGATGCAGGAAGATAGCAGCCACTAAGCTGTGTTTTTATCATCCCAAAGCCGGCCTGATGCCGGCTTTGTGTTTTCTGGCTTGAGCTGTGGTTATAGCAAAAGCAAAAGCCGCGTTTTTCAGCTGCTTTATCAGGGGTACAAGGCGGTGAAGCTATCCGCTTTAACATGGTGAAATTTGCAGCGCAATTTATGATCCCGCTATTGATAATTGTTCTTAATTAGATTACCATGACGACGTTTTTTTGAGCTTGGGTAAAAGCGGGGCTGTTATGTACGTTTGTGTCTGTAAAGCAGTGACTGATAAAACCATCAAACAAAAAGTTGCCGAAGGTTTGTGCTCTATGCGCGAGCTGAAACAATGTTTGGGTGTGGGCAGTCAATGTGGCAAATGCACCAGTTCTGCCCAGGATCTGTTAAACCGTACTTTATCTGCACAGATGATCCCTTGCCGTGTGATTGAACAACACCGGCCTGCCGCTTAAACCCATTGAGCTTTTCCTTCTTTCTTCCGATATTTGGCGCTTACAGCCTGCCTGTTTCAGGCGCTGAGCTACAGTCTTGATAAACTGCTGCCTACACTAATTACCATGTCAGTGCTGATGTGGCTGCGCGTGAGTGGTTGAATATAACCACATCCTCACTTGCAGTTATCCTGGGCCATATGGGCTGTTAGCTAATGAATATCTATATATTCTGCATGAATATCTGTTTTTTATTCAAAGTGCTGGCCGGCTCGGGCATAATAAGGTTCTCTTCGCCGCTTCAGAGCTGCATTGGTTATTTTATCTTGATGAGGTCTGTATGAGCACAGCTCCAAACCCGGTTATCCGCACTGTCGCCATTGTTGGCGGTACCCATGGTAATGAATTTTCAGGTATTTATTTGCAGCGCCGTTATAACGCCGAGCCTGCGCTGATGCAAAGACCAAGCTTTTCCTGCCGCACCTTGTTTGCCAATCCAATGGCACATCAGGCTAATAAAAGATATCTGGACAGCGATTTAAACCGCCAGTTTAAAACTGCCGATTTGGCTGATCCAAGTCGTTGTAATTACGAACAAAGCCGGGCCAAAGTGATCAATGCCGAGCTTGGCCCTAAAGGGGCGGCAAAAACCGACTTTATTATTGATTTACACAATACCACCAGCAATATGGGACCTTGCCTTATTCTGACTCAGCCTGGCCGTATTTATAATTTGCTGGCCGGTTATATCA
Organism: Rheinheimera sp.; assembly: GCA_003543135.1. Lineage (GTDB taxonomy): Bacteria > Pseudomonadota > Gammaproteobacteria > Enterobacterales > Alteromonadaceae > Pararheinheimera. The sequence goes on from DPJG01000027.1 coordinate 183,479, forward strand.
CACTGAAAATGCCCGAAGCCATTATCTCCAGAGATGAAGACCACTTTGCCGCTGAAGATCATGCGCTGTTATGCACAGTCGGCACTTATGGCGTGATTGTGGAAGTCGGGCCACAGCCACAGTCTGTGCTGCGTCAGGATGTGCTGGAACAAATGCATGAAATGACACAGCATATTCTTGATTTTATTGAGCATTATAACAATAACACCTTGCCGCAGTTGCCAGAGCGGGTTGAAGCCTTCCGTTATTTACATAGCATTAAGCTGCCGCTCAATGCCGCAGGTGAACGTCTTGGTATGGTGCACAAAAACATTCAGGACCGCGATTATCAGCCGATAGTGCCTGGACAGCCACTTTTTACCTTGTTTGATGGCAGTGAAATTTGTTACGAAGGCAAAGAGGTTGTCTATCCGACTTTTATCAATGAAGCTGCTTATTACGACAATAATCTGGCGATGTCGCTGAACGAAAAAGTCTGGATTGAGGTGAAATAAACCGGCTCGCCGGCCTGTTCGCTTGCCTGCAGCGTTTTGTGGTTTTAAGGCAAAACGCTGTGGTTTTATCATCTGGTTGTCACTTTATTTACCCTGCTTTTACCTTGAGATGGCTATTTTGCCAAGCCACAATGTGTTGATCTGAGGTGCATTGATATTTTTGCTGATTGCAGCAGACAAAACTGCCGTTTTCGTCGAATATTGGCTAGAATATCAAGCAATTGCGTTTCTGTATTGGCAAGAGCCCCCGCCAGTCAGCACCTGAATATTTCGCGCAGAGGAACTGTTACTGATGAAAGATATGGTACTGGTATCCTTTGTGGTTGACCTGCTATTTGGCTTCCTGTTGTTGTTTTTATTTATGCTGCAGCGCCGCGACCGCCACGCCCTGTTCTGGGGGCTGGGTCATCTGAGTTTATCGCTGCTGATTTTGTTCTGGTATCTGCCTGCCACCGCCTTGCCGTTTCCCTGGTTAAAACACGAATTAATGACCTTACTGGCTTTTGGCGGCTGGTGTGGTTATTGGTTTGGCAGCCGTTGGGTGGTGGCTTATCAGCTAACCTCCTGGCGTCGTGAGTTGGGGCTTTTTCTGGTGCTGGCGTTATTGCTGCGCCTGAGTGTGGAAGTGGCGGATCCTTTTGCCTCTGCCGTGTCGGTCACGGCCTTGTTGCATTATTTTGTGATGACGGTGATTTTTGCTGCCAGTGGCTATTGGCTGTGGCAAAGATTACCGGAGTATTGGGGTTTGGCGGTTATTTTCTGGATACGCAGCTTGATGACAGTAGTGATGCCTTTTGCGGTGGCATTTGAGCTGCAGGTGAATCTGGTGATGGCACTGGCCTCTGTGGCCAAAATTTGTTGTCTGCTTGGTTTTGTTTATCTGCTGCTGGTGCAGTCTAAAAGGCGTTACAGCGCCATTATCGACAGTTTAAGCCATGGTTTTTTTGTACGGGATAAAGCCGGAACTATAGTGCGGGCCAATGATAAAGGCGCAATGTTGCTTGGTTTTTCCAGCCGCGCCGATATTGAAGGTCAGAGTGTGACCAAGGTGCTGCCCAGATTAACCCAGGAAATGGCTGATGCGTTTTTTGCAAGGCTCACAGAGCCAGGCGCCAAAGCACCTTATATTGATGAAGCCGTGATCACACTTTGCAATGGCAACATATTGGAAGCTGAATTTATCAGTTCGCCTTATTCTGAATACGGCCAGCTGTATTGTCTGGTGCAGCTGTTAGATATTTCCGAACGTAAAACCCAGCAGCGTGAGCTGCTTAAAGCGGCGGCAACAGATCGCATCACAGGACTGATGAACCGCAACGCGCTGGCTGATGAGCTGGATAAACTATTACAGCAGCAGCGGCCACAGGCCTTGTTGTTGCTCGACATCGACCATTTTAAACGCATCAACGACAACTTTGGCCCTCAGCTGGGTGACAGTCTGCTGCAAAAAGTGGCCGAACGGCTGCAAACCCGTTTTGCTCCTTTAATGCTGGCGCGTTTTAGCGGTGATGAATTTGCCATGTTATGGCCGCTGCAACCCGATGTTGCTGCGTCCGAGCAGTTACAACAACCGCTGGCAGCGCTGCGTGCAGTATTTGAACCTGTGTTTGTGCTGAACGATTTGCAGGTGCCGCTCAGCTGCAGTACAGGTATCAGCCTGGCGCCGCAGGATGGCGACAACAGCGACACTTTAATTAAAAAAGCCGATATTGCCATGTACAGCGCCAAGCAGCAGGGCAGGCATAGTTTTGCTTTTTTCAGCGAGCCGATGCTGGAGCGCTCCAGACAATTGTTGCAGCTGGATAACGAATTAAAACAAGCTATTAGCCGTAATGAACTGCAGTTGTATTATCAGCCGATAGTGCAAAGTGGCAAAGCTGGTTTTGTCAAAATGGAAGCCTTGTTGCGCTGGCAGAGTAGCAGGCTGGGCCTGGTCAGCCCGGACCGTTTTATTCCGGTGGCGGAAGACAGTGGTTATATTGTTGAGCTTGGTGACTGGGTATTGGCACAAGGCTGTGCCCAACTGGCCAAATGGCAGCAACAATGCAAAAAACAGCTGACACTGAGCATCAACATTTCAGCGCTGCAGCTGGATAATCAGCACTTTGTCCCCAGATTAACACAGTTATTGGCCTTTTATCAGCTACAGCCTTGCCAGCTGGAGCTGGAAATTACCGAAAGGGTATTGCTGGACGATTCAGGTGAAAGCCGTGCTGTGATGACGCAGTTGGCGCAGCTTGGCGTACTGATTTCGCTGGATGATTTTGGTACCGGTTACAGCTCTTTGAGTTATTTAAGCCGTTTTGCACTGCATAGTCTGAAAATAGACCGCTCTTTTGTGCAGGCGATGTTTGACGGCGAGCGTCACGAACATCTGGTACGTGCCATAGTGGCAATGGGGCAGAGTTTGCAATTAAAACTGGTGGCTGAAGGGGTGGAGACCAAAGAGCAGGCGGCGTTTTTACAGCACCTGGGATGCCATTATCAGCAGGGGTTTTATTACGCCAAACCTATGAGTGCCGATGACGTCAGTCTGCGCCTGGTGCAGGCTGACGCCGGTAAAGCCGATGGCCCGGATTATAATGTCTGGTAGTTTGCCTTTTTCTGGATCAGTTCAATAGCATAGTTGTCCGGATCCCGCACAAAAGCTATTTCAGTGCTGCCGCCTTTCACCGGACCAGGTTCACGGCTGATCACGCCACCACGGGCACGAATGTCGTCACAGGCTTTGTATACATCCTCCACTTCCAGTGCAATATGGCCAAAAGCGGTGCCGGCTTCGTACTGAGTCACGCCATAGTTGTATGTCAGCTCCAGCACTGCACCGTCTTTTTCATCGCTGTAACCCACAAAAGCCAGAGTGTATTTATATTCCGGATTGTCGGACTGGCGCAGCAACTTCATGCCCAGCACTTCGGTGTAAAAAGCGATAGAACGCTGTAAATCAGTGACCCGCAGCATGGTGTGTAAAATCCGCATTTGATGCTCCTATTCGGTTTTTTCTTTAAATTCGCACAAGTCTTCCACCAGACAGCTGCCGCATTTGGGTTTACGAGCTGTGCAGGTGTAGCGGCCATGCAAAATCAGCCAGTGATGCACATCGAGCTTAAACTCCGCCGGCACCACTTTCAGTAATTTTTGTTCTACTTCATCGACATTTTTGCCGGGGGCAAAATTCATTCTGTTGCTGACGCGAAAAATATGGGTGTCCACTGCGATAGTGGGCCAGCCAAAAGCGGTGTTTAACACCACATTAGCGGTTTTACGGCCAACACCTGGCAAGGCTTCTAACGCTTCGCGGTTTTGCGGTACTTCACCGCCATGTTGTTCCAGCAGAATGCGGCAGGTTTTGATGATGTTTTCCGCTTTGGTATTAAAAAGGCCTATGGTTTTGACATAGTCTTTCACGCCTTCCAGCCCAAGTTCGAGCATGGCTGCCGGCGTGTTGGCCACGGCATAGAGTTTGCAGGTGGCTTTATTCACGCCCACATCTGTGGCCTGCGCCGACAACAAGACGGCGATCAACAGCTCAAAAGGGGAGCTGTATTCCAGCTCAGTGGTTGGTTTGGGATTGGCATCGCGCAATCGGGTTAAAATTGCAATACGTTTTTCTTTATTCATCAGAGGCTCTGCAAAGGCTGTACTGCGTGTTTTGCGCCAGGCAGTCTGTGATCTGCCGGACGCTCAGGTTTTTAACAGCTTTAAACATCAGCGCAGTGTGACCGGTTTGTTAGTTGCCACCGGCCGCACTTTCAGCGCCGGCGCTATGGGTCACTCTGGCGCGGGTAATAGTTTTGACCTGTTGCTGCTTTTTCTTCTGCCGTAAATCAATGGCATTTTTGGCGGCAATTAAACAGCCAAGCACTAAAAAGGCACCTGGTGGCAGTATGGCCAGTAAAAAGTGGCTGTCGCTTTGGTACAGCTCTACTCTGAGCACTGTGGCCCAGCTGCCGAGCAGCGCATCTGCGCCGTCAAATAAGGTGCCCTGACCCAGCACTTCGCGCACAGCGCCCAAGGATGCCAGCACAGCGGTAAAACCCAGTCCCATCATCAGGCCATCAACAGTGGCCGGCAAAATGGCATTTTTTGAGGCAAAAGCTTCAGCACGACCAATTACAATGCAGTTGGTGACAATCAGCGGAATAAAAATGCCAAGCGATTGGTAAAGTGCATAGGTATAAGCATGCATCAGCTGCTCTATGGCGGTAACCACTGCGGCTATCACCATCACAAATACCGGAATACGGATTTCATTCGGCACCTGATGGCGAATAAGTGACACCACAAAGTTAGTGCTCATCAGCACCAGCACAGTGGCAAGCCCTAAACCTAAAGCATTGGTGAGCGTAGAGCTGGTAGCCAATAGCGGACACAACCCCAGCAACTGCACCAGCCCTGGGTTATTTTGCCAAAGACCCTGCCGGGCTATTTCCTGATATTGATTCATCAAAACCTCATTGCCCCTGGATGTGACAGTCAGATGGCTGCGACATCAGTTCAGGATGTTGTTTTAAATACAAAGCGGTGCGTTTGACGGCAGCAATCAGCGCTCTTGGCGTAATAGTGGCACCGGCAAACTGGTCAAACTGACCCCCATCTTTTTTAACGGCAAATCTTTTATCGTCTGCGCCCTGTATTTGTTGCTGCGCCAGACTGTGGATCCAGTCACTTTTGCGAGTTTCTATTTTGTCGCCGAGGCCAGGTGTTTCTTTATGATTTAACACCCGAACTGCCAGCACTGTGCCCTGTAAGTCGATGGCCGCCAAGAGCTGAATATTACCGCTATAACCATCAGGGGCTGTGGTTTCCACCACAAATGCCGGCGTCTGGGCCTGTGCGCGCCAGCGATACATTTTGGCTTCAGGCTGAAAAAACACTTCTGGCAGACGCTGCACCACACAGTCTTGCAGCAGCTCTGGGGTTGCCGCGCCAGGCGGCAACACTTCCTGAATTAACCTTAATTTTTCAAGTTCAGTCTGACGGGCAATTTCAGGTGCCGTCAGCTGGTTAATGCTGCTGACCAAAGCCACACAAATAGCAGCTGCAGTGCCAAGCAGCAGGGCATTTTTACTGACAAACCTCAGCATCAGTGCACTCCCTTATGTTTGTGAGCATTGGGTCTGTGACCATAGGTTCTGGGTCTGGTGTAATAATCAATTAAAGGTACGGCGAGATTGGCCAGCATAACGGCAAAAGCAACGGCGTCCGGGTAACCGCCAAAACGGCGGATCAGAAAAATCAACAGGCCAATCAGCGCACCATAAATCAACCGGCCGCGCTCTGTGGTCGAGGCCGACACCGGATCTGTGGCAATAAAAAAGGCCGCCAGCATAGTACCGCCAGAAAACAGATGAAACAGCGGGCTGCCGTTGCGATCAGCGTCTATCAGATAGGCCAGCAAACTGCAAAGCGCAAGGCTGCCTAAAAGCGCAACCGGAATACGCCACTGAATAATTTTTTGCTGCAATAACCAAAGCCCACCTGCTAAAAACGCCAGATTGACCCAATTCCAGCCAATGCCACCAACAGCTGCAAAAATTTTATGTTGCTGACTTTCAGTTACAGTGCGGCCTGCGGCTAAATCGGTTTTTAAAGTATCCAGTGGTGTTGCCATCGTCATGCCGTCGGCATCGGTTTTTAGTTGCGTCATGCTGTAACCGGCACAGCTGAAGTTGGTAAACACGGTGCACACCGGATCGAGTAGATGTTGTTGCTGTGCCTGTAAACTTTGTGGTGGCAACCAGCTGGTCATTTGCTGCGGAAAGGAAATCAGCAGTAACACATAAGCCGCCATGGCTGGGTTAAACAAATTATGACCCAAACCGCCATACAGCTGTTTCACCACAATAATGGCAAAGGCAGTGCCCAGCAGGATGATCCACCAGGGCGCAAAAGGCGGGATGGCCACTGCCAGCAAAACAGCTGTCAGTAAAGCGCTGTTGTCTTTCAGCCGCACCAGTACTGGTTTACCGCGCCAGTATAGGATCAGCGCTTCGCTGGCCAGCGCAGTGCTGATGGCAAGCAACAACTGGAGCAATACGCCAAAACCAAAAAAATAACACTGGGCTGCAATACCCGGAATACAGGCCAGTACCACTTTGCGCATCAGCACATGGGTTTGCTGCTGGCTGTGGTTATGCGGCGAACTGGCTATTCTGAAACTCATGCCTCATCCTCGGAATTGTTCTTGTCGGTAGCTTCTTGCTGTCTGGCCTTTGCTCTGGCTATGGCGGCAGCAATAGCCGCTTTTTTCGCATCCAGCTGGCTGCTTTCAGGTTGTAAGACAAGAGCGGTTGCACTTTCTGTTGCAGCGATATTTTCCGACTGTTGCCGCGCTTTGGCACGGGCTATAGCAGCGCTTAACGCTGCCTTTTTGGCTTGTTCTTTCTGATCTGCCACTGTGCTGCTGTCTGCCATTGCCGCTGTGCCGGGTGATTGGTCAAGCGTTGGCTGGTCCAGTGTATTTCCAGTTGCATCAGTGATTTCAGTGACTTCAGCCGCTTGTGTTGGTGCAGTAGCCAAGCCTTGTTCAGCCGCCAGCGCGGCCTTTTTGGCTTTAGCTCGGGCAATGGCAGCGGCAACAGCAGCAGCTCTTGGATCTTCAGCAGGAGCTGCGCTCTGTTGTGCTTCTGCCTGCTCTGCGGCACTAACCTGAACCTGAGGTGCATCAGCGGGTGCAGCAGCTGCAGCTTTTTTCGCTTTGGCGCGGGCAATAGCAGCGGCTACTGCGGCCGCTCTTGGATCTGCACTTTGTGCTGCTTCAGAGGCAGTAGCGTCGGCCGTGTCTGCGGCCTGATTTGCTGCGGGCTCAGTCTGAGCTGTTGCATCAGCACTTGCGGCTTTTTTTGCTTTAGCGCGGGCAATAGCGGCAGCCACAGCTGCGGCGCGCGCATCCCCTGTGTCTGCCGGTGCATCAGCTTGCTCAACAGGCGAAACGCTTGGCTGGACTGTAGTTTCTGCTGTGGCTTTTTTTGCTTTGGCACGGGCAATAGCAGCGGCGACAGCCGCAGCTCTGGCATCGCCAGCAGGCGCTTCGCTCATGTCGGGAGCAGCCTGTTCCTGCGCAGTGGCCTGAGTCTGTACTGTTTGGCCAGCGCTATGCTGCAGCTCTTTGGCGGCCTGATAAGCGCGTGCTTCGGCTTTTTTACGTTCCCTCTCGGCAATGATCTGTTCTTTGGAAAGTGGCTGCTGCGCCGGATGGTGGCTTGCGACCCGCTCTGCGGCTGCGGCAATTTCCTGCTGTTTTTGCTGCGCATCCAGCATTTGCTGACGCTGCGCCGCTAACGCCTGATTGCGCGCTGCACGCTCTTGTTTTTCTTTTTCCAGCCGCTCATTGCGCGCTTCAAACCGTGCTTTGGCCTGTTCGGCTTTGAGCTCATCACGGCTTTGTTCACGAATTTCCGCTTTGGCAACCCGGTAATAATGCACCAGCGGAATTTCGCTTGGGCAGACATAAGCACAGGCACCACATTCAATACAGTCGGCCAGGTTGTATTCTTTCAGTTTATCCTGATCTTTGGCTTTGCTATACCAGAGCAATTGCTGGGGTAACAAAGTGGCAGGGCAAACTTCAGCACAGGCGCCACAGCGGATACAGTCCATTTCCGGGCCTGCCGATGGTAACTCCTGTTGGGTTGGCGCCAGAATACAGTTGGTGGTTTTCACCAGCGGCACCGACAAGGAGGGCAGAGTAAAGCCCATCATGGGTCCGCCCATAATCACTCTTTGCTCGGGCTCGGGCATAAAACCACAGGCGTCCAGCAGCGCGCCGACCGGCGTGCCAATTAAGGCATGGATATTTTGTGGCTGGCTCAGGCTGTCGCCTGTGACTGTAACAATACGGGAAATCAGCGGTATATCTTCCAGCACCGCCTGGGCTATGGCAAAAGCAGTGCCAACGTTTTGCATCACAATGCCAATGTCGAGCGGCCGCCGGCCTGCCGGCACTTCTTTGCTGGTGAGCAGCTGAATTAGTTGTTTTTCACCGCCGGACGGGTATTTCGCTGGGACTACCCGCACCAGATATTGCTCGCGCTGACTACAGGCGGCCTGCATGGCTGCAATGGCATCGGGTTTGTCATCTTCGATGCCAATCAGCACTGCAGCCGGACTTAACAGCTGACATAAAATATCAATGCCTTTGACAATAGTGGTGGCATATTCCTGCATCAGCACGTCGTCGGCACTGATATAAGGTTCACACTCCACGGCGTTGATGATCAGATAATCAACACCGGCTGCACCACCACTTTTCAGATGGGTTGGAAAACCGGCGCCGCCCATACCGGCAATGCCGGCCTGTTGGATACGTTTAAGTAACAGGGCTTTGTCCGATTCCAGTAAGTTCAGGCCATGACGTGGCCGCCACTCTTCCAGGCCATCCGGCTCAATCACCACACAAGGCTCGGGCAATGCAGAAGGGTGCGCTGCGATATGGGGTTCAATGGCAACAACGATGCCCGAAGTAGGCGCATGCACCGGCACTGCCATGGCACTGTCAGCCGCAGTCAGTGCCTGACCTTTGAGTACTCTTTGCCCGGTTTTTACCAATAAAGCACCTGCCACCCCAATATGCTGGCGCAGCGGCACATATAAACGTTCAGGTAATGACAAACGGCCAATAGGTTTTTGACTGGTGTAGTCTTTGCGGGCCGGTGGGTGAATGCCACCATGAAAATCCCACAACTTGCCTGCTTTAATTTGCTGAAACAAGGACGGCACTTAGTTTGTCTCCATCGGGTTTGTCTCCACCGGATTTGCATCTATCACCCGTACCGGAATGGCCTGTAAATCCCATTTCCAGCGCTCCACTGTGCCCGGCAGCGGCACCATATCAATACAGTTCACCGGGCAAGGTTCAACACAAAGATCGCAGCCGGTACATTCATCCACTATCACAGTGTGCATTTGTTTTGATGCGCCCACTATGGCGTCAACGGGGCAGGCCTGAATACATTTGGTGCAACCAATACATTCATCTTCACGGATATAAGCCACTCTTTTGATAGCGGGCGTCTGGCTGCTGTCGAGCGGTGTAGCGGCTACGCCCATCAAATCGGCCAGCTTTTTAATAGTGGCATCGCCACCGGGCGGGCATTTATTAATGGCATCGCCGTTGGCAATAGCTTCGGCATAAGGACGGCAGCCCGGGTAGCCACACTGGCCACACTGGGTTTGCGGCAGGATATCGTCAATTTGATCCACCAGCGGATCAGCTTCCACTTTAAATTTAATAGCGGCGTAACCCAGCACTGCGCCAAAAATCAGCGCAAGCAGTGTAATAGCGCCAAGGGCGATCACAATAGACATGGTTACACCTTCACCAGACCGGTAAAACCCATAAAGGCCAGCGACATCAGGCCTGCAGTGATAAGACCAATAGCGGCACCTTTAAACACAACCGGTACGTCAGCACTGGCAAGGCGCTCGCGCATGGCAGCAAAGAGCACCAGTACCAGCGAAAAACCCACAGCGGCACCAAAACCATACACGACAGAACCCAGCAGGCCGTGATTGGCTTTGACATTTAACAGCGCAACCCCCAACACAGCGCAGTTGGTGGTGATCAGCGGCAGAAAAATACCCAGCAGCCGATACAAAGCCGGGCTGGTTTTATGCACCACCATTTCGGTAAATTGCACTACAACGGCAATCACCAGAATAAAACTTAAAGTGCGTAAATAACCAAGATCCAGCGGCGCCAGAATATAACTGTCCACCAGATAACTGCACAAAGAGGCCAAAGTCAGCACAAAAGTGGTGGCCAGACACATACCAATTGCGGTATCGAGTTTGTTTGACACGCCCATAAAAGGGCAAAGGCCAAGAAATTTTACCAGTACAAAATTATTGACCAGTATTGTACTGACGAGTAAAAGCAGAAATTCAGTCATCATCACATCATCATCTGGTGGTCAGACGGGCGCAGTGTCATCAATAAAACCGGGCTGGCACGGGCCTGTTATTTTGGGTGCGCTATTATGCGGTCTTTAAAAGCAGCAAACAACCCGACAGAAAACAAGGTTGTTTGTTGTTTGCTTAAATTTACGGCAAGGCGCTCAGAGCGGCGCCGGTTTGCCGATGTAATAGCCCTGGGTGCCGTCAATAAATAACGATTCCAGCATATGTTTTTCTTCCTGCGACTCCACACTTTCGGCCAGCACGCCAACACCAATGCGGTGGGCGAGGTCGATCATCAGCCGCATAAAGTATTGATTGTTTTTATCTTCATCAATATGGCGGGTATAACTGCCGTCCATTTTGACAAAGTCCGGTTTTAAATCACGGAAGAATTTAAAGGAGGTAATACCCACACCAAATTTTTCCACCGTTAAGCGGCAGCCGCAGCGATGCAGCATGTCGATAAATCTTTTACTGGTTTTTAAGTTTTGTTGCAGACCGTATTCACTGACTTCAAACACCAGTTTGCTGGCAATAGAGGCATCTTTCAGTAACCGGCGTTCCAGCCAAATCACAAACTGATCATCATGCACACAGCGGGGTGATAAGTTCAGACCAAAATACTGATCCTGCATATTGCGGTTTTTAATGGTGGTGAGGGCAGTTTCAATAATCAGCCGATCAACTGCGATAATTTTATCCAGCTTTTCTGCCATGGCTAAAAAGGACGCCGTTGGCAAAATCTGATCTTCGATGGTTTTAAAGCGCACCAGAATTTCTGAATAGGTTTTTGACGAACGGTTTGACGGCTGCACTGTTTGTAATAACAACGAAATACGGCTGTTATCCAGCACATCGTCAATGACATTACGCCAGTTCTGATTGCCATAACCGCCAATGCCTATTTCACCCACAGCACTGTCTTTTTGCACATGCCAGCTGTTGCTTTGTTTGGTCTGGGCCAGGCTAATTGAAGTGTCAGCAACGGCCAGAATTTCGCCCAGTGGTTTGCCGGTCTCATAACTGACCAAACCTGTATAAGCCACCGAATCGAGTTCAGCAATTTTTTGGTATTCGTTTAACCGGCTTTGCAGCTGAGTGGCAAAATTTTCCGCGTCTTTTAGCGTGACACGCGGCAGTAGAATGGCAAAGTCGGAGCTGTTGAGCCGGTACACTTTATGATCACGATAGCTGGCCGCAACTTTCTGAATTAACTCACTGACCGACAGAATGTATTTGTCGCCTTCCTGAAAACCACGGCTTTGGTTGATATTTTGCAGTTCAGTACAACGGGTGATGGCAAAAATACCAAAATCTTTTTCACTGCCTTCGCGCAGATGTTCTTCATAAAATTGCACAAAACGGTTGCGGTTAGGCAGGCCGGTAATAGAGTCACGAAAGGCGTCTTCTGTCACCTGCCTGGCAGTTTGTGACATTTCGTTAAATTGTTGCTGGCTAAACTCAGAAAATTTGTTCAGTGACAGCGCCACATCTTCAAATTCATCAGTCAAATCCTGCGTTTGCAGCTCAGCCGCCGGGTCGCGCATAAAACGTTCAATGGCATGACTGATGTTGTGACTAACTTTACGCAGTTGTGCTTTTAATAACAGCGGCGTCAGTATGGCTGGTAATAAACATAAAAATAACGGTGCCAGTAACGTCATCCAGAACGCTTGCAGGAACACGGCGTTAGAACGGTCAAAATCCGGAATAAATTGCAGTTGTAACTGGTGTTCGTCGTTTTTAATCACCGCCGCTTTTTGTTCGATACCGGTCAGGCTGAAAATCTGTTCCAGCAGGGCAGAACCGCTGCTGGCATTATTGTGTTCATGCAACACTGTTCCGTCCAGTTTGCTCAGCTGCAGCATTTGTGGATTGGTGCTGGCGCGGATTTGCTGCACCAGGGTTTTATAATCTTCGCCAACAAAATTTTTCAGCAGCTGCGTCAAAGCTATTTTCTGGCGGTCATAACTTTCTTTGACATGTTGTTGTTCTGTCGTCACCAGTGCACTTAACACTATGGCAAGCAGCAGTAGTACGCAGACAAATTGGGCAACAAGCAGGGTCCGTAACATTTTCATAGCGGCGCACTTTCCAATTTTCGCAGGGGATCAACTCAACTATAGACGGCATCCTGAATGAACAGGAACTAAAAAGTCCTATAAGTTCAATTAAAACAAAAAATTGCAGTGAAATAAACAGACTTTACGCCGGTTGGCAGATTAAAGAGATGAATACAAAGAAATACAGCACAGAAAGTGGGAATTTATAAAGAAGCTAGCAATATTGATACTTTAGGTGGCTCCCCAGGTTGGACTCGAACCAACGACCTACGGATTAACAGTCCGCCGCTCTAACCGGCTGAGCTACTGAGGAACTGTGTCTGCAACGGGGCGCCATACTAATGCGCCTCTTTCAGGCTGTCAACAGTTAAACCAGCACAAATCTTTGATTCTGATTCACTTGCCGATTGTTTAGCCAAAGTGTCGAAAAAGTAACAAATGCCGCTGTTTTTTTGCTGTTTTTACGTTGATCCAGCAGGAGCAAAAAGGCGATCTGGCGCCAGCCTATAGCAGATAAGGGCTGGCGCATGTTACTCACAGAATCTGTGGATATCTTTGTGGATGACTGGTGTCACTCCTGTGTGAAGCCAGCAATAATGCGGCTTAGCGCCAGATCAATATCTAAATTAAAAAATATTTATTGCTTTAAAAACAATGGCTTGTGAAAAATGCTTTTTCATGGTGCGGCAAAGTGCTGCATTTTCTGCTGCAGATGTCGGCAATATGGCAATTGTGAACTGTTTTTGTGCGATAGCCGGCTAAATTCTGCCCTTTTGGCATTCTGTTCCGGGATCTATGCCAGCTTTTATGCCGGATCCGCGCTCTGTTGAAGGCAGGGGAGCACCTAAAGCTCAGGTGGTGGTTTTCTGAACCTGATAAAGCGTTTTATGGCTTTATCAACACAACAGATAAAAGTTGTGGCTGTTGATGGAGCTCGTTGCAACTTTTCACTACAATAGCGCACCCTTGCCTCAAGACTCCGCCTATGAGCAACACAGCTTTAAAAAAAACCGATATGACTCAGGGTGATATCCAGCGCACTTTAACCAGCATGACGGTGCCTATGCTGTTTGGCATGATCACCTTAATGTCCTTTAATCTGGTCGACACTTTTTTTATTAGTATGTTGGGCACCCAGGAGCTGGCGGCTGTTAGTTTTACCTTTCCGGTGACTTTTACTGTGATTAGCCTGGCAATAGGTTTGAGTATCGGCACCTCAGCGCTGATAGCCAAAGCCCATGGCAGTGGCGACAGCTCTGCTGCGAAGGCCGATGGTCTGGCGGCGCTCTGGTTGTCTGCTTATCTGGTCGCTGCTTTATCTTTGGTCGGTTATCTCTGTATGGATCCGCTGTTTCGACTTTTGGGGGCCAAAGACGATACCCTGCCTTTTATTCATGATTATATGAGCTGGTGGTTTGCCGGCGCCGTATTGCTAATCACGCCGATGATAGGCAATGCCGTGCTGCGTGCCGCCGGTGATACAAAAACCCCGAGTTTAATGATGGCCTGCTCTGGTTTGGTCAATGCGGTGCTGGATCCGATACTGATTTTTGGCTTTGGCCCTGTGCCGGCCATGGGGGTTGAAGGTGCGGCTATTGCCAGTTTGATCTCCTGGCTGGTGAGTTTTAGTCTGATTTTATATCTGATCATTTACCGCAGAGGTCTGATTAACAGTGGCCATCAGCCGTTTGCTGAGTTTCTGGCGATAAGTAAACGTATTTTGCATATAGGATTACCTGCTGCTGGCGCCAATATGCTGACACCGCTGGCGATGGCGATATTAACTGCTGTGATGGCAAGTTACGGCGCCCATGCAGTGGCCGCTTATGGTGTAGGCGCCCGGCTTGAAAGTATTGCCTGCTTAGTGGTGCTGGCACTGTCGATGACTTTGCCACCTTTTGTCAGTCAGAATCTGGGAGCCGGAAAACTGGAAAGAGTGAAAACCGGTTATCAGCTTTGTATCCGTTTTGTACTGGGCTGGCAGTTTGCGGTGTACTTGTTGCTCTCTGCAGGCGCCTGGTGGATAGCTTTGTGGTTTTCTGATGATCCAGAGGTAATTTCACTGATCCGCAGTTTTATCTGGATCTTGCCTTTGGGTTACGGTTTACAAGGCATCGTTATTTTAACCAATTCCTCTTTTAATGCGCTGCATTTGCCGATGCGGGCGCTTGGCCTCAGTGTAGTGCGGCTTTTTGTGTTTTATGTGCCTATGGCCTGGCTCGGCGGCAAACTTTTTGGTGTGCTGGGCGTCTATAGTGGCGCTTTGCTGGCAAACTTTATCATTGCTGCCATTGCTTATTATTGGTTTCACAGCACCCTGGCCAATTTACAAAGGGCAAAAACGCTGTAGCAGTGCGAAAAATACAAGGCCGCCCGGCCTTTGTGATTCAAGATATCAGGCTGGTTGCTTTTGCGTTTTTTACAGGGAAAGCTTATGTCACGCGATTTTAAACTTCATTCACCTTATCAGCCCTCCGGCGATCAGCCCACCGCAATTGCGGCGCTGGTGGACGGTTTAGAGGCGGGTCTGGCCCATCAGACCTTGCTGGGTGTTACCGGCTCCGGCAAAACTTTTACCATGGCCAATGTGATTGCCAGGGTGAACCGGCCCACGCTGATTATGGCGCACAACAAAACCCTGGCAGCACAGCTTTATGGCGAAATGAAAGAGTTTTTCCCCGACAACGCCGTCGAATATTTTGTGTCTTATTACGATTATTACCAGCCTGAAGCTTATGTACCGGCCAGTGATACCTTTATCGAAAAAGACGCCTCCATTAACGAACACATCGAGCAGATGCGACTGTCGGCCACCAAAGCGCTGATGGAGCGCCGGGATGTAGTGATTATCGCTTCAGTGTCTGCCATTTATGGTTTGGGCGACCCGGAATCTTATATGAAGATGCTGTTGCATCTGAAAGTGGGCGACATTGTTGATCAGCGTTTTATTCTGCGCCGTTTGGCTGAGCTGCAGTATCAGCGCAATGACATGGCGTTTGAACGTGCCACTTACCGGGTGCGTGGTGATGTCATTGATATTTTTCCGGCCGAGTCGGATGAACTGGCGGTGCGGCTGGAACTGTTTGATGAAGAAATAGAACGTATCAGCCTGTTTGACCCACTCACAGGTGCGGTGGAAAAAGTAGTAGCGCGTTACACTATTTATCCAAAAACCCACTATGTGACGCCCAGGGAGAAGATCCTCGAAGCGGTCGACAGGATCAAAATAGAGCTGGCTGCCAGGCGTGCTCAGCTACTGGCGGAAAATAAGCTGATTGAAGAGCAGCGTATTGGTCAGCGCACCTTGTTTGATTTGGAAATGATGGTGGAGCTCGGGTACTGCTCGGGCATTGAAAACTACTCGCGTTATTTATCCGGCCGTGCTGAAGGTGAACCACCACCAACCTTGCTGGATTATTTCCCGGCCGATGGCTTGATGTTTATTGACGAATCCCATGTCACTATTTCTCAAATCGGCGCCATGTATAAAGGTGACCGTTCCCGTAAAGAAAATCTGGTGAATTATGGTTTTCGCTTGCCTTCAGCACTGGATAACAGGCCGCTGAAGTTTGATGAATTTGAAGCCATAGCACCACAACGGATTTATGTGTCGGCCACACCTGCAGCTTATGAGCTGGAAAAATCAGCCGGTGAAGTGGTGGAGCAGGTAGTGCGGCCAACAGGTTTGATTGACCCTGTGATTGAGATCCGTCCTGTGGCTACTCAGGTGGATGATCTGCTATCTGAGGCTTATCGTTGCAGTAAACTGGGTGAGCGTATTCTGGTCACCACTTTAACCAAAAAAATGGCGGAAGATTTAACCGACTATCTGCACGAGCATAATGTCAAAGTGCGCTACCTGCATTCGGATATCGACACCGTGGAGCGGGTGGAAATTATCCGCGATTTACGCCTTGGGGTCTTTGATGTGCTGGTAGGTATTAACCTGTTGCGGGAAGGTCTGGATATTCCTGAAGTGTCACTGGTCGCTATTCTGGATGCAGATAAAGAAGGTTTTTTACGTTCAGAGCGATCGCTGATTCAGACCATAGGCCGGGCGGCGCGCAATGTAAAAGGCAAAGCCATTTTGTATGCCGACCGCATCACCGGCTCAATGCAAAAAGCCATTGATGAAACAGAGCGGCGCCGCGCCAAACAAATGGCTTATAACGAACAGCATGGCATTACGCCGACTCAAATTTCGAAAAAAATCGGCGATGTGATGGACTTAGGCCAGGATGCAAAAAATAACCAGCCACAACAAAAAGTGGCTGAGCATCTGCAGCTGGTCAAAGGCAAAACACCTTATCAGGTGCAGGCTGAGATTAAAAAATTGGAAGCGCAGATGCTGCAACATGCGAAAAATCTGGAGTTTGAGCAGGCAGCTGTGCTGCGTGATCAGGTTCATGCGTTAAAAGCAGGATTGCTGGAAATTTAGCAAGCTTTATTTTAGGTTAATCTGATGTTTAGCTTGTTTTTGTCGTAGATAAATGCAAGATATAATTTGTAAGTGGATGAATTTTAATTGTAATAAATTATATTTTGCATTTATCGGCATTATTTATTAAAAATTTTCTCTATTCAGTTTTAATTAATTTTTCTTTTGATAAGCTTGCCCCCGTTATCTACAGCCGGAGGGCATTTTATGAAATCTTATCTTTTCCCTGTTCTTGTTCCTGCTTTGTTATCTTTGGCGTCTGCAACTGCTGTGGCCGGGTCTTATCAGTCACAAACTGATGTGAATTATGGCTGGGCTGATATTGAAGGTGCAGACTTATCTTCATGGAACCTGAAACAACGTTTTTATTTAGCACCGGTACAAACTGAAGGCTCAGTACCTTTGGCTGAGGCGGCTTTTATGCAGCGTCAGGCCAGCCTGCACGGTACTTTCAGCCGAGACAGCGTTGAATATGGTGCTTTTGAAGCCAACAACAACAGCTGGTCTGTCGGCGGCGAGTATATGGACAGCCGTCACGACTTTTATGCATCTTTTGACTGGCGTTTTATCAACAACAGCAAAGAATATGAAGCCACCACTAAACTGGGCTTTTTTGTGCAAAATGACTGGTTAGTGACCGGTGATATTTATCATGTAAAAGATGTTGATGGCAGCACTTATCTGGAATACGGTGCCAGCACGAAAAAATTACTGGATTTAGACACCGGCGACTTTATCGCTATCACCGCCGGTATGCGTAATTTCCACCATTCGACCTGGACTGGCTATAACGTGGCTGCCGACTACTACTTTGGCAAAAACCTGTCGGTTGGCTTAGGTTATGAATGGGATTCCAAAGGCATTTTCCAAACCGAAGCAGATGCGTACGAACTGCGCAGCCAGTGGTTTGCCCTGCCAAATCTGGCGCTGAATGCTTCATTAAAACGTGTTGACTATCTGGATGACGAAGACGAAACCCTGTACCAGGTTGGCGCCAGCTACCGCTTCTGAGTCAGAGTGTGAAAAGCTTAGGTACTGCAGCTCTGAGGGGAGTGGTGGTATCTGGCTGAGCTGAATGCAGACACTGCATCAAGCTAAATAACCAATATAGTTCCTTGCTGATTGCCCTGCTGTTGCAGGGCTTTTTTTTATGTATAGGGCTACTGTGGGATCTCAGCACGCCAAACTGTTGGCGTGCTGGCCGCTGTTGCGCCTTCCGATCTGCGGGAGGCCGGGCTAAGGTACAGGGCAATGCTGCAGCAATTGCAGGCGATACACAGGGCAAGTAGGCCGCAGCGTGCTTGAAATAACGGGTTAGCTGCTAACCTGCTGTTGTGAAGTCCATTGTTGCCATAAAAAGTCAGCGACAGGGCCAAGCAGCTGATCACGGTGTTTCACCAGATGCACTTCCCCCCGGATGGGCCCTGGCATTTCTTTGGTATAAATAGGCAGCAGAGTGCCATGCTCCAGTTCAGTTTTTACCTGATGCCGCGCCAGCATACCCCAGCCTAAATCGGCCAGCAGTGCCTGTTTCATACTCTGACTGTTATTAATTTTCAGCCGCTGACTACTTTGCAGGGGCAGCAATTTACCGCTGTCAAAATCAAGGGCGTTAGAGTCAGCCACCAGCTGCGGCAGCGCATGCAGCTGCTGAATGCTCAGTAATGGCTCCTGCAGTCTGGCCAATAACCCAGGGCTTGCCACACATAAAATATCAAATTCGCCAATGGCCACAGGTTCAAACTGGCCCAGACTGATAAAAACCGGAAACCAAGGACTGATGGCCAAATCGGTTTGCTGGTGTTTGAGTTTTTCCAATGCCTGTAGCCGGTAATCAAAACTAATCGACAGTTCAGTCTGTGGAAACAGCTGCTGCGCCTGCAAAATAGCGGGCATTAAGGCCGAAGGTTCCACCGCTTCGTCAAAGGAAATACGCAAACTGGCTTCAGCACCCCGGCTTAAATGTTTGGCCAGAGATTTGAGCTGAGCATGCTGATGTAGCAGCTGCTGTGCCTGCTGGTAAAAACGCTGGCCGGCTTCGGTCAGCCTTAAGCGATAGTGATTACGGTCGACTATAGTAAAGCCGCATTGCTGCTCGAGTTTTTTCAGCGCCATGCTAAGCGCAGGCTGGGTTTTATGCAGTTGCAGCGCCGCCTGTTGCAGGCTGTCACTCTGGCTGATGGCTTGCAAAATCTGCAGGCTGGTTAAGTTCATAAGTTAATCTTATAAAGATATGCAATAAATATAAATTTAATCTGAATGTATTGGCTTGTATAGTGCCAAGCCGAATTTGGCTGATGTTTTGATGGAGCAACTTTGCATGGGCAAAAAATTAAAGATCACCGCCTTTTTATTGGCATTGCCGTTATTGGGCTGCCAGAAAGCTGAGCAGCAACAAAGTGCAGAAGTGATCCGGCCGGTGAAATTACATCAGGTGAGTGATCACAGGGCACAGAGTATCCGGCAGTTTCCGGCATTGGTGGAACCCACCGAAAATGCCCGGCTGACCTTTAGAGTCAGTGGCAAACTGACGGAGCTAAAGGTGCGGCCTGGTCAGCAGGTTAAAAAAGGTGAGTTACTGGCAAGGCTGGATGCCACTGATTTTAAATTAAAAGTGGAACAGGCACAGGCGCGTTATCAATTATCTAAAGCGCAGTTTGACCGGGCCAATACTTTGATCGGCCAAAAACTGGTATCACAGGCCATGTTTGATGAAGCCAAGGCGCAGCTGCAGGTGGCCGATGCAGACCTCAAAACCAGTCAGACCAATTTAAGTTACACCGAAATGCTGGCGCCTTTTAGCGGCACAGTGTCACGATCCTTAGTGGAAAATCATGAAAACGTGCAGGCACAACAGCCAGTGCTGGAGCTGCAATTGCGCGATATGGTGGATGTGGTGATCCAGGTGCCGGAAGATGTGATAGCGCTGGTAAAAAAAGACGTGTCTTACCAGCCAGAAGTTGTTTTTGACTCTTACCCGGCGCATCAATACCGCGCCAGCATTAAAGAGTGGGATACCAGAGCTGACCCTGCCACCAATAGCTTTAAAGTGGTGTTTAGTATGCCAACTCCCAAAGAATTTAACGTGCTGTCCGGCATGACAGCCAATGTGATTGCAGATTTAAGCCAGTTAACCCATCAGCCGGACGCGGCGCTGTTGGTGCCTGCTACGGCTGTTTTTGCCGCCAATGATGTGGCGCTTCAAGACAATCAGCGTTTTGTCTGGGTTTATTTGCCGGACAGTCAGCAGGTAGAGCGCCGTGCTGTCACCACAGGTGAACTGACGGCTGAAGGTATTCAAATCCGCTCCGGCTTAAGTGTGGGCGAGCAAGTGGTCACAGCCGGCACCCAGCAGCTGCAGCAAGGACAAAAAGTGCGGCCTTGGCAGCGTGAGCGGGGGCTGTAACAGATGGATGCTGCACATTATTTTATTAAAAACACCACCTCGTCCTGGCTGGTGGCGCTGATTTTATTGATTGGCGGCAGCTTAAGTTATCTCGGACTTGGTCAGCTGGAAGATCCACAATTTACCTTAAAACAAGCCATGGTGATCACCAGTTACCCTGGCGCCTCACCGCAGCAGGTGGAAGAGGAAGTCAGTTATCCGCTGGAAAATGCCATTCAGCAGCTGCCTTATGTTGATCATGTCACGTCCATTTCCACCGCAGGTACCTCGCAAATTATGGTGGAGATGAAGGGTATTTACCGCAGTAAAGAGCTGAAGCAAATCTGGGATGAATTACGCCGCAAAGTGCATGATTTAACACCACAATTGCCGCCAGGCGTCAAACCGCCGATGGTCAATGACGACTTTGGCGACGTGTACGGCATGTTGTATGCCATCAGTGGTGATGGTTATAGCGATGATGAACTGCGTGATTATGTCGACATTCTGCGCCGTGAGCTGGTGCTGGTGGACGGGGTTGGCAAAGTGTCAGTGGGTGGTGTGCAGCAGGAGCAGGTGATTGTTGAAATTTCCCGCTCGCGGCTGGCCTCTTTGGGCATACCACCGGCACAAATTGCCAGTTTATTGCAAACCCAAAACGTGGTGTCCAATGCCGGCTCGCTCAGAGTCGGGCCTGACAGTGTGCGGATTTACCCCAGCGGTGAGTTTCAGTCGGTCAAAGAGCTGGAGCAGCTGATTATCAGTAATCCGGCGGCCAAAGAGCTGATTTACCTCGGTGATGTGGCCAAGGTCTATCGTGCCAGTCAGGAAGTGCCGTCTCATATAGTGCGTTTTGGTGGCAAACCGGCGTTAACCCTGGGCGTGTCATTTAGCAGTGGTGTCAATGTGGTCGATGTAGGGCAGGCCGTAACGGCCCGTCTGGCCGAACTTGAGTACACCCGGCCTGTGGGTATGGATGTCAGCACTGTGTATAACCAGCCCTCAGAAGTGCAGGTGTCGGTTGATGGTTTTATCCTGAATCTGGTAGAAGCCGTGGTGATAGTGATCCTGGTGCTGCTGGTGTTTATGGGGCTCAAAAGTGGGTTTTTAATTGGCCTTATTTTGCTGCTGACAGTGCTGGGTACCTTTATTTTTATGCAGCAAATGCAGATTGAGCTGCAGCGGGTATCTTTGGGGGCGCTGATTATTGCACTTGGTATGCTGGTCGATAACGCTATTGTTATCGTTGAGGGCATTCTGATTGGCATGCAAAAACGCTTGCCGCTGAAAACCGCAGCATCGCAAATAGTACGGCAAACCCAGTGGCCTTTGTTGGGGGCTACTGTGATTGCGGTCACTGCTTTTGCGCCTATTGGTCTTTCCAGTGACGCTACAGGGGAGTTTGCCGGCAGTTTGTTCTGGGTGTTATTAATCAGTCTGTTATTAAGCTGGGTCACTGCTATTACCCTGACGCCGTTTTTTGCCAGTTTATTGTTTAAACAACCGCAAAGTGTCGACAGTAATACGCAGGAAGACGCTTTGTACCGTGGCCTGATTTTTGACGTTTACCGGTTGTTATTAAACTTTGTGCTGCGCTACAGAGTGGTGAGTTATAGCGTCATGTTATTGATGCTGGTGCTGGCGGTGCTGGGCTTTGCCAAAGTAAAACAGGTGTTTTTTCCGGCCTCCAATACTCCGATGTTTATGGTGGATTTATGGCAACCAGCCGGCACCGATATCCGTCAGTCGCTGGAAGATAACCAGCTGGTATCGGCCTTTTTACAGCAACAGCCGGAAGTAACTGCTGTGACGGCAACCATAGGCCGGGGCGCTGATCGTTTTATGCTGACCTACCAGCCGGAAAAAATTTACCCATCTTATAGCCAGCTGATAGTGCGGGTGCAGGATAAAAGCCAGTTAGAGCCTGTGATGCTGAAACTGCGTGACTTTATTTTGCAGCAGCATCCAAGGTTGCAGCAAAAATTAAAACGGCTGGAGGTGGGCCCTTCAACAGCGGCCAAACTGGAAGCCAGGTTCAGCGGGCCGGATCCGGATGTGCTGCGTGCCCTGGGCGAAGAAGCCAAAGCCATCATGCAAAAAGACGCAGGCGCAACCAACATCCGGGATGACTGGCGTGAGCGGGTGAAGGTGATCCGGCCTGTATTTAACGAAGCTGTGGCGCGCCGTGCCGGTATTACCAAGCAGGATATTGATGATGTGTTGCTGACCCATGTCAGTGGCAAAACAGTGGGTATTTACCGTGACGGCACCCATTTATTGCCTATTATCAGCCGGCCACCGCTCAATGAGCGCAGCAGTGTCGACAGCTTAAAAGATTTACAGATCTACAGCCCAAAAATTGGCCGTTATATTCCCATCAGCCAGGTGGTCAGCAGTTTTGAGCTGGTATGGGAAGATCCACAAATTATGCGCCGGGATCGCAAACGCACCCTGACGCTGATGGCTGATCACGATATTTTAAGCAACGACACTGCGGCCAATTTATTAAAAAGAGTAAAACCACAGATTGAAGCCATTCCGTTGCCAACCGGCTACAGCTTAAGCTGGGGGGGCGAGCTGGAAGCCCAGACCAAAGCGCAAAAAGCTTTGTTCGGCTCTTTGCCGCTGGGGTATCTGGTGATGTTTGTGATCACAGTGCTGCTGTTTAATTCCAGCCGGGATGCCCTGGTGATTTGGGCTTGTGTGCCGCTGGCCATTATTGGTGTCACCCTTGGTTTGTTGTTGATTGGTGTGCCTTTTGGTTTTATGGCGCTTCTGGGCTTTTTAAGTTTATCCGGCATGCTGGTGAAAAACGGCATAGTGCTGGTGGATCAGATTCGGCTTGAACTCAGTGAAGGCAGGGCAGCTTTTGATGCGGTGTTCCATTCTGCCGTCAGCAGAGTAAGGCCTGTATCCATGGCTGCCATTACCACAATACTCGGCATGATACCGCTGGTGGCGGATGACTTTTTTGCCAGTATGGCGGTGGTGATTATGTTTGGTTTGGGTTTTGCAACCATCTTAACCTTGTTATTTTTACCGCTGTTGTATTGCTCTGTGTACCGCATCAAAACGCCGATCTGAGTGCAGCAAGTTTGAGTCATTTAACCAGCTGATGCCTGACATTAACAAGAGCCTGATTTCAGGCTCTTTTTTTACCTGAGTGTTAAAGACGGCAGGGTAATGTTGCCGGATAAATCAGCAGACACTTTGCTAAATCAGTCTGTTTCCCAAAGGCGGCTATACATTTTTGCCGCCTTGCCTTAGGCTGAACATCCTGTCTTTCGATCGGTGAGCCTGATGAAGTTGTTGTCTTTGCCTTTTTGGATGATCCCATTAGCAGTACTCTGCCTGCAGAGTACTGCGGCTTCTGAGCAGCCACTTACACTGGTGGTTGATAGTTATCCACCTTATATTGATGAACTTGCTGAGCCACAGGGTGTGTTAACACAATTGGTGCAGCAGGCTTTTCAAAGCAGTGGTGTCGCCACCAAAGTACAATTTATGCCATGGCAGAATGTACCCAAAGCAGCACAACAGTCCAATACCGCTTCTTTTTTATGGTTTAGAACCATTGAACAGGAACAAGACTGGTTATTTTCCGATGCCCTGGTAGACATTAAACAACAACTGATAGGGCGGGTGGAGCAGGATTTTAGCCCTGAACGCTGGGATGAACTGCGCCCTTATCGTCTGGGGGTAACCGCCAACTATTTTTATGGGGCTGAGTTTGATGCCATCAGAGGCGAATTAACGCTGGAAACTGCGGTGTCTGATTACATCAGCCTGCAGAATTTGTTGTCAGGCAAAGTGGATTTTGTGCTGATGGATCCGGTGGTGGCGCATCAACTGTTGCAGCAGATGCCAACACCAACAGCAAAAGTTCGGTATCTGTCGAAACCTGCCTTGACAGCGCAGCGCGCTTATCTGGTATGTTCACGCAACTATTTGCCTTGCAGTGACATTATCCGCAAATTTAACCAGGGCCTTGCCAGACAGCGTAAGGCCGGTCTTGATCAAAAACTACTTGGTGCCGGAGTGACCTTTTCCCGATGAAAACTGTGTATTTAGCTGTGCTGGCGGCACTGGCATTGCCTGTGTTTGCTGATAACCATTTGCCGCCTGTTGCCGCCTGGCAAGGGGCTTCTGAAAGTCTGATCCAACCGACCCATCCCTGGGTGACTCCGGCTGAACTGACGGGCCTGACCGACAGCCCGGATTATCAAAGCACCATGACTTATCTGAAAAAGCTGGTGGAAAGTGCGCCTGCGCTGCGCCTTGAAGTACTGGGGCAAAGCCCACAGGGGCGCGATATAGTGCTGGTCAAAGCCAGTCAGCAACCGGATTTAATTGGCCGTTCCGGCCGGCCTACCTTATTGGTGCAGGCCGGTATTCACAGTGGTGAAATTGACGGCAAAGACGCTGGTCTGATGTTGCTGCGGGACATAGTTCATGGCGACAAAGCGGGCTTATTAAATAACGTTGATTTATTGTTTATTCCGATTTTGTCGGTGGACGCTCATGAAAGGCGCGGCAGTTTTAACCGGATGAATCAGCGTGGACCCGCCACTCAGGGCTGGCGCAGTACAGCGCAGAATCTGAACATCAACCGCGATTATGCCAAAATTGATAGCCCTGAAGTGCGGGCTGTGCTCAAGGCCATTAATCAGTATCAGCCTGATTTATATCTGGATATTCATGTCACCGACGGTGAAGACTATCAATACGACATCACCTATGGTTTTAATGAACCTTTTGCCAGTTTAAGCCCGAACGGTGCCAGCTGGCTGGCGCAGGTGTATCGTCCGGCTATTGATAAAGCGCTGAACCGGCAGGGGCACATTCCCGGGCCTCTGGTGTTTGGCCTGGACCCGCAGGATTTTAGTAAAGGTTTATCCGGCTCGACGTCAACGCCCAGGTTCTCCAATGGTTATGGTGATGTACGGCATTTGCCGACAGTGCTGGTAGAAAACCATAGTTTAAAACCCTATAAACAGCGGGTGCTCGGCACCTATGTGATGCTGGAACAAACGCTGAAGTTATTGCAGGACCAAGGCAAAGTTTTACAACTGGCGAAAAAAGCCGATGAAAATGCGCGGCCGCAACAGCAGGTGCTGTTGTTTAAAGCAGCTGAGCAGCCAGAACTTATCCAGTTTAAAGGCATTCGTTATGAGCTGGTACAAAGTGATATTCTCAAAGGCCCTTATGTAAAATGGACCGGCGAACCTAAAGAATACCAAGACTTACCCGTCTATTGGGAAAAAGTGCCGGCGCTGGAAGTGGAAGTGCCCAAAGCGTATTGGATCCCGCCACAGTATCAGGAGGTGATAGAGCGCCTGGCGCTGCATGGTGTGCAAATGAGCAAAATCAGCAGTGCTAAAACACTGGAATTGCAGCAGCTGGTCGCCTCTGAGCCCAAATTTGCCGAAAAACCTTTTGAAGGCCGTTTTGGTGTCAGTGCCAGTTTCGACACGCGCTGGCAGAATGTCAGTCTGCCGGCAGGTTCAGTGCGGGTCAGCACCGATCAGCCGTTAGGCGCGCTGGCGGTGGCTTTGTTACAACCCCAGGCACCTGACTCTTTTTTCAGCTGGGGTTTTTTCCACGGTATGTTTGAACGCACCGAATATTTTGAAACTTATGCGTTAATTCCGTGGATTGAGCAACAGTTAAAAACCGACGCCAAGCTCAAACAAGCTTTTGCTGAAGCGGAAAAACAGGATGACAAACTGAAAAAAGATGGCCGCGCCAGACTCAACTGGTTTTATCAGCGTTCACCTTTTTATGATGAAACTTATCTGAAATATCCGGTGTTGCTGGAGCGTTAAGCCAAAGCCTCAGCCTGGTTTTTCAGTGAAAAAAGCCGCTTTTAAAAGCGGCTTTTTTTTCGGTACTTTTATCGGTACTTTTAGCTGTGCTTTTGTCTTTGCCATCGATACACAGCCAGCGTGCTGCAAAAGACCTTTTAAGGTGGCGGTGGTGAGTCGCGGCTCACCAGCTCCACCTGCTGGCCATTATTCAGCCCTTGCTGACCACGGACCACCAGCTGGTCGCCGGGTTTAATGTCAGACTGGATAATATAATAACTGTCGGTACTGCCCAGCACGTCCACGTCCAGCCGCTCCACAGTGCCGTTGTCTTTAACGCGCCAGCTGTGGTAAGTAATGCCTTCGAGTTCAATCGCATCTGAAGGCACCTTGGTAATATTATTGGCTTTTACTGCCATGGTGATTTCCTGGCGGTAGCCCACCAGAATGTCCCTTTTGTCTTTAGCCGGATGGTCAAAATATAAAATCAGGTTATCTGAGGTGGCGTCCAGTTGCTGACTGACTTCCCTGAGTTTTAACGGTTTGCCATTAAAGTCGAATCTGTGGCCTTTTAGTGCCACCACATTCTGATAAGCCATCACCGGCAATTTACATTCCAGCTGTTTATTCTGTGTCGACATCAGCTGCAAAATGGGCTGGCCTTCCGCCAGCTGAGCGCCAGGTTCAGAATTGACTGCAACCACCTGAGCGTCAAAAGGCGCATAGTGTTTTAACCTTTTATGCCGCGCTTCGGCCAGTTTCAGCTCCAGCTCCAGCCGCTGCATCTTCAGGCTGGCGCTGTCCAGTTGCAGTTTAAACTTGTTCATTTCAGCAGAAGAGGCGAGGCCTTTTTTGCCGAGCATAGCGGCGCGGTTAAATTCGTCGGCGGCAAAAGCTTTGGCGACCCGTGCCGATTCAATGTCGGTGCGAATAAGCGCTATTTGCTGATTCAGATAAATATCGTCCTGCCGCGCCACCAGCTGGCCTTTTTTTACCGAAGTGCCGACAGGTAACAGCTCTAATAATTCGGCACTGGCATGGCTGGCAATACGGTGGGTGACAGGGGCTGCCACCACACAAGGCAAAGTATGAGTCACATCGCTGTTATGGTGTAAAGCCGGTTCAATCGATACTTTTTTGACCGTGGCCAACACCGCAAAACTTGGGCTCAGCCCAGAGGCCAACAAGGCGCATACAACAGCAGCTTTGGGCATTTTTAACAACATCCGGCAACTCCATAACGTCAGCAGCGCCCGGGCGCTGCTGCAAAAGTGGCCATTTTAACTGCTAATCAGGCTTTCGTCAGGCGGTTTTATCGCCTGACAAGGGGGTTCTGCCCATTCAGCGGAAAAGATTCAGCCCTGGGTTGCCGCTTTCATCGCAGCCACAAAACCGGCAAGCTCTGCCAGCAGCAATGCAGGCTCATCATGATGCTGCTCGATGATCTGCACTATGGCAGAGCCCGAAATAGCACCGGCGGCGCCGGCGGCCAAAGCGGCTTTCACATGGTCTGGTTTGGAAATACCAAAACCAAGCAAAGTAGGGGCTGCGTTGACATCCTTCAGCTGTTGTACCAACTGTGAGGCCGGCATAGCGGCTGCGGTTTCAGTGCCTGTGACACCGGCGCGGCTTAATAAATACGTGTAACCGCGACCATAGCTTGCCAGCTCATTTAAACCATCGGTATCGATATTCGGCGGAGCGATAAAAATCTGTGCAATATCATGTTTTTGCGCTGCCTTTCTGAACATTTGGCTTTCATGCAGCGGCACGTCGGCAATCAAGATTGAATCCACACCTGCTGTTTTCGCCTGCTGGTAAAAATGCTCTATACCACGAGCCATCACCAGGTTGCTGTACAGCAATAAACCTATAGGGATATCGGCATCATAAGCGCGGATTTTGGCAATTAACTCAAAACATTGTGCTGGTGTCACCCCAGCTGCTAAAGCGCGGATGTTGGCGTTTTGAATGGTAGGGCCATCGGCAATAGGGTCTGAAAACGGAATCCCCAGCTCTAAAGCATCAGCTCCGCTATCAATCAGCGTTTTGATAATAGAAAAAGACAAGTCCAGCGAAGGGTCGCCGATGGTGACAAAAGGCACAAAGGCTCCCTGATGGGCATGGTTTAAACGCTTAAACATCAAATCATAACGTAACATATTCAATCCTTTCTTTATTTGCTCTGATGCTGGCGCTTTTATCTGCTCTGATGCTGGCTCTCAGCGGCCTGCTCATCCAGTTGTCTTTTGGCAATTTCTGCCGCCTGATGCTCAGCCAGCACTGCCATCACATGGCCTAAATCTTTATCACCCCGGCCGGATAAATTCACTAAAAGCACAGTAGGCTCTGTGGCGGCTTCGGCCATTTTTAATGCATGGGCCAAAGCGTGTGAGCTTTCCAGCGCCGGAATAATACCTTCGGTTTTTGCCAGCAGCTGAAAGGCTGCCAAAGCTTCATCGTCGTTAATGGCCACATACTGAGCGCGGCCAATAGAGGCTAAATAAGTGTGTTGTGGGCCTACCGCCGGGTAATCCAGGCCAGCTGAAATAGAATAAGATTCTTCAATCTGGCCGTCTGGGGTTTGCATAATGGCGGTATAGGCGCCATGCAAAATACCAAAACTGCCGGTTGAAAGGGCAGCGCCATGCTGATGGGTGTTGATACCCATACCACCAGGCTCTACACCAATCAGTTTGACTTCTTCGTGCGGAATAAAATCGGCGAACATGCCGATGGCGTTGGAGCCACCACCCACACAAGCCAGCACTGCATCCGGTAATTTACCTTCCGCTTGCAGAATTTGTTGTTTGGCTTCTTCGCCAATCATCTTCTGAAATTCCCGTACTATAGTCGGGAACGGGTGCGGGCCTGCCGCAGTGCCCAGCAGATAATGGCTGGTGGCATAACTGGCTGACCAGTCGCGCATGGCTTCGTTGACGGCGTCTTTTAACGTGCCTGAGCCTGCAGTGACCGGAATCACAGTCGCGCCCATCAGTTTCATCCGGAACACATTGGGGGCCTGACGTTCAATATCTTTGGCGCCCATATAAATTTTGCAGTTAAGACCTAACAACGCACAGGCCAGCGCAGTAGCGACACCATGCTGACCGGCGCCGGTTTCAGCAATAATGTCTTTTTTGCCCATCCGCTTGGCAAGCAGTGCCTGACCTAACACCTGATTGGTTTTATGGGCGCCGCCGTGTAATAAATCTTCACGTTTTAAATAAATTTTTACCAGCGGGTTGGGGCTGATATTGCGGCACAAGGTTAGCGGTGTCGGCCGGCCGGCGTAGTGCGTCAGCAGATGCTGGAACTCGGCTAAAAAGGCCGGATCCTTCTGTGCATCAACAAAAGCCTGCTCCAGCTGACGCAGCGCAGGTACCAATAATTGCGGTACAAACATACCGCCATATTCACCAAAATAAGGGTTTAATAAAGGCTTAGTCATAACTGAATTCTCTGATCTGTTGAAAAGCTTGGGCAATTTTGGCCGGATCTTTGACGCCTGGGGCGCTCTCCAGGCCTGAGTTCATATCAAGGCCGGCCACCGGCAAGGGCAAGGCTGCGGCTACATTGTCCGGCGTTAAACCACCAGCCAGCAGTAGTTTGTTGTCAAAATCCTGTGCAAACTGCTGTTGTAGCAGTGCCCAGTCAAAACGCACGCCGGTGCCACCAGGTAAACCTTGCTGATAACTGTCCAGCACCATTTTGTCGGCAAGTGGGCTAAACACCGGCAATTTGTCTTTGACTCTGTAGGCTTTCCAGATTGCTGTGTGCACCGGTAATAAAGGGCGAAGCGCGCGCAGGTAATCGTCATCTTCATCGCCATGCAGTTGCACCGCGCTTAACTGCAGTTCTTTGGCAATCAGCGCCACTTGTTCGATGCTTTCATTAACAAAAACACCGACAAAATTCAGTGGCGCCGCCGCAACTATAGATACCGCCTGTGCCAAATTCACCGCACGGGGTGAGGCCGGATAAAAAATTAACCCGCCATAATATGCACCAGCCTGATACACAGCTTGCGCCTGCTGTGCATTGGTTAAACCACAGACTTTATGTGTGCCAAGCACCAAAGCCCGTACCGCATTTTCCAGATCCGGCTCTGCCATTAAGGCGCTGCCGACCAAAAAGGCTTTGGCCACTTTACGCAGCTTGCGCACCTGCGGATTAAAATAAATACCAGATTCAGATACGACAGGGGTCCCAGGTGGGATCAGCCTGGCAAGGCGGAAACTGGTATCTAAATTGGTGGTTAAAGTGCGTAAGTCGCGGTTATTAATGCCAATCAGTTCAGCTTTAAGCGCCACAGCACGCAAGGTTTCTTCTTCGTTGCTCACTTCCGTCAGCACAGTCATACCAAGCTCGTGCGCAACTTTGGCAAGGTTTTGGTATTCCTCGTCTGATAACACCGACAACATCAAGAGCACAGCGTCAGCACCATGAAGCCTGCCTAAATAAATCTGATAAGGGTCGATGATAAAGTCTTTATGCAAAAGCGGCTGCGTGACTTTTTGCCGCATACTGGCCAGATACGCATAACTGCCCTGAAAAAACTTTTCGTCGGTCAGTACCGAAATGCAGTCAGCGTATTTGCCATACACAGCGGCAATTTCGTCCAAATCAAAATTGGCGCGAATTAAGCCTTTGGAAGGGGACGCTTTTTTACATTCCAGAATAAAACGGGCACCAGGCTGTAACAGCGCCCGTAAAAAGCTGCGGGATGTGGGTGTTACATCGGCAATAAAAGTCTCAAGCGGCTGGCTGATTTTGCGCTCGCTCACTTCTAACCTTTTGTGGTGAATAATATTTTCTAACACATTAGCCATAACTGGCCTCCTGTAACAACGCAAGGGGTCGCATGGCTGCGTCGGTTTGTAAAAGCGCTAAAACTTGTTGGCAGTTGGCGGCTAAATCTTCACCCTGGCCACAAATTTTCAGCATGGCGGCCACGTTCGCGGCAATAGCGGCC
The DNA here is from genome assembly GCA_003543135.1 of Rheinheimera sp. Lineage (GTDB taxonomy): Bacteria > Pseudomonadota > Gammaproteobacteria > Enterobacterales > Alteromonadaceae > Pararheinheimera. The sequence continues at coordinate 214,538 of DPJG01000027.1, forward strand.
TTGTGCGCCTCTGGGGCTGTGCCATTTAAAATGGCAAGGCTGGCTGCGGCGTTATGGCTGGGGTCGCCGCCTTTGAGGGCGCTGAGTGGTTGCGATCCCAGGCCAAAATCGGCGGCTGTTAAGCTAAATTCAAAAAGCTCACCGTCCCGTACTTCACAGACCTGCGTCACGCCATGCAAAGCAATTTCATCACAACCGGCGCCATGTACTACCCAGGCACGCTGAACGCCCAGTTGTTTCAGCGCTTGTGCCATCACTTTGCACAATTTGGCGTCGTATACGCCCAAGAGCTGAAAATCCGGTGCGGCCGGGTTGAGTAAAGGCCCAAGCAGGTTAAACAAAGTGCGGGTTTTAAGCGCTGTGCGCACCGGCATGGCATGGCGGATGCCCGGGTGATACAAAGGCGCAAATAAAAAGCTGACACCGGCTTTATCCAAAGCGCTGGCGGCTTGCTGCGGGCTCATCTGAATATTCACACCAAGCTTTTCAAATAAATCGGCCGAGCCACTTTGCGAGGACACACTGCGGTTGCCATGTTTGCTGACGACAAGGCCCATAGCTGCCGCCACTATAGCAGCAGTGGTCGAGATATTAATGGTATTGCTGCCATCACCACCTGTGCCGCAGCAGTCAATAGCAGCACGCTTTGTGACTGGCAAAGCAGTGGCAGCGGCTCGAAAGGCCAGCGCTGCACCGGCAATTTCATCGGCCGTTTCGCCTTTAAGTTTCAGCGCAACCAGCACCGCCGATAACAGCACAGGCTCCACTAAACCAGCGGCCACTGCGCTAAAAAAGGCTTCACTTTGAGCTTGAGTCAGCGCTTCACCGGCCAGTAGCTGGTGTAAATAAGGCTGGGCATTAAAGCTGTTGTTTTGGCCTTGGGTCTGAGTAGCTGTGTTGTTCATGCAGCACCTCCCAGATAAGCCAGACTTTGTGCCAATAAAGGTTTGCCCAGCGTCGTTAAAATCGACTCGGGATGGAACTGAAACCCCAGCACCTTGTGCTTTGCATGAAAAATCGCCATCGGAATATGCTGATACCGGGCAATCACCTGCAAGCTGTCCGGCACCTGAGTCGCCATGAGCGAGTGATAACGCGCTACGGCAAAGGGCCTTGGCAAGTTGTGAAACACCGGGTGTTCATCCAGCTCAATCAAGGATGTTTTGCCATGCACTGTTTCACCGGCACGGCCAACGGTGCCGCCATAATGCTCTACTAAAGCCTGATGACCCAGGCAAATGCCCAGCATAGGGAACACACCGGCGCAAAGCCGGATAAGCTCAGGCATAGAGCCGGCTTCGGCTGGGGCGCCAGGGCCTGGCGACAATAACAACAGCACTTTGTGGCTGTTGGCGTCCTGCTGCATTTTGGCAAAAATAAATTCAGCCGGTACCGTATTACGGTAGAGCTTTAATTCACAATGAAGCTGCGCCAGCTCATCCACCAGGTTGTAGGTAAAAGAGTCTTTGTTATCCAGCAGATAGACGATGGTTTTGCTGGTTGTTGCAATGCTCTGTGGGTTGATAGTGTTCATTGCGCACCTCCGGCGGCCAGAATGGCGGTCACCACCGCCTGGGCTTTACTGCGGGTCTCATCAGCCTCGGCTTTGGCGATAGAGTCATACACCACACCGGCACCGGCCTGAATATAAGCTTTGCCTGCTTCTACATAAGCACTACGGATCACAATGCAACTGTCAAAGTCGCCATTACCGGATAAATAACCGACAGCACCACCATAACTGCCACGGCGTTTACCTTCCACCTGACGAATAAGCTCGGCCGCTCTTACCTTGGGGGCACCAACTAAAGTGCCCATATTCATACAGGCCTGATAAGCGTGCAGTGCATCGAGCTGAGGTTTTAAGGTGCCTACGACTCTGGACACCAAATGCATCACATAAGAATAACGGTCAACTTTCAGCAGCTCTTTGACATAACGGCTACCTGGCACACTGATACGCGCCACGTCGTTGCGAGCTAAATCGACCAGCATTAAGTGTTCGGCTTTTTCTTTGTCGTCCTGGCGAAGCTCCAGCTCAATACGGCTGTCTAAATCGCGGTCAATCTGGCCTTGCGTGTTAAAACCGCGGCGTCTGGTACCGGCTATAGGGTAAATTTCCACCTGACGGCTTTGGGCGTCAAATTTTAGCGCCGACTCAGGCGATGCACCAAAGAGGGTAAATTCGCGGTCACGCAGGAAAAACATATAAGGGCTTGGGTTTTGTTGTTTCAGCTTGGCATAAGCGGCAAGCGGATTGGCACAAGGCAAACTAAAACAACGGCTTGGCACCACCTGAAATACATCACCTGCAATAATGTTTTCTTTAAGCTGTTCTACCTGCGCAATAAAATCGGCGTCGTTGATATCAACTTTTACTGCTGAAGCTTGTTGTGACAGCTCCTGCAACTGGCTCTGGGTTTTGTGTTGTGCTGCGGCAGTGGTGTTTTGTTCGGTTAGCATCTGGCTCAGTTGCTCCAGCCTGTTGCCCACCACAAAACAATTGGCCATGGCGCCTTCACCACAAAAAATATTGCCAATTAAGCGGCTTTGCTGTGCCTGATGGTCCAGTACCAACAAAGTTTCAGCCACATAAAATAAATAATCCGGGCAGCGGTTATCGCCTGTGGGCACTTCGGGCAGCTGCTCCACTGTGGCCACCATGTCGTAGCCAATGACACCGCCTAAAAAAATGGCAAAAGGCTCATTGCTGTGGCTAAAAAGTTCATGCTGCAATACCCGCAAAACATCAAAAGGGTTGGCAGCAATCAGTTTGCTGTCTTCATCCAGCAGTGGATCAGGGCGGTCGAAATGGCACATCAGTGTAGAAGCATCGTCGGCCAGGCGCAGGCTGGCTTTGCCTTGTAACTTGTGATGTAAAAAGGGCAGCAGCAGTTTGCCGTTGTCAGTGATGGCTTCTACTGTGACTTGCCCGCCGTTACATTCAATGCGCAGCGCGGCATCCAGTAACATCAGGCTTTTCAGATTGTCTTTGCTGTCAATTTCGGCAGATTCAAGCAGCAGCGAATCACGGCTTTGTGCTGCTAAATGCTGATAACAGGCCAGAGGGTCGGCCTGATAAGGCACTGTCTGGCTAATGCTGGCCACCTGGCCGGCTTGTTGGGTGATATGGCTGAAAATCATGGTCTTTCCTTACAAAACCCGCATCGGCGGGGCTGATCCGCGGTTGGTGCCGCAAAGATCAGAGGCTGTTAGTTACAATAGTCCAAAGCTGGGCCTGTGCCCCCGACTGAAAATTGCCACCATCGCCAGGAAATTAACGCTACTAAACTCATGTTTTTAATCCTAATTTTACTGTTTGTTTTTTATGGTCAAAAAAAAGAGCCCGTTTGCTGAAAACGGGCTCTTGGGGTTTATTCAGGGTAAACAACACCAACACACGCCCGTTAAGGAGTATGCCACCACCAGTTGGTTAAGGTTGTTTGTAACATCATACTGAAGTACACCCTGTGAAATTCTGCCCCTATCAAACCGCAGATGCTTAGGTTTCGTCAAGCTGGATTTGGCATAAACACAAAATAAAACGTATAAAAGTCTGGACGGCTCTGTTTTTCTAATGTCGCTTTGCTGCTGCAAGGCTTTGATGTGCCTGTGGATGCTGCTGTGAGCTCAGCTTTAACAGAATAACCGCTGTTGATGCTGCTTTTGTGGCACAATGGCGGCCGTTTGACTAGAGACTCACCATGAAAATAGATTTACACAGCCACACTTTTTGCTCCGACGGCATTTTAAGCCCACAAGATTTAGTGGAGCGCGCCGTTGCGCAAAAAATAAATGTGCTGGCTATTACCGATCATGACACTGTGGCTGGCCTTGCCATTGCTGCTGAGCATATCGCTTCACAGCAACTGCCACTGCAGCTGATTGATGGTGTGGAAATCTCCACGTCCTGGTACGAATTTGAAATCCATATAGTGGGTTTGCAAATTAACCCCAACGATCCTGAATTGTTGGCCAGGCTGGAAAGTCAACAACAACGCCGGCTGGAGCGCGCCACCGAGATGGCCAGGCGTTTAACCAAATTTCAGGTGCCGGATTGTTTACCTGCTGTGCTGGAGCTGGCCAATGGCGCAGCGCTGACCCGTACCCATTTTGCCCGCCATCTGGTGAATATCGGCAAAGCCAGTTCGATGAACAACGTATTTAAAAAATATCTGGCGCGTGGCAAAGCCGGTTATGTGCCAAATAACTGGGTGGATTTAGCCACAGCAGTACAGTGGATCCACGACGCCGGTGGCGTGGCTGTGCTGGCGCATCCGTTAAAATACAACCTCAATGGCAAATGGCTGACAAAATTAATGCGTGAATTTGCACTGGCTGGCGGTGATGCCGCTGAAGTAGCATCACCACAACAAACGCCGGTGCAAAAACGCGAAATTTGGCGGCTTTGCCAGTTGTTTGAACTCAAAGCCTCAGTCGGCTCAGATTTTCACCAGCCAACCCAGTGGAATGAACTGGGTCGTGGTTTATATATGACCGACGACATTATCCCTATCTGGCAAAACTGGCAGCTTCACACTGTTGCCGGCACAGAAATTGGCAGTGATCCCAAGATCAACACCACTGAAGCTGCAGCAGAATCTTTGCCTTTGCCACAATAACAGCCTGCTTGAATATTGGCTAAATCCTTGCTATTGCTACTAAAAGACAAAATCAGCAACGCTTGATCAAACGATTAAAAATTTAAAAACAGCGACATGACAACGATAAAATGGCGCTGACAGGGAGTTTTATGAGTCAGTTTTTTTATGTGCATCCGGAAACACCGCAACAACGCCTGATTAAACAGGCGGTGCATATTATTAAACAGGGGGGCGTTGTGGTGTACCCCACCGACAGCGGTTATGCCCTGGGCTGTCATATTGGCGATAAAGCAGCGATGGAGCGCATCTTACAAATCCGCCATATCAGCGGCGATCATCACTTCACGCTGATGTGCCGCGATTTATCTGAATTGTCTATTTATGCCAAAGTTGAAAACACCGCCTTCCGGCTGATTAAAAACAACACCCCTGGCGCTTATACCTTTATTTTGCGTGGCACCAAAGAAGTGCCAAAACGTTTGCTGAACGAAAAGAAAAAAACCGTGGGTTTGCGTATTCCGGATCACAAAATAGCGCTGGCGCTGCTGGAAGAGCTGGGGGAGCCGTTAATGTCGAGCAGTTTAATTCTGCCTGGCCAGGAGTTTACCGAGTCCGATCCGGAGGATTTACGCGACCAGCTCGAGCGCCAGGTTGATTTAATTATGCACGGTGGTGTGCTGCCGGGTAACCCAACCACAGTGGTGGATTTATCCGACGATGTGGCTGTGATAGTGCGTGAGGGTGCAGGCCCTGTTGCGCCTTTTTTATAATCTGTTGAGCGCTATCAGTGGCTGATATCACAGAACCACAACCAGAACCAACCGAACCCGCCGCTTTGCCGCAGGCCGAATTAACACCTTTAACTATTCAGCCGCCGCTGCCGCTGGCATTTGTGCGTGGTGAAGCGGTGCTGGAGCGGCCGGAAGATTTATATATACCCCCTGATGCACTGGAAGTGCTGCTGGAAGCTTTTGAAGGCCCGCTGGATTTTCTGCTGTACCTTATTCGGAAGAATAAGTTTGATATTGTTGATTTGCCGGTGCATGAAATTACCCAGCAATATATTGAATATATTGAGCTGATGCAGGGCATGAATTTTGAACTTGCCGCCGAATATCTGGTGATGGCGGCCATGCTGGCGGAAATAAAATCACGCTTGTTATTGCCAGTGCATGCCCATCAGAATGCGGAAGAAGCTGATCCCAGGGCAGAGCTTATTCGCCGTTTGCAGGAATACGAGCAGTTTAAACAGGCTGCCACAGATTTAGATGCACTGCCCAGGGAAGAGCGTGACTTTTTTAAAGTACAGGCTGAACTTGCTGACAATTTTGCGCCTTTGGTGATTTTGCCTGAAGTGTCATTGGCCGATTTAGTGTCGGCTCTGGCCGATGTGGCCAAAAGGGTGAAAGATTTTCAGCATCATCATATTGCCAAAGAAAAATTATCCACCCGCGAGCGGATGAGCCAGATTTTACAGTTGCTCAAAGCGCAGCAGGGTTATCTGCTGTTTGAGCAATGTTTTCACTTAGAAGAAGGCAGAGCCGGGGTGGTGGTGAGTTTTCTGGCCATTTTAGAACTGACCAAAGAAAAACTGGTGCAGCTGACACAGGTGCAAGCCTATGGTCAGATCCATCTGAAATTGGCATAATGGCGGCTTTTCCTGCCTGCCGCAACCACAGACCCACAGCCACAGGATGTTCTATTGGTCAGCAAAATTAACGACAGCCAGTTAGTACAGTTGCTTGAAGCAACCTTATTTGCCAGCGAAAGGCCGTTAACCACAGACGATTTAACTGCCACTGTGCTGGCGGATTTTCAGCTGTCAAAAAAGCGGCTGAGCCAGGCGCTGAAACAGCTGCAGCAGGATTATCAGGGCCGGGGTATTGAGCTGGTGGAAACCGCAACCGGTTATCGTTTTCAGACCAAAAGTGAATGGAGTGACTATCTGGCCAGACTCTGGCCTGAGCGTTCACCGCGTTATTCCCGCGCTGTACTGGAAACTCTGGCGCTGATTGCCTATCGTCAACCCATCACCCGCGGAGAAATTGAAGCGGTGCGTGGTGTAACTGTCAGCAGTCAGATCATCCGTACCTTGCTCGACCGGGGTTGGGTGAAAGTGGTGGGGCACAAAGATGTGCCGGGGCGACCGGGTTTGTATGCCACCACAGCCGAATTTTTAAACTACTTTGGCTTAAAGTCGCTTTCTGCATTGCCGGCTTTAACTGAATTTTCTGCACAAGCAGCGATGACGCTCGACAGCGCTGCTTTATTAAACACAGTCGCGATGACTGAGGAGACATCATGAGTGAAAAGTTACAAAAAGTGCTGGCCCGATCCGGTGTGGGTTCACGCCGCGAAATGGAAAGCTGGATCAGCGCAGGCCGCGTGACTATCGACGGCAAGGTAGCACAGCTCGGTGACAGGGTGATCCCAACGCAAATAGTGCGGGTCGATGGCCATCCGGTCAAACTGGCTGCTGAAGCCGAGCAAATCTGCCGCGTCATTGCGTATCACAAGCCTGAAGGTGAAATTTGTTCGCGCACCGATCCGGAAGGCCGGCCAACGGTATTTGACCGCCTGCCAAAAATCCGTGGTTCACGCTGGGTGGCGATTGGCCGGCTTGATATCAATACCTCAGGTTTGTTGTTGTTTACCACAGACGGTGAACTGGCCAACCGCTTAATGCACCCCAAATTTGAAGTTGAACGTGAATATGCGGTGCGGGTATTTGGTGAAGTGACAGATGCCATGATCCAAAAACTGCGCACCGGTGTTGAGCTCGAAGATGGTAAAGCGGCTTTTAAGAAAATCAAAGCCAGTGGTGGTGAAGGCATTAACAAGTGGTTTAACGTCACCCTGACCGAAGGCCGCAACCGCGAAGTTCGCCGGATGTGGGAATCACAGGGTGCTGTGGTCAACCGGTTAATTCGGGTGCGTTATGGTGATTTATTATTGCCAAAACATTTACCTGCCGGCGGTTACACTGAATATGCACTGGAAGAGGTGAACTACCTGCGTAAACTGGTGCATATGGATTATGAAACTGAGTCTTTGGCCAAACCTGAAGACAAAGACGAGCGCCGCCGCCGGATGGCTTCTATTAAAAGGGCGGTGCGTAAACATCAGATTGCACTGAAAAACCCGGAAAAAGCGCCAAAAGCTGAAAAAAAACCACAGCAAGACAAACCGGCCCGTCCGGCCAAGCCTGCTTTTAAAGGGAAAAAACGCACCAGGGTATAACCTGAGTGTTTTCCTTTTGCATAAAAAACGCCTGCAGTTGCAGGCGTTTTTTTAAGTAGGGCGGGATTTCAATTAATAATAAATATCAGTGGTTTGATGAATTTGAGGTTCGTCCTGCAGCTCTTCAAAACTCACTGCAAAATGTTTGTTGTTGTCGTGTAAATCGGATAAATACACAGCTCTGTCCTGCGCGTCTATCCAGCTGACCACACCCACACCTTTTTTGCTTTGACACAACATGCCGAGTTTCAGATCCTGTACGTTCATCAGCGCACCTCATTCAGTTGATATTCAATTAAGACTTATCAGGTTAGACGAAGAAAAACGCTTTGCAGATCTCCGACCAGTGGAAATGGCGGCTAAGTCGCCAATTTGGCAGCAAATTTATTTTTCGTTTAACACAAAAAATCAGTTCACGCTGTGTGATCAGAGTGGAAAGTTGCAGACATCAGGGGGTCAGGTTTTGAGATCAATACGCTCATGGATGTTTTCCCAATGCTCCGGAAATTTCCCCTGCAGCACATAAGAAAAAGCAATCAGTTCCGCGATCAGTAAATACAGCTCTTTGGGGATTTGCTCACCCAGCTCCATCTGTTTTAACAGTTTGGTGAGCTCCTCATCTTCATGCACTAAAATACCGTGTTCTTTGGCGAGCTGAATAATTTCGTCGGCTAAATCACCATGGCCTTTGGCAATAATGGTCGGCGCTTTGCCCGGTGTTTTGCCGTCATAGTGCAGGGCGATGGCCGCTTTGTCTTGTTGGTTTTTGCTCATGGCTACACCTTGATATAGTTACACTTTAACGGCCAATAAACTATTGCTGCGCTGGTAAAGCTGCGGCGGAATTTTCCCCAGCTGACACTGGGCTTCGCTGACACTGAGCCCCTGTAATTTCAGCCGGTCTTTAAACAGCGGTAAAAACTGCTGGGCAGTGCTGACTACTTTTTCCTGCTCCGCATAAAACTGCAGGCTAACGTCCTGACCTGTTAACCGCACCTGCACCAGCAAGGGGCCAAGCTCGGCCAAATCAAATTTCATCGTCAGTTGCCACTGCCGGGTTTTTGCGCTGTCGCTTTTGCCGTCGGCTTCACGCTCACTGATGGCAAGCTCAGCAAAACGACTGTCTCCCGCCTGTTGCAGCGGCAGCTGAATAAAAAGTTGCTGATTTTGCTGTGGTTGTTGCTGCTGCTCTACAGACGCCAGCTGCGAGCCTTGCAGTGTGCTGGCATGGCTCGATAGCTGTCTGAGTAAATTGCTGCTTTGTGTGTTATCAAGCTGGCCTATCAACTGTTGCAGTTTGGCCGCCACCGGAGTTTTGGGCTCTGTGGTGCTTGCACCAGCCAGCCTGCCCAATAACAGTTGCAGCGCAACGGCCAGGGTACCGGCACTGCTACCGGCCAGGTTGGCAGGCGTTGGCTGTAGCGGGTTAAATTGCAGTGCCGCCGTTAACTGGGTTAGCAGCTGGCTGCTTTGTACTGGTTTTGCCACATCCAGGCTTTGTGCTTTGAGTTCAGTAAAAACGGCGTTGAGCGCCGCCGGTAGCTCCGGCAGTACCCGCAGTGGATCTGCTTTGGCGCCGGAAAGTGGCAGCCATTGCCGCCACAGCTGGCTCATATCGACCTGGGTTTTCTGCTGGCTATCGGCAGGTGCTGCCTGCCAAATCAGCGGCCGGTTCAGCTGCTGCGGGCTGAGCTCCAGTACAGCGCCTTTTGGCGGCGTCGGGCTCAGCTGTAATTGCCATTGTTGTGGTGCAGATTTATGGCTGGACGGACTTAATTGCCAGTCGGCGCCTTGTTGCAACTGAGTGGGGATTTGTTTGGCCGTGGCCTGTTGTGCTGCGCTGAGCTGATTATGCAGCCATTGTTGCAGCGGTTTGGCATCAGCACCTGGTTTAGTTTCAGCACTGAGCAGCGCAGGTTGCAGCGCTTTGGCCAGTAATGGCAGCAGTTCACGGTTCTGACTCTGGCTCAGGCTCACAGTTTTATCGGTAAAAGCTGCAGCGGGCAAAGTGCTGGTCGCTGCTGCGTTTTCAGATCTTGCTGCTTTGCTGTCAGTGAATAACTGTGTTGTGCCAGCGCCGGTTTTGGCCTGGGCTGAGCTGCTTTGCTCCGGACTTTTGGCAACTTCTGCAACAGAGTTTTTCAAGGTTTCTGGTAAAACGGAGTCGAGTTTTAGTTTGAGCTGAAGCTGTGTTGTACTGGCATCGAGTAGCAGCAAAGCTTTGGTTTGAAACTGCTGTGGCCATTGGCTGCTTTGTGGCACAAAACTGAGCGGCAACTGCAGCTGGCGCTGATTCGGCAGCTGTAATAACAGTTTTTCGCCGCTGCGGCTTAGCAGCACTTCCAATTGCAATTGATTGCTGTGCTCTGGTGCGCCTAATAGTTTAACCAGCGCAGCGCTACTGAAGCTGACGGCCGTCGGTGGATTGTCGTTTGGCTGTACCTGCAGCTGCAATTGGCTTGACGGCAGCTGCTTTAGCGCCAGATGAAGATTGATTGGGCCCTGAGGTTGGCCGGGTTGCTGTGGATGAGCGCTCGTCTGAGGCTGAGCTGCAATGGTGGCAGTTGTTAAGGTTGTTGTGCTTGTTTGCTGTAAGCCTGATTGTAATAAGCGGGTTTGCTCCGGACTTAATTTAATCTGTACCGGGCCTTGTGTTGTGCTCAGCTGCAGCTGACTGCTGCCATCACGGCCAATATTCAGCAAACCCTGATACAGGGTGTCGGGGCTTAACTTCAGCGGCGCCAGCACAGCGGGGCTGGCAGCTGATGCCGGAGTGCTGCCGATGTGTAACAGAGAATCAAGATTGATCTGGTTCATAATTTTGGCTGTTTAAGCGGCTATCAAGGTTATAGCGCATGCGTATTCTAACGCCAATATGTTAAGATGCGCGCTGTTTTTTTTGATGGCTGTTTCTCTGGTGTCGACAAACTTATTAACTGCTTTGGCCCTTTGTTGTGTCCGGCAAGACCGGGTGCTGTTTGATGCTGTAGACCTTGAGCTCGCAGCGGGTGAGTTATTGCATATCAGTGGTAAAAACGGCGCCGGTAAAAGCAGTTTGTTGCGTATTCTGGCGGGTTTGGCCACACCGGATGAAGGACAGGTGTTGTGGTGTGGTAAGCCGTTATCTGACCGTTCGTCAAACAGTGTGTCACAAAGCGATTTTGCCAGTTCGTTGTGTTACATCGGCCATTTAAGTGGGGTACAACCCCAGCTCACAGCTCTTGAGAATCTGGAATTCTGGCAGGCGGCATTTGCGCTGAAAAAAACCGATTATTTTGCCGTGCTGGCCACTCTGGGGTTGGCGGGTCTTGAAGATATTCCCTGTCAGATGTTATCGGCCGGCCAGCAACGCCGTGTGTCTTTAGCGCGCTTGTGGTTAACCCAGGCAAAACTCTGGATTTTAGACGAGCCTTTTACCGCGCTGGATCAAAGTGCCATTCAGTTGTTGCAACAACAGTTTAAGCAGCATCTTGAAAAAGGCGGCGCCATTATTCTGACCACTCACCAGGCGATGGAGCAACAGTTCCCGCAAAGCCGTACCCTGGAGCTTGTTTACCGATGGTAATGTTTAAAGCCGCTTTTGTGCGTGAATGGCGCTTACTGGCCCGGCAAAAAGCCGACTGGCTGAATCCATTGATGTTTTTTGTCATAGTCCTCACCTTATTTCCGCTCGGTGTAGGTGCTAAACCCAATTTGCTGGCCGAAATTGCGCCCGGCATTGTCTGGATAGCGGCGCTTTTGAGTGTGCTGCTTGGCGCAGAACGCTTGTTTAAAGAAGATTTTCGACAGGGTACGCTGGAGCAACTTGTTACGGCAAGAGACCCGTTATTTCCTTATGTGCTGGCCAAAATCAGCAGCAGCTGGTGCAGCACCGCCTTGCCGTTGTTATTGATATCGCCGCTGATTGCCTTATTACTTGGCCTGGGTACCGCAGCCTGGCAGGCGATAGTGCTGAGTTTGCTGCTGGGCACGCCGTTATTAAATTTGCTGGCGGCACTGGGCGCAGCCCTTACTTTATCTGCCGATAAAGGCGGAATTCTGCTGGCCTTACTGATTTTACCTTTGTATATTCCGCTGCTGATTTTTGCCAGTGCCGCCGTGGAGAATGCCACACTGGGACTGGACTATTCGGCACAATTGGCCGTATTAGCGGCCATGTTGTGTCTGGCGGCAGCGCTGGTGCCGCTTGCGGTATTAAAAGCATTAAGATTAAACGTGGGGTGATATGTTTAAGTGGCTTGATCCGTATGCCAAACCTGAAACTTTGTACCGCATCTGCGGTTTGTGGTTTCCATGGTTAATGACGTTGGCTGTGCTGACGTTGCTGCTAAGCACCGTCTGGGGCCTTGGTTTTACTCCGGCTGATTATCAGCAAGGCGACAGTTACCGCATTATTCATATTCATGTGCCTGCGGCAATTTGGTCTATGGGTGCTTACAGCAGTATGGCGATTGCCGCTTTTATAGCGCTGGTATGGCAAATTAAAGTGGCACAGTGGGCCGTTGGCGCCATTGCCCCTATTGGCGCTGTGTATACCCTGATTGCACTCTTGACCGGCATGGCCTGGGGCAAACCTATGTGGGGCACCTGGTGGGTGTGGGATGCCAGACTGACTTCTGAACTGATTTTATTGTTTTTATATTTAGGTGTGATTGCGCTGTCCGGCGCTTTTGCCGATCGCCAGCTTGGCGCCAAAGCCTCAGCTTTACTGGCCGTGGTTGGGGTGGTGAATCTGCCTATTATTCACTTTTCGGTAGAATGGTGGAACACCCTGCATCAGGGCGCCACTATCACCAAATTTGCCAAACCTTCGATTGACCCTTCGATGCTCTGGCCTTTAGTGCTGGGAATTTTAGGTTTTGCCTTATTGCTGGCGGCGCTGACCTGTTTGCGCCTTCGCACCGCAATTTTACTGAATGAACAGCACAGGCCCTGGGTTCGCACTTTGGCGCAGCAGTCTGTTCAGCAAGGCCATGTTCAGCAAGGAAATGTGCAGCAAGGCAATGTGCAGCAAACAAAAGCAGGGCGGGGTATCTGATGCCGGAATTTTATTTTGAGTCACTCAGTGCCTTTTGGCAGATGGGCGGTTATGCGCTTTTTGTCTGGTTGTCCTTTGGCAGTACCTACGGACTACTGGCCGTGCTTTGGTGGTTCAGCCAGCGCAGTCAGAGCCGGATTTTGCAGGACTTAGCCAAAAAACAACAACGTGAACACAGAGTGCGTGCGCAGCAACAACTTGAGGAAGAACACAATGAATCCAAGACGTAAACAGCGGCTGATGGCCGTCAGCGCCATTTTGTTGTTATTAAGTGGTGCTGTGGGTGCCATGTTGTATGCGCTGAATGAAAACGTTGATTTGTTTTATACCCCAAGTCAGTTGCTGGAAGGTTTAGGTGAAGACAAAGTTAAACCCGTGCCGGGCCAGCGTTTGCGTATTGGCGGTATGGTGGTGCCTGGCTCGGTCAAACGGGACGACAGCAGTTTAAAAGTCAGTTTTGCTTTGGCCGACACAGGCCCGACAGTCACAGTGCATTATGACGGCATACTGCCGGATTTATTCCGCGAAGGGCAGGGCATAGTGGCACAAGGCACTTTAATCGATGCCACCAATATTCAGGCCACTGAAGTGCTGGCCAAACATGATGAAGAATATATGCCGCCGGAAGTGGCAGAAGCGGTGAAAGGCATTAAACATGTGGCGCCTAAATATACCTATCCGGCTGGCACAGATGCTTCCGCCAAGTCTGGAGCTGCCACAACAGAAGCAAAAACAACGGATAAGCCAGCCACAGCAACAGAGGGCGGTACCCAATAATGATTCCTGAGATTGGTCAGCTGTCGCTGATATTTGCTTTTGCCTTGTCTTGTTTACTGGCGCTGGTACCTATGTATGGCAGTTACAGCGGTAATGTGCGGGCGTTATTGCTGGCTAAACCTTTGGCCATTGGCCTGTTTTTATTCAGCGCCACCGCCATGGCCTGTCTGATGTACGCTTTTTATCACAGTGATTTTACTGTGATTAACGTTGCCAGTAACTCCTCCAGTGTGTTGCCCTGGTATTTTCAGCTGACTGCCAGCTTTGGCTCACACGAAGGGTCCATGCTGCTGTGGGTCACTATTCTGGCGCTCTGGACTGCGCTGGTGGCGCTCTTTTCCAACTCCTTGCCGCTGCTGATGCAAGGCCGCATTTTGGGGGTGATGGGTTTTATCTGTGTTGGTTTTATTGCCTTTTCTCTTTTTATGTCCAACCCCTTTGAGCGCAGCCTGCCGTTTTTTCCGGTGGAAGGCCGTGACTTAAATCCGCTGCTGCAAGACTTTGGCATGATAGTGCACCCACCTTTGTTGTATGTGGGTTATGTGGGTTTTGCCGTTTCTTTTGCTTTTGCCATTGCCGCTTTAATTGGCGGTAAGTTTGACAGTACCTGGGCGCGCTGGGCACGGCCATGGACCTTAGCGGCCTGGTTGTTTTTAACCCTGGGCATCATGCTCGGCAGCTGGTGGGCTTATAACGAACTGGGCTGGGGCGGCTGGTGGTTCTGGGATCCTGTAGAAAACGCCTCATTTATGCCCTGGCTGGTTGGCACTGCTTTGTTGCATTCGCTGGCGGTCACCGAAAAACGCGGCACTTTTAAGTCCTGGACTGTGCTGCTGGCCATTGCGGCATTTTCCTTAAGTTTAATGGGCGCCTTTTTAGTGCGCTCCGGTGTGCTGGTGTCGGTGCATTCATTTGCCTCAGATCCAAGCCGTGGTTTGTATTTACTGGCGTTTTTACTGCTGGTGGTGGGCGGTTCCTTGTTTTTATATGCGCTGCGGATGAACGCTGTGCGCTCGCAGGCAAGGTATCAGCTGTTTAGCCGTGAAGTGTTGCTGTGGGGCAATAACGTATTTTTACTGACCGCCACGCTTGTAGTTTTTTTAGGCACTTTATACCCACTGTTTCACAAAGAATTAGGCCTGGGTTCTATTTCTATCGGCGAGCCGTTTTTTAATCAGCTGTTTTATTACCTGGTGATCCCTTTTAGTTTGTTATTGGGGCTTGGCCCCTGGGTACGCTGGAAACAACAGCAACTACCGCCTTTATTAAAACCGCTGACCCTAGTGGCGCTGCTGGCACTAACTATGGCGATTGGTTATCTGGCCGCAACACAGTCGTTAGCGGCCAATCTGGCGCTGCTTGGCTGTTTGCTTGGTGCCTGGGTTGGTATGTCAGCCATTGGTGAGGTATATCAGCGTGCGCAGCAGCTGGGCGGTTTCAGCACTGGCATCGGCCGTTTGCAGGCCAGCCACTGGGGTATGACGCTGGCGCATATTGGCTTTGCCGTGCTGGTGATTGGCGTGGCCATGACCAAAACCCTCAGTGTGGAAAAAGACGTTCGGATGAAAATTGGTGACACAGTGGAGCTCAATGGTTACCACTTTACGCTGACCGACGTCTATGCGCTGAAAGGCCCGAACTATGGTGGCCAGGCCGCTGAGCTGGAAGTGTACAGCGATGGCAAAAAAGTGACCCATCTGCACGCAGAAAAACGTTTTTATCCACTGCAAAAAACCGTGATGACCGAAGCTGCGGTGCACGCCCGGTTAAGCCGCGATTTATACGTGGCTTTGGGAGAAGAGCTGAGCGGCCCGTCCTGGGCGATGCGGGTTTATGTCAAACCTTTTGTGCGCTGGATTTGGCTGGGTGGTGTATTGATGGCATTGGGTGCTTTGCTCGCGCTATTGGATAAACGCTACCGTCGCGCCAGTGCCCATGCTGAGGTAAAAACACGCGAAAATACAGCTGCATATACCGGAGCTGAGCATGCGTAAGTTAATGTTTTTTATTCCTTTTGTGCTTTTTATTGCGCTGTCGGCTTTTTTATTCAGTGGTTTGTTCTCCGATCCTCGTCAGCATGGTTCGGCGCTTTTGAGCAAACCTTTGCCGGCGTTTTCACTGCCGGATCTGATGGAGCCACAGCGGATGCTGAGCGCCGACCACCTCAAAGGCAAAGTGTATTTACTGAATGTCTGGGGCCTGTGGTGCCCAACCTGTAATGCCGAGCTTGGTTTTTTAACCGAGCTGCGCCAGCAGGGCATTGAGATTGTGGGTTTGTATTATGTGCAGCCGCAGGACAGTGCCTTTGGCGAGACTTTTGATTTAGCGGCATTACAGCAGGATGTGGCAAAAAAGCTGGCCGAGCAGGGCAATCCTTATCAGCTGAATATTCTGGATGAAAAACGTAGCCTGATTTTTGATTTAGGGGTGACAGGTGCGCCTGAAACCTTCTTAATTGACGCACAAGGGCAAATCCGCGCCCACCATGTTGGCGATATTAACCCGCAAAACTGGCCTGCCTTAGCTGCGCAATATCAGGCGGTTGTGCAGGAAGCCCAGGCGACAGGCGCCGGCGGACAACAAAGTGAAGGAGCCACCAATGCGCCTTAAGATGCAGCTGTTGTTAGGGGCGTTCAGCCCTTTGTTATTCGCTTTGTTTTTATGTTCGGCTTTTGCTGCCACTGCGGCAGAAGAGTTGCTGCCTTTTCAGGATGCCAGGCAAGAAGCGCTGTACCGTGAACTGACGGCCGAGCTGCGTTGCCCTAAATGCCAGAACCAGAATATTGCCGATTCCAACGCTGTAGTGGCGGTGGATATGCGCGAAAAAACCTATCAGCTGGTGCAGCAAGGGCAAAACAAAGAGCAAGTGATTGATTATATGAAACAAAGGTATGGCGACTTTGTGCATTATCAGCCGCCTGTGCAGTGGAGCACAATCTGGTTATGGCTGGCGCCTTTGTTGTTATTGGCCGCTTTGTTCTGGGTGATGCTGCAAAAACAACAAAAAGCGCAGCAACTGCAACAAACGGACGCTGTTGACCCTGAGCTTGAACAAAAACTGCAGGCGATGATTAAACAGGCCATGGCAGAAAAGTCATCAAAGGAGCCGAATTGATGTTGATGCAATTAAGTTTAGCGGCGCTGCTGATGGTGGCTGTGGTGGTGTTGCTGTTGTGGTGGCCGCGTAAAGCCGGTAGCGCAGAACAAACTCAGACTGAACTTTTTGCTGAGCGCCTGCATGCACTGACGCAGGCCAGAGACAATGGTGAGCTGGCAGCTGAAGATTTTTTAAGTGCAGCCAATGAATTAAAAAGCCAGTTTATCGGGGAGCGACAGGCGGCTCTTGCCGGTAACAACACGCCCTGGCTGGCGCCGCTGTCTCTGGTGCTGGTGCTTGTGGTGGTGGTCATAGCTTATAGCCTCAGTGGTCACTACCGGCAATTGGCTGACTGGGAGCTGGCACAACAAAATTTACCTTCATATGGCGAGCGGGCGCTGCTTAATAAAGGCGAGCCGCTCAGTGAAGAAGAAATCAGTTTATTTGCGCTGGCGCTTCGCACCAAACTGGCCAATGAAGGTGACGACGCTGTGGCCTGGTATGTACTTGGCCGCATCTGGTTTTCACAGGGCTTAGTGGATGACGCTATTGAGGCTTTTGAAAAAGCGCTGAGATTAACTCCGGAGCGGGCCAATGTGCTTTTAAGTTACGCCCAGGCGCTGCTGGTAACCGACGATGCCGACAATCTGCAAAAAGCAGCACAAAGCCTGGGGCTGGTGCTGAGTAAAGATCCAATGAATAAAGACGCCTTGTCGATGCTGGCGCTGATAGCCCAGGAGCGGGGTGATCTGGTTGAGGCGAAAGCGGCCTGGGAAATGTTGTTGTCACAACTGGATAAAAATGACCCACGTTACAACATGATTGAGCAGCAACTGGCCAAAGTTTCACAAGGTGCTGCCGGTGTTAGTGCTGACACTAAAGCTGCTACTTCGGCTGGCCAAAACGCTGCTGTAGATCCGGCCACGCCTAAACGTCGTATTATGCTGACTTTACAAATCAGTGATGCTTTGGCAGCAAAATTTAAAGACGCCAGTTTATTTGTGGTGGCCAAAGCTGCCGAAGGCCCGCCGATGCCATTGGCGGTGCAAAAACTCGCGGTCTTTAGCGGTAGCCGTCAGATTGAACTGAACTCAAATATGGTGATGCAACCAGGCTGGGGCCTGGATAATGTGGGGCAGGTGCAGGTATCAGCACGGATCAGTCAGTCGGGCGCTGTTGCTAAAACAGCAGGTGACCCGGAAATAATTTCAGAACTAATTGAATTAAAAGATGGTCAGCAGGAGCTGACACTTTCACTGGAGTAAACGGATGAATCCAATGTTCAAAATAACTCTGGCCGGCCTGGTACTGGTACTGGCCGGTTGTAGCAGTAAGCCAACGCTACCTGCTGCTGCGCCAGCCAATCAACAAGCCTTATCTGCGCAGCTAAATGAGCAGACGGCTGAACAGGACAGCCAAAGCACCACAGTGCAGGCTGAGCCTATCAGCGACGAGCGTGATCCTTTTGAGTCCTTTAACCGCAGCATGTGGACTTTTAACTACGACTATCTGGATGCTTATCTGCTTAAACCTGCCACCCAAGGGTATATGGCGGTGGTGCCAAAACCGGCCCGTACCGGTTTGTCGAATATGGTCAATAACTTAAATGAACCTGCCAACTTCTTAAACGGTTTGTTGCAGGGGAAACCCAAAAGTTCTGCCGTCAGTGCCGGCCGCTTTTTACTCAACAGCACTGTAGGTTTGGTGGGTTTATTTGATGTAGCCACCAGCGCTGGTTTAGAAGTAAAAGAAGAAGATTTTGGTCAGACTTTAGGTGTTTGGGGTGTGGGTCATGGCCCATTTTTAATGATCCCGGCGCGCGGCCCTTCGACAGTGCGTAACCTGACCGGCGATTTAGTGGATAACCTGTATTTTCCGATGTCGGTATTAAACAGCCCGCAAACCATCGCCAAATTCACCATTGGCGCCCTGTCGGCGCGTGAAGCGCTGATGCAACAGGAAAAACTTTTGAACGACTCTTTGGATCCATACGCTTTTGTCAAAGATGCGTATTTCCAGCGGCAGGAATATCAGTTGTATGACGGCAATCCACCGGCAGCTGAAGTGGACGAAGAGGCGCTGGAAGAATTTCTGGAGTGATCGGATCTGTGGTTAAAATAGCCTGAAACCGGTGTTTTAACCGGCAAAAAGGGGCAGGCAACGGCACTGCCCCTTTTCATTTTTGGCCTGGTACGGTATAAACGTCAGTCAATTAAAAACCAAACACCCTCAACCCGTAATTATCATTCACATAATTATTAGAAACAGGAAATCACCATGCTGAAAACCCTCAACAGCGCTCACACGCTGCGCTCAGCTATGCGCCTGCGACAAAACTTCGGAGTGTGCGTATGAGCCAAACCCAGACCATAACCCATCAGCCAGAGTTTGAAACTTTATGGGGACATCCAAAACCATTATGGATGTTGTTTATGGCGGAATTCTGGGAGCGTTTTGCGTTCTACGGTATTCGCTGGGCATTAACTTTATATATTGTGGCGCAGTTTTATGCCGGTAATGCCTCAGGTGAAGGTGATGCCAGCCGTTATTACGGTGCTTATCTGGCCTTAGTGTACGCCACCGCTATTTTTGGTGGTTATGTGGCCGACCGTATTATTGGTTACCAGCGTTCAATTTTGCTCGGCGCTGTGGTGATGTCGATTGGTCTTTTTATGATCATGGTGCCAAGCCTGGACGTGTTCTTATTAGGCCTTGCCGTTATTGTGGTTGGTAATGGCTTGTTTAAGCCGAATATCTCTTCTTTAGTGGGTCAGCTGTATAAACAGGGTGATGACCGTCGTGACCGTGGTTTTACCATTTTTTATATGGGCATTAACTTAGGTGGTATGTTGTCCCCGTTATTAACCGGTTGGCTGGCCAGTGAAATTTTTGGCACACCCCAACACCAGAACTATAAAGCGGTGTTTGGCGCTGCCGGTATTGGCATGATTTTAAGCACCATCTGGTTTTATATCGGTCGCAAACAACTCAAAGGCATTGGCATGATGCCGGAAGATAAACCGGCAGGCAAAATGCTGGCTTATGTGATTGCCGGTGTGGTGGTTGCAGTGCCTGTGGTGTATTTCCTGATGGCAGGTATGGGCGCGCAGACGCTGGCCTGGGTGTTAGGCGTGCTTTTTGTGATTGTGGCCGGTATGTTGCTGCTTGAAGGCAAACAAAATGGCCGCATTCAGATGCACCGTGTTTGTGCGCTGCTGTTATTGTTTGGTTTTAACGTGACGTTCTGGATGTTCTTTGAACAGGCCGGTAGTTCTTTTAACTTCCTGGCGCAAAATCTGGTGAACCGTGACATTTTTGCTGACGGTAGTTTTATCTTCCCAACAGGCTGGTTCCAGTCAGTGAACTCACTGGCCATTATCCTGTTTGCTCCTGTGATCAGCGCTATTTGGTATTTCACCAGCAAACGTAAAATGGAACCAACAATTCCGTTTAAGTTTGGTTTAGGTTTACTGGGCAATGCGCTGGGTTTCCTGGTGTTGATGTTTGCATTAACCCAGCTGGTGGACGGTAACGGTTTGATCCCACTGTGGCCGCTGGTGTTGTGTTATGTGCTGCAATCTATTGGTGAACTTTGTTTATCACCTATTGGTTTGTCGATGGTCACCAAGCTGGCGCCGGTGCGTTATGTTGGTCTGGCGATGGGCGCCTGGTTCCTGTCGGTGGCCACAGGTAATAACCTGTCTGGTATTCTGGCCGGTGAAATTTCCGGTGAAACCGGTATGACCATTGAATCGGCTCTGGCTGGCTTTAGTTTCAGTTTTTATCTGCTGTTAGGTGCAGGTATTTTACTGCTGCTGATTTCACCGCTGATCAATAAACTGATGCATGGCGTAAAATAAAACGCGAACAAAGCAACCGGCAACATAAGCCTGGCTTTGTCAGATAAAGAAAAACCACCTCAGCTGAGGTGGTTTTTTTATTGTTATCAATCAGTCTGCAGCGTGCTTTTAGATTGCAGAGCCAGGGGCGTTCAGCAGTTAAGATTTAGCCGCCAGATTTGCTCTGATTTTCGCTAATGAAGGGCGCACCAGATAAAAAGTCAAAGGGCGGGTGACAAGCGGGTATAACAGCACCAGTGTCAGTACATAAAGCGCCGCTGTGGCCAGATCCGGTGCCCGGGCAATCAATAAAAATAACGGAATTAACACCGCCAGTTTTAACAGATTCAGCAGCAGCTTTTGTGGGGTAGGCAGGCTATCTGCGGCATTTCGCAGCACCTGCATACGTTCACGAAAATTCAGTCCCTGCAGCTCAGGCAGGCTGCGGCTATTCCAATACAACATGAACGCTCCTTTAACAATCAATAGCTGATTTGGGTGTATTACGCGGCAACTGCCGATGCAGATTTCGCTTAGATACCACATCAGCGTAGTGCTGAAGTGACAACCCTAATGACACCCTGAATAAAAAGCCCGAATACTGCAGGCAGGATCCGGGCTTGCGACTGCTGTGATTGGCTTATTTCAGCTGTTGCTGCAGCGTTGCCAGTACTTCGTCTAAATTCAACAACAGTTTTTCACCGGTACGGCGGTTTTTGTATTCCACCTTACGCTCGTCCAGGTTGCGCTCGCCAATCACAATGTGATGCGGCACACCCAAGAGCTCCATATCGGCAAACATTACACCTGGGCGCTCTTTACGGTCATCAAACAACACTTCAATACCGGCCGCCATCAGCTCTTTATAAAGCTGTTCAGTGGCTTCCTGAATGCGTACTGATTTGTGCATATTCATTGGTACCAGCGCCACCTGGAATGGTGCTATAGCCGCAGGCCAGGTAATGCCGTATTCGTCGTGGTTTTGCTCAATAGCAGCGGCCACGATGCGCGACACCCCCACACCATAACAACCCATGGTCATGATCTGGTGTTTGCCTTCTTCATTCAGTACACCGGCTTTCATCGCAGCGGCATATTTATCACCCAATTGGAAAATATGGCCCACTTCAATACCACGTTTGATCACAAGTTTACCTTTGCCACATGGGCTTGGGTCACCTTCAACCACATTGCGTAAATCCGCCACTTCATAAGATTGGATATCACGGTCAAAGTTAACGCCGGTCAGGTGGAAACCGGTTTTATTGGCACCACAAACAAAATCAGCAAGCACTGCAGCGCTTCTGTCCACAACCACCGCAATTGACAAGCCGACAGGGCCGATAGAACCGGCATTGGCGCCTGTGGCGGCCAGAATTTCTGCTTCAGTGGCAAAGGTTAAAGGGGAGGCCACCAACGGATGTTTATCGGCTTTAATTTCATTGAGTTCATGGTCACCACGCAGTACCAGCGCCACTAAAGTTTGTGGTGCTTTGTCGTCAGCTTTAGCTGCGTGCACCAGCAAGGTTTTGACAATCTGGCTGGCATCCACTTTTAATAACGTTGACACTTCAGCAATGGTACCTGCGTTAGGTGTTGCCACTTCGGTTTTGGCAGCAGTGGCTGCAGGGCGGGCCGTGGTTGGTGCCAAAGCTTCGGCTTTTTCAATATTGGCGGCGTAATCACTTTCATCAGAAAACACAATAGCGTCTTCGCCGGAAGCGGCCAGTACGTGGAATTCGTGCGAAACCGCACCACCAATAGCGCCGGTGTCAGCCAGCACAGGGCGGAAATCCAGCCCTAAACGGGTGAAAATATTGCTATAAGCCTGGTACATGGTCTGGTAGGTTTTTTCCAGACATTCCTGACTTAAGTGAAATGAATAAGCATCTTTCATTAAAAATTCGCGCGCGCGCATCACACCAAAACGTGGGCGGCGTTCATCACGGAACTTCGTCTGAATTTGGTACATATTGATGGGCAGCTGTTTATAGCTGCTGATTTCTTTACGCACTAAATCGGTGATCACTTCTTCGTGGGTCGGGCCAAGCACAAAATCACGTTGATGACGGTCTTTAAAACGCAGAAGCTCGGCGTCCATTTGCTCCCAGCGGCCAGATTCCTGCCACAATTCAGCGGGTTGCACCATGGGCATTAATACTTCCAAAGCGCCTGCTTTGTTCATTTCTTCGCGCACTATGGCTTCAACTTTGCGCAATACCCTAAGGCCAGTTGGTAACCAGGTATACATGCCGGAGGCTTCACGGCGGATCATGCCAGCGCGTAACATCAGCTGATGGCTGATAATTTCGGCATCTGAAGGTGTTTCTTTTAAGGTTGATAATAAATACTGACTGCTGCGCATAACTGTTCCACTGAAAATGAGCCCTTTGACCTTATTCTAACAAGGCCTTTACTCGGGCAGAAGTTTAATCTTGTGTTTTATCGCGGTATTATTCAGTTGCTGGCCCGCTAACATACCGCCAATGCTGAAAATTTCGCCGTCTATTAATACCAGACTACGTAAATCCATCACTGCGGTTTCGCTGGGCGCTGCTTTGAGCCATTGTTGCTGCTTAAATGAATACAGATAAATCGCATTGCTGGGGTCAATGGCTTTCCCCTCATCTGTCACGCCATTTAAGTGATAAGGGGTCTCACTGCCGCCAATAAAAGCCGCCATGGTTTCGCCATTCACGTCCACCGCTATTGCGCCCTGGCGGGTACGGGCTTTGCCACCGTGGTGCACTATCTGACGCCAGCTGATTTGGCTGGCATTTTTATCGGAAATTTTGCCAAGATAACAAGCTGCTTCTGGCACAAACTGGTTGGAGCCATCAGAGGTTGTGCTGATTTTTACGCCATCACAAAATAGAATCTCATTGCCCACCAGAACTCCGGCATGGCCAAACACTGCGCTACCCTGCAAAGGTGTGGCCTGACTCCATTTTTGCGTAAAGTTGTCAAAAAGCTGCACCAGATTTACCGCGCCACTGTTATGAAAACCGGCCAGCAGATAGATGTATCTGTCTTTATGGGCCACTGCAACACTTTCATCCACAGCCACCGGCATATCGGGCAATTTGCTGTAACTTTGGGTGACAGGGCTAAAACGATAACTGTCGGCTAAAGTGCCACTTTTGCCGTCGCTGCTTTGACCATAACCGCCCAGAATAAAAAAATGTTTGTTCAGTTCAACGCCTGCGGCGGCAATACGGCCATTGACTCTGCTGGCACTTGGCAAAGCCGCAATACTTTGCCAGTTCGACTGGCCTATATTGAGTTGCCACACTTTATTGTGCATGGCCGCTGAAGTTTTGGCCGCGCCCAAACCTGCAAAACTGGCCAGATAAGGCTGGCCTCTTACTTCGGTTTGTAACACCAGTTGATTGCTAACTGCCTCTGGCAGATGAGGGATTTCTGTGGCCAGCGCAGCAGTCGATGCCAGCAGCAACATGCCGCTTAACAGGGTTTTAACCGGCATTTTTAGCCGATGTTGCTGTATGAGCCTTTTGCAGTCTGATTTCACTAACATAATTGTGGTTGCCATCTACAGTCCATTTGATATTAAAGTTATATAAAGTCATACCATAACTTTGTTGTTCCTCCCGCTGCTTTTTATAAGGCGGGCGAGGGTCCTGCTTCAGTACTTTTTCGATAAAAACCTGTAAATCCGGTAGTTGCTGTTGCGCCTGGCAAAAGGCAAGGGCCTGTTCACTGAAGGACACTGTCATGTCGGTCTGTGGTGCTGCATCAGCAAAACCGCCATTGGCCTGTGGCAGCGCGTCGGCATAAGGTAAATAGGGTTTGATATCCAGCACCGGCGTGCCATCGAGTAAATCAATGCCACTTAAATTCAGCACCAGCTTATCGCCTCGGCGTTCAACCCCTTCCAGTTTTACGACAGATAAGCCAATTGGGTTTGGTCTGAACGTTGCGCGGGTGGCAAATACACCTTTTTTATCGTTGCCACCCAAGCGTGGCGGGCGTACCAAAGGCGACCAGCCTTTATCCGCTGTTTCATGAAACACAAACACCAGCCAGAGGTGACTAAAACTTTCAATGCCACGCACTATAGCGTCATCGGCATAAGGCGGTGACAACACCAGAGCCCCTTTGGCTTCCGGGATCAAACCCGGCTGACGCGGAATAGCAAATTTTTGTTTATAGGGAGATTCAATTACACCAACAGCATTAAATTCAAAAGGCTTCATTAGGGTCTCTGGCTTGTTTATTCGTCTTTGCACGGCGGCAACTTTGGGCATTATGGCGAGCTAAGATGCAAACAACAAGCAAAGCGCATTATAACAGCCGGGCTTTGATTTGCTTGCTATCAGATGGATGGCCGTCTAAAGTGAAACTTCGCGCTTTTTCCTTGCCATAATCTTCTGATAACAAATGTTGTATTGAGTCAATGATGGAACAAAAAACCTTATTAATTGAATGCCCGGATTCAAAGGGGCTGATAGCACAAATTACCAATATCTGTTACAAGCACCAGCTGAATATTATCCGCAATACTGAATATGTTGATCCGGTTTCCGGTCAGTTTTATATGCGGACCCGGCTTGAAGGCATATTTAACGACCACACCTTCATGTTGGATTTAGACCGGGCATTACCTCAAGGCAGTGAAAGGCAGCTAGTCAGTGATCGCAATAAAAAAGTGGTGATCCTCGTCACCAAAGAAGCGCACTGTCTTGGTGATATTCTGATGAAGGTATATGACGGTTCGTTGAAGCTGGATATTGCCGCTATTGTCGGCAACCATCCGGAACTTGGTGCTTTGGCCGAAAAATTTGGTGTGCCTTATCATTTTGTCAGCCATCAGGACAAAAGCAGGGCCGAACACGAAAAACTGTTGCAGCAGCAGATTGACCTGTATCAGCCGGATTATCTGGTGCTGGCCAAATTTATGCGTATTTTAAGCCCTGAGTTTGTCGCGCTTTATCCAAACCGCATTATTAATATCCACCACAGTTTCCTGCCGGCTTTTATTGGCGCTAATCCTTATCATCAGGCGTTTAAACGTGGTGTGAAAATTATTGGCGCCACTGCCCATTTTGTCACTGATGATTTGGATGAAGGGCCTATTATTAAGCAGATGGTAACCAATGTAGACCACAATTACAGCGCCGAAGATATGGCCAGAGCAGGGCGTGATGTTGAAAAGAATGTGCTGAGTAAAGCGCTGGAGCTGGTGATTGAAGACCGGGTTTTTGTGCACGGTAATAAAACCGTGGTGTTATAACCAAAGGGAACAGACGAATGACGGACAAAATGCTGCATAAACGTACTGTGGAATTTCGTTTTCTGGCCGAGCCGACCCATGTCAATTTTGGTGGCAAAGTGCATGGCGGTATGGTGATGAAATGGATTGATCAGGCCGCTTATGCCTGTGCCGCACGCTGGAGTGGTTTGTATTGTGTCACAGTATCTGTGGGCACCATCCGCTTTCGCCGTCCTATTCTGGTAGGGCATCTGGTTGAGCTTGAAGCAAAAGTGGTGCACACCGGCCATTCCAGTATGCATATTTTTATTCAGGTGCGCTCAGGCGACACCCAAACTGAACAGCTGCCGGAAACCAATCATTGTATTATCACTTTTGTTGCGCTCGACGAGCAGGGCAATACTGCTGCTGTGCCCGCCTGGCAGGCGCAAACCGCAGAAGATCGCTTTTTAGAACAATACGCGATTCAGATGAAACAATTTTCGCAGCAGGTTGAACAGCAAATGTTGGATTTTTATCAGCAAAACAATCAGGGAGCACAAGTATGAAACTTATTTCAGCATTATTGATGTTGATATCCGTAACGGTATTTGTGCTGCCGGCAGCAGCGCAAAACGACACACTCGCACCTGAACTGGAAGTATTCCGGCCTTTTTTAAATAAAGTCTGGCGGGGGGAGTTGCAGGCACAGCAACAAGGAAAAACCAGTATTGATTATTCATTATGGCAGCGTGCGCTGAACGGTCAGGCTATTAAAGTGGTGCATTCGGTGAATAATGGCGAATACGGCGGTGAATCGATTATTTTCTGGGATAAAAGTAAAAAAAGCCTGGCCTATTATTATTTCACGACAGCAGGTTTTTATACCCATGGCACCATGCAATATGATGCTACAAGCGGTAAACTAACCGCAGAAGAAAAAGTAGAAAACAATGCCAATGGCATCACCATGGTGCGTTCTACCAGTGTATTAAAAGAACAGCAATTGTTGACAAGTTCCGAATATCTGCAAAAAGGGCAGTGGGTGAAAGGGCATGCGGCGACCTACACCGAAAGCAAAGATGGCAAAGTGGTTTTTCAATAACAATGGCAGTCTTTGTGTGTTGACCCGCAAAGACTGCAGCTTAATGTCTCGTCTTTACTTTTCGCTGGGCATATCGTCAGTTAAATCAAGCGTATAAATATTGTCGATAGTGGCTGTGCTGGAGTGACTTACCCTTAGGTCTTTTACCCGGCCATTACGCAGACTGTACACCCAGCCATGGACCGTCAGCGACTGTCCTCTGTCCCAGGCTTCCTGCACAAAACTGGTGTGACAGACGTTTTGCACCTGCTCAATCACGTTCAGTTCACACAGCCGGTTCAGTCTGTCCTGTTCATCGCTGATACTTTCAATTTCGTCACGGTGAATGGCATACACGTCTTTGATATTACGCAACCAGTTGTCGACAAACCCCACTTTTTGCTTGTTCATGGCGGCGTTAATACCACCGCAGCCATAATGGCCGCAGACAATAATATGTTTTACTTTGAGCACATCAATGGCGTATTGCAGTACAGACAAACAGTTGATATCAGAATGCAAAACCAGATTGGCTACATTACGATGGACAAAAAGTTCCCCGGGCAACAAACCAACAATGTCATTGGCCGGAACTCTGCTGTCTGAGCAGCCTATCCATAAATATTCGGGCGCCTGTTGTTCTGATAATTTTTTAAAAAAGCCCGGTGCTTCCAGCTCAATTCTGTCTGCCCATGCTTTGTTGTTCTGAAACAAATGTTTAATAGAACTCATACCGACTCCGGAAATTTGCTGCCG
Organism: Rheinheimera sp.; assembly: GCA_003543135.1. Classification (GTDB taxonomy): domain Bacteria; phylum Pseudomonadota; class Gammaproteobacteria; order Enterobacterales; family Alteromonadaceae; genus Pararheinheimera. The sequence continues at coordinate 242,182 of DPJG01000027.1, forward strand.
CTAAGATACCCTAAATTTGTGACAAACTCAGCACCGACCAGCTGAAAGCACAGAGCTGGTTAGCACCAGAGCATTAGCCATTTTATAAATGCTTATATAATTAACAGGGAAAATTGTTTCTTTCATTTTGTTTTGCCGCTATTATATTTTCACTATTATTAGGATCCCGATAAAGGAGCGAACGATGTCATTATTACTTGATAAACGTGAATTAAAAAAAGCAGCAAAAGAATTGACTGTTTTAAAATTACAGGAAGTGATTGACGTACTGACTTCAGTGCTGGATGAACGCCAGAAAGAATCTGAAGTATTGGCTAAAGTTCGCGAATTTGCTAAAGCTCAGGGTTTTACCCTGGAGCAACTGGGTTACAAATTAAATGCTGATGGTGTTGCAGTAGCGGTAGAAGCGGAAGAGCCGGCAGAAGGCGATCTGAAACGTCCAATCAAACCAAAATTCAAAACCATTAATAAAGAAAGTCAGTTTTTTTATGTTGAAAACGGCACTTTACAATTATTAAAAACCCATACAATGAAAAAGGGATTACAAGAGCGCGGTATTAATGTTGTGCCTTTTTCTAAAGTAGAGAAAAAATATATTAAACAAGTTGATGCTCTGTTAGAAGAAGCCAGCAAACAAGCGCTGACCAACTTTAACAGTAAAGTTGATGTGTGGAACGAGTGGGCTGCGCAGCACAATGAAGAAATTCTGGCCAAACGTTAAGTTGGCAACCAATAAAAAAACCGGCTGATGCCGGTTTTTTTATTGGTTAAATTCAAGCTCTGTTATTTAGGCTGGGCATCCAGCGACTGACCATTGACCCCAATACTGGCGTCTGACATCAGATATACATAAAGTGGCATGATGTCGGCCGGGGTTTTTAAGCTCAGCTGATTTTCACCCGGATAAGCCGCTGTGCGCATTTTGGTGCGGGTCGCGCCTGGGTTAATACAGTTGGTTCTGATGTTGCTGCCTTCATATTCATCGGCAATCAGTTGCATCAAACCTTCGGTGCCAAACTTTGAAACGCTGTAAGCGCCCCAATAAGCCCGGCCTTTGCGGCCAACGCCGGACGAGGTAAAAACTAAAGAGGCCTGAGGTGCCAGCGCCATCACAGGTAACAGCGCCTGTGTCATCAGCATGGCGGAGGTCAGATTGACCTGCAGAATTTTCTGCCAGGTATCTAAATCTATATGCTCAAAGGGAGTCAGCACGCCCAGCATGCCGGCGTTGTGTAATACACCATCGAGTTTGCCAAATTCGGCTTTAATGGTGCTGGCCATATCCTGATAATGTTTTTTGCTGGCGCCGTTTAAGTCCAGCGGTACTATGGCCGGCTCCGGATAACCCGCGGCTACAATGCTGTCGTACACAGCCTCAAGCTTTGCGGTTGTTTTTCCCAGCAGAATCACAGTGGCACCGTAGCGGGCGAAGGTAATGGCCGCTTCTTTACCTATGCCGTCACCGGCTCCTGTTACCAGTATTGTCTTGTTGGCCAGCGCTTGTGGACCTGGCTGAAAATCTTGCATATGAATCAACCTGTAACCTGTTGAAAAATCGGCGCAGCATACTAGTTCTGCTGCGATTTTGCACCTTTCTTCACAGATATTTAGTTTAACCCTAGCGAAATTTTTTTGGTTAGGTTAACTTTAACTGGTCGTAGCTGTTGCTAGTTTACGAGACAGGAATTCAAAAACTAGAGCTTAAAGAAAGCTTTAGCAAAATAATAAAAAATCAGGACAGGGGAGAATATATGAAGAAGCTGTTAATAAGCCTGGCGGTGACCAGCGCGCTCGGGCTGACCGGATGCGGCGATTCACTCAGTGAGTTAAAACAAGAAGCGGTCGATAACGGGACTGTCGTTGTGCCGGTGAGCCGTGTGGTGTTTGACCCTTCAGCCGGTAAAGTATCTGTACCGAACGATTTGTTGTTCCAGGGCACGACAGATGGCACTCTGGTCATGCCGGGTGAAGCCGTCGCTGCGCCCAATTATGCCGACCCACAAACAGCCTTAGGTGCGCTGGATGGCTGGTCAACCCAAAACCCATTTAGTGTAGAGCTGGCTTTTGCCGGTGGTGTTTCGTTAGATGCAAGCAGCGCGGCTCGTCCGGATGCGGTGCGTTTGATTGAAGTGCTGATGGGGGACCCGGCTTCAAGCGACCCGAATTGCCGCACAGTGCCTCGTGGTGTGGCCTGTAAAGCTGTGTCTCAGCTGACTTATGGTCAGGATTTTGTGACCAAAGCTGTAGGCAATAATGTTGCTGTTGTTCCGTTAAAACCATTAAAAGCGGCGACGACTTATTTGTTGGTGCTCACCAACAATCTGAAAGACAGTGCCGGTAATGCGGTTGCTCCTTCCACCACTTATGAGCTGGTGAAACAGGACTTAGCAACGTTGCCACTTGGCACAGATTCACAACGTGCATTACAGGGCCTGATTAACAGTTTCGAAAATGCCGCTGCCAGCATGTCAATTGCCAAAGACAGCATTATTTACACCGCAGCTATTACCACCCAATCAACCAGCAATGTACTGGGTACTGTCAAACAACTGATGTTACCAAGTGCATTAAATAACAATACCGCGCCTGTGCTGCAGGTTGCTGACACCGGTTTGCTGGTGTCTCAGGTGGTGAATCCGGATAAAACAATCCCGACTGACCCAAGTAACCAATATTTTATGTTTAATGCGGCCAAGTTATACAGCGGCACCATTAACCTGCCTTATTATTTGGGTGTTTCTACCGCTGACGCGCCAAAAGCAGCTTTATCCACCCGTTGGGTTGGCCGTTGTGACAGCGGCGCTATGTTAGCTGGTTTATCGGCGGCGCAAAAAGCAGCATTGGAAGGGTCTATTACCAGTCCTGCACAAATGCAGAACAATGCGGTTTGTAAAGCTGTCAGTGGCGGCGCTTTAATGGATTTAGGTGTAGATAAACAACGTCACCTGACCAAATTTAACGTGGTGCCGAAAGTAAACTCAGTGCAACAGCTGAAAGTTCAGATGACAGTGCCAAACAGTGCGCTGATTGGCAAAGCCAAGCCGGAAAAAGGCTGGCCTGTAGTGATACTGCAACACGGTATTACCTCCTGTAAAGAAAACATGCTGGCTGTAACTGCCGCTTTATCAGCGCAAGGTTTTGCCACTGTAGCTATTGACCATCCATTACACGGTAGCCGTGGTTTTGACTTAAATGGCGATGGTAAAGATGAAATTAACGCATCAGGCAGCAGCTGTGGTAAGAGTGGTGACGCTACTGTTTATATGAACCTAGCCGACCTGCTGGTTACCCGTGACAATCTGCGTCAGAGTATTGCTGATATGCTGGGTCTGCGTCTGGGCCTGAACTTCACTTCACAGCCAGGTTTACTGGATGGTTCTGATGTCCAGTTTTTAGGTCACTCTTTAGGTGCGATTACCGGTACTTCAATGGTGGCACTGGCAAATGCGCCAACAGGCAATGCCGCTGCAGATTCTCTGTACAAGTTAAAAGCAGCTTCGCTGGCAATGCCAGGCGGTGCTGTGGCCAATTTCCTGCTGGAATCGCCTGCTTTTGGTAATACCATCAAAGCCAGCATTATGCTGAGTTCAGCAACATTGGCTCCAGGCTTTAAAGCTTTTGTTGATGAGCAAAAAGTTTGTGTTGATGCCGCCACTTATGCCGGTTGTTCAGCTGCTTATGTCACTGACTATCTGGCCTATTTAACTAAAAATGGCCAGGTGGCTGCTTTAACTGCGATTAATGCAACGCTGACTCAATTTGCATTTGCTGCTCAGACGGTGACAGATGCAGGTGACCCAAACAACTACGCTGCGACTTTGGTTGCCGGTAAGACTCCGGTTCACATCATTGAAGTTGTTGGCGATGGTGGTAACTTTAAACCGGATCAGGTGATCCCGAACCAGGCGGTCAACATGCCACTGGGCGGCACTGAACCATTAGCACGACTGTTAGGTGCGCAGACTCTGCCAGCCAAAGCAGGTGTGTATCAAGTGACAGGCACAGCGATTAGCCGTTTCCTGCAAGGTGATCACAGTGCTATTTTGAATCCGGCAACCAGCCGTGCTGCGACCACTGAAATGCAGACCCAAACAGCATCATTTATGGTGACTCGTGGTGCTGCGTTGCAGGTAACGAATGCGGCAGTGATTAAAGGTTAAGTAAATTTTAGCCTGACGAAAAACCCGGTTCGCCGGGTTTTTTTATTGCCTGCAGTTGGTAACAAAACGGGCAAAACACAGTGTTGTACCGCCTTATACTTTGTCCGCTGGTGACAAAGCTGTACTCTGCTATTTTTGCCGATACAATGCAGGCAAAGATTTTAAAGAAGGATGAGGTTGTGGATTTTCTGCTTGAATACAGTATGTTTTTTCTAAAAGCGCTGACCATAGTACTGGCAATTGGCGCCGTCCTTTTGATGGGCGTGATGGCTGCGGTAAAGCCTGGTAACCGCAAAGGTGAGCTGACTTTTGACAATTTATCTGAAGAACATCAGGCGCTGGTGGAAGATTTACATCAGGGCATGCTGGATAAGAAGGCCTTTAAAAAATGGCAAAAACAACAAAAGGCCGTGGATAGTTCCAGCCAAAGCCGGCTTTTTGTGGTGGATTTTCATGGCAGCATGGACGCACATGAAGTGGAAGCTTTGCGCGAAGAAGTAACAGCCGTACTGGCGATGGCGACCAAAGATGATGAAGTGCTGGTGCGCCTCGAAAGTGGCGGCGGTGTAGTGCATGGTTATGGTCTGGCTGCGTCGCAACTTGACCGTTTGCGCCAGCAAGAGATCCCGCTCACAGTTGCTGTTGATAAAGTGGCGGCCAGTGGTGGTTATATGATGGCTTGTATCGCTAACAAAATTATTGCGGCACCTTTTGCAATTGTCGGTTCTATTGGTGTGGTCGCGCAGTTGCCGAATTTTCATAAATTATTAAAGAAAAACCATGTTGATGTGGAAATGTTTACCGCCGGCGAATACAAACGCACTGTCACTGTTTTTGGCGAGAACACCGACAAAGGCCGCGCCAAGTTTCAGCATGAGCTGGAAGAAACCCATTTGCTGTTTAAAGATTTTGTGCAAAAACACCGCCCTGTACTTGATATTCAGCAGGTGGCAACGGGAGAGCACTGGTTTGGTTATCAGGCCTTTGAATTAAAGCTGGTCGACGAACTGCTGACCAGTGATGATTATGTATTAAAACAAATGCAGCAGCGTCAGGTGTTTTTAGTGAAATATCAGCTGAAGAAACGTTTGTCGGAGCGGATGGGGCTTGCTGCTGCTGCAACGTTAAATAGCTTATGGCAGCAAGCCAATCGTTTGATGGTGTGGCGTTAAATGGAACCCCAATTCTGGCAAAAGCGCTGGGAGCTCAACGAGCTAGGCTTTCAGCTTGATGCGGCGCATCCTTTATTGTGCGCTCAGCTGGCGGCTATGCCGCAGCAGTCAAAGGTTTTTGTGCCGCTTTGTGGCAAAAGTCCTGATATGCATGCGTTGGCGAGCCGTTATCAGGTGATAGGGGCTGAACTTGCGCACATTGCCTGTCGTGACTTTTTTGCCGAAGCAGGGCTGACTGCAAGCACCAGTTCACATGGTTTGCATCAGCTTTGGCAAAGCGGCGTGTATCAGTTGTGGCAAGGTGACTTTTTTGCTCTGCCAATGGAAGCAGTGGCAGGCACAGAGCTGATTTATGACAGAGCTGCATTAATTGCATTACCACCGCAGATGCGGCTGCAATATGCCGCAAAGTTACAGCAGCTGTTTCCTAAGGCGAAAATGTTGTTGATCACGCTTGAATACCCGGAAGGTGAAAAACAAGGTCCACCTTTTGCGGTGTTTGCTGATGAACTGCCGTTATTGTTTCCAAATGCCAGCATTCAGCTCGCCGGTATTCGCAATCTGACAGGGCAGGGCTTTGCCAGGCGTAAGTTTTCGACCAGTCAGCTGGTGGAAAAAAGTTGGTGGATTTGCTGGTAATGGGAGTTTTGTTGGTAAGCGCAACAGAATCCGTACTCACATAGTTTGAAATCGAGAAACATAATAAAAAAACCGGCTTAGCCGGTTTTTTTATTATGTAAAAGTGCGTTGGCCCGGGTTGTTATAACTTGTCGCTTTTACCTGCATCCGGATCATTAAACACATTCATATCCATACATTTTTCACTTTTGCCTACCAGACAGGAAACCATGGCATCGCCTGTAATATTGACTGCAGTGCGGGTCATATCCAGTAAACGGTCTACACCAATAATCAGGGCAATACCTTCCACAGGTAAACCAACCTGTTGTAATACCATGGCCAGCATCACTAAACCCACACCCGGAACACCGGCAGTACCAATTGATGCCAGAGTGGCAGTTAATACCACCAGTACATAATCAGCTGCGGTCAGGTCAATATTGTAAACCTGGGCAATAAACACAGTAGCGACACCCTGCATGATAGCGGTGCCGTCCATGTTAATAGTGGCGCCAAGCGGAATGGTAAAAGAAGCAACCTTGTTATCAATGCCAAGCTTGCCAGTGGTGGTAGCCATATTACTGGCGATAGTGGCGTTACTGCTGGAGGTACTAAATGCAAATAAAGCTGTTTCTTTCATTTTGCGAAAGAACATGATTGGGTTTAAGCCACCAATCAGTTTAATAAAAGCGCCATACACCACTAAACCGTGGAAGAACAACACAAAAAGTACAACCAGGAAATATTTGCCGAGATTGGCCATATCATTCAGTTCAAGGGTGGTGAACAGTTTAGCCATCAGGAAAAACACACCATAAGGTGATAAATGCATCACAATATTCACCAGATGCATCACTACAGTGTTTAAATCTTCAAACATCTGACGTACACGTTGACCTGCTTCACCGCTTAACGCGATGGCAATTCCAAATAACACTGCAAAAATAATAATTTGCAACATTTCACCTTTGGCCATGGCTTCCACCGGGTTACTCGGGAACATGTTAATAAAAACCTGCGCCACTGAAGGTGCTTCTGCCACCTGATAGCTTTGTGCCAACGGCATATTAACGCCAACACCAGGGCTAAAAAGTAATGCAAAAAAGATGGCGATGGCGATGGCGATGGCAGTTGTCAGAATATATAAGCCCATGGATTTTGAACCTATACGGCCAAGGGTGCTGATATCCTTTAACGAGCTGGTACCGCAGATCAAAGAAACCAGTACCAGTGGCACCACCAGCATTTTTAAACTGGCCACAAATATTTGACCACCAACGTGGAAAATACCGTCAACGAACAACGCTTTGATACCAATAGTAAAACCAGCAAGCGAAACTTCTTTTTCCGCCGCGCCGCCCAGGATCCACTGGAAGAAGGAACCCACCAAAACACCCAGCGCCATGGCAATTAAAATCCGGCTGGTCAGATTAAATTTTGTATTTGTAGTCATCAGGGGAGTTGAGTTATAACTGTTGAAAATGGCGGTTAGCCTAACAGTTTCTGCCATAAAAGAAAAATTTACTGAAAATCCGAGAATTAGCGCTGCCGGTTTTTAAATTAATCGGCTAAGATGCAGAATTAACAAAATCTAAATATAAGAAACAGCTAGGGAGAGTTTTCATGCGAAACATCCGGCAACTTCTCGTTGCGTTTTTGATGAGTGCAGTAGTCGCTTGTGGTGGTGGTGGAACCATCGGTGATGATGGTACTACGGTAGTTCCAACTTACAGTTTGGCCGTTGCATTATCCGGTGAAGAAGTCGCCAAAGGTACTGATTTAGTCGTCACTGCAGAGCTTAAATCAAGCAGCAGTGCAGCAGTATCTGGCAAGCTGATTCGGTTTTCGCTTGATGACAGCGCTCTGGCAAGTTTTGACAATGGTGCTGCTACCTCAGTCACAGACGCAAACGGCAAAGCAACCATTGGTTTAAAAGTAGGCACCAAAAGCGGCGCCGGTATTATTACCGCAACTTTTGACAGCGGTTCAGCATCCAGCTCTGCCACTGTAGGTACAGTCAGCTTCAGGTCAAAAGGGGATGGTGGTGTGGTTGATACCACCCCGGTACGTTCCGTATTGTTATCTGCAGACAAACTTGAACTGGGCACAGGCGGTACTGACCGAGTTGAGCTTTTTGCCATTGTTAAAGATGACAACAATATTCTGATGAAAAATGTGCCGGTGCAATTTTCAGCAGACGGTAATGCAGATTTAGAAATTGTCTCCAGCGTTACTGGTGCTGATGGTATTGCCAAAGCTTATTTATCTTCAAAAACAGACTTTTCCAAACGTAGCATTAATGTAACTGCAACAGCAGGTGCTAACCAGGTATCGTCAAAAGCAACGATTAATGTGGTAGGTACTTCGATTGATGTGCTTGCCCCTGCCGCTGTGGTGTTAGGTGGCTCTACTAAACTGACCATCGCTTTATTAGATGCAACAGGAAAAGGCATTAAGAATACCCAGCTTGAAATCAGCTCTAGTCTGGGGAACAGCTTTAGCAACACCACACCAGTGACAGATGCAGCAACAGGCCGTGTTGTAGTTGACTATCAGGCAACCAACGGTGGTAGTGATATCATTACCGTAAGTGCTTTAGGTGTGACCAACAGATTCAGTATTTTTGTTGACCCGGATGCATTTGCGTTTGAACCCGCCAGCAATAATGTGGTGGAAATCCCGTTAAATACAGCGTCTTTACAAGGCATTAAATGGACGCGGAACAATTCACCTTTAGTAGGCAACGATGTTTCTTTTACTACAACTCGTGGTGAAATTGCGGCCGTGCCTGACGACGTCACTCCAGCAGTATTTGAAGGTAAGGTTGCTGTGACCAATAAAACGGATGATGCAGGGAAGTCCCGGGTTGCTGTGCGCTCAGACTATGCGGGCCTGACGAATATCTCAGCGAGCTCAACAACTAATGGCAGCAAAATCTCCACGAATAAATTAGTGGAATTTATAGCAACTGAATCCAATAAAATTGAAGTGCAGGCTTTCCCTGCGCAAATTGGTCCTGGTGAAAAAGCAACAGTACAAGCCATAGTACGGGATGCCAAAAATAACCCGGTAAAAAATCAGGTGATTGCGTTTTCACTGGCCCAGTCCGCCGGTGGCCAGTTAAGCCCGGCGACCAGCACTACTAACTCACAAGGTGTTGCGACAACCGAATTTACTGCAGACAGTAATACGGCTGGCTCTGGCACACCACAAGATCCTTCAGGTTTACGGATTAACGCTGTAGTGGTGTCAAATACGGCAGTAAAAGGGGATACCGGTATTTCCGTGGGCCGCAGAACCTTATTTTTCCGTTTTGGTACTGGTGGTGAAGTTCAGACAATAGGTCCTAATCTCACTTCGGTTCCTTACGCCATCATAGTTACTGATGCATCTGGTAACCCAGTCCCTAATCAGGAGCTTAATGTTGCGGTGACTCCTCGGCAGTATCTGAAAGGAGAAAAGTTGAGGGTTCCGGAAGTTGGTTCTTTCATTCGGTGGGATGTGCAGATTTATGCGACTTGTCCTTCTGAAGATGCAAACAGAAATGGTATTCTGGATGATGGTGAAGACACCAACCTGGACAAGTTAATTACACCTGGTAACGTTGCGACTATAAACCGTACTGTTGTTGCAGATGTTAACGGTATAGCTCAAGTGAATCTGATTTATCCTCGAGAGTATGCTCCATACACTATCGTCGATATTCAAGTGACAGCTACTGCTCAGGGCACCGAGAACATCAGTAGCCGAAGCGTCGCATTAACCAGATTAAATACAGATTACAATAGGGAAGAAAACCCACCTAAACCGAGTCCTTTTGGTATAGGAAATCTTTGTACAAATACAATTTAAAATAAATAAGCCAGCTTTCTTTAAGCTGGCTTATTTCTGATATAAGAGTTCTTGCTTTTGTCAGTGAAATGGATTTAAAAAAGGCTACCTAAGGTAGCCTTTGTCTTTTGCACTTATCACTAATTAAACTTAACGCTGGAACTGATACACCGACCCCAGTTGCAGAATTTGTGTTAGTTCATCCAAAGCAGTGCGTGACTCATTCAGCAGCAACGGATCTGCTAAATCAGCTTCAGAAATTTGATCGCGGTAATGGGTATTGACCCATAGATTCAGGCGGTTAAACAAAGCATCGTTCAGCAGTACATTGGGGTTGACCGCTTGTTTTTCCGCTTCGCTCATGGCGACGCGTAAACGCAGGCAAGCAGGACCACCGCCGTTTCTCATACTTTGTTTTACATCGTAATAATGTACTTGACGGATAGGGGTGTCGCGGCCGGTCAGTTGCTCCAGATAAGCCGACACCTGCGGATGGTCACGACATTCAGTAGGGGCAATAATGGCCATTTCACCTGAAGGCAGCGTAATCACCTGGGTGTTAAATAAATAGGTTTGGATGGCCTGTTGCACTGTCACTTCATGATCCAGCACTTCAATCAGATAAAGTTCTGATTTGTCACCAAATTTACGTTTTACTTCATCCAGTTTCTGCGCGCTGTCAACAAAAGCTTGCTGATGGTAAAACAGCACGTTTTGGTTGCCGACTGCAATAACGTCGTTATGGAACACACCCTGGTCAATCACTTCCGGGCTTTGCTGGATATACACCACTTTGTCATCAGATAAACCGTGTAAGCGGGCTACCGCCTCGCAGGCTTCAAAGGTATGACGGGCCGGGAAGTTACGTGGCGCTGGTTTGTTGTAGTCAAAGGCATAACGGCCAAATACAAACAACTCAACGCCGGTTTCACCGTATTCGCTGCATAAGCGGGTATGGTTAGCCGCGCCTTCGTCACCGAAATGGTCATTATCCGGCAAGTGTTGGTGGTGGTGAAAATGGCGTTCATCCGAGAACATCGCCTTTAAAATCCGGCCTGTAGTTTCAGGTTCTAACGAACGGTGAAATTTGTTGGTCAGATTGGCAGGTGTAAAATGAATTTTGCCATCAGCGGTGTCTTTACTGGGGGAGATAGTGGCGGCGTTGGCTGTCCACATGCTGGATGCTGAACAGACGGCACGAAACACTGCCGGTGCCTGTTTGGCGGCTTTAGCAATAACTTCTGCATCTGTGCCGCTAAAACCAAGCCGGCGTAAAGTGTAAACATCAGGCCGTTCTTGTGGCGCCAATACGCCCTGCACCATACCTAAATCGGCCAGTGCTTTCATTTTTTGTAAGCCCTGTAATGCAGCTTGTTTTGGGCTTGAGGTATTTTTTGCGTTGTTAAGCGACGCCACGTTGCCGACTGATAAACCGGCATAGTTATGCGTTGGCCCAACTAAGCCATCAAAGTTTGCTTCAAAGTACTTCATTTTTGCTTTATTCCTTCAGTTGGGAAGGGGCACTGTTTTTATTGTTTTTGCGGCCGTTATTGGATTGCTTCATTTTTTTATTTTGCTGATTTAACCAGCAAAATGACCCTGTAAAGACAGAGTCAACCGAATAATAATGAGTTTATTCACTTGTCACAACTTGAGTTTGCGGATATACGTTAAAAAGACATGTAGAATGCCCACCAAAGTTTAGGGATCTCGGAACAACGATGGCGAAATCACTGGTAATAGTCGAATCACCGGCAAAAGCTAAAACAATTAATAAATATTTAGGTAATGATTTTATTGTAAAAAGTAGTGTGGGCCATATCCGCGATTTGCCTACCAGCAGCAATAAAGACAAAGAAAAAAGCAAAACCGACAAAAAGCTGGAAAAGGCGCAAAAAGAGTATTTAGCGCTGGTTGACCGTATGGGCATAGATCCGGAAAACGGCTGGAAAGCCCGTTATGAAATTCTGCCGGGCAAAGAAAAGGTTGTGAAAGAACTCAAAGCCTTAGCCGAAAAAGCCGACACTGTTTATCTGGCAACGGACTTAGACCGCGAAGGAGAAGCTATTGCATGGCATTTGCAACAGATCATCGGCGGTGAAGAGCAAAAATTTAAAAGGGTGGTCTTTAACGAGATCACGCAAAATGCCATTAAAAATGCTTTTGTTGAACCTGGTCAGGTGAATGTAGACCGGGTAAACGCCCAGCAAGCCCGCCGGTTTTTAGACCGGGTGGTGGGTTTTATGGTATCCCCGCTGCTGTGGAAAAAAGTTGCCCGCGGTTTATCAGCAGGCCGGGTGCAATCTGTTGCAGTACGGTTAGTGGTTGAGCGTGAACGTGAAATTAAAGCTTTTGTACCTGAAGAATACTGGACAGTAGATGCACAAACGCTGTCGGCGGCCAAAGCTGCGTTAAACCTTGAAGTGGTGCGGCAAAACGGTAAAACCTTCAGGCCGGAAAATAAAGCGCAAACTGATGCTGCGGTAGCGCTTCTGCAACGCGCCAGTTATCAGGTGACAGAGCGCGAAGACAAACCGTCCAGCAGTAAACCTCAGGCCCCTTTTATTACGTCCACCTTGCAGCAAGCCGCCAGTACCAGGCTGGGTTATGGTGTGAAAAAAACCATGATGCTGGCGCAGCGTTTGTACGAAGCCGGTTACATCACTTATATGCGTACCGACTCGACGAATTTGTCGACCGAAGCTGTTACTGCCGCGCGCGAATTTATTGAACAGCAATTTGGCAAAAAATATCTTCCTCCTGAGCCTTTAAGCTACGGCAGTAAAGCCAATGCCCAGGAAGCGCACGAAGCTATTCGTCCTTCAGATGTGAACATTCAGGCCAGCATGCTGGGGGATATGGAAGCTGACGCCAAAAAACTCTACGAGCTGATTTGGCGGCAATTTGTGGCTTGCCAGATGCCAAATGCGCTGTATGACGTGACCAATATTACAGTCCAGGCCGGCGACTTTGAGCTCAAAGCCAAAGGCCGTGTATTGCGTTTTGATGGTTGGACCCGGGTACAACCGGCGCAAAAACGCAAAGATGAAGAAGAAAGAGAATTACCTGATTTAACAGTGGGTGAAAAGCTGGTGCTGGAACAGCTGTTACCGGCGCAGCACTTTACCAAACCACCGGCTCGTTTTAGTGAGGCCAGTCTGGTCAAAGAGCTGGAAAAACGTGGTATTGGCCGTCCTTCTACTTATGCGGCCATTATCTCCACTATTCAGGAACGTGGTTATGTCAAGGTTGAGAACAAAAGGTTCTACGCCGAAAAAATGGGTGAAATAGTGACAGACCGGCTGGTGGAAAACTTCAGCGATTTGATGAACTATGACTTCACCGCCAATATGGAATTAAAATTGGATGATATTGCCCATGGCGAATTGTCCTGGCGCCAGGTGCTGGACCAGTTTTATGGCGACTTTTCCACCAAGTTAAAAACCGCCGAAGCCGATGTTGAACATGGCGGCATGCGTACCAATCAGTTTGTGTTAACGGACATTGACTGCCCGAGTTGTGGCCGGAAAATGGGGATCCGCACCGCCAGTACCGGCGTGTTTTTAGGCTGCTCCGGTTATAACCTGCCGCCCAAAGAACGTTGCACCACCACCATGAATTTAACCCCTGGTGATGAAGCAGTGTTAGTAGCGGACGAAGATGAGCTGGAAACTGAGGTACTGCGCCATAAAAAACGTTGTGCCAAATGTGGTACCGCTATGGATTCTTATCTGCTGGACGAGCATCGCAAGCTGTATGTGTGTGGTAATAACCCAGGCTGTGATGGTTATCTGGTGGAAAGTGGTGCCTTTAAAATTAAAGGGTACGATGGCCCGCTGATCGAATGTGAAAAATGCGGCTCAGACATGCAATTAAAGTCGGGGCGTTTTGGTAAATATTTTGGTTGTACCAACAGCGACTGTAAAAATACCCGCAAACTGCTGAAAAACGGGGAAGCAGCGCCGCCAAAAGAAGATCCGGTGCACTTACCTGAACTGCTTTGTGAAAAGTCAGACGCCTATTTTGTGCTGCGTGATGGTGCTGCCGGTCTGTTCCTGGCTGCCTCTACTTTCCCGCGCTCACGTGAGACCAGAGCGCCGTTAGTGGCTGAATTACAACGCTTTAAAGACAGATTAGTGCCGAAGTTTTTATATCTGACCCAGGCACCGGCCACAGATCCTGCCGGCAACCCAAGCATAGTGCGCTGGAGTCGCAAGACCAAACAGCAGTATGTGATGTCGGAAAAAGACGGCAAAGCAACAGGCTGGTCTTTATGGTTTAAAGACGGTAAATGGCAGGAAAGTAAAGCCGAAGCTTAAGCTGACAAAGCGCATAACTACGACATAGCAACAAAAAAACCACCTCCACAACAGGTGGTTTTTTTATTTGAGCAGCGTTTTATCCGTGTGTTTGTGAAGAACACTCATGGCGATTTTTTGCCCTAATTGCAGATTATCAAAAGTAGAAAGCTGCCTGCGGAAAATCAGGTTGCAATATTTGCGAAAGTGCCGGGTTAATATAAAAACGCCGTGCTAATTAAAATGAGCAGGGGGGACAGAGAATATAATAGGGCAAGCTTTGATTAAAACTGCACTGTGCTTGTTACCATTTGCGTTTGGGCGCAAATAACACATCGAGGTCGTTATTTTCCGCTTCGGCACGTTTTTGCCGGTCACGCAAATTACCTTCTTTCAGCTCTTCGGCAATTTCTGCTAATAACGAGGTCATTTCATTACGCCTTGCTGTGACATATTCATCAACATGACTGGCGTTGGATAAAGTGATCAGTGCTTTTTCATAACATTGACGGGCAGAACCGAGCATTTCACTGGCGCGGGCCTGATTGCCTCTTTTGATCTGGCTTTCAACATTAATCCGCAGTTGCAGGTTTTCCAGTCGTCTGTCTTCCTGCACCACCACCTGGGTATCAATATTGCCGCGGGCATGCTCAGCCCGCAAAATAGTTCTGAGCTTTTTAATGCCCTGGATCATGCCGATGATTTGTTTGTCGTTATCAGGCAGCGTGATATGTTCGCTCGGCGCTTGCATATTGCTACCCATATCCTCAAGCTTTTTTTCGGTGTCGGCCAGACGGCTTTTTAAATCGCGGGAACCAGGTTCCAGCTCCACCATGGCTTTGAGTGTGTAAGCAATACGTTTAAGCAGCATTTGTGAGGTGGCAGGGGTCAGAGGAACGTTTGCCGCGTTTAACAAAATTTCTTCGGTATCTTCCAGCATGCCACGCAACTTTGAGAACTCGGCCCGTTTTAACGTAGCCAACCGCTCTTTATGTTGTTGTATGGCGTTCGAGATAACAGCAAAAACCACCAATGCTATTACCAGAACAATGATCATGGTCAAAACCATCTGAACCTCTGACTTGGTTTATCATCCGCATCTTAAACAGAAATTGGCAAAATTACCAATGTTCCGCTGCCCGTCAGGGCAGATACAACCGGAAAACCCCACCACCAAACTGACCACCGTTGGCTAATTCAATCCGGCCAATCCGGCCCTGATTGCGGTGTGCTTTGGCGATAAGATGTGCAAAAAACAGGCCTAAACCTGTGCGCCCGGCCGATAAATTAAAATGCATCATACTATTGTCGCTATTTTCCAGCATATATTGTGGAAAACCTTCGCCATCATCATGTAATTCGATACACAGATAATCGTCGGCTATGCTGGCTTTTAGTAACAGCTGGGTCGTGCTGTAACGCAACGCATTGACAAACATATCATTAATCAGATTACCGACCAAATCGTTGTCAAAAAACCAACACAGATTGTGGCTGGATTCCAGCTGCACTGCGATTTGTTTTTGTTGGCTGTACATCTCATTTTTGATCAGCACTTCTTCCAGTAAATCTTCAACAAAATATTCGTCCAGATGCAGCGGAAGTTGTTCTTTTTCAATACGATATAACGACAATAACTGCATCAGGTTGCTGTTTAACCGCGAGGCTTCGTAGTGAATGCGTGCCAGTTCCTGACTGGCTGTTTCCGAATGAGGGGCGAGATCCTGCTGTAATAAATCCATCGACTGGATCAGCATACAGAGTGAGTTTTTCATGTCATGTACGGCTGAAGCCAGCACAGTGGCAAAATCAATGTCCGGTTGTTCCACGTTATTTAAAATCCTTCACCGCTGCTTTGTCACCATGGTCAGTAAAAAGAACTACTGCTTGGGCAGGTTTTTAGCTACTATTGGTTATACTAAACGCCAAAATATGAATTGGCTGGAATAATCACATCATCCGCGCATATGGCTAATCATATGTCAATAACGGAAGCCTGACACATGAAATTACAACAGTTACGTTATATTGTCGAAGTGTTAAATCACAATCTTAACGTATCCGCGACAGCGGAAAGTTTGTACACCTCACAACCTGGCATCAGTAAACAAGTGCGGATGCTGGAGGATGAACTGGGTATTCAGGTGTTTGGCCGCAGTGGCAAACATTTAACCCATGTGACACCAGCCGGACGGGATGTGATTGAAATAGCACAACAAATTCTGGCAAAAGTAGAAAGTATCAAAGCGGTTGCCAAAGAACATACCTTGCCGGATCAGGGCAAACTGAATATAGCTACCACCCATACCCAGGCCCGTTATGCGCTGCCGGACGTGATTGGCGGTTTTATCAAGAAGTTTCCGAAAGTGTCTTTGCATATGCATCAGGGCACACCACAGCAAATTTCTGAAGCGGCGTCGCGTGGTGACGCTGACTTTGCCATTGCCACTGAGGCTATGCATTTGTTTTCGGATTTAGTGATGTTGCCTTGTTATCACTGGAACCGCAGTGTCATAGTGCGCCATGATCATCCGCTGGCGCAGCTGGATCATCGCATTGAAATTGAAGATGTGGCCAAACATCCGATAGTGACTTATGTGTTTGGTTTTACCGGTCGCTCTGAACTGGACCGTGCTTTTGGCGAAAAAGGCCTGGAGCCAAAAATTGTCTTTACCGCCACCGATGCCGACGTGATTAAAACCTATGTGCGTCTGGGGTTAGGTGTGGGTGTCATTGCCTCAATGGCGATGGATAAAGAGTTGGATAAAGATTTGGTGTCGATAGATGCCAGCCATTTATTTGCTGCCTCCACCACCAAAATCGGCTTTCGCAAAGGTTCATTCCTGCGTACTTATATGTATGATTTTATTGAACGTTTTGCACCTCACTTGACCAAGGAAGTGGTGGAAAAAGCCAATATGCTGCGAAATCAGGAAGAGATTGACCGGATGTTTGCCAAAATTGAATTGCCGGTTCGTTAAGCTGTTTTGCTGATAAAAAAAGACCGCCGCAGCGGTCTTTTTTTTGCGTATAAATAGAAGGGGCAACAGCCCGGATCTCTGCGAAGCAACAGGCTGCTGCAGTAACAGCCTGTGCCGGCAACAGAGACTGCCCTAAGCCGCTTAAGCCAGTTCCTGCCTTAACTCGCGGCAAGCCTGCACCATTTGGGCAAGAGCCGCTTCCGCTTCCGGCCAGCTGCGGGTTTTCAGGCCACAATCCGGATTCACCCACAACTGTTGTAGTGGCAGTTTGCCGGCCGCTTTATTAATCAACTGTTTGATCCAATCAAGCTGCGGCACATTGGGCGAGTGAATATCATAAACACCGGGGCCTATCTGGTTTGGATAGGCAAAATCTTCAAAGGCCCCCAGCAGCTCCATGTTCGAACGTGAAGTTTCAATGGTGATCACATCAGCATCCATAGCGGCAATAGCGGCAATAATGTCGTTAAACTCGGAATAACACATATGGGTATGAATTTGTGTACTGTGCTGCACTTTGCTGCTGCATCTTTTAAAGGCATCCACTGCCCAGTCAAGATACTGCTGCCACTGGCTTTGTTTTAGTGGCAAACCTTCCCGAAAAGCCGGCTCGTCAATCTGAATGATCTGAATACCGGCCTGCTCCAGCGCTTTTACTTCATCCGCCAGTGCCAGACTAAGCTGTAGTGCAATATCAGCGCGGCTAAGATCTTCCCTTGGGAAAGACCAGGCCAGCATTGTGACAGGACCGGTCAGCATGCCTTTGACCGGCTTTGGGGTCAGCGACTGCGCGTAGCTTGTCCAGCTCACTGTCATATCCGCGCTGCGGCTGATATCCCCGATAATAATGGGCGGTTTGACACAGCGGCTGCCGTAACTTTGTACCCAGCCAAACTGACTGAACACATAACCTTGCAGTTGTTCGCCAAAATACTCCACCATGTCGTTGCGCTCAGCTTCACCATGCACCAGTACATCCAGCCCTAATTGTTCCTGCAGTGTGATGGCTTTGGCAATTTGCTGCTCGATCTGCTGCTGATACTGCTGCTCGCTGATGCGGCCAGCTTTGAGGTCCAGCCGTAACTTGCGGATGTCGCTGCTTTGCGGGAATGAGCCAATAGTGGTGGTGGGCAACAGGGGGAGTTGCAGCTGTTGTTGTTGCAGTTTGATACGCGCGGCAAAAGGCAAAGCCCGGTCTGAACTTTCGGCCTTGGCGCGCTTGCAGGCTTGTTGTACTGCCGGGTTATGCACCAGCGACGAATTCTGGCGTGCTGTCAGCGGCGAGCTGTAACTGCGAATAACGCCGGTATCACCACTTTGCAGTGCCTGTTGTAATAACTTCAGCTCTTCACACTTTTGCCGGGCAAAAGCAAACCAGCTTTTTACTTCAGGTTGCAGCTGTTTTTCCAGTGTTAAATCTACCGGGCAATGTAATAAAGAGCAGGAGGTGCCAAGCCAGAGTTTATCGCCTCTGCGCTCAAATAAAGGTTTAAGTTGTTGATAGGCTTTGGTTAAATCGGCACGCCAGATATTACGGCCATTAATAATGCCAGCCGAAAGCACAAAGTGTGGTGGGATCAACAAATCAGCAGCTGCCAGGTCGGATTGCTCTGCGGATAAGTCCAGATGAATACCATCGAGGGGTAAATCCACCAGCTGCGGTAAATACGCGGAAATATCGCCAAAATAGCTGGCAAGCAACAACTTTAGCTGTCCTTTTTGCAGGCTCTGGT
Source organism: Rheinheimera sp. (assembly GCA_003543135.1). Lineage (GTDB taxonomy): Bacteria > Pseudomonadota > Gammaproteobacteria > Enterobacterales > Alteromonadaceae > Pararheinheimera. The sequence goes on from DPJG01000027.1 coordinate 260,978, forward strand.
AACTGGTCTGAATTGCATTGAGCCATGCTGCCGACAGTTCCAGCGCCAGCACGGGCTCATCAAGTTGCAGCCACTCTACACCTGCAGCATTAAGCGCATCCAGCAGCTGCTGATAACCCTTTAATAATGCCGGCAGCAGGCTAAGTTTATCAACCCCATCAGCCACTTTGCCGCAATAGAGGTAAGTGACAGGGCCTGGCAGCACCAGCTTAAAATGAAGTCCCAGCGCTTTGGCTTCCTCAATCTGCCGGAACAGGCTCAGATCCGACAGCTGAAATTGTTGCTTGGCGTCAAATTCCGGCACCAGATAGTGATAATTGGTGTTAAACCATTTGGTCATATCGCTGGCAGCTGCCGCCGGGCCAGTAGGTGCGCGGCCGCGGCCAATACGAAACTGACAGTCAAAATCAATCTGGCCATCAGCACTTTGATGCCGCTTAGGCACCACACCCAACAATAACGAGGTATTGAGGATATGATCGTAAAAAGCAAAGTCACCCACAGGCACTAAATCAATACCGGCCTGTTGCTGCAACTGCCAGTGCTGCGCTCTGAGTTTTTTGCCGATCTGTTCCAGCTCTGCCTGGCTGATCTCTTGTTGCCAATATTGTTCTAAAGCACGTTTTAACTGGCGTTTAGTGCCAATACGCGGAAAACCAAGGCTGTGTGTTGTTGACATATCTTCTCCTTATTTGGACGTCTGGATGTTGATATGTCTATTTTTGCCGGTTATGCTGTGGCGCCACAACTGAATAACTGGCCTCTGTTGCATGAGAAAAATTCATTATGATTGAGCTGAAACTACTGCGCACTTTACAGGCATTACAACAAACCGGCTCCTTACAGGGCGCGGCAAGCCGGCTTTTTGTCACCCAGTCGGCCTTGTCACATCAACTTAAAGATGCTGAGCAAATGCTGGGCGCCAGTTTGTTTGTGCGTAAGTCGCAACCAGTGCAATTTAGCGCTCAGGGCAAATTATTGCTCGATTTGGCCGCTACTGTATTACCGCAACTTGATGTGGCCTGGCAGCAGCTCAAAAGTGGTCAGTTACCGGCACAACAACTGCGTTTAACTGTGGAGTGTCATGCCTGTGTGCATTGGTTATTGCCGGCATTAAAAGCATTTCGCCAGCAATGGCCGCAGGTTCAGCTCAGCCTTGAAACCGATATTCAGCACCATGCTATTGAAGCCATGCTCAGGGATGAACTGGATTTAGTGCTGACCACCGACAGACGGCTGGAGCAGCAGGTGAGTTATCAGCCGTTATTTGAACTGGAGTTGTTTGCTTTTATGGCGCCTGAGCATCGTCTGGCGGCACAGGAGTTTGTGACTGCAGCTGATCTGGCTAAAGAAAAGTTGTTGGTGTACCCGATTGAACCAGAGCGACAGGATTTATTCCGCCATTTTTTGCAAAAAACGCCTTTTAGCGGTGAACTCAGGCAAGTGGCGCAGGCCAGTCAGATGTTGCAATTGGTGGCCGCTGGTGAGGGTATTGCAGTGCTGCCAGGCTGGCTGGCCGAGCCTTTTGTCAGTCAGGGGCTGATTGTAGTGAAAAAGCTCGGTGCCCATGGTTTGACACGCCAAATGTATCTGGCAAGTCAACGTCATCAACACAGTTTGGCGCTCAAGGCTTTGTATCAGCAGCTTCGCCTGTATTCGCCGGTATCTGTGCCACAAACTCTGGTGGTGTAATGGGCGCTGCAGGGGGGGTATCAAGACATTATCCAGACGATACCAAGCGCCGGCCAATAGTTTTGACAGACGCTTAGGGCAGCAAGTACGGTTTTATTCGTAGGGCAGCGGATCTGTCACCTGATTTAATGCAAAAGCTTCCAGCCGTTCCTGACAGGAGCCACATTTGCCACAGGCTTTTTCGCGGCCGTTATAACAGGTCCAGGTTTTGCTGTAATCAAGCCCCATCTTAAGACCATCTTTAAGGATTTCAATTTTGGTCTGATGCAGATAAGGGCTGATAATATCCACCGGCTCGTAGTTGGCAATTTGGCAAACATCATGCATTTTTTGCACAAATTCAGGCCGGCAATCCGGATAAATAAAGTGATCACCCGAATGCGCGCCGTAATAGACCGCCTGCGCATCCAGCGACACTGCATAACCCACCGCCAGACTTAATAAAATCATATTGCGGTTTGGCACCACGGTTGATTTCATATTATCGGCAGCATAATGGCCTTCAGGTACTTCAATATCATCGGTCAGAGATGAGCCGCCAATTAACTGATTAATTGCTGATATATCAACAATTTTATGATGAATGCCAAGCTCCTGGCAGACATTTTGTGCACAAATCAGCTCTTTGACATGGCGCTGACCATAGTTAAAGGACAGGGCATACACTTGATGGCCGGCACGAATGGCATTGTGCAGCACGGTAAACGAATCCATGCCACCGGAATAAATCACAACAACTTTTTGCGGCATTCTTGCAGCTCCCGTTATAATGGTCAGCAATTTGGGGCGCGCATTGTACTGCATAATCGCCAAGGGCTAAAGGAAATCAACTCAGCGTGTATAAAGTTAACGAAATTTTTGAAACTATTCAGGGTGAAGGTAATTACACCGGCACACCGTCCATTTTTCTGCGGTTGCAGGGTTGTCCTGTTGGTTGCTCCTGGTGTGATACCAAACATACCTGGGACATTCATCCTGATTTGTTAATACAGCTGGGAGAGACGACACAAAAAAAAGCCGATTCTGATCATTGGGCAAATACCGACGCAAAGGGCATTGTTGAACTGTTTCGTGAGCGCGGTTATCGTGCCCGTCATGTGGTAATTACAGGCGGCGAGCCTTGTATGTATGACTTAAACCCGCTGTGTGAACTGTTACATCAGCAGGGGTTCAGCACTCAGATTGAAACTTCCGGTACTTTTGAAATTCTGGCACCCGACAGCACCTGGGTGACTGTGTCACCCAAGGTGAATATGAAAGGGGGTTATCCGGTGTTAACCAGCTGTCTGGAGCGGGCCAACGAAATTAAACATCCGGTGGCGATGGAAAAACATGTAGAAGAGCTTAAAGAGCTACTGCAGAGCATCAACACCACAGGCAAATATATTTATCTGCAGCCGATTAGCCAAAAAGCCAAAGCCACTAAACTCGCCATTGAAGCCTGTATGGCCAATAACTGGCGGTTAAGTGTGCAGGTGCATAAATACCTCGGTATTAACTAAGCATCTTTATTGTTTGCTGTGTAGTCGTCAGCGCAAGGTTCCAGCCATTGCTGTAATGCCTCCAGCGTCGGACTGGCATCGGCTGCTGCCATCAGCTGATACTTCAGCGGTGGTTGCATATTTAAAATTTCCAGCCAGCGCTGCGCCAGCCAGTTGCTGCAATGCCAGACAGGTTCCGGGTACAAAGCCGCAAGTTGCGGGTTTTGCCGGAATACGGTTTGAAGCTCCGCAGCAATCAGGCGGTCTCTGTGCTGAAAGGGCAACTCAGGCCAGGCAGGCAATGCGCTGACTTTAGCCACATGCAGGCCATCCGGCTCCTGAAAACGCTGCTGGATCAGCACCCGCTCTGTGCCGGTGATAGTGATCCCTAATAAACCATCTTCCAGCTGCTGAAAGTCGGTAACTTTCACTAAAGTTGCAACTTTAAAGATCCGATCCGGATGTTGCTGGGCCACATAAGGGTTTAGTAAAGCGCTGGCGAAGGGCCTGACGCCGGCACAGGCTTCTTTGACCAGCCGGATGTATCTGGCTTCAAATACCCGAAGTTGCATCTGCCCTTGCGGCAACACCACCTGACTTAATGGAAACAAGGCTATCTCAGACCACATTTTCAGACCACGTTCATTGTTCACCTTTTGATTGCTGTAACAGATTACGTGGCGCCTTGCATTTCGGATTGAAAACTACTGTCACAGAAGGTGATTTTTGCTATGGTTAACCTCAGGTTTGGCCTTTACAACAGCTACCAGTGCTGGCTCTGTTGTGATGGTCTGTAGTCAGAGGTATATGCAGTTGATAAAAGCAATAAGGGTAAAAACAGCGTTGCTGTATGGTGCTGCATTGGCGCTGAGTTCATTGGCACCGGGCCCACAGGTGCAAGCCAGTGAAATTAAAGCCGTGGTTAGTGATACCAATCCTGTGCCTTATGCCATGTTTTCGCAGGATGGTAGCCTCAGTGGTGGCATCAGCAAACAACTGATTGATGAAGTTGGCAAAATTACCGCTTTGCCTGTGCTCTATCTGCCGTTAACCCGCGCCAGAGTAGAGCAGTGGATTGCGTCAGGGAAGGCCGACCTTGGCTGTTTTATCAGCCCGGACTGGGTCAGCAAACCAAAAGATCTGCAGTGGGTTGGCCCTTTGTTTTATTCGGCGCAATATATAGTGCGGCGCAGCGACAGCAAACCCAACCGGCAACTCAGCGATTTATTTCACAAAAGAGTGGGTACGATCCGCGGTTTTGTCTATCCCGAGCTGGAACAGGCTTTTGCCGAAGAATTATTAGTGCGGGATGACGCCCACTCACTGGAAAGTAACTTAACCCGGCTGGCGCAGGGGCGGCTGGATGCAGTGATGACAGTGGATTTATCTTATGGTTATGTGATGGCGCGTCAGCAGTTTGGCGTGAGCCTGAGCTACGATCCACTCTGGACCAAAGCACCGGGTTTATATTGTGCGCTCAGTCCAAAATCCAGCCACCTGACGGCTATCAAACAAGCTTTTGAAAAGCTGCAACAGCAGCAGTTTATTGAAACTATTATCCGGCCCTACTTGCCTGCCGGCACATCGCCAAACGCATCATAAAACCAGCACAAGATTGATGTCAGAACAAAACGGCTTTATCAGCAATATAAAGTCGCTTCATAAAAAAGCTGTCCTACCTTGTTTTAAGCAGACTGTCAGACTGACATTTTACTGCATGCAACTGCACACAATCCCCATATGCCCGGCGGCAAGATGCAGACTGGGCTGATTATTGCCGTACCGGATCATCTTTCAGTTTCGGGATCTTTAATCCCAGTTCCTGACCACGATACTTAGCGTAATAGGTACAACCGGCGAACATCAGGCAGGCCGCCGCAAGCTCAGCAAGCGCCAGATAAAAAGTAGTGCCGCTGCTGATCCACAGGTGGGTCAGGCTGTGCACAAAATAAATCATCACAATAAAATTGGCCCAGGCAAAGGTGTAAGCCTTACCGCGTAAAATTCCCATCATAGGCAACCATAAAGGTCCCCACAACAGGGCCAGCAATACTCTGCTACTGCCAAGTTCTGGCGGATCCAGCCATAACACCCAGGCTGGTATCAACAAAAATAACGATAAAAAACCTGCTTGTCCTAACCGCAAATAACGGCGGGTGCGAGGGGCAAGCGGGATATGGGATGCAATCAACCAGGTCATTGTAGTTTTCCGGCCACCAGGGCTAAACGTTTACCAAACTGAACAGCCAGTTGCTGTTCATGGGCTGTCAGGACAGAGCTGTGCTCAGGGCCTGTAACATGGCTTGGACCGTAGGGCGTACCGCCACTTTGAGTCTGATGCAACGCGGGTTGATCATAAGGCGTGCCGAGCAGCACCATGCCATGGTGTAACAGCGGCAGCATCATACCCAGTAAGGTGGCCTCATTGCCACCATGCATTGATGAAGAAGAGGTAAAAACGCCGGCAGGCTTGTCGATCAGTGTACCTTTTAACCAACAAGCACTGGTGTTGTCCCAGAATGCTTTCATTTCGGCGCTCATCAGGCCAAACCGCACCGGGCTACCGACGGCCAGCGCATCCACCTGTGCCAGCTCTTCGTTGCTGACCACCGGATGGCGGCTTAAGTGAGGCGCAGGAGCCGCACCTTCGATTGCCGTAAAATGCAGCGCCGGTACCGTGCGTAGCATAGCAGTGGCGCCGGCAGCTTCTACACCTACGGCAATTTTTTCAGCCAAAGCCGCCACAGAGCCATGGCGGGAGTGATACAACACTAAAACAGTCACCGGCATTAAAACAATTCCAGTAAACGACTGGCCGGGCGGGCAATCACAGCTTTGTTGCCATGCACCACCACTGGGCGTTCAATCAGTTTTGGCTGGCTCAGCATCGCCTGAATAATGATATCGTCCGACAAATTTTCATTATCCAGCCCCATGCTTTTGTATTCTTCTTCTTTATTTCTGAGCAGCTCCCGTGGGGACAATTGCAGTTGTTTTAATAAAGTACGCAATGCACTTTCGTCCAGCGGTTCATTCAGGTAATTGATCACCTGGAATGGGCGGCCCAGCTGTTCCAGCAGTGACAAGACTTCGCGGCTTTTGGAGCAACGGTTGTTGTGATAAATGGTCAGCATGGGCAAGTCCTCAGCTTAGTTTTAATTTAATTTTTTCAATCGGCTAAATTCAGTGTGCAGCGCTTTTTTCTTGGCTTCAAGCCGGCGGTTTTCCAGTTGATCTTCCGTCCCGAGCTCGTTGAGCGCCATATTGATATCGTCAATCGCTTTTTGATAATTGGCCATCTGGTAATACAGATCCGCCCGGGCTTCATAATAACGCGCCATATCACCCAAACCTTTGTAAGCCTGGGTCAGCATTTCATAGGCCAGAAAATTATCGTTTTTGTAATACAACAGGTTTTTCAGTAAGTGCAGCGCCAGCCGGTGGGAATTGCCCTGCATCGCCGCGTTGGCGTAATTAAGGGTGATCACCTGATTATTGGGTCTGAGCAGGTATTGTTGCTCCAGCATTTCCAGCGCCTGTTTCACCCTGTTGGTGCTCAGATAAACGTCGGTCATGGCGTCTAAATAAAACAGGTTTTTGTCGTCGCTGGCCCTGAGTTTGCTCAGTAACTGTTCGGCACCCTGATAGTCTTTGCTGTCAAATAAAGCCAGCGCCAGACCATATTGATTGGCTTTGGTATTACCGCCAGGCTGTGCCAGTTTTTTCTGAAAATGGGCAATAGCTGCGGCGTTATCCAGTTGATATCTGGCCCAAATCCTTGCTTTGATATGGGCAAAGTCTGCGCTGTCCGGCACAAATTTTTGTTCAAACTGTTGCGCTCTGACTCTGGAATCGCTGATCCTTGCTCTGGACAACGGGTGGGTGTACAAAAACGCCAGCTGAGAGTTGGCAAATCGGGTTTTTTCACTGAGTTTATTAAAAAACTCCGGCATGGCATAAGGGTCATAACCTGCACTTGCCAAAAGCTGAATACCAATACGGTCAGCTTCCTGTTCGTTACTGCGGGTAAAGTTAATGGCAGATTGTTGTGCCACCCCCTGTGACGCCATTAAACCCGCCATACCGGCTTCAGGGTTTACCGCCGCCAGCAAAATAGAACCCAGTATTGATGCCATGGTCAGCGGCGCTGACTGTGAACGGGCTTCAACAGAACGTGCAATATGACGTTGTGTCACGTGCACAATTTCATGCGACATGACAGAGGCAAATTCACTTTCGGTTTCGGCCACAGCCAGAGTACCGGTATTGGCCGCTATATGACCACCTAAAGTGGCAAAAGCGTTAATGTCCGGGTCATTGACCCAATAAAAATGAAATGGAAAACGAACACCTTCAGCCTTGGCAATCAGGCTCTGGCCAAGGTTATTCAGGTATTCATCCAATAAAGGGTCATTGACTATCGGCAATCTGGAGCGGGTCTGGCGCATCATCACATCGCCGATTTGTTTTTCTTTTTCCGGTGTTAAAGTTGAGAATGCGTTGCTGCCAAGATCAGGCAACTGAGTGTTATTGGCCAGGGCCGGAAAAGTTAACAGGGCTGTCAGGCCCAGAGCCTTCAGCCAACGGCAGTTTACACACATAAACTTCATTAATTCTCTGCTCTGATCGTACGGCTTTTTTCAGCCATTTTTACTGCATCTGTATCCGGAGCTGCAAAGCTGTTTCTGCAGCAAAAACCGGATGGATACGCCATTTACCTTGCATCCTTGCTGCTGTGGTTGCCACTTGACGGCAAAGGCTGCCCGCAACTGAAAGTTTTCAAGTCAGGCTAGGATAGGCCATGGCAGGGTAAATGTTGCCTTGGATCTGACCTGAATATCAAGCACAACCTTGTGATAGCCAGTTAACTGCTGCAAGTTACGGCAGCGGATTTATGGGGCAAGGTGTTTTCTTTGGCAGAGCTTTGGCTGCGAAGTTCCATCTGAGGCGCAGAATTCGGGAAAAAACAGTTTGATGGCTCAGGGGTGACTCAGACCGTACTTAACCCAGAGCTTGTCAAGCAGGCCTTGTCTGGCCTGTAATTGCAGTTCTGCCTCAAGTTGTGGTGCTATCGCAAAATTGGGCGACAACCTGGAAAACGCCAGGTAACCGTCAATTTTCTGTTGCTGAAAATAAGGCTGACGCTGCAGATCCGTTAATTGCAAACCGGCATCGTGAAAGGAGCCCAAAGCGGTTTTTTCCACGGTAATGGCATAATCCACCCGGCCCATTGCCACCATATCCAAAGCCACGCTCTCAGAGGGCACTTTCACCCGGGTAAAAATCTGGCTGTTATCAAAATCAGGGAAATACACAGCGTCACGCATCACGGCAACAGTACGGCCTTTTAAATCGGCAAGTTGCGTCAGCTTAAATGGCGCTTGCGGGCGACTGTAAAACACAAAAGCCGAGTGAAACTGCATCATAGGCGGCGATAAAAAATATAAAAACTTTTCCCGCTCCTGGTTATTGATTAAACCTGCCACTAAATCCAATTCCCCCTGCGCCGCCATTTTCAGGCAGCGCGGGAAAGGGCAAGGCACCACTTCAAGCCGGTACCCCAGTGCTGCTGCCACCGGCGTTAAAATATCCAGCGATAAACCTGTAGGCTTTTTTACATCTTCAGTGTGGTAATAAGGCGGGGAGTGGTACATGCCAAGTTTCAGCACCCGCTGTTTCTGAGGCTGAGCGGGCGTGCTGCCGTTATCTGCCGCAAAAGCAGGCGGCAGCAAGCAACAGAAGGCACTGAGCAACAACAAAAATGAGGCTAACAACAATAAACTTTGTCTGAACTGCATTACAAAGCTCCGGCCAGAACATGCCTTGGCTGCTGTTTGTTTAGAGTCTGACTCAGCTCACTTAAAAAGCCAGCAGGCCATCACAACAGCAGCACGGGGCATCACAACATTGCTCCAGTATAACGGGTACAGCTAATCTAACCTAGTCTGTCAGCAGTTGTACCCGAAAACCAAGCTGAAATTGCCTTGGGGTACCGGGTTCAAAACTGCGGCCGTTGGCCTGATTCACCACCACAGCGCCGGCATAATCCTGGTTGGTCAGGTTATCGATGGCCAGCCACCAGCTCCAGTTGGTTTGCCGCCACCCGGTTTGCCAGCTGCTCTTGAGATCCCACAGGGTGGCGCTATCGGCCGCCATACTATTGTTATCATCAATCCAGAGTTTGCCACGGTAACTGAGCTGACTACTGAGCTGCCAGAAGGGGCTGGCAAAAGGGGCATAACTCAGGCCAAGCTGATGTTGCACCCTGGCAACACCAGGCAGATTGTTACCTGCACTGCTGTCGGCTTTAAAACTGGCATCCAGCAAGGTGCTGCTCCATTGCAGTTCAAGCTTTTCACTAAAACGATGTAACAGCCAGACTTCAGCGCCTGTTCTTTGCGTTTTGGCGGCATTACGATAACTGGTACGTCCGCCCAGCGATTGCGCCACCACCAGCTCGTCACGGCTTTGAATATAAAACCAGTCCAGTGAGGCCTGGGTGTGTTGTTGCAGCCATTTCAGCCCCAAATCCAGCTGGCGGTTACGCGCCGGTTTTAACGCCAGATTTAAACCACTGCCATTGGGTTGATAAGCCATTTCGGTCAGGGTTGGTGTTTCAAAACCCCGGCCGCTACTGACGTAAAAATGCAGCTGCTCAGTCAATGGGTAAGAAGCGCCAAGCGCAAAAGCCGCCAGTTGCTCGCTACTTTGGCCGCCATCGTCCGGGTTGCCAGGCCTGATAAAAAAATCTTCGACTTTAAACTTGATGCGGCTGAGTCTGGAACCCAGATGTAGTGCCCATAACAAGTCGGTCTGGTATTCACTTTGCCAGGCGATTTCGCTGTTTTGCACTTTACCGCTTTCGTCGCGGCGTAAGTCACCGGCAATGCCACGCAGATTGACATAACCCTGACGCTGGTCGGTATTTTCCTCCAGCTGGGCAACAAACTGATGTTGCCAGTTGTTCCATTGCAGCAGCTGCTGGGCTTTGAGACCGCGATAGTGCCGGGTCAGCGCCACCACACCACCGGCCGCTGTCGGTCCATCCCCGCTAAAAGAAAGAAACTGGGTGATATCACGCTCGCCCTGCCAGGCCGATACCTGCCAATTGTGGTCATCAGGCGTTAACGTCATGCTGAGCTGGCGCTGTGCGCTGCTTTTGCGGCTGTTAAACAAGGTGGCAACAGCTGCAGTCTGATTGGGATCCCGCTCAAACTCAGCTTTGGTCAGACCCAATGGATCTTCCAGCAGCGGATCGTCGCTCCAGTCGTAACGAAAGTTCAGCGCCACGCTGTCAAACTGATAACTGCTGCGAAGGGCGGCCTGACGTTTTTCGGCGCTGTTATGCGCACGGTAGCCGTCGTGATCCAGCGTTTTCAGATAAAGTTCGGTCTGACCGTCGCCGGCCTGCAGACTGTGCTGGCGGTAATCACTGCTTTGTTGAGATTGCACCGATGCTCCCGCTATCGGTGCGTTGCTTTGCAGTGTTAACACCCCACCGGCGGCATTGCCATACAGCGCGGCAAAAGGGCCACGCAGCACTTCAACAGCGCTCAGTTGTTCAAATGGAATACTGGAGGGTTGGCTCTGACCATCGCTGGTTGACCAGGGAATGCCGTCAAACAATACTTCAATACCGCGCACACCAAAACTGCTGCGACTGCCAAAACCGCGCAGACTAATGCGGCTGTCCTGCGCAAAATTGGCGCGCTGATCGGCCTGCAGCCCCGGCATTTGTTTCAGTAAAGCCGCAATATCCAGTGCCGGGCTGGCGTCAAGCTCAAGCCGGCTCACCGCAGCAACCGAACTTAACCAGGGTTTGGCCTGCTGCTGCACACTGACCACCAAGCGTTCCAGTTGCTCTTCCTCACTTGTTGTTGCAGTTTTGGCAGGCGCTTGCTGCTGAGCATTCAGTGTAAAACTGCAGCTTAGCGCGAGCAGAGGCAACAACGGGAACAAAACAGGGCAGCGCTGAGTGCGCGGGAACAGTGCCCTGGCTAACGGGGTTTGGCGGTCAAGGTACATCAGATCCGTCCTCAATCAGGTTTTTTAGGGTGTTGCAGCTGGATGTTTGGTGCTGTCTGTTATTTTGGCGCTCTTTGCCGGCAAGGTGTTCAGGCGACAACGGCTGAACAGTAAAAAGCCGGTGCAGACACCGGCCTTTTAATAACCCCGCTTTGTTATGGCTGCGGAGTCAGCCGTAAAATAGCACCGTTATCTTCATCCGTTAATAAATACACACTGCCATCCGGTGCTACTTCCACATCCCGTACTCTGCTGCCAATGCGGATACGCTCTTCGTGAACTACTTTGTCGTCTTTGATTTCAAGCCGTACCAGCTGACCAAATTTTAGTGAGCCCACCAGCAGGTTTTGCTGCCACTTGTTAAATAGTGGTTTGTGGTAAAAGGTCATGCCGCTTGGTGCAATGGAAGGTACCCAATAATGCAGCGGTTGCTCCAGCCCATCGGCTTTGGTTTTACCAATCACACCACCGCCATATTCTTCACCGTATGTAATGAGCGGCCAGCCATAATTTTTAGCAGCCTGGGTGATATTAATTTCATCGCCACCTTGTGGGCCATGTTCGTGGGTCCAGAGCCGGCCTTGCGTGTCTAAAGTGGCGCCCTGAATATTACGGTGGCCATTGGACCAAACTTCAGCTTTGGCGTTTTTATCAGTCAAAAAAGGATTGCCAGGCGCTGCACTGCCATCCGGCATTACTTTGACCACTTTGCCGATATGAGTGGACAGTGGTTGTACGTCTTCACGACGACTGCCTCTGTCACCTAAAGTAATAAAAAGTGCACCATTGTTGTCCTGCACCAGCCGGCCGCCAAAGTGGTATTTGCTGTTAAATTTAGGTTGCTGGCTAAACAGCACTTTGCTGTCGGTCAGGCTGTTGCCCACCAGTTTGGCACTGAGCACTGCTGTGCTATTGGTGTCATCTTTACCTGGTTCAGAAAAACTTAAATACAGTGTCTGGTTGCTGGCAAAATTTTTATCCAGCATCACATCCAGTAAACCACCCTGACCACCCACCGCGAGTGCCGGTAAACCTGTGACAGGCTCGCCTAATTTACCCTCTGTTACTATCCGAAGTTTACCATCACGTTCTGTCACTAAGATGCGGCCGTCCGGTAAAAACGCCATGCCCCAGGGGTGGGATAAACCTTCAGCCACAGTTTCAATTTTCAGCTTGTGTTGCTCTGTTGCTAAAAATGCCGGTTCAGCGCTAACAGCGGCCGTTGTGGTCAGTAGCAGGGCTAAAGGTAAAGTTTGAGTTATTTTCATTGGTTATTCTCCATGCCTTAACAGGCCTTCTTCCTGCAATGCGTGACGCACCGCAGGGCGTTTGGCAATCCGCTCCAGATAAGCCTGAAGTTGGGGGTAAGGGGTTAAATCAAATTTCACCAGCCGCGCCCAAAGCGCCACGTTAAACAAATAGGCATCGGCCAGAGTAAATTGCTCGCCGGTCAGAAACTGCGGGTTCACCAGCGTCTGCTCGAGCTGACCAAAACGCAGTTGCAGTTTTTGCACTGCCGCTTGTTTGGTGGGCTCGGCCGCTGTAGGGTCGAATAAAGGTGAAAAGTTTTTGTGCAGCTCGGTGGCAATAAAGTTCAGCACACTTTGTTGTTTATAACGGGCAAAACTACCATTGGCTGGCGCCAGATTACTGGCAGGGGACTGATCGGCAATGTATTGCAAAATAGCCGGGCATTCAGTCAGCACTTCGCCATTTTTTAACTGCAGTGCCGGCACATAACCCAGCGGGTTGATATCGGTAAAACTGCTGCCATCGGGCAACAGTTTGCTTTTTAAATCCACTTTGACAGGTGTGAATTTTAAACCGGCTTCAAACAAACAAATATGGGCGGCCAGTGAACTGGCCCCCGGGGCGTAATACAATTTCATCGAATAGAGCTCCTGACAGTTCGGCGGGTGTACACCGGATTATGGCAGAGACTTTAGCACCACTTCATGATGATTGCTGGTTTTAAAGTCCTGATAAACCTGCACAATAACGCCATCTTGCCCAATGAGAAAACTGGTGCGATGAATACCATCGTACACTTTACCCATAAACTTTTTTTCGCCCCATACACCAAAAGCTGCGGCAGTCTGATGTTCCGGATCGGACAGCAGGGTAAAATTCAGCGCATCACGCTGGGTAAATTTGGCCAGACTTTTTACCGGATCTGTGCTGATGCCAACAATCTGCACCCCTTTGGCGGTGAAGTCAGCCTGATGGTCGCGCAGGTTACAGGCCTGCACAGTGCAGCCTGGTGTCATGGCTTTAGGGTAAAAATAAACCAGCACTGCACCGGATTTTAATAAGTCAGACAGCACCACAGTGTTGCCATGTTGGTCCAGTAGTGAAAATTCAGGGGCCCTCTGGCCGGCAGTCAGCATATTCATCATGATTCCTTTTTATAAAAAACGTTTTCATAAAACCGGTTTATAAAAAAACCGGCGCAAAACAGAGTTGTGGCCGGTTTCTGCTGGATTGAACCTCAGTATGGGTTCACCAGAGCTTGTCGCTGCTGCATAACAGCACGCAGGCATCGCTTGGGAAAGCTTAACTCTGCAATTCAAAACTACCTGTTAACGACAGTTGGGCAAGCTTTTCCAGCACCAGACTGCGCACTGTCGCCGCATCAATAGAACCCGGCAGCTGCACTGTCATCTGGGTGTGGGTGTGAGCTACCCCGTCCAGTTGATGGGTTTCCGAGCGTAAAGCACCAATGTAAATCTGATGGTCAGCCAACAAACTGGAAATCGTGCCCAGCGTGCCCACTTTATCCGGCCCTGTGTAAGACAGCAGATAAGGCGCCGACAACGGTGGCGGTTTGTGAGCAGATGTACGTTTGGTCATGGTCAGCAGATCAAGTTCAACACCGGAACTTGGCAGCAGATATTCAATTTTGCTGATGGCTGCCGCGTCGCCGGACAACAACATAATAAAAGTAAATTCATTGCCAAAAATCGCCATTCTGCTGTCGACGATATTACAGTTGCAGTCACTGACCAGCCGGGACAGTTGACTGACGATACCGGTACGGTCGGCGCCTATTGCAGTCACCACCAGTTGTTGAGCCATCTTTACAAGCGACCTTGAACAGAAAAGGGGCGCCGAGTTTAGCACAGTTCGCCGAAAATTCATCAGCATAGTCAGCTGTTGCTTGTGTTTGTATGACGGCGTCATTACCATAGGCAGCCTGAAAATTACGGAGCAGTAGCCATGTTCAGAGGAAGTTACGTCGCCCTTATTACCCCGATGACAGAAACAGGTGAGGTGGATTACGCCAGCCTGCGCACTCTGGTGGATTACCAGTTGCAAAATGGCACTGATGGTCTGGTTATTATGGGGACAACAGGCGAAGCAGCCACTATTCCTTTTAGCGAGCAGCTGGCCGTATTACAGGCGGTGATTGAACAAGTAGCCGGCCGTTGTCAGATTCTGGCGGGTAATGGTTCAAATTCAACAGCTGAAGCTATTGCCAAAACCGAGGCTCTGAATGCTTATGCCATCGACGGCTTTTTGACCGTTACGCCTTATTACAACAAACCGACGCAAAAAGGCATGCTGGCACATTTTCAGGCCGTAGCTGCCGCCACCGACAAACCAGTGCTGCTTTACAATGTGCCGGGTCGCACCGGTGTTGACTTGCAAGCCGCCACAGTGGCTGAACTGAGCAAAGTCAATAATATCGTTGGTATTAAAGAAGCGACGGGTTCGATGCAGCGGCTGGCAGAACTTAAAGCCAGTTGCAGTGCCGACTTTGATTTACTCAGTGGTGATGACGCCAGTGCCAAAGAATTTATTCTGCAAGGCGGCCATGGCGTGATTTCGGTCACCACCAATGTGGCGCCAGCTGGCATGACAGCGATGATAGCGGCGGCCCGGCAGGGGAGTCGTCAGCAAGCGTCTGACATTGATGACAGCCTGCAAGCGCTGCATCGTGATTTATTTATTGAAAGTAACCCTATTCCAACCAAGTGGGCGCTCAAACGTATGGGGCTGATAGCCTCTGATTTTGCCCGTTTGCCGTTAACCCGGCTGGAACCAATTCATCAGGCTGTAATCGAACAAGCGCTACAACAAGCCAAAATTAATCTTTAGGAGTTTTTAGGTGCAATATTGGATCCCCGGCACTGTATTTGCCACCCTGCTGTTATCTGGCTGTTCGTTATGGACCGCACCCGAAACCACTAAGGCGCAAGCTGCGCCTACCGTCAAAGAACTGGCTGTTCCTGCCGGTTTAAAAGCGCCAAAAACGCCGGCGCAATATGATATTCCTGCCAGAGTGGCCGGTGGAGCCCGCGGCGAAGCCGTTGAGCTGCGCGCGCCTATGCAGGTGCTGGCGGTTGCTACCAACGCCCGGGTTGAAGAAGACGATAAAGAAGTGCGGGTGTTTTTTGAACGCACCGAATTTACCGGCGATCTGTTGCCGTTTTTAACCAGCAATATCAACGACTTTTTCACCGAACAGCAGATTGAACTGACAAAAACTTCAGACAACAGCTGGCAATCAGGCTGGGTGAGTGAATATGAGGAAACCGGCTGGTGGTGGTGGAAAGGGCAGAGCCTGACCCAACAAAGCCGTTTTAAAGTTGATTTTGAGCCGCGTCCTCATGGCCGTACCGTTGGGGTGAAAGTCCAGCTGACCGAGCATAAATATGCCGATTCTGCGGAACGCATTACCCCGATAGCCCAGCGCCGTGAAGAAGTGCATTTTTTAAACCGCTTGATTGATAAAGTGGCCACTGTGGAGCTGGCGCGTATTCAGGAAGCCAAAGCCAGACAGCCTGATGTGTTATTAACCCGCGCTACCAATGACAAAAACGAGGCTGTATTGTTAACCAGTCAACCTTTAGAAGTGGCATGGGCGCAGCTGGAATTATTGTTTGAACACTTATCTTTGGAAGTGACAGACTTAAACCGCACCGACTATGTGTATTACGTCACCTTCACTAAACCGGAAGCAGGCTTCTGGAGTGCGCTTTGGGGTGAGGAAGAACTGCCGGTATTGCCAATTGCTGAAGGTGAATATCAGCTGGCACTGAGTAAAACCGACAAAGGCACTGCGATTAAGTGGCGTGATAAAGAAGGCAATGCGCTGGACCAGGCCACTATTGATGCGATTTACGAAGTAGTTGTTGCTGCTATCCGTAAGTCAAAAGTTGAGCTTTAATACCAGGCTCAGATAAAACCTGCACTTTGGCCTGATACCCTATGGCATTGGGTTAGAGCACGGTACTACAAAGCCACCTGATGGTGGCTTTGTTATTTTGACAACCAGGATAAAAAACCTTGGCCATTCAGCAGGCCAAAGTTAATAATAAATAGCAGCAAGATATTGAAATAAAACATTATTTCTTGACGATTGGTTGCAGCTTTCAGGTTGTTGTTATTACACTAACCTCAGGTGAAATTATCTGCCTGTGCAAAAGACGGACAGCAAGGAAAACGCAGTGTTAGAAATCCAGGATTATCTGAAAATTTTTATCGGTATTCTCGCCATTCTGAACCCGCTGGGGGCATTGCCGATGTACTTGTCGCTGACGCAGCACCACAGTGAAACCGATAAAAAATACGTTGCTTTGACGGCCGCCAAAGGTGCCACTGTTATTTTGCTGGTGACATTGTTTTTTGGCGAAATGATCCTGAATTTTTTTGGTATTTCGGTGAATTCATTTCGCGTTGGGGGTGGCATTCTGATTTTATTAATGGCCATTTCGATGTTACACGCCCAAACCAGTGGCGCTAAAAATACCGAAGCGGAAAGGTTAGAAGCCACCAAACGTGAGTCTATTGCCATAGTGCCACTGGCAATGCCGATGCTGGCCGGGCCTGGAGCCATTAGTTCTATTATTTTATACGGCAATAGAGCTGAAGGCTGGCAACACTATCTGATTGTTTCGGCGGAAATTATTGTTGTTGGCATAATTCTGGCCATTCTGATGCGGTTATCAGGTAAAATAGCCGGCAAACTTGGCCAAACCGGGATGAATATTATTACCCGGGTGATGGGCCTGATCCTGGCCGCCATTTCTATCGAATTTATCAGTCTGGGTCTTAAGGGCTTGTTCCCTGTGCTGGCCCGATGAGGACATAACCATGCGCTTTTTGCCTGCACTTGTTTTGACTTTTATGATGCTGTTTCGCGGCGCGCCTCTGGCTGCCGCTGAATTAACGGATTTGTATCAGGCCGAAGTGGACGCAAATCAAAGCCAGCAAGCCTGGCAGCAGGCGGCTTTTGCTGCAGTGCTACTGAAGCTGACCGGTAGCGACGCTATTATGGCCAATGCGCAGGTACAGGCAGAGCTGAAACAGGCCGGCAACTATATCAAGCAGTATCAGATGGTGCAGCGTGAGGGCCGTCATCTGTTTGTGGTGAGTCTGGACCAGCAAAAAATCACCGCTTTATTGGCACAGCAACAAGTGCCGGTTTGGGGCAGTCGCCGCCCGGATGTGTTGTTATGGCTCAGTGAAAAAACGCTGTCAGAACCAAAGTTTGTGCTGGAACATCAACATCCGCTGCGCACAGCACTGGCCGAGCAGGCGAAAAAATACGGTTTAAGTTTTATTTATCCTTTTTATGATGTGGACGATCTGGCGCTGGTGAATGAAAGCAGCGTCTGGACCGGTGACTGGACGTCACTTGGCAGTGCGTCGTTAAGATACAATGCCGAGCGGGTACAAAACCTGCTGATCGAACAATTACAGGATGCGTCAGGCCAGTTGCAATACCGGCTGACCCGCCAGCAACAACAAAATGGCGAGCTGGTATTGCAGGAGTTTACTGCCGCTACCATGCCTGAACTGATGGCGCAATTTGCTAAAACCCTGGCGGCCGAGCTGTCGGCACAATACGCCATTAATTTACATCAGACCAGCAGCGCAGGCGGCGAAGCAGGACTGCAACTGACCATTTCTGGCCTGCAAAGCCTGACCGATCTGGTGCAGCTACAGAAGATTTTTAGTTCTATGCTCACAGTGCGCCAACATCAGCTGGTGAGTTTTAGCCAGCAACAAGCGGTAATTGCACTGCAACTGACAGCCACTGCGGACGATTTTTACCGGGCGCTGGCACTGGAAAAACAATTGCAGCCAGAACAGCCGGCAGAGTCATCAGCCACAGAACCATCAGTGACAGACACGCCAGATGCAGAAGCTGCCGTTCCAGCGGGCACAGAATCATCAGACAACACAGACTCCGGCATCAGCGCCGCTGAGCTTGCGATGGAGCAGGCACTGCAACAGGGTGTTGCTGCCGCAGAAGCGCCAACAGATACAACACTGCCGCAGCAAGATAACAGCGGCACCACTTTGGCGCCCAAAAGCAGCCATTACCGTTATATCAAACCCTGATGCAGCCAACCCAATTTACCCTGGCGGTCACGCTGCCGGACGATGAAACTTTGCAGAGTTTTTATGGTGCTGACAGCAGTCCGGCGGTGCAGTTTATCCGGCAGTATTTGCAGCCTCAGGCAGCTGCTTTGCCAGTGTATTTGTTCGGAGCCAGCGGCAGTGGTAAATCACATTTGTTATATGCAGCTTGTGTGCAGGCGCAGGAGTTGGGCCTGACCAGTCAGCTGTTAGCACTGGATGATTTTCGCCAGTACAGCCCGCGTCTGTTTGATGGTTTAGAGCAGCTGGATTTAGTCTGCCTTGATAATATTCAGGCCATTGCCGGGGACAGTCACTGGCAGGTGGCCTTGTTTGATTTATATAACCGCATGGTGGAGCAAGGCAAAAAACTCATTATCGTGGCCGATGAAGCGCCGACTCAGCTTGGCATCACTTTGCCGGATCTGGTGTCGCGGCTGCAGGCCTGCACCAGTTTCCAGCTGCGGTTATTAAGCGACGACGATAAACAGAAGTTATTACAACAAAAAGCCCGGCTGCGTGGCATTGAGTTGCCGGATGAAGTGGCGCGTTATTTGTTTAACCGTCAGCAACGTGATTTACGTGCTTTGGTGGCGATCCTCGATAAACTCGATAAAGCGTCGATGGTGCATCAGCGCAAACTGACCATTCCTTTTGTTAAAGATGTGTTGGCCGAAGGCACCGATTAATTTGTCTGTGTCTTGCTGCATAGTCGCAGTAGCCTAACCGTCTTTGTCTGGTATTTTTTTAAACTCACCCAGGCCATACTCTGCACCAGCTTTTGAAAAAGTCATTTCTCAAGAAAAAACCTCAGCAGAAACAGCCATTCTGCGCACTTTCTGGTGTATTATTGCCGGTTTAATCAAGTCTCCATAATCAGGCTGGTCTGAGGATAACGATGAACCTAACTGCCATATTAGAAAACGCCTTAGCTGCCGTTGCTGCAGCGGCCGATGTACAAGCACTGGAAGATGTGCGTGTTGAATTTTTCGGCAAAAAAGGCAGCATTACTGAACTGTTAAAGTCGCTGGGCGCGATGGACGCTGAAACCCGCAAAGTGGCAGGTCAGCAAATTAACGATGTGAAACAACAGGTGCAGGATGCATTAAACGCCCGTCGTGATGCCATGCAACAAGCGGTGCTGGCGCAAAAACTTGCCTCTGAGCAGATTGATATCTCTTTGCCAGGCCGCACGCTGGAAGCTGGTGGTTTACACCCGGTGACCCGCACCATCCGCCGTATTGAAAGCTTTTTTGGTGAACTTGGTTTTGAAGTGAAACACGGCCCGGAAATCGAAGATGATTTCCACAACTTTGATGCCCTGAACATTCCTGAGCATCACCCGGCCCGTGCCGATCACGACACCTTCTATTTTAATCCGAAGCTGATGCTGCGCACCCAAACCTCAGGTGTACAAATCCGTACTATGGAAACACAACAACCACCGCTGCGTATTATTTCGCCGGGCCGGGTGTACCGCAACGACTACGACCAGACCCACACCCCGATGTTCCATCAGGTGGAAGGGTTAATGGTGGATAAAAACGTCAGTTTCACTGAACTCAAAGGTATTTTGCACGATTTCCTGAAAAACTATTTTGAAGAAGATCTGCAAATCCGGTTCCGTCCTTCATTTTTCCCTTTTACCGAACCTTCGGCTGAAGTGGATGTAATGGGCAAAAACGGCAAATGGCTGGAAGTATTAGGTTGTGGCATGGTGCACCCGAACGTGCTGCGCTCAGTGGGTATTGACCCTGAAGTGTACAGCGGTTTTGCCTTTGGTATGGGTGTTGAGCGCCTGACCATGTTGCGTTACGGCGTTACAGATTTACGATCATTTTTCGAGAACGACCTGCGTTTCTTGAAGCAATTTAAATAAGCGGGGAGTTTATTGATGAAATTCAGCGAATCCTGGTTACGTGAGTGGGTAAACCCACAATTATCAACATTGGAACTGTCTGAACAAATTTCGATGGCCGGTCTGGAAGTGGACGGTATCGACGCTATTGCCGGCGAGTTCAGCGGTGTGGTGGTGGGCCATGTGGTTGAATGTGGCCGCCATCCGGAAGCCGACAAATTACAAGTGACCAAAATAGACATTGGCAGCGGCGAATTACTGGACATCGTTTGTGGTGCCGCCAACTGCCGTCAGGGTTTAAAAGTGGCGGTGGCGACTGTGGGCGCTGTGCTGCCTGGCGATTTTAAAATTAAAGCTGCTAAGTTACGTGGCCAGCCGTCCAATGGCATGCTCTGTTCTTTATCTGAGCTCGGCATGGCCGAAAGTTCAGATGGCATTATTGAGCTGCCACAGGATGCACCTCTGGGCGTTAATATCCGCGACTATTTAAAACTTGATGACAACGCCATTGAAGTGGATTTAACGCCAAACCGGGCTGACTGTTTAGGTTTGATTGGTTTAGCGCGTGAAGTGGGTGTATTAAACCAGCTGGATGTCAAAGTACCAGCGGTGAACCCTGTTGCCGCCACTATCGGTGACAAACTGAGCATAGAGTTAGCAGCGCCAAAAGCTTGTCCACGTTATTTAGGCCGGGTTATTAAAAACATCAACCCGGCAGCCAACACGCCGCTCTGGATGGTCGAAAAACTGCGTCGTAGTGGTATCCGTTCTATTGACCCTGTGGTTGATGTCACCAACTTTGTGCTGCTTGAATTGGGTCATCCAATGCACGCCTTTGATTTAAGTAAAATTGAAGGTGGCATTGTGGTACGTCTGGCCAAGCCTGAAGAAAAGCTGGTGCTGCTCGATGAAAGCGAAGTGACGCTCAAGCCAGACACTTTAGTCATTGCCGACGAGAAAAAAGCACTCGCCATGGCCGGTATTTTTGGTGGGCTGCACAGTGGTGTGACCAAATCGACCACCGACATCTTCCTGGAAAGTGCGTTCTTCTCACCGGTGGAAATGGCCGGTAAAGCACGTCAATACGGTTTACACACCGACGCTTCACACCGTTATGAGCGTGGTGTTGACCCAGAGCTGCAACACAAGGCAATGGAGCGCGCAACTCAGTTGCTGCTGGAGATTGTTGGTGGCGAAGCTGGCCCTGTGGTGGAAGCTAAGTCTGATGAACATCTGCCAAAACCTGCCAATATCAGCCTAAGCCGGCAAAAACTGGACCGTATTCTGGGTATTTCAATAGCCACTGACACTGTGACAGAAATTTTCCAGCGTCTTGGTTTTGCTGTAACTGTTGATAACAACAGCTGGCAGGTCACAGTGCCAACTTATCGCTTTGATATTCGGATTGGCGAAGATCTGATTGAAGAAGTTGCCCGGGTCTATGGTTACAACAACATCCCGAATGTTGCGCCAGTGGCCAGCTTAAAAATGCGCGACCATCATGAGGCCGACATTTCTGTGCACAGCCTGAAAGATGTGCTGGTGGTGCGCGGTTATCAGGAAGCCATTACCTATAGTTTTGTTGACCCTAAAGTACAACAGGCGTTATTCCCTGGTGTGGAAGCTTTAGTGCTGCCCAACCCTATTTCTGCTGATATGTCCGCCATGCGGTTAAATCTGTGGCCAGGCTTATTGCAGGCAGTGCAATACAACCAGAACCGTCAGCAAAACCGTATTCGTTTATTTGAATTTGGTCTGAAGTTTGTGCCTGATGCAAAAGCAGAAGGGGGCGTTCGTCAGGTGCCGGTGATTGGTGGTGTTATTGTGGGTAGTTTTGGCAATGAACACTGGAGTATTGCCGAGCGTGCTGTTGATTTTTATGACATCAAAGGTGACGTTGAAGCCTTAATTGCGATGACCTCAGCGAACAGCGAATTCAGCTTTGAAAAAGGTGAGCATAGCGCCTTACATCCGGGGCAGACTGCAGCTATTAGCCGCAACGGCCGTCAGGTTGGTCTGGTGGGTGCCTTACATCCGGAAGCAGAGCGTAAACTCGGCATCAAAGGCAAAGCTTTCCTGTTTGAACTCGAACTTGAAGCTTTTGGCCCGAAACACATTGTTTTAGCTCAGGAAGTGTCAAAATATCCGGCAAACCGCCGCGATTTGGCAATAGTTGTAAAATCTGATGTGCGTTTTTCAGATATCCTTGCTACTATTAGAAAAGTTGGCGGAAATCAACTAGTTGACCTAAAGTTGTTTGATGTGTACACAGGGCAGGGCGTTGCTGAGGGCATGAAGTCTCTGGCAATAGCGCTGACGATGCAGGACAAGGCGCGGACGCTGGAAGATAAAGACATCCAACAGGTAGTTTCTTCAGTGGTGCAAGCGCTTGGTGATGAGTTCAACGCAACGTTGAGGGATTGAGAATGGCGCTTACCAAAGCCGATTTAGCAGAACGTTTATTTACCAAATTTGGCATCAGCAAACGCGACGCCAAAATGATAGTCGAAGCTTTTTTTGAAGAGATCCGAGTGGCTTTGGAAGCGGGCGACCAGGTGAAGCTGTCGGGCTTTGGTAATTTTGACCTGCGGGTTAAAAATCAGCGCCCGGGCCGTAACCCGAAAACCGGTGAAGATATTCCAATTTCCGCCCGTTGTGTGGTGACTTTCCGTCCAGGCCAGAAACTCAAAAGCCGGGTTGAAGTAGGCACCGCCAAAAAATAAATTTCAGCCGATGCGCTGCAGCTTGTTGCAGTGCTCTGCTGACGCTGATACCAATAGCCATTTCAGGCTTATTGCGTAAAGCAAAAAGGAGCAAACCTCAGGGAATGCTCCTTTTTTATTGGCTTATTGATTAACTTCCACAGCGGCGTCTCTGCGTAAAGCCAGACTCAGGTATGGTAACTTTGGTCTTACCCTGAGTTTTATTCAGACGTTTTATCTCAGTCTCCCTGCAGCCAGTTTCCGGATGTTTTTCTGCAAGTCTTACATGCAGTACTTTTCAATAAATTTAATCATTCATTGATCCAAATTGATGGTTAGACTGTAAAGCATTGTATCCGCGACAGTAATTGAAGAATCATTATGACAATTCAGATTGGCATCAGCGCCTGTGTACTGGGTGAAAAAGTGCGTTATGACGGTGGTCATAAAAACTCGCCATTTTGCTCCGATGTATTAGCCAACTTTGTATCTTATGTACCGGTGTGTCCTGAGCTGGCGATAGGTCTTGGCACACCAAGGCCAGCCATCCGCCTGATGCAAAAGTCGGATGGTGAAGTCCGCCTGGTGAACAATAAAGACAGCAGCATTGATTTTACTGAAAAAATGCACGCTTTCAGCGACGCTAAACTGCCGTCCTTGCAGCAGCTGTCGGGTTATATTGTCTGTGCTAAGTCTCCCAGCTGTGGCATGGAGCGGGTGCGTCTGGTCAATGAAAAAGGTGAGTTACAGGGAAAAATTGCCACCGGGCTTTTTACCCGCCGTCTGATGCAGGCTTACCCCTGGTTGCCGGTGGAAGAAGATGGCAGGTTGCTGGACGCTGAGCTCAGAGAAAACTTTATTACCCGGGTCTATGCCATTCATGCCTGGCAACAGCAGATGCAGGATGGTTTTAGCATTGGCAAGCTGGTGAGTTTTCACAGCCAGTTTAAATTTTTGATCATGGCGCATCACCCAGGTGCTTACCGTGAGCTGGGCCGTTTGGTGGCCAATGCCAAACTATTCAGTCCGGATGAGTTGGCAAATCGTTATTTACTGGATTTTAGCCGGGCGCTGAAACAACAGGCCACGCGCAAACAACAAGCCAATGTGCTGATGCACCTGCAGGGCTTTTTTAAACAGATGTTGTCAGCCGATGCCAAACAGGAATTGTTGCAGCTTATCCATCAGTACCGGCTTGGGCACGCACCTTTGCTGGCGCCACTGACTTTATTAAAACACCATCTTCGTCAGCATCCACAACCCTATCTGGCTGCGCAAAGATACCTGCAGCCTTTTCCGGCTGAGCTGGGTTTAAGAGCGTAACGTTATGGCTGGTTTTTCAATTTTGTGGTTACGTAACGATTTACGTTGTTATGACAACGCCGCGCTGCACAGTGCTGTCGCGCTCGGTTTGCCGGTGCTTGCCGTTTTTATTGCCACGCCAAAAAGCTGGCAGCAACATCAGATGGCGCCGATAAAACAGGATCTGATCCGCCGCCGGGTGCAGGCGATGCAACAAGAGCTTGCCGCCTGTGGCGTAACTTTATTGGCGATTGAAGGCTCAGACTATCAGCACTGCGCCGGACAACTGGCCACTCTTGCCGAACTTGGCGCTGTGGCTTTGTTTGCGCAAACAGACTATGAACTGCGTGAACAGCAAAGAGATGCAGCTGTCAGTTCCAAACTGGCACAAATCGGCATCCCTTGTCATTTTGTTGATACCCAGTGTTGTTTTGCACCAGGCACTGTGCTCAGTAAAACCGCTGAAGTTTATAAAGTATTTACCCCTTTTAAGAAAACCTGGCTGCAAAAACTGCAGGCTGCGCCCCTGATATGTTTACCAAAACCAAAACAGTTGGCCGCGCCAGGGCTGACTTTGCCAGCATCACTGACGCCTATGCTGCCAGGTGACAACAGATCGGCTGCGTATCCGGTAGAGGAGCGGCAAGTGCTCGACATGCTCCGCAGTTTTTGTACTGAGCGGGTGCAGGATTACCAGAAGCTGCGCGACTTTCCGGCCAAACCCGGCACTTCGGGTTTATCGCCTTATCTTGCTATTGGCGTGCTGTCTCCCCGTCAGGCGGTTGCCAGATTGTTGCTGGAGCAAGGCGACAGCTGTTATCAGGAGGGCTCAGGTGCGGCTGTGTGGCTCAGTGAGCTGATTTGGCGCGAGTTTTATAAACATATTCTGGTTGCTTATCCAAAATTGATTAAACATCAGCCATTTCAGCAAGATACCGCAGCTATCGTTTGGGGCAATAATGAAAAATGGTTTCAGGCCTGGTGTGAAGGCCGCACCGGTTACCCTATTGTCGATGCGGCTATGCGCCAGTTGAATCAAACCGGTTGGATGCATAACAGGCTCAGGATGATAGTGGCTAGTTTTCTGGTGAAAGATTTACAAATCGACTGGCGCTGGGGTGAAGCTTATTTTATGTCCAGGCTGATTGACGGCGATTTTGCCGCTAATAATGGCGGCTGGCAGTGGGCCGCTTCCACCGGTACAGACGCTGCGCCTTATTTCCGTATTTTTAATCCGGTGACACAAAGCGAAAAATTTGATCCCAATGGCGATTTTATCCGTTGTTTTGTCCCTGAGCTGGCAAAGTGCAATAACAAAGAGGTGCACTGGCCTCATCCGTTGCCGATGTCGGTCAATTACGTGAAACCTCTGGTGGACCATGCCAAAGCCAGGCTCAGAACCCTTGAGATCTTTAATGCGGTGAAAAAGCCGGCAGGAGTGCTAAGCAGTGATTGATTTTGCCGAACATAACTCACAAAGCACGCAAAATTCCTTGCGTTTGCAGCAATTTGTCGATTTTTATAATGCGTTATCAGCCAGTAATCTGGCCGATTTAAGCCGGCTGTATCACCAGGATGTAGTTTTTGTTGATCCCGTGCATCAGATCAAAGGGCTGCAAGGGCTGCAGAGTTATTTTGAGCATGCTTATGAAAGGCTCAACAGCTGTCATTTTACGCCGGTGCAGCAAGCAGGCACAGCTGAACAGGGTTTTATCAGCTGGCGTATGCGTTTAAGTCATCCGGCTATCAATAAAGGCGAGTTGTTTGACGTAGAAGGTTGCTCTGAGCTGCGCTGGCATCAGGATGGCCGCATTATTTACCATCGTGATTATTACGATTTAACCGACATGGTGTACCGGCATATTCCGCTACTTGGCTGGCTGACAGCAAAAGTGAAACAAAAAATGGCGCAAGACTAAGGAACAAATTGATGCAAATTGCAGTAATAGGCGGCGGTATCGCCGGCATGATGAGTTGGTACTTATTAAAACCTGAGCATCAGGTGACCTTGTTTGAAGCCAATGATTACCTGGGCGGTCACACTGCCACTGTGGATGTCAGTGTTGGCGGAAAAAATTACGCTATAGACACTGGTTTTATCGTGTTTAATAACTGGACTTACCCGCTATTTAACCGTTTTCTGGCCCAGCTAAAGGTGCCGTTTCAGCCAACTGAAATGAGCTTTTCGGTGAAAAAGCCTGCGGCAAACCTGGAGTATAACGGCAATACCTTCTGGAGCTTATTTGCACAAAAACGTAATTTGCTGCGCCCGTCGTTCTGGCGGATGCTCAGACATATTGTGCGTTTTAATAACACGTCCAAGCAGCTGTTGGCTGAAAATAGCCCGGATCTCGACTTAAAAATGGATGATTTTTTGCACAAATATGGTTTTGGCAAAGAGCTGCGTGACCACTATCTGTTGCCGATGGGCGCTGCCATCTGGTCTTCCGGCCTGACTGAGATGCCGGAGTTTCCGCTGAGATTTTTCCTGCAATTTTTTAAAAACCATGGACTACTCAATATTACCGACCGGCCACAGTGGGCGGTAATTAAAGGTGGTTCCCGCAGTTATGTAGAGGCCATGTTGCAGCAGCAAGGCTCGGACGGCATCAGGTTAAATAGCCCGGTGCGAGAAGTTCGCCGTTTTGAGGATAAAGTGGCTATCACGCTGGTAACGGGTGAAACCCAGTATTTTGACCAGGTCATTTTTGCCTGCCACAGCGATCAGGCGTTAAAGATGCTCGCAGACGCCAGCCTGGCTGAACAGCAGGTGCTGGGTGGCATTGCTTATCAGGAGAATACTGTAGTGCTGCATACCGACAGCAGCATTTTGCCAAAACGCCATGCCGCCTGGGCGTCGTGGAATTATCTGCTGGATGACAGTTCAAAGCAAAAAGCGACGCTCAGCTACAATATGAACATATTGCAAGGCATTGAAAGCGAACATACTTTTGTTGTTTCACTCAATGCCGGTGATAAGATTGATCCACAAAAAGTACTGAGAACTTTTAACTACGCCCATCCGGTGTATAACCATTTTACGATGTTGTCGCAGCAGCGCCGCCATGAAATCAATGGCCAGAACCGCAGTTATTTTTGTGGTGCTTATTGGTATAACGGTTTTCATGAAGACGGTGTGCGAAGTGCAGTGGATGTCGCCGCTATGCTTGGAGTGAAATTCTGATGCAATCAGGGCACGCCTGGTACCAGGGCCGGGTTGGCCATCAGCGTTATTCGCCAAAATCACATGGTTTTGGCTATAACGTCAGTTATTTATGGCTTGATTTACAGCAACTTGACACATTGGCGGGGTTTGGGCGCTATTTAGGGCTGGAAAAGTTTGCCGCCTGGAGTTTCAGACGCAGTGATTACCTGCAAGGCTCAGTTGATTTGGCGCAGGCGGTAAAAGACAAAGTGAAAGTGCTGGGCGGCGATAAAGAAGTACAGCAGGTGTTTTTGCTAAGCCCATTAGCGAACTTTGGCGTTTTTTTTAGCCCTTTGACTTTGTATTACTGTTATGCTGATTCTAAGCCATTGTATTTACTAGCAGAAGTAAGTAACACCCCCTGGAACGAACGGCATTATTACCTGATCCCGTTAAATCCGATGGGTGACACCGAGTTTTGCCATGATAAAAATTTTCATGTATCGCCTTTTAATCCGCTCGATATGCAGTATCAGTGGAAAATTGCCGCGCCTGATGCAGCCTGTCAGCTCAGTATCAGTAACTGGCGTTGCGGCGAGAGGGTGTTCAGTGCCTGGCTGGATTTGACCCGGCACGAGCTGAGCCGCCGCAGTGTGCGACAGCAGCTGATCCGCACGCCATGGCAGAACGTACAAGTGGTGTTTCGAATTTATTGGCATGCACTGAAACTTTTGGCAAAAAGACTACCAGTGTATGACCACCCGCAGCCTAAGGAACCTTTGTTATGACATTATCAATTGCCGGATCCTCGGTACTGGCCAATCTGGGTATGCTGGATAAAATCTGCCGTAATCTGATGCTGAGTTATCTTGCCAGTCTGCAGCAGGGTTGTATTGAACTGGTGGAAGGCCACGATAAACAACTGCTGGGCGACCCTCAGGCTGATTTGCGGGTCACGCTCACTGTAGTTGACCCTGCTTTTTATCAAAAGCTGGTGCTGGGCGGCTCAGTAGGCGCAGGAGAGTCTTATATTGAAGGGCACTGGCGCACCGATAATCTGACGGCGCTGGTGCAGATTTTTGCCCGCAATATGGCGTTGCTGGACAAACTGGAGTCGGGCTGGGCCAGACTAAGCAAACCAGCGCTCAAGTTATTAAACTGGCGTAACCGCAATTCAGTTTCACAATCTAAAAAGAATATTTCTGCCCATTATGATTTGGGTAACAGCATGTATCAGCTGTTTCTCGATAACAGCATGATGTATTCAAGCGCTGTGTATCCATCCCCTGAAGCCAGTCTGGCTGAAGCGCAGCAACACAAACTGAAGCTGATTTGTGACAAGTTACAGCTTAAAGCCTCGGATCATCTGATAGAAATTGGCACCGGCTGGGGCAGTCTGGCTATTTTTGCCGCCCGCAATTATGGCTGTCGGGTCACCACCACCACGATTTCACGTGAGCAGTTTGACTACGCCAAAAAACAAATTGAAGCGGCTGGTCTGTCTGAACAAATCACTTTGTTGTTTCAGGATTACCGTGAGCTCAGCGGTCAGTACGACAAGCTGGTGTCGGTAGAAATGATTGAAGCCGTAGGCCACGAATACCTGGATGGTTATTTTGCCAAGTGTTCGTCTTTACTCAAACCAGAAGGTCTGATGGTGCTGCAGGCCATTACCATTGCCGATCAGCGGTATGAATTTTATCGTCGTGAAGTCGACTTTATTAAAAAGTTTGTGTTTCCGGGCGGATGTTTACCTTCGATGCTGCGGATGACTCAGGCTGCTGCACAACATACCGATTTGGTGATCCGTCATGTGCAGGATATTGGTCTGGACTACGCCCGTACTTTAGCCGACTGGTGTAATAATTTTATGGCGGCCAGAGATGCGGTGCATCAGCTGGGCTATGACGATCGTTTTGTCAGGCTGTGGCACTTTTATCTTTGTTATTGTGAAGGTGGCTTTTTAGAGCGCGCCACCAGTGCCGTGCATCTGGTATTAACCAAGCCGGGGCATCGTCAGCCGGTTTAAAACAGCTGATTTACCACCGGCGCTGAACTATGTTATAACTTTCTTAAGCTAAACAATTAGTTCGGTCCGGTGGGACCGTTACAGGTGGTTCTGTATTATGGATCCTGTACTATGACCCGCGCTATGGATGAGTGGTCTGCAGCCCAGCCTGCCGATGTAGCAGAGCTACAACAACAAAACAAAACCTTGTTGGCGCAACGCCATGAATTGCTGCAGCAAAACCTGCAGCTGCAACGTGAAACCTCTATTCTGCATCTGATCAACAAATTGGCGTTACAGCTTAACGAGTTGATGACGCCCGCCGATATTTATCCTTTTGTCGCACAGCAAGTAGCCGCTGCTCTTGGTTTTGAAGATTGTGCTATTTTTGTCGCCGATGCCAAAAGCCGCACTCTGACCCGGGTGGCTGCTGTGGGTTCCAGAGACTTACCGCATCATCAGGGCCTGGGTGTATTGTCTTATGGCCAGGGGATAGTCGGGCAATGTGCGGTGCAGCAACAAAGTATTCTGGTGGCCGACACCAGGCAATGTCAGCATTATCTGAAGGATGTTTCAGAGCGGTTATCTGAGCTCGCCGTGCCCGTACTGGAGCAGGGCGAATTACTGGCCGTGATTGACTGTGAGCAGTGGGACGCGCACTTTTTTAATGATCAGCATCAGCAGATCCTGGAGCATGTAGCCTCTATTCTCAGCAGCCGGCTACGCAAATTACAGGATTTGGCGGCCCTTGAGCTGTCGATTAAAAAGCTGGAATATGCTGAGCTGGTGCAAAAGGCGTTATTTAATATTGCATCACTGAGTTACGACGCCGACGACTTTAACGCTTTTTACCAGCATATCCACCAGAACGTCAGTTCGTTAATTTACGCGCCAAATTTTTATATTGCTTTGTATGATGACAAAGACGAGGTGCTGCATTTTCCCTATTTTGTTGATACCACAGAACATATCAGCCCAACCACCATTTACCCCAAGGAAATTCTGGCCAATAGTCTGACCGGCTTTGTGTTTCGCACCGATGAGCCGCTGTTGGCCGACAGGGCATTGCTGGAAGAGTTTGACCGCACCAAGGTGGTGACCGCCTATGGCTCAGCTCCTGAAAGCTGGCTGGGGGTGCCATTTCGCTCCGGCGACGCTGTGCGTGGCGTGGTGGTGGTGCAAAGTTATGATCCCGGCATCAGTTATGATCAAAAAGATTTAGAGCTGCTGACCTTTGTGTCCCAGCATATTTCCAGTGCGCTGGAGCGTGCTTTTGTACAACAAAGGCTGCGCCATCAGGCGCTGCATGACGCGCTGACCAATCTGCCAAACCGGCTGTTATTTATCGACAGAGTCAATCACGCTTTTAAACGGCGGTTTCGTTATCCGGACAAACTGGTGGCTGTGCTTTATCTGGATTTAGACCGGTTTAAAATGGTTAACGACACCCTGGGTCATCAGGTGGGCGATGAATTTTTAATAGCAGTGAGCGGGGCACTGAAAAGTTGCCTGCGGCAAAATGACACCCTGGCGCGCCTTGGCGGTGATGAGTTTGCCATCTTGCTGGAAGACGCCAAAACAGTGCCTGATGTGATTGAAGTTGCCGAGCGGATAGCTGCTACATTGCAGCAGCCTTTTGCCTTAAAACAGCATCAGTTGCAAACATCCACCAGTATTGGTATTGCGCTGGCGGATGTCACCACAGAGCAGATGGACACGGACGAGCTTATCCGCCGTGCGGATATTGCCATGTATCAGGCCAAACAGGATGGCCGTGGCATTTGGCGGCAATTTTGCAGTGAAATGGATTTTGCCACCACAGCCCATTATCAGCTGGAAACTGAACTTAAAGCAGCCCTGCAACATAGCCAGTTTGTACTTTATTATCAGCCTATTATCGATTTATCAAGCGAAGAAACCCTAGGTTTTGAGGCGCTGATCCGCTGGCAGCATCCGGAGCGGGGGCTGTTGTCACCAGCGGACTTTGTGCCGCTGGCCGAAGAGCTTGGACTGTTAACCCAGATTGATTTGTATGTAGTGCAGGCTGCGGTGAAGCAGCTGAATGCATGGCGGCTTGATTTTGCCAACCCCTTTTATGTCAGCGTGAATGTGTCGGGCCGCAGTTTTTCCGATGCTGATTTTTCGCATAAGGTGCTGGATTTGCTGGCGCAGGCCGGTGTACAGCCGCATTATCTGGCGATTGAAATTACCGAAAGTGCACTGATTGATAAAATGGCGCAGGCCAAAATCAGCATTGATTGTTTAAGAGCAGCCGGTGTAAAAGTGTTGCTGGATGACTTTGGCACCGGTTATTCCAGCTTAAGTTATCTGCACGAATTTCAGCTGGATGTACTAAAAATTGACCGCAGTTTTATCGCCGGCATTCGCCCGAGAATTCAGGAAAACCCGGTGGTTAATACCATCATTACCCTGGCAAAAACTTTGTCACTGACCGTCATTGCCGAAGGCATTGAAACCAGCTTACAACGCAAATTGTTATCAGAGCTCGGTTGTGATGCCGGTCAGGGGTATTGGTTTGCCAAAGCACTGACGGCTAAAGAGGCCAGTAGCTGGCTGCGCTAATCGCTTGTTGCTGTGAAGCATTTTTATCCATAAAAAAGGGCTGAGTTCAACTCAGCCCTTGTTTAGATGCTGCGCAAAACAGCCTTAAAAGCTTATTTTTTTAGCCTGATCAGGTTGGGCTCAATATCAATTTTGCCTTCTTTCATCAGGCCTCCAATGGCTTGTTTAAACACTTTTTTACTGACGCCAAAAGCGGCATAAATGGCCTCGGGTTCACTTTTGTCGGACAACGGTAATTCACCACCGGCGCTGGTCAGTTTTTCGATGATTTGTTCGGCAAAACTTGTGGTTTTGGCATAACCGGGTTTGTCGAGCAACAAATCAATTTTGCCATCGTCCCGCACCTTGCCAATATAAGCTTTGCAACGATAACCACGACGCAGTGGCTTAAACACCTGATCTTTATACAACACACCCCAGTGTGCGTTATCTACCACAGCTTTGTAGCCCAGATCTGTGGGTTCAGTCACCACAATCTCAACTTCATCACCACGCTGATAAGACGGCTGGGTTTTACCGATAAATTTATCCAGCTTGCTGGAGGCAACAATACGGTTGCTGCGGTCGACATAACAGTACACCAGATAGCTGTAATCCTGTTGCATCGGCACCGCCTGCTCGGAAAAAGGCACCAGTAAGTCTTTTTTCAGACCCCAGTTTAAAAAAGCGCCCACTTTGGTGGTGGCCACAACCTTCAGCTGTGCAACCTGGCCAACCATCACCAGCGGCTTTTCGGTGGTGGCAATCAGCTGATCTTCAGAGTCCAGGTATAAAAACACTTCCACTGAACTGCCTAAATCCAGATCTTTGGGCACATAACGGCGCGGCAGCAGTATGTCACCCCAGCTTTTGCCGTCCAGATAGACGCCAAATTCAACCTGCTTTTTCATCACTAAGGTGTTGAGTTTGCCTAAAAACATAATTACTCCAGCGTAAAAAGAGGCGATGCTGCGCTTTTCAGCACAACGGGGTTGATCACCACAGATTGTTGATTGTCAGCAAACCACAGCTGACCTTCCTGAATGGTACATTGCAGCTGCATACTGCGCTGACAAAGTTTAGCAAGGGCGGCAGATTCATCGGCTTTAATTGCTACCACCGTCAGGTTGCTCAGTTCCTGCGCACTTTTTTGTGCATCTTTCCACCATTTATCCACCACAGTGCCACCATAAGCCAGCACCAGACCTTGTTTGGCTCTGTGGCTGGCACGGCGCAGCAGTTTTTCATCCGGTAAACCCAGTTCAACCCAAAGTTCAATTTCACCACTTAAGTTGTGTTGCCACAGATCCGGCTCGCTGTCTTCGGAAATACCTTTGCCAAATACCAGACGTTCATCAGCGCAAAGGGTAAAAGCAACCAGCCGTAACATCATGCGCTCAATAGTTTCAGACGGATGTTGTGCTAAGGTCAGGCTGTGGGTTTGATAATAATGCCGTGTCATATCGGCAATCGCGAGTTCAGCTTTATAAATGGTTGCTTTAAGGGCCATGCGCCAGAAATCCTGCTTCCCGTAACATTACGGGGTGGGTGTCGGAAAAAGGCGCTAGTGTAAACCTTTTTCAGCGTTGAAGGTATGGCATGTTGTAAATCAAAGCTGCGCTGATGGTGCCAGTTTTTGCTGTTGCAGCCGCTGCCAGATTTTTTCGTGAAAAACATAAGCAATGGTATTCACGGCCGGTTCCACCAAAGCAATTAAACCGCCGATCAGCATGTCGCCGGTTAA
This sequence comes from Rheinheimera sp., assembly GCA_003543135.1. GTDB lineage: Bacteria > Pseudomonadota > Gammaproteobacteria > Enterobacterales > Alteromonadaceae > Pararheinheimera. The sequence continues at coordinate 294,865 of DPJG01000027.1, forward strand.
CAAATAGGCCACAGTAAAAGCAATGCTAAAGTGCATCAGGGCAAAAGTCAGGGTTTTTAGCATGGCAACAGCTCCGCTCAAAGTTGATATTAAAATGCTAGTTATTCGCAATTAAAACTGCCAATGTGATTAATGGCTTGTGGGTATCGGAAAAATTCATCAAGGCTGTTTCCGGGCGCTGTCACTGCCCGCTGTTAGCGCGATGTCTGTACCTGCTGTTGCCACTTTGTCCGGCTGTGCTTGCTGGCAAAACACAGACTGGCGGCAAATAAAGCAGACAAAAGTGAAAGCTGTTGCGACCCCCTGTGCATGGGCAGCAGCCTGTGTAGTAGGTAAACTAACGCAGTAGTGTGCAAGCAGGTGATAACTATGAGTATGGATTGCCGTGATTTTCTTGACGTAAAGCAGTATGAGTTTTTACTGAATTATTTTATGCGCCGACAAAAAGAGATGGGTCTAGCCGATTTGGCGGAGCCTTTGTCTTATGATGGGGACAGTCAGTATGACCGGCTGGCGGCTCAGTTGATGGCCGAAGCAGCGCTGGCGTATAAAGAGCGTTTTGCCGAGGCTGCGCCGGCAATCGTCTTTACCAATTTATTCCATCTGGCTGAACTTGAATTAAGTGGCAAAAGGGTACTCAGGCCCAAAGTCAGTAAAAACATACAATAAAAAGCTGCAATTGCAGGCTTAGTTGCCTGTTATTGCTGTTGTGAGGGCAAACGTTTTAGTGCGTCAGTCAGCATCGGCAGGTCGAGCCGCTGCTCCAGCCGCACTGCAGTGCCTGCCGACCAGACGCTAAAACTGCCGTCTTCTTCCACCAGCAACATTTTGTCTTTACGGAAGCTATACAACTGATTATTCACAATATTCAGCTTGGTTTGGCTTTGTGGCTGCAACAAATTGTCGCCAGTCCAGTTTTGCTGGTTAAAACAGCCGAGTTCAGCCAGCAGGGTAGGTAAAATATCCAGATGCTGGGTCACGTCACTGATACGCTGTTGCTGTAACTGTGGCCAGCGATACCAGAATGCTGCAGGACCCAACGCAAACTTGTCGCTGTGACCCGACAGCTCCAGCACCAACACTGTGCCTTCTGCTGCTTGCTGCACTCTGGTTGTCAGATCTGTATCCTTATCCAGAAAATGCCAGTGTAACAGCGCCTTATCGTTCGAATAAGTGCTTAACCAGGGCAGCTGTTGTTGCCAGCTGGCCGTGGCTTCAAAGGCCACATAAGCCTCTGGTAACTGACTTAACCAGGCCGGTTGTTCTGCCGGTTTATTCGGTGCCATGTCTGCATATAACAAATTATTCAGTGCCTGATCTGCGGCGACCGGCGCAAAATGAGTTTCCATTCTGCGCAGACCAAGCTGTTTCAGCTGCTGTTGTTGGACGCTGGTTAATTTGGGCAGCAGCAACACATGCAATGGCGCTGCATTAGCCACTGCGGCGCAGCTTAATTGCACAGGCTTTTGGCGCAACGCGTCGGGTGCCAGCCAGTTTTGTTGTAATCCGCTGGCGGTAATTGCAGTGGTAGAATTATCCAGCAGATTATAACGCGCCAGCATAGTGCGGGCTGTTGCCGGATAACTCAGTGGCAGAATATTGTCTTGCCGGGTAATGGTATCGTTCTGACTGGCATCTCCCCAGATATGCAACAGGTGACTGAGCACAAAACAGCCAAGGAGGATCACCAGCGCCGGTTTGCCGCTACCCGAGTGGCTTAAGCGGGCGATTTTTTTCCAGCAAAAGTTACTGAGCACCAGTTGCACCGACAACAACAGCGCGCCCACTGCGGCTGTGATCAGCACAAAGTTGCGTAAATTGGTGACCACCTGCTGGCGTAATAAATCTAAGGTTTGTTCATAAGAGGCGCTGCCTGCGTGATAACCCAGGCTATGGTAGACATAAGCATCAAAAATCAGTGCAACAAAACCACAGGTCGCAAGCACTGCGGCCAGACCGCGGACATGGCGCTGATAAGGGAAAATCAGACTGATCGGAAAGATGGTGATAATAAAAAATAAAAAACATAAAAAGGCGGTATGACCCAACCAGGTGACCAGCAGATAAGCCCAGCCTAACACCGACTGCGGCAGTGGATCGGCCAGGAAATAACTGCCGGTAACGACCAGCGCCAGCAATATATTAAAAAAGGTAAACCAGTGCCCCCAGCGTAACAAGCGGTCAATTTTATTGACGAGTGACAGGTTTTGCTCGAGCACCATAACGGCTTAGTGCGCCTTGCTGCTAACGGCGTCCTGTAACGCCTGGCTGAAGTGTCTGGCCACTTCACCCTGCTGCGCGGCAGGTACATTGGTTTTGATAATGTGGCTGATGGTATTACCCAGACACATCAGGCTCAACTCGGTGGTGGCGTTTTGTTGCCGCAAGGTTTCCAACAGAATGTTGACGAGGGTTTCGATTTGCTGGTTGGAATACTTGGATTGGATCGGCATGAATTACTCTGAAATTAACTGAATGAAACAGGTAGAATATTAACAGAAATCCATTTAAACAGGAAAACTTATGTCTGTCGATGTGCACTTGCTGGCCATTAATTATATCGAAGCCAATGAATCTGCTCAGTTAACCGCACATTTCCGTCAGGAACTGGTGCCGGTCAGTCAGCATGTAGCTTTATTAATTGAACAACTGCATTTGGCCTACAACGGCAAACCGGCGAAAGGTTATGCCGCCTTTAGCAGTGACAAAAATCCGGAGTTTTGTGAGGCCATTCATCAGTGGCAACAACAGGAACGTAATTTTGTCAGTCTGGCTGAGCTGGCCACAGGTCAGCTGGTGGTGGAACTGACCAAACATCAAATTCCGGAAACCGGTTATTTTATGTTGTGTCATTACCGTTATCTGGCCAATGAATATTTGTTTATTGCCCTGTTGGGCAGCAAAGAGCATTTTTCAGTGTCGGCCGATTTACAGCTCTCCAGCGCCAAACATCTGGATATTGCAAGGATGCAACTGGCGGCACGGCTTGATTTAACTGAATATCAAATGTCGCCAGAGCAGGGCAAATACATCAGTTTTATCCGCGGCAGAGCAGGTCGCAAAGTGGCAGACTTTTTCCTCGACTTTTTAGGTTGTGAAGAAGGGGTGGACCCCAAACAAAGCAGTAAAGTGGTGCTGGCATCGGTTGAAGAGTATCTGGCCGAAGGCGACTATGACAGCGCGGAAAAACATGATGTACGCAAACAGGTGTACCAGTATTGTGAAGAACGCGCCAAACAAGGCCAGGATGTGACTTTGCAGGAGCTTTCTGCCACAGTTGACAGTTCAGACGACAACGCTTTTGCCCGTTATTGTGCAGAACGTGAACTGCCGGTGGCTGAGCAGTTCCCGGTGGATGTCAAAGAGTTAAAAACCCTGGTGAAATTTTCAGGTGCCGGTGCCGGTTTAAGCCTGAGTTTTGAGCAAAAACTGCTTGGCGACAGAGTGCAATATGACGCCGAACGCGATGTGCTGGTGATCAAAGGCACACCACCCAATCTGCGCGACCAGCTACAAAAGTTTATTCGTGGTTATTCCAGCTTTGACCGCAATCAAGACCCATCTGAATAAACAGAGGGGTTGATCCTTGCAGCTGCTGTGACATTTTATCGCAGCAGCTTTACAACTTTTAACTGTCGCCGCCGTCCGATCCGTCTGAGCTGTCCGCAGTGCTCTGGGTGTCTTTGGGTTTGGCCTCGTTATTTGTTTTGTCATTGTCATGGGTCACAGCAGGTGCCGTGCTGGCACTCGCCTGCACTTTCTGTTGCTGAGCCGTGTTTTGCCCTTGTTTGGCCCTGGCTAAAGGACGTTGGTTTTTTTTGCTGCCATGTTTAAGTAAAGCCAGATTGGCGGCAATTAAGCCCACCACCAGCAATAACATGCCGATAAAAGTCCAGCTCACAGAGCCTCCTTATTGATATTAAAGACATAACGCTGAAAAATTTCCGGCAGATATTGCAGGATCAGCGCCTTTTCATAAAGTGAGCTGCCGGCAATAGCCTGCTGCAACATCTGTAGTTCAAATTGCTGTAAATAAGACTCCGCCAAAGGGCGATAACTTAAATGCCAGGGTTCTGCGGCTACGCCCCCCTGATAAATCCGGTAAGGCCGGAAAAAGCCAAAATCACTGGCATAACGGCTTAACCAGTGGCTCAGATGGGCAAAAGGGCCGTCACTTTGATACTCAGCTTCCAACAGTTGCAGCTGATAATCAGCAGGCACAGCTGCGGCGTCAAACACATCCAGATCTGTACCCCAGTGATGCCGGCTGGCGCCTGGTAAAGCCGAATATAAAAGTACAGCTTCCAGTTTGGCAAAACCGCTGAGTTGTTTTATGTCGATCTGCTGTTGTGCCTGGTTATAAACGGCTCTTATCCCCTGCATTTTACCATTCCAGATAGCAGCCTGGCGGTCAAAATTGCGATAGGCCGAAACCGGCTTCAGTTCAATGCCATCCAGCCGTGCCGCCTGCTGCATTCTGATAAAAGCAGCAGCACTTTCCGGCTCCAGCTGCAGGTTATCAACAGCAACCAGATTTGGCTCAACGCGACCTGTCAGCAGCAGCGATAGGTCCATCAGCACAACATCTCGTTGAGAATGGCTTCGTACATATCGGTGAGAAGTTCCAAATCAGCGATGCTTACACATTCATTAATTTTATGAATGGTGCCGTTACAAGGGCCAAGTTCGAGCACCTGAGCACCGGTTGGTGCAATAAAACGCCCATCCGAAGTGCCGCCTGAGGTTTCCAGCGACGGGGTAAAGCCCTGAATTTGTTCTACCGCATTGACGGCTGCAGCCACCAAAGCCCCGCTGTCGGTTAAAAACGGCAGACCGTTCAGTACCCAGTCCAGTTGATAGCTCAGCTGGTGTTTATCCAGAATGGCCAACACTTGTTGTTGCAGCTGCTCAGCCGTCACTTCTGTGCTGTAGCGGAAATTAAAAGTGAGGGTCATCTCACCAGGCACCACATTGGTGGCACCTGTGCCGGCATGAATATTGGAAATCTGAAAACTGGTGGCTGGAAAAAACGCATTGCCGTGGTCCCAAACCTGCTGACTGAGTTCAGCCAGTGCCGGGGCGGCCAGATGAATAGGGTTTTTCACCAGATGCGGATAAGCCACATGGCCCTGCACACCACGAATAGTCAGATAACCTGTTAATGAACCACGGCGGCCGTTTTTAATCACATCACCGACAACTTTGGTACTGGAAGGTTCACCGACTAAACACCAGCGTATTTTTTCCTGACGAGCTTCCAGCACTTCAATCACTCTTTTGGTGCCGTTGATAAAAGGGCCTTCTTCATCACTGGTAATTAAAAAGGCAATGTCGCCGGTGAGCTCTGGTTTTTTCGCCAGAAAGCGCTCAGTGGCCACTATCATGGCGGCCAAACTGCCTTTCATATCAGCAGTGCCACGGCCATACATCATGCCGTCGATAATAGTGGGTTCAAAAGGCGGGGTATGCCATTGTTCCAGTGGTCCTGTAGGCACCACATCAGTGTGGCCGGCAAAACAAAACAGCGGTTTGCCCTGACCACGGCGCGCCCATAAATTTAAGGTGTCTTCAAAAAACATCGATTCAATCTGAAAACCGAGTTTGCTTAAGCGCTCCGCCATCAGTTGCTGGCAGCCTTCGTCAGCGGGTGTGACTGAGGCCCGGCGGATCAGGTCTGCCGTCAGCGCCACTACCGGGCTCATTGTTGTTTCTACTGGGGTAAAAGATGTCATTTTAAACCCGCCACAAGTTGCTGATATTGTTCGGCATTAAAACCAAGATAAAAACGGCCATTCACATCCAGTAATGGACGTTTAATCAGTGCCGGCTGTGCCAGCATCAGCGCCATAGCTTTTTCAGCGGTCATATCAGCTTTTTGTTCATCCGGTAAAGCTCGGTAGGTGGTGCCTTTGGTATTTAATAACGCCTGCCAGCCAAGCTCAGCCACAAAATGTGCGAGTAGTTCCTGACTCAGACCATCGGCCCGGTAATCAATAAACTGGTGCTCAACACCGGCCTGAGCTAAAAAAGCGCGGGCTTTTTTCATGGTGTCGCAGTTCTTAATGCCATAAATTTTTATCATCGGTATTCAGTATTCCGGTTTATACATCAACAAAAGCAGCTGCAGCAGCTTACCCGCAGCGGGACGGCATGCAATACAAGATCAGGCGTTTTGGCTCTGACCTTGTGCTGCCAGTTCAATAAAAAATAACGGGTCTTGCCCGGCCTGATGGTAACAGCTGCGATACCAGATGGTGCTGAATCTGGCATGCTGTTTTAAGGTGATCAGGCAATACAAGGGTTGCACCCACTGGCTAAGTAGCGCTGAGTCCACACAAAGCACCGGTTGTCCTGCTGCTACTTTGGCTTTTTCATTAACAAGCCAATCAAATCCTCTGCCGTGCTGGTGGTAGCATTGCGGCGGAAAATGTATATCCAGCTGTAGGCCATTTGCGTGGTGAAACCTGAGTTGTTGTCCGGCCTGATCCTGACGGCTACAAAGTCCGGCAAAGGGGGCAACCAGCTGATTTCCTTGCAAGTGCAGCAATACTCCTTCACCAAGGTAACCGGCAGCAGCTGCAGGCTCCGGTGATTCGGACAATGGCAACACCAGACCGCTGGCCGGGCATTGGATCATAAGCCCTTTGCTGACAGGCAACACTGTAGTTTGTTGCATTCGGGAAAACGCCACCGGCATGTTGTTGTTTCTCCAACACAATAATGAAGCTGATAGTACCCAAACTCCGGGTGCAAAGGCTAGCGAACAATGGTGGTTTTTCGAAAGAAACAGCGACATAAAACATCGCTGTAACTCAGGCAAGCTGAGCATTGGCATTATTTTGCAGTTCTGGAAAAATGTAATTATGAGCATTTAGTATGATTTATTCATGATAGCCGGCATTTTTACCAGTCAACTTTCAGTACCCTCCACTGTGGTGCCGGTTTTAATCAAAAAAAGTTGTCCACAGATTCTGTGGGTAACTTTGTGCATTTCTCTGTTTATGTTTGGTAAGTTGTTGAAGTATATATATTAAAACGAATGGCATATTTTTTGTTATTTCGGCTCAGATGTAAAAGTGTGTGAAGAGGTTAAAAAATAACAATTTTGTCAGGCACGCAAAGGCAGCTGTGTATTTGTCCAGCTCTTTTCGGGCATGTAACCGCTGTTATTGTCGGGAAAACTTACATATAGTTGCAGTGCCGACTGTTTTCTTACAGGTTTTTTAGCCGTAAATGCACTGACAAACTGGCCGCAATCCCGGCAATTATGCTAAGGTAAAAGTCAGTACATCAGGTCGTGGGGTTCAGATGCAGCGCAGTTTAATTGCCACCCTGCAGCAGGGGGTTGTTTATAGTCAGACCTGGCCTTTGGTGAACGAGCTCAACAGTGTCTTTCCGGAAAATCAAATTATTCGTCTGACCAAAAGGGCGCAGCAGTTGTTGCCGGCCTTTAGTGTGATTTCGCTACTGGTACAGTTGCAATGGATGGGGCAAAGTTATCTGGCACCAGCCCTTGCCAGCACCTTATTTATGTTGTCATTACCGTTGCAAGGCTGGTACTGGCTGGGTAAAAGAGCAGATTCAGTGTTGCCGCCTGCCATGTTGCAATGGTATCTGGATATTGCCGATAAAATGCAACAAAGCGGCGTGGCCGTGCCTAGACCTGCCGCCAAACCCTGTTATGCCGATCTGGCCACTTTGTTAAGTCTGGCGGTCAGACAACTGGATAAAACCTTTATCCGTCAGTGTTTATAGTCACTTTCAACAGCTACGCAGTTTGCAGAAAGCACCAGAGCGGTTTTCAGAACTATCCGCTCTGTCTGCTGTTTTATTGTTCAGTATTCTGGCGATAAGTGGCTACCCATTCAGGGCGATATACCAGCAACAGCGTGATTGCCATGCCATTTAAAATGGCTTCGGGCAGTGCCAGTAAAGGCGATAATGCCAGATATTCGCCAGGATCCAGCACTACATCTGGTTGCAATAGCCACAAAGCGCTGCTTTGCAGCAGCACAAAGCTGACTGTGCATAAAGCTGAGCCGATAAAAGCCGCTAGAAAAATATACACAAACAGGTGCTGACCAAATTGTCTGTGTACCAGATACAACTGCAGATAACTTTGCAAAGCCAGCACCGTGAGTACAGCCCAATCGGCCAGCCATAAAGTAGCTGAGCCCAGTTTAGCAGGGGCCACCAACCAGCTGGCGGCAACGGTGGTGAGCAATATTGCCGGGATCAGGCACAAACTGAGTCGAAGTCCAAGTAATAAGGTTACTGCTGTGATACCAAGAAAATGTAATGCCGGGCCTTGGGGCAGCTGAGCTTTTACCTGCCACAGTACCAGTAAACACAGGCCGCTCCCGGCAAACAGTTGACGCAAAAGCGGCTGTTGCCAGAGCGTCAGCAGTTTTTTATCCAGCGTTAAGTAATAAAGCGGCAGCAGCCAGCATAACAGCCAAAGCATCCATCAGCTCCTGTAGTTATTTGCTGTCAGGCTATTACCAGAATTCTGGCTGACTCCATTGTGGCTGAAGTCACACTGATGCACGCTGCTTGTCATTTTTGTCTCAGAGGCTAAAGCTGGACCAAACCGGTGCATGATCTGAAGGTCTTTCCATGGCGCGTAGCTCATAATCCACATCTGACTCCACACATAAGGCGGCCAGTGGCGCTGTTGCCATTACCACGTCTATGCGCAGACCTCTGTTATCGTCAAAACCTTTGGAGCGGTAATCAAACCAGCTGTACCTTTCTGTACGCTCCGGGTGCAAAGCGCGGAAAGTATCCACCAGACCCCAGTCTTTTAAACGTTGCAGCATGTCGCGCTCTTCCGGCAAAAATGAACATTTGCCTTCTTTTAACCAGCGTTTGCGGTTAGGTTCACCAATGCCGATGTCCAGATCCAGCGGCGAAATATTAATGTCGCCTATCACTGCCAGTAGTTCGTCTGGTTTGTGGTTCTGTTCGAGATATTGCATTAAATCGGCATAAAACTTTTGCTTAGCCGGGAACTTGGTTGGGTGGTCGCGGTTTTCGCCTTGAGGGAAATAACCATTGAGTAACGTAAAGCTGCGGCCATCAGCCAGCGTCCAGCGACCAATCAGCATACGGCGTTGTGCGTCCGCTTCATCGGTGGGAAAACCATACAACATCCTATCGGCCGGAGATTTGCTCAGAATAGCCACGCCATAATGACCTTTCTGGCCAAAGTGATACACCGAATAACCCAGCGCTTTGACTTCATCCATTGGAAATTCATCGTCATGCACTTTAATTTCCTGCAGGCCAATAAAATCCGGCTGATGCGTTTGCACCAGAGCCGCCAATTGATGAGGGCGTGCACGTAGTCCGTTAATATTAAAAGAAATAATTTTCATAATGCCTGAGCCTGTTTGAAGTCAAAAATGCGATTGGCGCTCATCATAACATCAAGATAGAGTGGCTGCTAAGGGGCAGTCTTGCCCGGATAAGGCTGCATCCGTTATGCTGCCGTGCCAAAAACAAGCCAGAGAATCCCATCCTTGTCTGAGATTTGCCAGTTTACCGCCATTCCTTATCAGCTGAAGCCATCACTGCGCCGGCGCAGTGTGGCACTTCAGATCCGAAATGGACAACTGACAGTGTTAGCACCAGCAGGTGTTGCCAAACAGCAGATCGATGGTTTTATTTTGCAAAAACAGCAATGGGTAGCGCGGCATTTGCAACTTCAGCAACAGGCCGCAGTGCCGCCTGATTATTTATTGGCGGGTTTATTACCGCTGCTCGATGAAAAACTGCAGTTAAAGGTGGTGAGCGACAGCTGCAGTGCTGTGAGTCGTGATGGCCAGACCTTGTGGCTGCAGTTGTCCAATCGCGTGAGTACGGCAAGACGCCGGCAAAAACAGCTGGAGCTGCTGGGCGCCTGGTATCAGCAGCAGGCAGAGCTCTGGTTTGCGGCCAGAGTGGCTTATTGGCAACAGCAAATGCAGGTTCAGGCCAGCGCAGTGCACATCAAAAACTGGCAAAGTAAGTGGGGGAGTTGCACCAGCAAGGGGTTACTGAGTTTTAACTGGCGGCTGATGCTGGCGCCTTGCTGGGTGGCCGATTATGTGGTGGTGCATGAGCTGGCGCATCTGAGCCATATGGACCATTCCAGTGCTTTCTGGCAAAGGGTAGCCAAGTTTTACCCTGAGTTTAAACAGGCAAAACAATGGTTTAAACAGCATCAGCATTTGCTGCAGCTGGTGTAGCAACGCAAAAAGAGCTGCCAAGGTTCTTCCGTGCCATCAGCTGAAGTTTACTGCCCTGTTGGTGCAATCATGCAGTTGTCTGCACTGCAGCGTGATGCCATCAGGCCCCCAAGCCGCCATCAGGGTTATTTGTTGGTATTTCTGCGCTGCAGGGCTTTATTTGTGCCAACTATTTCTGCTTTAATCGCACACCCGACAAAGCGACTTAACAAGCCGGCACTCTTATAACAGCCAAAAGCCGGCCCGGATCCAGGACCTCTGCGATGACAAATCAACTAAAACTGCAGCAGTTATTAAAGCTGCTTGATTTAACCCGTTTAACCGATAACGACAACAGCGCTGAAATGGCCGCATGGTTGGCAGAGCACATGCTGAGTGAAAAATTGCCGGCTGCTTTTTGTGTTTACCCGGCGTTTTTGGGCCAGTGCCGTGCGCGGCTGGCGGAGCTTGGTGTACAAAGCACACTTGCCACAGTGGTGAACTTTCCATCCGGCAATGCTGCCGCCGATATGGTGGTACAGGAAATTCAACAGGCATTGGCACTTGGTGCTGATGAAATCGACTGCGTGCTGCCTTATCAGGCGTTGTTGGCTGGCGACACAGGCCGGGTAAAAAGCTTTTTATATGATGTGCGTGAAGCCTGTGGCAAAGCCTGCCTGAAAATTATTATTGAATCGGGCGAGTTGGTCACTCCGCAACAAATTATTAAAGCCACTGAACTTGCCATTGAATGTGGGGCTGATTTTGTCAAATCGTCTACCGGCAAAGTACCTGTTGGTATTACCATGGAAGCGGCCCGTATTATGCTAACCGTGATAGCGGCGGCAAAACGTCCTGTTGGCTTTAAAGCCTCAGGTGGGGTACGTACAGTGGCGCAGGCACTGGAGCTGATGGCGATGTATGAAGATATTACCGGTCGTCTGGCGCAGCCTGAGCTGATGCGTATTGGCGCCAGTGTGCTTTTTACTGAGTTATCTGCATTATTGGCGCAGCCGCAAGCCTGATCTGCTTCGTTTAACATCAGCAACGACGTTTCAGCTGCTTTGTTTTAATTCGTGGCGGTAGCCCTGATATTGCTGCTGTAACTCATTGTAACGCTGCTGGTGGTGTTCCATCAGCAGCGCCTGTTCGATGGTTTTAAACACCTGGCGACAGCGTTGGTAAAGTGCCAGCGATTTATGTTTTTGCTGCGATTCCAGTACCTGTAACATCGCCTGAATTAAGTTCAGTGCGGCGACCGTATTGGCGGGAGCTACCTGAAGTGCCTGCTCAAATAACTGCATCGCTTCCTGATATTTACCATCCTGATATCTGTCCATACCGGCTTTATTGAGTGTGCTCAGCTGCTGACGTTTATCTTCAGATTGTTGCTGATGTTGCGCCAGCATATCGGCCAGCACCGGATCCGGTGTGGTGTGACTGCTGTATCTGGCAAAAAAATGGTCGGCGCCTTCAAATTCACCGATGTCCATCAACAGCATCACCAGATCCGGCGTTTCGGCTTCAATGCCGGTCATCTTGTCACACACCTTGTCGGCGGTTTTTTTCGCCTGGTGAAAGCGGCCTTCAATAGCGTCCAGCCGCGCCATACAAAGTTGTTCAAAACGCTCAAAATCAACGTCTTTTAGCGCCAGTTCGTCTTTTTGGCTGCGGTGTAATAACAACAGGGTTTCCTGTTGTAATTTATTGCGTTTGGCCGGTTCATCCAGACTGCCGATGGCGTCGAGCATGGTTCTGATGTAATTGAGCAAATGCATCACGTCTTGTTTGGCGGTGCGCCGGGTTAATTCGTAAATTTGTTTGCTGGCCTGTACCATATCCAGCGGGCTGGTGGCCTGGCGGGCAACGCGCAGCAATAAATATTGGCGGCCAAGCTGAAAGGGTGCAATGTTGATGGCTTGATTGATACTTTGCATGGCACCGGCAGTGTCGCCCTGTGCCAATTGACAATGGCATTTAATGTCGAGCGCCTGGGCACAAAGCCGGTTGACCTCAATAATCTCGTCACATAACTGAGTGCAGCTTTGATAATCCTGTTGTTGTAACCTGGCACGGGCAGAAAGTAGCAACGCCCAGGTGGGGCGTCTTAGTTGCATACTGTCGCCGAGCAGCTGCTCTAGTGCCGGGAAGTTTTGCTGGTTTAATAAGGTTTCCGCCAGTACCCGCCGGCAATATTGTTCATAACGACCATTGGCAGCAATTTCGTTCTCACATTCGGCAATCACATCCTCGCTTTGATGCTGATATAAAGCTTCATATAAAGCGGCTAAGTGCTGTTTTTTTTGTTGTAGTTTTAGCAGGCGCGTCTTGAGCAGGCTCTGTGAAAAAGGTTTAATTAAATAGTCGTCTGGTTCAGTTTCAACCGCACTCATCACCATGCTGACGGTGTTTTCACCTGTCACAATAATAAAAATGGCGCTGGGTTTAAGCAGTTGTTTTTCTCTTAAGTCTTCCAGTAACTGACGGCCATTTTTACCAGCGCCAAGGTTATAGTCGACGAACAACAAATCAAATTCGGTTTGGCTGCATCTGTTCAGTGCCTGCTCGCCACTGTTGGCAAACTGGATGTTGGCCATGCCCAGACTTTTCAGAATACCTTTGAGCATCACCTGAAAAGGGCGCTGATCATCAACCACCAGTATGTGAAGTCCAGACAGAGCTAATTTGTGCATGCGGCAAGCCGGCCAACTAAACCTGGTTAGATTGTGAGAAACAAAAGGTGAATTCGCAAGTTTGTAAACGGCTGAAATGTGTTGGTTTTATTTGTTTTGAACAGATGTAACTCAGAAGTGCTGAAGCAGCAGGAAGATGGTGGAGGGGGAAGGATTCGAACCTTCGAAGGCAGTGCCGGCAGATTTACAGTCTGATCCCTTTGGCCACTCGGGAACCCCTCCACGTGGCCGGCATCTTATCAAATCAAACGTCGATGTAAAGAAATAAACTTAAGAAAGCTGTTTAACTGCCGATAAAGTCAGCAGTTTTCATTAAAAATATTATTTTTATGCTGCAGCTGGTCAACGAATGGCAATTACAGGGACAATTAAATCAGGCGCTGTTACAGCATCAGCGCGCTGATTTTGCCTTGTGGCTGGCAATGTTATCGCCGGCAGTTGATGAAATGGCGGCCTTTTGTCTGCCAACAGGCGAAGCTGAGCCTGGCAGACCCAGTTTGTACCAACAGCTTGGCGTACAACCACAGCGTGATTATGCCATGCAGCAGCAAGATATCGGCTGTTTGACGGCGCAGCATCAGGCTTTGATCCAGAGCGGTTTGACGCAGTGTCGCTTGCTGCAACTGCTGACTCCACCTCCTGCGGTAGTGCGTCACGACGCGAAAAAACTATCGGCCGAAGTGCTGGATAGTCTTGATTTTCATACCAGGCGCCATCTGGCAAAACAAAAAGCCGATGTGATCACTCCGGATCCGACGGCTTTATACGATATTTTGCAGGAAATGCACGCCTGAGTGAGCCAAGGTAGCTGATTAACTTTGTTGTGCGGACATCAGGTGCGGGCGACAGACTTTGTATTTTTTGCCGCTGCCACAGGGGCAGGCATCATTCCGGTTAATTTTCTGACCCGCATGGGAAAATAAACAGCCATCCAGATACCACCATTGCTGCTGCTCAAAGATAAATCTGGACTGTTCTTCCAGCTGTTGCAGCTTATCCTGCATGATAAAACGGGCGATAAAATGCACATAATCGATACAGCCTTCAGCTGCTGTTGTTACTGTTTTAGCGGAGTCAGGCGCGGCAAGGCTCAACGTACCAGTGTAAGATTCCAGATAAGGGTTATCCGGCATCCGTTGTTGCAGCAGGCTTTTATCGCTGATTGGCAAGACCGATAAACCAACAAAATGGGCCGCATCAGCAAAAGCGGCAATGTCCGCTTCAGCCTGATCAGATTGCTGGCTTGGATGATAGGTGTTTTTAATGTAATGAATATGGCCGGTGCAATAAGCACTGTATCTGGAACGCATCAGCTCTGGCGCAGTTTGTGGCAGCACTGTGCCAGTTAAAAAAGGCTGGCAGCAATTGGCAAAAACCTGATCTGAGCCACAATAACACCCCATATTTTGCTCCTGTAGTTGATGCAATTGCCGCTGTGTCAGCAGCACGGTTCAGAGGCGGATAACAGGGGGCAGAGTGTAATGGGTTTTTCCGGGCGCCGGTAGTTGGTTTAGCCATCATCTTGAATAAAGACCAGGCTACGGAATAAAGCGCAGCCTGCTTGCAGATTGCGATGAAAGGATAGTTAGGGGACTACGACTATCCAACAACCGCCAGCTAAAAGGTGACTTAATAACCGCTCGCCTATAAAACATCAGTCGTGTGGTTTGGGTCTCTTGCTGCCTTGCTCTTGCGGAAGTCCCCGCAGCGGCTTTCAAATCAGTGCTATCTGGCGCAGGGCATATCCAGCTATTGGTGAGCCATTAATGCGCCAGCTGCGGCTGTACCATTGCATCTGTTGGCAGATTAATTAAGGGGGTGCCGTATTTGGCTGATAAATAACGATAATCTTCAAGTTCTTGCTGATCTTCAGGTAAAAAACTCACCACAGCACTGCAGGTAGAGCAGGTAAGCGCATCGCGCATCAGGTTATCAAAACGGCCAATTTGTTTTTGTGGGATCAACAAAATGCGCTGGCTTTGAATACCGGCTTGTTCCAGCATTTGTTTAGTCAGCTGCCATGGTGGTGCAATCACTAACAACCAGCCATGCTGCAACCCTTGTTGTTGGGTAAGCGCAGCCAGGGTTGTTAACACAGCTTGTACATTCAGCGTTGTGGCTGCTTTTGCTGGCAAAGTGAAAGTTTTGCCAAACTGGATACCGGATAAAGGTAATGGATAGCTGTGCTGGATCATAATAAAGCCCCTGACTGAATTTGGATAACTGTTTGCATATACAGTGGATGTATATACAGTAATCAGGCTTCGTTTAAAAAGCAAGCGAAAACTGTTGAAATATACAGTGCTTTTGTGGTTCAGGGCATTTTTGTGAAGATAAACAACGGCTAAGCCTTGTTATTGCTGTGCATACTGGTAAAACCATTGTATTGATACTGTTTTGCTACACTCCGCCTCTTGCGAACAGGATGAGAATTTTTGATGTTGTTACAGCCCTATGTAAATGTGCAGGGTGAAGAATTTAGTTTCAGCCGGGCACAGGCCAGTCAATTTGCCAAGCAAATTGCTTCAGACTTTAATCCGATCCACGATGAAGACAGCAAAAGATTTTGTGTGCCCGGCGATTTGTTGTTTGCTTTTTTGCTGCACAAATACGGTTTGTCGGAGCGTTTAAGCTGTACTTTTAATGGTATGGTCGGCTCTGATGTGGTGTTGCATTGCCGTGAAGAGGGCAACAGCGTTGAGGTGCTTGATCAGAACGATAAATCTTATCTGATGCTGGAGCAAAGCGGCAGTAAACAGCAGAATTGTCAGTTTATTGAGGCGCTGGTGCGTGATTATGTGCGTTTTTCCGGTCAGAACTTCCCGCATATTCTGCAGCCGCTGATGCAGCAGCATCAGGTCATGATCCACCCGCAGCGCCCGTTGGTGATTTATCAGAGTATGGCTTTGCATTTTTTCCGTTTTAGTGACAATTGCCCGCAATTAAAGTTATCCGATTCGAGTCTGGAAATTGATGGTAAAAGAGGCAATGTGTTGCTGAAATTTGAATTGCTGGATGGTTCTGAAGTGATTGGTGCCGGTGAAAAACGCATGATCCTGAGTAATCTGGTGCCTTATGATGCGGAACAAATGCAGGGGCTGGTCGATATTTATAACGAGCGTAAATTACGCTTGGGTGGCGACGCTACGGTCTGATCCCCTTTGATGATGCAAAGATAAGCAAAGCCAGCTCACCATGCTGGCTTTTTTCTGCCCCGCAATGCTGCCTTGCCCTAAAGTCACAGCATTAAACTGCCGCATTGCACCAGGGTTCTGAGGCTGCCGGAGCTTTTATAAAAGCAGGTTACCAGCCACAGAGCAGACACAGTGTGATGTGCAGAGTCAGGCGCAGTGCACAATGGAAAACAGGGCGGCTATCTGGTATCTTCGGCCAATAACTGAAGGGAAGTGCATGATGTATTACATGATTTATTCTGAAGATGTCGCCGATAGTCTGGCGCAGCGTAAAATCACCCGTCCGGCGCATCTGGCGCGTTTAGAGCAACTGGCAGCTGAAAACCGCTTGTTAGTGGCTGGTCCATTACCTGCCGTGGATGCGGAAGATCCGGGCGAAGCCGGTTTTACCGGTTCATTGGTGGTGGCTGAATTTGCATCACTTGAGGAGGCTCAGCAGTGGGCAGCTGCTGATCCTTATCTGGCGGCAGGTGTGTATAAAGAAAGCACCGTCAAACCATTTCGCAAAGTATTGCCGTAAGGACACTTAGATGCCCGTTATTTTACTGACCGGCGGCGCCGGTTACATTGCCACTCATACTGCTATCTGCCTGCTCGAGGCTGGGTTTGAGGTGCTGGCACTGGATAATTTCAGCAATTCACAGCCACAGGCGCTGCAGCGGGTGGCGCAAATTTGTGGCCGGCCAGTGCCGCTGGTCAAAGCCGATATTCGTGATGAAGCAGCGCTGGAACGGGTGTTTTCTGAGCACAACATCAGTGCTGTCGTGCATTTTGCCGGTTTAAAGGCGGTGGGTGAATCAACAGAGCAGCCGCTGGCGTATTACGACAATAATGTGGCCGGTACCGTTACGTTGTGCCGGGTGATGGCGCGCCATGGTGTCAAACAGCTGGTGTTCAGCTCTTCGGCTACTGTATATGGTGATGCCCGGCAGATGCCGATCCGTGAGGATGCGCCACGCTCGGCCACCAATCCTTATGGCCAGAGCAAACTGATGCTGGAATATATCCTTGCGGATCTGCAGGCTTCAGATCCAGCCTGGCGGATAGCCGTATTACGTTATTTTAATCCGGTGGGCGCCCATCCCAGTGGTTTGATTGGTGAAAACCCAAATGGCGTGCCAAATAACTTAATGCCCTTTATCAGTCAGGTTGCCGTTGGCAAAAGAGCACAGTTAGCGGTGTTTGGTGATGACTATGCCACAGCAGACGGTACCGGTGTGCGTGATTATATCCATGTGATGGACCTGGCATCCGGCCATTTAAAAGCGCTGCAGTATTTGCAGCAACAACCAGGCTTAGTGGCGGTAAACCTTGGTACTGGCCGTGGTTACAGTGTGCTTGAAATGATCAAAGCTTTTAGTGACATTAATCAGGTGGCTGTACCTTATCAGATAGTGGCAAGACGGCCTGGTGATATTGCAGAGTGTTATGCCGATCCGTCGCTGGCGCTTGAATTATTTGGCTGGAAAGCTGAGCGTGGCCTGGAAGATATGGTGCGTGATGCCTGGCGCTGGCAACAACAAAACCCGGATGGTTATTGCAGTTAACAATCCGTTTTGGAGGATTATTTGCGAAAACAACACCAAAGCGCCTGGTTATGGGCCAAGCAGAGCAAAAGCTGTTGGACTGGCATTGGTGCTTTGGTGTTGTGTACACAAAGTTTTCTGCTGCAGGCAGCAGATGCACAAGCTTTTGATTCACTGATCCAGCGTCTGGATAATGGCGATTTGGTGTTTGCCGACCGCGCAGCCATTGACGATTATATGCAACAGCTTAAAGCGGCAGTACCGCCGGATGATGCCAAACGTCAGCGGCGGCTACAGCGCGAGCAATGTTACGCCGACTTCTATGACAAACCCGATCAGGGCATTGCTTACGCCAACCAGTTTTTACACAAGGTTGAAATGAATCAGGATCTGGTGAACCTGTCGCATTTTTATCTGTGCCGCGCTTATCACTATGGCAGTAAAAACCAGCTGATAGAACAGGATGCTGATCTGCAACAGGCGGTTGCATTGGCCGGTCGTAGTGAAGATCCACTGACCAAGGCTCAGGCTTTGTCTGATTATGCCGAGTTGCTTTCCAGCCGTGGGGATAACGGTGAAGCTCTGGTGCAGCTGTTTGAAGCCAATCAGTTATACAAAAAACTCGGTAACCGTTTTGGTATAGGCGACACAGTGGAAAGTATTGCCACCTCGCTGCGCCGCATGGGCGAGTATGACAAAGCGCTGGAATATCTGGAGCTTTCGGAAAAAGAATTTGCCGCACCTGGGGATAAATACCGGCTTGGGTTTTTATGGCAGCAAAAAGCCTTTATTTACGGCGAAACCGGTAAACCGGAAATGGCCAGGCAAATGCTGGAACGCACCAAACAGTTGTATCTGCAAATTGGCGAACCTTTATATGCCGCAGCGGCGGACGTGGACTTAATGTGGGTTGCCAATCAGCAGGAACGTTTTGGCGAAAGCCTGGAAATTGCCGCCAAGGTTGAACAACAACTGAATCGTTATCAGCAGCAGGGCGGTGGTGAAAAGGTGGTGAATGCTGAGCTTTTTGTGTTGTACCAGGCAGAAGCTCTGGCAGGCACGGGCCAGCTTGCATCTGCCCTTGAAAAATTCATCGAAGCAGAAAAGCTGATCACTGCACTTGAAAACCCACGTTATTCTATGTGGTTACATCGTTCCTGGTCCAAAGCGCTGGCGCAGGCCGGCGATTACACCCGCGCTTATCAGCAGTTGGTACAAGCCAATCTGCTGGAGCAACAACTGAACTCGCTGAGTAAAAAGCAGCGCGAGTCGTTACTGCGGTATCAGTTTGATACCGAATTAAAAGATGAAAAAAACAATCAGCTGCAAGCACAGAATCAGCTCACGTCTCAACAATTACAGGTGCTGGAGTCGGCACAGCGCTGGCAATATATCGCCATTGCGCTTTTTATTATTTTGGCGCTCATAGCGCTGTTTTATGCCATTTCACAAATTCAGCGCAACCGGCAGCTGCATCGTCTGGCCATGACCGACGAACTCACGCGGGTGGCCAACAGACGCAGTATTTTATGGTTTGCCGAAAATGTGCGTCAGCAGTCGCTGCAGCATCAACAGCATTGGTGTTTGTTATTGATTGATATTGATTATTTTAAACAATGTAATGACAATTACGGCCACGATGCCGGCGACCAGGTGCTGGTGCAAACAGCGGCCATGTTAAAACAACAGCTCAGGGCACAGGACAGAGTGGGTCGTACCGGTGGTGAAGAATTTCTGGTGGTGTTACCCAATACCGATGTCGCCGGTGCCACTGAAGTGGCCGAGCAGCTGCGTTTATCGGTGCATGCGTTAAGTTTCAGCGGTTATCCTGGTATTCAAATCAGCATCAGTGTTGGTGTAGCGCAGGCCGGAAGGCTGGAGGATGTGCGCGAAGTGATGAGCCGGGCTGACGCTGGCCTTTATCAGGCCAAGTCCAGCGGGCGGAACAAGGTGATTGTCAGTTAAGCATTGTGTTTGTTGTGACCGCGGCAGCCGCTCTGTGATAAGCCGTTATTTTCTACATGCAGAACCCAAAATTCAGTAGCCAAAAAACAGCGCCAGAAAATCAGCGTCAGCGCGCAAAAAAAGGACCCTCAGGTGAGCGCATTTTCCGACCCGCAAGTCCCGTTATTCACTGATGCCCCGCCGCTGGAGCCCGGTTTTTTAGTGGTTCATGCCAATCAGCCGGAGCAGCTCAGAGCGCTGGTTGTGCACTTTACCAAAGCGTACCCGCTTGGCGTGCTCGAAACCGAATTTGTGCTGGTGCAAAGTAACGGTATTGCCCAGTGGCTTAAACTGGCGCTGGCTGCCGACACAGCCCCCGTGGATGGCAGCGATGGTGGTCTGGGGATTGCCAGCTGCCTCAGTTTACAAATGCCAGGGCGTTTTATCTGGCAGCTCTATCGCAGTGTGCTAGGCGCTGAACATATTCCCGAACATTCAGTATTTGATAAAGATGAGCTGTGCTGGCGGTTGTTTAAATTGCTGCCAAAACTTGCCAGGCAGGCAGAATTTCAGGCGCTTGCGGGTTATCTGGCGGATGATACTTTGCAGCGTAAACAGCATCAGCTGGCGCTCAGGCTTGCCGACTTATTTGACCAATATCAGGTGTACCGTGCCGACTGGCTGCAGGCCTGGAGTGAAGGCAAAGATGTGCTGATTGACGCCAGAGGCGGGCAAAAAGCACTGCCGGAGTCTGAACGCTGGCAAGCGGCGTTGTGGCGCGCTGTGCTTGATGACGTGCCCGATGCCGAAAAATCGTTAAGCCGCGCTTTATTGCATCACAAGTTTTTAGCTGCAGCCAGCAAGCTCAATGCTCAAAGCAGACCTAAAGGCCTGCCGCGGCGGGTCATCGTCTTTGGTATTTCCAGTTTGCCACAACAAATGCTGGAAGCGCTGGCAGCCATCGCACCTTACACTCAGGTACTGCTGGCGGTGCATAACCCTTGTCAGCATTATTGGGCCGACATAGTGGCGGACAAAGATTTGTTGCGCCGCGGCATTGGCCGGCAGCAGCCAAAACAAATGCCGGTGCAAAATACAGCCAATGCCGTCAGTCAAACAGAGCTCACACAACACCCCCATGGCCATCCGCTACTGGCAGCCTGGGGGAAACAGGGCCGGGATTATATTGCGCTGCTTGACCAGTTTGACCAGACTCAGGCGCATCGTTTTTTGTTTGCCGGCCAAAGGGTGGATCTTTTTAGCAATGCGCCCGAAAACACCCTGCTGGGTCAGCTGCAAAACGATATTCTGGAGCTTCGGCCATTAGCCGAAACCAGAGCGCACTGGCCAGTGCTGTCTTTGCCACAGGCACAAAGTATCTGTTTTGCCACGGCCCACAGTGCCATGCGCGAAATTGAAATTTTGCATGATGATTTACTGGCACAATTTTCCGCGGATCCGGGCTTAAAACCCGCCGATGTGATGGTGATGGTGCCGGATATTAACCAGTATGCCGCCGCTATTGCCGCTGTGTTTGGCCGTTTGAGCCGCGACGATGCCCGTTATATTCCCTTTACCGTGGCCGATCAGAGTGCGCTGGCCAAAGAGCCTTTGCTGCAGGCGCTGCAAACTTTATTAAATCTGCAGCAGCAGCGTTTTACCGTCAGCACCCTGCTGGATTTATTACAGCTGCCAGCGCTACAACAAAAATTTGGCCTGACCGATGCCGATTTGCCGCTGCTGCAACGCTGGATAGAAGCGGCCAATATCCGCTGGGGGTTGCATGAAAACCAGCGTGAAAGCCTGGGCTTACCGGGGGGGCTTTGGCAAAACAGCTGGCAATCGGGCTTACAACGCATGTTATTAGGTTATGCGGTTGGCGACAGTGAAGCCTGGCTGCAGATAGCTCCTTTACCAGAAGTGTCGGGGCTGTCGGCTGAACTTGCCGGTAAACTGGCCAGGCTGCTGGCGCTTTTAGAGCAATACTGGCAACAAAGTCAGTTGCAGCTTCCACCCAAAGACTGGGTATTGTGGCTGCAGCAGCTGCTGGCCGATTTTTTTCTGCCGGTGGATGAGCACCAAAACGAGCTGCTGCTGAAGTTACAGCAAGGGCTGCATGACTGGCAGTTGCAGTGTCAGCGAAGTGGTCTGGATAGCCCTCTATGCCTGGCTGTGGTGGCACAAAGCTGGCTGGACGGATTTGAGCGCCAGGGGCTGGCGCAGCGTTTTCTGGCCGGCGCCGTGAACTTTGCCACCTTAATGCCGATGCGCGCTATTCCATTTGCGCAAATTCATTTGCTTGGCATGAATGACGGTGATTTCCCGCGCAAGATGCTCCGGCAGGATTTTGATTTAATGGCGCATTCGTACCGTCCGGGCGATCGTTCGCGCCGGGACGACGACCGTTATTTGCTGCTCGAAGCGCTATTATCAGCGCGCAAGCGGCTTCGTATCAGCTGGGTGGGCCACAGTGTACATGACAACAGCGAAAGACCCCCTTCTGTGCTGATAGCACAGCTTCGGGATCATCTGGCCTCCGGCTGGCAGCTGCAGCTTGGAGATAACATAGTGACAGGTGATGCCTTGCTGGATGCCTTAACAGTACAGCATCCACTGCAGGCCTTTAGCCGTCGTTACCTTGGCTCAGAGACTTTAACCAGTTATCAGCATGAATGGCTGGCGCTGCATCAGCCCAAAACCAGCGACACGCCAAAGCCGTCCGGCCAGGCTGTTGCGGCTCTGGCGCTACCGGATGAACTGCCGGTGTGGGACATCGGCCGTTTAACTGCCTGGTTAAAAGATCCGGTGAAGTTTTTTTTCCGGCAACGACTGAAAATCCAGCTGGAGTACGACGACAGCCGGCTGAGCAGCAGTGAAGATTTTAGTCTGGATGCCTTGCAGCGCTGGCAGCTGCAGCAGCGGTTGCAGCAACAGCTGATGCAGGCCATTGATGAAGGCAAACCCTGGCAGCAGATATTGTCTTTGCAGCTGACCAGACTTTCGCAGGAAGGGCTGTTGCCGCTCGCTGGCGCCGGCGACATGTTCTGTCAGCAACTGGAAGAATTACTTAGCCCGCAGGCTGAGGCGTATCAAAGCCTGCTGTTAAGCCAGACTACAGAACTGCTTGCGCCTTTGTATCTGGAGTTTGGCGCTGGCGGCCAGCAATGCGGCGACTGGCTGCGCGGCCTGCGTCGCACGTCCGATGGCCGCCTGCTGCAATATCAGTGGCTGGTGGGGGCTTTGTATAAAAACAAACAATTAAGATACAGCCAATTGTTATCGTCCTGGCTACAGCAGTTATTGTGTGCCGCCAATGGTCACCCGCTTTCTATTCAGCTGTTGGCGGTGGATGGACAAATTTGTTTGCCGCCACTGGAAAAAACAGCGGCCATTGATGAGCTGACGCAGTTATTTCAGTGGATAAGCCAGGCTTTATGCCGGCCTTTGCCGGTGGAGTTCAGTACAGCGCTGTTGTATTTGCAGGCCGGGTTGGCCGATGGCAGCACGCCGGATGCCAAACTGCTCGACAAACTGACCAGGTTGTATCAGGGCGATGGCTTTAACAGCGGCCGTGTCGAGCAAAACCGTTATTTACAACGGGCTTATCCAGACTTTGCTGCTTTATGGCAACAAGGAGAAATGGCGGTGGTGGCCAAAGGGTTATACCAGGGGCTGCGGCAATATCTGCAAGACAATGGTATTTTGGAGCGTGGCTGATGACAGAGCTCAATAACAAGGCCGTGCCAATGAAAGCCAATCAACAAATGACAGCCTGCCAGAAATTAAATTTATTCACTTTACCACTGCGTGGCAGTGCGCTGATTGAAGCCAGTGCCGGCACAGGTAAAACTTTTACTATTGCCGCTTTGTATTTGCGTGCCGTGCTTGGCCATAGCGGCGATGAATATGCCGGCGCGGCTCAAGGTTTAGCGGGCAGTGATGAACAAAATGCCGATACTGCCGCTTTGCCGCCGTTATTGCCAAATGACATTCTGGTGGTGACTTTTACTGAAGCGGCCACTGCTGAGCTGACCGACCGCATCCGCGCCAGGCTGGCACATGCTGCCCGTTATTTTCGCACTGAAGTCACAGAGGCTGATGCCATATTAGCGGCGCTGGCGCAAAGTTTTGCTCCAGAAGCCTGGCCACAATGTGCCATGCGTTTGGAACTTGCCAGTCAGTCGATGGACGAAGCTGCGGTGTCGACGATTCACAGCTGGTGTCAGCGGATGCTGGCGGAGCATGCGTTTGATTCCGGTAGCAGTTTTGAGGAAAGTCTGAGCAGCGATCAGTCGGCGCTGCTGGCCGAAGTGGTGCAGGATTATTGGCGCAGTTTTGTTTATGCGCTGAATCAGACGGAGTTTTTCCGTTATCAGCAATGTTATGCCACACCGGAGCAGCTGCAAAAAGCCTTGCAGCAGGTATGGCAGGATGCTGCACAGCCGCAAGCGCAGCGCGCGGCACCACAAAGGGACGATCACAGGCCGGCGCCTGCGCAGCTGATCCACGAAGAGCAAACAACACGCCGCGCCACTTTAACCCGACTCAAAGCACCCTGGCCGGTCTGGTTACAGGAGCTCAGGGTATTGTTTGCCAGCGCAAGGCAGGAAAAACGTATTAACGGCAGTCAGCTGCGTGAAGATTATCTGCAAAACTGGCTGGGGGCACTGGAACGCTGGGCCACAGATCCGCAGCTGATCACACCTGAGCTTAGCGACAGTGCCTGGCACAGATTAAGCCCGGCAGGCATAGCCCAGGCCAGCAAAGGCGAAGCATTACAACATCCGGCTTTTGCTGCCATTGCCGAACTTCAGACTGAACTTACCCAGATTGCCGATTGCCAGGAAGGGCTGCGCCAGCATGCCCTGCGCTGGTGCCGGCAGCGTTTTGCCAAAGCCCAGCTGCAACAGGGCGAATTTGGTTTTGACGATTTATTAAGCCGTTTTGCCGATGCACTTGAAGGCAGCAAGGGCGAACAATTGGCCGCAAGGGTGCGGGCGCAGTTCCCGCTGGCGCTGATTGATGAATTTCAGGACACAGATCCGGTGCAATACCGCATCTTCCGCCGTATTTATCAGCCGGAGCAAAACCGGCAGGACAGTGCTTTGTTATTGATTGGCGACCCCAAGCAGGCCATTTACGCCTTTCGTGGTGCCGATATTTTTACCTATTTGCAGGCCAAACAAGCCACAGCGCCAAGGCATTATTCGCTGGATACCAATTTTCGTTCCACCAGCGCTATGGTGCAGGTGGTCAATCAGCTGTTTTTACAGCCGGAGCAGCGTGAAAAGGGCGATGGTGCCTTTTTATTCAGACCCAGACAAAATCTGGTGGCCTTTAGCCCGGTGCAGGCGGCAGGTCGCAAGGAAATTTTTTACTGTGCACAGCAGCAGATGCCGGCGCTGCAGGTCTGTTATCTGGACGAGGGCGACAAAGCGCTGAGTAAAAGCAGTTATTTAACTCAGATGGCGCGCGCCTGTGCCAATCAGATTTGCCAGTTATTAAATGCCGGGGCAAAGGCGCAGGCCGGTTTTGTGGTGCCAGGCAAGGATCAGCTAAAGCAGGAATCCAGCCAGGAGGGCAGTCAAAAAATCAGGCCACTGCAACCGGCCGATATCGCAGTGCTGGTCAACAATCAGCAGGAAGCGGACGAAATCCGCGGCGCTTTATTAGACAGTGGCATACGCAGCGTGTATTTGTCGGACAAAGGCTCGGTGTTTCAAACGGCCATTGCCCGGGATTTATTGTTGTGGCTGGAAGCCTGCAGCGATCCGGGCCATGAGCTGAAACTGCGCTCGGCGCTTGGTGCCCAAAGCCTTAGCTGGAATTATGCTGAACTTGCCAGGTTGCAGCAGGATGAATGGTTTTTTGCGCTGTGGCAGGACAAGTTTATTGAGTTTTCAAAGTTATGGCGCTCTCAGGGGGTATTACCTCTGGTGCGGCGTTTGTTGCAGGATTTTGACCTTGTCAGCCGTTTTGCCGGCAAAAAAGATGGCGAGCGCCAGCTGACCGACTTATTACATTTGGCCGAGCTGCTGCAACAGGCCAGCCGTGGTCTGGAGGGTGAACTGGCGCTGCTGCGTTATTTTAAAGACCATCTGGCCGGTGAGCTGGCGCTGGATGCCGATGCAATGAAACTGCGGCTGGAAAGTGATGAAGCCCTGGTACGGGTGGTGACTATTCATAAATCCAAAGGGCTGGAATACCCGCTGGTGTTTTTGCCTTTTATTGCAGCGGCGCGGCCGTTAGATCCGGCCAATTTGCCGTATCGCTACCATGACGAAGCCGGCCAGTTACAGCTTTGTTATCAAAAAGATGACGGCATTTTTGCCAAAGCCGAACGCGAAAGGCTGGGGGAAGATTTACGCAAACTTTATGTAGCTTTGACCAGGGCGCAGCATTATTGCTGGCTGGCACTGGCGCCACTGAAAGAGAGCTCTGCTATTGGGTATTTACTCGATGACAGCGCACTGTTGCCGCCCGGTGAACTCACCACGCTGCTCAGCCAATGGCAACACCCGGCCGTTGCACTGAGTGCTTTTGCGGATGAACCTGCCGCTTATTTTCAATCTGCAGCAGAGCAGCCGGCCATACCTGCCCAGCCTTATGCCACTGTCAGTAAACGCAATTATCTGCCCTGGTGGACCGCCAGTTATAGTGCGCTTGCCGCCGGCGCAGGTGCAACTGTGGGCTCCGATGCGGACACTGATAAACATGCTCAGCCGAGCCCCAATGCAGTGCAACAGAGCGCCAGGTTATTACCCAGGTTTGATACCAGCGCCGATGGGCCTGAGCTTGCCAAAAACTCCGAGTTATACCGCGAGTTAGTCAAAGAGCAAGCAGGCGGGGAAGCAGAAGCCGGGTTCTATTCTTATGAGCAGGCGCAGCAACCTTCACCAGCAACAATGCCGCTTGTCAGCCAGCAGTTTTTACGCGGCGCTGCCGCCGGGACTTTTTTACACGATATGCTGGAATGGGCCGCGCTGCAGGGTTTTGCCATGGTGGCAGCAGCGCCTGAGCTGTTGACGGCGCAGCTGATTATCCAAAGCCAGAAGCTGCATTGGCTGTGGCAGGATAACCGCAGTTTAGGCTGGCAGCGGCGTTTACTGGTCACAGATGCGCTGGAGCAGCCGGAATTTCAATCGGCCGAAGAGGCGGTAGCCGGGGTTGCCAACTGGTTAAGCGGGCTCTTGCGCGCCAACTGGCGCTGCGGCAAGGCCTGGTTGTCACTTGCCACCCTGACGCAGTATCAGAGCGAGCTGGAATTCTGGCTCAGCGCCCGTGGGGTGCAAACCAAAAATATTGACGCATTGCTGCAACAATATCTGTGGCCAGCGCTGCCGCGCCCTGCGTTACAGCAACAGCAACTGAACGGTATGCTCAAAGGCTTTATCGATTTAACTTTTAGTGCTGATGGCCGTTTTCATGTAGCGGATTATAAAAGTAATTATCTGCCTGATGGCCAGTACGATGAAAGGGCGTTAATCCATATCATGCTTGATCACAGATATGATTTACAGGCTGCATTGTATGGTCTGGCGCTGCACCGGCTGTTAGGCAGCCGTTTGCTCGGTTATCACATAGAGCAGCATCTGGGGCAGGCTTATTATTGGTTTGTGCGTGGTGGCGGCGATGAGCAGACGGCCAATGCCGGCATGTTATGTTGTGAATTGCCGCCTGCGCTGATCCTGGCGCTGGATAAGCTGTTTAGCGGTAAAACCGCAATGGAAGGAGCCGCGCATGGAGTTTGTTAAGCCGGATCACAAGGCGTCAGATGACAAGAGACTTTGGACAGAGCTGCAACTCTGGTTACAGCTGGGGCTCATTCGCCCGCTGGATTTGTCTTTGGTGCAAATGCTCAACGCGCAAATGTTAAAGCAAAAAGCAGCAGAGCCGCTCCCTGATGAGGTCTGGCGCTGGCTGGCGCTTGGCAGTGCACAGCTGGCGCAAGGCCATTTGTGTCTGGATCTTGCTCAGGTGCTGCAACAACCCGCACTGCTGTTAAGTCCGGCGCAGCGCCACGGCAAAGCGCTGGCGCTGTTGCAGCAGTGGCTGTTGCCGCAACAGCTTGATGAAGTGCTTACACAGTTACAGCAAGCTGTGCCTGTGGTGGCCTGTATCGGCCAAAACGAGCAACAGCAGCAGAATAGTCCTTATGTGCTGGAAGGCAACCGGCTGTATTTACGTCGTTACTGGCAGTATGAGCAGCAGATCAAAGCCTATTTACAGCAAAGTTTTGCCCGCACCGCAGAACTTCGCCACAGCCTGGTGGCCGCAGAGGTAAAGCCATTGTTAACCGCGTTATTCCCGGACACTGTGGCGCCAAATCCGGCGCAAGCTGCAGCACAAAACAGTCCGGACTGGCAGATGCTGGGTTGTGCCATGGCCGCCGGCAGCAGTTTTAGTGTGATTACCGGTGGCCCCGGCACCGGCAAAACCACCACAGTGGTGAAACTGCTGTTGTTATTGCAACAGCTGCAGCAACAACAAGGCAAAGCTTATCTGCAGATCCGCTTGGCGGCACCCACAGGTAAAGCTGCTGCCAGGCTCAGTGTGGCCATTACCGGCGCATTAACCAAACTCACACCCCGACTTGGTTTAACGCCGGAGTTATTAAAGGCAGTACCAGCCCATGCCGAAACCCTGCACCGTTTGCTTGGGGTGCAACCGCAGCAGCAGGGTTTTAAATACCATGCAGGTTTTCCGCTGCCGCTGGATGTGCTGGTGGTGGATGAAGCGTCGATGGTTGATGTAGCGATGTTTACCGCCATGCTCAGTGCTTTACCGGCAAAGGCAAGGCTGATTTTACTGGGTGATAAAGACCAGCTGGCGTCGGTGGAAGCAGGTGCCATTCTGGCCGAGCTGTGCCGTGATGCCAGCAAGGGTGGTTACAGTGCGCAAACGGCAAAGTGGCTGGCGGCCATGAGCGGCCAACAGCTGCCTGATGCGGTGCAAACAAATACACCAGGTGCGCTGGAGCAGCAAATTCTGATGCTCAGAACAAGCCACAGGTTTGGTGCCGACAGCGGTATAGGGCAGTTAGCCGCTGCAGTCAATAGTGGTGACGCTGCCACAGCTTTACAGCTGCTACAACAAGGTGGTGCTGAAATTAGCTGGCTCTCACAAAGCCCGGCCAGTCAAAGTTTTCAGTTGCTGGTGCTGACCGGGCAGTTCAATGCAGAAGCAGGTTCTCAGGGCGCTGACGGTGGTTTTAGCCGTTATTTAAAACTGGTGCAGCAAGGGCCTGTGGCGGATCTGGCGGTAGCTGCTGAGTCCAACACTATGATGACGGACCAGCATCACTCAGCAAATAGAGAAGACCACAGCCAGGCCAGTTACGAACAATGGGGCGCTGCTGTGCTGGAGGCCTTTGGCAGTTTTGCGCTGTTATGCGCACTGCGCCAGGGGGAATATGGTGTGGAGCAGCTGAATCAGCGTATCAGTCAGTTGTTGTATCAGGCCAGGCTGATCCCGCGCACCGACGGCTGGTATCCGGGGCGGCCTGTGATGATCACCCAGAACGACTATGCCACAGGGCTAATGAATGGTGATGTTGGTATTTGTCTGCCAAGGCTGGAAAATGTTGCCGGCCAGTTACAACAACGGCTTCGAGTGGTATTTCCGCCGGCGCGTCATGGTGAGCCACTGCGCTGGCTGATGCCAAGCCGGTTGCCGGCACTTGAAACTGTGTATGCCATGACAGTGCATAAATCGCAGGGCTCGGAATTTAGCCATGCGGTATTGGTGTTACCCGATAGCCAAAGTGCCATTTTAAACCGCGAGCTGGTGTATACCGGCATTACCCGGGCGGTTAGCCGGTTTAGTTTAGTGTGCCCTGCTGAAACAGTGCTGCTGCAGGCTATCCAGAGCCGCACTGAACGCAGTGGTGGTTTGCGCTTATAAGCAGCTAAAAAATCTGGTTTAGCCTGGTGTTTGTAATTCGGGCAGCAGCGACGCTGCGGCCTGGGCCAGCAGCCACTGATTAAACACGGCAATTTCCTGGCGGCTCACCGAGTCCTGGCGATAATGCAGCTGATACTGGCCCCAGGGCAGCTGATAACGCCAGGGCGTCAGCGCTTTTAGCTGGCCCTGACGGATGGCATCACCGGCAATAAAACTGTTACTGAGTGCCAGACCACGGCCACAGCTAACTGCTTTGGTGGCAAGTAATGCAAGGCTCACCTGCGACATTTCCAGTTTGGCCGGCTCGCGCAGCTGCATTTGCTGCCGCCACAGTTGCCAGTCTTCCCCCTGCTCTGAGCTATACAGCGGATACGCAAATACCGATGCCGGATTGGTTAAATCCAGCAGCTGATATTGTGCAGGGGCACAGACCGGAAACCACCATTCGGTACGAATGCGCTGGCTAACAAAACCCGCAGGCGTGGGCCAGGTGCCTATGACCACATCAAAAGCGGCCGCATCCAGGCTGCTGGCGCTCGACTCCATATGCAACAACGTCTGGATCTGCGGGTATTGCTCCGTAAAAAGCGGCAGTCTGGGGGCCAGCCATTCCACGGCAATGGAGGTTTGCGCCACAATTTTTAACACCCTCTGGTTGGTTTTGCGCAAATGGTGGGTGACCGACTGCAAACGGAAAAAACAATCACCAACCACCGAATATAAGGTGGCGCCAGCTTCCGTCAGCGTGATGGGTTTATGCTGACGCAGCAACAAAGGTATACCGATAAAATCTTCCAGTGCTCGGATTTGATGGCTGATGGCACTTTGGCTGACACAAAGCTCATCGGCAGCGCGGCTGAAACTGCATAACCGCGCCGTGGCTTCAAACGCCTGCAAGGCTTTTAGTGGTGGCAATTGCACCACACTGTGACTAACAGCATTGTGGCTAACAGTGTGATGACTCAGCGTGTTAGCGACCGGCTGCGTTATCTTGTTGCCCGGCTGCGCAACTGTTGCGTCCAGCCTGTCTGATTCGATGATTTGTTGTTTCTGATCTGAATGATTTGCCATAAAAACTGCTCCGCGCCTGATAGCGTGAATTTAATTCATCATTATCTGAAATCATATCATTTTATTTCATGGTAATAGCGCGGGATACTCTGTGCATCAGCCTGGCGCTACAGCGCAAAAAATAGTCAGCCAACAGCACAAAGCCAATCAGTACAAAACCAGGCCAGCATAAAACCAGACAAGCACAACAAGGAGCAGCAGATGACATTAGGTGTAGGCGGAAAAACAGCAGCAGAAGCGCTGGCCACTTTGTCGGATATGACGGCGGGCGTGCAGCCTATCGGAATTAAAGAACATCAGGCGCGTATTGAAAAAGCCTGCAGCCTGATGCAGCAGCAGGGCATTGCCGCTATTTATTTAAATGCCGGCACCAGTTTAAAGTATTTTACCGGCACCGCCTGGTACGCCAGCGAACGCCTGGTGGGCGCCTTACTCACTGCAACAGGCGAGCTGCATTATCTGGCGCCGGTGTTTGAACTTGGCACCTTAAAAGACTATTGGCTGATTGAAGGTCAGTTACATGGCTGGCAGGAAGACGAAAGCCCCTATGCGCTATTTATCAGTGTGTTGCGTCAATTAGGTATTACGGAAAACGATAAAGTGGGCCTGGATGAAAACACCGCTTATTTTATCGCTGATGGCCTGAAGCAGCAGGCACCGACTCAGCAGTTTATCAATGCCAGCTGCATCACAGCTGCCTGTCGTCAGCAAAAATCAGCGGCCGAACTTGCGTTAATGCAACGCGCCATGGAGATGACGCTGGCGGTGCATCAGGCCACCGCCAGTATGTTGTACGAGGGCATCGATACCCGTGAAGTGGAAGCTTTTATCGCGCAAGCGCATCGCAAAGTAGGCGCCAGTGGTTCTTATTTTGTGATTGTGCTGTTTGGGGTGGCATCCAGTTTTCCGCATGGTGTAAAAGAGCCACAGCAGCTGAAAAAAGGTGATGTGGTGCTGATCGACACCGGCTGTAAGCTGCATGAATATATCTCCGACATTACCCGTACTTATGTATTTGGCGAGCCCAATGAACGCCAGCGCCATTTCTGGCAGCTGGAAAAACAGGCACAAGCTGCTGCTTTTGCCAAAGCGCAGTTAGGCACTGCCTGTGGTGCTGTGGATGATGCGGCAAGAGCCGTATTAACAGCGGCCGGTCTTGGCCCTGATTATCAGCTGCCTGGTTTGCCACACCGCACCGGTCATGGCATTGGTTTGGATATTCACGAATGGCCTTATCTGGTTCGTGGCAACAAACAGCCATTATTGCCTGGCATGTGTTTTAGCAATGAGCCGATGATTTGTGTGCCGGGGGAGTTTGGTATTCGTTTGGAAGATCACTTCTATATGACAGAGCAGGGCCCACGCTGGTTTACCGAGCCTGCTTATAGCATCGACGATCCTTTTGGTTTAAATCGGGTTTAATGCTTTAAATCACCGGTAAAACCTGCGCTCACAGCTCATATAAACATAATGGCTTTGCCTTTGATGCCGGTTGCTCATTCAACCGGCATTATTTTTGGCTTTACCGCATCTTTTCCATCAGCGAACGCTTGTTGCCGACAGCAACAGATACGACATTTCCCTTGCTTGTTGTCCAAAAGCCCCGATAATAACCGCCGTCTTGGTTTGTTGTTGGAGTGAACATGGATTGGTGGTTGTTATTTCAGGCTTTTATTCTGGGTATTGTTGAAGGTCTGACCGAATTTTTACCTGTGTCCAGTACCGGGCACTTGATAGTCGTCGCCGATTTAATTGGTTTTCATAACGATGGCCGGGTGTTTGAAATTGCCATTCAGTTTGGTGCTATTCTGGCCATTGTCTTTGAATACCGGCAGCGTTTTTTAGGTGTTGCAACAGGGATGTTCTCCGACAGCAAAGCGCAAAAGTTTATCCTGAATTTGTTTATTGCCTTTTTACCGGCCGCCATTATTGGTTTGTTGTTTATTAAAACCATCAAACTGTATTTATTTAACCCTATTACCGTGGCTGTGATGCTGGTGCTGGGTGGTTTGATTATTCTGTGGGCTGAGCGTCGTCAGCATCAGGTTCGGGTGTTGGATGTGGACGATATCAGCTGGAAAGACGCATTAAAAATCGGTTGTGCCCAGGTGGTGTCTATGGTGCCTGGTACGTCCCGTTCTGGCGCCACTATTATTGGTGGTTTGTTTATTGGTCTGGATCGTAAAGTTGCGGCCGAGTTTTCATTTTTCCTGGCGGTGCCAACGATGTTTGCTGCCACTTTTTACGATTTATTTAAACACCGCGATTTATTAGGCGCAGCTGATATCCCGATGTTTGCCGTGGGTTTTGTCACTGCTTTTGTCGCTGCTTTGCTGGCGGTTCGTACTTTAGTGAAATACGTTGGCAATCACAGTTATGAAATTTTTGCCTGGTACCGTATTGCCTTTGGTGGTTTTATTTTATTGAGCTGGCAACTGGGCTGGATTGACTGGGCAACAGCAGCTTTTTAATACCAAGGTTTCGCCGCTAAAAACCATCACCTGGAGTGATAGTGTTAGCGAGAAAAAAAACCGAAGCCTGGCTTCGGTTTTTTTATGGGGCGTGTTATCAGCAGCGCTTGTGGTGATTAACGCAAAGTGTCGTGCAGCTTTTGCCACATCAGCTGGTTTTTGGCTTTTAATGCCGCCGATCTTTCGGCAAGAACCGGCTGAATGTCATTTTTATTGGCCAAGAGCTGGGTGATTTTTTGCGTCAGCGTTAATGCCGATAACTCTTCAATACAATAATCGGCCATGCCAAAGTCATCCATCATGGCGTGATATTTGTGGCTCCAGCTGGTGGCAATACAAGGCACATTTTGGCTCAGCGCATTAATGGCACCGTGAAAACGCGAGCTGACACAAAGTTCGGCTTTGCCGATCAGTGCTTTGACCGCCAGCGGATCTTCAATGGTGATGATCTGACAAGGCGTCAGTTTGGCAATTTCAGCACAAAGCGCTGCGTCTTCTTTGCCTTCATGATTGACCAGTACTACGTTCAGGCCAAGCTCGGTCAGCTGATTACCGGCCGCGGCAAAAGCCTCCACATAACGGGTACGCTCTGCTTCGGCATTGGCGTGGTTAAATTTGGAAATCACTTTGTTGTTGGGAATAAGGGCCGCAAAAGGGCCATCAAATTCCGGCAGGGCAGTGCGGCTTTCACCTTTTAAACCCACGGTAAAATCCGGCGTTAAGATCACATGGGGCGGTAGCTCAGCCATACAGGACTGCAAGTGGCCTAAAGACACAGGGTCGCGTACAAAAATCAGTTTGGCGTGCTGAATAATATCGCGCATCGCCGCTTTACTTTGCGCCGATTTAAATGGGCCAAAAGCCTGTGGCATAAAAATAAAAGCTTTGCCAGCCTCACCAAAACGTTTGACTTCACGGGCGGTATTTTGCAAAAACAACAATGGCCACTGGTCGCCATAAGCAAAACCTGAGGCTTCTAAAATCACATCCACTTCGCGTTCTGTGACAATGCCGTAACGCTTTAAGGTATTGAGCATAAAGTTGGGTAATTTGCCAAACCAGGGCGTGAAATCCAGCCCTTTACGGCGCAATGACAATTTTTGCCAGGCGCCCAGCATAGCGCGTTCGCGGTAGGGTAAATTTGGGCCTGGGG
This sequence comes from Rheinheimera sp., assembly GCA_003543135.1. Taxonomy (GTDB): domain Bacteria; phylum Pseudomonadota; class Gammaproteobacteria; order Enterobacterales; family Alteromonadaceae; genus Pararheinheimera. Next base: position 329,028 of record DPJG01000027.1, read on the forward strand.
ATAACACCAGCTCAAAAGGCCGGCCTAACTGCTCTAAACCTTTTAAACAGCCCAGCAACATCAGATAAGCGCCTTTGTTGCGAAACTGCACCCCTTTAATTTCTACTTTTAATGTGTGTTGCTTAGACATAACTCAGTAATCCGGCTGCGGTTTTTTTCTCGGAATGTGGGATCAGTGCATTTGGATCTGGATATCCGACAGCAATCAGCATCACCACGCGTTCAAAAGGCTGAAGTTTCAAAAGCTTCGCTATTTTAATTTCGTAATTTTCAATATCAGGCCAGTTAATAGAGCAGGACGCCAGGCCCATGGTTTCCAGCGCCAGCATCAGCTGCATATTGGCCAGGCTGGCGTCGATATAAATCACGTGGCGGTCACGCTCAAAAGGGTAAGCGCTTAAATCACCGACCACGGCCAGTACTGCAGGTAAACCTTCGGCATAACCCACAGTGCCCATCGGCAGGCTGGCAAGTTTACGCAGGGTTTCGCCCTGGGTGGCGGCAATATAACGAAATGGCTGGCGGTTACAGGCACTGGGCGCCTGGGCTGCAGCGGCAACGGCACGCTCCAGTATTTCGGGCTCTACTGGTTTAGGCAAAAAGGTGCGCACCGAGCAGCGCTGCTGACAGAGTTTATAAAATTCGTGATAACTGATATCGGCTCTGGGTCTTTGCTGGTAAGGCGCTGGCGCTGCAGCGGCCTGCTGCTGTGTTTTGTTCAGCAGTGGCCTGATTTTGCCCGCTTGCTCAGCAAAAATGCCCGGCTGAGTGGCGCCTTCAGGCCAGGTAGTAACCGCAAAATAACTCTCCAGCACATCATGGGCGTAGTTCAGTAAAGTTAAATCCAGCTGGTGAGCAGGCTCTTGCAGCATATTGCCAAAAGCTTTTAAGGTTTCGTCAATATAATCAAGCGCAAACAACGACTTACGTGGCACCATCGACAGGCCTTTTTCCAGCCGGTGGATATTACGGCGGATAATCACACTGGCAATGGTCGAGCTTTCTTCATGCAGCCGGTAATGCTGACGGCCAGCGGCTGTAGCATGCATTTCACGGCGAAAATGCGGGTTAAAAAACGCATAATAAATGCCGGCAAATTTGCGGCTTTTGGCGGCATAAGGCAATAACCATAAATCCAGCCTGGCGTAGGTGGCTCGCAGCAGTTTTTTAATCACAACTAAGACTCCGGTTTGGCCGGTGGTTGTGGTGCCACCGCTTTTACTTTTAACAATTGCCAAAAATGCGCTCTGGTTTTGCCTGAGCAGAATAAAAAGAAAAATGATGCATAAGCATACGAAATTAACGTGGCCCAGGCCGCGCCTTCAATGCCATAAATGGGAATCAACCACAGATTAAGCAGCACATTTAAAATAGCGCCGACACCGTGGCTTAATAAACTTAAAGGTTCGTTACCGGTAATAATTAAATGCTGGCTAATAAGCGCCCGCACAAAAATAAAACAGCCAGCCCAGACATGAATTTGCAGCACTGTGGCAGAAGGCACAAATTTTTCGCCATAAGCCAGCCACATGATCCACTTCGCGCCCAAAGTCATAAAGATGGCAATGCCAAAGGCCATCAGAAAAAACTGCACACTGCGTTTTTTCAAAATGCAAAGATAGCTGTCCCAGTGATTGTTATAGGCTTTGAGTAAATCCGGGTAATAACGTGCGGCCAAAGTGACAGGAATGACGTACCAAAGTTCAGATAACCTCGCCACCGCCGTATATTGACCCGTGGCAGCGACCCCTATCATCTGTTCAATCATAATGGTGTCGATTTTCAGATAAATCACCGACACCACACCGGATAACCAGAGCCAGCTGGAGCGTTTTAATAGGTCTTTGCTGCTTTGCCAGCTGAAATACCGCAAGCTAAGGCCAGGCTCGTCTGGTGCATAACGGCGCTGCCAGTAATATTGCAAAGCGCCGGTCAGGAAAAATTCAATGCCCACCACCAACAGCAGCATATCCACCTGGGCACCATAAATCAGCGCCACCACCCGGGCTGTCAGTGTCAGCATTGACACGACAATTTTTGACAGCGCTACTGCACGAAAATGCCCCCGATAGTTCTGGTCGTATTCACAGAGCATCATGGCGCTGAAACTTTGCAGAATAAAAAGTGTACTGATGGCAACAGGGCCGATGGCAAAATAATGCGGGTAAAAAACGGCAAAACCCAAAATCATCAGCAGGGCAAAAAACAAACCTGCAATCAGCCGAAGCCAAAGAGCGCTTTGTAAGATGGTTCTGCTTTGCTGCGGGTCGGTCTGACTGCTGGCCATTTTCTGTACCAGATTGTTCAGGCCCATGCTGCTAAGCGGCGTCAAAAATGCCGCCCAGACCATCACAACACCGTACACACCCAGCGCTTCGTCGCCCAGCATGCGCGCCACCATAAAGGTCACAATGGCGCCTGCGCCCAAACGGAAAAAACGCTCCATCAACATAATGATGGCGCGCGCTTCCAGCAATTTACGGATTGTTTTTAGCACGTTGTTTTGCTTTATAACGTTTGATAAAACGGGTAATACGCCAGATATATTGCAAAGACAGTGAATAAAGACTGAATATCAGCAAAAACAATACCAGCATCACCAGATCAGGCACCATCAGATATTCACCGACAATACCAATGGTGGCGAGCATGCAGGATAAACTGGTAATAATCACCAGCGCCTGACGCGAGGTTAAACCAAGACGCAGGAAAATATGGTGTAAGTGTTCGCGGTCAGCCATAAAAGGCGACTGACCTTTACGGATGCGGCGGATCATAATAGCCACCATATCCATTAAAGGCACTGCAATAATCCAAAGTGCGGTGACAGGGCGGAAGCTGGCGCTGTCGCTTTGGCTGCCGATAATCAACAGCCAAATCACCGACAAGCCAATTAACATACTGCCGGCATCCCCCATAAAAATTTTGCCTTTGCCTTTGCCGATTAAATCCAGGTTAAACAGCAAATAGGGAATAAGCGCAAACACCAGCACCATCGGCAGCACCGCGTGCTCGAGTTGACCGCCAATGCCCATCATCAGGGTTAATGACACAAAACTGACACCACTGAGCATACCGGCCAGGCCATCGATGCCGTCAATCATATTAAAAGCGTTAATAGCGGCAATGACGGCGATCAGCGTCAGCGGAATACCCACATAACCCAGGGTGACTGAGCCCAGGCCAAATAAATTACCCAGATCTTCAAGATATAAACCCAGGCCATACACCATGACTGCGCCAATCAACAGCTGGGCGCACAGGCGCAGTTTCACACTTAAATCGAGGAAATCATCAAAGACCCCCAGCAGCACTATGCTGCCGCCACACAGCAGATAATACCAGTGGCTGTCCTGTGGCAAACCAAAAATGGCCAGAGTGGCGGCAACACCGGTAAAAATGGAAATACCGCCAATCAAGGGAATAGCGCCAACATGTTGTTTGCGGCCATGGGGCTTATCCACCAGGCCGATTTTATTGGCAACAGGAATAAGGATAAAGATAGCAATTAAGGTCAGGACAAAAGTGGTGGAAAACAACACAAAGTGTTCGCGCATAAAGGATCCGCTAAATCAATCAAACTAATTATTGTTATAAAACAAAGGCGATTATAGGTGATGTTATGGTCAGTTACTATCCGCCCGCACAGAAAGCTGTTATTCCTGCTGATTTGTTGTGCAGTCTGTCCCCGGCGGCAAAAACACAGCATGTTACAGGGCGCGACCAGAGCAAATCAGCGCTTATTTTTCTGCAGGCTGGTTGTTGCACTATGAAGTTCCAAAGTATGATCCGGCCACTTTGGCCAAAACAGGATGTGTCGTGAGTCAGCACAAAGCAAAAAAAGTATTGATAGTCACCAATATGGGGCCTAAAGCCTCTGCGCCTTTTCAGGGGCAATTTGTCAGAAATCAGGTGGATGCGCTGTCATCTATTGCGCCTGTTTATTGTTATATGCGCTGGCACAACAACAGTTTGCTGAATAAATTGCTGAAATATCCGGTGCTTTGGCTGCAGTTTGTCTGGAACTTTGTGTTGAGCCGCACCCGCTACGACATTATTCATGTGCATTATTTTTACCCGACCATCTGGCTGGCACTGACGTACCGTTGGCTTCGAAACCGCAAAGTCAAAATTGTGGTGACTTTCCACGGCAGTGACATTTATTTATATAAGCCAGAGCCAAAACTGTATAAATACGCAGCGAGGCAGGTGCAGCACTTTATTTTTACCAGCGAAAAGCTGCAGCAGAAATTTTTTGAAAAGCCTGCTTCTGCCGAAGTGTTGCCGGCCGGTATTCATCCGGTCTTTGCGCAAACACAACACAAAGATCGCAGTGAAAAGCCAATTGATATTCTGTATGTCGGCAGTCTGGATCTGAATAAAGGCATGGACAGACTGCTGGCGATATTGCCCAAACTCAGTCAGTATCAGTTGACGGTGATTGGCCATGGGCCTTATCGGGAGAAGCTGGCACAGGCCGCGGCGCAATATTCGAATTTAACCTTGTGCGACCCTGCCAACCCTGCTTTGCTCAAACAATATTTTGAAAACAGTAAGTGTTTTATCAGCTTGTCGCGCAACGAGTCTTTTGGTTTGGTGATGACCGAAGCTATGGCTTGTTATACCCCGGTGATTGCCACTGAAACCGACGGCTCGCTGGCGCAAATTAAGCAAGGGCAAAATGGTTTTTGTTTGCCGCAACAGGACGAACAGCAGTTGCTGAATACACTGGTACAAACAATTCAGCAGTTATTAAGTTTGCCGGACGCAGAGTACCGCCAATTACAGCTGGTCGGACGAGAAATGGCCGAACCTTATCTGGTGGATAAAGTGGCAGATAGGCTGGTACAGCTTTATCAGCGTTTATAACCAGCCCCGGGCTGAGCTATGCTGTAAGGCGATTTTGTCGCTTCACAATCAAAGATTTAACGAATTTAACAGGCAAGGTTCTTCATATATGGCGTTTCAACCAGATCAGGTGTCAGTCGGCGGTATCAAGGTAATGGCTTTTGCCAGTATGGCGCAGCTGGTCAATTTTATTATTCGGGATGATGGCTCTGTGTTTGCCGGTGCCGCCATTGCCATTAATCCGGAAAAAGTGATGAAAGCACAACAAGACCCGGCATTGATGCAAATACTGAACAATGCCGAATTACGTTATGCTGACGGCATGGGCGTGGTGAAGGTGATGCAGAAAAAACTGCAAAAACCGGTAGAGCGGGTTCCGGGCTGTGAAACCTGGGAAGCCTTGATGCACAGAGCCGCTGAAAAAAAGGTGCCGGTGTTTTTAATTGGCGCCAAACCTGAAGTGCTGCAATCCACCAAAAGCAAGCTGGAAGCGCTGGGTGTGCCCGTAGTTGGCGCGCAGGATGGTTATTTTAAAGATGAAGATGCGCTGATCTCACAGCTGGTGCAAAGTGGCGCCAAAGTGATCACAGTTGCCATGGGCTCGCCCAAACAAGAATTGTTTATTGAAAAAGCAAAAAAACAGCTGCCGGACGCTTATTTTATGGGGGTTGGTGGTACTTATGATGTATTTACCGGCAACGTCAAACGGGCGCCTGCGCTTTGGTGCAAACTAAATCTGGAGTGGGCTTACCGTTTGTTGTCACAACCATCAAGAATTAAACGCCAGTGGAATCTGGTGGAATACCTCTGGTTGTATCTGCGTGGCAAGCTGTAACAGCAACACAGATGCGATATCGACTGTACTCAGTAAAATTATTATGACAAGAGACTGAAACTTTGGCCGAACATCAAATTGCCGGGCGTGACACTTACCCTCTTATCAGTGTGTACATGCCCACTTTTAACCGCAGTCAGATGATGCAACGTGCAGTTGCCTCAGTGCTGGCACAGGATTATCCGAATTTTGAATTATTGATTGTTGATGACTGTTCCAGTGACGACACCTGGGAAGTGCTGAACCGTCTTTATGGGGAAAACAGCCGGATCCGCTTGTTCCGGCAGGAAAAAGGCCAGGGGGCCTGCGCCGCCCGAAACCTGGCTATTAAAGCAGCGGCCGGTGATTTTGTCACCGGCATTGACGATGACGACGAGTTTTTACCGCACCGGCTGTCTGGCATGATGGCAAATTATGACGATCAATACTCCTGCATCTGCACCAGTTATTTCTGGGACTATGGTTCAGTGCGTAAGCAATTGTATCCGGAGCAAAAAATTGTCCGTTTACCCGAGCTGCTGGATGCCCATTGTTTGTCGAATCAGGCACTGGTGCGCAAAAGCCGCATGCTGGCACAGGGCGGTTTTGACGAACAGCTGGCGGCGTTTCAGGATTATGATATGTGGCTGCGGATGGTGGCGGCTTATGGTCCGGCGTTACGTTTATCCGATGCAAGCTACGTGGTGCATGTCGGGCACGAGCTGGGGCGAATTACCACCTCGCCAAAACGGCTGAATGCGCAGGCGCAGTTTGTGGAAAAACATCGCGGATTGATGAATGAGCGTAACCTGCATAATCAAGCCTTTTACCGGCGAACCATGCAAAACCTGCCGATGTCGCTTGGTGAATTATTGTCGTCCTGTCGTTATGGTCTGGTGGAAAGCAAGGTGCGTTATTACCTGAAGCACCGGCTGGCCTGGGCTATCAGATTGCGTAAACAAATTTTAAATAAAGGCATTAAAGGGCTGTTTGGGCACAAATGAATTCATCATTATTCTCTGTGGAACAGGATTTAGCCAATCAGATGCTGGCAGTGTTACAGCGTTTTAAGTTATGGATCCTGGTGGCTGCCGCCGCTGGTGCTCTTGCTGCTGTGCTGTACAGCAAAACAGCGCCGAAATATGCCGAAGCGCGGGCAGTCTATACCCTGGCTCAGCACAAAGTGGCGCAGCTGGCGGCCGTCTATGACAAGTTACCGGCACAAACGTCGTTGATGTTAGGCGCGCTGGAAGTCGATGAAATGGCACGTTTTACCTTATTGCTGGAGCATCCGCAGGTCTGGCAGCAGCTGTGGCAAGATGCCGCTTTGTGTCAGGCACAAAGCGCCTTATGCGCCGGTGGTGATACCAGTAAACAACAGCAGCTGACGGCCACCTGGCGCTCAAAATTTTCATATGATCACAAAAGAAGGGGCAATCAGCTGACGGTAAAATGGCGCGCGCCAAGTTCCAGCGAAGCAGAGCTGTTGCTCAGCGCCATGATAAAAAGTGCTGAAGCAGAGTATAAAGCTCAGGCAATAGGGCAATATCAGGCGCGTCAGGCTGATGTGCAGCAGGCACTGGACAAAGCGAGCACAGTGGGAGAGCGCTCAGAACTGAGTGTGCAGCTCGATAAAATACAGGCAGAGCTGAATGTATTGCAGCATGGCCGTCAGACGGTGCTACATGCGGTGCAGCCTTTATCGGTAAAACACCCCCGAAACAAACCCTTGCCCTTTATTGCTGTGGTTGGCGCGCTGTTGTCAGCCCTTGGCGCAACCTTGCTGGCTTTGGTGTTTAGCCGCCGATGAATGGACAAACTGCGTTTAAATTACCTTTGCTGGATCTTTTGATCATTCTGCTGGCCAAGTGGTATCTGCTGATTGATGCAGCCAACGGCGTGGTACTGAGTCTGAGTGGCCAGAGTGTGCCACTTTCTGCGTTATATAAATCTGCTTTGTTGCTGTTACTGTTTTGTGCTTTGTTGCGGGACCAGGTGCGGGGCTTGTTATTGCTGCTGGCCATGGCCTTGTTGTTATTGGCCGGGCCTTTTTACACTTTGCTGCAAACCGGTAACAACAGTGGATTTTCTTATGACGCTGGCATGGTGTTAAAACTGTTATCGCCTTTGCTGGCCGCTTTGTACTTTTTCCATTTTGCCAAACGCTCGCCTGTGCAGGCACAGCAGGCTTTACATCAAATCTTTTTATTCAGTTTTGCCATTCTGGTGGCGAATATGCTGCTCGGCCGCTTGGGTTTTGGTTTTAGTGCCTATTTGCCCAATGATTATCTGCCGGATTTAAATCTTGGTACCAAAGGTTATTTTAAAGCCACCAATGAGCTGTCCGCTTTATTGCTGGTGTTGAGCGGTTATTTATTGGCCTGTTATTGGCCTGTGGCCAAATTGAAGTTTGTGCTGGTACTGGGCCTCAGTTTATTTGCCGCCAGTTCCATGCTGACTAAAACCGGCATGGCCGGCGTGCTGCTGTTGGCCTTCCTGATCCCATTGTTACAAGAAAAAGACAGCTGGCTGAAGTATCGCCGGCAGTTGCTGGCTCTGCCTGTGTTGCTGGTGATGGCTGTGCTGCTGTTGTGGTGGCAATGGCCGCTGCTGCTTGATAGCAGCGTCGGACAAAAACTGCAGCTGGTGTATCAGCAACAGGGGCTACTCGGGGTGTTGTTGTCGTCGCGTGATCAATATGCCATTGATAACTGGCTTATCAGCAGCTGGTATTTTACCGATTGGCACCGGCTTGCCGGCATTGGCAATACCGGCCTTGAAATATACAGCAGCAAAGCCCTGGCTGAAATTGACCCTGTTGATTTGCTGATGTGGTTTGGCATAGCGGGGCTTAGTTATTTTCTGCTGTGGTTTGTGCTTATTTTAAAACAAAGCTGGCATGTTTATCTGTTGGCGCCGCGTACAGCGGTGGCCGGCATTTTTGTGCTGAACCTGGTGTTGTTGCTGGTGGCCACTATGGCCGGTCATGTGCTGACGTCCGGTATGCTCTGGATCCCATGGGGCATGTTAAACGGCGCTGTCTGGTTATATAGCCACAGCTCGCAGGAGCCACAGCCATGATCCGTAGTGATTTTGCCCGCAAAATGATGAGCAACAGTGTGGCGCAGGGGCTTAATTTTGGCTCGCGCTGGTTATTAAATCTGGCGCTGGCGCGGCATTTACTGGAAACCGAATTTGGTTTATTCAGTTTTGTGTATATGCTGGCCAATTTGTTTTTCCCGACCATTGCTTTTGGCGTGAATTTTTATTTGATTCATAATGCGGCAAAAGACCGCAATATCAATACCTTAATCAGCAGTTTAACCATCAGTTTGCTGGTATTTGTCCTGCTTTGTGCCGGCTTTTTTGGCTATAGCCTGCTGGCGTCTGATCCACTGCCTTACAGCCTTTATGTATTGAGTCTGGCGATTGGGTTAGTGTGGGCACTGAATCAGGCTATTTTCAGTTACCTCAAAGGGGCGCAGCAGTTTGCCATAGAAGTGAAGAGCCAGTTGCTTGGCGCCACTCTGATGCTGGTGCTGGTGGCTTTTGTCTGGTTTGAGGCTATTGATAACACGGCCACAGTGCTTGGCTGGATCCTGCTTCTGAGTCTGGCGCCGCTGTGGGTGGGGCTTAGAGTGATCACGCCGCAGTTACGCCAGGCGGCTTTGGTTCCGGCGCAATTGTGGCGGGCTTTATGGCAGGGCAAAACCTGGCGCGACAGGTTTAGTTATGCCTGGCATGACGTTTTTGCCATTTACCTGACCAATATTCCTTTTATTTTTCTGGCGATGTTCAGTACCCTGACGGCGCTCGGTCAATTCCGTAAAGCTTTTATTTTGTTTATGCCGGTGACTTTATTGCCGGTGGTGTTTTCCCAGGTGTTGTTGTCCAAACTCAGTGCCAAAGCCGTATTGCAGGACAAAGTCGCGTTATTTAAACGTATTTTGCTGCTGAGCCTGCCGCTGTTGTCTTTGCCTTATCTGTTGTTAATGCTGTTATATCCCTGGTTATATCCCTGGCTTTTGAATGAGCGGTTAACTCCCGATACCGATCTGGTGACTTTACTGGTGGTGATCACGCTGTGGTTAACCCTGGTGAAAACCTATTTTGAAGTCTGGACCACGGCAACAGGTCGCAGTGACTGGCGGGCAGCCAATGTCACCCTGGTGGCGTTGTTAAGTTCGCTGGCTTATTTATGGCTCAATGATGAGCTGGATTCTGTCAGCGCGGCCTGGGTGTTTATGTGGTCAAATCTGACTGCGGTGTTATTTCTGCAGATTTTGTGTTGGCGCGGATATCAACAGGATAAAAATGCTGCGATCACAACAAGCACACATGGCTAAAACATAGCTAATACAGAGCTAGGATAGGGCTAAAGCCTGATTGGCCGGTGTGACTGTGGTGCAGATAAAAAAAGGAGCTGAATTCAGCTCCTTTTTTTGTCGTGGATTTGCCGTTTTGACAAAACGACTGGGTAAAAACCTTTATTCACCCACCACGTTAATCACTGTTTTACCACTAAAATCAACGCCGTTGAACGCTTTGTGTTTTACCAGAATCACAATAATATCTGCCGTTAAACCTTGCTCCAGGCATACCAGTTCGGCATTGGCATGTAGTTTATTGGTGCTGTGAATATTTGGCTCCACAGCCATCACTTTACCGTTGTAGCTGTCGGCCAGCTTGTTGGTGATATGCAACGCCGGGCTTTCACGTAAGTCGTCGATATCCGGCTTAAATGCCAGACCAAAACAAGCCACTGAGGGTTTGTTTAAGCTGTGGTTGGCAATAGTCGACAGTACTTTTTGCAGCACCCACTCAGGTTTAAAGTCGTTCACTTCACGGGCAGTGCGGATAATTTTCGCCTGCTCTGGCGCTGAGTGCACGATAAACCATGGATCTACCGCAATACAGTGGCCGCCCACGCCAGCACCCGGAGTCAGGATGTTGACGCGCGGGTGACGGTTTGCCATCCGGATCAGCTCCCACACATTGATGTTTAACTTGTCACAGATCAGCGACAATTCATTGGCAAAAGCAATGTTGACATCACGGAAAGCGTTTTCGGTCAGCTTGGACATTTCTGCGGTGCGGGCATCGGTGACCAGTAATTCACCGGCAACAAAGGTGTTGTACAAAGCTTTGGCTTTGGCTGAACAAGCTGCACTTAAACCACCGATAATACGGTCGTTCGAAATTAACTCATGCACCACTTTGCCAGGCAGAACCCGCTCAGGGCAATAAGCCACATGCAAATCCGGGGTGCTGGAGTCTGTTGGTAAAGTTAAATCCGGGCGGCTTTCTTTGATCCATTTACAAACCAATTCTGTGGTGCCAACCGGGCTGGTGGATTCCAGCACCACCAGGTTGCCTTTGGCAAGCACAGGCGCAATAGATTTCACCGCTGCTTCAACATAAGACAAGTCCGGTGATAAGTCGTCAAAAAACGGCGTAGGCACCGCAATCATAAAAGCGTCAGCCGGTGCAGCTTTGGTCTGCGCCGACAAATAACCGCCTGTGACAGCGGCATTCACCAATAAGTCGAGCTCTGGCTCCACTATATGAATTTTGCCCTGATTAATAGTGTCTACTGCGTGTTGATTGACATCTACACCAATTACTCTGAGTTTACGGGAGGCCAGCATGGCCGCTGTTGGCAACCCGATATAACCCAATCCAATCACTGATACTGTTTGCAACATAGCGTCACTCCGATTGCTTGCTATTTTTGTGGCAGATAGTATCACAGCTTGCAACTAAGTCAGTGGGCGTTAAGCACGGTCAATACAAAAATAGTTAGCTCAGGTATTTTTATTGTGACTGGCGTCAGAACAAATGAGCTGTCATCATTGCGCATCTGCGGAGATTTTTAGTGCGGGCAGTTTTAGGAGTATGCTGTGAAAGACTTAATAGAGCCCTTTTTGTATCCTCACAATTTATTTTTATGGGGTCTGGTATTTGCGGCTGTCAGATATCGCAAAAAGGGGCTTTGGCTGTTGCTGTTATGGTTTTATGCGTTTGGCAATGGTTATCTTGGCAATCAGGTGCGCGATTGGTATTACAACAACATCAGTGCGACTGAAGTGGCGCCGGATTTTCAGGGCCATTATGTATTGTTAGGTTGTGGCGGTAGCGAAAGTAACTTACCCGATTGTGCCAAAAGTCGTCTGGATCAGCTGGCAGAAGTATTGGCTGAGCGTCCGGCAGCAACAACAGTGCATATCACCACTTTATATTGTCAGCCTTATTTGGATTATTTACAGAAACAACTAAAACAGCAGGTAGAGCTGGATTGTTTTCACGGTGGAGCCACCACTTATCATGAGTTTTATCAGCTAAATAACCGGCTGGATAAAAGCATCCCTTATATTTTTGTCAGCAGTGATTATCATGCGTTCAGAGTCAAACGCCTTGCTGAACAATATCAATTAAATGCCACTGTATTGTCGGCGCCCAGTTCAACTTTTAAACCGGTCAATTGTGGCGCTGCCTGTTATCTGACAGTGAATTTATCGAATTTTGATTTATTCGCCAAACTGACCGCCGAGATCAGCAGTTATTATGTATATGCTATCACCAAGGGCTGGGTGAGTTGGTATAAAGAAACACAGCTTCAAAACTCAGAGCAGAAAGTTGCAACACCCTGATTATTTTGTATTTTAGCGTGCTTTTGCCGCTACCATTCCGATAATTACAACCATAAAAAAACCGCAGCATTCAGGCTGCGGTTTTTGTTGCTGACATTCAGTTGAATGTGGTGATGTTATTGTCTCCGATTCAGAGCGGCAGATAACGTTTTAGGAAAGTTTCCATTTCGGCAAATGCTTCGGTGCGCTCTTGCTCAGTATCAAAAAAGTGGGTGCCATCTTCCTGCTCCAGATAGCTTACCGGAATACCTTTGGCTTTTAATGCGCTATAAAGCTCTGACGACTGTTTATAGGGCACCCGGGTGTCTTTTACACCGTGGACCAGCAACAGTGGTTTTTTAATTTTATCCAGATGATGTATGGCTGACACTGCATCCAGAGTTTTAGCATCATTTTCATAATCGCCGATAGTGGCTATCTGAATGGCTTTTCTGGTGTCGTTGTTGGCGCCGTCAGATCTGAGCATGGCTGTTAAGTCAGAGATGCCGGAGATAGAAACAAAACACTGAAATTTGTCGCTGTCGCGAAAACTGGCGACCAAAGCGGCATAGCCGCCATAACTTGCACCGACGATACAACTACGTTTAGTGTCCAGATCCGGGTTGGCACTGACTGCCGCCAGCGCATCCATCAGATCATCCTGCATTTTATGGCCCCATTGTTTGTAACCCGCAGTTTCAAACTGAGTACCAAAACCGGCCGAACCGCGGAAATTCACCTGTAACACGGCGTAACCCATAGCACTGAAAAACTGCACAAAAGGGTCAAAGTTTTTGCTGTCACGGGAAATTGGTCCACCGTGCGGGAATAAAATGACTGGTGCAGCTTTATCTTTTTGCAGTGGCGTTGTCAGGTAACCCTGTAATGGCAAACCGTCTCTGCTGGTAAATGCAATAGAGGTGACCGAAGGTAAAGCTGTTTTTTCCAGATGAGGATACTGACTAAACCAAAAGGCTGCTTTTTTGGTATTAAAGTCCAGTGTCAGAAAACGACCTGGCTGATTGTCTTTTACGCTGTAAATGACCACTCGCTTGCCATCATCACTGTAGCTGGTGATGTAAGAATGCCGGTCGGGCATTAATGCTTTAATTTGTTGATTTTTATCATGTTGTTCTGAGTCGATAAATACCTGCTCATAAAAATCTTTGGTAAAACCATATCCAATCAGTTTACCGGCTTTGCTGTAGGTTGTACTGATATCATGGCCTTCAACCTGATACACCGGGGCGCTGATTTCGCCTGTTGCTAAATCAAAATAAGCCAGGTGGTTAAAGTTATTTTTGTAGTCGGTGTTCACCAGCACAGCTTTGCCGTCCGCAGATAAACCCACAGGGAAGAAGTCGATATCGCCCGTTAAATCAATGGTTTTTAGTCTTTTCCATGGTTGATCCGGAGCTTTTTTCAGTTCGATACTTAATAAGTGTTTATCGAGAACGGTAGAAAACAGTACATTGCCTTTGCGATCAGACACAAAACCGGAGCGGTCACCTGCAGCACTTTCAACTTTACTGAATTTGCTGTCATAAACGTTGACTTTAAATACCGCATAACCCCGGTCACGCTCGTCGTAAGCCCGGACCAGCACATGTTCATCGTCTTCAGCTAAATCATTGAGCAGATAAGTACTTTGCAAGCCTGCAACTCTGCTGTCTTCGGCTTTTTTATAAGTGGCTTGGTTTCTGATTTCGAGCAGGTCTGAACCATCGCTATTTACCGCATACATGGTATGGATACGATAAAAACGGCCGGCAATATATTTTGCGCGGCTGGCATTAATTAATAATCTTTTGTTGTTCACCCAATCGACCGACTCAATGCGGTCTGCGCTTGATTTTAAACTGACCAATGCGGTGGTTTCATGTTGACCAAAGGGGGCCGTCATCACAACGGCTTTACCATCAATATGAAAAGTGCCTGCCAGTGTTTCACCATCAGGCGATATCGATACATCCTGAACTAACGGCATCTTGCCAAATTTTTCTGCAAGTTCAGAAGCTTGTAATGAAGGTTGAACAAAAATAACGAACAACAGGCTAAAGGCGCTGAGTCTTGGGAAATGTTTCATTTGGGTCATCCCTGAAGTTGATTAAAAAGGCATAGTTCTGCTTCTGCAGATCTTGCAAATGTAGTACAAAAGTTAACTGATGTGATTTATTTGTGTAAGAAAGAGTTGTGTTGCACACTCAGTGAGCAGCGTTTCAGGAATAAAAAAACCGCCATCAGGCGGTTTTTTTAACGAAATAACATACAGTTAATTGCGTTAGATTATTTCCGGCCGCGGGCAATAATTTCCTGCGCCATTAAGTCGGCAATGGCATTGGTCGGTTGTTGTTCGGCATCAGCACGCTGGAAGATATTCAACAAGGTATGGTAAATCTCCATCACTTTTGCAGTAGATTCAGACTCGCTGTAACCTTCAGGGCGCATTTCAAAAGAAACGTTAATAATACCACCGGCGTTAATCACATAATCCGGTGCATATAAAATGCCTTTTTGCCGTAATAACTCACCGTGACGGGCTTCTTTAAGCTGGTTATTGGCACAACCGGCAATAACCTTACATTTGAATTGCTCAATAGTGTGGTCATTGATGGTGGCGCCTAAGGCACATGGTGCGTAGATATCGCAAGACTGGCTGTAAATTTCATCCAGACCAACAGCTGTGGCGTTAAACTGAGCCACTGCACGGCTGACAGCATCCTGATTAATATCAGTGACAATCAGTTTTGCACCTTCTTTATGCAGGTATTCACACAGATAAAAACCAACGCTGCCAAGGCCTTGTACTGCAACAGTTAAACCTTTTAATGAATCATCGCCAAACTTGTGTTTGGCTGCCGCTTTTAAACCCTGATAAGTGCCTAGGGCGGTAAATGGTGCCGGGTTACCGCTTTTACCTTCCAGACCTGCGACATAAGGGGTTTCTTTATTGACAATAGAAATGTCGGCCGTGGTGATGTTCACGTCTTCTGCGCTGACATAACTACCGCTTAAGCCATGGACAAACTTGCCAAACTTGCGGAATAAAGCTTCTGACTTAATGGTTTTGGCGTTGCCAATAATCACTGACTTGCCGCCGCCCAGCGGTAAACCAGCCATGGCGTTTTTATAAGTCATACCGCGGGATAACCTTAATACATCAACCAGCGCATCTTCGTCAGCAACATAATCCCACAGACGGCAGCCGCCAACCGCAGGGCCGAGTTTGGTGCTGTGGACGGCGATAATGGCTTTAAGGCCGGTTTCTTTATCGCTGCAAAATACGACTTGTTCATGGTTGTCAAATTCTGGGTGGTTAAATACTGCCACGTCTTATTCTCCGTTGTTATCAGCAGGTGCAAGGTTAAATTGCTACCTGGCAGGGGACCGGTTTTTTCGCGGCGGAATGTACCACTTCGAACCGGTTTTCGCCATCAATCCCGAAAAATAATGTCTGGTCAGTCCAGCGGATTGTCGACAATTTATCTTGCTGCTTGTCAAAAAGTCTGCCCTGACTTAGAGTGCATTTTTTAGTTGTATTGAAGAGAATCAGCATGACATCAAACAATCAGCAGCAAGCTGCGGCCTTAACAGAAGCCCAAACCAACGAATGGCTGCGTCAGCAATTTCAAAAAGCAAATTTGCATTTGGCCGAACAGGGCATCGTGATGGACAACGTTGCTGTGAATGAATCCCGCTACGTGGCGCCTTATGTGGCGGTGTGGAAAATTAATGCATTAAACCGAAAAAGCTACTGGGTCATTTCCGGCGAAGTGCCAGTAGACTTTCTGGAGGTAAGTGCTGCTGCTGACGCCAGAGAGTCGTTACGCGCCTTTTCGTTGCGTTGGCAGATGAAAGCGCAGCAGTTGATTGATGCAGGTGTGCAGGATCAAACAGCTACTGGTTACATCCAGTTGCTGGTCAATAGCGCCCATTCGTTATATGACCTGTTTGAAAGTGAAAAACTCTGGGGATCAGCCGTTTAAGATCTGCAGCAGATCAAAGCTGCCCTATGACTGCAGTCTGATTTCAGCCCTGCTGTGTGATAACAGCAATAAAAAAAGCCACGGTTTATCGTGGCTTTTTACATCGGGTAATGACCGTTTATTCAGTAAAATACCAATAACCCAGATTGATCAGCATGGTTAACAACTGCAGTTTTGCAGGATTGTCGGCAAAGCTGGCCGCTGTGGCCTGATCCAGTTGTACTTGTTCACAAAGTTGCTTAACTGTCGACAATTCTGTTGCCGGCAAGTTGATGGTGTTGCCATTGATAAAAAGCAGAATGTCATCATTGGGCGATGGCTGAATATAACAACAACGCAGACCACCCAGGCGCGCCAATACCGAGCCTTCCTCTAAATATTCAGCAATTTCATCGGCTTGGTAATGTGGATCCGGCTCTGTGGCATCGAGTTCATGTTTGGCGTGGGTGATATAACTGCCAAAATAACGCGCCAGCAATTCAGGTTCATCAATCATCTGTTGCAGCAGGTTTTTTACCTTGCCAAGGTCTTTGGCACTGATTTCACCAACTGCGGTTGTGGCACTGCGATCCGGATCGGTAAAACGGTCGCCACTGATTTCATTTTCAATCAGAAAATCAGCCAGGCCTGTGACTAAATCTTTTTGTGCCGGGGCACGAAAGCCAACGGAATAACTCAGACTGGCGTCCACCGAAATACCGTCATGCGGACATCCTGGCGGAATATATAAAATATCACCGGGTTCAGTGATCACATCGATACAGTCGGTAAAAGGGCTCACCTGCAATAAACGCGGGTGTGGGCAATGTTGTTTCAGGCTTTTGTCCGGCATACCAACACGCCAGTGTCTTTTACCCATGCCCTGAATGATAAACACATCGTATTGATCCAGGTGCGGACCGACACCACCACCTGGGGTCGAAAATGAAATCATTAAGTCGTCAATCCGCCAGTTGGGGATAAAACGAAAAGGTTCAATCAGCGCGGCCGATTCCGGGTGCCAGTGGTCAACGGCTTGCACCAGTAAGGTCCAGTTTTGTTCACCAAAGCTGCTGAAATCGTCAAAAGGGCCGGTTTCCAGCTGCCAATCGCCACCGGCATTACTGACAATACGGGATTCAATTTCTTCTTCACCGGCCAGACCGGCCAGCTCGTCAGGGCTTATCGGATCAGCAAAGTCGGCAAAACCCTGTTTAATCAGCAATGGCTTTTTTTGCCAGAATTCGGCCAGAAAACGCTCAATGGTTAAATCGTGCAGATTTAAAGTGTACATATCTGAATTCCTACGTCAGAAAAAGGCACCGCCGGTAAAACCGGCGGTGCTACAGGCTGAAGTCAGCCCTAGTGTGTTGTCAGCTGCTGTGTTATGCCGGTGGCATAAGGCGCCGCCGGTTGCTTCACAAGCTCAGTGTTTAAGCTTAGTTTAGCGTATCGACCAGGGCGATAGCTGCACCTATATAGTTATCCGGCGTAAACTGTTTCATCTGGGTTTTGGCGTGTTCAGGCACGTCCAGCGCGTCGATAAAACGGTGTAAATCGGCTGGTGTAATACGTTTGCCGCGGGTCAGCTCTTTTAATTTTTCGTATGGTTTTTCCACACCATAACGGCGCATCACAGTTTGCACCGGCTCAGCCAGTAATTCCCAGTTCTGATCCAGTTCCTGAAGCAGGTTGGTTTCACTGACTTCCAGCTTGCTGATGCCTTTGAGTGTGGCGTGGTAAGCAATTAAGGTATAACCAAAACCTATACCGAGGTTGCGCAGCACCGTTGAGTCGGTTAAATCACGCTGCCAGCGTGAAATTGGCAGTTTGCTGGCCAGATGCTGGAAAATAGCATTGGCAAGGCCAAGGTTGCCTTCTGAGTTTTCAAAGTCAATTGGATTCACTTTATGTGGCATGGTGGATGAACCAATCTCGCCGGCAATAGTGCGCTGTTTAAAGTGGCCTAAGGCAATATAACCCCAAACGTCACGGTCAAAATCAATCAGAATAGTGTTAAAACGGGCGATGGCATCAAACAGCTCGGCGATATAATCATGCGGCTCAATTTGTGTGGTGAATGGGTTCCAGCTTAAACCCAGGCTGGTGACAAACTGCTCTGAGATCTGGTGCCAGTTTAAATCAGGGTAAGCGGATAAATGGGCGTTGTAGTTGCCAACAGCACCATTAAATTTACCCAGCATCTGTACATTGGCAATTTGCTCACGCTGGCGCTGTAAGCGGATATAAACGTTGGCCATTTCCTTACCCAAAGTAGTAGGGGAGGCTGGCTGGCCATGGGTGCGGGCCATCATCGGCACTGCTTTGTAACGCACTGCCATGTCTTTTAACGCGGCTAACAGCTGATCACACAAAGGCAGCAGTACCTGATCACGGGCGGTTTTTAACATCAAACCGTGCGACAGGTTATTGATATCTTCAGAAGTACAGGCAAAGTGAATAAACTCACTGACCGCAGCCAGTTCCGGCAGCACCGCCACTTTTTCTTTTAATAAATATTCAACTGCTTTTACATCGTGATTGGTGGTGCGTTCAATTTCTTTGACACGTTCTGCATCGGCCAGACTGAAATTGTCGACAATATTGTTTAACAATTGATTGGCTGCTGCACTGAGCGCTGGAACCTCGGCAATGCCTGCAATACCGGCCATCTGTTGTAACCAGCGTACTTCGACGGTAACACGGTATTTGATCAAACCAAATTCACTGAAAATATCTCTCAGCTCATCAGTTCTGTTGCCATAACGGCCATCAACAGGGGAGATGGCTGTTAATGCGTTCAGTTCCATGGAAACTCCTATGCTTGCGCTAATTGTTGTAAAACAGTTTTGGCTTCCTGCAGCAGGGTTTTGCGCTGCAGAATAAAATGATAACGACGACCACCGGCCTGACGCCACAATACCGCTGCGCGAATAGCGCACAGTAATAAAGCGCGGATTTTATTCTGTACTGTGCTTTGTTTCAGTTCGGCAGGTTTACCGGCAATCTGGATACGGTTGCCCAAGGGGCTGATATGCTCAACATAAATATCGGCGATGCTGGCGATGATAGTCTCGTCGGTGATCTGAAAATGCTGCAACTGCTGATTTAAACGTTCAATACGTTTACCAACAGCCTGCAAAGCCTGCGGATTTTTGCTCATTCTGCGTTCAAGCACCAGGACCGCCATGGCATAACGGGTGAGTTCCAGATCTTTTTGCGGATTGTCGCCAAGCTGCGACAACAAAATATGATAACCCTGACTTAATTGTTCGAGCTTGCCGCCATAAATATCGATAGGTTCTTCTGCGTTTTGGATGGCCACACTTTGCAGCGCTATGGCAAGTTCTGAAGCGTCAGTGCTGTCGCCGCGGGCAATCTGCTGCACCAGGCGGATACTCTGACATAAAGCAGCCAGTGCTAAAGTTTGGGTCGTGTAAGAAAACTGCATAATTAACGTACCGCCCTGTCGATAATGCCGCCACCAAGGCAAACTTCATCCAGATAAAACACTGCAGACTGACCCGGTGTGACCGCTTTTTGTGGTTCATCAAACACCACAGTGACAGTACCGTCCTGATGCGGGGTTAAAGTACAGGCGATGTCCTGCTGACGATATCTTGTTTTGACAGTGCAGCGCAAAACAGTTTGTGGGCCTTGACGATCAACCCAATGTAGCTGGTCTGCAATCAGACCTTTGGCAAACATACTGGGGTGGTCATGGCCTTGCGCGACAATTAAATGATTGTTCACTAAATCTTTTTCTACCACGTACCAGGGCTCATCAGCGCCGTCTTTTAATCCGCCAATGCCAAGGCCTTTACGCTGCCCTAAAGTGTGATACATCAGGCCTTCATGGCGGCCGATTACATCACCGTCGACAGTGACAATGTCGCCAGGCTGTGCCGGCAGGTACTTTTGCAGGAAATCTTTAAATTTACGCTCACCGATAAAACAAATGCCGGTGCTGTCTTTTTTGGCGGCAGTGACCAGGCCTTGTTGTTCAGCGATAGCACGCACCATAGGTTTCTCTAAATGGCCAACCGGGAATAAGGTCTGAGCCACATGCTCTGAGCTAATGGTGTACAGGAAATAACTCTGATCTTTGTTATTGTCTAAACCACGCAATAGCTGCCATTTGCCGTCGACTTCGCGGCGCTGCACATAATGACCTGTGGCAATGTAGTCTGCGCCCAGCGCTTCGGCAGCAAATTCAAGGAAAGCTTTAAACTTAATTTCCTTGTTGCACATAATGTCGGGGTTTGGAGTGCGGCCGGCCTTGTATTCGGCTAGAAAATATTCAAAGACATTGTCCCAGTATTCAGCTGCAAAATTGACTTTGTGCAGTTTTATCCCCAGGGTGTCACACACTTGCTGTGCGTCTTTTAAGTCTTCAGCTGCAGCACAATATTCGTCGTTGTCATCTTCTTCCCAGTTTTTCATAAACAGGCCTTCGACCTGATAACCTTGCTGAAGAAGTAAATAAGCCGACACTGACGAATCAACGCCGCCTGACATACCTACAATGACTTTTTTTCTGCTGTTATCCGACATTCTTGTATCTTCACGCCAAAAAAGAGGCGCGGATTATAGCACTTTATTTCTGAACTGGCACAGCACTGACCGGGCTTTTGATCAGCGACAACGCCAACTTAGGGCCGTGCAGAAAATCGTTGATGGCATCAAGCACCAACTGACTACGCGCCGGCAACGGGTGTTGCTGAAGTTCAGCAAGGCTTAGCCAGTGCAGCGCCAGAATATCTTTATCCAATGGTTGCTGCGGCTTTGGCTGTTCACCAAGGTCAAAATAAAAATTGGTTCTGACATAACGATGGCCATTGGCGGCCAGCAGCTGGGAAATACCAAGCCAGCCACAGGGGCTGAGCTTGAGGCCCGTTTCTTCATAAAGTTCGCGGCACACCGCACTATGTAAATCTTCATCGGCTTCAACATGGCCGGCGGGCTGGTTAAGTACCCGTCTGCCGCTTTGTTTGTCGATTTCTTCTACCAGCAGGAATTTGTCCTGATAACAAACCACAGCGGCAACTGTCAGGTGTAAATGGGAACGATCGGTCACTGTGAGCAAGTCTCCATGGTCGGGCGGGATAGACAGAATACCGATAGTACGTTGCCGCTGCCGTTTTGGTGTAGTTTTTTTCTGTTGTGGTAAAAATCAGTCAGAACTTTTGATTTTTGTCGCTTTTTTATAACTGGTCAGGCCACGAAAGGTTTTTCTCTGGATTTGAAGTCTGTACTATGTGCAGGCTCAGCAATCTGTCGTTAGTTCCAGAGCTAAAACCGGCACTTCAATATGTTGGTTTGTACCTTGAGGCAGTGCCATAGGTTATGGCCAGTGGAGCTAGACTGATAAACTTGTTCAACAATTCCGGCTGCGATCTGATTGTCGCTGTGGTTTTTCATCACAGCTCAGGCAGATGGTGGCGCCCTTGTTGCAGATCCAGGAAATTACATGACCACTTCAAAAATCATTTATACCCAAACAGACGAAGCACCGGCTCTAGCCACTTATTCTTTACTGCCCATAGTGCAGACTTTTGCTAAAGCTGCCGGTGTGCAGGTTGAAACCCGTGATATCTCGTTATCGGGCCGTATTATTGCCGCTTTCCCGGATTACCTGAAACCAGAACAGCAACAATCAGATGCGTTAGCTGAGCTGGGCCAGCTGGCGACTCAGCCAGATGCCAACATTATCAAACTGCCAAATATCAGTGCTTCAGTGCCACAGTTAAAAGCGGCTATTAAAGAACTGCAGGCCAAAGGTTATGCGCTGCCGGATTATCCGGAAGAAGCTGTGACTGCCGAAGAGAAAGACGTAAAAGGCCGTTATGACAAGATCAAAGGCAGTGCAGTAAACCCGGTCCTGCGTGAAGGTAACTCAGACCGTCGTGCACCTTTATCGGTGAAACAATACGCCCGTAAAAACCCACACTCTATGGGCGCCTGGGCAAAAACTTCTTTATCTCACGTTGCTCATATGAGTGGCGGTGATTTTTACGGTAGTGAAAAATCAGTAACAGTACCTGCTGCAACCGCAGTGCGTATTGAACTGGAAAAAGCCGATGGTTCAGTACAGGTCCTCAAAGAAAAAACCAGTCTGTCAGCACTGGAAGTGATTGACGCTTCTGTGATGAGCGCCAAAGCGTTACGCGAATTTTTAGCCGCTGAAATTAAAAAAGCCAAAGAGCAGGGTGTGCTGTTTTCTGTGCATTTAAAAGCCACCATGATGAAAGTGTCAGATCCGGTGATTTTTGGTCATGTGGTTACAGTGTTTTTTGCTGATGTGTTTGAAAAACATGCCGCTGTACTGAAAGAGCTGGGCGTGGATGTCAACAACGGTTTTGGTGATTTACTGGCAAAAATTCAGCAGTTACCAGCCGAAAAACGTGCTGAAATTGAAGCCGATATTGCTGCTGTGTACGCAGCACAGCCAGCCCTTGCCATGGTGAACTCTGATAAAGGTATTACCAACCTGCATGTACCAAGCGATGTGATTATCGACGCTTCTATGCCTGCAGCTATCCGTACTTCAGGTCAGATGTGGGGCCCGGACGGTAAGTTAAAAGACACCAAGTTTGTGATCCCGGACCGTTGTTATGCCGGTGTTTACCAGGAAACCATCAACTTCTGTAAAGAACACGGCGCTTTTGACCCACGCACTATGGGCTCAGTGCCAAACGTAGGTCTGATGGCACAAAAAGCAGAAGAGTACGGTTCACACGACAAAACATTTGTGATCCCGGCGGCCGGTGTTGTGAATGTCGTGGATGCCGATGGCACTGTGTTGATGTCACATCAGGTCGAAGCCGGTGACATCTGGCGTATGTGTCAGACTAAAGACGCGCCTATTCAGGATTGGGTAAAACTGGCGGTGAGCCGTGCCCGTCTGAGCAATACACCGGCGATTTTCTGGCTGGATTCTGCCCGTGCCCATGATGCTGAGCTGATTAAAAAGGTCAACACTTATCTGGCACAACATGACACTACAGGTTTAGATATCAAGATCATGACGCCTGAGCAGGCGACCAAAGTAAGTCTGGAGCGCATCAAACAAGGTCTGGATACTATTTCCGTGACTGGCAACGTGTTACGTGACTACCTGACTGACTTATTCCCAATTCTGGAATTAGGTACCAGCGCCAAGATGTTGTCTATTGTGCCTTTGATGAACGGTGGTGGTTTGTTCGAAACCGGCGCTGGTGGTTCTGCGCCTAAACACGTTGAACAGTTTGTTGAAGAAAACCATTTACGCTGGGATTCATTAGGTGAGTTCCTGGCGTTAGCGGCGTCGCTGGAGCACTTGAGTCAGGTTGCCGGTAACAAAGGTGCCAAAGTGCTTGCCGATACATTGGATCAGGCAACGGCCCGTTTCCTTGATAACGACAAATCACCAACCCGTAAACTGGGTCAGCTGGATAACCGCGGTAGCCATTTTTATCTGGCGTTGTACTGGGCAGAAGCGCTGGCAACACAGACTGCTGATGTGGCATTACAACAACGTTTTGCACCTTTAGCCAAAACACTGAGTGAAAACGAAGCCAAAATTGTGCAGGAGCTGAACACAGTTCAGGGTAAAGCGGTTGATATTGGTGGTTATTACCGTCCTGATGACAACCTGGCAAGTAAAGCCATGCGTCCAAGTGCACTGTTTAATCAAGCGCTTGCTGCAGTTTAACTGCTGACATCTACAGCTTTTGTTACCTGCCAGGGGCGGAGCTAACAAAAGTGATGTTCATAAATAGAGAAGGGGCTGAATTCAGCCCCTTTTTTCAATCTTTACACTGTTCTGAATAAACCTGACTGTGTGACTGCCCCGTCCTGAAAAAGGTTGACACCTATCTCTGTAACTGCAGAGGCAGTGTTCTATCGCTCAGGCTTTCCCTTGATCTTTGTTTAATAACTTTTGCCGCAACCAGACCTTTTCCTTTAAAACAAATTCTTCTTGGATAAGGATCAGACAGACGAGGTGATTCAGATACTGAGTCGCCTGGTGCATCTGTACAATAGGTTCTTTTTACCAGTCAGCCGTGGTCTGAATATGTTTGTTATGCATGAAGCAAAAATCAATAAAAGCAGAGCAGAAGTAATAAAAGAGAGCATTAATGAAAGAGCGGACCACAGATATGAAATGAGTGTCAGGCAGGTCCCCCTGCATGGCTGCTGCCTGTCACTTCGATGATGCAGTGTTATTCGGTTTTGCCGTCTTCCGGCAGTGCGATATTCACAGCATGCAGGCCTTTTGGCCCTTCTGACAATTCAAAGGTCACATCCTGGCCGGCCTTCAGGGTACGGTAGCCGTCCATGTTAATGGTTGAGTAATGGGCAAAGATGTCTTCGTCACGACCATCTTCACGAATAAACCCAAATCCTTTGGCATTATTGAACCATTTTACTTTACCGGTAGCCATACTACATACTTCCTTCTCTTAGTTAGCTAAATTCTGTATTCTAAGATGACAGCTTCAAAGCTTTTTCAAGCTCCATTAGTTACTGTAGATAATTTGTTCAGCTAGTCAAGTTTTTTACCGAACTAAACCTTATTGAAAAGCACTGAATTAACCTCCATATCCTTTGATAGATTAACCAGGCGTGACTATAGTTTATGAGCGGCAGCAAACAGACACAGGGACATGACGAAGGCTTGGCAGAACTGATCCGGCAACGGGTCGAACCTCCTCCAATGTACAAAGTGATTTTACATAACGACGATTACACGCCGATGGATTTTGTCATAGATGTGCTGACCCGGTTTTTTAATATGCAATATGAAAAAGCCAGTGAAGTGATGTTAAAAGTCCATTATGAGGGTAAAGCCGTATGTGGTTTATTCACTGCAGAAATTGCAGAAACCAAAGTGCAACAGGTAACCACTTATGCCAAAGAGCACGAACATCCGCTGTTGTGTTCAATGGAAAGGGCTTAAGCCCAATGTGTCAGTAGGTAACTCAGGTGGATTAGGAGCAGTGCATGTTAAATAAAGATCTTGAGTTGACGCTGAATCTGGCATTTCGTTTTGCCAGGGAACGCCGCCATGAATATATGACTGTTGAACATTTGTTGCTGGCGCTGCTGGACAACCCGGCCGCCGGTGATGCACTTAAGTCCTGCGGGGCAAATATCGACAGACTGCGCATTGATTTATCAAGTTTTATTGATTCAACTACACCACTGATCCCTGACGGGGATTTAGACCGCGATACTCAGCCAACCCTCGGATTTCAGCGTGTGCTGCAAAGGGCTGTTTTTCATGTGCAGTCCTCAGGAAAGTCGGAAGTCACCGGTGCCAACGTGCTGGTTGCTATCTTCAGCGAACAGGAATCACAAGCTGTTTATTTACTGAAGAAAATTGATATCAGCAGGCTTGATATTGTGAATTATATCTCGCATGGCGTGATTAAAGCCGACAAAATTGAGCCGAATGATGAGCAGCAGGATGACGTGGGTGATGTCGGTGTTGAAGACAATAAATATCTGGAAAACTTTACTGCCAATTTAAATGTGCTGGCGAAAAATGGCCAGATAGACCCTCTTGTTGGACGTGACACTGAACTTGAACGTACTATCCAGGTACTGTGCCGGCGTAAAAAGAATAATCCGCTCCTTGTTGGCGAAGCCGGTGTTGGTAAAACTGCCATTGCTGAAGGCCTGGCTTACCGGATAGTGCAAAACCAGGTACCGGAAGTCATTGCCAATGCCACAATTTATTCGCTCGACATGGGTGCGTTGTTGGCAGGCACCAAGTATCGGGGCGACTTTGAAAAACGCTTAAAGTCGCTGTTAAAAGAAATTGAAAAAGAAAAAGATGCAGTTCTTTTTATTGACGAAATTCATACTGTGATAGGGGCGGGTGCCGCTTCCGGCGGCGTGATGGATGCGTCTAACCTGATTAAACCGCTGCTGTCCAGTGGTCGTCTGCGTTGCATCGGCTCTACTACCTATCAGGAATTTAAAAGCATTTTTGAAAAAGACACTGCGCTGGTCAGGCGTTTCCAGAAAATTGATATTACTGAGCCCAGCGTGGAAGACACCACACAAATTCTGCTTGGCTTAAAAGAACGTTACGAGCAGCATCACGGTGTGCGTTACACCAACAAAGCGCTGCGTGCTGCCGCTGAGTTGTCAGCTAAATATATCAACGAACGTCATTTGCCCGATAAAGCCATTGATGTCATTGATGAAGCTGGCGCCAGTCAACGGTTGTTGCCGGTATCAAAACGTAAAAAAGTGATTAACGTGCCAGACATTGAGCATGTGATTGCTAAAATGGCGCGTATTCCGGAGCAGTCGGTTTCTGCGTCCGATAAAGATGTACTGGCGAATCTCGACAGGAACTTAAAACTGGTGGTATTTGGTCAGAACGAGCCGATTGAAGTACTGACCTCTGCCATCCGGTTATCACGCTCAGGTCTTGGTAACGAGGAAAAACCGATCGGCAACTTTTTGTTTGCCGGTCCTACTGGTGTAGGCAAAACTGAAGTCACCAAACAACTGGCCAAAATTATGGGGGTTGAGCTGCTGCGTTTTGATATGTCGGAATATATGGAACGTCATTCCATCAGCCGGCTGATTGGTGCGCCGCCGGGTTACGTCGGTTTTGACCAGGGTGGTTTGTTAACAGATGCGGTGTCAAAACATCCATATTCAGTGGTGTTGCTGGATGAGATAGAAAAGGCGCATTCAGATATTTACAACATACTGCTGCAGGTGATGGATCACGGCACTTTAACCGACAACAATGGCCGCAAAATAGATTTTAGAAATGTGATTCTGGTGATGACGACGAATGCTGGTGTGCAGGAAACTGTGCGTAAAACCATCGGCTTTAAACAGCAGGATCACAGCC
Organism: Rheinheimera sp.; assembly: GCA_003543135.1. GTDB lineage: Bacteria > Pseudomonadota > Gammaproteobacteria > Enterobacterales > Alteromonadaceae > Pararheinheimera. The sequence continues at coordinate 356,145 of DPJG01000027.1, forward strand.
ACGATGCTCTGGCGGAAATTAACCGGACATTCAGCCCAGAATTTCGTAACCGGCTGGATGGCATCATTTGGTTTAAACATTTATCACGCGACATTATTCTGCAAATAGTAGACAAATTTGTTTGTGACTTGCAGGTTCAGCTGGATAAAAAACAAGTGTCGCTGGAGCTCAGCGGTGCTGCAAGACAGTGGCTGGCAGACAAAGGTTATGATCAGGCCATGGGAGCAAGGCCAATGGGGCGGGTTATTCAGGAGCAACTGAAAAAGCCGCTGGCCAATGAAATTTTGTTTGGTCGCTTAACTCAGGGTGGTGATGTTCGTGTAGATCTGGTTGGCGACGAGCTGGTGTTTGACTATAGCGATGCCGCAGTGCCGGCTTGAACTATCAGTTTTAACCAAAAACAAAACCCGGTTTAACCGGGTTTTGTTTTATCAGGTGTTTCACCTGGCAGCAGACAACAATGTTATGTTGTACCGCTGATGCAACTTAACGTTGACGGAATACGATACGGCCTTTGGTCAGATCGTACGGCGTCATTTCTACAGTGACTTTATCGCCGGTCAGAATACGGATGTAGTTTTTCCGCATTTTTCCCGAAATGTGCGCGATAACCACGTGACCATTTTCGAGTTCGACCCGGAACATTGTATTTGGCAAGGTATCCAAAATTGTGCCTTGCATTTCAATCACGTCTTCTTTCGCCATGCAGCGTACGAGCCCCTTTAGAAAAAATTATTTAAACCGGAAAAAAAAGTGTGCAGATTGTGCCGAAATCACAAGGATAAGTAAAGCGACTCCGACCTTTTTAATCAAAAGACTGCCATTTACCGGCGATTAAACGCTGTTGCGGCCTGAATTTCGCTTTGTAAGCCATTTTTGTACAGTCTGCAATAAAATAGCCCAGATACAAAAATGGCAGCTGCTGTTGCTGACTATGAAACAATGTCGCAAGAATGGCGAGGGTACCCAGCGCCAGTTCAGAATGCGGCTTATAAAAACTGTAGACTGCAGAATAACCATCCAGCATCGGGTCGAGTAAAATCACACCAACCAGTTCAGTCCCCAAATACTGCTCAATAACTGAGATATTCAGCCAGCCGCACTGCAATAAAGAAGCTAGCTGTTCTTCAGAGGGCGGATACATCACACCGTCGGCATGTATTTCACTGATGTACTGCTGATACAGCGGGTAATAAGCGTCAACGGTATCTGGCGGACAAAACTTCCAGTGCCATTTTGCTTTTTCAGCCTTTTTCAGCAGCTTACGTTGACCTGTGCTGAGTTTAAATTGGTCTACCAGCACGCGGCAGGCCTGACAGGCCTGACACTTCAGGCAATAAGGGCGGTACAGCTGATCACCGGTACGGCGGAAATTATAATCCATCAGCTGCTGATATAAGTCAGTATCGAGCGGCTGCTCTGGCAGCGTAAACACCAAGCGTTCCTGTTGCTGTGGCAAATAACTGCAGGGGTGCTCGGCGGTTAAGCCAAATAACAGTTGTTGTGGGCTCACAACTCAAACTCCAGAGCTTGCGCCAACCAGAACTCTGTCGGAACCTGTTGATATTTGAGCTGGTTTAGCAGCAGCAGATAATCGGCGCGAGGCAGCGGTTGTACACCCAGTTGCAGTAAAAATGGATTGGGCATCTGGCAATCAATCCAGCCGGCGCTATAACGCTGTAGCTGATGTTGCAGCACAACCAATGCCAGCTTGGCGGTGTTGGCTTCGAGATTAAACATGGATTCACCGCAAAATAAACCACCGATAGTCAGGCCATATAAACCGCCCACCAGTTCGTGGCCGCGCCAGACTTCGATACTTTGTGCGACGCCAGCCTGGTGCAGCGCCAGATAAGCCGCCTGCATCTGTGGCACTATCCAGGTACCTTGCTGGCTTGCCCTTGGTGCTGCGCATAAGCGCACCACATCGGCAAAGGCCTTGTTGCAGCTGAAATGATACTGCTGTTTTTTCAGATATTTTTTCAGACTACGGTTAAGTTGCAGCTGATTTGGCGTAAACACCGCACGGGTTGCCGGCGACCACCATAAGACGGGCTCATCTTCACCAAACCAGGGGAAAATAGCCGACAGATAAGCTGCCACAAGCCGCTGCCGCGACAAATCACCACCCATGGCAAGTAAACCATCAGGGTCGGTCAGGGCTTCAGAGAGCGGGGGAAACCAGTGTGGATCCGCCCGCAATTCCGGCAGATAAATTGGCATTTATGCCAGCAAATTATTTGCTTTGGGCATCAAGGTAGCGTTCTGCATCCAGTGCAGCCATACAGCCGGTACCGGCAGAAGTGATCGCCTGGCGGTAAATGTGATCAGACACGTCACCGGCGGCAAACACACCTTCAATACTGGTTTGGGTGGCGTTGCCTTCGATACCACTTTTTACCACCAGATAGCCGTTTTTCATTTCCAGCTGGCCGGCAAAAATATCGGTGTTTGGCTTGTGACCAATGGCAATAAATACCCCCTGTAATGCCAGTTGCTCTTCCGGCTGGCCATTGGTGGAACTTAACCGTACGCCGGTCACGCCCATATCGTCACCCAGCACTTCCGCCAGCTCGCGGTGGGTATGCAGAATAATGTTGCCGCTGGCTACTTTGGCATTTAAACGGTCAACCAGAATTTTTTCTGCTTTAAAGCTGTCGCGGCGGTGAATTAAATGTACTTCAGAGGCAATGTTGGACAGATATAAAGCTTCCTCTACTGCAGTATTACCGCCACCAACAACGGCAACCTTTTGGTTGCGATAGAAAAAACCATCACAGGTTGCACAGGCAGATACACCACGGCCACTGAATTTTTGTTCAGATTCCAGGCCCAGATATTTGGCAGAAGCACCTGTTGCGATAATTAATGCATCACAGCTGTAAACACCATTGTCACCGGTCAGGGTAAATGGACGATTTTTCAGATCAACGGTATGAATATGGTCAAACACAATTTGGGTGTTAAAAGTTTCAGCGTGCTCGCGCATCCGTTCCATCAGCGCAGGACCTGTCAAACCGTGCGGGTCACCTGGCCAGTTTTCCACTTCAGTGGTGGTGGTCAGTTGACCGCCTTGTTGCATGCCGGTGATCAGAACAGGGTTCAGGTTGGCGCGGGCGGCATAAACGGCTGCAGTGTAACCGGCAGGACCAGAACCTAAGATCATTAAACGGCTATGTTGAGGATTTGACATAAAAACTCCGGTGGATTCAGCATAATAACAAGACATTGCTCATCGAGATGGGGGCGATTTTAGGGCATTGCAACTGCATCGCAAAGCGCTTTGGCGAAATTAATTCGCTTGCGCTGTAAACTGAGCTTTGCTGTGCTAAGGTGAAGGCGTTACCGCAGAAGCAGGTAGTGATTTGGAGCCGGAGGTTGTTCTGGAGCGCGGGTGGAGGAGTCGGCAACTGGCTGGCTGGTTAAGGATACTGATGTTATGCTGGGCTGCCGTCTGCAGCCACAGTGTGTTGAGCTATCACGACTTTAAACGTATTGGCGTCGATGACGGCTTGCCAAATGCCACTATTTACAGTGTGGCTCAGGACAAACATGGTTATATCTGGCTGACATCCACCAACTCTGGTTTGCTCAGATACGATGGTTATACCTTTACTGAATTTCCGCTGTTAAGTCCGGCCGAACACCAACAAGTTGGTAATCAGGATGTTGGTGTTTTATTAATTGGTCGCAACAACACGCTTTGGGCTGGCACCTGGGGTTATGGTTTAAGCCGCATCGACGGCGTCAGTGGCAAGTTGCACCGTATCGTGGCTGATGAAAGTTCCGAAAACGCGCTGGCCGGCATGTATATCCAGACTCTGATGGAGGATAAAGACGGCGCTGTCTGGGTCGGCACCACGCTTGGCTTAAATAAAATAAACCCAGACGGCAGTATTATCCGCATTGGCAGTCCGACATCGGCACAGCCTTTAATCAATCAGCGTATCTGGAGTCTGGCGCAGACTGAAGACGGCACTGTCTGGATAGGCACAGCGCAGGGGCTACACAGTTATCAGCAAAGTACGGGTTTAAGTAAGGCATTCATGTTATATCCCGATGCTGATCCACAGAGCCGCGACAATGAGATCAGAGCCTTAACCACGCATCACAATGATTTATGGCTAGGTGGGCGCAATGCCTTGTTCCGGTTGCAACAAGGTAAACTGCAGAAAATCCCGTTTTTCCCGCAACAACAAACTCCCATTATTAACGTGCTGCGTTTTGATGCTGACAACAGATTGTTGGTCGGCACTTATAACGGCATGTTCAGGGTGGATCCTGAGTTATTGCAGTTCGTATCTTTTCGGGAACAACAGTCGTTATTGCCTAACGTCAATGTCAGAAGCATTTTTTTAGACAGAACCGGCGTGCTGTGGCTGGGGTCGCGTGAAAGTGGGTTGTACTTTGCAAGGCACAACAAGTCTGCATTTTCTGCGTTAAAAAATCTGCTGCCCACTTTGCCGGCCGAACAGTTTAACTTTACCGTTACCAGCGTTTTTGCGGCAAATGGCGTCATCTGGCTTGGCAGTGCCGACCACCTGTACCGGATTGACCGGCAACAACAACAATTAAAGCGTTATGCCACTGGCGGCAGGGTAAACAGTATCAGGCTTGATCAACAAGGACAGTTATATGCAGCTACTGATGTGGGTTTGTATCAGTACAATTCGAAGCTGGATGCTATCAGCAAGGTCACCACACCTTTTACGTTGGCAAAGAGCAGTGACGGCAACATCCGCGATTTACAGATAGAGCACAACGGCCAATTCTGGTTTGGTCTGTGGGGAGAAGGCGTACTGGCCTGGGACCCGGCATCGGACAAAGTGGTCAGTTATCTTAAAGAGGAAATGCGGCAAAAAGTTGGCGACGCAGTGCAGGCGATGCTGCTTAAAGACAAGATCCTTTGGGTGGGCAGCCGATATTCGGGTTTGTTGCGCATTGATACCAGCACAGGTGCAGTCCTGAAACAAGGTTTAACCGGACTGAAACTGCCAAGCGACGACGTCCAGTGTGTGGAACCAGGCCCGGCAAACGCTGTGCTGCTTTGTACCTCAAAAGGACTGATTCTGTATCAGCCAGATAATAAGACTCAGCAGCACTGGCACAGTGGCAATGGCTTGCCCAGTGACAACATTGTTGGTGCTTATACGGATCGCAGACAGAATATATGGCTGTTGTCGGCCAAAGGATTAACTTTAAGACCCGCCGGCACTGAACGATTTATCACTTTCACCCGCCAGGATGGCATGGTGGCGACTGAACTGGCCTTTAAATCAATTTATGAGGATCAGACTGGTCAGCTGCTGGTGGGCACTATCAGCGGTATGGCGCTGATTGAACCTGACCTGCTCTGGGTCAATGACAGAGTGCCGCAGGTGGCTATATCGCAGGTGCTGGTGAACAACAAAAGTTTACCGGCACAGCCCCATACTGCTCAATGGCCTCTGATTAAACTGACGCCTGCAGATAACAGCGTGGAATTTGTGTTTGCCAGCCTCGATTATCACGATGTCAGCCGTAATCAGTTTATGGTAAGGCTCAAAGGTTTTGACAAAGACTGGTTATTACATTCGGGTAAAAACAGCGCTTATTACTCCAACTTACCTTCAGGCGAGTATCTGTTTGAAGTGCGCGGCTCCAACAACCATGGTTTATTTAGTGAAGAGAACGCCACAGTACGGCTGGTGGTTGAACCTCCCTGGTGGCAACACAGGCCGGTGCAGGGCGCTTTGTTATTCTTAGTCCTGATGCTGATGCTGGGGTTTCATCAGTACCGGTTGCGTCACATTCGGCAAATCAATAAGTTATTGCAAAACTCCGTGCAGGAGCGGGCGAAAGCGCAACTCATCCTTGAAACTAAAGTTACAGAGCGTACCAAGGCGCTGGAAGATAGCTCGCTGACCTTGTCACTTCGCACTAAACAGCTGGAAAAAAGCCTGCTGGAGCTTGCCAAAACCAACAAAGAGTTAACCCGTCTCGACAAGCTCAAGGATGAATTTATCTCCACAGTGTCGCATGAGCTCAGGACACCTCTGACTTCTATCCGCGGGGCTGTAGGGTTAATTGCGCAAAAAGTGGTGCAACCTGAATCTGAACCTTATCAGCTGTTGGTGCAGACAGCGCTGAATAATTGTGAGCGGTTATCAAATTTAATTAATGATTTGTTGGATGTACAAAAGTTTGATGCCGGCAAATTTGTGCTGCAACGCACTGAACTTGATTTGTTGGATGCAGTGCAACAAGCCGTCACCGCGATGAAAACCTACAGTGATAAATACCATGTCACCATGCTGGTTAACACAGAACAGCTAGCAGACGACTTTTCAGCAGCAAAAGCAGGGGACAGCCGTTATCTGGTGATGGCTGATCCGCTTCGAATTCGTCAGGTGCTGGATAATTTATTATCCAATGCCATTAAGTTTTCCCATCCGGGTGGTCAGGTTGAAGTGATGCTGTCCAGCAATGGCCGGGAGGTCAGGGTGGCTGTGAAAGATGAAGGTGTGGGTATTCCGGCAGCTTTCCAGCACAGAGTTTTTGAAAAATTCAGTCAGGCCGATGCGTCGGATAGCAGAGCCAAAGAGGGCACAGGTCTTGGTTTAACCATCTGCAAACGTATTATCGAGAGCCATGAAGGACAGATTGGTTTTCAGAGTGTTGAACAACAAGGCGCTACCTTCTGGTTTAGCCTGCCTGTCGCCGGCAAGAATGATTCGCTAATGTAATGCTACCTAATGTATTGATTTCTAAAGTATCATTTTGTTGTCATTAAATTGTCAAAAAGATATCAGCGCCCCTGACTTGGAGGCGTAGACAGATGCCTTTAGTTTGATTTTTGCCCGCTGTATAGATCCATTGCGGCGGACATAACAACAATAAATCAACTATTTAAAGGCACTATTATGATGCAACCAATCCAAAAAGTTCTGCCGCTGCTTTTTACCGTCACTGCACTGGCGCTGTCTGTGCAGCAAGCCGTTGCCAACGACAATGAAGAGTTTATGCCGTTAAGCGGTGATGACACCCAGTACATGATCAAATTTAAACCAGGCTCAACTATTAAGGCGTTAGGCCCAGAAGCCGACAGTTATTTGTCGGCAGGCGAGCGTAAGCAGAAGTTCTCGCGTAAAGGCGCTATGGCATTATTACGTAAGGCTCAGGTACAGGAAGCCAATCACCTGGATGCTTTTGGTGTCAGCGTGGCAAAACTAAACGCCCAGCAGCTGCAAGCGCTGAAGAATAATCCGATGGTGGATTATGTAGAAGAGGATCCAAAACGTTATTTGCTTGCAGAGTCAGTGCCTTATGGTATTACCATGGTGCAGGCACCTCAGGTCAGTGACGCTATGACTTCAAACATCAAAGCCTGTGTCATCGACACGGGTTACAACTATGGTCATCCGGATTTGCCAAGCAGTGGTGTCACAGGTTATGCCTTTAGCGGTCACGGCAGCTGGAGTACAGACGGCAACGGCCACGGTACCCATGTGGCCGGCACCATTGCTGCTATTGGCGGCAATAATATTGGGGTGGTCGGGGTAAACCGCTCAGCCAAGCTTGGTCTACATATAGTCAAAATTTTTAACGACTCAGGCAAATGGACCACAGCCTCTAACCTGATCCAGGCCATTCAGAGCTGTAAAAATGCCGGTGCTTCTGTGGTGAATATGAGCCTTGGCGGCAGCAGCTCCAGTACCACTGAAAGTAATGCGATGACCAATTTTTATAATGGCGGTATGTTGTTAGTGGCTGCGGCCGGTAATGCTGGTACCAGCGCATTTTCTTACCCGGCATCTTACAGTGCCGTAATGTCGGTGGCAGCGGTGAACAGCAGTAAAGTGCGGGCCAGCTTCTCGCAGTACAACAGTCAGGTTGAGATCTCAGGTCCAGGTGTCAGTGTAAACTCCACCTATAAAAACAGCACTTACGCTAGCTTAAGCGGCACTTCCATGGCATCTCCCCATGTGGCCGGTGTTGCAGCCCTGGTCTGGAGTCAACATCGCACCTGCAGCGCAGCCAAAATCCGTGCAGCGCTTAATGCTACCGCAGAAGACAGAGGCACAGCAGGCCGTGATACCCAGTATGGCTGGGGTATAGTGCGGGCTAAAGCGGCGGTGGATTATCTGAATATCAACCGCTGCTAATCTAAACCCGGCTGTTATAACGCAATAAAAAAACGCCCCAATCCGGGGCGTTTTGTTTTTGACTGATGTTGGTGTTACAACACAAAATAATACACCGAAATAAAGTGGCAACTGCTGCCAGCCACCACCCACAGATGCCAAATTGCATGGTGAAATTTCAGCGCGTGCCAGACATAAAAAATCACACCAAAGGAATAACATAAACCGCCGGCCAGCAGCCACCACAAACCGGCCTCAGGCACATGCGCCAGCATAGGTTGAATGGCAATCAGTGCCAGCCAGCCCATCGCCAGATAAAGCACCAGACTGGTTTTTTTAAATTTCAGATGGGCGGCAAACTCCAGAATAATACCGGCAAAAGCAATGCCCCAGACCACAGCCAGCAACCAGAAGCCCCAGCTGTCACGCATGCTGATGAGGGTAAAAGGGGTGTAACTGCCGGCAATTAACAGATAAATAGCGGCATGGTCCAGTTTGCGCCAAAAGGCTTTGTGACGGGGATTTTTACTACCGTGGTACAGGCTGGAGCAAAGGTACAATAAAAATAAACTAACACCAAATGCCAGCGCAGCCAGTGTGACTTGCCAGTCATTTTGCTGCAGGCTTTTTTCCAGTAACAACATACAACCTAGCAGGCTTAACAGTGCGGCAAAACCATGGCTGAGCCAATGTAACAACTCTTCGGTTGGGTGATAAGGGGCCTTCACTTTGGTCATAACAGGTCCAACAACAAAATATCGGCACTCATCATACCACTAAAAAAGTGCGGTGCTGCAACAGCGGCAGACAAGGTTTGGCGCCTTACCGGATCAGGGTTACAATAACGGCCGTTTTTTCGGAGGTGCAGATGGCGTTATTAGTGGTATTGGGATACGTCTGGCCGGAGCCGGCTTCGTCTGCTGCCGGTTGGCGGATGTTAAGTTTGCTGGAAATGTATCGCGCTCAGGGCTGGCAGGTGATTTTTGCCAGTGCCGCTGAGCGCGGGCCACACCGTGCTGATTTAACAGCCCTTGGTATCCGCGAAGTGAATATCGCGCTCAATTGCAGCAGCTTCGACCACTGGATTGCAGAGCTGCAGCCCGATGTGGTGCTGTTTGACCGTTTTATGCTCGAAGAGCAGTTTGGCTGGCGGGTCGAAGCCGCTTGCCCCAATGCCTTAAGGCTGCTCGATAGTGAAGATTTGCATTTTTTGCGGGCTGCACGGCAACAGGCTTTTAAAGAAAAACGGCAACTGCAACCTTTAGATCTTCATTCAGAGCTAGCGATGCGGGAAATTGCTGCCATTTTGCGTTCGGATCTGACACTGACCATTTCCGAATATGAAATGACGTTATTGCAGCAACAATTTCAGCTACCCGCCAGCCAGTTGCTGTATTGCCCCTTTTTATTAAAACAGCAGGCAACTTTGGCCTTGCCAGATTTTGATGAGCGAAAACATTTTGTTTTTATTGGCAATTTTCGCCATGAGCCCAACTGGCAGGCGGTATTGTGGCTGCAACAAATCTGGCCTTTGATCAGAGCTCAGCTACCTGGTGTTGAGCTGCATATTTATGGTGCTTATCCGCCGCCCAAAGCCACTGCGCTTCACAACAACAAACAAGGTTTTTTGATCAAAGGCTGGGCCGATGATGCGCACCAGGTGCTGCGTCAGGCCAGAGTCTGCCTTGCTCCTTTGCCTTTTGGTGCTGGTCTTAAGGGTAAATTTATTGATGCGATGCAAAATGGCACCCCCAGTGTCACCACGGCTATTGGGGCTGAAAGCATGTGTTTAGAGGGGGCCTTTGCCGGCCTGGTGGCAGAGGATAACCACAGTATTGCCGGTGCGGCAGTGCGGCTTTATCAGGATGAAGCGTTGTGGCAGGCATCACAGCAACAAGGTTTTGCGATTTTGCAGCAAAAGTTTGCTTTTGAAGCGCTGCAGCCCGGAGTCTGGCAACAACTGGAACAGGTCAGGGCAAATCTAAGCCGGCACAGGGCACAACATTTTATCGGCGCCATGCTCAGACAACATCAATTTCGCAGTACCAAGTTTATGGGCCAGTGGATTGAAGCCAAAACCAAACTGGCCGCACTTGAACAATTATCCGGAGCAGAACAACAATGACTCAGCCAACAAAGAGCATCAGCCGGCAACAATTACAGCAAATGCTGGAAGAAAAACTGGGTGCCAGCCGCATCAAAGACTATTGCCCCAATGGCTTGCAGGTGGAAGGCAAAAGCCAGATCCAAAAGGTGGTGACTGGGGTGACGGCGTCACAAAAACTGCTGGATGCTGCAGTAGCTGCTGGAGCGGACGCCATTCTGGTGCACCATGGTTATTTCTGGAAAGGCGAAGATTATGTGGTGACAGGCATGAAAAAACGCCGGCTGCAAACCCTGCTGAACCACGATATCAATTTGTTGGCTTATCATTTGCCGCTTGATATTCAGCCCGAGCTTGGTAATAACGCCCGCCTTGGCCAGTTGCTGCAGCTTGAAAATGTGCGGCCTTTGACTGTAGCTGAGCCTTTGGGTGTTGTGATGCTGGGGGATGTGCCATCTTGCCATCAAAGCCGAAGTGCCAAAGACTGGGCCGCTGTTCTTGAGACCCTGTTACAGCGTCAGCCACTGGTGCACCCTGCCGGGCCTGCCACTATTAACACTATCGGCTGGNNCGGGCAGGGTTATATCGAAGTTGCGGCACAAGCCGGTGCCGATTTATTTTTCAGTGGTGAAGTGTCAGAGCAAACCATTCATAGTGCAGACGAGTTAGGCATTCATTTTATTGCCGCCGGCCATCACGCCACCGAACGTTATGGCATACAAGCGCTGGGGCAGTGGCTTGCAGCACAAACCGGCATTGAAGTTGAGTTTATTGATTTGCCTAATCCGGCCTGAGCCGGTTTTTCGCTTCAGATTGGCGCTTGTCCGGGCAGCCTTGCGGCCATCCGGCATGTTATTCCGGCTTGGTTAAATCTGCGTCCGGACCGCCTTGTACTAGTACCGAATCAGTGTCGGCCGACATCTGCCATTGCTGCAATACCAGTCCCAGATATTCGTAATGCACATAACCCAGTGCACTAAGGGCAGTGACAGTCGGAATAAAATGGCCTGGTTTTAGCTCGTGGCTTAACCGCCGGACGCTAAAGTCGGTGGGCGCTGCAATGATAAGTCCTGGTTTTGTTTGCTGTTGTTGATAAAAAGCCACCCAGCGCATGGTTCTTGGCATATGCATGGCAGATGTCACCAGCGCCACTGTGTCCGGGCCGGTTGCGGCAAGCAGGCTTTGGATCTCTTCGCGGGTGTTGTGCGGCTGTTGATGCAAACGAATTTGCTCAGGCGCAACACCCATAGCGATGGCATAACGACGCGCCACTTCGCTGTGTTCATTGATTCTGTCGTCGATTCGGCCGCTAAAATGCAGCAGCGCCGTTGGCTGCTGATGCCAAAGCCGGATCCCTTCACTGACTCTGGCCAGTGAACAAGGTGCCAGCTGGCTGGTCAAGGGTAAAAAGGGGCTGTCCTGATGATTACAGCCCAGCACCCAGATATGCTGCAGCGGCGCGGCGTTGGTTGTGTTGTTATAAGCCGGATATTGAAGCTCAAGCGGCGCGGCCAGCTGATCGACCAATGGTTTGGTGGTGCCTCCCCAAATCAACAGCAACAACAAAATGCTGCCGGCTTTGGCGGCGCCAGGGCGCAATTGATGTAACATAACCAGCAGCAGTGCCAGCAACAGCAGGATCACAGCCGGCGAGGCCAGAATTTTAACGGGAAATTCCATAACACCATGACAAAGAAAAAATCGGACCGCAATTTTGACAGTATCGCGGCGAAATTCCAGCAGAATATCTACCAAACCACCAAAGGCCGCTTAAGGCAGCTGGTGTTGCAGCGCGATTTAGCAGAGTGTGAGGCGTTACAACAGTCAAGCCGGGTACTGGATGTAGGTGCAGGTCAGGGCCAGCTGGCGTTATGGCTGGCGTCATTGGGCCATCAGTTGCTGCTGACCGATTTATCGGCTGAAATGCTGGCAATGGCTGCAGAAAGCGCCAAAGCGCAAGGGCTGTCTGAGCAGATCAGCATATTAAATACCGGCCTTGCTGAACTTGCTGCCGGTGGGCAGCAATATCCGGTGGTGCTCTGTCATGCGGTGCTGGAGTGGCTGGCCGAACCAGAACTTGCCATAGCGCAGTTGTGGCAGCTGCTGGAACCGGGCGGCACTTTATCGCTGATGTTTTACAACCTGGACGCTAAAAGGTTTTCTAATATTGTGTATGGCAATTTTAATTATGTGCTGCGCGATTTGGCCTATAAGAAAAAAGTCAGTTTAAGCCCGCAACATCCGCTGAACCCGCTGGATGTGCATCGCTGGTGTCTGGCGCAGGGTTTTGAATTAGTGAGTAAAACCGGGGTGCGTTGTTTCCACGATTATTTACGGGACCGTTCAGAGCAGGAAACGGAGTTTGATAAATTGCTGGAAGTGGAGCTCAGATACAACCGTACCGAACCTTATGCTTCGTTAGGGCGTTACCAGCATTTGTTGTTAAAAAAGCCGCTTTAACTGCAGACACAAGTGCAAGAAGTATGACAGGGAAAAGACCAGCTTTAGCTGGTCTTTTGTGTTTTTTCGGCTGTATGGTCTTTTATCAGCCGCTGTTTTGAAGTGGCTTTTTAATCAAATTCCACTTTGTATAATAAATCCACTGAGGTATTTACACTTTTTACCGCCTCCAGATACAGCTTTTTCATCAGGCGGTAGCGCAGGGTAAATTCACCAAAGGGGGTAAAAATGCCCACCCCATACTTCACCTGCAATTTGGGCGATAAATAACCGCTCACCGTCACTTTGGAGTCGGTGCCGCTACCTGCGGTGTCAAGGCTGAGTTCTTTTAAGCCAAAGACTTCACCCAGTTCACCCACCAATTTACCGCTGCTGGCAATGCCAATCCCAATCAGGCTGGTGGTCATGCTTTTATCTGAGCTGTTGCTGTTTAAATCCCGGCCCATCAGCAAGTAGGCCAGCGCATTGGCCTGAGGTTTGGCTGGTGTGGAAAAAACTTCCACCACAGGACTGTCGGCTAAACCACTGACTCTTAAACCTGCAATCACACCATCTTCGGTTTTTTCCGGATTGCGGATGGCTTCTATCGCCATCAGAGGCTCATCGGCCGGACCATTAAAATTCAGCCGGCCTTTACGCAGTTGTAAATCCTGGCCATAAGCACGGAAAGTACCATTTTGCAGGTTCACCTGGCCATGCACTGTCGGTTGTTTGCCGTTTTGCCTTACTCTTAATTCCCCTTCCAGCCGGGTTTTTAGGCCAAAAGCGGCCAGCCGTACATCGTCGCCCAGTAGCACTTTTACATCAGAGCTCAGCTGCCATTGTTCAGTTGCCACATAATCCAGATCCTGGGTATTAATCAGAATTTCATCATCCGATACTTTGGTGGCATTTTGCGGCAGGTCATCCACTTCAATGTTGCCTTGTGGAATATGCACAACACCTGTTAAACGGCCGCCACTGGCATCAGCGTTAAACTGTAAATCCGGTGACAAAGTCAGTGTGGTGTTGGGCAAATGCACGCTGACCTGTTCACCTTTGAGCGCCAGTTTGGCATACCAGAGTGCGCTTTGCTGCCAGTCGGCGTTCCCTGTCATGTTGAGTTGACCAGAAGGGGTGACCAGCTCTCCTGCAAGATTGCCCGAAAAGCCATTGAGGCTTAGTTTCAGTCTGGCTTGCTGAATATCCATCGGGGCCTGCCGGCCGGTTAATGTTAAATTCTCAAGAGCCAGAGAGCCACGAAGCTCAGGATGTTCAAGGGCGCCGGTGGCGCTGATATCGCCGTTCAGCTCAGCCTGAAACTGGCTGTAGTCATTGAGTAAAGGCCGTAAAAACGACAAATCCATTGCGTTGAGCTGAAATCTGGCATCCATGGTCTTATCGGCACTATCAAGCTGTTGCAACCTGAGCGCCAGTCTGGCATCACTTTTTTCGGAGAAAATCAGCCTAAGCTCAGATTGCAGTTCGTTGTTTTGTAAGCTTGCACTCAGGCTCAGCTGTTGCCAGGGCACTTCTAATAAACTGGTGCTCTGATAATTAAATTGGCCGGCGCTGCCTTGCAGACGCAGGGTAAAGCTGGGCAGTTGTCTCGGCTGCCAGCCTAAAGTGACAGCGCCATCCACCCGGCCATTCAGACTTTGATGCTGCTCCAGCAGGGCACTAAGTGCTGCCAAATCAAGTTGTGTCAGCTCGGCGCTGATAGCGCCCGCCGTGGCTGATAGTGCTTGATCTGCCTTCAGGCAAAGCTTCGCTTGATTGTCATGCCAGCAGGAAGGGCTTAGGGTCAGCGTCTGTTGTTGCCGCTGCCAGCTTGTTTGCAGGCTCTGCTGCAGCTGCCAGTCGCCCATATCTGATTTTAATCTGGCTTCCTGCCAGTTGGCTTGCCAGCTTTGGCTATCGAGGCGGCCTTCCATGGCGATTGCCGCCTGCAGCTGATGACTGTCCAGCTGCAGGTGGCTCTGATGTTGTTGGGCTGTGCCGCTTAGTTGCCAGTCCAGCTGTTGCAGCTGAATGCCAGGTGCCTGACCTTCTTTGGCGCTGAACGACAATGAAGAGTTTTGCTGACCCAAAGCCGCCAGAGTCCCGTGCAGCCTGAAAGTTGCCAGCGCATAATCGTCCTGATAATTCAGCTGTTCGCCTGTTAGCTCCAGTTGTAAGCTTGGGGTTTTGGCGGCGCCTGTAAGCCTGATAACACCGCTGAGCCGGCCTTCACTTTGCGCCACACTTTGTGACAGATCCGGCATGTGCAATGCAAGTTCTGCATCCCACTGTTCGGTCAGCAGGCCTTTGGCCGACAGCTGGTTTGGTCCGTGGCTCATTGTCAGCCCCGGGCTTTGCAGCGCCCAAAATTTATCCTGTTGCTCAAGGCTTAAGCTGCCTTTTAGTTGAAGCGGCAGATCGCGTAAATCACCCTGAAGTTCAATCACCGGCAAATCGAGTTTGATTGCTGCGGGTTGCACATCGGCATTGAGGCTAAGTTTGCCCGACAGGCTGCCCGGATAATCCGCCCAGAATAAACCCGGTTGCAGTTGATGCAGCAGTAACTCTGTTTGTAGCTGTTGCTTGGCTAAATCCACAGTGGCAGTTGCCTGCAAATCTCCGCCTAAGGTTTGGATATCAAGCTGTTGAATTTGTACAGTGCCAGGTGTTGCCTGATAACGGGCGGCGAATTTCAGCTTTGCTGTGGGTAAATCCGGCAGCTGCAGCTGACTGTCCGCCAAAAAATCAAAAGCTGCAGTGGAGCCCTTTAGTTGCAGCTGCAGATTACCAAGGCGATATGTTTTTGACCCTGTCGCCTCGGCATTGGCGTTTGCATCCATGGTTTGTGCCGGCGGCATTATATATTGCAGTGCATCTGAGCGCAGTTTGAGATCAAATTCAGCTTGTGTTTTGCTGACATCCAAAGTACCGCTAAAAGCAGCCTGTTGCGCCCCCAACAGCTTTGCATCAAGCGCCAAAGATGCAAGCGGTCCTTGCAGACTCAATTCAAACTGTTGTTCCGAAAACCAGGGCTGTTTGGTGATCTCAAGCTGCAACTGAATCGCTTGTTGCTGTTTGGGTTTGATATCCAGTTCACTGCGAAACCTGAATAACGGCGTTTTTGCGTCAAAGTCGGCAATAGTCAGTTGCCAGCGCAGGTGGCTGAAATTTGCCTGTAGCTGCGCTTTGGTCAGTTGTAGCTGGGGGCGGTCAGCGTCCAGCAGCTCGATGTTATCAAGCGTCAGGCTTTTAATACTAAGCTGCAGCGGCAGCTGAATGCTGTTCAGGTCCGGTAATGCCGGCACTGGCGGCAGTTGCCAGCCCTGGGGGGCGGCGACGCTGGTTTTGGCTTTAGGTTTTAGTTTGGTATTTGGCGTACCTGGCTGTTGCTGCGCTGTTTGTTGCTGCGCTTTGAATTGGCGGATCAGGCTATCGCCAAGTGCCAGCTTATCCTGTTGCCAGCTCAGGCTGCTTTGCAGTACGCCCAGTTGCAGCTGAAGTTGCGGCCGTTGCAGATGAAAGTTATGAAGCGAAATCTCATCAATGCGGATGGGGAAGGGAGCTGCGGGCACTGTGACTAGGTTGTTTGCCTCGCTCTTTTCCTGTGCCGTAAAGATCTGAATGGCTGCACCTTCCAGCTTCAGATAATGCAGACAAAGCGCGGAATGGGTAAAACAGCGCCAGTCGAGCCTGCCTTGCAGATTTTGTAGTTTGAGCTGTTGCTGTTCGTCCTGATATTGCAGATCGTGCAGACTGAAACCACGCCACAAGTCGCCGTTGATGCTGCCAACACTTAAAGCAGGCAGATACCATTGTGCAATCAAAGCCCCCAGTTGCAAACTTAAGTTAGTGCCAATCAGCGCAAGGCTGATCAGGACGATGGCCAGCAGGCTCAGTAAAAATCTTTTAAGCAGATACCAGCTGAGCTTCATAATTCGGGGCCAAGGGTAAAGTGAATACGAAAGTCGGTGCCGGGTTTGGCGTCGAGGCCAAAAGCAAAATCAAGCCGCACCGGGCCAATAGGCGATGCCCAGCGAATGCCGGCGCCGACACCACGTTGCCAATCCGGGTTTTGGTTCCAGACGCTGCCATAGTCGGTAAATAGCGCCAGCCACCAGTCGCCTTTGACTCTGTGCTGATATTCCATCGTGGCCACCGCCATATGCAGGCCGCCAATATACAGGCCTTGTGCATCCTGCGGCGCTACAGTACGGTATTGATAACCACGCAGGCTGTTGTCGCCACCGGCAAAAAAACGTAAAGACGATGGAATACTCTCAATGCTTTCCTGCAAGATAGTGCCGGCGTCCAGACGCAGCAGCCAGCGCTCGTCCACACTCCAGCTGCCAATCCAGCCAGCTCTGCCGCGTAAGCGGATAAAATCGGTGTCTGAGCCCCAGCTTTGGTCGGCAATTTCAGCTGCCACCAGATAATAATCGGCCTGTTGCGGCATACTGCCACCGCTGTTGCTGCCTTTGCTAAAACTGATGCCTGGCATTAAAAGGGTCGAGGTCGCCTGCTGGCTTCCCTGCAAATAATCTTCATATAAAAAACGCATGGAAAGATTGCGGTTCCAGCCGTTTTTGAGCAGCCAATTGCGCTCAGCCAGCAGGTTAAATTCCTGACTGACGGTATTGAGTTTATCGAGGTTTTTATAACCCAGTACAAACTGGTAATAGTCGTTGGTAACATCCCGCAGCGGCATTTTGTAGCGGGTTTCCAGCAGTTGCTCCGGATTAGACAAGGCTAAATCAGCGCCCAGGCTATGGCCTCTGTCATTGAGCCAGGGTTTTTCCCATTTGGCTTTGAGCCTGCCTGCTACGTCAGTTTCATAACCGATACCTGCCTCCACATTATTTTTCAGCGCTGGTGTTAGTTCGATGCGAAGCGGCAATTCGCCGTTTTTACGGTTGTCGACGTCGGCTTCAAGGTTGATGCTGCTAAACCAGTTGGTGGTGGCCAGGGACTGACTCAGCTCGCCCAAAAGGCGGGCTGAGTAGTGGTCGCCTTTGCGGAATTTTAATAAGGATTTCAGTCTGGCCTGCCTGATTTGTGAGCCATGAAAACTGATGTCGCCAAATTTATATCTTTGGCCTGAATCAAAATACAACCGCACTGTGCCGCGTCTGTCGCCTGGTTTGACATAAAGTTCGGTGCGGGTGAATTTGGCGTCAAAAAAACCTTTACGGTTGGCCAGGCTCATCAGCTCACTTTTGAAGTTTTCATATTTGCCATGATGCATCCGCTCGCCTTTTTTGGGCGCGGCGTTTTTCAACAGTTGTAAAAACTGGGTGTCGTTGGCGGCGCCACCATAAATGCGCAAATCATTGGTTTGAATATACACATATTTATTGGCGGTGATTTTGGCTGTCAGGATATAATCATTGCCGTCTTTTTTATCAATAAAATCAACAACAACCTGATAATAACCTAAACCTCTGAGCGCCTTTTTGATATCGCGGCTGACCCGGTTTTTAAAGCGGGCCGAGCTGTTAATTTCGGCTTGTGCAATAGATGACAGGTAAAGCTCAATATTTTCTTTACGCTCGCCTGTCACCCCAACAAGTTCAATCCTATTGGCAGCATCAGCCTGCGCCGGTGTGAGACCAAGCCACAACAGCATCAGCAACAGAAAAACAGTGTGAAAACTCAGTCCGCGAATAACCAAACTCCTTGTCCGGATAAAAAAACAACAGCCGCTGGCTTGAGTTAAAGCGCCTGCTGCGGCTTGTTGGCTCTGAGTAAAACTACCGCGATAAGTTCAGCGGCAACAACTTAACTGTCTGATTTTTCATCAGAACAGCAGTTGTTGCCACGAGCTGTCCGCAAAGTCTGACAAAGGGGCAGACAGGGCTTAGCCAACCAACTCAGCCTCGTCATCCACTTTGTCTTCAGTTAACAAAGGCTCGGTACTGCCAATTTGTTCACAAAGGATCCAATCCTTTTCATCGACCCAGTTTTGTGCGCCGTTTTTCACAGTGCGGATCGGCACTATATAACGGCAGCTGGTTTGTGGTTTCACTGAGGCAAAAATCGGCACAAAACCAAAATTCAGTGCAGTTTCAATGAGCGCCTGCTGGTTATGCGGGTCAATGTCGGCTGCTTCGTCGATATAAATAGGAATACGGTATTTACCCCTTTCCCGTTCAGCCAACAGCTGACGAATAAACAACATGCCACACAACAACTTAATGGTAATACGGGTACCGTTGGAGCCTGCTGAGTCTATTTTGTCAAAATACTCCACTTCACCGGCGCGGTTCACCACTTTAAAACGGATATCAAATAAATCCGACAACGTCAGGCCCGATTTTTCGCTGGCCGCCTGAATCAGATAATCTTTGGCCGCATTAATTTCGCGCTCATCTGTGGTGACCCCTGGGGCTAACAAGTCGAGCGTGTCGCCTTGCTGATAGGCATCCGAGGTGGTCAGAATGGTATCGATATGGCCGACCAGTAGTTTTCGGTCGACAATCTCAATTTTAAAATCCTGCAAATTAGAGATTTGATGACGCCAGATGCCGCGGTTAAAGCTATTGAGCTCACGGTGCAGGCGGTCTAAATCCGATCTTAAGCCTTTAAGGGTGGATGCAACTTCAGTCAGCGCCACTCTGGCACGACGTTCAATGGCTTCACGCTCTTTATCCAGATGGTGAAAGGCCTGAATTAGCTTCTGATATTTGGCGTCTTCATCAGTTTCGGCTTCAAATTTGCTGATGCCGGCATTAAAAATAAACAAATAGGTATTTTTAATGTTGATGTCCAGCAGCTTCAGCTCCTGACAATGTTTATTGTAAGAGCGCAGCTCGTCGGCCAGATTGTCGTATTCGAGATTAATTTCAATTGGATAAGGTGTGATACGGCCGCTGTAAAAATCCAGCTGAAAATCAATGCGTTCTTTTTTCTCGTGCTCAATACGTTCAAGCTGACGTTTCAGCTGATCCTGTTTATTGGTCACCAGATTACGCCGGTCCGACAAACTGCTGGCTTTATGCTGCACTTCTGCAAGTTGCTCGTGCAGAATTTCTTCTTCACGGTCAAGCTCGTCAACTAAGTCCTGTTGCTGATCACGCAGTTCACGCATTTGTTCAAAACGGGCAAAACGTTTTAAATCTTCTTCGGCTTGCAGCATATCGGCATATAAACGCTCTTTTTCGCGGGTTTTGCCCGCTAAATCCTGAGCCACTTCTTCCTGCTGCTCCAGCGTTGCCAGGGTCAGTTGCAACGCTTCAATCTGCTCTTTGAGCTGAATTTTGCCTTCAACCCCTGTCATATCCGGGGCTGATAAATGCGCTAAATCAATGACAGCACCTTTGAGATGCAACTTACCCTGACGGAAACAATCGGCAAGGGCACTTAATTGCTCGCCAAATGCATCGTCATCCGTGATTTGTACATCACCGCCAGTTGCAGTCGACAGCGATAATAAATCCGGGTTCAGCGCTTTAATCAGTTGCTGCACTTCAGGCAAGGACAAATCTTCGCGAAGCCTGGAATACAGGTTGTATTCCAGGTTTTTCAGCTGCAACTTTAAGCTTTTCAGCTGCTTCTGGGTTTGCGCCTGTTGATGCGCCAAGGTGGTAGGGTTTAAATTGGCTGCACCTTGTAAGCTGTGGCTGAGCGACTCATAACTCTGGCGGATATTGGCAAGGTTGGATTGCAAGGTTGCCAGATTGGTCAGGCCAAAACGCAGTGCCAGGGTGTCATGTTCACTAAACCATTGCTGCAGTTCAATTTTACGGCCAGACAGTTCTTTAATTTGCCCCACGTATAAACGCTGTTTTTCTTCCAGCTGGCTTTTTTCGCGGTGCAGCTCTTCGAGGTTATTGGACAGTTCGCCTTGTTGATCTTCTAAATAACTCTGAAATTCCACCAAAGCTTTATCCAGTTTAGGTGCATAAGCGCCTAAACGGCCTTTGAGTACAGCGCGGTTTTCCAGCAGGTTTTCCAGCGCTTCAACGGCCTGTTGTTGGTTTTCCAAAGCTTTCAGCTCGCGCCTGTCGCGGTTTACTTTTTCAAAAGCATTGTGCCAGACAGTGTAAAAATCGACTTTGGGGTCGCTTAAATGACGGGCAAACACCGGCAACAATAAACGTTTGACGTCCTGCGCTGTTAAACGGTGCAGGTTTAAAATACGGCGGAAAATGTCTTTATACACAGGAGCGTCGCTAACGTTAGTCAGCGGGATCATCCGCAGGTTTATTTTGCTGTCATAAGGCGTGGCGCCGCCGGTGAGCAGGGCATTCAGCTCAGCGGGTTTCAGTTCCAGCGGGTCAAAACCCAGCTCACGCAGATGATGATCCAGCTTGTTGTATTTCACAATGCTGTTGTTGACCAGATAATGATCAAGGTTCAGCTTGCCGTTGTAGCAAAAATACTGGTACTGATAACCGGCAATTTTACCAAGGCCCGCCACACCAATGACCACAGGCCCATTGGGTAAGTTGGCTTCCAGCAAAATGTAACTCTGGTCGGTGCCAAAATAAAATTTACGGGTTTCGTCTAAATCGTGGCCGTCCCATTCGGTTAAGCGTAAATCGTTGATCAGCGGAAACTGCAAAGCGTTAATGACTGAGCTTTTCCCTGTGTTGTTGGGCGCGCAAATTGACGCTGCGTCATCGAGCGGGATCACACACTTGGCGTAACCTGCGGTATTTAATAAAGCGAGCTTGGTTAAGCCGTATAACTCAGACATCGGCCTGGCCCTCTGTGTTAGTTTGCTCTGTGTTGGTTTCTTCGGTCAGCTGATCTACCGCCATTAAGGCATCAAGGTAACGGTAGATGGGGGACAGCAACTTAAATTGTTCACCCTGAGCTTTGGCAAAACCATAACGTAACATCCGGTTCATCACTTCCCGTTTCAGATCCGTGGCTGAATACACTTCCAGCTGCTCAAATAAATGATATTGCTGCTGCAAAATGCTGGCGAGAATTTCATGGCTGATTTCTTCGTCGAATAACGCCCGCAGCGGGTCCTGACCTTTGTCAGCAAAAAACTCCACCAGGGCGTAAGTGGTCAGCGCAAATAAACGGGAAATTTTGCCCATGTTCACAGTGGCATCGTCCACTTCAAAATGGAAAAAACCGCGGCTGTCACGTTTAAGTTGATTACCCAGGGCGGTAAATAACGCGCTGTAGGCTTCTTCGTTATTGTCGAGCTCCTGCCAGAGGGCAAAATCCTGCTCGCTGATATGAAAACCAGTGCTGAGTTTTTTATAAATGTCAGCCAGCTGGCTTAGTTGTTCCAGTTCAATCTGCATCAGTTAATTTCCTGACTGTGCTGTGGGGGCAAAAGGGTGAAGCGTCAGGCGATAACCATTGACTTCAAGCTCGGTTAACTGCTCCAAATGTTGCAGTTTCAGGCTTGGGGCTCGGCTAAGTTCCTGATACAAAAATAACATTTCATCTACCGGCAACTGCGGATAACTTTTGGCAAGCCAGAGTGATAAATCGGTATTGGCTTGTTGCGTGCGGGCAAATTTCAGTACATCAGCCAGCTCAGGTACACGGATATTGTGATGTGCAGCCTGATCAACCTGCTGTGGCATCTGATACAGTTCGTCCTGATAATCCACTAGTTCGGCCATATAACTGGTGATTTGGTTGGCCGAACCCAGACTGAATTTTTGATGATCAGAGCTGAATTTAGGCACCAATTGTTCAAGCGTTGGCTCCAGGCCTTTTTTACGCAACAGTGCCAATAAAGCGCTGGCGTTACGTGACAGCAAGGTGTTTTTCCGCAGCTCTTCCCTCAGTGGCATCAGCACGTCCGTGCTGCGAATAAGTGATTCGCGGCCCAGCTGGTTCATTTCCAGCAAACGGGTGCGCAGCTGTACTAAAGGTTCTTTTTCACCCTGCAAAAAGCCGGTTTGTTCAATATGAATAATCAAATCGCTGAGCAGCAATTCCAAGGCAGCAATGCTGTGCTGGAAAGGGCCATTGATATCAATCATCTGCAGCACAGGCTCTATGTATTCATCAAAAGCTTCCATGACCGCACTGTATCTTTTGGCCAGACTTAGTTTGCTTTCGTCGGCTTTGGCCTGTTCCACCAAATGCAAAATGGCACTTTCGTTTTTACGAAAATGTTTCACCACTTCACGCACTCTTTCGTCCATCAGGCGGATAAAACGGCGCATTTCGCTGACATCCTTAGCATCGGCGGCGGCTTTGAGTTTGCCACGCAGCCGGTCTAAATCTTCAATCCGGCTTTGAATATCGCCGACAGTGCCGAGTTGATGCTCCTGAATAAGAAACTGAATGAACTCAAGCACGGCGCGGTTCAGTTCCAGCTGGCTGGATTTAGCCAATGGGATCAGCACTTCCTGTTGCAACAACCTTTGTGCTTCTCGAAACACCTGCTCACTGCTGGCGCCTGGTGAATAACGCTGGATCAGTGCCTGCACGTCCTGAAAACTAAAACTGCCAAGGGCACTGCGGCTTGCCAGTGTTTCCAGAACAGGCCAGTGGTCGTCGAGGCACTTAATGATTTTTTTTGCTGATAGCATGAACTCGTAACTTTTTGTTAAAAAATTAAGGGGTATAGACCAATGTATGCCCGGTTGTGGATGGTGATAACAGCTTGACGATGCTAGAATGCCGCCCCGCAAATTGGTCACTTCCACTGTCTACAATCTGGTGAAAATATATGTTAACAGCCGTAATACTGGGCCTGGTTGCCCTAGCTTTTGTGCTCATCGTTATAGAGGATATTATCCACGTAAACAAGGCAAAAACGACACTTTTTTTCGGTACTCTGTGCTGGATTTTAGCATTTATTTTTCCAATGCACGGAGCCACAAGTGCCGAAGTTAGCGAGCAGTTGAACCATAACTTGCTGGAAATAGCCACTTTGTGGTTGTTTTTGATGTCAACTATGACTTTTGTTGCTTATCTCAATAGCAAAGGTTTTATTTCACAGATGGTACAGCGCATGTTGCCGTCTGAGTTATCGGAACGACGTTTGATGTTTATCATCGCTGCTTTTGCTTTTGTGTTTTCTTCATTTGCTGACAACGTCACTGCAACCCTGGTGTCCATTGCGGTCATAGCCAGTTTAAAAATGGACGTGAAAAAACGTATCAAATACGCGACCCTGATTATTTTTGCGGTGAACAGTGGTGGGGTATCGTTGATCACCGGTGACGTGACCACGCTGATGTTTTTCCTGGCCGGCAAAGTAACTATCGCGCATTTGTTATTGCTGGTTGTGCCGGCGTTTTTTGCGGTAGCCGTGCTGGCGATTTTGTTATCGCGCGGTATGAAAGACCGTATTGTTATTGAAAAATCAACCAAACCAATTGAAAAAGCCGATGCCATTATTGCCGGTATTTTTGCCGCCACTATCGGCTCAACGTTGTTGCTGAATATTCTGTTCCAAATCCCGCCGGTATTAACCTTCCTGTTTGGCCTTGGCATTATGTTCTTAAGTGCTCAGTATTTATTGCGCAAAAAAGCCACCCAAAGCATTTTGAATTATGTGCGCGAAGTGGAATTTGAAACGCTGTTGTTTTTCTTAGGTGTGTTGTTGCTTGTCGGCATCTTAAAAGAAGTAGGCTTCCTGAATAACTTCACTAACCTGTACAACGTATTACCGCCGCTGCAGGCCAACTATCTGATGGGTATTTCGTCGTCACTGATTGATAACGTGCCGCTGACAGCTGCACTGTTAAAAGCCGATCTGAGCATGAGCACTGCGGAATGGTTGTTGTTAACTTATGCCACTGGTGTGGGTGGTTCAATTTTAATTATCGGCTCTGCCGCAGGTATTATTGCGATGAGCAAAATTAAAGAACTGACTTTTGGCAGCTACTTTAAAATGGCCGGTTATCTGCTGTTCGCTTATTCACTAGGTTATAGCGGTGTGTACTTTTTTGGTCAGTTTGCCAGTTAAGGGCAACACAGGAAAAACGGAGCTGATGCTCCGTTTTTTTTTCAGGCTTTTTATTTAAAACAATCACTTAGTGAGCTCTGGCATGGTCAGAGACAAACTGCCCGCTAAATTTTTTCCAGCTGTGACTGAGATATAGACATCTAAAAGTCTGTTGCCTTTTGCAAAAAACTGCAGTATCTTGGCCGCGTCAATCATATCCGATAGACCAGAAGAGGAGCGTTCACCAGGTAGTTCAGGCTAGGTAGCTATAAACCTTAACCTGAATAATGGGGATGAACGCCGAGGATAAGCTGCCATAGCAACAGTTTGTCCGGTCAAAAGGGCTGAATCCCTGCGACTGTCACCTGAAACCCGGTGGAGAGCTTCTGGCCTTTGTTCGTCTGTTATCAGGCTGCAACACAAAGCTTTTTGCTCTGTCTGCTGCCTGGTGATCATGCTGCAAATGCCATGCTCTGCTTATGTTTTTTATAAGGAGAGAAACCTTGTTAAATCCGCAAAATACTGCAGCAGCCGCTGCGCCTGTTGTGAACCCTGATGCTTTTATTGTTGCCAAATTTGGCGGCACCAGTGTGGCTGATTTTACTGCGATGTCGCGTTGTGCCGACATTATTCTGGCCGATCCCAATATCAAGCTGATTGTGGTCAGTGCCAGCTCAGGCGTGACTAATTTATTGGTCGACATTGCTAAAACATCCGACATTACGCTTCGGCTTGCACATTACAGTGGCATTGAACGTATTACCTACAATGTGCTGCGTCAGTTACAGCAACAACATCTGGTCGGTGCTGCCATAGAGCAACTTTTGCTGGAGTTAAAAACGCTGTTGCAGCTTGATCGTGATTTCAGCGATGCCGAAAAAGACTTGTTATTGTCTTTTGGTGAGCGGTTAAGTTCAGTGTTATTTGCACAGGTACTGGCTGAACGCGGCGCAGCGGTCAGCAGTTTTGACGTACGCCGGGTGATGCGCACCGATTCGCGTTTTGGCAAAGCCGAACCACAAATTGAAGCCATTGCCAGCTTAACAGCACAATATCTGTTACCGCTGTTAAAACAACAACTGATTGTGACCCAGGGGTTTATCGGTGCTGATGCCAGTGGCCAGACCACCACTTTAGGCCGCGGTGGTTCGGATTATAGTGCTGCTATTTTAGGTGAAGCAGTAGGCGCCCGGGTGGTGCAGATCTGGACTGATGTTGTGGGTATTTTTACCACAGATCCCAGACTCACCAGTGCCGCCCGTTGTATTCCGGAAATTAGTTTTGACGAAGCGGCGGAAATGGCAACTTTTGGTGCCAAGGTATTACATCCGGCGACCCTTATTCCGGCGATGCGCCAGAATATCCCGGTTTTTGTGGGTTCCAGCCGTGAGCCAGAAGCTGGCGGCACCTGGATCTCCAAACAGGTCGATACCAAACCGTCTTATCGTGCTATTGCACTGCGTAAAGCCCAGACTTTAATTACAGTAAAAAGCCCGGCTATGCTGCACGCTGCCGGTTTCCTGGCCCGGGTGTTTGATATTTTAAGCCGCCACCAGATTTCGGTGGATTTAGTTACCACTTCGGAAATCAGTGTGGCTTTAACGCTTGACGATGCACCTGGCAGTGCTTTTAGCCATTCGATTGAACCGGCGCTCTCGGAGCTGAAAGCTTTTTCTGAAGTCACGGTGGAGCAGGATCTGAGTTTAATTGCAGTGATAGGTAATCATCTGCACAGCACCCGTGGTGTCACCGGCTCTTTGTTTCAGGCGCTGGAAAAAATTAATATGCGGCTGATTTGCCATGGTGCCAGCCGGCATAATTTGTGTTTCCTGGTTGAAGACAAAGAAGCGGCAACCGTGGTTAAAGAGCTGCATCAGGCGCTGTTTTAATCCCAATAAAAAAACCGCCGTTTGGCGGTTTTTTTATCACTGATGTTTTGTTAAGCAAATAATGTTTTGATTTCGTTGAGCCGTGCCACAAAATCAGGTGAACGGTAAAAATCGGTCGAAGGGATCAAACCCAGATCGACAAAAGGCTTCAGCAGCTGCGCTGTTTCACCTTCGCCATGGAAACGATTTTGTTTAATGGCAGCAATACGAATAAAGTCAACATAAGAGGGGTGAGCCGGTTGATAAGCTGGCACATCCCACTGTTCAGCCACTTCAATCAGTTCATTCGGGAAACCCCAGGTGCGCAAAATGGTGGCGCCGATTTTGCCGGAAATATTGGTGATAGCACCTTTGATAAAGTTCTCATCTCCAAAAATATCCAGTTGTTTTTCCGCTTCAGTCAGAATAGGTAAAGCGCCTATATTGTGCACTAAACCGGCCAGTGTCATGGTGTCAAAGTTTAATGCCGGGTTTTTAAAATTGGCATTATGCTGCGCCATAGCAGTCAGGGCAAAAGCGGTCAGCTCCAGGGTTTCAGCCCAAACTTGTTCCATTTGTTTTTTGATAAAAGCCGTTTTTGATACAAACAGCTGTTCCATCGCCATGGCCGTGACCACGTTTTTGATATAACGCAGACCGATACGGGTGGTGGCCTGATGCAGCGAATTGACATGCACACCACGACCAACAAAAGCGCTGTTGGCAATTTTCATGATACGGGCCGACAAAGCAGGATCATGGGAAATCATGTCGGCCATCTGGTTCAGGTTTACATTCGGATCATCTGCCATTTTGCGGATTTTTAACGCAATTTCCGGAAGGCTGGGTAAAACTAAACTATCGTTGCGGATTTTTTCGACGAGAATGGTTAATAAAGCATTTTGCGCAGTCATATCAGAACCCTGTAACAGCTTGTTGTTATTTGAAAGAGACTAAATGTTGTTTGATTATTGTCTATTCTTTCTTGCTTTCACAGCAGGATGATTAAAAAAACAGCCTGGCTAAAATAATATTTTTATATTTAGGAACAGAGAGTTAGCTTTGATATGTAAAATTTACTTTTGTCCCTGAAATAGCTTTTTAAACTTAGAATTTATCCAGCAGGCTACGCTGATATTGGCCAGGGTCCAGTTTCAGGCCTGCCTGACGGATCTTATCTTCCAGCTGAATCAACTCCAGTTCCAGTTCCTGCAAATTAAGGACGTTATCATCCAGCTGCCATAACTGTCTTGAGCCATGATAGTTGTACAACATAATAATCATGGCATCGACATTGCCGCTGTTGCAGGCCTGCTTCAGGTGGGTCAGCTTACGGTTGATCAGATTCAGCTCTTGTTTTAAATCCCACACATAAGCCACTTCATAAAAGTAAGGGGTGTGTTTTAACTTTTTTAAGCAGGCAGCGGCAATAAATCCACCAATGCTGACTCCCAGCAGGTTCCAGATAAAATTGTCACCTTGCGGCCCGCCAAAATAGTGGATCAGCAAACTGGAGATACCAACGCCGAGCGCTGCAAAAACCGCTATAGCCGCCACAATAATGACATTCAGGTGACTGCGGTAAGTATCTTTGTTGATGTCTTTAATTTGCATAACAGATGTACATCCAAAGCTCAGTTGTTGTTCTGACTGCGAGGCTTTATGCCAACCGCAAAAATGATGCAACGAGACAGTAGCTTGCTGTCAGCCATGGGCTGTGCGCCGGGCTTGAGGTTTTGGATTAAAGGCCAACAACCTGACAACATGCGGTGTTCCTTCACTGCTGATAAGGTGTTTCATTTTTGCTTAACTACCGGCCGTTGTAAAGCAATGCTTTGGTGATTAATTTTTAAAAACAATACTTTGCAACCAGCTGTCAGGTTGTTGTTGTACTGCCTTTTGTTGTGCCTGGCTGCGCCAGGTTTTCTGAATTGCCAACCGAACTTAACTGAAATAATTTATCCCTGAGTCGCCAGAAACGGCCGTCTTTACGCGCTATCACTGCTGCAGGTGGTTGTAATCTGTGTTGCTGCGCCAGAATAGCTTTGACTGAGCAGCTATCAAAAGGCCGGTGGCGATCGGTTAAATGGGGCGGCACGAAAATTCGGCCAAAACGCTGACGCTGTGCTTTGCTCCCAAGAGGCCAGAACTCATGTAGCTGTTGTCCCTGTGCATCAGCATAACTGACTTTTAATCTGCTTTGCCCTTTGTGGTCCTGTTGCGCGCTCAGCGTCATGGTGTCGGGGTATAGGATCAGCGCATCTTTAAGCTTTAATGCTTCCTGCAGTTTTTTATCCGGATCAACCAGCACTGTCTGACACTGATTGCAGAACCTGGCGGCGATATCCTGGTCGGCACCACATTCGGGGCAAAATTTGGCTTTAAAACGATAACCACAAGGCTGAATATGCTGTAAGTCGCTGCGATCAAAACCCTGACAACGGCGGCCATAATGTTCCAGCACCAGACCGTTGACATCGGTTTTGCCCCAGAAGGTATTGGCAAAATTGCACAGCGGGCAGGGCACTGTGACCAGTTCGGCACCAGATACCGGCGGCGGTGTGCCCACTTCAGGCAAATGTAAATCGTACATATTGCCGGCGTAATCCAGCACCAGACAATCACTTTTACCCGGTGATAACCTTAAACCACGGCCAACTATTTGCTGGTACAGGCTGACCGATTCGGTCGGGCGCAAAATGGCAATCAGATCAACATGAGGAGCATCAAAACCTGTGGTTAAAACCGCCACATTCACCAGATATTTCAGCTGTTGCTGTTTAAAAGCCTGAATAATAGCCTGGCGTTCACTGGCTGGTGTG
The DNA here is from genome assembly GCA_003543135.1 of Rheinheimera sp. Lineage (GTDB taxonomy): Bacteria > Pseudomonadota > Gammaproteobacteria > Enterobacterales > Alteromonadaceae > Pararheinheimera. Next base: position 385,373 of record DPJG01000027.1, read on the forward strand.
GACGCCAGAATAAGCGCCGCCTGATCCGCAGGCAAATAGGACAACACTTCACGGGCATGCTGACTGGTGGCGGCAAAAACCATCACACCTTTGCGATCTTTGGCGTAATGTTTCACCTGTTCAATAATTTGTGGTGTGACTCTTTTGGCGCTGTTGATCACTGCCGCCAGTTCGTCTTCGCGAAAATAACCTGCAGCTGTTGGTTTTAACCCGGAAAAGTCATAACTCAGAAGCGGCGCATCCAGCACAGTGGCCGGGGTTAAATACTGCTGCTCCAGTAAATAGCGCAATGGCAGTTCAAAAATACAAAACTTAAAAAAGCGCGGCTCTTCAGTGCGTACCAAACCGCGGCTATGGTACTGATAAATAAAACCCTGGCCCAGACGATAGGGGGTTGCCGTTAAACCGAGAATTTTAATACCGGGGTTTTGTTCGCGCAGATGGCTGATCACCTGGCGATAACTGCTGTTATCGTCATCTGGTACCCTGTGACATTCGTCAATCACCAGTAAACTAAAGCTGGCGCTAAAGTCGTTGAGGTTACGCGCCACTGACTGAATAGAGGCAAACACCACCTGACTGGTAGTTTCTTTACGACCCAAACCCGCGGCGTAGATACTGGCGGTCAGGCCATATTGCTGATATTTCTGATGATTTTGCTCAACCAGCTCTTTGACATGAGCCAGTACCAGCACGCGGCCACGGGCAATACGCGCAAGCTCAGCAATCACCAGACTTTTGCCGGCTCCTGTGGGCAGCACCACCACGGCGGGGTCGGCATGGGCGCGAAAATAGTGCAACACCGCCTGTACAGTTTGTTGCTGATAATCCCGCAGCTGATACATCACAACCCTGATTATTTGCTGGTTTTGATAGAAAAGGAGCCGGTACGGCCCCCGTATTTTGCACAAGGCAGGTTGCTACAAGGCTTGTTATGTAACAGCTTGTGCTAATTAAGCTTGTTAGTTCAGACCTTTATGGCTAAATAACATGGCTTTTTCCGCCAAAAAAGCGGCTTTAATCTGTTTGTTGTCATCGCCCCACAGGCAGGTGCGGGTACCCAGTGCTTCTTCACAGCTGGCAGGCTCACCAATAATGGCGGTGACTTCGTTATAACTCATACCGGTTTTTAATTGCTGGTAGTTGTCCATCGATAATTTGCTGCAAGCGGCCAGGGTCAGCAGCAACGCGGCGGTGATTATTTTTTTCATCAGAACTCCTTGCTTGATAATTTAACGACTGATCAATGGCGTACTTGCCGTGTCAGCCGAAGGGGGCGTAAAACGACGGATCTGCAGCACCAGTCCAAGATGCGGATGATCCAGATAATGAATATTGCCAATCAGCAACCGGCTTTGATCTTTACTGTAAAAAGTTTGCAGCCTTTGGCCATCAGCCGACATTTTGCGCAGGTTAAATTCAGTTTCAGCAAACAACATCCGTTCACTGTAAAGCCGCACTAAACCATCCAGTTGCCAGACCGCGCCAGGCAATGATGGCAGGCTAATGTCCTCAGCCAGTGGTAGCTTAGGCACGGCAATCAGCTGTTGCTCCAATTTTGTGATATCAGCGAGCAAACGCTGCTCCGGGCTTTGGCTCAAATCAGGCTGGCTGCTGGCCTGACGGCCAGCATAATCAAAAGCCGGGGCAAAGTTGCGACCACCAAACCAGCGGCTTGGCACTGACTGGCGTTTGTTGCCAAGCTGCTGGCGCCATACTGTGTGCAACAGCAGCTGATGGCCGGCACGGTGTTTGAGCTGATAGGCAAGGTCGGTCAGCGCCAATGCGCTTTCAGGTGCAATATAAGGGTTGCTTTGATGTTGTTCACTGCCGGCCGGCGTTAACGGCACTGCCTGTGGTGATAACAGAAGCGGGGCGCTCATCAGCTGATAATCCGGTTTTTTTAGTGTGGTTGCATAAAGTGACTGCTGCGTCAGTGGACAAAGCTGCGGTAACAAAGCCGGATGAAAGTCAAAAGCGCTGAGGCTTTGGCGAAAGCTGTATTCGGCAAGTTGCGCCTGTTCAGCCATAAAAACCGGTGTGGTAAAAACAGCAAGATCAAGTTGCAACTCAGGCGCTGTGTTCAGAGCAGGTGTTGTGGCAAAAGCCGGTTGCATATCAACTGCAAAACCCGCTTTTAAACCAGATGCAGAGGCATTGCAGCCAGGTAAAGCCAGCGCCAGTGCGGTTAAATCGGGCTGATATAAGGGGCTTAATAAATCCAGCGCCCCGGCTGTGCTGATCGGGGTCACTTTGGCCGGAAATTTTTCCAGCAAAGGCTGGATATCACCGCGGCTAAAGGCCAGCAGCTCAATTTCAAACCATGAGCTTTCAATACTCTGGGCTTTAGATGCAGGCGTTGTAAGCGCGAAGCTCAGCAACACAGAGCTAAAAAGCACAAGTTTTTTCATGAATTCAGTATCCACTTCAGATTGTTTGATCAGTCTGGCGCCGGCATCTGTAAACATCCGGCGTCATATTTATTCGCTTGTAAAGGCTGGCCATTAACGGCCGCCCGTCTGGGTGCCTTTGAGCTGCATATCTGCAAGCATGGCCCTGACCAGCTCCAGCCGTTCCTGACTGTTGTTGCTGGCAATACTGAATTTCAGTTTATTGCCACCTTCCAGTTTGTATATCCGCGACTGGCTTTGGATAAGGCCGATAATATAACCAGGCTGCACCAGAGTTCGTTCGGCAAATTCAATGCTGCCGCCTTTCGGGTTCACTTCCAGCCGTTTAATACCAAGGGCCTGTGCCTGCTGTTTAAAGCCGGTGATGGCCACCAGGTTTTTCGCTGCGTCCGGCAATAACCCAAAACGGTCTATCAGTTCGACCTGAATTTCGTCCAGTTCTTCGCGGTCGCGGCTGCTGGCCAGCCGTTTGTAGAATGATAACCTTAAGCTGACATCCGGAATATAACTATCCGGCAGTAAAGCAGGAATTTTCAGATCAAGTTCTGCCTGACTGCTCAGCATGCTATCCAGGCTTGGCTCGCGGCCTTCTTTCAGTGCCTGTACTGCTTCTTCCAGCATTTCCATATACAGGGTGAAACCTATGGATTCAATCTGGCCACTTTGATCATCGCCCAACAACTCACCGGCACCGCGGATCTCCAGATCGTGACTGGCCAGCGCAAAACCAGCGCCTAAATCTTCCAGTGCGGAAATAGCTTCCAGCCGTTTTTGTGCATCCGGGGTGAGTCTTTTGGGCGGTGGTGTTAACAAATAAGCATAAGCCTGATGGTGTGAACGACCAACCCGGCCCCTTAACTGGTGCAACTGTGCCAGACCAAAGTTATCTGCCCGCTGAATAATAATGGTATTAGCAGTGGGGACGTCTATGCCGGTTTCAATAATGGTGGAGCACAACAGCAGATTAAAACGCTGATGGTAAAAGTCCGCCATAATACGTTCGAGCTCCCGCTCCGGCATCTGACCGTGGGCTATGCCTATCAAAGCTTCCGGCAATAACTCCGCTAAATCAGCGGCGGTTTTTTCAATACTGGCCACGTCGTTGTGCAGATAATACACCTGGCCGCCGCGCATAATTTCCCGCAGCACCGCCTCGCGGATAAGACCTGGTTCGTTTTCGCGCACAAAGGTTTTCACTGCCAGCCGTTTGGCCGGCGGCGTGGCAATAATAGATAAATCCCGCATGCCGGATAACGACATATTTAAGGTGCGAGGAATAGGGGTGGCGGTTAGGGTCAGGATATCAATATTGGCCCTGAGTGCTTTGATTTTTTCTTTTTGGCGTACACCAAACCTGTGTTCTTCATCAACAATCAGCAGCCCCAGTTCACGGAATTTAATATCGTCCTGCAGCAGCTTGTGGGTACCAATCAGAATATCCACTTTGCCGGCTTCGACATCGGCCAGAATGGCTTTTTGCTCTTTGGCGCTGATAAAACGTGACAAGACTTCCACCCTGACCGGCCAGTTGGCAAAACGGTCACGGAAGTTTTCAAAATGTTGTTGTGCCAGCAAAGTGGTGGGGACCAGAATGGCCACCTGATGGCCGTCGTCAACAGCAACAAAAGCAGCGCGCATCGCCACTTCGGTTTTACCAAAACCAACATCACCACAGACTAACCTGTCCATCGCCTGCGGCTCTTGCATGTCTTTTAGTACTGCGGCTATCGCATCCTGCTGATCGGCGGTTTCTTCAAAGGGGAAACCATCGGCAAATTTCTGGTAACTTTCTTCATTAATTTTAAAGGCATAGCCTTTTTGTGACGCCCGCATGGCATACACATCTAACAGTTCTGCTGCCACATCGCGGATTTTTTCTGCCGCCTTACGCCGTGCTTTTTCCCACTGATCATTACCAAGCTTATGTAAAGGCGCATGTTCAGCATCGGCGCCAGAATAGCGGCTCAGTAAATGTAAACTGGACACAGGCACATAAAGTTTGCTGCCACCGGCATATTCAATGGTGACAAATTCGGCGCTGATACCAGCCGCTTCCAGCACCTGCAGGCCCTGATAACGGCCAACACCGTGCTGCAGATGCACCACAGGACCGCCCGGGTTGAGCTCGGCGAGGTTACGGATAATAGTGTCGCTGGACACTTGCTGGCTGTGTTTACGCCTTCTGCGCTGGCGGATTTTTTGGCCGAATAATTCGTTTTCGCTGATGATGGCTATATTCACGCCGTCTTTGAGCCAAACCCCTTGCTCCAGCGCGCCAATGGCAATGGCCACATCTTCGTGACTTTCGAGAAAATCAGAAAAACCGGCCACCTGCGGCAGACGAATGCCGGCTTTTTGCAGCAGCTGCAATAAACTTTCGCGCCGGCCTTCAGATTCCACCCAAAACAGGCAGCGGCCCTGCTGTTGTTTTTGCGTCAGCACAAAATTGCGCAGCAAAGCCAAAGGCTCTGCCAGCTGATGATTCACCGTTAAATCAGGCAGCAATTCGGCTTTAAGGTTACTGATCCCGGCTTTGGCCGGCAAAAAGGCCGCAGATAAGCGCAACCTGGGCCTGGTTTTCAGTTCAGCAAACAGCGTCTCAACCGGAAAATATAACTGGGTAGGTTTTAAAATAGGGCGCAATAAATCGATGGCCCTGTCCTGATAACGTCGCTCTACGTCCTGCCAGAAACGCTGCGCCGCAGCTTCAATGTCACCAAATTGCAGCACGACAGTGTCTGGCTGAAAATAACTTAACAAGGACACAGTTTCAGGCGCAAACAACGGCAGATAATATTCGATACCGGCCGGTAACAGACCCTGACTTACCTGCTGATACAAGGATTCTTTTTCATTGCGCGCCGGAAACAGCTCGCGGTATCGGCTTCTGAAACGTTCAATTGCGGTTTTATCCAGCGGAAATTCGTGCGCCGGCAACAGTTCAACCTGACTGACTTTGTCGACCGTTCTTTGATTGTCGGGGTCGAAAGTGCGTAAACCGTCTATTTCATCGTCAAGAAAATCAATACGATAAGGTAAAGTGCTGCCCATAGGGTAGAGGTCAAGTAAGGACCCCCGCACCGAAAACTCACCATGCTCCATCACCTGATCCACAGCCCGGTAGCCCACCTGCGCCAGCTGACGTTTTAATGCCGTTAAATCAAGGTTCTGGCCTTGCTTGAGCACCAGACTGTTTTGCTGCAGATGGCTTTGTTCACAGAGCCTGAGCATCAGGGTGCTGACCGGCACTATCACCAGGCCTTGTTTTAAAGCAGGCAGCTGATACAGGGTACGCAGGCGCTGGGAAATAATATCCTGATGCGGTGAAAACACATCATAAGGCAGAGTCTCCCAGTCGGGGAAGGTATAAAGCTGACTGCTGTCGGCTAAAAATACCGCCAGTTCCTGCTCTATCCGAAGGGCAGTTGGCGTGTCGGGCACCAGCAACAAATACACGCCTTTTTGCTGTTGCAACAGTTCAGCCAGTACCAGCGGTAAGGCCGCCCCACACAAATTACCCAGTTGTTTGATGTCCTGCGGACCTGCAGGCAAAGGTAAGGATAAATTCAAACGCATAACAAACCCCGCGGCAGCTGCATGGTTAGTGCAGAAAAAATGCCGTATTGATAAATAAGCGCATGGCAATCAAAGCCTTGCTGATGATACTTTGGAAAAGTCAAAACTGCAGTTTTATCTGCAATGCTATTTGTTAATAACACTTGTGGCCTGCCTGGGGTAATAAGAGCAAATGCAGCGTGTCCTGCGTCAGCCTAACGCCAGACTGAGGAATAGGGCCGCAATTACAGCTTTCCTTCCTGAGTGCGTTGTTGTTCACGTTCCAGTGCTTTGCGTTTAAGTTGCCTGGATTGTTCATGCAGGCTGGCACGCACTAACACTTCTCTGTCTTCATCGCGAATGCGGCTGACGGCAGCACGCACCAGATAAGTTGGCGCCCCGGCTGCTAACGGCTGAGCGGCAATATCTGTTGCTGCAGCCTGATAAGGTTCATTGTCAAGCACAGTTGCCAGGAAATACACAGCACCATCAGCGCCAGTTAAAAACAATTTCACTTCCAGCGTCTGGCCTTCCGGCAGCGGCGCTTGTGTTAAAAAATTCAGCGCTGAACCGCCAAAACTATGGGTATGCTGACGATAATTGGCATCGTCTTGTTGCATCAGCACATAACGCATCATCATATCGAGTTTTTTCGCCTGGGTTCTGAGATAAGCGGCCAGCTCTTCGGCCAGCTCTCCAAGTTTAGACAGTGCCTTCAGTGCAGAACGATCCAGTACCGCCTGTTCACTGGCCATCAAAAACGGCTCTGGGATCATTAGCAAAAATTCCTGTTCGCCTGGCAGCGACTGTGGCAGTGGCCTGATATTGGCCAGCACCGACTGCTCTACTGAAAAATAGTCGTGGTATTGCACACGCAGCTGCTCAAGTTGGGCCTTGTCCATCTTTAACCTCGGCAGGTGGCTTGTAAGCGCCACTGTTTATCTCTATGATCCCGCTACTTTATCATTATCATTCAATGAAGTCCTGAGAAAAGGATGCAGCTACCAATCCCACTTTTTATTGGTTTACGTTATAGCCAAAGCCGTAAAGGCCATGCGTTTTTATCTTTTATTACGTTATTTTCAGTCACCGGGATCTTTTTAGGTGTGATGGCACTGACGCTGGTCAGCTCGGTGATGAATGGTTTTGAAGGCGAACTGAAAAAACGTATTTTGGGGGTGCTGCCGCATCTGGTGGTGTCAACCGACAAAACAAAGCCGGAGTCCTGGCCTGAACTGTTAAAAGCCCAGGATGAACGGGTGCTACAGGTCAGTCCCTTTGCCCAGTCTGAAGCCCTGATCCAATCCAGCAAACAATTAAGCGGCGCCTTATTACAAGGGGTGTCGGTCGATGCTTTACCGCAATTTTTAAAAGATTCATTGCAAATTGGCGACTGGCAGGAATTTGGCCAGAGCCGTTACCAGGTGATGTTAGGAGCAGCTCTTGCCGACAAGCTGCGGGTGCAGGTGGGGCAAAAAGTACGGCTGTTATTGCCATCGGGCGGCAGTTATACCCCTATGGGATGGATGCCAAGGCAGCGGGTCTTTACTGTGGCCGGTATTTTTAACAGTGGCTCTGAAGTGGACAAAGTGGTGGCTGTGGTGCTTTTGGGCGATTTACAAAAACTGGCACCTAAACCTGAGCTCGAGTGGCGCATCAGCCTAAGTGATGCTTTTAGCTCAGTGGCAATAGCGCCAAAACTGGCGGCGCTACCTGGCGTTAGCCAGGTGGTGGACTGGCGGGTCAGTCATGGCAAGTTGTTTTCGGCTGTGGCCATGGAAAAAGCCATGATGTGGCTGATGTTACTGCTGATAGTGGCAGTGGCGGCTTTTAATATCGTATCAGCGCTGGTAATGATGGTCACCGACAAACAACGGGAAGTGGCCATTTTAAAAACCCAGGGCATGACCAACAGTCAGTTGTTTCTGGTGTTTGCGGTGCAGGGCATGAGTCATGGTGTAGTGGGCGCTTTTGCCGGTGCTTTGGTGGGGGTGATGCTGTGCTGGCAGTTAAATCCGCTGATGGCGCTGCTGGGCCTGCAACTGTTGCCCGGCATGGCCTTGCCTATTGATTTACAGCCATTGCAGCTGCTTTTTATTGTATTGTCGGCTTTAGCGTTAACGGCGCTGGCGGTGATTTATCCGGCCTGGCGCGCGGTGCAAATTGAACCTGCCGAAATTTTACGGGATGAATAACTGATGTTGCGTTGTATTGATATTTGTAAAAGTTACCGTGACGGCGCTCATGTCACACCAGTGCTGCATCAGGTGAATTTGTCGCTGCCAAGCCATCAGATGCTGGCTATTGTTGGCAGCTCAGGTTCGGGTAAAAGTACTTTATTACATATTCTCGGCACTTTAGATCAGCCCGACAGCGGCGAGTTGTGGCTGGCCAACCAAAATGTCGCCACTTTATCTTCGGCGCAAAAAGCCAAACTCAGGAATCAGCAGCTGGGTTTTATTTACCAGTTTCACCACCTGCTGATGGATTTTACCGCTGTTGAAAACGTGATGATGCCGCTGCTTATTCGTGGTGAAAACAGCAAAAATGCCAAAAGCCAGGCCGAACAGATGCTGGCAAGGGTCGGGCTTGGCCACAGGATCAGTCACAGACCGGGTGAGCTTAGCGGTGGTGAACGCCAGCGGGTGGCCATAGCCAGGGCTATGGTAGGTAAACCTGCGCTGGTGCTTGCCGACGAGCCGACAGGTAATCTGGATCATCAAACCGCAGAAAGCATTTATCAGCTGATGCGCGAGCTGAATCAGGAGCTCGGCACCAGCTTTGTGGTGGTGACGCATGACCAGCAGTTAGCAAAAAGGTTAGATCGGCAGCTGTTTATGCAGGATGGCCGCTTAACCGAGCCGCTGACAAAGTCTGTTGAAATTCTGAGTCTTTAGCATGTTGCACAAGCTTCCCATTTTCACAGCCAGTTTATCCTGGCAACTGGCGCGCCGTTATCGCCATACCCGCAACAGCAGTGCTTTTATCCGCTTTATTTCGGCGTCTTCCACCTGGGGCATCGGCCTTGGTGTGGCCATTCTGATTTTGGCTTTGTCGGTGATGAATGGTTTTGAAGCGGCACTAAAAAACAAATTATTGTCGGTGATCCCACATGTGGAATTGCTGGCCGTGGATCAACCCATCAAGCAATGGCAACCCAAGCTGCAGCAACTGGTTAAAACACCAGGCGTGGTGGCGGGGGCACCTTTTATTCAGTCTGACGGCATGTTGCGTTTGGGCAGCAAAGTAAAAGCAGCGTCGGTACGCGGTATTCACCCACAATTTGAACATGGCATCAGCCGGCTCGGTGATTTTATTCAGCAAGGTGATCTCAGTCAGCTTGGCGCTAGTCAGATAGTACTGGGGCAGGGCATTGCCACTGAATTGTCAGCCAAAGTTGGCGATACAGTGCAGTTGATGTTGCCGCAGTTATCTGAACAAGGCGAGCTCGCCAGTCAGAAAAACGTCAGTTTGGAAGTGGTGGCCATTGCCGGTATTGGTGGTCAGCTGGATTATCAGCAAGTCTGGGTGGATCTGGATGCGCTGGGTGAATGGTTAAGCTTGTCGCCAGGGCAAGTAGAAGGTTTTGCTTTTAAAATTCAGGACATTTTTCAGGCCGGTAATATAGCGCGCGAACTTGGCAATCAGGCTGAAGATTATGTGTATATGCTGGATTGGTTTCGTACCCAGGGGCACTTGTATCAGGACATTCAGATGGTCCGCAGCATTTTATATCTGGTGCTGGCACTGGTTATCGCTGTGGCTTGTTTTAACATAGTGGCCACTTTAGTGATGGCGGTGCGGGAAAAAGAAAGTGACATCGCTATTTTGCTGACCATGGGCACAGAACCTGGGGTGATAGTGCGCGCTTTTATGTGGTTAGGCTGGCTCAATGGTGTCAAAGGCACTGTGATGGGCGCTTTGGTTGGTATTATTCTGGCCTGGCAAATTGAACATATCTATGCTGTAGCCGGCAAATTGTTTGGTTTACAGCTGTTAGATCCCACCATTTATTTTATTGATTATTTACCCTCTGAACTGCATGTTCAGGATGTGCTGTTGACGGTCGGTGTGGCCTTGTTATTAAGCCTGATGGCCACTTTGTATCCGGCATCGCGTGCAGCTTATGTGGAGCCCGCCCGGGTGCTGGGGCAGCGCTAATGCCGCTTAATGCCTGTGGGCTCTGGCTGCCCAACGCTTTTTCAGACGTATCCGCCAACAAAAATCCAGCAGCAGTGCGCCCGTTAATCCAAGCAATAAGCCCAGACTGACACTGCCCAGCAACAGCGGCAGGCCGATGTCGGAGAGCTGTGCCCATAACCACTGGCTACTGAGTTCAAACTCCAGCTGTTTGGCTGTTGTTCCCAGCATCCAGCTGCCAAGTTTGTAACCTGCATAAAAAATCGGCGCTATGGTCACAGGGTTATTCAGCCACACCAGCGCGATAGTGAGCGGCAAATGGCCACGCAACCAAATAACAAAAAAAGCCGCCAATAACATTTGCACCGGAATGGGCAGCATGGCGCAGAATAAACCCACAGCAACGGCAGCGCGGGCAGAGCGTCGGGACAAATGCCACAACGACGGACGTTGCAGCGCCGGGCCAAAGCGTTGTAGCGACGGATGTTGCTGCAGTGTGCTGCTGTCGGGAATAAAAGATTTATACCAGGGTTTTGCCATAAACAGGCTCATTTATCTGCAAAGATGCAGTACATGTTCAGACAAGCAGGCACCTGGCCTGCTTGTGCCGGATCTTCAGGATTTATCTGTTTTGTCTGCGCTTTTTTCTGAGCGTTGTTCAGCTCTTTTACGCCATGCTCTGGCTACACCCAGGCGCCAGAACGCATCAATAGTGAACCAGGACAAGGCCGAGACAAAAGCTGCAAAAATCAGACTGCCAATTAAAAAAGGTTTACCGACCGTATTAATACTTTCAATCAGCCATTCGGTGGTCACTTCAAAATGAATGTCGTGCGGGGGCTGTCCTAATACAAATGTTCCAATGTTGTAACAGATGTAAAAAATTGGTGCCATAGTAAAGGGGTTGGTTACCCAGCACAGCGCCACTGCAATAGGGATATTGACTCGGAATAAGATGGCCAGTGCTGCTGCCAATACAGTCTGTCCCGGCATAGGCATCAGGGCGGCAAATAAACCAGCGGCAAAGGCACCCCGCGCCGAGCGGCGGTGCAGGTGCCATAAATTACCGTCGTGCAGCAGCTTGCCAAAGATCTGCATCGATTGATGGTTTTTGATCGAGTCCGGATCTGGTAAGTATTTTTTTATAAAGTTTTTAGCCATTACAACTTTGTTACCAAATTAGTTACCAACTATGAAGATGGAATCATGCTGTGTTGGGATCCTGGCAGGAAGCCTTATTTCTTTGTTGTTACCTGCAATCCCTGACTGGTACTGGCCCTTGAGCCTGTTATTCATTTGCATCCCGCTTCGTTGCTGGTTTGGGGCCGGCTTGTGCCTTTATCTTACCAGTCTGAGTATCCAGCTACAGCAGTACAGCACGACCAGTCAGCAGGTGCTGGCGCAGCATAGCACAATAGTGGCCGGAACTGTTGTCAGTATTGCGCAGCACTATGACGGTGGCAGCAGGTTTATATTACAGCTCAGTGAAACTGTAAAGGATAAAGCACAGCCTGGTGCCGGTGCTTTATTGCTGGTGCGCTGGTTTCAGGCGCCGGTGAAGCTACAGCAAGGTCAGCAATGGCAGCTTCCGGTAAAACTTAAAGTGATCAGAGGTTTAGCCAACCCTGGCAGCGGCTGGGCCGAAGCGCAGGCACTGGTATCGGGTCTGGTGGCGCAGGCTACGGTGCAATCGTCGGGCGAATTGGCGGAACCGAAGTTACTGGGCGCTGACATTTCACTGCGACAACAGCTGTTTAATCAGCTGGATGTCGCGCTTGGCGATTTTCAAAGCAAAGCGTTGATACTAGCGCTGACGCTGGGTGAACGGCCTTTCAGTGACGAGTTATGGCTTGGGCTTCAGGCCACCGGTCTTGGTCATCTGATTTCAATCTCCGGTATGCATATAGCGCTGGTGTTTGGCTGGGTGCTGCTAAGTCAGTATGGCTGGGCGTTGCTGACAAAGCGCTGGTGGTGGCGTTTTAGCCTGGCGCTTGGCACCGCGCTGCTGGCGGCCTGGCTTTATAGTGCCATGGCCGGTTATGCGGTGCCGACAGTGCGTGCTTTGCTGGCGCTGGTGCTGTTGGTGCTGCTGAAATTATGCTGGCGACGCAGTTCCGGCCGTCAGTTTTGTCTGTTGGTGGCGGCGCTGTTGTTATTGCTGCAACCATTTTGGCTATTGAGTCTGAGTTTTTGGTTGTCGGTGCTGGCGGTGGCGCTGGTGTTTTATCTGGGCTGGCGTTATCCGCCGGCAAAAGGCATGCGCTCCATGTTGCTGGGGTTTTTACGCTACCAGCTGATTTTTTCATTGTTGATGCTGCCACTTGGCTTATTGTTTTTTCAGGGCATTGCGCCGCTGTCGTTATTGTCGAACCTGCTGTTTGTACCCTGGTGCAGTTTGCTGGTGATCCCGCTGTTGTTACTGGTGTTTTTTTTACAATCTTTCTGTCCCTGGCCGCTCACGCTGTTATGGCAGCTGGTTGATGTGTTGCTGCAACCTTTGTTGCTTTGGTTACATTATTGTGCAGAAGCGAACTGGTGGTGGAGTGTGCCGCAATCCGGTGTTGTATTCACCTTGCTGTTGATGGCCGCTCTTTTGTTATTGTTGTTACCGGTAAGGAACCGCAGCTTGCCGTTGCTGATGGTGTTGTCTTTGCCTTTGTTATTCACCATAAACCTCAAACCAGCAGCGCAGCTGCATCTTATAGATGTCGGGCAGGGCACAGCCGTTTTATTGCAGCAGGGTAAGCATGGCTTGCTGTATGATTTTGGCCCGCGCTATGGCAGTTACAGTGCCACTGAAGCAGCTGTGTTGCCGTATTTGCGCTATCAGGGCGTGCACCAGCTGGATTATCTGATCCTGAGTCACAATGACAGTGACCACAGCGGACATCTGGCGTTATTACGCCGCGCTTATCCAGGCGCCAGGCTGGTGACAGACGTGGCCGCAGTTATGCCAGAACTCAATTGCCGGCAGCTGCCAGCTGTGTGGCAGCAGTTTTCACTGCAGGTGTTGTGGCCGCCAGGGCCTGCGGTATCTGATGTAAAAAATGATCAGTCCTGTGTATTGAAGCTGGAAATTGAGGGCTGGTCAGTGCTGCTGACCGGCGATATCAGTAGCGCCACAGAGCAGAAACTAATGGCCTTCAACCCTGAGCTTGGTACCAATGTGCTGCTGCTTTCCCACCATGGCAGCAAAAGCTCCAATCAGCTGAGGTTTTTACAGCAGCTTGCCCCCAGGCTTGCACTGAATAGTGCCGGTTTTGCCAATCCCTATCAGCATCCATCAAAAGAAGTGCAAGCCCGGTTGTCGTTATTACAGGTTCCGCTTTATAACAGCGCCGACATGGGCGCAATGCAGCTTCGTTTTAGCAAAGAACAGTTAGAGCTGAAGGCCGTCAGGCCAACAAGGCTGGTAAAATGGCTGGAAAATCTGCCCTTTGGTGCTGAAACCGCTGCAACAACAAGGTAGAATGCAATTGTCTTTCATTGTCAGGATGTTATTTTGTCTACTCATCAGAGCTCTGCTTCGACCTTCCGGCGTCTGCTTGGTTATTTAAAACATTATCGGTTTGGTTTTTTGGTCGCCATTTTGGGCATGATTGGTTATGCCTCAGTTGATGTGTTTTTCCTGTCACAATTTGACCAGTTTATTGACCGTGGTATTACCCAGCGGGATATGGATTATCTGGCGCTGGCGCCTGTGGCCGTGATAGTGCTGTTTTTATTGCGCGGTGTGTTTCATTTTATTGCCAGTTATTGCCTGAATTGGTCGGGTACCCATATTGTCAAAGACTTGCGCCAGCAGCTGTTTGAAAAAATGCTGGCGTTGCCGGTCAGTTACCACGACCAGCACTCCACCGGCGAGCTGATTTCCCGTATTACCTATGATGCCGAACAAATTAAACAAGCTTCCAGTAAAGCCCTGGTGGTGCTGATCCACGAAGGTGCTTTTGTCATTGGCCTGCTGGCTTTGATGTTTTATAACAGCTGGCAGTTATCGGCGATTTTCCTGGTGATAGCCCCTGTGATAGCGCTGATTGTGTCGCATGTGTCGCGCCGTTTTCGTCAGATCAGTAACAATATGCAAGGCGCCATGGGGCAGGTAACTTCCAGTGCCGAGCAGATGCTGAACGGCCATAAAGTGATTTTATCTTTTGGTGGCAAAAGCTTAGAAGCCAAACGTTTTGAAGAGGTGAATAACTCTAACCGCCGGCTGGATGTAAAACTGGAGGCCACCCGGGCGCTCAGTGTGTCGGTGATTCAGGTGATCGCTTCTTTTGCGCTGGCTTTTGTGATTTATCTGGCCAGCTTTCCGGAAATGCTCGATACCTTAACACCGGGCATGTTTACCGAAATTATTACCTCGATGATGCTGTTGCTTAAACCCCTGAAGCAACTGACCACAGTGAATAGTGACTTCCAAAAAGGTATGGCAGCAGCTGCAACAGTATTTTCTGTGCTGGATGAAATGCCGGAGCGCGACACCGGCACCAGGGAGCTGGACAGAGTGCAGGGCAATATTGAGTTTCGCAATCTGAGTTTTAACTACCCAGGCCATGACAAGCAGGTGCTTAAAGACATTAACTTTAGTGTGACCGCAGGCCAGACAGTGGCGCTGGTGGGCCGCTCCGGCAGTGGCAAAACCACTATTTCCAGTTTGTTGCCGCGTTTTTATGAAGTGGAGCAAGGTGAAATTCTGCTCGATGGCATCAATACCAAAGACTGTACTTTAGATTCGTTACGTCGTCAGATTGCCGTGGTGTCGCAGCATGTGGTGCTGTTTAATGACACTATCGCCAATAACATTGCTTATGGTTTTCAGGGTGAACTTACAAAAGAGCGCCTGCTGGATGTGGCGGAAAAAGCCCATGTGATGGAGTTTGCCGGTCAGATGCCCAAAGGGCTGGATACTGAAATTGGCGAAAATGGCGTGACTTTATCCGGCGGTCAGCGCCAGCGTATTGCCATTGCCCGTGCTTTATTGCGCCAGTCACCTGTGCTGGTGCTGGATGAAGCCACTTCAGCTTTGGATACCGAATCTGAGCGCAAAATTCAGGCGGCGCTTGATGAACTGCTGAAAAACCGCACTAATCTGGTGATAGCACACCGTTTATCTACGATAGAAAATGCCGACCTTATTTTGGTGATGGATCAGGGCCAGATTGTTGAAAGGGGTAACCATAGTGAATTGCTGGCACAAAATGGCTATTACGCCAGTTTGTATAAGATGCAGTTTGGAGAAACTGCATGACAGCGCTGGAGCGCAGCTGGTATCAGCCTTATGGCTGGAGCTGGTTGTTGTGGCCTTTGAGTGTGCTGTTTGCGCTGATAAGCGCGTTTCGCCGGCTGCTGTTTAAAACCGGTGTGCTGAAAACCAGCAAACTGCCGGTGCCTGTGGTGGTGGTTGGCAATATTTCGGTGGGCGGTACCGGCAAAACACCCGTAACTTTGTGGTTGTGTGACTACCTGCGCCAGCAGGGCTGGAAACCCGGTATTGTCAGCCGCGGTTATGGTGTCACAATTAAAGCGCCAAAGCTGGTGGATGTACAACATGACAATCCGTCTACTGTCGGGGATGAGCCTTATTTACTGGCCAGCAGAAGCGGCTGCCCTGTGGTGGTGTGTCCTGACAGAGTGGCGGCCGCACGTTATTTGCTCTCGCAAAAAGACTGCAACATTATTGTGTCGGATGATGGCCTGCAGCATTATGCGCTTTATCGCGACTTAGAAATTGTGCTGCTGGATGGCAGCCGTGGCCTGGGGAATGGTTTGTTATTGCCGGCCGGGCCCTTGCGCGAAGGTGCCTGGCGGTTAAAGAACGCGGATTTAGTGTTGTCAAACGCTTTGCCCAGCAGCCACACCCCTTATACTTTTGAGTTGCAGCCAGCCCGGGCCAGCGCTTTGCTGGATGAACAACAGAAACTTTTGCCTGGCGCTGCAGTGACCCTGGTGACTGGTATCGGCAATCCGCGCCGTTTTACCCGCAGTGCAGCCCAAATGGGGTATCACACTGATAAAGCACATTTTTTCCCGGATCATCATGCCTTTAGCGCTGATGATCTGGCAGGCCTCACCGGCCCCTTATTAATGACGGAAAAAGATGCGGTGAAATGCCGGCCTTTTGCCAAAGCCGACTGGTTTTATTTACCGGTGAGTGCCCGTATCCCTCAGGCAGCGCAGGACTTGCTTGCCGCCAAACTATCACAGCTGTGGAGTCGTTATGGCCTTTAATATTGCATTGTTAGACATTATTGCCTGTCCTTTATGTAAAGGCAGACTGAAGCTGGACAAACCCAATCAGCAGCTGATTTGCACCTTTGACCGGCTGGCTTATCCGATCAAACAGGATATTCCTGTGTTATTAAGTTCAGAAAGCAGCGAACTCAGTGCGGCCGAGGTAGAACCATGGCTTTTGTAGTGGTGATCCCGGCGCGCTACGCCAGCAGCAGATTACCGGGCAAACCACTGGCTGATATCGGCGGTAAACCGATGATCCAGTGGGTGTGGCAACAGGCACAGCAAAGTGGCGCCGCCAAAGTGGTGATTGCCACTGACCATCCGCAGGTGGCGGACGTTGCCCGTGCTTTTGGCGCAGAAGTGCTGATGACCCGCGAAAGTCATAATTCAGGGACTGAACGTTTGGCCGAAGTGGTGGAGCTACTGCAACTCAGCCCGGACACTGTGGTGGTAAATGTGCAGGGGGATGAGCCCTTTATTCCGCCTGAAATTATCCATCAGGTCGCGACCAATCTGGCGCAGCAAAACAAAGCGCGGATGGCCACTTTGTCTGTGCCTATCAGTGCACAACATGAAGTGGATAACCCCAATGTGGTGAAAGTGGTCACAGATAAAAACGGTTATGCGCTGTATTTCAGCCGCAGTGTGATGCCTTTTGACCGTGATGGCGCCTACAGCGCTAAAACGTCACAAATATACCGCCGCCATATTGGCATTTATGCTTATCGTGCTGGTTTTATTCAGGATTATGTGCGCTGGCCTGTGTCTGAGCTGGAGCAGATCGAATGCCTGGAACAACTGAGAGTGTTGTGGCAGGGCGAAGCTATTCATGTGGCCGATGCCAGCGCAGTGCCGCCTGTAGGGGTTGATACTCCGGCTGACTTAGCCCATGCCAATCTGTATGCCAAAGAGCTGCTGGCGTGAGCGCACCTGCTTTTAACCTGGTGTTTAGCCACGATGATTTTGTGGTGCTGAATAAAGCTCCCGGCGTCAGTTTTCATTCTGAGCAGGACGCTGGTTTGGTGGTACAAGCCGAACAAGCGCTTGGTTTTGCACTATACCCGGTGCACCGGCTGGATAAAGTCACTTCAGGGCTGATTCTGTTTGCCCGCAGTCCCCAGGCGGCAGCCAGATTATCGGTGTTATTTCAGACACAGCAGATACAAAAATTTTATCTGGCGCTTAGCGCTGGCAAAGCACAAAAAAAACAAGGCTGGGTTAAAGGCGATATGGCGCCGGCGCGGCGCGGTGCTTATAAACTGCTGAGTAGTCAGCAGAATCCGGCGGTCAGTTATTTTATTTCAGCAGGTTTTGATGCTGCTCAGAGCAAAGTTGCAGAAATTCAAGATGGAAAGGAACAGGCCAATGCCTTGCCAGCCGGCCTCAGGCTTTATCTGATTAAACCTTTTAGCGGCAAAACCCATCAAATCAGGGTGGCGCTCAAGTCGGTGTCGGCGCCTATAATAGGTGACGAGTTGTATCAGGCTGCTGCTGCCGACCGGGTGTATCTGCATGCTTATGCCTTGTGTTTTAAGGATGGCGGCACCGAGTGGCAATTTGTGCAAAGGCCGGATGCCGGGCAGTATTTTTTAACCGAAGCTGTGCAACAACAGTTGGAAATTTGGGATAAACCCTGGCAGTTAAGCTGGCCACAGTATCAAATGCCGGCAGTAAAAAAGCTCTCCGGCATAGAGAGTCATTCATTCAGTCAGCCGGATTTTTGTTCTGAAAACATCACTCTGGATGAAGTTTAACCGCAACCAAACGCGGAATTTTTAAGGTGTAAAACACAACAGATGTCAGATTATTTATTACGTTTTGCCGGTATCGGCCGTTTATATGGCGTCAAGGCGCTGGACGCTTTTGCTAAGGCCCATGTCTGTGTGGTGGGCATTGGTGGTGTGGGCAGCTGGGCGGCAGAAGCGCTGGCACGTTCAGGTATTGGCGAAATTACCTTAATTGATCTGGACGATATCTGTATCAGCAACGTCAATCGTCAGCTGCACGCACTTACAGACAGTATCGGCCAGGATAAAGTAGCGGTGATGGCTGAGCGCATTTTGCAAATTAACCCATCTTGTGTGGTGCATCAGGTAACCGACTTTGTTGCAGCCGACAATTTGTTTGAATTAATGAGCAAAGACTTTAGTTATGTCATTGATGCCATTGATGCGATTAAGGCAAAAACAGCGCTGATAGCTCATTGTAAACGCAATAAAATTCCGCTGGTGACCATAGGTGGTGCCGGTGGTCAGACGGATCCAACTCAAATTCAGCTGGCAGATTTAAGCCAGACTATCAATGACCCGCTCCTTGCCAAAGTGCGCAATAACCTGCGCCGTGACTATAACTACAGCCGTAATGTCAAACGACGTTTTGGTATAGACGCTGTGTATTCGACCGAGCAGCTGACCTATCCGGCTGCCGATGGCACAGTTTGTCTGGCAAAACCTGAAGTGAGCGATGAACAACCAACCGCAATGCGGCTTGATTGCAGTGGTGGTTTTGGCGCTGTGACCGTCGTTACCGCCAGTTTTGCGTTTGTTGCAGTATCCAGAGTGCTTAGAAAGCTGGCTGATAAAGCCAATTTAGCGGCCAAAGAAGCGGCTTTGGCAGCCAAAAACGAATCTGTTACCCCAAACAGCTAGCGCAAAAATAATGTAACAACAATGGTTTGGCACTGTCTTGGCCGTGCCGCTGCTTCTGCTTTTTGGTGTCAGCTTGCTGCTTTGATTTGCTCAGCCATTTTATCAAGCACAGCCTGTAAACCATTTTGTCTGGATGGGCTGATATTCTGGTAAAGGCCAAGTGGCCTGAGCAAAGCAGTGAAGTCTATCTTTGCTAATTCAGTATTAGACAAACCGTTTAACTGACAAATGGCCAGTGCAACCAAACCTTTGACGACCCGGGCCTCACTATCAAAGGCCCAATAGTGTTTTTGTGTTATACCGTCGTATTGATGCAATAACCAGGCTTTGCTGTCGCAACCGGCAATCAATAATTCGTCACGCTGAAGATCGCTGCTAAATACCGGCAGTTGTTTGCCCAGATTCATCAAAATACGGTATTTGTTTTGCCAGTCGCTGCTTGCCGCAATGGCTGGCAGTTCGTGCTTTGCAATGGCGGTGTAGGGGGCTTTACTTTGCAAAATAAGCTCATGGGCAGTCATTGCAATAACTCCACTGTTTGTTCAAGTGCCTTTAGCGTGCGTTTTATGTCATGGCTGTTGTTATAGGCAGCCAGCGATAAACGTACAGCGCCTGGCAGTTGCAGCGCCTGAAAGAGCGGCATAGCGCAGTGAGTACCGGCGCGCACCGCAATTTTTTGCTCGTTTAACAACGCGGCTACATCTGTTGGATGTTCACCTTTGATATTTAAAGCCAGAATACCGACGTTATTTTGCTGTGGTGACAATAGTTGTAGGCCTTTGATAGCCTGGCATCCCAGATATAACTCAGTAAAAAGTTGTTGCTTGTGTGCTGTAAGTGCTGCGCTATCAAAGTTGTTTAACCAGCTGACCGCAGCTGCAAGGCCAATAGCTCCAGCAATATTAGGTGTACCTGCTTCCAGTTTGTAAGGCAGCTGGTTTAATGTGGTGCCGGTAAAACTCACGGTTTTAATCATTTCGCCGCCATAACGCAGCGGCTTGAGGTTGTTAAGCAGCTCGTAACGGCCGTACAGCACACCAATGCCGGTAGGGCCGTACAATTTATGACCAGAAAATACGTAAAAATCGGCGTCCAGTGCCTGCATATCCGGCCGCTGCCAGACGATACCCTGGGCACCGTCAATCACAGTGATGGCGCCTGCAGCTTTAGCCAGTTGTACCAGCTGTGCAACAGGCGAAATAGTGCCAAGCACATTGGATACTTCGGCCATCGCCACCACTTTGGGTTTGAGCTCAAGCAGTTGTTGAAATGCTGCAATATCGAGCTCAAGTTCATTCGTCAGTGGCACTACATCAATGAGCACGCCGTGCTGCTGACAATAAAATTGCCAGGGCACAATATTGGCATGATGTTCAAGGCAGGTTAACAGAATGCGATCGCCCGGTTTTAACACTGTGCCCATCAGGCCGCAAGCCAGTAGATTCAGCGCCTCTGTGGCGCCGCTGGTCCAGATAATTTCTTCCCGACGTCTGACATTGAGCGCTAAAGCGACTGTGTCGCGGGCCTGTTCAAATAACTGGGTTGCCTGTTGGCTTAACTGATGGGCACCACGATGGACGTTGCTGTTATGCTGTTGATAAAATTCAACTTCAGCTTTGATCACCGCATCAGGTTTATGCATAGTAGCGGCGCTGTCCAGATAGACCCAATCCGGATGCTGTTGAAAAAACGAAAATTCGGCGCGAAAGGCCTCTACATCAAAACTCAAAACACACCTGACAAGCCGTTATGCAAAGGCGGATTTTGCCTTGTTTTGCCAGATGCGGCAAGCTTGCCGCTGGGGATAACGTTATTTGCAAACGGACATAATGATGTGACGAATCCGCTTTTAAAAATCACAGACATAAAAAAAGCGCCTGCAGGCGCTTTTTTTAACAAACGAAATTTAACGTTTGGCAATATCGACAAAATCACGGGCGGTATAACCGGTATACAGCTGACGTGGACGGCCAATTTTGTGGCCTTTGTCGGATAACATTTCATCCCAGTGCGAAATCCAGCCAACAGTGCGGCTCATCGCAAAAATCACGGTGAACATGCTGGTTGGAATGCCAATGGCTTTTAAGATAATGCCAGAGTAGAAATCGACGTTCGGGTACAGTTTTTTCTCGATGAAGTACGGGTCTGACAGCGCGATACGCTCCAGCTCCATTGCTACATCCAGCAGTGGATCTTTGATATTCAGCTCTTTTAACACTTCGTGGCAGGTTTCACGCATCACTTTGGCGCGTGGGTCAAAGTTTTTATAAACACGGTGACCAAAACCCATCAGACGGAAAGAGTCGTTTTTATCTTTAGCACGGGCGACAAACTCTGGAATACGGTCAACAGAGCCGATTTCCTGCAGCATCACTAAACAGGCTTCGTTGGCGCCGCCATGAGCCGGGCCCCATAACGACGCGATACCAGCGGCGATACAGGCATAAGGGTTAGCGCCAGAAGAACCGGCTAAACGTACTGTTGAGGTTGAAGCGTTCTGTTCATGGTCCGCATGCAGCATAAAGATGCGATCCATGGCTTTTGCCAGGATAGGGCTGACTTTATATTCTTCGGCTGGCACAGAAAACATCATATGCAGGAAGTTTTCGGCGTAGCTTAAGTCGTTACGCGGATACACAAATGGCTGACCAATGGTGTATTTGTAAGCCATGGCTGCAATAGTCGGCAGCTTGGCAATTAAACGGTGGGCAGAACGTTTACGCTGCTCAGGGTCGTTCACATTTAAATCTGAGTGGTAAAAGGACGACATAGCACCAACCACACCACACAGCATCGCCATTGGGTGAGCGTCTACGCGGAAACCCTGGAAGAATGATGCCAGTTTTTCGTGCACCATGGTGTGACGGGTGATCACGTGGGTGAAGTTGTCATATTGAGCCTTGGTTGGCAGCTCGCCTTCCAATAACAAATAACAGGTTTCCAGATAGTCCGACTTCACCGCCAGCTGCTCAATCGGGTAACCACGGTGTAATAACACGCCGTTGTCGCCGTCGATATAAGTGATTTTTGATTCACAAGAGCCTGTGGACATAAAGCCCGGATCGAAGGTGAAGTAACCATGCTGACCCAAGGCGCGTACGTCGATCACATCTGTGCCTGCCGTGCCCGAGTAAATTGGCAGTTCGATAGGCGCCAGGCCTTCGATATGCACGACAGCTTTTTTATCTGCCATTGGATTTCTCCTGTGTTGTTATTGGTTTAACCGGTAGGAATTCTTATTCTACCCGCAACTGGGGCATAAAAGTCAATTTTAATGCTTAACTGCACAATAAGTATTCGACTCTAGTCGTATTGCCAATTCTGTCAAAACAGATACCGTGACTGCGGTGGATTTTCTTCAACAAAATTAAACATAAATTGTAATCCCGACTCGTGAAATATATACTGTCGCGGGTTCTGAATCAGTTCACTGACCGATAGATAAAAAATTGGGCTGAACCACTCCACGCTGTAGCCTGTATATCCATTGGGTGTTGACTGTTTATGCAGCAACGTATAATGACAACAAAGCTCAGAATAGGGCGTCGATAGGCAAGAAACTGTGAAAAAGCAAAGACCTGTAAATCTTGATCTAACCACTATATCCATGCCGGTAACGGCAACTGCATCCATCCTGCATCGTGTAACCGGCGTCGCAATGTTTTTTGCGCTGATTTTCGTGATCTGGGCTTGGGCTGTATCTCTGTCTTCTGCCGAGGGTTTTGCACTGGTTAAAGAAGTCATGACTTCTTTTATCGCCAAGTTCATTGCCTGGGGTACCATCACAGTGCTGATTTATCACCTGGTCGGCGGCGTGCGCCACCTGATCATGGATATGGGCCATTGGGAAGAATTAGAGTCGGGCAAACTCAGCGCTAAAGTTGCTTTAGCCCTGTGGGTTGTATTGGCCGTATTAGCTGGAGTCTGGTTATGGTTCTGAATCAAGCATCGTTAAAACGTGATGGCGTACAAGATTATGTGTCATTGCGCGCTACAGCAGTCATTTTAACGCTGTACACCCTGTTTATCCTTGGTTATTTCCTTTGCACCCCGGAAATTACCTATGAAGGCTGGAAAGCCTTGTTTTCTAATGTTCTGGTAAAAGCCTTTACTTTACTGGCGCTGGTTTGTATCGCTGTTCACACCAAAATTGGTCTGTGGCAGGTACTGACTGACTACGTAAAATCATCGACATTACGTGCTGTACTGCAATTTGTGCTGTACACCATCGCTTTTGGTTATGTCGCTGTTGGCCTGTTTGTTCTGTGGGGTGCTTAATTGAATATTCCAGTTCGCGAATTTGATGCCGTGGTAATTGGCGCAGGTGGTGCAGGTATGCGCGCTGCTCTGCAAATTACTGAATCAGGTTTAACCTGCGCTTTGTTATCTAAAGTGTTCCCAACCCGTTCTCACACTGTATCTGCGCAAGGTGGTATCACTGTTGCGTTAGGTAACTCTCACCCGGACAACTGGGAATGGCACATGTTTGATACCGTGAAAGGTTCCGACTATATCGGTGACCAGGACGCTATTGAATATATGTGTAAAACTGGCCCTGAAGCCATTACTGAACTGGAAAACATGGGTTTACCTTTCTCCCGTTTTGAGAATGGCCGTGTGTATCAGCGTCCTTTTGGTGGTCAGTCCAAGAATTTTGGTGGTGAGCAAGCCGCCCGTACTGCAGCCGCTGCTGACCGTACCGGTCACGCTTTATTACACCTGCTGTATCAGCAAAACGTAAAAAACAAAACTCAGGTATTTTCTGAGTGGTATGCCCTGGATCTGGTGAAAAACCAGGATGGCGCAGTAGTAGGTTGTACTGCGATTGACATCGAAAGTGGCGAAATCGTTTATTTTAAATCCCGCGCAGTTGTTTTAGCGACTGGTGGTGCCGGCCGTATTTTTGCGTCAACCACCAACGCGCACATTAACACTGGTGACGGTGTTGGTATGGCGCTGCGTGCCGGTGTGCCGCTGCAGGATATGGAAATGTGGCAATTCCACCCAACAGGTATTGCCGGTGCCGGTGTACTGGTGACTGAAGGCTGTCGTGGTGAAGGTGGTTACCTGCTGAATAAAGACGGCGAGCGTTTTATGGAGCGTTATGCACCAAACGCCAAAGACCTGGCAGGTCGTGACGTGGTTGCCCGTTCTATGATGACGGAAATCCGTGAAGGCCGTGGTTGTGATGGTCCATGGGGCCCGCATATCAAGCTGAAGCTGGACCACTTAGGTGAAGAAGTTTTAGAAAGCCGCTTACCAGGTATTTGTGAGTTGTCCCGTACTTTCGCTCACGTTGACCCGGTAAAAGAGCCAATTCCGGTAATTCCAACCTGTCACTATATGATGGGTGGTATTCCAACCAACGTCCATGGTCAGGTGATTCATCCAAAACCGGATGGCTCTGAGGCTGTAGTACCAGGTTTATTTGCCTGTGGTGAAATTGCCTGTGTATCTGTCCACGGTGCGAACCGCTTAGGTGGTAACTCCTTATTAGACTTAGTTGTATTCGGTCGCGCTACAGGTTTACACCTGGGTGAAGCACTGGCTGCAACTTCTGAATATCGCGACGCTTCTGACTCCGATCTGCAAGCTGCTTTAGCCCGTACTCAACGTTGGGAAGACAGCAAAGCAGGCCAGGGTGAAGATCCGGCGCAAATCAAAAAAGACTTACAGCAATGTATGCAACTGAACTTCTCGGTATTCCGTGAAGGTAAGGCAATGGCTGAAGGCTTAGAGCAGTTAAAAGTGATCCGTGAGCGGCTGAAATATGCCCGTCTGGACGACAAGAGTGCTGAGTTTAACACCCAGCGTATCGAGTGTCTGGAACTGGACAACCTGATGGAAACCGCATTCTCAACTGCAGTTGCTGCCAACTACAGAACTGAGAGCCGTGGCGCCCACGCTCGCTTTGACTTCCCGGACCGTGATGACGACAACTGGTTATGCCACAGCGTCTACTCACCGGACACTGAGTCTATGTTTAAGCGGAAAGTGAATATGGAACCTAAGTTCCGTCCGGCTTTCCCACCTAAAGCCCGTACTTACTAAGAGGGATACAGAATGACGAAGTTAGAATTCTCTATCTACCGTTACAACCCTGATGTCGATAATGCGCCACGGATGCAGGACTATGTGCTGGATAATCCGGAAGGTCGCGACATGATGGTGTTAGATGCACTGTTGAAATTAAAAGAGCAAGACCCAACCTTATCTTTCCGTCGCAGCTGCCGTGAAGGTGTTTGTGGTTCAGATGGCCTGAACATGAACGGTAAAAACGGTCTGGCTTGTATCACACCATTGTCTGCGTTAGGCAAAGGTAAAGGTGGTAAGCTGGTGATCCGTCCGCTGCCAGGTTTACCTGTGGTGCGCGACTTAGTGGTTGATATGTCTCAGTTTTACACTCAGTACGAGAAAGTAAAACCATATTTAATCAACGACGATTTACCACCAGCCGGTGAATATCTGCAATCACCGGAAGAGCGCGCCAAGCTTGACGGTTTATACGAATGTATTCTGTGTGCCTGTTGTTCAACGTCGTGCCCATCATTCTGGTGGAACCCTGACAAGTTCATCGGCCCGGCTGGTTTGTTACATGCATACCGCTTCCTGGCGGACAGCCGTGACACAGCAACAGAACAACGGTTAAACGATTTGGACGACGCATTCAGCGTATTCCGCTGCCACGGTATCATGAACTGTGTCAACGTATGTCCAAAAGGGTTAAACCCGACCAAAGCCATTGGTCAAATCAAATCGATGTTATTAAACCGGGCGCTGTAAAGCGCCCCTTTTCTGACAGCTGATGTAACACAATGAACGGCGGCCAGCTGGGTCAGTGACCGCCAACCAGGAAAAAATAGCCATCAAACCTGTTCCATGGCTATTTTTTTGCTACTTTTTTCCAGGTGCTTCGAGATAAGGGAAAGTAAATGCACGAAGGTGTAATGAAGGCGTGGTTGGAGTCTTCTCATCTTGGCGGTGGCAACATGGCCTATGTAGATGAACTCTATGAATCCTACTTAGCTGAACCTACCAGTGTTGGTGATGAATGGCGCGAGTTCTTCGCAAAATTACCAAAAATTGATGGTGTAGAACTGGAATCCCGGCATTCCGAGATCCGTCAGCAGTTTGCTGAACTTGCCAAAAATAAACACCGTGAAGTGGTGGTGGCAACAGGTGGCGGTGATAGCCGTCAGGTCAAGGTTCTGCAACTGATTAATGCTTTCCGTTTCCGTGGCCACCAACATGCCAAACTGGATCCGCTGGAGCTGTGGAAACGTCCACGGGTGCGCGATTTAGAATTATCTTTCCATGATTTAAGCCAGGATGATTTTGACACCGAGTTTAATGTGGGCTCTTTTGTAGCCGGCACTGAAACGATGAAACTGGGTGAACTGGTGAAAGCGCTGGAGACCACTTATTGCGGTTCTATCGGTGCTGAATATATGCATATTGTGTCCACTGATGAAAAACGTTGGATCCAACAACGTTTAGAGTCAGTGCGTTCTACCCCGAATTATGACAAAGCGACCAAAGCCCAGATTTTAAAAGGTCTGGTTGCTGCGGACGGTTTAGAGCGTTATTTATCGGCCAAATTCCCGGGCGCCAAACGTTTTGGTCTGGAAGGCGGCGACGCTATGGTGCCGATGATCAAAGCGATGATCCACCGTGCCGGTGAGCAGGGCGCAAAAGACTGTATTATCGGTATGGCGCACCGCGGTCGCCTGAATACCTTAGTCAACGTCTTAGGTAAAAACCCAAGTAAGCTGTTTGATGAGTTTGCCGGTAAATACGAAGTCGTTGGTGCAGGTGACGTAAAATACCATATGGGTTTTTCGTCTGACTTTGCCACCAAGGGTGGTGATGTGCATTTAGCTTTGGCCTTTAACCCGTCTCACCTGGAAATTGTGAACCCTGTGGTGATGGGCTCAGTGCGTGCCCGTCTGGATCGTCGTGGTTGTACCGACGGTTCACTGGCGCTGCCAATTACCATTCACGGTGACTCTGCTTTTGCTGGTCAGGGTGTGGTTGCTGAAACCTTTAACATCTCTCAGACCCGTGCCTTTAAGGTAGGTGGTTCTATCCGTCTGGTGATCAACAACCAGGTGGGTTTCACCACGTCAAACCCGGAAGATACCCGTTCTACTGAATATTGTACTGACATCGCTAAAATGGTGCAGGCGCCAATTTTCCATGTGAATGGTGATGACCCGGAAGCAGTGGTGTTTGTTGCCCAGCTGGCGGTTGATTATCGCAACACCTTTAAGCGTGACGTGGTGATTGATCTGGTGTGTTACCGTCGTAACGGTCACAACGAAGCGGACGAGCCGAATGCAACGCAGCCGCTGATGTACCAGAAGATCAAAAAACACCCGACACCTCGTGAAATTTATGCCGACAAGCTGATCAAAGCCGGTTTATTTACCGCTGCCGAAGTTCAGGCCATGGTTGACGACTACCGCAACGCGCTGGACAAAGGTGACTGTGTGGTTGAAGAGTGGCGTCCAATGAGTGAAGTGGCTGTAGACTGGACTCCATTCTTAGGTCACGACTGGACCACAGCTTACGACGCCAGCATGAATGTTGCCGATTTAGTGGCGCTTGGTGAAAAAGCCATTCAGGTACCAGCCGAACATACACTGCAACGTCAGGTTGGCAAAGTGTATGAAGATCGCGCTTTAATGCTCAAAGGCGAGAAAAAAATCGACTGGGGTTTTGCTGAGATTCTGGCATACGCTGCCACTGTTGGTTCAGGTGCCCGTATCCGTATTGTGGGTCAGGATTCTGGCCGGGGTACTTTCTTCCACCGTCATGCGGTATTACACAACCAAAACGACGCCAGTACTTATACACCACTGGAACATTTAAGCCCGACACAAGGTCCGTTCCAGGTATACGATTCTGCATTGTCAGAAGAAGCCGTACTTGCTTTTGAATATGGTTACGCCACAGCTGAACCACGTGCTTTAGTGATTTGGGAAGGCCAGTTTGGTGACTTCGCCAACGGTGCTCAGGTGGTGATCGACCAGTTCTTAAGTTCAGGCGAACAAAAGTGGGGCCGTCTCTGTGGTCTGACACTGTTACTGCCGCACGGTTATGAAGGTCAGGGCCCGGAACACTCGTCAGCCCGTTTAGAGCGTTTCCTGCAACTTTGTGCTGATCACAATATGCAGGTGGTGGTGCCGACCACGCCAGCTCAGGTGTTTAACATGATCCGCCGTCAGATGGTGCGCCCAATGCGCCGTCCACTGATTGTGATGTCACCTAAGTCCCTGCTGCGTCATCCGCTGGCCACATCAACTTTGGAAGAGCTGGCGTCAGGTCAGTTCCACAACGTCATTGGTGAGATTGATGATATCAACGCCAAAGACGTGAAACGTGTGGTGTTCTGTAGCGGTAAAGTGTATTTCGACCTGCTGGAAGAGCGCCGTAAACGTGGCCTGAACAATATTGCTATTGTACGTGTGGAGCAGTTGTATCCGTTCCCGCAGGAAGAAATGGCCAAAGTACTGGCGCAATATCAGCACGTGACCGATTTTGTCTGGTGTCAGGAAGAACCACAAAACCAGGGTGCCTGGTACTGCAGTCAGCATAATTTCTGGGCTGCTATTCCAAATGGCGCCAGGTTAACTTATGCCGGTCGTGATGCTTCATCATCACCAGCTGTTGGTTATTTATCGGTACACAACAAGCAGCAGCAGGCGTTAGTTAATGCCGCGCTGACGCTGGCGTAAACAGACAAAACCTAAGTACCCATCATCGTCGAGGATGTTGGGTATTTAACGATTTTTTATGGTCAGTGTGGGTTTATACCCAAAATCATTGAAGTCGCAGGTAGGCGCCGAGTGAGTGAGACCCCAGGAGCATAGTTGTCTATGTGAGTGGGGCGAGCGAGTGAAGGCAACACCCCTGCAACTTCAAGGATGACGGGTATAACGACACTGGCTTTGGCTTTGTAAGACTGAACACAAACGCAGACCAATCTGTAAAAAGGTGACAAAGTGGAAATTAAAGTCCCAGTACTACCCGAATCTGTTGCTGATGCAACTATCGCTACCTGGCATGTAAAAACAGGTGAAGCCGTCAGCCGCGACCAGGTTCTGGTTGATATCGAAACTGACAAAGTTGTTTTAGAAGTTGTGGCACAAGCTGATGGCGTGATGGGCGAAATCATCCACGCTGAAGGTGCAACTGTGCTGGCCGAGCAGGTGATTGGTCATCTGAACGCCGGCGCAACTGCTGCTGCAGCCCCAGCTGCTGCCGCTGCTCCTGTTGCTGCAGCCCCGGCTGCCGCCAGCGACGCTGATGAAGTGTTAACACCTTCTGTACGTCGTATGATTGCTGAAAAAGGCTTAGATGCCAGCAAAATCCAGGGTTCAGGCAAAAACGGCCGAGTGACCAAAGAAGACGTGGAAAAATTCCTGTCTGGCGCGCCGGCAGCTCCTGCTGCTAAAGCCGCCCCTGCCGTTGCAGCACCAGTTGCAGTGGTTGGTGACCGTTCACAAAAACGTGTGCCTATGACACGTCTGCGTAAAACTATCGCTAACCGTCTGCTGGAAGCGAAAAACTCTACAGCCATGCTGACCACTTTTAACGAAGTGAACATGAAGCCAATTATGGATCTGCGTAAACAATACGCTGATGTGTTTGAGAAAAAACACGGTATCCGTTTAGGTTTTATGTCGTTTTATGTAAAAGCCGTGACCGAAGCGCTGAAACGTTACCCTGAAGTGAATGCTGCTATTGATGGCGACGATATTGTGTATCACAACTTCTTCGACGTCAGCATTGCAGTGTCAACTCCACGTGGTCTGGTCACCCCGGTGCTGCGCGATTGCGACAAAATGAATCTGGCTGAAATTGAAAAAGCTATCAAAGATTTAGCCATCAAAGGCCGTGACGGCAAACTGGCGATGGACGACCTGATGGGCGGTAACTTCACTATCACCAACGGTGGTGTGTTCGGCTCTCTGATGTCAACGCCAATTATCAACCCGCCACAATCGGCAATTCTGGGTATGCATAAGATCCAGGACCGTGTGATGGTGGTTGATGGCAAGATGGAAATCCTGCCAATGATGTATTTAGCACTGTCTTATGATCACCGTATCATCGACGGTAAAGAATCTGTGGGCTTCCTGGTCACAGTGAAAGAATTATTAGAAGATCCAACCCGTATTTTGTTGGATATCTGATATTACCCTAAGCCACTGAAAACCCGGCCAGACAACACAAAGTTCTGGCCAGGTCTGAAGTTGCAACCGGGAAAATAGAGCGGAAGGGCTGCGTTAAAGCAGCCTTTTAAATCATCTGGATATAGCCACAAGGCATTATCCAATGGGTCAGGCCGCACCGAAAGGGCGGCTACAATCAATAGAAAAACGGAAAGAAGCCATGAATTTGCACGAATATCAGGCAAAACAGCTTTTTCGCGAATACGGTTTACCTGTATCTGAAGGTTATGCGGAAGAAACTCCACAGGCCGCAGCAGAAGCAGCAGATCGTATTGGTGGAAACAAGTGGGTAGTGAAAGCTCAGGTTCACGCTGGTGGTCGCGGTAAAGCGGGCGGTGTGAAATTAGTTTCTTCTAAAGAAGAAATCCGTAACTTTGCTCAAAATTGGTTGGGTAAAAATCTGGTTACGTACCAAACTGACGAAAAAGGTCAGCCTGTCAGCAAGATCCTGGTTGAAACCTGTACAGATATCGAAAAAGAGCTGTATCTGGGTGCCGTGGTAGACCGTTCAAGCCGTCGCATTGTATTTATGGCGTCGACTGAAGGTGGTGTAGACATCGAGAAAGTCGCTGAAGAAACACCAGAAAAAATTATCAAGATGGCGATTGACCCGCTGGTAGGCGCTCAGCCGTTTCAGGCGCGTGAAATCGGCTTCAAGCTGGGCTTAAACGCCACGCAAATCAAACAGTTCACTAACATCTACTTGGGCCTCGCCAAGATGTTTGTTGACCTGGATATCGCACTGATCGAAGTAAACCCGCTGGTGATCACTTCTCAGGGCAACCTGCACTGCTTAGACGCCAAACTGGTTGCTGACAGCAATGCACTGTACCGCCAGCCAAAACTGCGCGCTTTCCATGACCCATCACAGGAAGACGAGCGTGAAGCCCGTGCTGCCCAGTGGGAACTGAACTATGTTGCTTTAGAAGGTAACATCGGTTGTATGGTAAACGGTGCCGGTTTAGCTATGGGTACTATGGACATCGTGAAATTAAGCGGTGGCCAGCCAGCAAACTTCCTGGACGTTGGCGGTGGCGCAACCAAAGAGCGCGTAACCGAAGCATTCAAAATCATCCTGTCTGATTCTGCCGTGAAAGCAGTATTCGTGAATATCTTCGGTGGTATCGTGCGTTGTGACATGATCGCTGAAGGTATTATCGGTGCCGTTGAAGAAGTGGGTGTAAGCGTACCAGTCGTTGTGCGTTTAGAAGGTAACAACGCTGAATTAGGTGCCCAGAAGCTGCAAAGTTCTGGCCTGAACATCATCGCTGCCACTTCATTATCAGAAGCTGCTAAAGCTGTAGTGAAAGCCGCGGAGGGCAAATAATGTCTATTATCATCAACAAAGACACTAAGGTCATCTGTCAGGGTTTCACTGGTAGCCAGGGTACTTTCCACTCCACTCAGGCGCTGGAATACGGCACTAAAATGGTTGGTGGTGTAAGCCCGGGTAAAGGCGGCACCACGCACATTGGTTTACCAGTGTTCAACACAGTAAAAGAAGCTGTTGCTGCCACTGGAGCAACTGCCACTGTGATTTATGTTCCGGCACCATTCTGTAAAGATGCAATCATCGAAGCCGCTGATGCTGGTTTAGAGCTGATCGTATGTATCACTGAAGGTATCCCGACTATCGATATGCTGTTTGCCAAAGAATACGTTGACCGTAAAGGCGTACGTATGATTGGTCCAAACTGCCCTGGCGTTATCACACCAGGCGAATGCAAAATCGGTATCATGCCAGGCCATATCCATAAGCCAGGTAAGGTAGGTATCGTATCGCGTTCAGGTACTCTGACTTATGAAGCTGTGAAACAAACCACAGACGAAGGTTTTGGTCAGTCTACTTGTGTTGGTATCGGTGGTGACCCGATCCCAGGTTCTAACTTCATCGACATCCTGAAATTATTCCAGGAAGATCCACAGACTGAAGCCATCATCATGATCGGTGAAATCGGTGGTACTGCTGAAGAAGAAGCTGCTGCTTATATCAAAGCCCACGTGACTAAGCCTGTTGTGTCTTACATTGCCGGTGTAACTGCACCAGCTGGTAAGCGCATGGGCCACGCCGGCGCCATCATCTCTGGTGGTAAAGGTACAGCTGATGACAAATTCCGTGCTCTGGAAGACGCTGGTGTTAAAACTGTGCGTTCTCTGGCAGATATCGGTAAAGCACTGCGTGAACTGACTGGCTGGTAACAGCTTTTTAGTTTTTAGTGCGTAAAAAAACCCGCCTTGTGCGGGTTTTTTTATCGGTATACAGAGCCTTGTATGAAAAGAGGTGAGTGCGAGCGCGGCCGTATTGAAGCGCCGCTGGATTTAAGTCTGGTTCGGCCCGCGCTTGAGATCCGTTGTTGCCAATAGTTGATTGGGTAAACGGCACACCAGGGCAAAACCTGAACTGACGGCAAGAGCCTCAATTTCTCCTTCCAGTGCCACTGTGACCAGGTTATACACCAGATTTAAACCCAAACCTGTGTGGCCGCTGTGCCGGCTGGTGGTATAAAAAGGTTCAAACACTTTGTCCGGGGATGAGGCAGAAAAACCCATGCCGTTGTCTTCGTAATGCAGCTCCCAATGCTCAGGCAGGCATTTTATCCAAAGCCGGATCTGGCCGGTTTTGCCTTCGGGAAAAGCGTGCAAAATGGCGTTATCAATCAGTTCAACCAGCAGCAGCTGAAAACTCTGTGCATCGGCATACAACATCAGTTCTGTCTGCTGGTAATCGATGCTGAGTCGCTGCCGGTCAAAACGGGACGCCAATAATGCCATCACATCGGTGATCAACTGCTGCAGGTTAAATTTGCTGTAATTGTCACTACGCTGTACCGCCAGTTGCTTAAAGTGCTGTACCAGACGGGCACAACGTTCTACGTTCTGTGCCGATAAACGCTGAACCTCGCTGCTGTCGGCAAGATAAAGCTGCAGATCCTGTTTCGTCAGGCCAGTGGCCAGTTTTTGCTGAAACTCAGCGGTTTTTTCCTGCAATAAACTTAATGCTGTGGTCAGAATGCCAAGCGGGGTGTTCAGCTCATGCGCTAAACCAGCCACCATGCCCGCCGTTGCAGCCATTTTTTCGGAAGCAATTAAATGGCGTTGGGTCAGTTGTAGCTGCTGATAAGACGCGGCCAGTTGTTTGGAATAAAGTTCGGATTGCTGGCGCTTTTTCTGTTGCAGCCTGACAAGGAATAACAGCAGCAGAATAATGGCTAAAGCTGCGCTGCCAGTTAACCAGACTGTGCGGCGCTGATGGCTGGATTTGAGGTTTCTGACTGTTAGCTCTTGCTCTAAGGTTTTGATCTTTTGCTGTTTTCTTAAGTTTTCTATCTGGTTCTGCAATTGCAGCAACTGCTGCTGAGCCTCTTCATTGTGGTACTTCTTGTAATAGTGCAGATGTTGTTGCATGGCTTGCAGTGCTTGTGCATCTTGTTGCTGTTGTTGCAGCAGCTGGCTTTTTAACAGATAAGCATCAGATAGTTGCCGGTTCAGCTGCTGCGCTGTGGCCAGGGTTAAGGCCTGGTCAAGATGGCGCTGTGCCAGCTGAACATCTTGCTGATGCTGCGCGATTTCCGCCAGCATCAATAACACCACACTCTGATAATAGGGATCTTCCCGCTGCTGATAACCCAAAAGTGCAGCTTCAGCATATGGCTGGGCAGTATCATGTTGTTTCAGCGCCAGATAACAGCGTGCCAGACTCATTTTGACATAAATTAAATCGGCTTCCTCGTAGGCCGGATCGTCAAGCGCAGCCATTAAATCGGTAAGAGCCTGCTGGTATTGGCCCATTTCTATGCGCAAATTACTGATGTTGTTTTGAATATTCACTCTCAGATAATCAAACTTATATTGCTCATTGAGTGCGCGGGCAGCCTGGAACAATTCCAGGGCAGTTTGATTTTGTCCGGTGTGCACTGCCTGAATAGCGGTATAAATCCGGCTGGTGATCTGGCGTTCCGGCTGATTGTACTCTGTCGAGAGTTGTACCGCTTGCGCCAGTAAATTGCTGGCTTTGATATGGTCACCACGGCGCATGGAGATATAACCCAGAATTTCCAGTGCTCTGGTGGTTCTGGCCGGATGTTGTTGCTGCACTTCATGAAGCCAGGCTTCCAGTAACTGCACTGACGCATCATTTTCAGACAACACCATCAGATTAAATGCTTTGGTGGTAATCAGCCGCTCGCGTAATTCAAGGTCGTGTTTTGGTACTGTGGTTAACCACTGGTCTATCTCTGAGTTGGCTTCACGCGGTCTGGACTTACTCATCAATTTAAGCTGTTCAAATCTATCAGCGTCGTTTTGTTGCTGCTCCTTGTGCTCTGCAAAACGGCCTGTGTTGTTGCTGTCAGCGCTCAAGGGGATGACACACAACAACAGAAACAACATAAAAGGTGGGAGCCAGCTTTGTTGCCCTGACATAACTCTAATCCGCCTGTAACTGCTTACAGCTGAGTATGACTTATCTGTGAAAGGCCGCAGCGGCCAGCTTGCGGTTTTACCAAATAAATTAGCAACATCTGAAGCAGTGCCGTCGCTGTTCAGTTAAACGCTTTGGCAATACCAGACAAATTTTCTGACTTAAGGTTGTTTTAAGTATCAGCAGCCAGAATCACCACCATAACCTCGAAGCAGGAGTTGGTGATGGTGGCACTGCAGTTTCAGTTTAGTTCTGAGTTGGGTCCTGAGTTAAGCAGACCACAGGGGCAGGTATTGCAGCCGCGCCAGTCAGATCAAAGCACAACAGGTTCAGGTAATGATAAAGCGGCGCAACTCTTGTTACTGAACAAGGATGCTGCGCAGCGCCATTCGTTACAGCAGTTTATTGCCGATGGTTTTCACCATGCTTATGGCGCCAATGTACAGACTTTTATGCCGGATTTACTGGCGGTGCAGGCCAAAGGTCAGTGGCAGGCGGTCCTTGGCGTGCGTAGTGGTACAAACGTTTGTTGAGCAGTATCTGGATGCTGATATTTGCACTGTGCTGCGCTCGGCCGGTATTCACAGCAGCAGAGACACCCTGGTTGAAATTGGCAATCTGTATTCCGCCAACCGCCAATACACTTTATTGCTGTTTGTGGTGCTGGCTTATGCCTTATATCAGCTGGGGTATCGCCAGCTGGTGTGTTGTGCCACAGCTCAGGTGCAGGATTTATTGCAGCGTCATGGCCTGGAACTGACGTTTCTGGCTGAAGGTGACGCCAGTCGCCTTGGTGACAGTGCAATGAGCTGGGGCAGTTATTATCAGAGTCACCCTAAGGTTTGTGCGCTGGATTTAACCCAGGCCATGGCGCTTATCAGCAGCTCCCCAAGATTACTGGCGTTACCACACCAATACTGGCCATCTCTGCATGCCACTGTGACAGGCCTGAGCCTGGAGCAAAAATCTGGCGCCAAAACCAGCGCAGCAACTGTGGATCAGACAGCAGTGAACCAAGGCAGATGTGCATGAAACTGAATTTCCCACATACAGCAAGACTAACAGACGCCATCAGTGGTGAAAGTCTGGATCTGACTCAGCTAAGTGCCAGAGTGACAGCGTGGCAACAACAATTGCAGGCACTCTCTGCCAAAAGAGTGCTGTTGTTAAGCCCGGGCAATCTGGAATGGGCGCTGCTTGATTTAGCCTGCCTCGATAGCAATACCTTGTTGGTACCACTGCCGACTTACCTAAGTGAAGTGCAGCTGCAACATATCCTGGCTGCGGTTAAACCTGATTTAATCTTCAGCAGCAATACGCTTCAGCTGGAAGGTTTCCGGCAGGTGGGTAATTTCCATCATTTGTATGCTTATCAGTGCGAGCGGGCCGACCAGGCTCTGCAGTTACCGCCAGACTGTCAGAAAATTACCTTTACCTCAGGCTCTACCGGTACGCCCAAAGGGGTGTGTTTATCGGCTGCGACCCAGCTGCAGGTAGCACAAAGTCTGGTGGAGCGAATTGCCATCAAAGCGCCGCGTCATTTGTGTTTATTACCATTGAGTACCTTGCTGGAAAATATCGCCGGCATTTATGCACCTTTGCTGGCTGGTGGTGAAGTGCTTTTGACTGACGAATTCCAGCGTGGTTTTCATGGCAGCAGCCTGGCAGAGCCGAAAAAATTATTAGGCCTTATCAGCAGCACCCAACCACAAACACTGATTTTAGTGCCCGAGCTGTTACAGCTGTTAGTGCAGGCTTGTCAGCACGGCTGGCAGGCCCCTGCAAGCCTGTTATTTATTGCAGTGGGCGGCGCTGTGGTGGCGCCTGAACTATTGGCACAGGCCGCTCGTGCCGGTTTGCCGGTGTATCAGGGTTATGGCTTAAGTGAATGTGGCTCTGTGGTTGCTTTATCAGAGGTAAATGCTGCAACGGCCAGCCTGGAAGATTTAGCCACAGTGGGCAAGCCGTTAGCTCATCTGCAGGTGAAAATTGTTGCAGGCGAACTCTGGGTTAAAACGCCGTTTTTAGGCTATTTGTCGGACTTGAATGCTCAGCCTGATGCAAAGCCACAAACACGGCAAAAAGCAACGGCTGCAGATGAAACACAAGGCTGGGTAGCCACCGGCGATTTGGCCGTGATGCTGCCTGATGGCCGGCTGCAAATTCAAGGCCGCAAAAAAAATCTGCTGATTTCAAGCCTGGGCCGCAATATTAATCCGGAATGGGTGGAAGCCGAACTGTTAAAAAATGGCTTGTTGCAACAGGCGGTATTGGTCGGCGACGCCCGGCCTTATTGCAGCGCCCTGGTGTATTGCAAAGAGTCAGCTATCAGCAACAGCCAGATTAAAAACTGGCTGGCCCAGGTCAATCAAACTTTGCCTGATTATGCCCGCGTTCAGCGCTTTTACCGGCTCAGCGCACCTTTATCTGAAGCCAGCGGCACCTTAACTGCCAATCAAAGACCCAAACGAGCACAAATTGCCGAACTGTATCAGGCGCAAATCGCCGCGCTTTATACCAATGATGCTGTCAGCGACAGCGTTCAATCCGATGTAGTTGCTGCAGCATCAGCTGCTTGTTGAGATCAGGAGTTGTTTATGAGTTTTCATCAGAAGTTAATTGAAGCCACTGCAGCAGAACGTGATTACTTGCTGTCAGCCCCGGTGATCCACCGCTGTTTTTATGGCGACATCACCCTTGATGACTACGTTGCCTTTTTGCAGCAAGCCTATCACCACGTGAAACACACTATTCCGCTGTTAATGTCGGTCGGCGCTTTATTACCAGAATCAAAAGAATGGCTGCGTGAAGCTGTGGCTGAATATATTGAAGAAGAGTTGGGCCATCAGGAATGGATTTTAAATGACATTGCCCGTTGTGGTTATGACAAAGAGCAGGCGCGTGGCAGCAAACCGTCTTTTGCCACTGAAATGATGGTGGCTTATGCCTACGACTCAGTGCGCCGTATCAACCCTTTATGCTTTTTTGGCATGGTGCTGGTGCTGGAAGGCACGTCCACTGCACTGGCCGACCAGGCTGCCGGTGTTATTGCAAAAAAGCTGCAGCTGCCGAAAAAAGCTTTTAGTTATTTAAGCTCGCACGGCGCTTTGGATCAGGAGCACATTAAGTTTTTCAAAGGCCTGATGGACAAAATTGATGACGAGCAGGAGCAGCAGCTGATCATCCACGCGGCCAAACGTTTTTACCGGCTTTATGGCGACATTTTTTTCAGTCTGGATGCCAATCATGGCATCAGCAAAATGCCACAAGCCAAAACGGCGGAGCTTTGACTATGAATATTCAGGATAAAACTATTGTACTGACAGGCGCCACCGGCGGTATTGGCCGTGCTATTGCGGCCGAACTGGCGGCCAGGGGCGCCAGGCTGATCCTGGTCAGCCGCGACAGTGAAGCGCTGCTTCGGCTGCGTCAGCAGCTGCCGGGCCAGCACAGAGTATTCAGCGCTGATGTTACAGACTTGCAGGCGCTGCAAAAACTGCAGCAATTTTGTCAGCAACAGGGCGCTGTGCACGGCCTGATTAACAATGCCGGCATCAGCCAGTTTGCCCTTTGTGCTGAACAGGATTATGCAGCGCAAATCAAGCTGAACCTGCTGGCACCAATGCAGCTGTGCCAGTTGTTATTACCCCAGCTGAAACAACAAAACGACGCTTTTATTGTCAATGTCGGCTCTGCTTTTGGCAGCATAGGTTATCCGGGCTATTCAGGTTATTGCGCCAGCAAATTTGGCCTGCGCGGTTTTACCGAAGCGCTCAGGCGGGAGCTTGGTGCCACCAGGGTGAAGGTGCTGTATTTTGCACCCAGAGCCACCAACACCGCTATTAACAGTGCCGCTGTTGTAGCGATGAATCAACAACTGGGCAATCAGATGGACAGCCCTGAGCTGGTGGCCAAAGCCTTGTTACAACAGCTGGAAACAGCACAAAGCCGGCGTTTTTTAGGCTGGCCTGAGCAACTTTTTGTCAGACTAAATGCGATTTTTCCGGCGCTGGTTGACAAAGCACTGCAGAAAAAACTCGCTGTGATTGAAAAGTATGCCAGCGGCCGGACTTAACCACAGTTTTCAATAAAAATTGGTATTCAACTGGTTTTAACAGGGCTCAGTAGTTGGGCAACGAGGTAAAAATGAAGACTTTAACCAACAATCGTCAGGCGAACAAAGTACGCGGCAGATTGAGCAAGGGGCTCAATCAAGGTCTGAGTCTATTGCTGCTGACGGCTGCTTTTATCGGGAGCCCGGCACTTTGGGCTGATGTGCTGAGCGATATAGCGCCTTTGCAGCAGCGCTGGGCCGACATTAACTATCAGCTGGATGAAGACAAACGCGAACAAGCTTTTACCGAGTTAGCAGGCACTGCCGACCAGGTGGTGGCTGCCAATGCCGATAAAGCCGAAGCCTATATCTGGCGTGGCATTATTAAATCCAGTCTGGCCGGTGCCAAAGGTGGTCTTGGCGCTTTGGGTGTGGCTGAGGAGTCTAAAGCCGATTTTGAAAAAGCCCTGGCGCTTGATGCCAATGCGCTGCAAGGTTCGGCTTACACCAGCTTAGGCGTGTTGTATTTTAAAGTGCCAGGCTGGCCTATTGGTTTTGGCAGTGATAAAAAAGCGGCGGAACTTTTAACTAAAGCATTAACAATTAACCCGCAAGGTATTGATCCAAATTACTTTTATGCGGAATTATTGGCAGATAAGCGCGACTATTCCAAAGCAATGCGCTATCTTGAACAGGCCAAACAAGCCCCAAAACGGCCGGGCCGCGAAAGTGCCGATGCCGGCCGCCAGCAGGAAATTGCTGCGCTGATGGCCAAGGTGGCGAAAAAAATAAAACACTAAGAGTTGTAAGGTAGAGTCGATGCGGATATTGCTGGTTGAAGATGACATGGATTTAGCGCAGGGCCTGCAACTGGCGCTGCGTGAGCAGGGTTTTACCGTCAATCAGGTGTCACTGGGCCAGCAGGCGCTGGCTTCTATCCGCAGTCAGGACTGTGATGCCGTAGTGCTGGATTTAGGCTTGCCCGACATCGACGGCCTGGATGTATTAAAAATTACCCGGCAAAAATACGCCAAGTTGCCGGTGCTGGTGCTCACAGCGCGCGATGGCGTTGACGACCGTATTCGTGGTCTGGATTTAGGGGCCGATGACTATCTGGTAAAACCTTTTGCCATGTCCGAGCTTTTTGCCCGCCTCAGAGTTATTGAGCGGCGGTTAGGCACCGCCAGCTCGCACCTTATTCGTCTGCAGAATGTTGAGCTTGACGCCAGCGCCCATCAGGTGGCGGTGGATGGTGCTGTGCTCAGTTTATCCAGACGCGAATATATGCTGCTAAAGGTACTGATGGAATCGGCCGGTCGCATTAAAACCCGCGAACAGCTCGAAGCCAGTTTGTATGCCTGGGGCGAAGAAGTCGCCAGCAATGCCCTTGAAGTGCATATCTCCAATCTTCGGAAAAAGCTACCCAAAGACTTTATTAAAACGGTGCGTGGTGTGGGTTACAGCGTGAGTCCGGCATGAGTTCTATCCGCCGTTATCTGGTAACTATGTTGATTGCAATGCTGACGCTGACCAGTTTTATGGCGGCGCTGCATAGTTATCGTGAAAGTATCAGTCGGGCGGATCAGCTGTTTGATGATGACTTACAAATGCTGGCGGCCAGTTTATTGCCATCTTTTACCAAAGTGGCCACAGGCCCGGAGCTTGCCGACGACAAACTTGGCAGTGTGGTGCAAATCTGGCGTGGTAACACCTTGTTATACAGGTCTGCCAATGCGCCCGCCCAGAAAATTCAAGCCCCTGAAGGTTACAGCGAACAAAACTTTTCCGGTCAGCGCTGGCGCACTTATCTGCAGCTGGTGCCGGCTGCACTCAGCGCTCAGAGTGTGCAAAGTACTGATAGGATGCAGAGTACGGACAGTATGCAGAGCACCGATGCGGCCACCACAGCTGCGCAAACTGTGCCCCTTAGTGTATTAGTGGCGCAGCCGCTCAAACAGCGCCAGCAACTGGCGGAAGAAGTGGTGCTGGCGTCTATTTACCCTGTGGTACTGAGTTTACCGCTACAGGCGCTGCTGATTTGGCTGGCGGTCAGTAAAGGTTTATCGCCGCTGTTAAAATTTGCCGAGCAGTTATCAGGCAAAAAGGCCGACGATTTAACGCCGGTGCAGCTTTCGCAAGTGCCGGCTGAGTTGTCGCAGGTGCTTGGCACCACCAATCAGCTGCTGGCCAAACTCAGTGATGCTTTTGCAAGGGAAAAACGTTTTGCCTCAGATGTGGCGCACGAGCTTCGTACACCGCTCAGTGTCTTACAGGTGAACCTGCACAACGCCATTTCACAATGGCAACAGGCCGGAGTGGCCGATCCACAAGGCTTAATGCCGGCGCTTCAGGACGGTGTGCAGCGCATGAGTCAGCTCATCGAACAAATTATGCTGCTGAACAGAACCAATCCGGAGCATTTTAAAGCCAAGCTGCAACACATGGATTTGGCGGCCTTATGCCGCGAAGTCATCGCTGAGCTCTATCCACAAATTTTGCAAAAAAACCAGCAGGTGGAGCTCTGTGGGGCATCTTATGTGCCACTGATGGCCGATACTTTTGCACTGCGCTTAATGCTGGTGAATCTGCTTGGCAATGCCATTAAATACACACCTGCCGATGGTGAGATCAAGCTGACGCTGGCAACAGACGACAGGCTGGTAAGACTGACTCTGGAAGATTCGGGCCCAGGCATAGATCCAAAAGAATATCAGCGCGTATTTGATCGTTTTTACCGGGTGGGTGGCGACCGGCATCAGTCCGGTCAACCAGGCTCGGGTTTGGGGTTGGCTATTGTCAAAGAAATTGTTGCGCTGCATGCTGGCAGCTTAACCCTTGGGCCATCGGGATTTGCTTCAGGACTTAAAATAACAGTGGAATTACCGCAGTGAAGCCAGAGCGTCAAAGCTTAGTGCACAAACTTCAACTATTCGGGCTTTATTTGCTCGCTCTATTCGGCTTGCCCGCTTATGCCGAACTTTTGGTATTGCAGCTGCAGTTAAAAGATCATTTGTTTAGTCCTGCCACCCTTTATGTGCCAGAGGGTGAAAAGGTCAAACTGCTGATCCATAACCAGGACAGCACCCCGGAAGAATTTGAAAGTTTTAGCCTCAACCGGGAAAAAGTGATTTTAGGCAACAGCAAAGGGGTGGTTTTTATTGGCCCGCTCGCGCCTGGGGAGCATGCTTTTGTCGGTGAATATCACCCGGACAGTGCCCGCGGCACCCTGATAGTGCTGCCTAAAGCACAATGGCAGGCGCAGCAACAGGCAAAGGAGGGCAGCGGTGCTGATTAACACTGTGGTGATGTTTTTGCAGGAGTTACTGCCGGCCTTGTTGCTGCTAAGCACGCTGTTGGTATGGCAGGGCAGCAGACTCAAATTTTTATTACCTGTATTGCTGGGGGCAACAGTGTTTGGGTTGTTGCTGATTGCCAGCCAGTTTAGCCGTATTTCTGATTTTGCCTCAGGCTCAGGCCTGGAGCTTTTGTATATCTGCTGTTATCTGCTGACTTTTATTTTGTTGTTGCTGAGTGTGGCTTTTGCCGGACAACCACACTGGTCAGCACGGCTGGCCGGTTTAGCAGTGGCCAGTTTGCTGTGGGTCAACGGCAGTAACCTGGTGCTGTTTTTGTTTGTCTATCAGCAAAATCTGTTTGCCTCTCCGGCGCTGCTGCTGGGCGCAGCGCTGGGGCTTGGTATTGGCCTTAGTGTGGCAGTGCTTTGGTATCAGCTGCAACTGGAGCTGGCGGGACGTTGGCGGATGTTTTTACAGTTGTGTCTGTCACTGCTGGCAGCCCGGCAAATCAGCATGGCGGTGATGTTGCTGGTGCAAACCGATTGGCTCGCAAGCGGGCCACAACTTTGGAACAGCGAATGGTTGTTGTCTGAAGAATCGGAATATGGCCACTTTTTTAATGCGTTATTGGGTTATGAAGCAACGCCTGGCCTGATGCAACTGGTGGGTTTTGTCGCTGCTTTTTTGCTGTTGTTGTGGCAAAGCCGCCGCCTGGAGGTAGAAAAATGAGACTGGGACTGGGATTGCTGTTTTTGTTATGCAGCGTGCCGGCTTGGGCCGACGGCCGGGTGGTGGATAAAGTCTACCATCCTTATGTGCAGCCGCTGGAACGCGAATTTGAATACAGATTTGCCTACCAGAAGCAGGCTGAACATCCGGACAATAATGCCATGGCGCAAAAACTGGGTTATGGTTTTTCCATCGCTGAACGGATGGCGTTTGAGTTTTATGTAATTGCCGACAGAGTAAGCCCGGAAGATTACAAGCTCAGTGGTTATGAGCTGGAGCTGCGCTGGATGTTAACAGAGCAGGGCCAATACAGTGCGGATTGGGGGATGTTGTTTGAGCTGGAGCGGCAAAATAACTCCGATAATTATGAATTTACCAGCGGCTTATTAATGGAAAAAGAGTTTGGCCCGACCAGCCTGACGCTCAATGGTTTATTGGTATACGAATGGGGGCAGAGCTTAGAGTCTGAGCTTGAAACTGAATTTCGTTTGCAATATCGCTATCGCTGGTTGCCGGCTGTGCAGCCAGCCATCGAATTTTATGCCGGCGAAAATTACCGGGGGGCGGGCCCTTCGATGATGGGGGTACACAAATTCAGTGGTTTAGAGCAGTTAAAATGGGAATTCGCGGTGATTTTTGCCATTGATGCTTCCACTGTGAATAACACTTTGCGTTTTGCGCTGGAGTACGAGTTCTGATTAAAACCCTACTCTGATGTAACCTTGTGCAGCCTTAAGAAATTGTTAAGGTAAAACACGCAAACTCCAAAAATAATAAAAATATCGGGGTTGTTATCTTGTCTAAGTTGTTATCTGCCGGCGCAGCTGCGCCTGTTATATCGGAAACTGCGGCTTCGCCCTTAGCTGCTGCATCTTTGTCGTTCTGGCAGCGTGTTATCGGACCCTATCGGTTGTATCTGCGTTTTATGCTGCTGGCACTGGTGTTTTTATCCTGCAGCCGGCTGGTGCTTTTTGCCTGGCAATGGCAGCGGGTAGAACAAAGCGGCGAGCCGCTCTGGTTATTACTGCAGGGCCTGCGCGCTGACTTCATTTTACTTGGCTTGATGCTCGTTGTGCCTATATTGCTGGCGCCTGTGCTGGCGCGTAAGCAATGGCAGGGGCTGTGGCAAGGATTTAGTTTGTGGTGGCTGATGCTGATGCTAAGCCTGCTGCTTTTTGTTGAACTCTCCACCCCGGCATTTTTGCTGCAATATGATGTCAGGCCAAACCG
Source organism: Rheinheimera sp. (assembly GCA_003543135.1). GTDB lineage: Bacteria > Pseudomonadota > Gammaproteobacteria > Enterobacterales > Alteromonadaceae > Pararheinheimera. The sequence goes on from DPJG01000027.1 coordinate 429,330, forward strand.
GCTTTATCTGGAATATCTGAAATACCCCAAAGAAGTGTTTTCCACCCTGTGGTATGGCTTTCGCGCACCGCTGCTGCTTGGGGTGAGTGCAACCGCAATCTTTTTGTATGGTGGCTACCGTTATTTACGTTCTGGTCTTGGTCGCACAAAGTGTTCCTGCAACAAAACCTTGTGGTTAAGCTGGCCTTTGGTGGTATTGCTGGTATTTATTGCCATTCGTTCCACCACCCAGCACAGGCCAGCCAATCCTGCCATGTTCGCTATCACAGGCGATGCCATGGTCAATTCACTGGTGATAAGCTCGCCCTATTCGGTAATTTATGCCGCTTACAGCATGCGCCATGAAGCCAGCTCCAGCGCGATTTATGGTCAGTTAGCCACAGACGAGATGCTCAGGCGTGCACTTGGCTGGCCCTGGCATCAACAGCTGCAGTTTCACGATGCCAAACTTCCGACCTTACATCAGCAGCAGGCGACGGCAATCCGGCAAAAACCGCTGAATATTGTCATCGTACTGCAGGAAAGTATGGGCGCCACTTTTGTTAAATCCCTAGGCGGCGAGCCGGTGACACCAGAGCTTGAACAACTGAAAGAGCAGGGCATCTGGTTTGAACAAATGTATGCCACAGGCACCCGCTCGGTGCGTGGTATTGAGGCTGTAGTGGCTGGTTTTGCGCCCACTCCGGCACAAAGTACTGTCAAACTTTCCAACAGCCAGCATAATTTCAGTACCCTGGCCTCTGTGTTAAAAAAACAGGGCTACCACACTCAATTTATTTATGGTGGTGAGGCGCATTTTGACAATATGCGCAGTTTTTTCACCGGCAATGGGTTTAGTGATATTGTCGATTTTGCCAGAATCGAGAAACCACAATTTGTTGGCAGTTGGGGCGCCAGTGATGAAGACTTGTTCCGCACTGCGCATCAACAGCTGCAGCAGTTACACCGGCAAGGCCAACCCTTTTTCAGCCTGATTTTTACCTCCAGCAATCATGAGCCTTTTGAGTTTCCGGATGGCCGTATTAGCCTGCATCAGCAGCCAAAAGCTCAGGTCAATAACGCGGTGAAATATGCCGACTGGGCCATGGGGCAGTTTTTTCAAGCAGCGCAGCATTCTGACTATTGGCAGGATACGTTATTTTTAGTGGTGGCCGATCACGACAACAGGGTATATGGCAATAATCTGGTACCGGTAGAAAAATTCCGTATTCCGGCGCTGATTTTAGGTGGGGCAGTTGCGCCGCAGCAGATCCAGCCGCTCGCCAGTCAGATTGATTTGGCGCCCACTTTATTGTCGCTGGCTGGAGTGTCGGCTTGTCATCCATTTACCGGACGTGATTTTAGCCGCGACAGTCAAAGCCCTGGCCGCGCTTTATTGCAGTTTGATCAATATTTTGCCTTGCTTGAGCAAGATAAAGTGGTGGTGCTTAAACCCAATCAGCAAGCGGTCAAAGGCCGTTATGATGCCAGCAATAAAAGGTTGGAACTGGTGAGTGACGCTGTGACTGTTGATGAGAAAAACCGCGCTCTGGCTGAAGTGCAACTGGCATCTTATTTGTACCGCGAACAAAAATATCAGGACAAACTCAGTTGCAGTAAAGGTTAAACCGCGCCATCTGACCTGTTTTGCAGCAGATAGTCTCAACTCTTTTGTTGTTGATGGAAAACTTCAGTTTAATAATAAACTGATGAACCAAGGGCCCGGTGCTACACCGGGAGAACAACAAACCAGAGATAGATCCCGGACTCAGATGAAAACAAAACTTTTAATATTAAGCGCTTGCTGGTTTTTGGCGCTGCCGGCAACGGCTAAAAGCGACAGTGCAGCCAGCAATGATCGGCAAATTGCCGCCGATGAAGTGGTGGTGACCCAACATAAAACCACAGTGAACGACAACTCCTTTCCTTACAGCGCCACCACAGGCACCCAGCCGGTGTGGAATGACGAAGGCCAAGCCGTCGCCACTGTGTTTTACACCTATTACCAGCGCACCGACATTAAAGATAAAAGCAAAAGACCTTTATTAATTTCCTTTAATGGCGGCCCGGGCTCAGCCTCGGTCTGGATGCAGATTGCGTACACAGGCCCGAAAGCGCTGAATGTCGACAGCGAAGGTTATCCGCTGCAGCCTTATGGCACCAAACAAAACCCTTATTCGGTGCTGGACACCGCCGACATCGTGTTTGTGAATCCGGTAAACACCGCTTATTCACGGGTGCTGCCGGGTAAAGACGGCAAGATGATGAGTAAAGACGAGCAGGCCAAAATGTTTTTTGGTGTCAATGCTGACGTCAAATATCTGGCTGAGTGGATCAATACTTTTGTCACCCGCAACGAGCGCTGGCAGTCACCTAAGTATCTGATTGGTGAAAGCTACGGCACCACGCGGGTTTCAGGCCTGGCACTGGCGCTGCAAAATATGCAGTGGATGTATTTAAATGGTGTGGTGCTGGTGTCCCCAACCGAAATAGGCATTAAACGTGAAGGACCGGTGGATGTAGCCAACCGTTTACCTTATTTTGCCGCCACCGCCTGGTATCACAAAAAACTCAGCCCTGAGCTGCAGCAGCTGGATTTAATGGATTTACTGCCAAAGGTTGAAGATTTCACCATTAATCAGTATCTGCCAGCGCTGGCCAAAGGAGCTTTTATCAGTGCTGAAGAAAAAGACCAGATCGCCCGTCAGGTGGCGCAGTATGCCGGTTTATCTTTGCAGGCGGTGCAGCAGAACAATCTGGATATTCCAAATGACTTTTTCTGGAAAGAATTGCTGCGCGACCGTGGCCAAACGGTAGGCCGGTTAGACTCACGTTATATTGGTATCGACCGGCGGGATGCCGGCGACAGTCCGGATTTTAATGCGGAGCTGACGTCCTGGCTGCATTCTTTTACGCCGGCCATTAACCATTATCTGCGCACTGAGCTCAATTACAAAACCGACGTTAAATACAATATGTTTGGCCCGGTACGCCCCTGGGATAACAGCGACGACAACACAGGTGAGAACTTACGTCAGGCGATGGCGCAAAACCCGTTTTTACATGTGATGATCCAGTCCGGTTATTATGACGGTGCTACCAACTATTTTGATGCCAAATACAGCATGTGGCAGTTAGACCCTAGCGGCAAAATGAAAAACCGCCTGAGTTTTAAAGGCTATCGAAGCGGTCATATGATGTATTTGCGCTATGAAGATTTAAAACAGTCCAATCAGGACCTGCGTGAGTTTATCCAGGCCACTTTGCCGGCGGCTGATCAAGCAGCAAAATATTAATCCACTTTCATTGGCTGAATAGACCAGGGCTGCCATTCGGGCAGCCCTTTTTATTGCTGCAGTTGTAAAGTGTGCTAACAAAAACCGGCAAAGCCTAACGCGCTACTGGTCAGCGCTTTTGTTGCTGTTATAATGCGGCCAACTGAATTTTTTCTTCCTTTATTTTTGTCGACACACAAGGATCTGATTTATATGGCGGACATCGAAACACGCCCCACCAATTTTATCCGGCAAATTATTGATGCCGATTTAGCTTCCGGCAAACACAACACAGTGCAAACCCGCTTTCCGCCTGAGCCAAATGGTTATCTGCACATTGGTCATGCCAAATCAATTTGTTTAAATTTTGGTATTGCCGAAGATTATCAGGGCAAGTGTAACCTGCGTTTTGACGACACCAACCCGGAAAAAGAAAACATCGATTTTGTCAATTCAATCCAGAACGACGTGAACTGGCTGGGTTTTCAGTGGGATGGCGCAGTGCGTTATTCTTCTGATTATTTTGACGCTTTGTATGGTTACGCCGTTGAGCTGATTAACAAAGGTCTGGCTTATGTGTGTTTTTTAAACGCCGAAGAAATGCGCCAGTACCGTGGCAGCTTAACTGAGCCTGGTAAACACAGCCCGTACCGCGACACTTCGCCTGCTGAAAACCTGGCGCTGTTTGAAAAAATGCGTGCCGGTGGTTTTAAAGAAGGTGAATGTTCACTGCGCGCCAAAATTGATATGAGTTCGCCTTTTATCTGTATGCGCGACCCGGTGATTTACCGTGTGAAATTTGCCCATCACCATCAAACCGGTGACAAGTGGTGCATTTACCCTATGTACGACTTCACGCATTGTATATCTGATGCGCTCGAAGGCATTACCCATTCACTTTGTACGCTGGAATTCCAGGATAACCGCCGTTTGTACGACTGGATTCTGGATAACATCACCATCAACTGCCACCCGCAGCAAATTGAGTTTTCCCGTCTGAACCTGGAATATCAGGTGATGAGTAAACGTAAGTTGCACACCCTGGTGGAAGGTGGCCATGTGTCTGGCTGGGACGACCCGCGCATGCCAACCATTGCCGGTTTGCGCCGCCGTGGTTATACACCGGCGTCTTTGCGTGAATTTGCCAAACGTATTGGTATCACCAAACAGGACAATATGATTGAAGCAAGCGCTTTGGATGCTTGTATCCGCGAAGATTTAGATGCCCATGCGCCACGCGCCATGGCGGTCATTGAACCGCTGAAAATTACCTTAAGCAACTATCCGGCCGACAAGATTGAGTGGCTTGAAGTGCATAATCACCCGAAAGAAGAGTCCATGGGTAGCCGCAAGGTGCCATTTGGCAAAGTGATTTATATTGACCGCGCTGATTTTAGGGAAGAAGCCAACAAAAAATACAAACGTATGGTCACAGGTGGTGAAGTACGTTTGCGTGGTGCCTATGTAGTGCGGGCGGATGAAGTAATTAAAGATGACGCCGGCAATATTGTTGAGCTTATTTGTAGTTATGACCCCGACACTTTAGGCGTGAACCCGGCTGATGGCCGCAAAGTGCGGGGTGTTATTCACTGGGTGGAAGCAAGCCAGGCCAAGCCGGCTGAGTTCCGCGTCTACGATAAGCTCTTTACGGTGCCAAACCCGGCAGCGGAAGAAGACTTTATCAGCGTGATTAATCCGCAGTCATTAACCATCAAACATGGTTTTGTCGAGCCAAGTCTGGTGGATGCCAAACCAGAGCAAGCTTATCAGTTTGAGCGTGAAGGTTATTATTGTGCTGACAATAAAGACTTCAGCAAAGATAAGCTGGTGTTTAACCGCACCGTAGCACTGCGTGATACCTTCTTCGAAGATTAACCCGCACGGGTAAACCTGATAAAAAAAACCAGCGTATTGCTGGTTTTTTTATGCCTTTGTACTGAAGAAGCTGCAGGCACTGCACTGCAGCAACATGTGCAGCGGTAGTTTAGGGCCGAAGCACAGTGGTTGGTTGAATAAAGCCTGTAAGATACCGGCAAACCTTGCCAATAGTTGGCGGCGGGCATTACCATGGCTGTCTCAGGCAGGACCATAAGAGCGCATCAGGTGGACGTATTTTTTGCCGTGTTATTTTTTGCTTTTTCCAGCACCATCACTCCAGGGCCCAATAACATCATGATGATGAGCTCAGGCGTCAACTATGGTGTCAAAGCCAGTTTGCCGCATTTATTCGGCATCTGTATTGGCTTTCCGCTGATGGTGCTGATGATTGGGCTGGGGTTTGGGGTGGTGCTGACTAATCAACCCTGGTTGCATCTGACGATTAAAGTGCTGGGGGTGTTGTATCTGTGCTGGTTGGCCTGGAAAATTGCCAGTAGCACACCCACGTCGCTTGAAGGCAGTAACAGCAAACCTTTTAGTTTCCTGCAGGCGGCCGCTTTTCAGTGGGTCAATGGCAAAGCCTGGGTGATGGCATCGGGCGCAGTGGCGGCCTTTACCACCATGCAGGGGCAGTTTTATCAGGATGTGATGCAAATTACCCTGGCTTTTTTACTGATGAGCCTGCCTTGTGTCGGCAGCTGGTTATTATTTGGTGCTTTACTCAGGCGCTGGCTGAACCAGCCAACCACACAACGCAGTTTTAATATTTGTATGGCGTTATTGTTATTGGGCTCAGTTTGGCCTGTGCTGCTGGAGATAGTGCAGCAGCTTAAAGCGGATTAATCAGCTACTGAGCAGTCATTTTCAACAAACAACTTTTCGGAGCATCAAATGCGTAAATTATGGGTTCAAACATCGGGTCTGGCTCTGATGATGCCGGCACTGTTCTTCAGTTCAACTTTACTGGCTGCGCAGGCCACAGCGGCACAGCCTGAGGCAAAAGCACATACCGGGCAACAACAAACAGCAACAGCAGAAAAAGCCGGTACTGCCATCTGGATCGATGTGCGCACTGCGGAAGAGTTTAATGCCGGTCATCTGGCCGGAGCCCTGCATATTCCGCATGAACAAATTGCGGCCAAGATTGCTGCTGTGACAGAGGATAAAAACGCTGAAATTTATCTGTATTGCCGCAGTGGCCGTCGCTCTGGTCTGGCACTTGAAGCCTTGCAGGCCATGGGATACAGCAAGGTCACTAATGCCGGAGGTTATGAAGCGCTGAAACAGCAGGCTAAGCTGGCAAAATAGGCGAAGTTCTCACCATGTTGGTCCGATAAACCGGCGGGCCCGGGATTTTATCTGTTTTGACTGACTGGGTTTGAGCCGGAGTTTTTGTCAAAAAACCTGCAAAGGAGTAGCACGACCATGCACGGGCAGCAGTTAGAAAAAATTAAGCTTGAGCATGATGCCGCCCGGCTATTTATGCGGTTATACGAGCAGAAGTACCAACTGCCGATGCGGCATATCTGGCATAACGAGCCGGCCAAACCTGATGTGTCTTGCTATCTGGCGGACGAACGGCTGGATCTGGAAATCGCCCATTTATACGGCAGCGAAGCCGAAGCCATGCAGATCTTAGGCAGATCGTTAAGTTTGCAAACACACCAGGAATTGCTGGCTTTGCAGCAGGTGCCGGCAGAAGACAGGCTACTGGAAGCACTGAACCGGCTGATTGCACAAAAAGGCCGCAAAAGTTATGACAGCAGCAGGGTGTGGCTGGTGATCCGCAATGCCAATCCACACTGGCGTAGTCAGGATTTGCAGCAGCACAGACCCCGTTTGTTATTACCCAGCCAACATCCTTTTGAACAAATCTGGTTAGTGGGTGATTTATTTGGCTTATCCGGCATAGTGCCGTTATTCCCACAACAATTGTGGCAACAGGCCCGGAGCCTAGGTTGATCGGCTTTTACCGCCGTTATTTGCAGCTGCTGCAGCGTATCGCACAGCGCCGGCTCTGGTCTTCCTTGCTCTGGTGGGGGCTGCTGGTGCTGATCCTGTTGCTCAGCGCCCTGCAATTGCGGCAGCAAGTTCCGGACACCTTGTTATTGTTACCGGTGTTAGCGCTGCTTTGGTTGTTGTTATATCTATTGATCCGCGCCGGTTTTACCGCCCGGGCTCCGCTGAGAAAAGGCCAGCCCTTTCGTGATAAACTGCGCGCCTTTGTGTTTGGCCTCAGGCTACATAGCCTGGCACTGGCAACCTTGCTGCTGCTGGCCATCAGCCTTTATGCAACAGTCAAGCTGTTGTCGGTTGTGGCCAGAACGCTGGTCTGAATAGGAATTTTTCATGACGTCCGCGATTAAGCGCTGCGATATTTTTTGCAGTGTGATTGATAATTTTGGTGATATTGGCATTTGCTGGCGGCTGTCGCGGCAATTGGTGGCAGAGCATCAGCTGGATATGAGGTTGTGGGTGGATGACCTTGTCAGTTTTGCCAGAATTTGCCCGCAGGTGCAGCCGGACAAAACAACGCAGCGGATTGAAGGGGTGCAGGTGTGCTTATGGAGCTCACCGCTGCCTGCACTTGAGGCGGCAGAATATCCGTCTCTGGTGATTGAAGCTTTGGCCTGTACTATTCCCACTTCTTATTTGCAGGCGCTTGCACAGCATCAGCCACAAGCGCTCTGGCTGAATCTGGAGTATTTATCTGCCGAAGATTGGGTGCATGGCTGTCATGGCCTGGCGTCCCCACAGCAGGGGCTGGCACTTCACAAATACTTTTTTTTCCCCGGTTTTACCGCCCAAACCGGTGCTTTGTTAAGAGAGCGCAATCTGGTGGCAACACTGGATGCTTTTGCTGCTGACACAAAGGCACAGCAGCAATTCTGGCAACAGCTAGGGCTTAGCCATGTTACTGAATTTGATACCAAAGTATCTTTGTTTGCTTATGATCAGCCTGCCATTGGCAGCTGGTTAGAACAGCTGAGCCAAAGTACAGACAGTACAGTGTTGCTGGTACCTGAAGGTGTGCTGGCCAACAGGTTAAAAACGCTGTGGCCTGAACTTGGCAGTCAGAGTTTTGCTGAGCGTGGCAACCTTCGGATTGAAATTTTGCCTTTTATGCCGCAGCAGCAATACGACTATCTGCTTGCTGCCTGTGATATTAACTTTGTCCGGGGTGAAGATTCTGTGATCCGCGCACACTGGGCGGGCAAAACTTTTATCTGGCAAATTTACCGCCAGCAGGAGCAGGCACATCAGGTAAAGCTGGACGCCTTTTTAACCAGATATCTGCAGCAGGCGCCGGCACCCTTGCAGCAACTGTTACTAGAAGTGCACCGGCGTTGGGATCTGGAGTTACCTCTTGCGGAACTCTGGCCATTATTGCTTGAAAATAAAGAAGAAATTGCGCTTTATAACAAGGCATGGCGCGCTTTTTTAATGACACATGAAGATCTTGCCAGCAACCTCGTGCGTTTTGCCGAAAATAAATGTAAAATGCCCCGCAATTTTTCCTAACAAGAAGATATTTCAATTATGATGAAGACTGCTCAAGAAGTACGCGCTGGCCAGGTGATCATGGTCAACAACGAGCCAATGGTTGTTCAGAAAGCTGAATTCAACAAATCTGGCCGTAACGCTGCTGTAGTAAAAATGAAGTTAAAAGGCCTGTTGTCTGGTCAGGGTTCAGAAACTGTTTACCGTGCTGACGACAAGTTTGAACAAGTCATGTTAGACACCAAAGAAGTGACTTACTCTTACTACGCCGACCCAATGTACGTATTCATGGATGCTGAATACAACCAGTACGAAATCGAAGCTGAAAACATGACTGACGCACTGAAATACTTAGTGCCAGACATGCAGTGTTCAGTTGTTTTCTACGGCGAGCGCGCTATCTCTGTTGATCTGCCAACTATCGTTGTTCGCGAAGTTGTGTACTCAGAACCAGCTGCCCGTGGTGACACTTCAGGTAAAGTAATGAAACCAGCTAAACTGGACACCGGCTTCGAGCTGATGGTTCCTGCTTTTGTTGAAACTGGTGACATGATTGAAATCGACACCCGTACTGACGAATACCGTGGCCGCGCTAAATAATTTTTAGCAGCGCACAGCGTTAGAAAAAGCCAGTCATTGACTGGCTTTTTTGCATTTTACCTTTTGTTAAACGCCTGGTTTTTATGTGGCACAGGCCAAGGTTGGGGGGCGTTGTTCCGGTGTTATTCTGTAATCTTTCACACCCGGCTTTAACCACGTTTTAACCCCTGCTTAGTGCGGTTAGTTCGCCCAGTGTCATCTGATGGTTGCGGCTTTTTTTCAGCTGACTAAGCAGCAACAAAGCGCAGCTAAAGGCATCTTCTAACGCATGATGATGCTGATTGTGTGGCAGATGATGGCGGCTCAGGCAGGCAGGTAAACGCAAGTCGCGTTGATGCACTACTTTGCCGCGATTTAATAATCTCTGCCATTCCAGTTGCATGGTGTCGATAAACTTAAATTTGGGTGAGCGGCCATACAAACGCTGGCAGGCCATGGTTAAAAACTTCTGTTCAATACTGGCATGGTGGGCAACAAAAACGGCGCCGGCATAATGTTGCAGCAGCTCTGTCATCACATCGGCTAAATCCTGCGCCTTAGATAAATCTTTGTCATGTAACCCATGAAATACTGCACTTTGCCCCACGCTGACTGGTGGCTTTACCAGCAGGTGTTGTGCTTTGGCCAGATTAATTTCCTGATGTTCAATCACAACCCAACCAAGGCTGACAATATGATCATTTTTCGCATCAAGGCCGGTGGTCTCAAGGTCGAGCACCAAAAAGCGACACTGCGACACTGGTGTGTCCGCTGCTGGCCAGGCCACAGCTTCAAACTGCTGCACTACGGCGTTCACCGGTTCTTTGTGCAGTTTTAACCAGCCAAACATCTATAGCTCCCGGCTAAAACGGTAGCGCATAGACGACTGCGCTTCATGAATGACGGCAAAACAGTCTTTGAGCTGATGACGTTGCAGTGCCGACAGCTGCGCCGGATCCAAAAGGTTAGTCACATCATGGCCTTGTTGTAATTCCTGCAGATGTTTATCCCAGCGTAGTTGCGCCAGCACATCAAAAGCGTCCAATAGATTCTGTACATCACGGCTGTCCATCACCTGGGTCTCGGCTAAGGCCTTGAGCCGCAGCCTGGTATTGACCTCACTGATGCCGGCTGATAGCGCATAAACCCTTGTCAGATCGGTGATCAGGCTAATGCCGCGTTTTTTCAGATCCAGACCTTTTTTGTGTTTACCGTCCTGCTCCAGGATAAAGTTTTTCAAAAAACCAAGCGGGGCAGTGCGCTCCTGCGCAGTTTTGGATAAATGCAGTAAGAACAGGTCGTTATTTGCTGTTTTTGCCAGAATATCTTGTTGTAGTGCATTAAATAAACCGCGGCTGCCTTCAATTACTCTGAGATCAAAATAAATACTGGCGTTTAACAGCGCTTGGGGGGTTGGTGTGGTGATCCAGCGCGCAAAACGACCGGACCAGCCTTTTAAACTGAGCCGAAGTTCAGGGTTGCTGGCCATAATGTTGCCGGGGCAGAGTTTGATGCCACAACGGGCCAGACCAGTGCAGACAAAATCTGCGAGCGCTGCAAAATAAAGTTCAACCTCACCAACCGGCTCTTTTTCCAGCAGCAGGGCGTTGTCCTGATCGGCATTTAAACTCTGATCCATTCGCGCCTGTGAGCCAAAGGCCAACCAGGAAAACACACAAGGGGGTTCGCCCAATTGTTGCATGGCAAGTTTGATCAGACGTTGTGTCAGGGCGTCGGTGATAGTGGTAATAATGTGGCCCGCTTCATGAGCCGGTACCTGTTGTTTGCCCAGAGTTTGCGCCAGCTCCTGAATATGCAGACTGCATTGCTCCAGTCCGTCCACCGATTGCTGGCGGTGAATTTCGCCAATCAGATACACCGGGTGATCCTGCTGCGCCCGGATAATATCGGTGGCGGTGATCATGCTAAAACAAAGACCCTGCTCTGTGACCGGCAAATGATGGATATTAAAACGGCTCATCAACTGCACGGCCTCGTATAAATAGGCATTTTTGTCGATAGTGTGCGGCTGGCGCGTCATAATAGCGGCAACTTCAGTGTTCGCCGGCAGCGCCTGGGCCAGCACTCTGCTGCGCAAATCGCGGTCTGTCACTATGCCAACCAGCTTTTGTTCCTGCTCAACCAACAACGACGACACACGTTTTTCCGTCATCAGCAAAGCGGCCTGCTGCACTGTCTGCTGTGGCGTAATGGATATTTTATGAGCCTGCACCACATCATGCAGTTTCAGCGTAAAACGGGAATTTTGTTGTTGTTCTTTGTACTGGTGCAAGCGGCGGCTGAATAAACGCTGGAAAAACAAATCAACGTTTTTAAATTGATGGCGCAGCTGATGAAACATCTGAGCGTCCAGCCAATACACCAGACCATCTTCTTCACACTTTAAAATGTCGGCGTCGGTTAAATCAGTCAATAACTGCTGATAACCATAAAAATCACCTTCCTGCAGTTTGGCCAATAATTGCTGCTGGTCGCTGTAGAGGGCAAATACACCGGTGCGTACGATAAGCAGGCGACGTCCGTTGGTCGGTACCTTGTCCTCTGCCTGGTAATAATACACGGCAATATGTTTGCCCAGCTGGCTGAGTTCGGCCGTCGACAAATGGTTAAAGGGTGTGGTTTTGGCAAGAAATTTAATAACTTCGCTGATTTCCATCACTGCTCCTTTGCAGCTTCAGTGCAGTTGTGACAAGGGCATCAACAGCACTGCAACTGTAGCAACAGCGATAGGGGGGCGAAAGTCTACTTTAGTCGGTAGTCTGTGCCCGCCTGTTGCTGCGGCTTGATCAGGCGTTGTTTGGATCAGACATTTTTTTGAGTAGTGCAGACTTGCAGCAAGGCGTCCTCATCGGCTGCAATCGCCATAAATTCTGCGCCCGGCATTTCCCCCTCGGCGGGCAGTACCAGCTGTTCAGTAAAGTTAGCCCTTTGTTTGCTGGGGCAGTGCACCACCAACTTTACATTAATGGCGGCCTGACGACGCTCAAACAAATACAGATTGGCCAATACCAGTTCCGGATTTTTGCTGTTGGCGGCGGAGTTTTTTACATCCAACGCCATAAAACGGGTGATTTGTGGTTTAAGAAAAGTCCAGGGGCGCCAGCTGATTTTTTCTTCTACTGCTTTGACCACCACAACGCCCTGCGGCAGCAGACTAAGCTGATGGCTGTACCAGTTGTATTCGCTGTGGATCTGAAAGCCAAGCATGCCAAGGCCGGCGAACACAGGCACCAGATAACGGGGTAATTTTTGTGCTGATAGTTTTCTCAGCATTAAGGCAATACCAGCAGCGCCTAAACCAGCAAAAACTGTGGCAACAAGTTCCCAGAGCATAATGTTTTTTCCTGAAATAAAACGGGCTTTAGCATCTACTATCGCTAAAGCCCGTGAGTTAAAAGTGGCTTAAGGTCAGTGCCTTATGCTACTTAATGATCAACCGCAGTACCAGCGCCACGTGGGAAACGTACGCTTTCTACCAGATCCTGAATATGCACAGGTGGTTTTTCGGTGACCGAGGACACTGCAAAGGCAACGGTAAAGTTAATCATCGCACCCACAGCACCAAAGGACAGCGGGGAGATGCCGAAGAACCAGTTGGCCGGGATATTTTCATAAGAAGCAGTGCCTGGAATGAAGAACCAACCCAGGAACAGGAAAATATACACAGTGGTCGAGATTAAACCAGCCAGCATGCCGCAAATAGCACCTTTGCTGTTAATCCGTTTGGAGAAAATCCCCATCATCAGTGCCGGGAAGATGGACGCAGCGGCGATGCCAAAGGCCAGTGCTACAGTTTGAGCAGCAAAACCAGGCGGGTTCATCCCAAGGTAGGTCGCCACTACAATAGCAACCGCCATCGAAATCCGGGCTGCCCGCAGCTCACCTTTTTCGCTGATATTGGGGTTAATGGAGCCTTTGATCAGGTCGTGACTGACGGCGGACGAAATGGCCAATAACAAACCGGCAGCTGTCGATAAGGCCGCAGCCAAACCACCGGCAGCAATTAAACCAACAACCCAGCCCGGCAGATTGGCAATTTCGGGGTTTGCCAGTACCAGAATGTCGTTGTTCACCGTCAGCTCGTTGCCTTTCCAGCCGCGCTCAGCCGCTTTTTCTGCAAATTGTGGTGTGTGGTTATACAGCTGAATACGACCGTCGCCATTTAAATCTTCAAACTTAATCAGACCGGTTTTTTCCCAGTTTTTGATCCAATCCGGACGCTCGGTATATTGAATGGCATCAGCGGTTGGACCCGCAGGGTAAATAGTGGTCATCAGGTTTAACCGTGCCATTGAAGCTACAGCAGGAGCTGTCAGATATAAAATGGCAATAAACACCAGCGCCCAACCAGCTGACCAGCGGGCATCCGCAACTTTTGGCACAGTGAAAAAACGGATAATCACGTGTGGCAAACCGGCAGTACCGATCATCAGTGACAGCGTGAACAAAACCATATTCAGTTTGTTGTCTACATCAGCGGTGTAATCGACAAAACCAAGTTCGCGCACCACTTCGTCCAGTTTTTGCAGCAGTGGCACACCAGACTGGGTATGTTCAGAGAACAGACCAACAGGCGGTAATAAGGTGTCGGTCAGCTGTAATGAGATAAAAACGGCCGGAATGGTATAAGCCACAATCAGCACCACATACTGCGCCACCTGGGTATAGGTAATACCTTTCATGCCGCCAAGTACCGCGTACATAAAGACCACAACAGCGGCGATAATTAAACCCATATCGCTGCTGACTTCTAAAAAGCGCGAAAAGGCCACACCGGCACCTGTCATCTGACCGATAACATAAGTGACAGAGGCAATAATTAAACAGGCCACGGCCACTAAACGGGCGCCAGAGCTGTAAAACCGGTCACCGATAAAATCTGGCACTGTGAACTTACCAAATTTACGTAAGTAGGGTGCCAGTAACATAGCCAGCAGCACATAACCGCCGGTCCAGCCCATCAGGTAAGTGGAGTTGGCATAACCGCCGACCGAAATTAAACCGGCCATTGAAATAAAAGAAGCCGCAGACATCCAGTCGGCGGCTGTTGCCATACCGTTCATTACAGGGTGTACACCACCGCCTGCTACATAAAACTCTTTGGTGGAGCCGGCTCTTGCCCAAATCGCGATGGCGATATAAAGCGCAAAAGATCCGACCACAAAGATCATATTAATTGCAAACTGACTCATCTGAGTTACTCCTCGTCCACGCCATATTCTTTATCGAGCTTATTCATTCTCCAGGCGTAGAAGAAAATCAGCGCGATGTAAGTCAGAATTGAGCCTTGTTGTGCAAACCAAAAACCCAAATCAGTGCCGCCGACTTCAATACCTGCCAGCAAAGGTCTTAATAAAATGCCAAAGCCATAGGACACGACGGTCCAGATGACGAGGCTGATGATGATCAGGCGCAAGTTGGCTTGCCAATAGGCCTGAGCGTTGTGTTTGTCGTCCGCCATAGTTGTTTCCTCTAGTTATTTTTCTCGAGCCAACTTAATCTAGCAGTTGCCTTGTCAAGCGATAGCCCGACTTTAGTCGAAGAGAATGGCGTCTGGCTTGACTTCAGGGCCTTGCCTGCGAAGATGGCTATTGATGCAGTTGAATGTTTTTTAAGGAGAAGGGCGTGGCAGCGTGGATTGTAGCGGTATTAGCACTGCTGTACGTCGGTGGTTTATTCAGTATTGCCAACTGGGCGGAGCGTCATGCTTCTGATCAGCTACTACGAAAGTATGGGGGGCTGATCTACAGCCTGGCGCTGGCGGTGTATTGTACCTCCTGGACTTACTATGGCGCCGTTGGCTCTGCCATCAGTTCCGGCTGGGACTATGTGCCTATTTACCTTGGGCCTTTACTGGTATTTATCTTTGGCCAGCGCGTGCTCAGAAAGCTGCTGCATGTCGCAAAAAAACATAACGTCACCTCTATTACGGACTTTATCAGCGCCCGTTATGGCAAACGCCACACCATTGCCACCCTGACGGCCCTGTTATGTCTGGTGGTTGTGGTGCCATATATTGCATTGCAGCTCAAAGCTGTGGCTGTGTCTTATCAGGTGCTGTTGGGGCGCAGCGAAGATGCAATGCAGATTTGGTGGCAGGATTCGGCGCTGTTAAGCGCGCTTGCCATGACATTATTTGCCATTTTATTTGGTACCCGTAAAGTCTATCTGACTGAACAAAACCGTGGTGTGATGGTGGCCATTGCTTTTGAATCGGTGATTAAACTGGCCGCTTTATTAACGCTGGCTTTGGCGGTCAGCTGGTTTGTGCTGGATAAACCCTGGCAGATGGTGACAGAATTTACCCGCTATGCACAAAGCCACAGCGAAAGCGGGTCGGGTTCGGTGCTGGCTTTTATCACCAAAACTGTGCTGGCGATGGCCGCTATTTTTCTGCTACCCAGGCAGTTTCACGTCACCTTTGTTGAAAACACCCATATTGAACATTTAAAACACGCCAAACGCTGGTTTAGCAGTTACCTGCTGCTGGTGACTCTGGTGGTGCTGCCTATTGCACTGGCTGGTTTGCAACTGTTCCCTGACAAGCTGGCGCTGGCGGATAGTTTTGTATTGTTGCTGCCCGCCAGTCAGGGCTGGGAGAGCATCAGTGCGCTGGTGTTTATTGGCGGTTTTTCGGCCGCTACCTCGATGATTATTATCGCCACTCTGGCCTTAAGTAACATGCTCAGTAACGACGTAGTGATGCCCACTTTATTACGCGGTCGCACTGTGGAGCAGCTGGAAAAAGACTACAGCCCGTTAATTTTACGGGTACGGCGGTTAATGATTGTCGCGGTTATGGCCTTGTCTTACGGCTATTACAGTTTATTTGCCCGTAACTACGAACTGGCTGAAACCGGCTTGCTGGCCTTTGCGCTGATCATCCAGCTGGCACCTGCTGTACTTGGGGGCTTGTACTGGCGCCGTGGTCATGCTTTGGGTGTTTATGCCGGTGTCAGTGTAGGTTTTGCTTTGTGGTTTTATTGTTTGATGCTGCCGCAGCTGGTCAGTGTTGGCGTGCTGGGGCATGAGTGGCTGCAGTCCGGTGCTTTTGGGGTGAGCTGGCTTAAACCTACCGCTTTGTTTGGTTTAGAGCTTGATCAGCTCAGCCACGGCGTGTTCTGGTCTTTGGGGCTAAACATCCTGTTTTATATGGGGATTTCATTGCTACATAAAGCCGACTTGCATGACAGATTACAGGCGGTCGCTTTTGTAAAACCCAATTTGCCGCTGGATGAAGATAAATCCATTCGCCGCACCCGGGTTTATGGTCAGGATTTAAAAACCTTACTGGAACGTTTTGTCGGCACCCAGCGCGCCCGGGAATCTTTGGCTGAATTCAGCCGCCGCCAGCCACAGCCGTTGCAGCTGGATGAAACGCCGGTGCCTGCGCTGGTGCGTCATGTCGAGCGTGAACTGGCTGGTGTCATTGGCTCCTCCAGCGCCGCCGCTATGGTGAACGCAGTGCTGGATGGCCGTCAGCTGGCCTTTGAAGATGTGGTGACGCTGTTTGATGATACCCGCCAGGCCATTCAGTTTTCGCGCAAAATTTTGTTCTCCACGCTGGAGAACTTAAGTCAGGGCGTCAGTGTGGTCGACCGTGACCTGCAGCTGGTGGCCTGGAATAAACAATATCTGGAAATGTTTCAGTATCCCGAAGGTATGGTGCGGGTGGGCCGCGCCATTGCCGACATAGTACGTTTTAATGCCGAGCGTGGCCTTTGCGGACAAGGCAGCGCCGATGAGCATGTGCAAAAACGGTTGCAACATATGCAACGTGGCACTGCCCATGTGTTTCAGCGGGTGCGCCCGGACGGCACTGTCATCGAAATGCGCGGTAACCCGATACCGGGTGGTGGTTTTGTCACCAGTTTTACCGATATCACCGAGCACGTGCGTGCCGTGCAGCAACTTGCCGAAGCTAAACAACATCTGGAGCAGCGGGTGCTGGAGCGTACTGCAAAGATCAGTCAAATCAACGAAGAGCTCAGAGATGAAATTGAGCTCAGGCGCACCACAGAGCAACAGTTGCTGCTGGCTAAAGCAGAAGCAGAAGCGGCCAATGCTTCAAAAACCCGTTTTCTGGCGCTGGCGAGTCATGACATTTTGCAGCCTTTAAATGCTGCCCGGTTATTTACCGCTGCACTGCAGGAACAAGCCGAACCAGCCAGGCAGCAGGAAACGATTCGTCAGCTGGACAGTTCACTGAAAGCCACTGAAGAGCTGATTTCTACCTTGCTGGAAATTGCCAAACTGGATGACGGCAAAATGGAGCCGGAAATCAGCACACTACAACTGGCGCCAATGCTGGCGCAGTTGGGGGATGAATTTGCACTTTTGGCCAGTCAGAAACAGCTGAAACTCAAAGTGCGGCAGGCGCCTTATCTGGTGCGCAGTAACCCTACTTATTTACGGCGGATTTTGCAGAATATGCTGTCCAATGCCATTAAATATACCCAAGCCGGTCAGGTCCTGCTTGGTTGCA
This sequence comes from Rheinheimera sp., assembly GCA_003543135.1. Taxonomy (GTDB): domain Bacteria; phylum Pseudomonadota; class Gammaproteobacteria; order Enterobacterales; family Alteromonadaceae; genus Pararheinheimera. The sequence continues at coordinate 447,048 of DPJG01000027.1, forward strand.
GGCGCAGAGGAAGTCAGCTGCTGATTGAAGTCTGGGACACTGGCCCTGGCATCAATGATGCGGATGTTCAGCATATTTTTGACGATTTTTACCGGGTGGACGCGACTTCACGGGGCCAGCAGGGCGTTGGTCTTGGCCTTGGCGTCGTGCAGCGGATGGCCAAAAGTCTGGGCCATCAGGTCAGTGTAAGCTCCAGGCCTGGTCAGGGCACGGTATTTCGGTTAACTGTGCCTTTTGTGGCGCTACAACAGGCGTCTCACGGCGACACTGCAGCTATACCTATGCAAACTGAAGCCGGACCTTTTGCTGATTTTTCAGTATTTTGTGTAGATGACAACAGTACCAATCTGGCGGCGCTAACCACTTTATTGGCGCAGTGGCAGGTGGGGCGGGTGCACAGTGCCGATAACGCGCAAGAGACTCTGGCTTATGCGGCCAGCCATCCGGCTCCGGATCTGCTGATTTTGGATTATCAGCTGAACAATCAGCAGGATGGCCTGAGTTTGTACCGAGAGTTACAGCAATATTGGCCTCAGGTGCCGGCCATTTTAGTGTCGGCGGCGCCTGAGCCGGATTTGCCGGTCAAAGCCCGCGGGCTTGGCCTGATCTTTCTGGCTAAACCTATTAAAGCGGCGGCACTTCGGGCCTGTTTAAATTCGGTGAAACTGGCCAGAGGCCGGGGTTAACTGTATCTGACCAGACAGCTTGGAGCGCAAATGACAGAGTTACAGTGCTGCGAGCCTGGTTTATTGTGGATCGACAGCCTAATCCCCGGCAGAATTGCGCGCGTCGTGGTAGGCTAACAAGAGTTTAAACAAGGAGATAGCTACAATGCGGGCACAGCTCGAACGGCGTTTTTTTCTGATCTTACTGGTGGCTGTCACTATTGCTTTTGGTTTGGTGCTGGAACCCTTCTGGGGCGCCATTTTCTGGGCCTGTGCCCTGACGGTCATTTTTTATCCGCTGCAAAGCCTGTTAACGCAAAAACTGGGTGACAAACCCAACCGCATAGCGCTGCTCACTTTGCTGATTTGTATGGTGATGGTGGTGTTGCCTATTCTGGCCATTGGCTTTTCTTTTGCGCAGGAAGGGGTGGCTTTTTACCAGCGTATTCAGAACGGTGAGCTGAACCCGGCCGCCACTCTGGATAAAATTCGCGGTGCCTTTCCAACTGTTTCCGCCACTTTGCATGAGTTTGGCGTCAATACCGATAATCTGCGTCAGCAATTGTCTGACGCCGCAGTCGAGGGCAGCCGGTTGCTCGCCAGAGAAACCCTGGCGATAGGCCAGAATGCCGCAGGTTTATTTTTAAATATTGGTTTAATGCTGTATCTGGCGTTTTTCCTGCTGCGGGACGGAGCCAAACTGGTGGAGCTTTTGGTAAAAGCACTGCCGCTTGGCGATGCACGGGAGCGGTTATTATTTGCCAAATTTGCTGAAGTGACCCGCGCCACGGTCAAAGGCAATATGGTAGTGGCCGTGGTGCAGGGCACTTTAGGTGGTTTTATTCTGTGGGTGTTAGATATACCGGCGCCTGTGCTTTGGGGTGTGGTGATGACCTTTTTAAGTTTATTACCGGCCATAGGTGCTGCTCTGGTCTGGTTCCCTGTGGCTTTATATCTGTATGCCAGCGGCCAGTGGTGGCAGGCAACGGTGCTGATTGCTTATGGGGCGCTGGTGATTGGCCTGGCTGACAATATTCTGCGGCCCTTATTGGTTGGGCGCGACACTAAATTGCCGGATTATATAGTGCTCTTTTCCACTTTGGGCGGCATTACCTTACTGGGGATTAATGGTTTTGTGCTTGGGCCTTTAGTGGCGGCACTTTTTATGGCGTTCTGGCAGATATTTATGACTGAATTTAATCAGCATAAGCTGCTGGAAGATGATGAGTTACAACAGCCAGCTCAGCCGGATGCACCAGAGCAGGCACTTGTCGTCCAGGCCAGGATGTCATCAGGCGCTATTGCAGATGACCAGAGCCAACCTTGACGTATTAGAGGCACTGCTGTTGCAGCTGGAGTCGCAGTCTTTGCCCGCAGTGATTGGGATCAGCGGTGCTCAGGGCTCAGGTAAATCAACTTTGGCCGCACGTCTGGTAGCGCATTTTTCGGCTTTGGGCCTTCGCGCTGCCACAGTGTCACTTGACGATTATTATCTGTCCGGTGCCCAAAGGGCACAGTTGGCAGCAGATGTGCATCCGCTGCTGCGCCAGCGTGGTGTGCCAGGCACACATCATATTGACAAAGCAATTGAAGATGCCAGAGCTGTGCTGGCCGGGCATCCAGTGGCGTTACCTTGTTTTGATAAAGCGCTGGATGAACCCGCTGCAGCTTTGCCCGCACAGCAGCTTGATTTATTACTGGTGGAAGGCTGGTGTATTGGGCTCAAACCACAAAATAAAAAAGAGCTCGCCACAGCCATCAGCCCTTTTGAAACACAATTTGATGCCGATGGCCGCTGGCGCCGTTTTGTTAATCAGCAGCTTGGCGGTCATTATCAGCAATACTGGCAATTGCTTAAACCGTTGATTTGGCTTCAGGCTCCCGGGTGGGAACAAGTTTGTCGCTGGCGGGCACAGCAAGAGCAAGAACTTATTGCCCGAACAGGCATAGGCATGGATCAAAACTCCTTACAGCATTTTATGGGCAGTTTTGAGCGCCTGACGCTGGCAGGTTTTAGTGCTCTTGCTCATGTCGCTGACATAGAGTTACGCCTAAATAGCGCCCATCAGGTGACCCGTATCAGCAAAAAACCGGCTTAAGCCGGTTTTGTAGTAAAGAGTGCTGCACAGAAGTGGTATTGAGCCAGTACTTTCAGGCGTCCTGCTGCTGGGCTAAAGCTCTGTCTACCGGTGCTTCAAGTTGTAACCGCTGCGCCTGGATCACCACCTGGGTTCTGTTGGTGACCCCCAGTTTTCTGAAAATAGCCGTCAGGTGAGCTTTGACTGTGGCTTCGGAAATATGTAAATCATAGGCAATTTGTTTATTCAGCCAGCCTTCGGTCAGGTAATACAATACCTTATATTGCTGATTGGTGAGCTGCGCCACTTTGGCGGCCAAATCCAAATCGTTCAGATTATTCGGATCCGGTTTAAACAGCTGCTGCATATGTTGTGGCAGCCAGACGTCCCCATTCATTACAGCCGTCAGCGCTTTACCAATTTCCACCGGATGTGCCGATTTAGGCACATAAGCCGAAGCGCCAAAAGTCATGACCCGGCGGATCACATCTGGATCGTCGCTGGCGGAAATGACTACTATTGGCAAAGCAGGGTAGTTTTTTCGCAGCTGAATAAGGCCGAGAAAACCGCAGTTGCCTGGCATATGCAAATCCAGCAGCAAGAGGTCTGTGTCCGGATGTTGTTCCAGAGCCTGACAGGTAGCTTCAAAACAATCGGTTTCAATGGTGGCTTTGGTGACAAAGGTATTGCTAATGGCATTGATCAGAGCATTACGAAACAGCGGATGATCATCCGCAACTATCAGTTTGGCCATACTGGACTCCGGTGCGACAAGGCGGCGCAAAAATAAGCACGCCGTGTTTATGACCCCAGCATAATCAAGACATTGCTGACTGTCTATGCTTTTACCGGAACATAAACCATGGATTGGTTTATGCTCCGCTTCGGTGGTTACTTGTTCAAGTGGTTATTTATTCAGACGGTTTTCAATCAGGTGCTCAACCACAGACGGATCGGCCAGCGTTGAGATATCACCTAATTGATCATATTCATTGGCGGCAATTTTACGCAAAATACGGCGCATAATTTTGCCGGAGCGGGTTTTGGGTAAACCCGGCGCCCACTGAATAAGATCCGGACTGGCGATAGGGGAAATTTCGCGCCGCACCCATTCTTTGACTGCTTTGGTTAAGTCATCGCTCGGCTCCACACCAACACGGGGTGCAATAAACACATAAATACCCTGACCTTTTAAGTCGTGTGGGTAACCCACCACTGCAGCTTCGGCAATAGCTTCGTGCGCCACCAGACAACTTTCAATTTCGGCTGTGCCTAAACGATGGCCCGATACGTTTAATACATCATCAACGCGGCCAGTCAGCCAGTAATAACCGTCTTCATCCCGTTTGGCACCGTCGCCGGTAAAATACATGCCTTTATAGGTAGAAAAATAGGTTTGTTCAAAACGGTCATGGTCACCGTACAAAGTACGCATTTGGCCCGGCCAGCTATCGAGGATCACCAGATTGCCTTCACAGGCGCCTTGCTGCAGATTGCCTTCGTTATCCACAATGGCAGGTTTTACACTAAAAAACGGCCGGGTAGCTGAGCCTGGTTTTAAGGCGGTCGCACCAGGTAAAGGCGTAATTAAAATACCGCCGGTTTCAGTTTGCCACCAGGTGTCAACAATAGGGCAGTTGCCTTTGCCCATCTGCTGGTGATACCAGTGCCAGGCTTCAGGGTTAATAGGCTCACCGACACTGCCAAGAATTTGCAGTGATGACAAAGAGCAACCTTCTACTGCTGCTGTGCCATGCGCCATCAGGGCGCGAATAGCAGTTGGTGCAGTGTAGAGAATATTCACGTGAAATTTATCGACAATCTGCGCTATCCGTTTCACGTTAGGGTAAGTTGGCACCCCCTCAAACATCACGCTGGTGGCACCGTTTGCCAGTGGCCCGTACACTATATAAGTGTGACCTGTAACCCAGCCAACGTCGGCGGCGCACCAATACACATCACCCGGATGGTAATCAAACACATACTGGTGAGTCATCGAAGCCCACACCATATAACCGCCTGTGGTATGCAGCACGCCCTTAGGTTTACCTGTTGAGCCAGAGGTATACAGAATAAAGAGTGGATCTTCAGCGTTCATCACTTCAGGTGCACACTCTCTGCTCTGGTTTGCCAATAAGTCGTGGTACCAGATATCGCGGCCAGCGTGTTCATCAATATTCTGACCCACATGTTTGACGACGATGACGTGTTTCACCGGATTAGCTTTGCCAAGGTGGGCAAGTGCCTGGTCGGTATTGTCTTTGAGTGCAGTCACGCGCGAACCGCGCAGGGCCTGATCGGCAGTGATCACCAGTTTAGAGTCACAGTCGACAATGCGGCTACCCAGTGCATCAGGAGAAAAACCGGCAAATACCACAGAGTGCACAGCACCAATGCGGGCACAGGCTAATAAGGCGACGGCGGCTTGCGGAATCATCGGCAGATAAATAGTAACGCGGTCACCCTTTTGAATGCCGAGACTCTTCATACCATTGGCCAGCTGACAAACTTCATCATACAGCTGCTGGTAAGTCACAGCTTTATCAACGCCAGGCTCATCACCTTCCCAATAATAAGCAACCTGATTGGCTTTTTCCGGCAAATGGCGATCCAGGCAGTTGTAGCTGGCGTTCAGGGTGCCGTCGCTAAACCAGTTTACATGCACCTTGCCAAGCTCAAAGCTGGTGTCTTTCACTTGAGTAAAAGGTTTAAACCAGTCGATGCGTTTGCCGTGCTCGGCCCAGAATTGCTCAGGTGCATCGACAGACTGTTGGTACATTTGCAGATAAGCATCATTGCTCAGCAAGGTTCTGGCTTTGGCAGCCGCACTCACCGGATAAAGTTGTTGTGACATGATTTGTCTTCCCCGTAGGCGCTATGCACCTGATGTTTTTAATAAAGCTGTTCTACCGCAAAGGTGTGGCAGCGCAAATTAGACATTAGTCTAGCTGCTGGCCGTTGTTTATTTAGTGTTCGACTAAAGGCTAATTGAGGACTTTGTATTCCTGCACCACAGTTAGGTTGTAATCGAATGATGACAGCTATTTATAACAATGATAACCGACAAGGCGAACGGAGCAGCACGATGCAACATGCGAAAACAACTCAGACACACAAATTAGTCCCGGTGGCGGCATTGATGCTGACACTGTTCTGCAGCCAGCACGCATACGCTGGTTTTAAAATGGGTGACAACACCGAAATTGGTATTGGTGGTTACCTGAAACTGGATGCTATGGTAACTGACACCTCAGACGGTAGTATTGCCACAGGTATTGGCCGTGATTTTTATGTGCCAAGCCTTATTCCGGTTGGCGGTAATTCAGAGTCGGCTAAATGGGATATGCATGCCCGCCAGTCGCGCTTTTTTATCACCAGCGATACCATGCTTGAAAACGGCAAAAAAATCAGCGGTCGTTTTGAATTTGACATGATGGCCACCACTATTGGCGATCAACGCGTCAGTAACGGTTATGCACCTGAGATCCGTCATGCTTTTATTACCTATGACGGCTGGTTATTCGGTCAGACTTGGTCCACTTTTATGGATGTAAACGCACTGCCGGATAGTCTTGATTTTGTTGGCACCACAGATGGCACTATATTCGTACGTCAGGCGCAAATCCGTTACACTACGGGCGGTTTCCAGTTTGCAATTGAAAACCCGGAAACCACAGTGACTCCTTTGAATGGTGGCACCCGATTAGTGACGGATGACAATTCAACACCGGATTTAGTGGCACGTTATAACCATACGGCTGATTGGGGTGGGCTCACAGTCTCTGCATTGTCACGTCAGTTATCCTATGAAAACGGCCTGATTGACGACCAGGTGCAGGGTTATGGCCTGTCTTTTAGCGGCAAAGTGAATTTGTCAAAAACCGACGATATTCGTTTTGCCGTGAACTATGGCGACGCGCTTGGGCGTTATATGAGTCTGAACACTGGCAACGATGCGGTACTTCGCGGCGATAACAAACTCGAAGCTATTAAAAGTGTCGGTTACACCCTGGCTTATAAACATGCCTGGAACGACAAACTGCGCTCCAGCATCTTTTATTCAGCACAAAAAATCGATAACCCTGTGCAATACACAGGGCAAGCACAAACAGAAAGTACTCACAGTTACAGTGCCAACCTGATTTATCAGCTGGCCAGTAAGGTTTCAGTGGGTGTTGAATTCCGCCATGCCAACAGAGTTCTGGAATCAGATCTGGAAGGTGATTTAAATCGCCTGCAGTTTTCAGCTAAATACGACTTCTGATTTGTCAGCGTTTTGGACTGAAGAGAAGCGTCAGTGACAAGGCGGATGAAAACAATCGTTGTTTTCATCCGTTTTTATTTATGCGCCGTAATACTCCTTATATAAAGAGGAGCAACACAACATGGCATTCACCTTAGTCTCACTGAACGTACCAGGTACCGTCATTGATGAGCTGACAATCCATTCTTTTGAAATGGGACTTTATCTGACGCAAGTGCAGTGTCAGGGGAAAACAGGTTTTATTCTGCAGGCCGATTTGCTGCAAAAAGGTCAGCACAGACCACAAAGGTTCAAAAGTGTGACCGAGGTATTACAACTGCTGGACAAAGCACAGGTAAAAAACGCGGTACTGTTACACCAGTCGGCTTATGATGAAATGGTCGGGCAGGGAGGGAAAGTAGATAATAGCCTCAGACTGGTGCTTATCTGAACCAGAATAGGCGGTAAAATCCTCGGTTTGTCTATTAAATGCGCGGTTGAATGCAAAAAGGCATATTTCTTTAAATTCACGCTTGCGC
>DPJG01000033.1 GCA_003543135.1 Rheinheimera sp.
TCTATTAATTCGCACAGTTATTTAGTTGTCTTAGTTCTATTGATGCAGTCGCTCTTTTTATGTGCCGAACCAGCTTTAGAAGTAAAAAAATTACTTGAGACCTCCCCAGACACTATCGAAGAGTCGATGGATAGCATTGATTCATTGAAAATGTTAAAGAAACAAGGTGTCATAGATGAAAAGGCTAATGTTCAAGGTGATTATCATCATTTTTACTTTCCGAAGAAAGAAATAGTAATGTTTGGTGCAAAATTAATCGCGTTGGATCATGAATATCTCACTGACTATATAGGCTGCTGTGTTAATCCAGGCGTGGCAGTTGTGCTGAAAAAAATGGATGGTTTTAATTCTAATGAGATTGATGCTTTTGCAAAGCAACATTCGTGCAATATAAATGATATAGAGAAAGCCCACCTTTCAGATTTAGTAATTAAGCAGGTTGGTCTCGCAAATGAGAAAGCGTTTTTGTTTCAACTTTCATGTAAACAGAACGACAAAATTCATGAATATTAAACAGTTTGGTTTTAGTTTGAGTCGTTGATGTTCGGTTTTACGGCTAACAAGGTGCGGCACTTTGCGGCCTGCGGCCGCGGCGACGCTCACCAAAGTTCGCGCGCGTGCGCTTATAGTTAACGAGCATTATGAAATATTTCTTAAATCCAAAATCACTTTCCTTGCTCATAGTTCTTAGTATGGCTATGTGGGGATATCTGGGTTTACTAAGCTACGTTGGAGATCCTCGTGTAGTCGATTCCGGCTTAGATGGTTCAGAAATGCATTTACTGGAATTACTGCTCCTTTTAATATCGTTGTTTACTTTGTTCTATTTATGGGGTTGCTCATTTATTCATTGTTTTAAATACAAAAGTAAAGTTATTGGGGTGCTCATTGCTTTTATATGGCCGTTAACGTATTTGTATGGTCTGTACATCTTGGTTACTACTTGGTGTATGCGCAGTACTCGTTAACAAGCGCCTTAAACAAGGCGGCCTGCGGCCGCAGGGCTCGCAACAAGTTGCTCGCCGTTTAGGCGATAGTTATACAAAGTACGGAAACTAAGATGCATTTAAGTGATAGAGCAAAGTATAAATACCTAAAGTTTTTCGGCTATTTATGTATTTTGTTTGGTTTAGTCAGTGGCTACGGTGCAATTCAAAACTTTTTCGATCCTGACTTTTATGTCGTCATGAATGACGTTAAGCGCTCAGATCCTGAAGCAAAACTTATCAGCCTGGTTTTTCCTGCGCTCGCTATTTTTATCGGTATTTTACTGAATTTAATTTCCCAAAATGAAGTGACATCAATTAGTAATGCTCGCGAGAAATTCTGGTCTATTTTCAAAAAGTAAGAGCAGGTATAACAAACCTCTTTATTCGCAGCCTGCGGCTGCTGCGACGCTCACCAAGGGTTAGGTAATTTTTAAAATCCGGCCTTTATCACTGCAGGAGCAGTATGGAAAACCTAGGTATTCTCCAGTTCTGGACTTTTGTCAGCGGTGTCATTGTGATTATTCTGCTGCCAGGGCCCAATAGTTTGTTTGTGCTTAAAACCAGTATCAGCCGGGGGGCTCAGGCGGCCTGGCAGGCGCTGGCGGCTGTGCTGCTTGGTGATGCGCTGCTGATTTTATTGGCTTATCTGGGGGTCGCTTCATTGTTATTGGCATCCCCTGAGTTGTTTCGCTGGGTGCGGTATTTAGGCGCGGCTTATTTGTTGTATCTGGGCGTGCAAATTTTATTGAGCCTGCGCCAGCACAAGGCCAGTGCAGACAATTCCACAACGGGCACCAGCATAAATCACACCCCTCACTATATTGGCGGTTCGGTGTTTCGTAAGTCTTTGTTATTGAGCCTGACCAACCCCAAAGCTATTTTGTTTTATCTGTCGTTTTTTATTCAGTTTATCGACTACAGCTATCAGCCGGCCTGGTTGCCTTATCTGGTGCTGGCACTGGTCTTAGAGCTGGTTAGTTTGTGTTATCTCACTGTGCTGATTTACGCCGGCCGGGCTATTGCCGGTTTTTTTGGCCATCAGCCGCTGGCGGCCAAAGCCGGCAACTTGCTGCTGGGCTTGTTATTCAGCGCTTTTGCCATCCGGCTGGTCTGGGTTTGATATAAGGGCGATAGCAGCTTCCTTTTTGGTTTAGTTTGAGTTTTCCGAGCGGTTTTAGCTTCCTTTGTGCCGGCCGCCGCTCTAAAGCCACATCCACCGACGCTTTGAAAGCGTCCTGGCTGCCGCCAGATAGCCGCTGTCGCGATCCCAAATTTGCCACCACTGGTCACGGCCGGTGCTGGTGTTTAGGTTTTGTTGATTAGTCTGGCTAACAACAGTTTGATAAGGGCAGGGAGGCATGATGCAAAAATTGATGACGTTATTTAAAGGCCTGGTTGCTGTGCTGGTTCTGGGTTTTAGTTGTAGCGCTGCAGCGCAGGGCGCTGATAGCCGGGAGCTTGATGCTGCGGAACTTAAAGCCAAAGTAGTGGCCATCACGGATGCGCAAAACAAAGTGATGCTGAAAGGTTCGACTCAAGCCGATGTGGATACCCTTTTTGCCATGTATCACGCCGATTTTGTGTATCAGCATCAGGTATATGGCGGCGAATATTCCAGAGAAAAACTTTACGCCAATACGCTCAGGCTGCAGGCGATGGGCAAATATAACCTGACGGCGCCACGTTATCAGATCCAATCACAAATACCGGGTTATAACGCAGTCGCTGTGCAGCGGGTGGAAATGCAGCAGGGCGTGGCACACCATCATTTGGCAGTGTTTGAATTTCGGGGTGATAAAGTCAGCCGCATCATCGAATACTGGAAATAACAGGAATACTGGCAATCAACCGCAGGTATTAGTAATCATACGAATAGCAGAACGAACAATAACAGCTGCGACTGCAAGCTGTTGGACGGATGGTAAAACTGCAGTAACAGCTTTTTAGTTGTTCGTAGCTTTTGGCCCAAAGCAGACATAACCCGTTTTTACCCTTTCTAATCACCTGGCTCACGCCCTTTTGTGCAGCGGTTTTGTAGTCCGCTGCTTTTTTTTGGCTGCGCTTTAATGGTTGACTGATATGGTTGCTGTTATCCAATCCAGATAAAACCAGCTGCTGCTAAAAATGGTGTAGCTGGCTCTATTGCTGTTGGTTTGTATATCTGTTGTGGTTGCTGCTGCAATAACAGGCACATCAGCGTTTTGTGTGCAGCCTGGACCAAAACTCGCCACTCCCAGATGATAATCTACCCCCTGATAACGGCCAACCAGCGGCGCGCCGCTGTCGGCAACACATTGCTCTGTTGTGTTGCTGGCAAAACCTGCACATAACATCGAAGGTAATACAGCGCCGCGGTACGCCTCTGACCTATTGCAGTGGCGATGATCCTGCAGTGGTAAACTTTGTTGCAGCAATCCATCGGCCGCTTCGCCCCGTTCTGTCATCGCGCCCCAACTGGCACTTGCCAGATAAACCCCGGGATAGAGCAGCTGTGCCACGATGGCGGCTGTGGGCAGTTGTAGCGGCTGAACATCGGCCGGGGTGGGGGCGGCAAGCTGCAGCAGCGCGATGTCGTGTTCCAGGCTATGGGGCTGATAAAGGGGGTGGCGCAGAACTTTTTTCACGGTCAGCAGCTGGCCCGGCTCGCTTTGCAGTTTGTGACCGAGTCTGACCACAACGCCGGCTTGATGGTGTTCAATACAGCGGGCCGATGTGAGCACCCAGTCGGTTTGAATGAAGGCGCCAGTGCAATAATGACCACCGCCCAGCTGCACTGACACCACAAATCGAAAATGCTGCTCTGGTACAGGCCAGCCGCTGGCGATTAATGGCAGTGGATAACGCTGTGTCATGCTGTCGGCGAGGGCTAGATGGCTGTCACACAACAAGGCAGTGACACAAAGCATAAGTTGAATTGGCTGGCGCATTTGTTGTCCTGCCGTTTGATGAAGATGTTTTAGCTTTGCAGCAGTTCAGCGCTGTCGCCAGCCTGGAGAAACGATGTCATAAAAATATCAGCATGTTGTAATTAAAAAGTTTTTTAATGTGAGGTTTGCAACTTTTTTGTATGCACAAAACAGCGACAAGAATAAAAAACCAGCAATCAAATCAATCCGATAGCGAATTTGCCATCTGCCAGCTTGCCTTTGTGTCATAAACGCCAATACTTGGCATGAGCCGGCTCACAACAGAGGCCGGGGGAAAAAATTTTTCAAGTCTGGATGAGGTTGTTATGAAGAAAACTGTAACTGTAGTGGCGCTTGCGGTAACTATGCTGGCTTTTAGCGCACCTTCGGCGCTGGCAAGTGATCAGTGGGCGACTTCTATGTGTGAATATACCAAGGCGGATGATAAAAACCGCATCCGTAAGCTGCTGAGCGATAACAAACTGAACGTACGTAAAATTTATGACAGCGTGCAGTGCAACAACGAATCTCTGATCAAATTTGCCATGCGCAGTGACGCTTATGAAGTAGGTTCCTTTTTTGTAAAACAGATGCCGGCTAAAGCATTGGTGGCGGAAGATTTAGAAGCCTGGGCCGGAGCCAATGGTTTGGCTTCTTCATCATTAATTAACGATATTAAAGCCCGTATTGGTCAGGATTAATCGCTGATTAAAAGGCAAAACAAAGGGCGGTTGATACCGCCCTTTTTGCTGCTTGTCAGTCAGCTATTTGCTCAGTTGGCTGTTAATGACAGCTGAGAAAAGCCGCTTAATAACCTGCTGCCTGCCCGTCTTTACGCGATTCTGACGCACCATAATAAACGCCGGTTTTAGGGTCTTTCATAATGGCCTGATAACCACCATAACCGCCAAAACCATAACGGATGTCGTGGCCTTTTTGCTGCAGCTGCTGAATCGTCTGGTATGGCACGCCGCGCTCTACTTCGGTGTAACCGCCGTTTTCCAGATACATCTGGCTGCCATCCGTTGGTTCGGTATTGCCAAGGTGCTGCCAACGGGCTGCGTCGCCGGCTTCCTGCAGGTTCATGCCGTAATCAATCATATTCACCACAATCTGCACATGGCCCTGTGGCTGCATAGCGCCGCCCATCACGCCAAAGCTGACATAAGGTTTGCCGTCTTTGGTAATAAAAGCCGGAATAATGGTGTTAAAAGCTCTTTTGCCCGGAGCAAAAGCATTGGCGTGTTTTGGATCCAGTGAAAACATCTGGCCACGGTCCTGGAACACAAAACCTAAACCAGGCACCACCACGCCAGAACCCATACCACGGTAATTCGACTGGATCAGCGACACCATATTGCCGTCTTTGTCGGCTGTGGTCATATAAATGGTATCGCCTTCATACAGGTTAGGGTTACCAGCGTCTACCCGCTGTGCTGCTTTATCGGTGATCAGTTTGGCGCGCTCTTTGCCATAAGCTTCAGAAATCAGGCCTTTCACTGGTACCTTGTGAAAATCCTGATCGGCATAAAATTTAGCCCTGTCTTCAAAGGCCAGTTTTTTCGCTTCAATTAAGGTGTGCAGGCTTTGTGCGCTGTTGTAACCCATAGATTTTAAATCGAAATTTTTTAAAATTTGTAGCATCTGCAAAGCCGCAATACCCTGACCATTAGGTGGTAATTCCCAGACATCAAAACCGCGGTAATTTACTGATACCGGCTCTACCCATTCAGATTTATGCGACGCTAAATCTTCATAACGTAAATAACCGCCTTCTTTTTTCATAAAGGCATCAATTTTCCGGGCGATTTCCCCCTGATAAAAAGCGTCGCGGCCATCTTTGGCCAGAATTTTTAAGGTGTTGGCAAGCGCCGGGTTTTTAAACATCTCGCCTTTTTTGGGTGCTTCGCCATTAATAGTAAAAGTGCCTTTAAAATCACCAGGTTGTGGTGACAATTTTGGCACTGACACCCCCCAGTAATAGGCAATCAGTTCAGACACCGGGAAACCCTGTTCGGCGTAACTAATAGCCGGCGCCAGAATTTTATCCATCGGCAATTTGCCAAATTTGCCATGCAGGCTAAACCAGCCATCCACAGCACCAGGCACGCTAATGGGCAACATGCCATAAGGCGGAATATCGGTGCGGCCGAGTTTTTTTACTTCAGCCTGCATTTTTTCCAGCGTCATGCCTTTGGGTGAACGGCCTGAACCGTTCAGGCCAAACAGTTTTTTGTCTTTAGCCGACCAGACAATGGCATATAAGTCACCGCCTATGCCGTTGCCTGTTGGCTCCATCAGGCCCAAAGCGGCGTTGGCGGCAATAGCGGCATCAATGGCATTGCCACCTTGTTTCATAATATCCAGAGCAATCTGAGTGGCCAGCGGCTGACTGGTAGCGGCCATGGCATGAGGTGCTATCACTTCAGAGCGACTGGCAAAGTCATGGCCTGTGACCCTGTCGTAGCTATATGCCGGACTGATGGCGAGGCTCAATACCGAAATCACAAAAACAGGTTTTAACAACACAACAGGTTTTGAAAACATGACGGGCTCCGCTGATTTTTTGAGCCTAGAGCTTACTTTAGTGATCGCTAAATTCCATCAACAAACGACCAACGCACCAGTTCCGCCGATGGCCGGTGCGCTACGCACAAGCGCAGTTGTTGGTTTTCATGGCATGATAATTTTTTTAAATATCAAAGCGCGCAGGAGCTGCAATGGCCGTTGTTCAACCGCACCAGATCACACCCCATCCCTTTTGTTTGCGACAGAAAAAAAACGGTGTTGCTCTGAGTCTGATGGCACTGGCTCTTGCTGGTTGCAGCAGCACCATGGCGCTGGATCCTGTGATTGGCGACACCGGCCAGCCGTTATCGCAACTGGCGCAAAAAGCCAATGTCAAAAGTTATGCTCTCGATTTAGAGATATTTCCTGACGAGCAAAAAATTGCAGGTGTGGGGGAAACTGAATTTGTATTGGTCGCGCCCAGCGATCAGGTGGAGCTCAAACTCGACAGCCGTTTTGACATCAGCAAGATTGAGGTGAACGGTAAAGCAGCGCAATACCAACGTCAGAGTGGGATACTCACTATTTCGCTTGGTGCAGAGCAGCCCTCAGGCAGCACAGCCAAAGTGGTGGTGTATTACAGCGGCAAACCTCATGTGGCCAAAAATGCCCCCTGGGCCGGTGGTTCGGTCTGGAGCAAAACCGCCAAAGGCGAGCATTTTATTGCCACTGCAGTGCAGGGGGAAGGTTGTGATTTATTCTGGCCCTGTAAAGACCATTTCAGCGACAAAGCCGAGCAAATGCAGATAAAGCTGACAGTGCCTAAAGGCTTAAGCGCAGTGACTAACGGCGTACTGCAAAAAATCGATGAGCTGCCCGGCAATAAACAGCGTTTTGACTGGTTATTATCGGTGCCGGCCAGCGACTACAATATTGCGCTCAATATTGGCCCTTACAGCCGGATTTCTGAAACTTATCAAAGTATTAACGGTGCCACTGTGCCTATCGAGTTCTGGGCACTGACCGAAAATGCCGATAAAGCCAAAACATTGATAAAAGATGATGTGCGTGCTCAGCTGGCTTTTTATGAACGCCGGCTGGGACCCTATCCCTGGGGTGACCAAAAAATGGGAGTGGTGGAAACGCCGCACCTTGGTATGGAACATCAAACCGTCAACGCTTATGGCAAAGGTTATAAACGCGACGAATATGGCTTTGACTGGTTGTTGCACCATGAGCTGGCGCATGAGTGGTTTGGTAATCTGATGACCCATGAAAAGCTGAACGACGCCTGGTTACACGAAGGTTTTGGCCTTTATATGCAGCCTGCGTATGCGCTGGAAAAACTGGGCAGCGCTGCTTATCACTACCAGATGTATAAGTCTTATCTGGGTTTATTAAACTGTGAACCTGTGGTGCGCACTGATGTGGTGACTTCCGATCAGGCTTTTAACCCGGATATTTATGGTAAAGGTGGCTGGGTGCTGCATACACTGCGTAATCTGATTGGTGAAGAAGCGTTCTGGCAGGCCACCCGCGAGCTGTTGTATGGCACAGCAGATACGGCAAAGCTGCAATACCCGATACAGCCGCGTTATCGCAATACCAAAGAATTTATCAGCATAGTCAACCGCATCACAGGCCAGGATTATCAGTGGTTATTTGATGTGTATTTATACGAAGCGGCTTTGCCTGAGCTAAAACAACAACAGAGCGGCGATGTTGTAACCTTCAGCTGGTTAACCCCAAATAAAAAACCTTTCCCTATGCCGGTTGACATCAGCATCAATGGCCAAATCCAGCGGCTGGATTTAAGTCAGGGTGCTGCCACTATTAAAGTCAAAACCACAGACCAGCTGTTGATCGACCCGCAGATGAAGGTGCTGCGCCAGTTGCCACTGATTGGGTTATGTGAAGAAAACCGCGCCAGGGTTAAAAATAAAAGGGCAAGTTAAGCAGGTGTGAGCAGGCCTTCATCCCACAACACAACAGCATGAGGTGCCAACGGGACAAGCCGCCCGTTGGCGTCAACATTGTTGTTAATCGGTTTTTTGTCTGGCCTGCCAGAAGTGGAATGCCAGTTCATGCAGCAGGCTCGAAAGGCCAGCCACTTCAGTGGCGTTGGCAAGGTTATGCTGGCCATGCTGTACGTTTAAATCGGCACTTTGCCTGATCCGTAGTATGCTCTGACTGATTTCTTCGCTGGCGCCACGCTGCTGCATGGCGGCTGTAGCAATCTGTGCGTTCATATTGGTAATGGCATTAACCTGATCACCAATATTTTGCAGTGCAGCACTGGCCTGTACTGCGTTGTGCACACAGTGTTCGGCCTGCTGATAACTTTGTTGCATTACCAGCACCACCTGTTGCACTGAGTTTTGTAGTGCCACTGTAGTTCGCTGAATGTCCGCTGTGGATTGTTGGGTTCTGGCGGCCAATCCCCGCACCGCTTCAGCCACAACAGCAAAACCCTTGCCTTGCTCACCCGCTCTGGCCGCTTCTATGGCCGCATTTAATGCCAGTAAATTGGTTTGGGCTGCAACGGTTTCGATCACCGTCAGTACAGCACTGATATCGCAGCTATGTTGCTCCAGCTGCAACATAATGGTACTGGCCTGACGGATATTCTCAGCCAGCTGCGCTATGGCATTGTTGGTGCTGCTGACCAGTTGCTGGCCTGTGTTTGCCGCCAGATCGGCCTGGTTGGCTGCCTGAGATGCACTTTCGGCCGAGTGTGCCACCTGCACTATACTGGCCGCCATTTGGGTGACAGCCCCCACTATCTGGTCCGTTTCGGCCTGTTGGGTATGGCATGCCTGGCGGCCTGACTCCACTTGTTGTAACAGTTCGCCGGCATTATTGCCAAGCTGCTGCGCTGCATCATTGAGTCTGCCGACCACAGCGGCAGTTTCCGCCTGTTGCATTTGCATGGCAAAGCCGATCCGGCCACATTCATCGCTTCGTCCCGTATATAAAGGGGTGCAAAGTGGGTTATCCGCCAGTTTTTTGGCCTGTCGCTCCAGCTGACGTAAAGGTTGCAACTGGCGATAGAGAAAAAAGCCAAGGCCGGCACCTGCACTAAGCAGCAGTGCCGTGCTGGCTGCATCTTGCCCCAGCACTGCCGCCAGAAAGGCAAAAACCAGCAAATTACTGAGCAATAGCCTCAGCTGCAAAGAGCCTTGCCAGCGCGCTCTGACTGACTTTGGCCTGCTGCTTGATGTTTTTACACTGGCATAATGCTGCTCGGCTAAGGCTATTTGTGCCGGCTGGGCTTTAGTTCGCACCGACTGTACTTCGGCGAGCCGGCCATTTTTATAAATCGGCGTCACAAAGGCGCTGACCCAATAATGATCACCGTTTTTGCAGCGGTTTTTCACCAGCCCCATCCAATTCTGGCCTTGTTTTAGACTGGCCCACATTTCGGCAAAAGCCTGAGGCGGCATATCAGGATGGCGCACTATATTGTGTGGCTGGCCTATTAACTCAGCTGCAGTAAAACCGCTGATCCGGACAAAGTCGTTGTTCACATATTTAATAAAACCATCCGGTGTGGTGGTAGACAAAATAATATCGCCGTCAGCAAGCTCTACCTCACGGCCTGTGATGGGTTGGTTGATTCTCATGGAGACCCCTGGTTATTGTTGTTTTAAATGAGAGGCTTATTGCTTGTCTGCTAAAAGTGCGGCCAGGGCTGAGTGTGGCAGGCTGTGGTTCAGCTGCTGAATGCTGCTGGCATCAAAGCCGCTGACAAACTGACAAAAATCACGCCACGCCAGCGCCGGAGCAAAATAAAATCCCTGCACTTCGTCACATTGCAGTGTTTTTAAGATGTGCAGCTGGCTCCTGGTTTCCACACCTTCTGCCAGCACCCTGATGCCAAGCTGGTGTGCCAAATCAATAATGGCTTTAACCACTATGATGTTGTTCAGATTCTGTGGGTCCAGTTCTGCGATAAAACTGCGGTCCAGTTTGATGGTGTCAACCGACAGAGAACGCAGGTAATTGAGCGAGCAAAAACCAGTGCCAAAATCATCAATCGACACTTTGATGCCTTGCTGACGTAACTGGTTAATACAGTCTTTGGCCTGGCCAAAGTTTTCTATCAGGCAAGATTCGGTAATTTCAATTTCACAAAGTTGTGGTGACAACCCCCTGTGATGCAGTAAAGCGAGAAAATCCCGGCCAAATTGGGGGTCTAACAATTGTTGGGCTGACACATTAAATGCCAGTGTGATGGGCACTGTGATGCCCTGCTGTTGCAGGCAGAGTGCACTTTGGCTTAATAAAGAATCGGATAACTTGTGGATCAGCCGTTGTTGTTCGGCCACCGGAATAAACTTATCCGGGGCAACATAATCGCCGTTTTGGCGGCACCAGCGCGCCAGGATCTCAGCGCCGCTAATAGTACCGTGCTGCAGCGCAATTTTGGGTTGAAACTTCGGCACAATAGCGCCCTGGCTGATGGCTTCGGCCAGATGCAGTTCGATATCACTTTGCTCAAAAAATTGTGCCCCCACCTCGGCACAATAAAAACGCACATGGCTGCCGCCACTTTTTTTGGCGTGGTACATGGCGATATCTGCTTTGGCGATCAGGCTTTTACAGTCAGTGCCGTCTGTTGGATACAGACTGACACCAATGCTCAGATTGACATGCTGGCTGCTATCTTCCAGCGCAAAGGGTTCACGCAGAACCTCAAGAATACGGTTGATCCGAAGTTCAACCTCAGACAGCGTACAAGATGCACTGAAGATCAGTAAAAACTCGTCGCCGCTCATCCGTCCGAGAAAATCATCCTGGTCAAGCAAAGCGGCAATACGGGCTGTGACGGCTTTGATCAGCAGATCACCAAACAAATGACCTTTGGTGTCGTTAATGGCTTTAAAATTATCAATATCAATAAAAGCCAATGCCAGATGTTGCCCGCCAGCTTGCTGGTTTAAGGTTGAAACTTTGCGTTCCAGTGTTTCCAGCAACAAAGCTCTGTTGGGTAAACCAGTGAGCGTGTCGTAATAAGCCAGTTTTTCCAGCTCTTGTTTATGCTGAATTTTTTCCGTCACATCAGAAAACAAAGCCAGATAATTCATTACATGGCCGTCCGGACCTGCCACAGCACAAATTTTCAGATCTTTGGGAAACAAATGCCCTTGCCGGTGTTTATCCCAGATTTCGCCTTCCCAGCAACCTGTTTGCAGTAATTGTTGCCACAGGCAGGCATAAAACTGTTGGTCGTGTACTCCGGAGCGCATAAAACCGGCAGGTTTCCCCAGGGTTTCAGTGCGCGCGTAACCTGTGATCTGGCAAAAAGCCGGATTCACATCGAGGATCAGATTATTGCTGTCGGTAATCATCAGGGCGTCATGACTTTTGCTGAACATCAGCCGGCCCATGGCGGCATCCAGCATATGACGTGTTTGTGCTGTGAGATCCTGGACAACAGCCTGCACCCTGGCGCTCTCTGTTGTATCCTCTGCCGTCAGTGTGACAAGGGCATAAAACAAGTCACCGTTCAAGCGCTGATGTAACCAATAAAACTGATGCCGGCCCTGCGCTCTGGCTTTTGCCAGCATCAGTTTGGCTTTCTCATACGAAGTTCTGCCACAAGGCTGGGTTGCAGGCGACAACTGGGCCGGATGTTGCGGCTTTGTCAGTTGTTGGCCACTGGCCTGAAACAATTGTCTGGCGGCGTCGTTAAATGCCGTGATCTGATCATCACAAAGCAGCAGCACAGCTTCATGCTCAGTTGCATCAAACGGGTCGGGGGCAGGCATCCTTAAGGTGTTGCCATCTGCATAACTTTTCATAAGCGCTCTCTGGTTATTTCTATTTTTAACGGCAGATGTAAGTGCAGTGCTGACAACAACCAAACCTGAGGTGGTATCGCCGTAACTGCTATGGCAATAGCGCGTTATTCTGCTGGGTACAACCAAAGTGGGGTCTTGATGCAGATCAACAAAGCGCCGGAAACTGCTTAAATAACAACCTGTTTGCTGTTGTTGTTCGACCTGATGTTGTGACAGCTCTGCTGGGGATTGGCCAGTCATACGGCAAGGTTTTATTGTTGTTTTTCCTCCTGTTATTGGCGTTTTTCCGCTGCTGTTTGCTTTTGTCTGCGCTTTAGTTGTGCCTTTTTGTAGGCTCTGCTGCAGATAAACCCAACAACAAACGGAGCTTTTAATGACATCAACTTATCTGCAAACCACCATTAATCTGGTGCTCGGCTGTGCTGTGGTGGCGCTTGCAGTGCAAACCCAAATTCTGCAAAAAGACCAAATCAGTGTGCGTGAGCTGAATGTCGAGCGGCTGAATGTAATGGAACCCACCGGTCATCCACGCTTGGTGCTGGCCAACACGGCCCATGCCCCTAAAGCCATTAAACAAGGCAAAGTGGTGTTTGACCCGGGTCAGCGCCCCGGCATGATTTTTTATAACGACGAAGGCACCGAAAACGGCGGTCTGATTTTCCGCGGTAAAAAAGTCGGCGATAAAATTGAACATGGCCTGCATCTGTCGTTTGACCGTTACAACCAGGATCAGGTGGTGGCGCTGCAGCATATTGAACAGGACGGCATGCTGATCGCAGGTTTAAATATAGTCGACCGGCCACAACTGGATTTTGATGTTTATATGCAGCTGGCGCTGGCGGCAGAAAAAGGCGAGAAGGCCGCTATTGCGAAGCTGGAAGCGCTGGATGTGAGCAAAGATGGTTCTGTACATGGCGCGCGCCGCGCTTTTTATGGCACCCTGAACAATAAAGCCATGTTGCAACTCAATGATCCATCAGGTAAAAAACGGATTGAGATGGCAGTCAATGCCAAAGGCGAACCTCAGCTGGTGTTTTATGATGCCAAAGGCCAAGAGATGTTACGTTTACCTGAGCAGAAGGAACTGAAACCATGACCATGGCCGTATCTGCGCCAGTACAGCCAGTAGCACCGCTCTGGCTGCGGTTGGGCAAACCTGTTGTAGGCATGCTGCTGTTTGCCCATTTGTTCTGGTTATATGTGGCGCTGTTGCAAACAGCGCCCGGTGATGCGCTGCATTATTATTTTGACGCGCCCATCTGGCTAACGCTGCAGGGGCTGCTGGCGCTGGCGCTGACCCGCTTGTTGCAGCGGCGTTTGCCAAAAAGGCCAAATCAAAGTGTGCACTACCTGCAAACTTTATTGCTGGGCATGCTGCTGTTTGTTGGCCTGATGACGCTGCTGCAGCAAGGTTTAGAGCAGTTACAGGGCTACTCTTTTTCCGCAACTTTGCTTTTGAAAAACATGCTGATGTACGCGCTGTTGCAGTTATTGGTTGGCGGTTTTGTGTTGTTATTACAGGCACTTAAAGAGCAGCGCCAGCAGGCGGAACAGTTACTGATAGCCGAAAAAAACGCGGCTGAGCAACAACTGCAGCTGCTGCAGCAACAATTAGACCCCCATTTTTTGTTTAATAACCTCAATGTGTTGTCGGCGCTTATTCATAAAAACCCCGATGACGCTGAAGACTTTTTAGCAAAATTTACCGCCATTTACCGTTATCAGTTGCAGCTGCAGGCCACGCCGCTGGTAACGCTGGCACAGGAGCTGGCTTTTGCAAAAGATTATCTGGCGCTGTTAAATCAGCGATTTGCGAACAGTTATTTGCTGGAGATTGAGCCTGGAAGCATCAGCCCTGACCAACAACTGGTATTGGCAGGCGCATTGCAGCTGGCACTGGAGAATGTGGTGAAACACAACGAAGCAAGCCCTGCAGAACCGCTGCACATTCAGATCCGCGCTGAGGGCGACTTGTTAACTGTCCGCAACACATTAAGGCCAAAGTTATACGCACCTGAATCCACCGGGTTGGGGCTGAAAAACTTACAACAACGGGCCCTGGTGTTATTTAAACGTGATATTCAGGTCACACAACAACAAGGTGAGTTTTGTCTGGTATTACCGCTGAGTGCTTTATAAACAAAGACACAATGGCACTGGTAAACCACAGTATAAAGCGCTGATAAGGTGAAGGTTTTGCAAAAAGAATTGCTGAAAGTATTGCTGATAGAAGATGAACCTCTTGCCGCCGAAAAGCTGGCCGGTTTTATTCAAAGGTACCAGCCAGCGGCTGAAATAGTGGCGGTACTCACCTCAGTGGCCGAAGTGCTGGCCTTTTTTGAGCAGGACGAGCTGCCGCTGTTACAGCTGATTTTTGCCGATATTGAACTTCGGGACGGCGCGGTATTTAAAGCTTTGGCGCAGCTCGATTTGCCTTGCCCTGTTATTTTTACCACTTCTTATGACAGTTATGGCGTGCAGGCATTTTCTCATCAGGCCGTGGGTTATTTACTGAAACCTTTTACTTATAAAGTGTTTAGCGACACGATGGAAAAACTGACGCAGCTAAAAAATAAGTTGCTGGCGCAGGCGGACATAGCACCAGCGTCTGCGGCAACAACACTGGCTGCAGCACAGTCAGTACCAACAACACCCCAGCCCGGTTATCGTCAGCGGTTTTTATTAAAGCAGGGCCAGGGCTTGCAGTTACTGGAAGCGGCCAATATCAGTTGTATCCGCGCTGTAAAAGGTATTTTGCTGGCGCAGGATGAAAAGGGCCAAAGCCTGATGCTCAGTGAAAACAACGTGCAGCAGCTGGCCGAAAGTTTAGATCCAAGCCGGTTTTTTCAGCTCAATCGCAGCGACATTATCCAGATTAACTTTATTGAACGGCTGGAACCTTATGGCAAAGAAAATCTGGCGGTGTATCTGCGCGGCCAGACCGAGCCTTTATTAAGCAGCAAAACCCGCACAGCGTTACTTCGTAAATGGCTGAATAGCTGAACAAAAAGCCCGGCAGTTGCAGGCAGGAAAGCTTTTACTGGCCTGAAACCCGAATTGGCGTATAATGCGCGCCGTGAGTTGGCCAAGACAATCGCTGCCTGCGTAAGCAGGGGGAGGAAAGTCCGGGCTCCACAGGGCAGGGTGCCAGGTAACGCCTGGGGGGCGCGAGCCTACGACCAGTGCAACAGAGAGCAAACCGCCGATGGCCCGGCTTTTTTCGAAAAGCAGGGATCAGGTAAGGGTGAAAGGGTGCGGTAAGAGCGCACCGCGCGACTGGTAACAGTTCGTGGCACGGTAAACTCCACCCGGAGCAAGACCAAATAGGCCCCCTTTGGCGCGGCCCGCGTTGGGGGCGGGTAGGTTGCTTGAGGCGTGCGGTGACGTACGTCCTAGAGGAATGATTGTCGCTCTGGCAACAGAGAACAGAACCCGGCTTAACGGCTGGCTCACACCTCATTTAGCAGGCAGCAGGTAAATTATCTGCTGCCTGGATTTAATAAAAAAACCGGCATCCAAAGATGCCGGTTTTTTTATGCCCTGCAAACTGGGCCGGTTCTGAACTGGCAGGAACAACTTGTTGTCTGAACCTGCCGATTTTAGCTGTTAAAACAGGGTATTAGTCTGTTTTGCCTTGCAGGCGGTACTGCCTGCGATAACACCAGATAGCGGCCAGGCTCAGCACACTAAAGCCCATACTGCCACCACCGCCGCCACCTTCATTTGTGTTGGCACCACCGCCGGAAGAACCACCGCCAGATTTTTTATCTGACACTGTGGGGTTGGTGCCAGCCTGAAATTCCTGCAACGCGGTAAAACCATCCTGATCTTTATCCGATGTGGCATCAGCAGCATCCAGCGGGTTTAAGCTGTATTGCACTTCATAACCGTCAGGCATGCCGTCGCCGTCGGTGTCGGCCAGGGTTGGGTTGGTTTTATATTTAAATTCATTAAGGTTGCTCAGGCTGTCCAGATCCAAATCTGTGTTGGCATCCGCTATATCCAGTGGGTTTAAGCGGTACTTCACTTCATAACCATCGTCCATGCCATCCTTGTCAGTGTCGGCAGATTTTGGGTTAGTACGCAGTTTAAACTCCTCCAGGTTGCTCAGGCTGTCCTGATCCACATCTGTATTGGCATCCGCTATATCCAATGGGTTTAAGCTGTACTTCACTTCATAACCATCGGTCATAGTGTCGCCGTCGGTATCGGCTTTGGCAGGCTGCGTTTTGTGAATAAATTCTTGCAGATTGCTCAGTTCATCCTGATCCGGATCCAGCTGTGCATCGCTATTGTCCAGAGGGTTCAGCCCGTATTGATGCTCAAATCCATCATGGATGCCATCCTGGTCTGAGTCTGCCCGATCCGGGAATGTTGTGAGTTTTAATTCCTGTAAATTGGTTAATCCGTCATTATCCAGATCGCTTTCACGATCATCTTTATATAAATCAAGTCGGTAGCGCAGCTCGTCGATGTCATCCATGCCATCATTGTCATCGTCGTTGTCCTGAAAATCTGCAATGCCATCTTGGTCGTGATCAAGGCTGAGTGCTGCTTCCGGGTTCGGACCTACGATAGCTGCGTTGTGAAACAACGATTCCAGGCTATTGCCAT
Organism: Rheinheimera sp.; assembly: GCA_003543135.1. GTDB lineage: Bacteria > Pseudomonadota > Gammaproteobacteria > Enterobacterales > Alteromonadaceae > Pararheinheimera. Next base: position 16,822 of record DPJG01000033.1, read on the forward strand.
TTTGGTGTGTGGCTATATATCTCACCGACGCCAGTGCAGGGCTGTCCGGCAGCTCAAATTCACCACGGTAAACCGGCAGTGAGTTTGCATCTGGAGTGCTGAGCTGCATGGTCAGTGGCCGCCATCTGCCGTGAAAATAAATTTCGGCACTGACTGCATCGGCGTTATCACTGGTGAACTCAAAAAAACCTTTGCCCTGGCTGATTTGTTGTGTGGGTTGCTGGTTAGATCCTATCCGCACCTGATATATCGATAAATCGTTATAGCGGTTGGCGGCAAAGGTTGTCAGTCGGCTAAATGAAGGGGTTGCCTGGTTCAGCAGCGCAGTGGTGTATTTGAGTTCAACATCATAGCGGGTGCAGTTCTTGTCAAAAGTAAAGGATGCTGCGCTCGACCGTTTTACTTCACCTGCATTTTGGTCGCAGCGAAGCAGCGCTGAGTATTCAGCCGGATATTGGGGGGCAGACTCGTGTTTGATGCGGTTGCCATAAATATCCCAATACTGGCCAGCGCGAACATCAAAGCTGGCACCATTGACATGAGCCCAATAACTTGCCCAATGTGGCATCAGGGTCAGAGTTTGCTGTCCTGCCGGATTATTAGTGTGGTTTTTAAGTTCCCGAAAAGATGAGCCGTATTGGCCGTATAAAGAGACTTGAGATGCCCCTTTTTCGCCATAAAAACGCCAGTTGTCACTATAAACGGAATTCATATAATCGTTGGCCGTCATGGAAATAGAAAATTGACCTACGCCGTAATCCGGCTTAAAGGATGGTGCTGTGCCATAAATGCTTACTTTTGCTGATTGATTTGCTGCTATTTCAGCAATCCGATAACCAAGACCTACAGTGCCGTACCTGTCTTCAGGCATAAGATCATCGCTTGTTAAACCACGCAAAATGCTGTAACTGAAGGCAATATATTGGGTAAAGTCGGCAGCTGCTATTTGCGTCACCAGGCGGTTTTGTGTGGTGGCGTCTAACTGGATTTCTGTATTGTTATTTATTTCGCTAAAACGTTGTGTCCAGCTGTAAATCTGAACGTCGTCAGCCGCGGCGCGTTTGTCTTGCCAAAAAGCGGTCATGGCGAGTTGGAATTTATCCGGAATGGGTGAAATAAACAGGGTTTGTGGCCCAGTCAGCGTTGGCCCAGGCGCATTACCCCAGCTCGTTTCACCAAGCACACCATACATCTTCAGAAAATATACCGGTTTTGATTGATGCCGGATTTCCAGCGTGTGTATGCCCCCCTTCAAAGCATCGAGCGGAACCGTATTGCCTTCCCTGTCTTTCACCGATGTCAGATTAATTTGATAGCTGGCCAGTGCGGGATCGATCAGCAGCGTTTGTGGTTGGTTAATCAGCTGCTGTTCCTGCAGCACAATACGTGTTTCGTCGCCGATCAAAAATCTGGCAATCACATCATAACTGCCGGCGACCATACGAAGCACAGTATTGCCCCAGGCACTGTTGTTATAAACTTTTTTACCTTTTTCGTTGTAGATCTGCAGCTGCTCAATAAAGTGGGGGCTGCTGATTTTGACCGGATGGTAAGCCAAGAAAGCCATTGGCAAACGATAGGTTATTTGTTCACTGCGGATACTGAGTGACAGATCTTCAAGCACAGAGTTATTGGCAGGTTGTTGATAAATAGATGTATTTACAGTCAGTTGCAGCTGAATTTCCAGACGGGCACCACCGGCAATAGTGACAGTGCCTGACGGGGTCATGGTTAAACTGACCCCTGCAGGTAACTCAGGTTGTTCCAGTTTAACTGTGTTGCTGCTGGCCGAGGTATTTTGTACAACCAAGGTTTTTTGCTGTTGCCACAAGGACTGATTGGTATCGAGTTTGCCAAAAGAAATGGATTGTGGGCTCAGAGTCAGGTTGGCGCTGGCTGCGGCCAACACATCTAAACGTCCGCTGCCTTGCAGCAGGATACTTTGCTGTAAATCTTTGCTGCTATTAACCAGCAGTGATTTAATTGCATCCGGTGTGCGGTTGTTATCTTGTTGTTTTAATAAAGCTGCTGCGCCTGCTACATGAGGTGCTGCCATGGATGTACCGCTTTTCTCCTCAAACAAACCATTGGGCATGGTTGAATTGATATAGCTACCAGGGGCGGCTAAATCAGGTTTCAGTACCAGGTCGCGATCTCCAGGGCCTCTGGAGCTAAAATCGGCGATGTTGTCATCAAAATCACTGGCGGCCACGGTAATAGCCAGTTCGGCATTACCCGGAGTGCCCAGTGCATCGTAGGCTTCACCATCGTTGCCGGCGGCAACCACCACAACTATGCCCGCTTTACTGGCATTATTGGCGGCTATGGTTAAAGGGTCGTCCGAACTGCCTGGCCCACCTAAACTTAGGTTGATGATATCCAGCGCATCTTTGGTCAGTGGGTTTTGGTCCGGATCGGCCGAACGTTCTAAAGCCTGAATCACATAGCTGGTTGGGCAATAATAGTCACAAACCTGATACGCATATAAAGTGGCTTCCGGTGCCACCCCTTTTACGGTGCCATGACCGGCAATAATGCCGGCTACATGAGTACCATGGCCGTCAGTGTCGATGGGGTCAGCGTCGTTATTGTAAAAATCATAACCGCCGGCCACTTTGCAGTCCTCACCAAAACAACCGCCTAAATCCGGGTGGCTGTAGTCGATACCGGTATCCAAAACACCTACTCTGACACCCTTGCCGGAGAGTGTGGTGCTGTTGTTATCTTTCAGTGCCCAGGCTTTGTCAGCCTGGATCAGTGGAATAGATCTGTTGCGGTATAACTTCAGTTCACGGTCGGCATGTACTTTTTTAACCTGAGGCAAAGCGGCAATTTTGCTTATATCAGCCGGATTGGCCGACACTATCATGCTATTGAGCAGCAGGCTGGTGCTGGCATGCACGTCGCTTATCAGCTGGTCCTGCAACAGTTGCTGTGACAGTTGTTGTTGTTCAGCCTTCAGCTGATTTTCGGCCTGCAGCAATAAAGGAGCAGCTATTTGTTGCATGCCGGATAAGTTGTTGTGCTGTTGTAAGCGTGGTAATACGGCTTTACCTTGCAATTCAATAATATATTTTTGCGTGCCATTCGCTGCAGCGTGGACCAGTTCACGTTGAAGACTGCCATCTGGCCGCTGGATCAGCCGGTAGCTGTTGTGATCCTGGTTGCTGAGATCTGCTGAGCCTGGCAGCGTGCCGGCTGTGGCCGATGTGATAGCCAAACTGATGCTGAACGATAAATAACGAAATAACACCTGATGCTCCTTGCGTGGGTGAGTGGCCCTGTTGTGCTTGGAATGGAATAAGCAAAAAACAGTCGATGCTAACTGACCAAATCAAATTGGTAAATCAGTTAAGTAACAAAATTTTTACTCAATACTTGCTTTTATCCTCCATGTACCCCCTTAAGAACTTTTTGCGTACTGAAACCTGGGTGGCAGGGCGCACAAGCCGTTGTTTTTATGACGTTGTTATGGACTTGTTTAAACGCTGTTTTTTTGCGCAAAAAAGTTGCCCAGCCGCGATATTTTCCACTGTGCAGATGTACCTTTGTTGCAGACTGTGCTGTTATTAGGGCTCATCTTATGGTGATTTTTGTTTTGCCCATCCTGAGGCATAAAATCTATGTTACTGAAAGCTCACTTATTTTTGCTGATGTTTTGTTCTGCAATCTGCAGCGCTGCTGAGCTTTCCATGTTATGGCTGGCTGACAACGATCTGCAGGCCAGCAACACACATAAAAAGCTGGCCGTGGATGTCAATGGCTCGACCTTGCAGGCGCTGCGTCAGGGCTTGCCCGAGCTTGCAGTGAAAACCCTGGTGGTGAATACACCCAGAGCCATGGCGTTGTTAAAGTCAGAGCCCAATGCCTGCGCCGGCAATAAAATTGTATCTGCCGACAGGTTGCAGCACGCAGTGGCCAGTCAGTTACCTCAGGTAGTTTTTCCGGGGTTCAGGCTTTTTGCCTTAAAAGACTCTGCCACTGCCCGCCTGCTGACCGAGCTGAAAAACGCCGAAGGTAAAGTGAGCGTACAGCAGCTGCTTGAGCAAAATCAAAGCGCGCGGTTTGCCATTGTAGGTGGGCGTAATTACGGTGCGGCTTTGGATGCGCTGATGCGCGATCCGCAGTATCAGCAGCGTTTTTGGCAACGCCATGCCAGCGATCTGGCCGGCGGTGTCATTCAGATGTTGCAAAGTGGCCGTGTTGAACTGTTGATTGAATATCCGAATGTGGTGCAGCACAACATACTTAATCAACCCAAAAAGCAACATGGCACAGCAGAACTTATCAGCCTGCCGCTGGTGGAGTCGCCGGAAGTGTTATTGGGCCATATCTTATGTGCCAAAACGCCGCAGGGACAACAACTGCTGGCGGTACTGGAGCAGCAACTGGCGCTGGCAAGCCAAACCGAAGCTTATTTACAGGCGCATTTGCAGTGGTTTGATCCATCCTCCCATGCTGAAGTCAGGCGGCTTTATAACCAGGTGTACGGCACCCATTTTTAAGTTGCACTGACTGTTGGTTTGGCGATTTTTCCGGCCGTTACTCTCTGCGTAAAAATGCCTCTTTACGATAAAACGCCCGGCGCGGGCGACCAATCCCCGTTGGTCACAATTGGTTGCAATTTATCTTCCGCTTGTCCCAACCTTTTCTGGGAATTCAACGACAACTGCATATACTCCGGCCATTCGCCCTCTGGAATACCTTAGTGATGAACCTGACCCGCGCCAGTTGTAAAAATCCGGCTGCCACCGTGGTGGTGGTTATTTTGATCCTGTTATTTGGTTTGTTGGCTATGGCAAAACTGCCGGTACAGTTGCTGCCTGATTTAGACCGGCCACAAATTTTTATCAACAATGGCTGGCGGGCAGCAGCACCGCAGGAAATGGAAGCCACCATTATTGAGCCGCAGGAAAACACCTTACGCAATGTGCCTGGTGTGGTGGAAATTCAGAGTAATGTTGGCCCTGGTTTTGGCTCTATTGCTCTGACCTTCGAAGTGGGGCAGGACATGCAGCGCGCTATGCTGGATGTGATCAACGCGCTGAATCAGGCGCCGCCAAGGCCCAGAGAAGCGGCAGAGCCGGTGATTAACGTGGGCAGCGGCCGCGGTAATGTGGCTTCTATTTTGATCAAACAAATGGCGCCCGATGCACCTGATGATTTCAGTCCTTATTTAAAGTTGATCCGCGATAACGTCGGGCCCAGATTGCGGGCTATTTCCGGTGTATCCAATGTAGAGCTGGCGTCTGACTTGCCCAAAGAGCTGCATATCACTTTTGACCCTTACAAAATGGCCGCCCTTGGCATCAGCATTGAACAAATTCAGCAAAGTATTAACCGTAGCAGCAATGTGTCAGGTGGTTTTGCCGAAGTAGGGCGTCGCCAGTACACAGTGCGTTTTGAAGGCCAGTTTGATGCACAAAGTTACGGCCGGATGATTATTTCTTACAACCAAGGCCGGCCTGTGTATCTGGCAGAAATTGCCCAGGTGGAAGTGGGTTACCCAGAAGTGCCGGGTTTTACCAAAAGAAACGGTTTACCTGCGTATTACCTGACGCTGGAACGTGGTGAAAACTCCAACACTGTGGCCATTCTGGATGAAGTGAATAAAGCCATTACCGAGCTAAACCGCGATGTGCTCGCCGCCAAAGGGCTGGAAATGGAGCTCAGTTTTGACGCTTCGGTGCATATCCGCCGGGCTATTGCGCTGGTGAACTCGAATTTATGGCTGGGGGTGGCGCTCAGTTTACTGATCCTGTTTGCGTTTTTGCGCGGGGTCAAAGCCACTTTGTTAATAGGCCTCAGCATTCCGGTGTGTTTGCTGGTGGCTTTTATTATGTTGCAGGCCTTTGGCCGCAGTTTAAATGTGGTGTCGCTGGCGGGCCTGGCTTTTGCCGTTGGCATGGTGCTGGATGCAGCCATCATAGTGCAGGAAAACATAGTGCGGTTGCAGCAGCAAGGCATGGGATTGCTGCTGGCGATAAAAAAAGGCACGGCTCAGGTCAAAGGAGCATTATTTGCGTCCACTGTGACCACAGTGGCGATTTTCCTGCCGGTGCTCTTTATGCAAGGGGTGGAAGGCCAGCTGTTTTATGATTTGGCGTTAACGCTGGCGGTGGCAGTGTCTGCTTCGATGCTGGTGGCGCTGACGGTGATCCCGGTGGCCTCGATGCTGTGGTTTAAACAGCTGGATGCCAAACCAGACCCTTTATTACCACTGTGGCACTGGCTCAGTGACAAAGTGACTTTATGCACCGGTTCGTTAAAAAAAGCACTGGGCTGGACCCTGCTGCTGGTGCCGGGCAGTTTATTGCTGATTTACCTGTTGCTGCCCAAAGCCGACTTTTTACCTCAGGCCAATTCCGACGGCATTTTTACCGGTTTTACCCTGCCGCCTGGGGGCAATATTAAAGTGTTGGAGCAGGAAATTGGTCAGCTGTTGGTGCAAAGGTTAAAACCTTATTATCAGGATAAAAAATATCCGGCCATTAAAGGCTACAACATGTCGATGTTTCCGGCTTTTAACGTGTTGTTTATCTACCCGGAAGACCCCCGTGCTGTTGACGATATGCTGACCTTATTGCGCACCGAAATTTTAAAAGACTTGCCCGATACCACGTCGTTTAGCTTCCGGGCGTCCTTGCTGAACTTCGGTTTTAACTCGGGTCGTGAGTTGTATCTGGATTTTCAGGGCCCTGACAGTGAGCTGCTGATGCAACAGGCTGCTGCCGCCATGGCGCTGGTGCAGGACAAAATTCCGGGCGCCAATGTACAGGCGCAACCAGGGCTGGCGCAAAATCAGCCGGAACTGAAAATTTTGCCCGATGAAATGAATATTGCCAAAGCCGGTGTCGACCGTTTTACCGTGGCCAATGCAGTGCGCGCCATGACAGACGGTATTTATGTCGGCGAGCAGTTTGACGGCAACGAACGGATGGATATTATTCTGCGTGCTATTCCCTGGACTAGCCCTGAGCAGCTGCAGGCGATGCCGCTTTACACCAGTCAGGCCGGGGTGCAGACCATAGGTCAGCTCACCAGCTTGCAACGCACAGTGGGACCGACCAATTTGCTCCGGGTAAACGGGCTTCGTACTGTCAGTTTACAAATCAGTCCGCCGGCGGACATGGCGCTGTCTGATGTGATGGCGATTTTGCAGCAGGACATAGTGCTGCCACTGCGCCAGCAACTGGGTGATGATTTAACTATTGGCTTTCGTGGCAGTGCCGACCGGCTGGAAGCGGCCATTAGCACTATGGCGCTGAACTTTACTATTGCGGTATTTATCCTGTTTTTGCTGATGGCCGCTTTGTTTAAATCAGTCAAAGCCAGTTTGCTGGTGGTGCTGACCATGCCTATGTCGCTATTAGGTGGCGTGGTTGCGCTGAAGCTGTTGAATGTATTTACCTTTCAGGCGCTGGATTTACTGACCATGATAGGTTTTATCATTCTGCTGGGGTTAGTGGTCAACAACGCTATTTTGCTGGTTGAGCAATACCGTGACAGTCAGGCCACAGGCTTAAATCCGGCACAAGCCATTCGTGAAGCGGTGCAGGTGCGGGCCAGACCCATTTATATGAGTACCCTGACCAGTATTTTTGGCATGTTGCCGCTGATGCTGGTGCCTGGTGTCGGCAGTGAAATCTACCGTGGTCTTGCCACTGTGATAGTGGGTGGTATGACCTTCAGTGCCATTTTTACCTTAATTCTGATGCCTGCGCTGCTGTATTTAAGCAGCTGGCAGCGCAGCACAACCCCAATTGCTGAAACAGGAGCGATGCAACATGTTTGTGAATAACCAGACCTTTTCCAACAGCAAAACGCGGCCACAACACTTTCAAAGCAACTGGCATGTTGCACTCTTTGGCCTGGTATGGCTGGCCGGTGGTTTTGCCGGTTCACTGCAGGCTAATGAAACAGCGGCAAAAGTGGTGAGTGTGGCGCCGGTGCAAAGCCAGTTGATCAGCCCGCAAATGATGGTGTCGGGTCAGGTTTATAGCCGTTATCAGTCCAATTTAAGTGCCGGCGTTGACGGCAGGCTGGAATGGATTGCCGAAGCAGGGCAACAGGTGGCACAAGGTGATGTGCTGGCCAAACTGGATCCAACACCGTTAACGCTGCGCAAAAACGAGCTGCAGGCGCAGTTAAAAAGATCACAAATTAATGCAGCCAGACTGGATAAAGAGCTGGCGCGGTTAAAAACTCTGGTGGCCAAACAGCTGATTTCACAAACCCAGCTGGATCAGGTACAGGCAGACCGTGATTTAGCACTGGCCGATGTGGAGCTCAACCGAGCTTCACTGGCGCAGGTGCAGGATCAGCTCAGCCGTGCTGTGGTCACTGCACCTTTTGCCGGTGTCGTCAGTCAGCGTCATCATCAAAAAGGCGAAGAAGTCAGCCGCAGCGAAACCTTATTGCAGCTGGTGAGCCTGACCGATCTGGAAGTGCGGTTATTTGCGCCATTAGCTTATGCCACTTTTATTCAGCCGGGCCAGCAGTTGCAGGTGTATCAGCAGCAAGGCCAGACGCAGTTGCAGTTAAGTTCAGTGATCCCGGTGTCTGATGTACGTTCCCAAACTTTTGAAGCCAGGCTGGCGGTCACTGCTGCCGATGCCAACAACTTCTCAGTGGGTCAACTGGTCAGTGTGGCCTTGCCAACCGCCAGTGCCAGCTTAAGCACTGTGGTGCATCGTGACGCTTTAGTGCTGGGTAAACAACAGCATGCGGTATTTTTGGTGCAGCAAAACAAAGAGGGCGGCCCACAGGTCAAACGGCTGACGGTGGAGCTGGGCCAGGAGCAGGGTGAATGGTTACAGGTGAAGGCTGCAGTAAAACCCGGTGACCAGCTGGTGGTGCGTGGTGCCGACACACTCAAAGACGGTGACAAAGTTCGGGTGTTAAGCGAAGCCGAATTTGCACTGGCAAAAAGTAAATCAACTGCTGACACTGTGGCTTTATAGCAGGGTTGCTGCGGCTGACTTTGTCAGTGTAAAACTGCGTTGATACTGCCTTAACAAGAGCTGTCAGCCGGTGTTTTGGCTCAGACAGCGGCAAGACAGCGTTTCGCTGTTCAGCCAGCTGTCTGGCGTCTGCATTTTATTCTGTACTATGGCAGCAAGCAGATCTTCCGAGCTGCTGCAGGCCGGGCCGCTTGCATAAGGCCCACTGTAGTGAAGTTGTTGATCTTTTAAATAAATCACCATAGGAGTTGCTGGCACCGTGACGCCGGCAGCGCGAAGCTCTGCGGCGCTCAGATAAAGTTGCAGCAATGGTTGTTGCAATGCTTGCTGCGCAAAACGGCCTTGCAAGCTTTGAATATGCGCCAGCGCTTGTTGCGTGCAGGGGCAGTTTTCGTCCAGTACATGCAGCAGCGTGGCCGCGCCATTTTGTGGTTCGATCAGCCTGTTGAGCTGCGGCAGTTGTTGCAGCTGTTGTTGCAGCTGTCGCTCTGGATCAAACTCGCCATAATAGGCGTTGCCGGTTTGAAACAACAACCAGGAGGTGCCTGTAACCCACAGGATAAAAATGCACCAGCCGACCCAAAGTTTGCTCAAGATGGCTGACCCTGACTGAATCTGTTGGCTTCTTCGGTGAGTACAGTGGTAATACGGCTGACGGTGTCGGCATTGTGTAACACTTGCTGGCCTTGTGCTGTCTGGGCTTCTGTCATTTGTGTCAGTTGCGAGATACTGGCGGCAATATGACTGCTGGCTTCGTCCTGTTCGTTCAGCGCCTGAGTCATGGCGGTAGCGGCTTCTACCACGGCGTTGGCCTGCACACTGATGTCTTGTAAGGCGGTATCACTTTGTTTGGCAAAATCTACTGTTGTGCTGATTTGCTCCAGACATTGATCAACCGCCTGCACTGATTCGGCGCTGCTTTGTACCAGCCGGCCAATCATGTTTTTAATTTCTGCTGTAGAGCCATGAGTGCGGGACGCTAAAGTACGGACTTCGTCTGCAACCACGGCAAAACCACGGCCTTGCTCACCGGCGCGCGCCGCTTCTATAGCGGCGTTCAGTGCCAGTAAATTGGTTTGTTCGGCAATACTCTGGATCACTTCCAGCACTGTGCGGATTTCACTGGTCGATTCGGCCATACCGTGCACTTTTTGTTTGGAACTTTGTAGCTGGCCGGTCAGACTGTCGATAGCCGCGATAGTGGCGCTGACTGTTTGGCGGCCGCCCCGGGCAGAACTTTGCGCCTGTCTGGCAAGCTGCAGCATTTGCTCGGACAGTTGCACCGCCTGATTAATACCATCTGACATGCCCCTGCTGGCGTTGTTGATTTTTTCTACCTCAGCCAGTTGCCTGTGCATAATGGTCGATAAGGCCGTGCCTTCTTCCAGCAGTTCAGTCGATTGGGCTTTAAGCTGCTGCGCCGACGCATCAATGGTGCTGACGGTGTTTTGCAGTGTGTGCAGCACCCCATTAAATTTGTGGATAAGCTTCGAGTTGATGTCGCGTGCACGGCTTGAAATCAGAATTTTATGATCTTTAGTCAACAATGCGTCTGTCACATCAAACAGCGCCTGACCTTCCATGCCTTCTCTTAAACTGCGTTTGCAAATGACGATCAGCACTGCTGCTTCTACCACCACATATAACGCATGGATCAGCACTGTCAGCAGATTGGCGTCTTGTTGTGGTACCAGATAAACCGCAGCGCCGCCAAATTGCAGGTACATAAATAACAAATGGTGAACGGCGATAGTGACAGCAGCCGCCAGAATGACTTTCCAGCAGCGAAAGGCAATCAGCACAGCCAGCAACACAAAAATGCCAAAATGCACTTCGGTCTTGCCCATTGACTGGTGAATATGGAGGGCACTGAAAAACATAAAACTGATGCCATAACTCAGTCTTGACAACAGCTGGTCGCCAAAAGTGCGGTACAACAGATAAGGCACCAGCGCGGATGGAATGCCCACCAACAAAGCGGGCCACCAGCTTTGATGCAGACTGGCCAGCATCAGGGCCATCAGCAACAGGAAAAGATTGACCAGATTGGCGATAAAAAACGCCTGGGTGCGAAATACAAGCTGGAACGATGTCATGAAAACCTCAATAAATCCAAAGCAATCCTTGCTTTAAAGCAATTAGGACAGCACCTGATTTTGGCAACATCGCCGCCGGAGCTGGCCTCAGGTTACGGACTTAGTTTAGCTTTGGATCTCCAGTGCGTTTTGTTTTAAATCATCCTTATCGGCAATAACAGGAACAAACGTGGCTGCTTGCGAACTAAAAGCCAGTTGCAGTGCTGAGCTTGCTTGCACACAACAACTCAAAATTTCATGGCTGGCCACAGCAACTTCGGGTGTCAGTACGGTTTTACACTGACCTGACTTTAATGTCAGCCGGCACTGGCCACAGGAGCCACCGCGACAGTCATAAGGCACAGCGATGCCCGCACCAAGCAGGGCGTCTAACACTGAAGGGTAACCCGCACTCTGGGCGCTACGACCTTCCAATTCAATGAGATGATTTTCTGTACTCTGATTTGCTTTAAAAAGCTCGTAATAACAATGCTTTACTCCGGCTGCCTGCAGCTGCTGCAACAGTTCTGTCACCATCTGCGCCTTGGCACAGAGATAAAATTCCGAGTTTGTTGTTGTATGCGCCAGCAACAAAGCGGCATCAATACGGCCGCGCCTGCCTTGCCAAACTGGGCTGGCCTGGCTTAACACAGGTATAAATTCCAGGTTGGGCAAGCGGCGCAGCATAGGCCACAGAGCTAAGTCTGCTTCGGTTCTGGCCTGCAACCACAACTGCACAGGCCGGCGCTGGCGCAGCAGCTGCCATAACATCGCGAGTAGCGGCGTAATGCCAATACCACCGGCTACCAGCACCACAGGGCGCTGTGCTTGTGGCCAGAGCCAGGCTTTGAAGTGGCTGAACAAGGCTTGGCGCAAGGTAAAGTGCCCTTTGGGATAACTGCATAGCAGCCTGTCGCCAATATGAAGATCTGACCACAAGGCCTGACTTAACCGGCCCTGGGGTTCTGCTTTTACCGCCAACTGATAATAACGCCGCTGGCTGCAGTCGCTTGTGATTGAATAAGCCCGGCTTACTTTAGTGCCCGATAAATCCAAAGCTTGCAGCAACAAATGCTGACCGGCTTTGGCAGTTGGCAGCAGCTTGCCTTCTGGGTGACGCAACCAGATTTTGACAATATTGCCCTGACGTTTGAGCCGGCAGACCTGCAGCTGCTGGCGATATTGCGCTCTTTTCTGCTTTTGCCGACTGAGCAAAGAGCAGAGCAGGCTGTAACTTAAATAACAGCTTAATAAGGCAATACACAGATATAACGGCAGTTGCGCAGGCATAAGGATCCCCAAAAAAATGCCGGGCTATTTTATCTGATAGCGGCAGTATTGCAATTGAGAATTGTTATCATCTTTTGGTGTGAGTACTTACTCACCCTTTATGCATCGATTTGATTGGTTTTTACCGTCCGGGTTCGAGATGACTGTGCTTTGTGCTCACCGCGTTTTTGGATAACCACATCATGCAGTCATCACAGAGCTCAGCGGATCCCAGAGATTGGCAACAGCACTGTTTATGTTGAGTGACAACTGTTTAGTTCTGCAGTTGCCAAGGATGTGGATCTTGGCAGCGAACAACTGCGGAGGCTGTGGCTTTGTCTAAACACAACACAGTCTGAGGGAGCATCTGAAAACTTCAATGCAATCTTATTGATTTATTTAAATTTATTGATCCAGGTTTGATCGTCGATCTGCATAAACCGCGCGCTGAATCAGCTGGCATGAAGTTTTGCCGCTGCCCGCTCAGCCTGTCTTCCAGGCGCATCAGCATTGCAATATTAGCCTGAGGCTTCACTGCCGGCTTTGCTGTTTTGCGGATACCACCCGTCGGATCCAACAGCTGATTTTCTGTGACTGATTGCCGCTGTGATCAAGTGGGTTACGCGAGACTTTTCTCGTGCTGCTCAGCAATCTGCACCACTTTTTCCTTTTTTTTTTGTCAGTTCAGCGCCAAGCCGCGTCGTTATTGGATCTTTATCGATCACTGAAGTGGGGTTTTACCTTGACAATGCTGAATTCTGCGCCATAAACTGTATCATTGTGGAGATTAGTGGGTAATTGTGGATCTTTTCAGGATCTAATTACAACAAAGTGGGATCAACATGTTTCGTGGATCATTTGCTCTGAGCCTGGATGACAAAGGCCGGTTGACGCTGCCAACGCGTTACCGCGATAGCCTTTTGTCTGAAAATGGCGGTGCGCTGATCTGCACTATCGATCACAAAGATCCCTGCCTGCTGCTGTACCCGCTGTCTGAGTGGGAAGAAATTGAAGAAAAGCTGAAAAAGCTGTCGAGCTTTAATCCACAGGAACAACGTCTGAAAAGGTTGTTATTGGGTCATGCCACTGACTGTGACATGGACAAAAACGGCCGTATTTTATTACCCGCCACCTTGCGTGAGCACGCCCATTTAACCAAAAGCCTGCGTTTAGTGGGCCAGCTGAATAAATTTGAAATTTGGGATGAAGAAACCTGGCACCGCCGGGTGGCCGAAGACATGGCAGTTGAGCAGGAAATGGCAATTGCCGGTGATGCTGAGCTGTCAGAACGATTACAGGATTTGTCATTGTGAGCAATCAGCAAGCCCATATTTCCGTCTTGCTGCACGAAGCAATTGACGGTCTGAATATTCAAGCCGATGGCATCTATCTGGATGGCACTTTTGGCAGGGGAGGGCACAGCAGTGTCATCCTGAGTAAATTGTCGGCCAAAGGCCGTTTGTATGCGATAGACCGCGACCCACAAGCTATTGCTGCCGCAGCGAAATTTGCTGATGACGGCCGTTTTCATATCAGCCATACCGCTTTTTCTGAACTGGCCACAGTGGCAGAACAACAGGGCATCAGCGGTCAGGTCGACGGTATTTTGCTGGATTTAGGGGTGTCTTCACCTCAGCTCGATGATGCCGACCGTGGTTTTAGCTTTATGCGTGATGGTCCACTCGATATGCGGATGGATCCAAGCTCCGGTATTTCCGCCGCTGACTGGCTGGCCAAAGCCGATGTGGAAGACATTACTTTTGTGCTGCGTGAGTACGGCGAAGAAAAGTTCGCCTGGAAAATTGCCAACGCTATTGTCAATAGCCGTGACACTCAACCGTTAAAGCGCACCAGCGAGCTGGCTGCGTTAATTGCCGCCACAGCGCCAAAAAGTTTTAAAGAGAAAAAACACCCGGCGACGCGCAGTTTTCAGGCGATTCGCATTTATATCAACAGCGAGCTGGAGCAGGTAAAAACTGCATTGGACGCTGCGCTTGCGGTATTAAAACCGGGTGGACGGCTGGCGGTGATCAGCTTCCACTCGCTGGAAGACAGGTTAGTGAAACAATTTATGCGTCAGCACAGCAAACCGGCCCCTGTGCCTAAAGGTTTACCGCTGACGGAAGATCAGCTGCGTCAGCATTTGCCGCTGAAACTGATTGGCAAAGCCATTATGCCTTCAGATGCTGAGTTGGCCGCTAATCCAAGAGCACGAAGTGCCGTGCTGCGTATTGCGGAGAAACAGGCCAAATGAGCAGCATCAAATTAAACAAACTGATAGTGCAGGATATTGCCAACCACAAACTGGTGCTGGTGATGCTTGTGCTTTGTATAGGTTCGGCGCTGGCTGTAGTGGAATTTACTCACTTAAACCGGCAGCTCACCATCAATCAGGACAAATTATTTCAACAACGTGACGCGCTGGAAATGGAATGGCGCAATTTACTGGTAGAACAGCGGGCTTTGTCTGAACACAGCCGGGTTGAAGAGCTGGCACAACAGCAGCTCCAGATGGTTCGACCATTGGGTCAGCAGGATATAGTGGTAGACGAACCATGAGCAGAACAGTAAAACAGGCCAAAAACCGCAAACACCCGACAGTGATCAGCTGGCGTTTTGCTTTTGTAGTGTTGTCCTTGTCAGCGGTATTTTTTGGCCTGGTGGCCCGTGCAGCTTATTTACAGGTGATTGACCCCGACATGCTGGTAGAGCAAGGCGATCGCCGCTCGTTAAGGGTGAAGTCGGACGAAGTACTGCGTGGCATGATTTTAGACCGCAACGGCGAAGAGCTGGCGGTTAGTGTGCCTGTTGAGTCTGTGTACGCCGACTCTAAAGTAATTATTCAGGCCAATGCGAAAAATGACAGCCGCCGCTGGCACGCTTTAGCAGAAATGCTGCAGTTAAAACCGGAAGAGCTGACGCAAAAAATCGCCACAGATCCGAAAAAACGTTATGTCTATCTGCAGCGTCACGCCAGTCCAGCCACTGTCGATTACATTCGCAAGTTAAAAATCCCCGGTATTTATTTTAAGCAGGAATCACGGCGTTATTACCCGTCCGGTGAAGTGGCTGCCCATATCCTTGGTTTTACCAACGTGGACGACCACGGTGTGGAAGGTGTAGAGCGCCAGTTTGACCAGCTGCTCAAAGGCACAGCCGGCCGTAAAGTGATTCGTAAAGACGCCAAAGGCCGTGAAATTGAAGTGCTGGAGCAAACAGACGCCACAGCGTCACGCAATTTGCAGCTCAGTATCGACCAGCGTATTCAGGCGGTGGCCTATCGTGAGCTGAAAAAAGCGGTGCTGACTTTTGGTGCCACATCAGGCTCAGTGGTGGTGGTGGATGTACACACAGGCGAAGTGCTGGCCATGGTGAACAGCCCTTCTTACAACCCGAATAACAAAAAAGGCACGGCCATTCACAAGTTCCGTAACCGTGCTATTACCGACACTTTTGAACCAGGTTCGACAGTCAAACCTTTACCTGTGCTGGCGGCGCTGGAAAACGGCACTGCAGATTTGAATACCATTATCCCAACAGGTTATGGCCCTATTATGGTCGGCGGTGGCCGGGTGCAGGACGTGACAGGCAATGGTGATCTGGATTTAAAAGGCATTATCCGCCGTTCCAGTAACATTGGTGTGACCCGTCTGGCGCTGAATATGCCACACGAAGACTTATTAAAAATGTATTACAACATGGGACTGGGTGAAGACACTGGCTTAGGTTTGCTCGGTGAAAGTGCCGGTCAGCTGCGCGAACGCGCCCGCTGGTCTGAGCATGAAAGAGCCACTTTATCTTTTGGTTATGGTCTGTCTGTGACTGCAGTGCAGCTGGCACGGATTTATGCCGCCATCGGCAACGGTGGTGTAGTACGTCCTTTAACCATTTTAAAAACCGACAATCCACCACCGGGTGAGCGGGTGATTGCCGAACACAATGCCGATGCTATGGTGGAAATGTTAGAAGCAGTGACCGAAAAACGGGGTACAGCAACCCGTGCCAAGGTGCCTGGCTACCGCGTAGGTGGCAAAACCGGTACAGCGAAAAAGGCCATTGCCGGTGGTTATGGCGATGACTATATCGGCTCTTTTGCCGGCATAGGCCCTATCTCCCAACCCAGGTTGGCTTGTGTGGTGATTATTAATGAACCCAGCGGGGATTATTATGGTGGTGGCGAGGTGGCGGCACCTGTCTTTAGTGCCGTAATGGGAGCAGCAATGCAGCTGCTCAACTTGCCGCCGGATGGCAATGACAGTCGCATCACTAAAGTGGCCGGAGGTCCAGATGCAGGTTAACCGGCTCGAACAATGGTTATCTCCCTTTAAAGCGACTGTCGAAGGACAGTCGCTTTGTGCGTTAGAAAACAGGCCACAAATTGCGGCCATGGCAAACTTGTGTGTGAACAGCCAGCAGGTAAAAGCCGGTGATGTGTTTCTGGCTATTGCCGGTGTGTCCGGTCATGGCAACAGGTTTATCGAAACTGCGCTGTTACAAGGCGCTGCGCTGGTACTGACCGATGTGTTGCTGCCGGAGCAGGCACAGTTACAGCAGGACGCGCGGGTGTTGTTATGGCCGGATTTGCTGGCGCAGTTGCCGGCAGTGGTCAGTGCTTTTTATCAGCACAGCGCGGCAAAACTTGAGCTGGTGGGCATCACAGGCACCAACGGTAAATCCAGCACCGCTATTTTTGTCAATCAGTTAAGCCGCTTGCTGGGTGAAAAAGCCGCTGTCATTGGCACCTTAGGTTATGGTGAATTTCCGGCCTTTACGCCACTTCAGAACACCACACCACATCTGGTTGATTTACATCGTATTTTTACCGGTTTTGTTGAGGCTGGCTGCAAAGTGGCGGCAATGGAAGTATCGTCGCATGCCTTAGTGCAGCAGCGGGTGGCCGGGCTCAAATTTGCGGTGGCTGTGTACACCAACTTAAGCCGGGATCATTTAGATTATCACGGCACTATGCAGGACTATTTTGCTGCCAAAGCGCTGCTGTTTACGCCGGAGCTTGCCAAAGCGGCCGTGATTAATGTCAGCGACGACTATGGCAAACAGCTGGTGGCGCAAACAGCATTGCCCGCGCTGGTGTATGGCAGGCTTTCTGACTGCACCGGTTTTACCCGTTATCTGGCTTATGATGCGCTGCAGGCCGATGGTCATGGTTTTCGCTGCACTTTGCACAGTCATCTGGGGCAGTATCAGCTGCATATTCCGCTCTTGGCAGAATTTAACGTACAAAATGTGCTGGCCGCTATGGGCGCGCTGGTGCTCTTGGGTCATGCCTTGCCGGATATCATCGACGCTGTAGCCCGATTACTGCCGGTGCCAGGCCGGATGGAGCAGTGGCAGTTCCCGCAGGAAGTGACGCTGGTGGTGGATTACGCCCATACCCCGGATGCGCTGCAACAAAGTTTAGTGGCGCTGCGCCAGCAATGCCGTGGCCATTTATGGTGTGTGTTTGGTTGTGGTGGTGACAGAGATAAAGGCAAACGACCTTTAATGGGACAAATCGCCGAACAATACGCAGATCATGTTATCATTACCGCCGACAATCCCCGCACTGAAGCTGTGTTAG
This sequence comes from Rheinheimera sp., assembly GCA_003543135.1. Taxonomy (GTDB): domain Bacteria; phylum Pseudomonadota; class Gammaproteobacteria; order Enterobacterales; family Alteromonadaceae; genus Pararheinheimera. Next base: position 34,707 of record DPJG01000033.1, read on the forward strand.
ATATCTGCAATGATATTGCCGCCGGTATGGTGACCGGTGCCAACTGCCAAATTGAAACTGACCGCGAATCTGCCATTAAACTGGCACTGATTGAAGCTCATCAAGGCGATATGATCCTGGTGGCCGGCAAAGGCCATGAAGCCTACCAGATCATTGGCACCCAGGTGCGGGATTACGACGAACGTAAATTTATCAGTAGTTTATTGGCGGAGATGTGCCGATGATCAGCTTAACAATGTCTGAAATTGCCAGCGCCACCCAGGGGCGTCTGGTCGGTGCTGATATCAGCATCAAACAGGTCAGTACCGACAGCCGCAATATCAGTGCGGGTGATTTATTTATTGCGCTCAAAGGCCCGAACTTTGATGGCCATCAGTTTATCAGCGACGTGGTGCAGCAAGGCGCAGTGGCTGTGGTGGTGGAACAAGCTCAGCCACAATGCACTGTGCCTCAGCTGGTGGTGGCTGATACCAAACTGGCGCTGGGCGCGCTTGGTGCTCTGGTTAAAGCAAAATTATCTTTAAAATCAGTGGCTGTTACCGGCAGTGTTGGCAAAACCACAGTCAAAGAAATGATGGCGGCTATTTTGTCGCGTATTGGCAATGTATTGGCTACAGCCGGCAATTTTAATAATGAAATTGGTGTGCCGTTAACGCTGCTGCGGTTAGAACCTCAGCATAACTATGCCGTGATGGAACTGGGTGCCAATCATCTGGGTGAAATTGCCTACACCACCTCTTTGGTCAAACCCGATGTGGCGATGATCACCAATGTGGGTGCCGCTCATCTGGAAGGTTTTGGTGATTTATTTGGGGTGGCCCGCGCCAAAGGTGAAATTTACACAGGTTTAAGCGAACAGGGCCTGGCCATAGTGCCGCTGGACAGTGAATTCCACAGTTATTGGTTACAGCGCTTAACTCATCTGCGGGTACAGACCTTTAGTGCAGAGCAAGTTGCTGATTTTTATGCTGAAAACATAGTGCTCGACAGCAATGGTTGTGCCGGTTTTACCATGCATACCCCCAATGGTCAGTGTTTTATTCAGCTGGTATTGCCTGGCCGTCACAATGTGGCCAATGCACTGGCCGCTGCTGCAGCCACCCTGGGTTTAGGCGCCAGCCTGACCGACGTACAGCTGGGTTTAGCTGCGATGAAGCCGGTAAAAGGCCGGATTAATGTGAATCAGCCACGTCCTGGCCTGCGTATTATCGATGATACCTACAACGCCAATTCAGAGTCGGTCAAAGCTGCCACGGATTTATTGGCTTCTTATGCCGGTACCCGCATTTTAGTGTTGGGGGATATGGGTGAGCTTGGCCCTGATGCCCGTTTGTACCACGAAGAAGTGGGCGCTTATGCCAAACAGGCCGGCATTAATCACTTATTTACGCTGGGTGTGCTGTCACAAAACGCCAGTGAATTATTCCATGCCCAGGGTGCTCATTTCAGCTCGCGTTCACAGCTGGTGGCTAAACTGGCGCCGTTTTTAACAGGCACAGCGGAAGTGTCCATTCTGGTGAAAGGCTCGCGCAGTGCCCGGATGGAGTTGGTTGTGCAGGACTTGCTAGAAAGATGTCAGCAGGAGACAGACGCATGTTAGTGTGGTTAGCCGAATTTCTTACCCAATATGTGAATGCATTTAACGTATTCAGTTATCTGACATTCCGCTCTATTTTGGGCGTGTTAACCGCCTTATTGCTCAGCCTGTATTTTGGCCCCAAGCTGATTGCTGCTTTGCAAAAACTGCAGATTGGTCAGACAGTGCGTGATGATGGCCCACAAAGCCATTTTTCAAAAAAAGGCACGCCAACTATGGGCGGTTTGCTGATTTTAGGCTCCATCGCTATCAGCACTCTGCTCTGGGCAGACTTATCCAATAAATACGTTTGGGTGGTGTTGTTTGTGCTGGTCAGCTACGGCTGGATTGGTTTTATTGACGACTACCGCAAAGTCATTCGTAAAGACCCAAAAGGCCTGATCGCGCGCTGGAAATATTTCTGGCAATCGGTGTTTGCTATTGCCACTGCATTTTTCCTGTATGCCACAGCAGAAAGACCGGCTGAAACCAGTCTGGTGGTGCCTTTTATCAAAGATGTGCTGCCACAGCTCGGTTTGTTCTTCTTAATCACGACTTATTTTGTGATGGTTGGTTTTAGTAACGCTGTGAACCTGACCGATGGTTTAGACGGCCTGGCCATAGTGCCCACTATTATGGTGGCCATGGCTTTTGCCATTATTGCTTATGTCAGTGGCAACGTGGTGTTTGCCAACTATCTGCATATTCCGCATCTGCCACTAACTTCAGAGCTGGTGGTGGTGTGCGCCAGCATTATTGGCGCAGGCTTGGGCTTCCTCTGGTTTAACACTTATCCGGCTCAGGTGTTTATGGGCGACGTGGGTTCTTTAGCGCTGGGCGCCATTTTGGGTGTGATAGCGGTGTTGGTGCGTCAGGAAATAGTGCTGATCATCATGGGCGGCATTTTTGTCATCGAAACCATGTCAGTGATTTTGCAGGTGGGTTCTTACAAACTGCGTGGTCAGCGCATTTTCCGCATGGCGCCTATTCACCACCATTATGAACTCAAAGGCTGGCCTGAGCCGCGCGTGATAGTCCGGTTCTGGATCCTGTCGATTATTTTTGTGTTGATTGGTCTTGCGACCTTAAAACTGCGTTAAGCGGGTGAAATGAATGAATAAATTGTTTCAGGGCAAAAAAGTGGCTGTGCTTGGACTGGGTGTTTCCGGCCTGGCCACTGTGCGCTTTTTGCTGAAACAAGGGGTAAAACCCACGCTGATGGATACCAGACTTAAAGTCAGTGGTTTGGATGCCATAGCGCCGGAAAAAGTTGACGGTATTTATCTGGGCGAATTAGACGCCAACCGGTTGGCCCAAATGGATGTGATTCTGGTCAGCCCTGGCCTTGACACCAATCATCCGGCCATTCGTTTTGCCCAAAAGCAAGGCACTGTGCTGATGGGCGATGTGGAGCTGTTTGCGCTTTGCCTGAATGCACAGGCGCAGCCGCCTGCAGTGGTGGGGATTACCGGCTCCAATGGTAAATCGACAGTCACCACCTTAGTGGCACATATGCTCAGCTGCAGCGGTATTAAAGCCATAGCTGCCGGCAATATCGGGCTTGCGGTATTGGATGCACTGCAGGAAAACGAAGTGCAGGTTTATGTGCTGGAACTGTCGAGTTTTCAGCTCGACACCACCTATAGCCTGAAGCTCAAAGCGGCCTGCAATTTAAACGTCACTGAAGATCATTTAGACCGTCACGGCACTATGGCCGCTTATGCCGCCGCCAAACAACGCATTTTTCAGCATGCAGAGCTTGCGGTGTACAACACCGATGATGTGCTGACTAAACCTGTGCAACAGGTACCGGCAGAAATCGCTATCAGCCTCAATGGCGGTGATTATGCTGTGGTGCAACATCAGGGAGAGAGCTGGTTGCAGGTGGCTGGTGCACCTTTATTAAAATTAACTGAGATGTCTTTGGTTGGCCGGCATAACCAGTTTAATGCCTTGTCGGCTGCGGCTGTGGCGCTGGCCGCAGGTGCCAGCCGTGAAGGTTTAGTGCAGGCACTGAAAACCTATCAGGCGCTGCCACATCGCTGTGCCCTGGTGGCTAACCATCACGGTGTGCGCTTTATCAATGACTCCAAAGCCACCAATGTGGGTGCAACCCTGGCTGCTATTGCCGGTTTACGTGCTGAAGTTTCCGGCAAACTGATTCTTATTGCCGGTGGGGATGGCAAAGGGGCTGACTTTACTGAGTTAGCTTCGGTGTTACAGCAACAGGTTGACCTGGTCATCACCCTGGGCAAAGACGGCCCGGCCATTGCTGCTTTAGTACCTGGTGCTGTACAGGTGGCGGATTTAACCGCCGCAGTCAAATATGCCGCGTCTAAGGCGACAGCCGGCGATCTGGTGTTGTTATCACCAGCCTGTGCCAGTCTGGATATGTTTAAAAACTATGAAGAACGTGGCCGCTTGTTTAGCGACGCTGTGCAGAGGGTGCTGGCATGAAACAACTGGCACTGAACTGGATGAATAAGGCCACAGATGATCTGGCGAGCTGGTGGCAAGCTGAAGATGGCGCCAGCTACGACAGATTTTTCTTTACGCTGATGATTTTGTTGTTGTGTGTTGGTTTTGTCATGGTGACCAGCGCTTCAGTCCCTGTGGCTGAGCGTTTGTTTGATAACCCGATGCATTACAGCATCCGGCATTTAATCTACGTGATGATAGGTTTATGTCTGGCTTATGTGGTGTTGAATGTGCCTATAGCCTGGTGGCATAACACTAACTTATTGTTGCTGGTGTTTGGCTTGCTTGGTTTGTTGGCGGTGCTGGCAGTAGGCCGGAACGTCAACGGCAGTACCCGCTGGTTATATCTGGGGCCTATTGGTATTCAAACAGCTGAGCCTGCCAAGTTATTCTTTTTTGTCTATTTATCCAGCTATCTGGTACGCCGCCATGACGAAGTACGGGAAAACTTAAAAGGCTTTTTAAAACCCCTGATCATCCTGTTTGTGTTTGCGGTGCTACTGCTGATGCAGCCTGACTTAGGCACAGTGATCGTGATGTTTGGCACCGCTGTGGTGCTGTTGTTTCTGGCTGGCGCCAAGTTATGGCAGTTCTTTGGTCTGATTTTAACCGGCTTAATGTCGATAGCTGTGCTGATTGTGTACAGCGAATATCGTTGGCGCCGGGTGACATCCTTCCTCGACCCCTGGGCCGATCCTTTTGGCAGTGGTTATCAGTTAACCCAATCTTTAATGGCCTTTGGCCGTGGCGGCTGGACAGGCCAAGGCCTGGGTAACTCAGTACAAAAACTGGAATATCTGCCTGAAGCGCACACCGACTTTATTCTGGCGGTGATTGCCGAAGAAGCAGGTTTACTCGGTGTGCTGGCGGTGATGAGCCTGCTGTTTTTATTGTTGGTGCGCGCCTTATGGATAGGCAAAAGAGCTTTGCAAAAAGGCTTAAGTTTTCATGGTTTTCTGGCTTATGCGCTGGCGGTGTGGATTGGTTGCCAGACCTTTGTGAATGTCGGTGTCGCCACAGGTGTGTTACCGACCAAAGGTTTAACTTTGCCTTTTGTCAGCTCAGGCGGCAGTAGCCTGATTATGATGCTAATAGCTGCGGCTATTATTCTGCGGATAGATTTTGAAGTGCGCCTCAAAGGCAAACACGCTATTGCCGGAGGTCCGCATGATTAATACCATGCCGACAGTGCTTATTATGGCCGGTGGTACCGGCGGTCATATATTTCCGGCTCAGGCGGTGGCAAAACAGCTGCAGGCGCAAGGTTTTAGCATTCACTGGTTAGGCACTGCCGATCGGATGGAAGCGAAGCTGGTGCCTTCTTTTGGTTTTCCGTTTCATGCCATTGAAGTGGCGGGCCTTCGTGGCAAAGGCTGGCGTTCCTTGCTTAAAGCGCCAGTGATGTTATGGCGTTCCATCCGCCAGGCCAGGCAAGTGCTCAAACAAGTCAAACCTCAGCTGGTGCTCGGCTTTGGCGGTTATGCCAGTGGTCCTGGCGGGCTGGCGGCAAAACTGCAGGGCATTCCGCTGTTGATCCACGAGCAAAATGCCGTGGCTGGCACCACCAACAAGCTGCTGGCAAAAATTGCCAAAGCCGTGATGGTGGCCTTCCCCAGTGCCTTTCGTGGTCAGAAAAACCGCTATGTGTTGGGAAATCCGGTACGAAAAGAGCTGATTGCAGTAAAAACTGAGAATAATTTCAGTAAAGGCTTAAATATTTTGATCGTCGGTGGTAGTTTAGGCGCTAAGGCGCTGAATGATATTTTACCGGCGCAGCTGAAGCAGGTCGCGGCTTCTGGGCCTGTTCAGGTCCGGCATCAGACAGGCACTGCGATGTTAACAGAGGTGCAACAAGCCTATGCTGATGCCCCTGAAAATTTAAGCGTACAAGTCACTGCTTTTATTGACAATATGGCTGATGCCTATCGCTGGGCCGACTTAGTGATTTGCCGGGCCGGTGCTTTAACTGTCAGTGAAGTGGCTTGTGCCGGTGTGGCAGCAGTATTTGTACCGCTGCCTTCAGCTATTGATGATCACCAGACGGCAAATGCCAATTGGCTGGTGGAGCAGGGTGCGGCTTTATTATGGCCGCAACGTGATTTAAACAATAAAAATTTAGTGTCGCTGCTGCAAAGCTGGCTGAAAGATAAAACGCCACTTGCGCACATGGCACATCAGGCACGTGCTTGTGCCATCGACGATGCGACTGATCAGGTCGTTGCAGTTTGTCGACTCGTGATAGGTATGAAATAACATGAATACAATAACCAGGCCCCAGGAAAAAATTGCCATGCGCCGTGTTGAGCGTATCCACTTTGTTGGTATTGGCGGGGCTGGCATGGGCGGCATTGCCGAAGTGCTGCTAAACGAAGGTTACAAAGTCTCTGGCTCAGATTTGGGCCCAAATGCTGTGGTTGATCGCTTAACCTCTCTGGGCGCTGAAATTTGTTTTGGCCATGCCGCTGACAATATCAAAGGTGCGTCAGTGGTGGTGGTATCCAGCGCCATTAAAGCCGACAATCCTGAAGTGGCGGCTGCACTGGAGCAACGTATTCCGGTGGTGCGCCGCGCCCAGATGCTGGCTGAGCTGATGCGTTTTCGCCATGGCATTGCTATTGCCGGTACGCACGGCAAAACCACCACCACCAGCCTGGTGGCTTCTATTTTTGCCGAAGCCAAAGCAGATCCAACTTTTGTGATTGGCGGTTTACTCAATTCTGCCGGTACCAATGCCCGTTTAGGTTCAGGCCGGTATTTAATAGCCGAAGCGGACGAAAGTGACGCTTCTTTCCTGCATTTACAGCCAATGGCCGCGATCATCACCAATATCGAACCTGATCATATGGAAACTTATCAGGGCGATTTTGACAAAATGAAGGCCACTTACCTCGAATTCTGTCACAACCTGCCGTTTTACGGTGTAGCCGTGGTTTGTATCGATGACCCTGTGGTGCGTGAACTGATTCCTGCGATTGGCCGCACTGTGCTGACTTACGGTTTTAGCGATGACGCTGACTACCGCGTCAGCGATTTCAGCCAATCCGGTACCCAAAGCCGTTTTCACATTACCGACCCTGCCGGTAACAGCAGAGCTGTCACATTAAATCTGGCCGGACGACACAATGCGCTCAACGCCACCGCCGCTTTTGCCATAGCAACAGACGAAGGGGTGGATGAAGCTGCAGTATTGGCTGCTTTTGCCAAATTTGAAGGTATTGGCCGGCGTTTTCAGCAATATGGTGAATTTGATACCGGCCGCGGCAAGGTATTACTGGTCGATGACTATGGTCATCACCCAACTGAAGTAGCGGCCACAGTGGCGGCGGTACGCAATGCCTGGCCAGGCCGGCGTCTGGTGATGGCTTATCAGCCGCACCGTTATACCCGCACCCGCGACTTATACGAAGATTTTGCCAGGGTATTGTCCACAGTCGACACCCTGCTGCTGCTGGAAGTGTACAGCGCAGGTGAAGCCCCTATTGCCGGGGCTGACAGCCGCAGTTTATGCCGCAGCATCAGAGCCCGTGGTCAGCTGGATCCGATTTATGTGGCGCAGCCTGGCGATTTAGCCGGAGCTCTGGCTGATGTACTGCAGGACGGTGATGTGCTGTTAACCCAGGGCGCCGGCAATATAGGTGCACTGGCCAAACAGCTGGCAGCGGCAGAGTTGCAAATCAGCCAGCTGAAGGCTGAAGCTTTGCATGAACACTAAACAAAAACATTAAGGCAGGCGGACTCTGATGACAGTTCTTCGCAGCAAACAAAAAACACCATACACCCCGGCTTTTGTCGGTGGTGTGTTGTTTTTTTTGCTGTCGCTGGCATTGGTTCTCTGGTTTGCCAGTCGTGTAGTGGTCTGGGTGCAGGACCAGCAAAATGCACCAATCCGGCAAGTGAAGTTGTATGGTGACTTTGGCCATATCCAACCAAAACAATTGCATGGCAAGTTACAGCAGCAGTTTGTCGGGAATTTTTTTAAAGTGAACGTTGATCAGGTGCAGCAGTTCCTGCAGCAACAACCCTGGGTGTATCAGGTGGCCGTGCGCAAACAATGGCCTGGCACTTTGGTGGTTGTAGTGACGGAGCACAGCCCGGTGGCAGTGTGGAATAACGACTCTCTGCTGAATAAAAAAGGCGAGGTTTTTAAAGCGCCTATTGAGCAGCTGAACGCCAAACTGCCGCATCTGGCCGGCCCTAAGGGCAGCGAGCAGGATGCCCTGACCATGTTCGGTAATGTGCAGAGTTTATTAAAACTGCATCAGTTTGAAGCCAGTAAGTTAGCTGTTTCCGAGCGTTTTGCCTGGGAATTGCAGCTGAGCAATGGCATCGCATTAAAACTGGGGCGGGAAGATACATTAAAACGGGTACAACGTTTTATCGATTTGTACCCTGCAATCAGTAAACATAAAACCGAAGCAATTGAACAGGTTGACTTACGGTATGACACAGGATTGGCGGTACGTTTTGCACCGCCGGCAGTACAACCAGAAAAGAGAAAAGCATGACCAAGTCGTTGGATCGGGAACTGATCGTTGGTTTAGACATAGGCACTTCGCAGATCAAAGCCCTGGTGGGTGAGATCACTGCGGACGATCAGCTGAGTATTGTGGGTGTGGGGACTCATATTGCCCGGGGTATGGATAAAGGTGGTGTCAACGACTTAAACCTGGTGGTGCAGGCTGTGCAGCGTGCTATTGATGAAGCTGAGCTGATGGCTGATTGCCGGGTGTCTTCAGTGTATTTAGGCATTACCGGCAAACATATCCGCTGCCAGAACGAAAGTGGCATGGTGCCTATTAACGACACTGAAGTAACAGCAGAAGATGTGGCGAACGTGATTCACGCCGCCAAATCAGTGCCGATTTCGGCAGAGCGCCGGTTGTTGCACGTGTTGCCACAGGAATTTTCTGTGGATATGCAGGAAGGCATTAAAAGCCCGATTGGTATGTCTGGTGTGCGGATGGAAGCCAAAGCCCACATCATCACCTGCGCCAACGATATGGCCAAAAACATTGAAAAATGTGTAGAGCGTTGTGGTTTACAGGTTGATCAGCTGATATTCAGTTCCTTAGCGTCAAGCTACGCCGTGCTGACTGAAGATGAAAAAGAGCTGGGTGTTTGTGTGGTGGATATGGGCGGTGGCACTATCGACATCTCCATTTACACCAACGGTGCTTTGCGCCACACCGCAGTCATTCCGGTGGCTGGTAATCAGGTCACCAGCGATATTGCCAAAATTTTCCGCACGCCGATTGGCCATGCTGAAGACATCAAAATTCAGTACGCCTGTGCCCTGCGCAGTATGGTGGGTAAAGAAGAAAGTATTGAAGTGCCCAGTGTTGGCGGTCGCCCGGCGCGCAGTATGTCGCGTCATACTCTGGCCGAAGTGGTGGAGCCACGTTATCAGGAATTATTTGAACTGGTGCTGGAAGAAGTGCGCGCCAGCGGTCTGGAAGAGCAGATTGCCGCTGGTGTGGTGTTAACAGGTGGTACCGCCAAAATGGAAGGTGCTATTGAGTTTGCCGAAGATATTTTCCAGATGCCGGTGCGGTTGGGCTATCCAACCAAAATTAAAGGTTTGGCAGAGTATGTACAGGATCCGGCCTACGCCAGCGTGGTTGGATTGTTGTTGTACGGCAAAGACGTGCGTCAGCAGCAGAAAAAAGCCGGCGCTGCACGGGAGTCCGTCGGTGGTTTAGTGCGCAAGATCACTAGCTGGTTTAAAGGCGAATTTTAAGAGAGAGAGCCCAATGTTGTTGTGGTGCGAACGTCTGCAGTTCACAGCGTGAACACCACAAGAATGGCGGGATAAGCGTATAAAAACGGAGAGAGAGCTATGTTTGAGTTAATGGAAAACCACAGCGAAGAAGCTGTCATTAAAGTGGTTGGTGTTGGCGGCGGCGGCGGTAATGCCGTTGAATATATGGTTGCCAACAATATTGAAGGTGTTGAATTTATTGCGGCCAATACGGATGCCCAGGCCCTGCGTAATTCTTCTGCCAATATCACATTGCAGTTAGGTGCCAATGTCACCAAAGGTTTAGGCGCAGGTGCGAATCCTGACGTTGGCCGTCGTTCTGCCGAAGAAGATCGTGACACCATCAAAAAAACCATTATGGGTGCCGATATGGTGTTTATCGCTGCCGGTATGGGTGGTGGTACTGGTACAGGCGCGGCCCCTATCGTGGCTCAGGTGGCTAAAGAGCTGGGTATTCTGACTGTTGCTGTAGTGACTAAACCTTTCCCGTTTGAAGGCAAAAAACGCTCAAGCTACGCTGATGAAGGCATTAACGAGCTGTCAAAACATGTCGACTCTTTGATCACTATTCCAAACGACAAATTATTAAAAGTACTGGGCAAAGGCACCAGCCTGCTGGATGCTTTTAAAGCCGCCAACAACGTTCTGTTAGGCGCTGTGCAAGGTATCGCTGAACTCATTACCCGCCCTGGTTTGATCAACGTTGACTTCGCCGACGTACGTACTGTGATGTCAGAAATGGGCACTGCCATGATGGGCACAGGTCGCGCTTCTGGTCCGGATCGTGCCGAAGAAGCTGCTGAACAGGCGATTTCCAGCCCGCTGCTGGAAGATATCGACCTGTCAGGCGCCAAGGGTATTCTGGTAAATATCACAGCAGGCCTGGATTTAACCATCGAAGAGTTTGAAATTGTTGGTAATGCGGTGAAAGCCTTTGCCTCAGAAAACGCCACTGTAGTGGTGGGTGCGGTGATCGACCCTGATATGTCTGACGAACTGCGGGTGACAGTGGTTGCAACTGGCATTGGCGCTGAGCGTAAACCTGATATCAGCCTGGTCCATGGCCACCACCGTGCTGCCGAGCCGGTACGTGCGCAGTACAGCAACCATTCAGGCAGCGTTTATGGTAACGCCGGCACTGTGTACGGTAATGCAGGCAACGCCGCCCGCGATATGCGCGAAGCTATGCCGGTTACAGCCGCAGTGGAAAGTGTACAAAACAAGCCGCAGGCCGATAACAAAGCCAATATCGACATTTTTGATATTCCGGCTTTCCTGCGTAAACAGGCTGATTAATTCAGTCTGTGACACAGGGCGGATAAGCTCACAGCATTGGCAATGTTGTTAACATATGCTATGCTTCGCCGCCGTTTGGGTTTGTTCAAATTTTGAACAGGACGAAAAGTGATGATTAAACAACGTACTATCAATAAAACTGTCAGCTCTATCGGAGTTGGTCTGCACAAGGGCGAGAAGGTTACGCTTACTCTCCGGCCTGCGCCTGACAACACAGGTATTGTGTTTCGTCGTGTCGACCTCGACCCTATAGTTGACTTCAAAGTAGCACCTGAACTGGTTGGTGATACTGTGATGTGTACCTGCTTGATTAACCCAAACGGTGTGCGGTTATCCACCACCGAACATTTAATGGCTGCCATTGCCGGTTTAGGCATTGATAACCTGATCGTTGAGGTGGATGCTGCCGAGATTCCTATTATGGACGGCAGTGCCAATCCTTTTGTTTACCTGTTGTTAGAAGCAGGTGTTGCCGAGCAAAAACTGGCGAAAAAATTTATCCGCATTAAAAAAGCAGTGCGGGTAGAAGATGGTGATAAATGGGCTGAGTTTAAGCCACACCATGGTTTCCGGATTGATTTTGCCATCGACTTTGATCACCCGGTGATTTCTGAAACCAAACAACGGATGAAACTGGATTTCTCCGCTGCTGGTTTTATTAAAGATATCAGCCGCGCCCGTACCTTTGGTTTCCTGCAGGATATTGAATATCTGCGTGCCAATAACCTGGCTTTGGGTGGCAGTTTTGACAACGCCGTAGTGCTGGACGAATTCCGGGTGTTAAATCAGGATGGTCTGCGTTATGACGACGAATTTATTAAACACAAAATCCTGGACGCAATTGGCGATTTATATATGGCCGGATACAGCATTCTGGGTGAGTTTAAATCTTATAAAACCGGCCATGCGCTGAATAACCAGCTGCTCTGTGCTGTACTGGCCGACCAGGAAAACTGGGAATTTGTCACCTTCGACAAACCGGCACAGTTGCCTATTTCTTATCTGGCGCCGCAGCTGGCTTAAACCGCTGCTGGCTCAAAAAAACCTCACAGGGTAACCGGTGAGGTTTTTTTTTGCTTGTGATTTACTGCACCGGAAAAGCGCGAGGCTTATTTTTTGCCAGCGAGTTCGGCCAGGCGGCGTAATCTTTTGGCCAGTTCCGGGTCGGCATTTTCTGCAGCGGCCAACAAATAAGCACCGGCTTGTTCTGAGATTTGCCGGTTTGCCGGGGCTTCTATGTGGTTTTGACTGGTTTGATAACGAATATCGCTGTTTGGGCTGATTTCGATATCCAGACCTGCTAAATCAGGCAAGATTTTTTGCCTGAAATTGTCTAGAATAGCGCCTCTTTGCATCTTGATCCGCGTTGCCCAGGCCGCTGATGTGCACAAAATCTGCACTCTGCCTTGCTCAATGCGGCTAACCTTGCAGAAAAACGGTTTTTCCAGTTGCAGGATTTGGATTAATTCGGTATTAAGTTGACGCACTAATTCCGTCTGCGAAGACGTTTGCAACAGCGTGTTCTGTTGCAGCAGTGTCGCGACGTCGACAGGTTTGCGTGAATAGCGGGCCATAACAAACAAGAACCAGAAACTGAGGTCCCATGAGTCTACCAGTTTTTTACCGCGAGCAGTATCGCGCCCTCAACTTTGGTGCCACGCCAAAGCAATGGGCTGTGACCGCGGTATTATTGTTTTTTATTGCCGCCGGTGTTGGCGCAGCCGCAGGCCGCTTATGGGCGGATGCCGGTGCTCAGGCACCGGTTGCGGATGCTGAACCTAAGGTAGATGCCGCTGAAGTGGCACAAATCCGTCAGCGTGCTGAACATCAGATTGCTGCTCTTACCGCTAAAGTGGCGTCATTGCAGGCGCAGGTGAACCGGCTGAATATGGTCGGCGAGCGTTTAATTGATGCCGCCAATCTGTCAGTAGATGAATTTAACCTGCATCAGGCACCGCCTATGGGAGGACCTGCACAGCCAGGCGCTCAGCTGAGTCTGGATGACTTAAATCAGGTGCTGCTGCAGCTGACCTCACTTGAGCAAAATCTGCAGACTGAACAAACCCGTTTTGCCTTACTTGAATCTTTGGATCTGAATCACAATATCGGTATGAACAGTCAGTTATCTGGCCGGCCGGTACAAAAAGGTTACCTCTCTTCCGCTTATGGCGTGCGCAGTGATCCTTTTAGTGGTGAGCCCGCCTTGCACCGGGGTGTTGATTTTGCCGGTACCGAAGGTGATCCGGTGGTGGCAACCGCAGGTGGAATTGTGACGTGGGCCGGAGAACGTTTTGGTTATGGGCTGATGGTGGAAATTGAACATGCCGGTGGTTATCGCAGCAGGTATGGTCATGCCAAAGCAATTCAGGCCGACATTGGCCAGCTGGTCAGTAAGGGCCAGCAAATTGCCACTATCGGTAATACCGGTCGTTCAACAGGTCCGCACGTACATTACGAAATATTAAAAGATGGTCAGCAAATAGACCCGATGTTGTTTGTGAACCGTCGGACACAAATTTTCAATGGCTCAGCCAGGACTGCGCGCCAGTCTCAACAATAAAAGTGGTATTTGGACAATGTTTGGAAAACTCTTTACCAGATTATTTGGTAGTCGCAACGATCGTTTCCTGAAAAAACTCGCTAAAACGGTCGACGAAATCAACGGCATGGAAAGCCAGTTTGCAGCTTTGTCTGATGAACAGTTGCAGGCAAAAACTGCAGAATTTAAACAACGTTATGCCGATGGTGCCAGCCTGGACGACTTACTGCCGGAAGCCTTCGCCACTGTGCGTGAAGCCAGTAAAAGGGTGTTCGGCATGCGTCATTTTGACGTGCAGCTGATTGGCGGTATGGTGTTGCATCAGGGCAAAATTTCTGAAATGCGTACCGGTGAAGGTAAAACCCTGACCGCAACTTTGCCGGCTTACCTGAACGCCTTAAGCGGCGGTGCTGTGCATGTCATTACCGTCAACGATTACCTGGCCAAACGTGACGCCGCGACCAACGAGCCGCTGTTCCGCTTTTTAGGCTTAACAGTGGGTGTCAACGTGCCTGGCATGCAACACCCGGAAAAGCAGCAGGCTTACGCTGCTGATATTACCTACGGTACCAACAACGAATTTGGTTTTGATTATCTGCGCGACAATATGGCCTTTAGCATGGCCGACCGGGTGCAGCGCGATTTAGCTTATGCCATCATCGATGAGGTGGACTCGATTTTAATCGACGAAGCCCGTACACCACTGATCATTTCCGGCCAGGCTGAAGACAGCTCAGAGCTGTACCGCCAGATCAATACTGTAGTTCCAATGCTGGAAAAACAGGAAAAAGAAGACGAAGAAGGCCAGATGGGTGATGGTCACTTCACCATCGATGAAAAAGCCAAACAGATTTATTTAACTGAGCGTGGCCAGATCCGCGTGGAAGAAATTCTGTTGGAGCGGGGTTTAATGCAGCAAGGCGAATCGCTGTTCTCTGCCAGCAATATCACTTTGTTGCACCATGTGTATGCCGCTTTGCGCGCCCACAACCTGTTTAAAAAGGATGTGGATTATGTGATTAAAGACGGTCAGATCGTGATTGTGGATGAACACACAGGTCGTACCATGGAAGGCCGTCGCTGGTCTGAAGGCTTGCACCAGGCCATTGAAGCCAAAGAGGGTGTACGTATTCAGAACGAAAACCAGACGCTGGCCTCTATCACTTTCCAGAACTACTTCCGTCTGTACGAAAAACTGGCTGGTATGACAGGTACTGCCGACACTGAAGCTTTTGAATTCCAGCAAATTTATGGTCTGGAAACTATTGTGGTTCCAACCAACAAGCCGATGGTGCGCAAAGATATGCCGGATCTGGTGTATCTGACTGCCGAAGAAAAGTATCAGGCCATTATTAAAGATATTGAAGCGACCCGTCAGGCACAACGCCCTGTGCTGGTCGGTACGGCTTCTATTGAAAGCTCAGAATATTTGTCGTCGTTATTACACAAAGCAAAAATCCCGCATCAGGTGTTAAACGCCAAGTTCCACGCCAATGAAGCGCAGATTATTGCCGAAGCCGGTCGTCCTGGCACAGTCACCATTGCCACTAACATGGCAGGCCGGGGTACTGACATTGTGCTGGGTGGTAACTGGCATTCTGAAGTGGCCAAGCTGGAAAACCCGACTCAGGCGCAAATTGATGAAATTAAAGCACAGTGGCAACAGCGTCATGACGCTGTTATTGCTGCCGGTGGTTTACATATTATTGGTACTGAACGCCACGAATCACGCCGTATCGACAATCAGCTGCGTGGCCGTGCCGGTCGTCNNACCAACATGGCCGGTCGCGGTACCGACATCGTGCTTGGCGGCAGCATCGAAAAAGCCTCGTCGGCGATCAAGCACGACGAATCGCTGCCGGAAGCCGAGCGCGAGGCGCAGATCGCTGCCATGCGCGCCGATTGGGAAAAGCTGCACCAGCAGGTGCTGGAGGCCGGTGGCCTGCATATCATCGGCTCCGAACGCCACGAATCGCGGCGCATTGACAACCAGCTGCGTGGCCGTGCCGGTCGTCAGGGTGATGCCGGTTCCAGCCGTTTTTATCTGGCACTGGACGACGCATTAATGCGTATTTTTGCCTCAGACCGTATGGCCGGTATGATGCGCAAACTGGGCATGGAAGCTGGTGAAGCGATTGAACATCCGCTGGTCAGCCGCGCTATTGAAAACGCCCAGCGTAAAGTGGAAGCGCGTAACTTTGACATACGTAAGCAGTTGCTGGAATTTGACGATGTCGCCAACGACCAGCGTAAAGTAGTGTACGAGCAGCGTAACGAATTGCTGGCCACTGAAGATATTACCGAAACTATTGCCGCTATCCGCACTGACGTGGTGCAGTCGGTGATGGATCAGTACATTCCGCCCCAGTCGCTGGACGAAATGTGGGATATCCCGGGCCTGGAAGCACGGTTACGTTCAGACTTTGCTATTGATGTACCAGTGGCAAAATGGCTGGCCGAAGACAACAAACTGTTTGAAGAAAAACTGAAAGAGCGTATTCACGACGTGGTAGAAAAAGCCTACGAGCTGAAAGAACAAATGGTGGGTGCACCAGTGTTACGTCAGTTTGAAAAAGCCGTGATGCTGCAAAGTCTGGATACGCACTGGAAAGAACATTTAGCAGCCATGGATCACCTGCGTCAGGGTATTAACCTGCGTGGTTATGCGCAGAAGAACCCGAAACAGGAATATAAGCGCGAAGCTTTTGAGCTGTTCTCCAATATGCTGGATCAGCTGAAACTGGACGTGGTTGGTGTGTTAAGCCGTGTGCAAATCCGCGCGCCGGAAGATGTGGAAGCCGTAGAAGAACAGCGCCGCAAAGCTGATGCCGTTGCCATGAAGTTTGAACATGAAGAAGCCGAACATGTGGGCGGTGAAGTACCGGCCAATCCGGGTGCTCCTGTGTTCCGCGATGGCGAAAAAATCGGTCGCAACGATGTTTGCCCTTGTGGTTCAGGCAAAAAATATAAGCAGTGCCACGGCAAATTAAGCTAAGCCGGCACCGCCGATAAAAAGCAGAGCTCGCTCTGCTTTTTTTATGCATGCAAAAGCTGGTCAGGCAACACAACCTAAGCAGACAAGCCGAACAATCCGGAGTAGATAAAGTGTCGACAACCAAAGTAGTACATGTGGCCGTTGGTGTGATAAAACGCGGCGACTTTATTTTTATCAGCAAAAGGCCGGATCAATTGCATCAGGGCGGGCGCTGGGAGTTTCCGGGTGGCAAAGTTGAAGCGGGTGAAACTGTGCTGCAGGCGCTGCAACGCGAGTTGCTGGAAGAAGTGAACCTGCAGGTGCACAACGCCAGTGCCATGTTACAGCTGCAATATGCTTACCCGGAAAAAACCGTGTTGCTGGATGTCTGGCTGGTGGAAGATTTCAGCGGTGAGGGTGAGGGGCTGGAAGGCCAGCAAACGGCCTGGGTGCATCAGCTCGAACTTGGTCATTATCAGTTCCCTGATGCCAATCAGCCCATTCTGGCAGCGGTACAGCAACTGTTCCAGCCTTAGGGGGCTTAAGCAAACACCGGCTCTGGCATTAAAGCAGAGCCGGCTTATGTTTATTGAAAAAACTTATTGTCCTGTTGCATCAGTTCATCTTCCAACGCCATCAGATCGGCATCGCCAATACCTGCTTCTATCGGTTGTTTATCGGCAATACGGCGGCTTTCGCTGGCCCATTCACCTAAATCAATCAAACGGCAGCGTTCACTGCAAAACGGTCTGAATGGTGATTGTGGACCCCACAACACTTCGGTCTGACAAGTTGGGCATTGTACTTTGAGCTCTGACATCACAATTCCTGTGCGCTATTTACAAAAGCCGCATTATACACCCAACCTGAAAACGAGGCTAAGTGCGCAGCCGATGTCAGGCACTAAAAAATGACGCTAACAGCAGGCGAGTTCAAACGGGATATTTTTATCTGAAGTGGCGCGGCCCTGAGTGTCGCAAAGCTGCATAAAACGAATGGCATAACGATATTTATTGCCGCTGATGGTTGGGTAACAACAATATTCCAGCGGGTATTTTAATCTGAGCAGCTCGTATTGTTCAGTATTGCTCTGGTAATAACCATTTTCCGCCACCACAGGCTGAAATTTACCGCGTTCGCGGATAAATGTCAGTACAAAGCTGATGGCTCTTTCTACCAGCTGCAATTGTGCTATCCATTCCTGTGCCGATTTTTGCCGGACATCCAGTGGCTGGGTGTACCAGAACTGCAGTTGAGGTAAATCAAAATAACAGGTGCCACCCGGAATAAAAAAACGCTGGCGTAGCGGACCTAAAAATTTATCTTCTTTGAGTACATTGGCAAATTTGGCGCCACGGATCAGCTCACTTTGCAGCCGTACTGCCTGTTGCAACATCAGCTCGAGGCTGTCGTCAGACACTGAAGGATGACGCGACCAGCTCACCAGCGCACTTTCACAACGTTCGACGTCTTTGATTAGATCCGGGCGGATATCGTTGCGATCCAGCACCTCAATCAGCGCAAACAACGAGGTAAAAAAGCCCAGTTGCTGGGATTCGTTGGCAAGTGCGAGCTGATGATTGACCTGACTGAATAAATATTCGACCCGCAGATAGGTTCTGACTTTTTCGTTGAGTGGATGTTCGTAGATAAGTTCTGCCATGCCCGAGGTGCGCCCCAAAAAAAGCCAGCGGGTTGCTGTTGCACCCGTCAGTTAACATAACCTTAAGTTCGCGATTTGGCTAGTTTTTCTGCTGCCATGGCCGAATATATTTGATGCAGTGTTGCAACTCTTTCCGGCAGAGTATCAGGTGGCAGATTGTTATCCAGCAGCTGAGTTGCCGCAGCAAGGCGCTGCTCACGCGTACATTGTGACGCCATAATGGCTGCCACCTGAGCTGTGTCAACCTGATCCCGCGCTGCAGTGCGGCTTAGCTGATGCTCTGCACTGACATCCACCACCAGCAACTGGTCCACCAAAGGTTGCAGCTTGTTTTCAATCAACAGCGGTGCCACCAGAATGACATAAAGCGAGCTGGCCTGCGCCAGTTGTTGCAGAAGCTGCTGCCGGATCAGTGGATGTAACAGCTGATTTAACCAGTGTTTTTCCGCTTCATTGCTGAAAATACGCTCCCGTAATAAAGCCCGGTTCAGACTGCCATCACTGAGTAAAATACCTTCACCAAAATGGGCGGCTATTTGCGTTAAAGCAGGGCTGCCCGAAGCAACCACTTCTCTGGCGACTAGATCGGCATCCACCAACTGGATGCCGAGTTTGGCAAACTCATTAGCGACAGTGGTTTTGCCACTACCAATACCGCCTGTGAGTCCAACAATAAATTTGCTCATAGCATTTTAGGGCTGGATCAACGACAAATAAGCTTCGGTGATTTGTTCACCCCAGAGCATGGCAATCCAACCGGCGGCAGCTATGTAAGGGCCAAATGGAATAGCATTATTTTTATCTTTGCCCTGAACAGCCAGATAGATAGAACCCACCACAGCGCCCACCAGGGATGATAACAAGATAATCAGTGGCAGTTGTTGCCAACCGAGCAAAGCACCAAATACGGCCAGCAATTTAAAATCACCATAACCCATGCCTTCTTTGCCGGTCAGCAATTTAAACAGCCAATACACCGACCAGAGCGCCAGATAACCCAAGGCTGCGCCGGTGATAGCCCCGGCAGCGTCGGTTTTACTAAAGCCTGCCACTGCGGCCACCAGNNCCACCAGCACCAGCCATAACAGGGGCAGGGTGATTTGATCGGGCAATAACATTTTATCGATATCAATAAAAGTCAGTGCCAACAGCGCCCAGGTCACCCCTAAATACAAAAGGCCAGTGACGGTTGCCCCCATTTGCCAGGCTACTACAGCGGAGACTATCGCAGTGCCAAGCTCCAGTAGCGGATATCGCAAGCTGACAGGCGCTTTGCAATAACGGCATTTGCCTTTGAGCAGCAGATAACTGAGCAGTGGAATATTATCCAGCGCCGACAGCTGATGCTGACAATGCGGACAAGCAGAGCGTGGCACTGCCAGATTAAATACCGGTGTTTTCGATTGTGATTCGTTTGATGACAGCTCTGGCGAAAAATATTCCTGATATTCTTCTTTCCAGCTGCGTTCCATCATCAGCGGTAAGCGGTAGACCACCACATTTAAAAAACTGCCAACACAAAGGCTGAACAAAAACACCACAGCGGTAAAAACATAAGGCGACTGCTGCAAATACAACAATACTTCTGCACCAGACAACATCATTTGATCACCGAACCCAGTTGGAAAATTGGTAGATACATAGCGACAATCAAACCACCGATAATCACACCCAGTACCGCCATAATCATTGGCTCCAGCAGTGCCGTAAGGCCGTCTACCGCGTCGTCCACTTCCTGCTCGTAAATATTGGCAACCCGCGCCAGCATATCGTCTAAAGAGCCTGATTCTTCACCAATAGACACCATCTGAATCACCATTTCCGGGAATCTGTTGGTGGTTTTCATTGAGCTGAACATCTGGCCACCGGCGGAAACATCGGCTCTGACTTCCATAATGGCATTTTTATAAATTTCGTTGCCGGCAGCGCCAGCAGCAGATTCCAGCGCTTCAATCAGCGGCACACCGGCCGCAAAAGTGGTGGATAAAGTCCGGGCATAACGGGCCACAGCGGCTTTGTTGATAATCATGCCCATCACCGGAAGTTTCAGAGCTAAAGCATCAGCTGCGGTTTTAAACTGCAGGTTGTTGTGATAAGCCTTTCTGAACATATATAACGCAATAATGATGGCCGCCAACACCACCCACCAGTAACTTTGCATCCACTCTGAGATACCCAAAACAAAGAGGGTAAAACCTGGCAGTTCAGCGCCAAAACCAGCAAAAATTTCGGCAAAGGACGGCACCACAAAAATCAGCAAAATAGAGGTCACGATCAGTGCAACAACTGTAACGGCGATAGGATAAAACATCGCTTTTTTAATTTTGGATTTAAGGGCTTCTGCTTTTTCTTTATAGGTGGCAACCCGATCAAAAATGCGGTCGAGGGCGCCTGACTGTTCACCTGATTTGACCAGGTCACAATACAATTCATCAAAATATTTAGGATGTTCGCGCAGCACTTCAGATAGCGGAATACCACTTTGCACTTTCACCGACACTTTTTGCATTAAATCACGCAAAGATTTTTTGTCGGCACCGCTGCTGATAAGGTCAATTGATTGCACCAAGGGTACGCCGGCAGCCAGCATAGTGGCAATCTGGCGGGTTAACACCGCGACATCAGCCGGCGTGACTTTGGCATCACCGCCGATCAGGCTTTTACGTTTTTTGGTAACAATAGATGGCGTAATGCCTTGTTGGCGCAATAAAGCTTTTGCTTCGTTAATAGAGTTAGCGCGAATTTCGCCTTCAGCTTTTTTCCCCCGGCGGTTTACCCCTTTCCAGGAAAAGTTGTCCTGCTCTTTTATTTTTGGTTGTGGAGCCATTTTTTATCCTTGTGCCGGCAATAACCTGCTGGCCATTATTAAATTCAAGTCTGCGCTTTAACTGCTTTGTTGAAGTGCCATTTTATGCACCTGTATTAAGCGTTTGTCACCCGGTTAATTTCGGTCAGACTGGTTAAGCCGGCCGCTGCTTTGAGTAAACCGGATTGGCGTAAATTATTAATGCCTTCGAGCTGGGCTTGTTTGGCAATTTCCAGTGAATTACCACCGTGCATAATTTTTTCAGCAATAGCAGGCGAAATCGGCATCACTTCATAAATACCGACCCGGCCTTTATAACCGCCGGTGCAATATTCACAGCCGACAGGTTTGCATAATTTAATACCGGGTAATTGCTCTTTGGTAAAACCCTGACGTAATAACTCTTCTTCTGGCAAGACTTCCGGGGCTTTACAGTGGCTACATAACCGCCGCGCCAGACGCTGCGCAATAATCAGGCTGACGGAACTGGCCACGTTATAAGCCGGAACCCCCATATTCAATAAACGGGTTAAGGTTTCAGGGGCTGAGTTGGTATGTAAAGTACTCATTACCAAGTGGCCGGTTTGGGCCGCTTTAATAGCAATTTCGGCGGTTTCCAGATCCCGTATTTCACCCACCATGATCACATCAGGGTCTTGCCGTAAAAAAGATTTCAGCGCCATCGGGAAGGTTAACCCTGCTTTGGGGTTTACCTGCACCTGATTAATGCCGGGTAAGTTAATTTCTACCGGATCTTCCGCAGTGGAAATATTGGTTTCTTCGGTATTTAAAATATTCAGGCCGGTATAAAGTGATACCGTTTTACCGCTACCGGTAGGGCCTGTCACCAGAATCATGCCTTGCGGTTGTTCAAGTGCATTCAGATAGAGTTTTTTCTGGTTTTCTTCGTAACCCAGAATATCAATACCCAGCATGGCGCTGTCCGAATCCAGGATCCGCATTACGATTTTTTCGCCCCACAGCGTGGGCAGGCTGCTGACCCGGAAATCGATCGACTTTTTCTGCGATAGTTTCAGTTTAATCCGGCCGTCCTGCGGTACCCGTTTTTCCGCAATATCCAGGCGCGACATGACTTTTAAGCGCGCAGATAAACGGCTGGACAGTGCCACCGGCGGTGAGGCCACTTCATGCAAAATACCGTCAATGCGAAAACGGATACGATAACTTTTTTCGTAAGGTTCAAAGTGCAAATCTGACGCCCCTTTTCGAATGGCATCATGCAGCATCTTGTTAATAAAGGTAATGATCGGGCCGTCTTCAGCTTCATTGGTGCTGTCGTCTTCATCCGCATCGGCCAGACCAAGTTCACTTAAATCCCAATCTGTATTGGAAAAACTGTCGCTGGCTTTTTGGTCAAATACCCGGTCAATCAGTTTGTGCAGTTTGTCAAACTCAACCACCACCACTTCAACACGAAGGCCGGTACTGAATTCAAAATCCTCTACCGGTTGCATATCGGTTGGGTCTACTACAGCCAAAAATAAACTGCGGCCCCGTTTAAAAATGGGCAGCACATGGTGCTTACGGATCAGTTTTTCATTACGTTCCTGCTCGGGCACATAGTCCAGATCGTAATAATCCAAATCCAGCACACTGTGCATGGTAAAACCACCGGCTGCTGTGGCCAGCGCTGCCGGGCTAATCAGTTTTTCACCAATCAGAAAGTCGGCGGCGGTTTGATACTGATGGTTTTTTTCGGCAGCAAGCTTGGTGCAATGGCCCGCATCAATCAGGCCGGATTGGCCCAAACGGCGAAGAAGAATTGATTGCAGGTTAAAAGCCATAACGACAACACATCCATCTGTCAGATAATAATGAGAAAATTAGCATTTTGATTATGACAGCGGGGAACAGGAATTCAACTGTTAAATGCGGCGTTATCGGGCGTTAATTAATGAATTTCACGAAGTTTTTCTTGAGTTGACCACCAATAAAAAAGGGCCTTGCGGCCCTTTTACTCAGACTTCAGACCTAGACGCCTGGGCAAGTCTTCGGAGCATATTTATTTTCGACTGAAGTAGCGCAAGTCCACACGCCAGTTGCTGCATCCCGTGACCAAGTAATTGTTTTACCATCAACTTGAGTCGGTGCATTGTCAATTGTACATACAATAGTACTAGCGGTTACAGCGATTGCACAGTTACCAGTTGCTGCTTGTAAGCCAATATCGGTTACTGCAGCTACAGTGCCGCCATTGTTGATAATGTTTTCAAAAGCTGTTTTACCAGCAGAAATTTCAGACAAACCAGCTGTTACTTTTGAACTTGCCTGATAGTTTGAGTAAGCAGGCAGTGCTACTGCAGCGAGGATACCGATGATCGCTACAACGATCATTAATTCAATTAAGGTAAAACCTTGGTTACGTTTCATAGTACTTCTCCATTAGTAATTGATTAACCCAGGGGGTTGATTTCTATTCTGGACATTTTTGTGCGTTACGCAAGAAAAAAATGCATATTTGTAAATATTTATTTTTTTGTAGTTCAACTTAATGAATTATAAGGTTATTTTGTTCTAATTTTTGGAGTGAACACTGGGGCGGCAGGCAAATTGGTTTGATCTTTGCCTGTAAAGCAATATTTGTGCCACGCCATGCTAACATCATGTTATTTAATGCTATTTGTAAAAATTACCTGATTTGGTTACTTGGTGCGGGAGCTTGGTATCAGACGCAGTTGGTTACAAATAAAGCAAATAAGTTGTTAACAAGAGTTGAATGCTGAATTTAAACAGCTTTTTTAGGTTTGGGCCGCTGATTTCAGCCCTTGTATGGATGGGGATGAAAAATTGTGTTGGTGAATAAGCAGGTTGCCGGCCCACACTGCGGCCGGCATCAGAGTTACAAGTTATAGGCTGCGTAATCTCATTGATAAATCAATAGATTGTACGTTTTTGGTTAGGGCGCCGCTGGAAATATAATCAACCCCTGTTGCACCCAGCGCTTTTAACGCTTCGCTGGTGATATTACCGGATACTTCCAGTTTGGCTTTACCTTGATTGATGGCCACGGCTTGCTGAATATCGGCGATGTGAAAGTTGTCGAGCATAATAATGTCGGCACCGGCCGCTAACGCCTGTTCCAGCTCAGTTAAATCTTCTACTTCCACTTCTACTGCTTTGCCCGGGAAATTCTGCCTGGCTGTTTGCACCGCATTGGCAATAGAACCCGCAGCAGCGATATGGTTTTCTTTAATCAAAAACGCATCATATAAGCCAATACGGTGGTTTTTGCCGCCGCCACAGGTAACTGCGTATTTTTGTGCCAGCCGCAGGCCCGGCAGGGTTTTACGGGTGTCGAGTAACCGGGTTTTGCTGTTGTCCAATAACGCCACATATTTAGCTGTGGTGGTAGCTGTGCCGCTTAAGGTTTGCAGGAAATTCAGCGCAGTGCGCTCGCCTGTTAATAAAATCCGCGCCGGACCACTAATTTCACAGAGCAGTGTATTGGCGGCTACCTTGTCACCATCTTTGACAAACCACTGGATCACCACCTGATCTGACAATTGTTGAAACACTTCTTCTACCCAGTCCACGCCACAGATCACACAATCTTCGCGGGTAATAATAGTGGCGGTGGCCTGTTGTTCTGCCGGAATAAGGGAAGCGGTAATGTCACCTTGTGCCAGTGGTAAATAACCTAAATCTTCGGCCAGCGCATGGCTGACACCACGGCGAATTTCCTGCATCAGCCGTTCGTGGTGGCTGATGTCTGCTGTTGCTTGAGTTGATTGCATAAGTCAGTTTCTTTGTTTCAGTTGCAGTTGATTGGCCTGTTGCGCGAATTCTAAATGTTTTAACGCACTCATTCCTAGCAAAATCTCTGTGCCCCCTTTGCTGCTGGTGAGGTTGGGCACTATGCTGGCCGGCAAATCGCGCAGCACAATATCACCCAGTTTCAGGCTATTGATTCGGCTTTGATAAGCCGTGGTGATGCCATTGGCCGTGTTCACCTGATAAGGCTGGCCCTGTGGCATGCCAGTGCGTTTTGCCACTTCGGGGGAAACCGCTACTACAGTGGCGCCGGTGTCGAGCAAAAACACCACATCCACACCGTTGAGTTGCAAGGTGCCGACATAATGGCCGCTGGCATTGCGGCTCAGGGTAACTTTGGCCTCGCCCGCAGCATTGACCACAGATTGTACTTGCTGATTGGGGTTTAGCTTGTTGGCAATAGCGTCATCAAATAACAGGTAAATAACGGCCAGTACTAACAACCAGGCAATCAGGGCAAAACCTTTGCCGAGTTTGGCTGTGGGATCAGATGCTTGCATTGTATTCTTTTCGCGCTGACAATAGTTCAACAGCATAAACAGCGTGATCAACAATTGCAAAAGCCTTTATCAGCGCATGCCGTAATGCCGGTACACAACTCAGCCAACCCTGAACCACCGTTGCTGGAGCAGCGCCCCTGCAGCCATTTTGATGACAGACCTGATGAAAATGACATCAGTTTATTGGTGATCCACAATATCAGCCTGCCACCCCGCCAATTTAATACCCCTTATATTGACGACTTTTTTGGCGGCCGGCTGGATTGTTCGGCTCATCCTTATTTTGCTCAGCTTAAAGGTGTGCGGGTGTCGGCCCATTGTGTGATTTATCGGGATGGCCGCATCTGGCAATATGTGCCTTTTGCCAAAAGAGCCTGGCATGCCGGTGTCAGTCAGTTTATGGGGCGCGAAAAATGTAATGATTTTTCGATTGGTATTGAGCTGGAAGGCTGTGACGATGAAGCCTACACCACAGCGCAGTATCAGGCACTGACCGAACTTTGCTGGTATTTGTTACAACAATACCCCAGGCTGCGGCCAAGCCATATTGTTGGTCACAGTGATATTGCGCCTGGTCGCAAAACCGACCCCGGCCAGGCATTTGACTGGCAAGGTTTTTTTCTGGCACTGGATAAGATGCAGCAACAAAGCTGTGAAAAGGAGAACCTGAAGTGACTTTGCTTAGTATGTTAATAGCGCTGATCGTCGAGCGACTTGCCGTGCGTAGCCCGCAGTGGCAGCTGGTTAGTTATTTACGGCCTTATCTTAGTTATGCCGATAAAGCCCCCTTTTCAGTATTCACTCAACCACAGGCCGGTTTATGGCTCTGGTGTTTGTTGCCCGCTGTGCTGGTGACGCTGCTGTTGCAACTGGTTGATTTCTGGTTATTCAGTTTGTTGGTGAATACGCTGGTGCTGCTGCTCTGTATGGGCTGCTGGCATTACCGGCAGTTGTATAAAAAATATCTGAATGCTGCGGCAAGAGACGATCAGCAGGCGGCTTTTTTATCCATGCAGCAGCTGGAAACAGACGCCGGTATTAGTCAGTTGCAGCTGAGTTATGGTCAGCGTCTGGTCTGGCTGAACTTTAAATATTATGCCGCAGTGTTGTTCTGGTTTGCCGTGCTGGGTGCTTTTGGCGCTTTAACTTACGCTATTTTGCGTTTATTAACCGAACCTGCCACTTATATAAAAGCAGTGGACAGCGACAAAACCGCTGAAGATATGACCCAGTCAGAGCAACAAGCAACTGAACAAGTGGCTGATGCTGATTTTGCCCCCAGTAGCAGTGCTGAAAGTAAAGCGGCTGAGCAGTATGAAGCTGCAGATTCAGCAGCCAATACCGCAGCTGAAGCACAAACCGGTGCAGAGCGGGATCTGCAGCAACTTAAAGCCCGCGCTGAGCAGCTCAGTCAAAGCATAGCCCTGCAACAAAGGTTAACTGCTGTGGCGAGCGATCTGAGTCACTGGGCGGACTGGTTACCGGCCCGGTTGTTTGGTCTTGGTTTTGCGCTGGTCGGCCACTTTTCCCGTGCTTCCGCTATCTTGCTCAGCTACCTCGGCGACAGCAACACTCCGGCTGGCCAAGTGCTGACCGATATTGCCAAAGCGGCTGAACCTTTGCCGGAAGAACTGCTAAATTGCAGCACTGAAAGTTGCTCCTTAGTGCAGCTTGCTAAACGTAATATTCTGTTTTTCCTTGCTTTAGTTGCAATTCTTACCCTAAGCGGTGCCTTGTCTTAACACTATCAGCCTGCGGCTTTTGCTGCAGGCTGATCTCTTCACAGCTTGCAACACTGTTGCCTGCGCACAGCAATACACGCTCCTTAGAAATGGTCTGACCAATTCTGTTTTGTGGTGAATTTTTCACTTTTTTAGAGTTTTGACTCTAGTTATTTGCCGGTAAAACCTTGCATAACTAGTAGGTTGAATTTACTTCAACTACGCTTTCTGTTACTTTATAGCCTGCATATGTAAATTGGTCTTACCAATTTACAATAAACAACAAAAAAGACCACGATAAGCACAGGCAATTCACAAAAAACGCTGTTGATAGCCCGTTTTTGCTCTAAAGCCGCTTTATCGTCAGGGAAATGGATGAACACACTGAAAATAAAACCTGCCAAATTGTCAGATCGGATCGTTGAGCAGCTGGAGCATATGCTGCTTGAAGGTACTTTTACGCCCGGGCAAAAGTTGCCGACTGAGCGTGAACTGGCAGAGCAGTTTGATGTGTCGCGTCCAAGCTTGCGTGAAGCTTTGCAAAAAATGGAAGCCAAAGGTCTGGTCAGCCGTAAACAGGGTGGTGGTACTTATGTCTGTGACAATCTGGTGGGCGGGCTGACCGATCCGTTATTTGAGCTGATTGGACGCCATCCCGAGTCACAGTTTGATTTACTGGAATTTCGTCACGCTTTAGAAGGTATTTGTGCTTATTACGCCGCATTACGGGGCACCAGTGCCGATTTTGCCCAAATTAAACAAAGATATGACGAAATTTGTGCCGCGCAGCAACAGCAGGATTTAGACGCTGAAGCCAGGGCTGTCGGCAGTTTGTATTTAGCAGTAGCAGCAGCATCCCATAATGTGGTGTTGCTGCATCTGGTACGCGGCTTAACGCCGCTGGTGGAGCAGAATATCAAGCTGAACCTTGAAATTCTGCGGCAAAAAGACGGCATAGTGAGCCAGCTGAATTCACATCGGCAACGGTTAATGGAAGCGGTGATCAATGGTGAGCCGGAGCAAGCCCGGCAAGCCAGCAACAGCCATCTGGCCTTTATTGAAGAGGCTTTGCTGGAAGCCGACCGGGAACGCTCACGCCTTGCACGCTCGTTGCGCCGTTCACAAACGAACTAAAACGCAACGGTTTAACTTTTAATAAAACAGGGGTGGCCAAGGCAACTCCGGAATATAGGAAACATTGATATGTCTGAAGTCAGTAAGGTGGACATCGACGCGCTGGAAACCCAGGAATGGCTGGAAGCGCTTGAATCTGTCGTTCGCACTGAAGGTGTGGAGCGTGCACAGTTTCTGTTAGAACAGGTGCTGGAGCAAGCGCGCCTGGAAGGTGTGGACATGCCAACCGGCATTACCACCAACTATATCAATACCATTCCGCCGCAGCAGGAACCGGCTTATCCGGGTGATGTGAATCTGGAAAAACGCATCCGCTCAGTGATCCGCTGGAACGCTATTATGATAGTGCTGCGCGCCTCGAAAAAAGAGCTGGAGCTGGGCGGCCATATGGCGTCTTACCAGTCGTCAGCTGCTTTTTATGAAACCTGTTTTAACCACTTTTTCCGCGCGCCAAATGAAAAAGACGGTGGCGATTTAGTCTATTACCAGGGTCATATTTCCCCTGGTATTTACGCCCGCGCTTTTGTCGAAGGCCGTTTAACTGCAGATCAGCTCGACAACTTCCGTCAGGAAGTGGGTGGTGAAGGTTTATCCTCTTACCCGCATCCAAAACTGATGCCTGAATTCTGGCAGTTCCCGACTGTTTCTATGGGTTTAGGTCCAATCACCTCTATTTATCAGGCGCGGTTTTTAAAGTATTTGAATGGCCGTGGCTTAAAAGACACTTCGCAACAACGGGTGTATGCCTTTTTAGGTGACGGTGAGATGGACGAGCCGGAAAGCCGTGGTTCGCTGTCGTTTGCCGCCCGGGAAAAACTGGACAACCTGTGTTTCCTGGTGAACTGTAACCTGCAGCGTCTTGATGGCCCTGTGATGGGGAACGGCAAAATTATTCAGGAACTGGAAGGTTTGTTCCGTGGTGCCGGCTGGAACGTGATTAAAGTGGTGTGGGGCAGTGGTTGGGACAAACTGCTGGCCAAAGACACTACAGGCAAGCTGTTACAGTTGATGAACGAAACTGTGGACGGCGACTACCAGACGTACAAGGCCAAAGATGGCGCTTATGTGCGTCAGCACTTCTTCGGCCGTTACCCGGAAACCGCAGCACTGGTTGCTGATATGACCGACGAAGAAATTTTTGCACTCAAACGTGGTGGTCATGAACCTTCAAAACTGTATGCAGCTTTTAAAGCTGCACAAGAGTGTAAAGGCCGCCCAACGGTTATTCTGGCCAAAACCATCAAAGGTTATGGTATGGGTGAAGCCGCTGAAGGCAAAAACATTGCCCACCAGGTGAAAAAAATGGACATGACCCATGTGCTGCAAATCCGCAAGCGCCTGAGTCTGGAAGACTACATCAGTGAAGAAGATGTACAGTCTCTGCCTTATATCCAGCTGCCGGAAGGTTCACCTGAGCACAAATACCTGCATGACCGTCGTGCTGCATTAAACGGTTACACGCCTGTGCGTTTACCAAACTTCACCAAGCCACTGACCTTACCCGAGTTACCGGCTTTTGAGGGCTTGCTGGAAGAGCAAAAACGTGAAATTTCCACCACTATGGCTTTTGTGCGTGGCTTAAATATTCTGCTGAAAGACGCTCATATCGGTCAGCAAATTGTGCCAATTATTGCCGACGAAGCCCGTACCTTTGGTATGGAAGGTTTGTTCCGTCAGATTGGTATTTATAACCCGCATGGCCAGACCTACACGCCGGAAGACCGCGCTATTGTCTCTTATTACAAAGAAGAAACTTCAGGTCAGGTATTGCAGGAAGGTATTAACGAACTTGGTGCTATGGCGTCCTGGGTTGCTGCTGCTACGTCTTACAGCACCAACGATCTGCCGATGATCCCGTTCTACATCTACTATTCGATGTTTGGTTTCCAACGGGTGGGTGATATGGCCTGGCTGGCCGGTGACCAGCAAGCCCGTGGTTTCCTGTTAGGCGCAACCGCCGGCCGTACTACCTTAAACGGCGAAGGTTTACAGCACGAAGATGGTCACAGCCATATTCTGGCTGGCACAGTGCCAAACTGTATTTCATATGACCCAACCTATGCCTATGAATTAGCGGTAATTATTCAGGATGGTATCCGTCGTATGTATGGTCCTGAGCAGGAAAATATCTACTACTACATCACTGTGATGAACGAAAACTATCATCACCCGGCGATGCCGGTGGGTGCAGAAGAAGGGATTCGCCGTGGTATTTATAAGCTGGAAACACTCTCTGGCAATAAAGCCAAGGTACAGCTGTTAGGCTCAGGCACTATTCTGAATGAAGTGCGCCGTGCTGCTGAAATCCTCAGTGAAGAATATGGTATTGCTTCTGATGTGTTCTCTGTGACTTCCTTTAACGAGTTGGCGCGTGATGGCCAAACCTGTGAACGTCACAATATGCTGCACCCGAATGAAGCAGAAAAAGTGCCGTTTATTGCGCAGGTACTGGGTAAAGCGCCGGTGATTGCCGCAACAGACTACATCAAAAACTACGCCGAACAGGTGCGCGCTTTTGTGCCGGCAGTTTCTTACAAAGTGCTGGGTACCGATGGTTTTGGTCGTTCTGACAGCCGCGAAAACCTGCGTCGTCACTTCGAAGTAAATGCCGGTTACATAGTTCTGGCATCACTGCGTGAACTGGCGAAACAAGGTGAAATTGACAAGCAGCTGGTCAGCGACGCCATAGTGCGTTTTGGCATTGACACCAACAAGCCGAACCCGCTGTTCGCCTAAGAGGATTTGTAATGAGCATTGAAATTTTTGTACCAGATATTGGTGCCGATGAAGTTGAAGTGACAGAAGTGCTGGTGAAAGCCGGCGACAATGTGGCTGTTGACCAATCATTATTAAGTGTTGAGGGCGACAAAGCGGCGATGGAAGTTCCAGCGCCTCAGGCCGGTGTTGTAAAAGAAGTACGTGTCAAAGCCGGAGATAAAGTAAAAACCGGTTCGCTGATCATGGTATTTGAAGGTGCTGCAGCTGCAGCTCCTGCGCCTGTAGCAACGCCGGTTGCAGCAGCTGCACCAGCAGCGCCAGTTGCCACTGCGGCACCTGCTGCTGCCACGTTACAGGAAGTGAAAGTGCCGGATATCGGTGGCGACGCTGTGGAAGTCACTGAAATTATGGTGAAAGTGGGTGATGTGGTCAAAGCCGAACAGTCGCTGCTGAATGTCGAAGGTGACAAAGCGGCGATGGAAGTACCTGCACCATTCGCCGGCACCGTCGCTGAAATTAAAGTCAAAGTGGGCGACAAAGTCTCCACTGGTTCGTTAGTGTTTGTGTTCTCTACTGGCGCTGCTGCGCCGGTAGCTACACCAGCACCAGCGCAAGCTGCTCCTGCTCCCGCTTCTGTCGCCGCAGCGCCTGCTCCGGCACCAGCTGTAGTTTCACCAGCCCCTTCTGTGGCTCCTGCAGCCAGCACAGGTTTTGTCGAAAATCAGGCTTATGCCCACGCATCGCCAGTGGTACGCCGCTTAGCGCGTGAGTTCGGCGTTGATTTATCGAAAGTGACAGGCACGGCGCGTAAAGGCCGGGTGCAGCGTGAAGACGTGCAAAATTATGTGAAAAACATTATTGCACAGGTCACTTCAGGCAAAGGTCAGGTGACCGGCAGTGGCAACAGTGTTGGTTTTGATTTAATTCCATGGCCAAAAGTAGATTTCAGTAAATTTGGCGCTGTGGAAGAAAAACCATTGTCGCGTATTCAAAAACTGTCAGGCAGCAATCTGCACCGTAACTGGGTGCGTATTCCGCATGTCACCCAGTTTGATGAAGCCGATATCACAGGTTTGGAAGAATTCCGCAAAGAGCAGAACGCCCTGGCCGAGAAGAAAAAACTTGGCGTCAAATACACACCGCTGGTGTTTATTATGAAAGCGGCAGCCAAAGCGCTGGAAGAATTCCCAACCTTTAACAGTTCACTTTCTGAAGATGGCGCCAGCCTCATTCTGAAGAAATACGTGCACTTAGGCATAGCAGTCGACACACCAAACGGCTTAGTAGTGCCAGTGGTGCGCGATGTAAACAAAAAAGGCATTATTGAACTGTCGCGTGAGTTGCAGGACATTTCTGCCAAAGCCCGCGAAGGCAAACTGACCGCTGCTGATATGCAGGGTGGCTGTTTTACCATCTCCAGCTTAGGTGGCATTGGCGGTACGGCGTTCACGCCTATCGTTAACGCGCCGGAAGTTGCCATTTTGGGCGTGTCAAAATCTGACATCAAACCAAAATGGAACGGTAAAGAGTTTGAGCCAAGGCTGATGGTGCCGTTGTCGGTGTCTTACGATCACCGGGTGATCGACGGTGCACTGGCGGCGCGTTTTACCGCAACGCTGGCTTCTTATCTGGCCGATATCCGCCAGATCATTATGTAAATGCCAAGGTTAGGGCAGATAAAAGAGCCCTAACCTGCAAATCTTGGTTACAGAGCGGCGGCACTGATGTTAAAATTCCGCCACTTTTTTCGCCTGACAGCCGTACCCTACATCTGGCTGTTGGAAAATCGCCCCGATAATCAAAGGTAATACGATGAGCAACGAAATCAAAACACAAGTAGTGGTACTGGGCGCTGGCCCTGGTGGTTATTCTGCAGCCTTCCGCGCCGCTGACTTAGGTCTGGAAGTGACTTTAGTTGAAGCACGCAGCACACTTGGTGGTGTTTGTTTAAACGTCGGTTGTATCCCTTCAAAAGCTTTATTGCATGTGGCCAAAGTTATTGACGACGCCCGTGAAATGGCTTCACACGGTGTGACTTTTGGTGCACCACAAATTGATTTAGACAAAATCCGCGCCTGGAAAGACAAAGTGGTGGGTCAGCTGACCAACGGTCTGGCCGGCATGTCAAAAATGCGCAAAGTCAAAGTAGTAACTGGTTACGGCAAGTTCACTGGCCCAAATACCCTGGTTGCCGGTGACACTACGATTACTTTTGAACACGCTATTATTGCCGCAGGTTCTGAGCCGGTTGCACTGCCATTTATTCCAAAAGATGACCCACGTGTCATCGATTCTACCGGCGCTTTAGAGCTGAAAGACATTCCTGGTGAAATGCTGGTATTAGGCGGTGGTATTATCGGTCTGGAAATGGGTACTGTGTACCGTGCGCTGGGCTCAAAAGTATCTGTGGTTGAGTTTGCTGATCAGCTGGTTCCTGCTGCTGATGCGGATTTAGTGAAGGTTTACACTAAATACAACAAAGACAATTTCAACATTATGCTGTCAACCAAAGTGACTGCTGTTGAAGCCAAAGCTGACGGTTTATACGTGACTTTTGAAGGCAAAAACGCACCTGCTTCACCAGTTCGTTACGACAAAATCTTAGTGGCTGTAGGTCGTCGTCCTAATGGCGCACTGTTAGACGCTGCTAAAGCCGGTGTAAACGTGGATGAGCGTGGTTTTATCAATGTTGATAAACAACTGCGTACCAACGTTGGCCATATCTATGCCATCGGTGACGTGATTGGTCAGCCAATGCTCGCACACAAAGCGGTACACGAAGGTCATGTGGCTGCTGAAGTGATTTCTGGTTTAAAACACTTCTTCGACCCACGTTGCATTCCGTCAGTGGCTTACACAGATCCGGAAATGGCTTGGGTAGGACTCACTGAAAAAGAAGCCAAAGAGAAAGGTATTGCAGTTGATACTGCGACTTTCCCATGGGCAGCTTCTGGCCGTGCTATTGCTTCAGCCCGCACTGAAGGTTTCACTAAGTTAATTTTCGACAAAGAAACACACCGTATTCTGGGTGGCGCTATTGTTGGTATCAACGCCGGTGAAATGCTGGGTGAAATTTGTTTAGCGGTAGAAATGGGTGCAGATGCGGAAGATATAGCGCTGACTATCCACGCTCACCCAACCTTAAATGAATCTATCGGTTTAGCTGCTGAGATTTACGAAGGTTCAATCACTGACCTGCCAAACCCAAAAGCAAAAAAGAAATAATGTTCTGATTTAGCTTTAAAAAACAAAGGCCGCATTGCGGCCTTTGTTGTTTTCGCTGACATCTGAGTGGTGATGCTGCGCCATCACACTTGTACTGCATGCAGCAAAGTTGTCGCATTCTGTTACAACTTGTGTAAAGACTTCATTGTGTAGTTGCTAATGAAGCTTTAGTATATTTCGCGAGATTGTATTCCCGTCCCTCCAATCAGGAAAAACACCAATGAAAAAAATTACCCTGCTGGCGGCCAGTGTCGCGCTGGCACTTGGTTTAGTGGCTTGTGACAAAGCCCCACAAGCACCGGCCACAACTGCCGCACCAGAAGTAAAAGCAGCCGAGCCTGCAAAAACTCTAGTCTCTGGCGTTGAAACTGAAAACTTCGACCCGGCCGTGAAACACACCGAAAATTTCTTTTACAGTGTGAACGGTACCTGGCTTGCCAAAACTGAAATTCCGGCTGACAAGTCTAACTATGGTGCTTTTACCAAGTTGTATGACGACTCTCAACTGGCGATGCGCACCATTATTGAAGCTGCTGCAGCCAAAACCGATAAAGTACCAGGCTCTGACGAGCAAAAGCTGGGCGACTTCTACAACAGCTATATGAACGAAGCTGCCATTGAAGCTCTGGGTGCTAAACCTATCGAAGCCGATTTAGCCAAAATTGCTGCGGTAAAAGATTTAACTGAACTTGCAACCTTAATGGGTGAGCTGCAGTTGATTGGTACTTCGTTGCCATTTGGCTGGTATGTCAACAACGACGCTAAAAACTCAACTCAGTATGCAGTGTATTTAGGTCAGTCAGGTCTGGGTTTACCGGATCGTGACTACTACTTCAAAGACGAAGAAAAATTCAAAACCATTCGTGCAGCTTATGTGAGCTATATCAAAGATATGCTGACGCTGGCTGGCGTGGCAGATGCAGAAAAAGCAGCTGAACGCGTGATGGCGCTGGAAACCAAGATTGCGGAAAAACACTGGAGCCGTGTTGAAAACCGCGATGCTGACAAAACTTATAACAAGTTTGCCAAAGCAGATTTAGTCAAAACTTTAGGTGATTTCCCATGGGATGCTTACGCTAAAGCGGTGAAACTGGATGGCGCCAGCGAACTGATTGTGTCGCAGCCAAGCTACTTTGAGGCCTTTGGCAAAATTTATAAAGAAACTGATCTGCAAAGTTGGAAAGATTATTTATCTATCCGCTTAGTATCTGAATATTCAGGCAAATTAAGCAAAAACTTTGTCGATCGTCAGTTCGATTTTTACGGCAAAACTTTATCTGGCACCACAGAGCAACAACCGCGCTGGAAAAAAGCCGTGAACGCTTCTGATGAAGTATTAGGTGAAGTAGTCGGTAAATTGTATGTAGCAGAACACTTTAAACCAGAAGCCAAAGCGCGGATGGAAGTGCTGGTACAGAACCTGATTAAAGCTTACCACCAGAGCATTGATACACTGGAATGGATGACGCCGGAAACGAAAAAAGCGGCGCATGAAAAGCTGAATAAATTTACACCAAAAATCGGTTACCCGGACAAGTGGAAAGACTATTCCAACCTGAGCATCAAAGCCGACGATCTGGTGGGCAACTACAAAGCGGCTGCACAGTTTGCTTACCAGGAAATGCTGAACAAACTGGGCAAGCCAATTGACCGTTCAGAATGGTTTATGACACCACAAACGGTAAATGCGTATTACAACCCGGTAAACAATGAAATTGTGTTCCCGGCAGCAATTCTGCAGCCACCGTTCTTTAATCTGGAAGCTGACGATGCGGTGAACTACGGTGGTATCGGTGCTGTGATTGGTCACGAATTAGGCCATGGTTTTGATGATCAGGGCGCGAAGTTTGACGGTGACGGTAACCTGCGTAACTGGTGGACAGACGCTGACAAAACTGAGTTTGAAAAACGCGGCAAACAGTTGGTTGAGCAGTACAACCAATATTCACCACTGGAAGGCATGCACGTGAACGGCGAGCTGACCTTAGGTGAAAACATTGGTGACTTAGGCGGTTTAACTGTAGCGTTAAAAGCTTATAAACTGTCACTGGAAGGTAAAGACGCACCTGTGATCGACGGTTTTACCGGCGAACAGCGTTTCTTTATCAGCTGGTCTCAGGTATGGCGTCGTAAAGGCCGGGAAGAATACCTGCGCAACATGCTGTTGACCGATCCACATTCGCCAAGCGAATACCGTGTCATTGGTATTGTGTCCAACATTCCTGAGTTCTATACCGCTTTTGACGTGAAAGAAGGCGACAAAATGTATATTGCACCGGAAAAACGCGTGAAAATCTGGTAATCCGGTGTTGCTGCAGGGGTCTGCAGTAGCAACCATCTGATAAAAGGCCGCTTTGCGGCCTTTTTGCTATTTGTCCATAATGCAAAACAGCGGACGAATTTATATTCTCAAGCGCTGTTTAAAACGCTATCATCATTCACCAAACTTATACCCACTATAAGCCCAGCTGCTTATACTTGCATGTCAATTCAGGCATTTTTTTCTTATAATCCAGCCTGTTTAGATTCGACTGAAAACCGCTGTAATACAGGTTGCAGTGGACCAACCAGAGGACATTACTGTGCTTCAACAATACCGTGAACATGTGGCCGAACGCGCCGCTCAGGGCATTCCTCCACTGCCATTAAATGCAGAGCAAGTGGCATCATTAACCGAATTATTAAAAAATCCACCAAAAGGCGAAGAAGATTTTCTGGTTGATTTGTTAGAAAACCGTATCCCACCAGGGGTTGACGAAGCTGCTTATGTGAAAGCAGGCTTTTTAACTGCCATTGCTAAAGGCGAGGCGGTGAGCCCACTGGTGACGCCTGAGCGTGCGACTGAACTGTTAGGCACCATGTTTGGTGGTTACAACATCCAGCCGATGATTGACCTGCTGGATAATCCAAAATTAGGCGCATTAGCAGCCAAAGGTTTGTCTCACACTCTGTTGATGTTTGATTCTTTCCATGACGTCAAAGAAAAAGCCGACGCTGGTAATGCTCACGCCAAAGCTGTAATGCAAAGCTGGGCTGACGCTGAATGGTTCACCAGCAAGCCTGCTATCCCTGAAAAAATCACAGTGACTGTATTTAAAGTTACAGGCGAAACCAACACTGACGATTTATCACCGGCACCTGATGCATGGTCACGCCCTGATATTCCTCTGCACGCTTTAGCCATGCTGAAAAACGTGCGTGATGGTATTGAGCCGGATGTTCCTGGTTCTAAAGGCCCGGTCAAACAAATTGAAGCGCTGATCGCCAAAGGTTTCCCACTGGCTTATGTGGGTGATGTGGTTGGTACTGGTTCAAGCCGTAAATCTGCCACCAACTCAGTGTTGTGGTTTATGGGTGAAGATATGCCATTTGTACCAAACAAACGCACCGGTGGTGTTTGTTTAGGTGGCAAAATTGCACCAATTTTCTTTAACACTATGGAAGACTCAGGTTCATTACCTATCGAGTTAGACGTATCGAAAATGAACATGGGTGATGTGATCGACATTTTCCCACATCAGGGTGTGGTAAAACGCCATGGCACTGAGGAAGTGATTTCTACTTTTGAACTGCGCTCTAACGTATTGTTGGATGAAGTGCGTGCCGGCGGCCGTATTCCACTGATCATCGGTCGTGGTTTAACTGACAAAGCCCGTGAAGCTATGGGTTTGCCACACTCAACCGTATTCCAGCGCCCGGCTGTGACTGAAGTGAGCAACAAAGGCTTCACTTTAGCTCAGAAGCTGGTTGGTAAAGCTTGTGGTGTGAAAGGTATTCGTCCAGGCCAATACTGTGAGCCAAAAATGACCACAGTAGGCTCACAAGACACCACAGGTCCTATGACCCGTGATGAATTAAAAGACTTAGCCTGTTTAGGATTTTCTGCTGATTTAGTGATGCAGTCTTTCTGTCACACAGCCGCTTATCCAAAACCGGTTGACGTGAACACCCACCACACACTGCCAGACTTTATTATGAACCGCGGTGGTATTTCGCTGCGTCCGGGTGATGGTGTAATCCACAGCTGGTTAAACCGTATGTTGTTACCAGACACTGTAGGTACTGGTGGTGACTCACACACCCGTTTCCCACTGGGTATTTCTTTCCCGGCAGGTTCCGGTTTAGTGGCTTTTGCTGCCGCAACAGGTGTAATGCCACTGGATATGCCAGAGTCCGTGCTGGTGCGCTTTAAAGGTGAAATGCAGCCTGGTATCACACTGCGTGACTTAGTGCATGCCATTCCTTATTACGCCATCAAGCAAGGTTTGCTGACGGTGGAGAAAAAAGGCAAGGTTAATATCTTCTCTGGCCGCGTGCTGGAAATCGAAGGTCTGGAGCAGTTAACTGCTGAGCAAGCCTTTGAATTGTCAGATGCTTCTGCTGAGCGTTCAGCAGCAGGTTGTACCATCACTTTATCTGAAGCTTCAGTGCGCGAGTACCTGGAGTCGAACATTGTGATGCTCAAGTGGATGATCGCTGAAGGTTACGGTGATGTACGCACCATCGAGCGCCGTATCAATGCCATGGAAGCCTGGCTTGCCAATCCAAAACTGGAACGCGCTGACGCCGATGCTGAATATGCAGCTGTGATTGAAATTGATTTGGCCGATATTAAAGAGCCAATTCTGTGTGCGCCAAACGATCCGGACGACGCACGTTTATTATCACAAGTTGCAGGCGACAAGATCGACGAAGTCTTTATCGGCTCCTGTATGACCAACATCGGCCACTTCCGTGCTGCCGGTAAGCTGCTCGACAAGTTCAAAGGTCAGATCCCAACCCGTCTGTGGATTGCACCACCAACCAAGATGGACAAAGACCAGCTGACCGAAGAAGGTTATTACGGTATTTACGGCCGTGTTGGCGCCCGTATTGAGATCCCAGGTTGTTCACTCTGTATGGGTAACCAGGCCCGTGTTGGCGACAACACCACTGTGGTGTCTACCTCTACCCGTAACTTCCCGAACCGTTTAGGTCAGGGCGCGAACGTGTATCTGGCTTCTGCTGAATTAGCTGCTGTTGCATCTATTATTGGCCGTCTGCCAACAGTGCCTGAATATCTGGAATATGCCAAACAGATTGAAACGACGGCAGCGGATACTTACCGTTATCTGAACTTCCATCAGATGCCACAATATACCAAAGTGGCTTCAAACGTGATTGTGCAGCAAGCTGTATAACAGCGGTTGAGTTGTATGAAAGAGGCCCGCTTGCGGGCCTCTTTGTTTTTGGCGTTTTGTTCGTTATCAGTGCACAGAATCGGGGTTTTACTGTGGAATTTGACTTTATTTATCTGCCCGACAGCAGGCGTTATTTGCTGAAGCTGCCGATGGAGCAACATGCGCTGCAGCGGTTTTTGCTGGATGAATTTGAGCGCAATGCAAAGGCGTATCAGCCATTGCTGGAACAATTAAAAAACGTTGGTCCTTACACTGAGTATCAGTTTGAAGGGCGCGAATACATTTTAAAAATAGAGCGGCAGGAAGTGTTGGTGTATCACCATAGTGTGGGGCAGTTTGACGAGCCTGATGCTGAACTGGAAGCCGAGCTCAGCACAGACGATGCCAGCTTAACGGCTGAATGTGGCCTGGAAGATTTCATTCATTTACTTTGTGAATGGCAAAAATTTTTACCGAAAAAGTAGCTAAAAACTCGAGAACAGACTGCACTCCGGCAGGGAAATAACGCACCGACTTGGTGCGTTTTTTTTGAGTATGCATTTGTGATTTCAATTAACTATATGAATTAAAACAAATAAAAAACATGGCACAAGGCTTTCTTATCCTTCTGGCAACTGCAACAAAAGCTGGTCTGGTTTGCGCCCGGCCCAACCAACAAGGATAACTGTTATGAAACTGGTATGTGCCATTATCAAGCCATTTAAGCTTGACGATGTCCGTGAAGCCATCGCGGACATTGGAATTGAAGGTCTGACGGTCACTGAAGTCAAAGGCTTTGGTCGGCAGAAAGGCCACACCGAATTGTATCGTGGAGCTGAGTATCAGGTGGATTTCCTGCCCAAGGTGAAGCTGGAAATTGCCACGCTGGATGAGAATGTGGACCGCTTATTACAAGCTATTCAAACCGCTGCGCACACTGGCCGCATCGGCGATGGCAAAATTTTTGTTTACGATCTGGAGCAAGTGATCCGGATCCGCACTGGTGAAATGGACTCAGAAGCCATCTAGGAGTAACTCATGCAAGAACAAATTTATCATTTACAGTTTGCGATCGACACTTTTTACTTTTTAGTCTGCGGCGCTTTAGTGATGTGGATGGCCGCCGGTTTTGCCATGCTGGAATCAGGCTTGGTGCGGGCAAAAAATACCACCGAAATTCTGACGAAAAACTTTTCACTCTATGCCATTGCTTGCCTGATGTATCTGGTGTGTGGTTATCAGTTTATGTATGGCGGCGGTTTTTTCTTAACCGGTATTGAAGCTATGGATGTTGACGCCACTCTGGCAGGTTTTGCCGAACGCGAAAATGGTTTCACCGGTAAGGCCATTTATTCCAAAGCATCAGACTTTTTCTTTCAGGTCGTCTTTGTGGCAACAGCCATGTCTATTGTGTCTGGCGCTGTGGCTGAACGGATGAAACTCTGGGCATTTTTTGCTTTTGCAGTGGTGATGTGTGGCTTTATCTACCCAATGGAAGGTTCCTGGACCTGGGGTGGCCAGTCGGTATTTGGGTTGTACACACTTGCTGACTATGGTTTTTCTGATTTTGCCGGTTCAGGTATTGTGCATTTGGCGGGCGGCGCTGCCGCATTGGCTGGTGTGCTGCTGCTTGGTCCTCGGAAAGGTAAATATGGCAAAGACGGCAAAGCCCACGCGTTCCCGGGTTGTAATATGCCGATGGCTACTTTAGGCACCCTTATTCTGTGGATGGGTTGGTTCGGTTTTAATGGCGGCTCTATGTTAAAGCTGGCAGATATTGGCAATGCGCATGGTGTAGCCATGGTGTTTGTAAACACCAACGCTGCTGCAGTGGGTGGGGCGCTAGGCTCATTGCTCGTTGCTATGCTGCTGTTTCGTAAAGCTGATTTAACCATGGTGCTAAACGGTGCTTTGGCAGGTTTGGTGGCAATTACTGCAGAACCGTCAACACCAACACCGCTGCAGGCCACCATTTTTGGTGCTGTTGCCGGGGTGATTGTCGTGGCTGCTATTGTTGGTCTGGATAAACTGAAAATTGATGACCCTGTGGGAGCCATTTCTGTGCACGGTGTGGTTGGTTTATTTGGTTTGTTAATCGTGCCTTTGACCAAAGACGCCGCGTCATTCACAGGCCAGTTGATTGGCGCTGCCACCATCTTTGTCTGGGTCTTTGTCACCAGTCTGGTGGTTTGGTATGTATTGAAGCTGGTGATGGGGATTCGGGTCAGCGAGCAGGAAGAATATGATGGTGTAGACCGTTCAGAGTGTGGTATCGAAGCTTATCCTGAATTTGTTTCATCATCCAAGTAAGCAGTCTGGCAGGTTCGGTGGGGGCCTGTCGGAAGCGGTTTGCAAAGTGAGCAGCTAGCCCTAGATACTCACTTTGCAAACGAACTTAACCCACTAAGTCGTCTATCCTTGTCCTTTGTCTTTATCAGACAGCCCCATAGGTGTTTGCTTATGGGGTTTTTTCATACACTGGCTTTTTAGCCGTTGTTATTTTGTGCACCGTTAATGTAGCAGTACATTTCTTCGCCGCAAAGTGGAAAAACAACAGCTGAAAATATTTCACCTGTCTGCCGTCAATTGTGCGAGATCCTGTCAGAGCACGATGTTAACCAGAAACCAGAAACCAGAAACCAGAAACCAGAAACCAGAAACCAGAAACCACGAGACGTGCAGGTAATAGTACTGCACAGTGATAAATAATCTTTTGAACAGTGCGGTGCTAAAATTACAGCCACCCTAAAAAAGGAAAGCCGCACTATAAAAGTGCGGCTACCATAAGACTTTTACAAATTCCGTTTTGTAACCTTTTCAGGTTCTTCATCCCTGACTCCTTGCGGAGCAATTCGCGCTGTGAAGGTTTTAACATCCATGCTACGTAAAACACTGCCATCGCAGAGCATTACTTCAGCTCATCCTGAGCTGTCCGCTATCCCTATTGAAATCATCCTGATTTCAAGCTCGTCCTGAGCGTCCTGTTCCCTGGTGAAATCATCCTGATTTCAAGCTCATCCTGAGCGTCCACAGTCGTTATTAAAATCATCCTTGATTTTAAAGCTCATCCTGAGCGTCCACTGTCCTTATTAAAATCATCCTGATTTTAAAGCTCGTCCTGAGCGTCCACTGTCCTTGTTAAAATCATCCTTGATTTTAAAGCTCGTCCTGAGCTGTCCTACTCCCTGCTACGGCGATCCTCGCCGCAGAGCTCTTCCTGAACTTCCTGAATCCTTTTACTTCCCTAACCCGGTGCTTGTCCTTGCACAGGCTGATATCCGTCAAATCCAGTGATCACAGTATGATTGAAAACGGTGGTGAGATGAGGCTTGTAGGAAAACAGCGCAGGCTGAAATAAGATTGCAACATCAGTTATTTTTGATAAAATTCTTTATTATCATATGGTTGCTGTTTGTTGTTATTTATTTGTTGCAAATTAAATCTGTGATTGCTTACTTATATGTGAGATATATCTCACAGCAGCAGGGTGTAATTGTCAGTGAAATGCCAAAGGATGGTAATTTTTAAGGCGAGCTATTATCCTGTCCGCTTTCTACAGATAGTTTTTTTCGGAGCCACCCCTGACATGGCGCGCGAGCAGTTTGGTATTTGTGCTGAAGCAAACTTACATGGATTTGTTTTTCTTATCAACGCATTGGATGGTCATCACGCGCAGCTTCGGTTGCAACTGGCCAGGTTGCCGGCTTTGGTACAGCATTTGTCAGATCAGTTTTCAGAGTCAAATTTATCGGCAGTCATTGCAGTTGGTGCCGGATATTGGGATTCGCTTTATCCTGCTGCAAGACCGCAGAATTTTAACTCTTTCCCGCCGTTGGTCGTTGATGATTTAGAGATGCCTGCCTCACCTTTTGATCTGTTATTACAAATCCGTTCTGATCGTTATGATGTTTTGCATTTGGCCGCGCAGCAATGTTTTCAACTACTGCAACCTTATGTCGAAATTCAGGAACAAATTCACGCCTTCAGATATATGGATGGTCGTGATTTAACCGGGTTTATTGATGAACCCAGAGCACCAAAAGGACGCAGAAAACGTGAACTTGCGTTAGTTGCTGAAGAAACAGATCAAGTCTTTACCGGTGGCAGCTATCTACATTTCCAGCGTTATCGCCTTGACCTCAACCGCTGGCAACAACTGACCCAAAGTCAGCAAGAACTGATTATGGGGTATAAAAAAATGGACGGTAATCTGCTGCCAAGTGCACAGTTAAGTGCGCAGAGTCATGCAGTCAGCGCTTCATTGCAGCCTGAAACAAATCATCAGCTGCCGCTGTTGTTTCAGAATATGCCTTATGGCCAGTTAAAGGTGCAGGGCATGTTAGTTCTTGGTTTTTCTGCTGATGGCAGTAGTTATCTGCAGTGGTTGAAACAACGTATGGGCCAAAGCGGTTTGCAGAATTATGATCTGTTATTGGATTATATTCAGGCGGACTGTGGTGCCGCCTTTTTTGCGCCTTCCATTAGTTTTATGGAGCAACAAGCCGGTTTATAAACCGGCAGCCATGTAATTAATAGGGCTAAACCGCTTAAAATAAGGCGGTGACATTAGCCAGCGTCTGATTGATATTTTTTACACAGGTTGGCGCGATAAATATAGTGTCATCCCCAGCAATAGTGCCGAGGACGCCCTCTGCTTTGCCAACTGAATCCAGCAACCTGGCGATCAGTTGAGCCGCGCCAGGGCTGGTGCGGATAATAATCATCACATCGTTATGTTCTATATCAAGCACCAGCTGTCTTAACGGGCTTTTGGTGGTTGGTACACCAAGCTCTGGTGGTAAACAGTACACCATTTCCTGCCTGGCATTACGGGTTCGCACCGCACCATATCTGCTCAGCATTCTCGATACCTTTGACTGACTGACATTATCAAAGCCCTCGGCTTTTAATGCTTCAACAATGTCACTTTGCGAGCCAAAACGCTCTTCTTTTAATAGTGATTTAAAGGCTGAGATCAGTGCTTCTTGTTTAGATTGTTTGGTCATGATGATTCTTTCTTAGCAAATTTACCGGCCAGTTTGAGCAAAGTTACCACAGCTGAACAACGAAGGCAGTAAAATCGATGCAGTTGCGCTAAAATGGCTAGACTTTTGGAGAATACCTAACCTCGGAAAACCGTGCTCTAATTGGTGTTTTAATTGCACTGTATCCAGAGAAGTCATTTGTAATTTGCCCATGA
The DNA here is from genome assembly GCA_003543135.1 of Rheinheimera sp. Lineage (GTDB taxonomy): Bacteria > Pseudomonadota > Gammaproteobacteria > Enterobacterales > Alteromonadaceae > Pararheinheimera. Next base: position 79,246 of record DPJG01000033.1, read on the forward strand.
TTTCAGTATTGTTGGGCGCGTTTTTTAACAGAACCGTAAATTGGGAGAATAGCATGAAAGTTGCCGTATTAGGTGCTGCTGGTGGTATCGGTCAGGCCTTATCTTTATTACTGAAGTTAAACCTGCCAGCCGGTACGGATTTAGCGTTATATGACCTGGCTCCGGTCACTCCTGGCGTCGCGGTAGATTTAAGCCATATCCCTACAGCTGTAAAAGTGACAGGCCATGGTAAAGAAGATTTAAATGCTGCATTAGCAGGCGCTGATATCGTGATGATCCCGGCCGGTATGCCACGTAAACCAGGTATGGATCGCTCAGATTTATTCAACATCAACGCTGGTGTGGTGAAAACTTTGGCTGAAGCAATTGTGCAGCAGTGTCCAAAAGCGTTGGTTGGTATTATCACCAATCCGGTAAACACCACTGTTGCTATCGCTGCTGAAGTTTTCAAAAAAGCCGGTACTTATGACGCAAGACGTCTGTTTGGTGTAACCACACTGGACGTGATCCGTGCCGAAACTTTTGTGGGTGAATTAAAAGGCAAAAACCCAGCCAACGTGATCGTGCCGGTAATCGGTGGCCACAGCGGCACTACTATTCTGCCTTTGCTGTCTCAGGTTGAAGGTGTGAGCTTCACTGATGAAGAAATTTCTTCATTAACCTACCGCATCCAGAATGCTGGTACTGAAGTGGTTGAAGCCAAAGCCGGTGGCGGTTCAGCAACTTTATCTATGGGTCAGGCTGCAGCCCGTTTCTGCGTGTCTTTAGTTAAAGGCCTGCAAGGTGAAGCTGTCACTGAATACGCTTATGTTGAGGGTAACGGCGAACACGCCCGTTTCTTCGCTCAGCCTGTTACTTTAGGTAAAAATGGTGTTGAAGCCTTGCTGCCAATTGGTACCTTAAGTGCTTATGAGCAAAAAGCGATGAACGATATGCTGCCAACATTAAAAGCAGATATCACTTTAGGCGAAGAGTTTGTTAACAAAGCTTAATGCCTGATAGATATAAAAAAGCCAGCTGATGCTGGCTTTTTTTATGGTTTTGTTTGCAGTTTCTGAAACATTCTGTGCGCTGATAAGCACGGACAGTTGTTAGTGATTCCGGTCTACCGCCATATCAGCCAAAGCTAATAATGCTGCCTTGTAAGGCGATTCCGCCAGGAAGGAAATCGCATCACGGGCTTTTTGCGCTTCTTGTTCGGCAATATTACGGGTGTATTCAAAGGCTTGGGTTTGTTCCAGCGCCGCCATAATCTCATCGAGGCGACTCAGACCATTGGCTTCAACAATAGCTTCGCGGATTAACGCTTGTTGCTGCGCATTGCCGTGTTTCAGAGCGTGAATGAGCGGTAATGTCGGTTTGCCTTCGGCCAGGTCATCGCCAACGTTTTTACCCAACTCATCGACATTGGCCTGATAATCCAGCACATCGTCAATCAACTGGAAAGCTGTGCCCAGATGCATGCCGTAAGCCTGCATTGCTGAGATAACAGTTTCATCCTGCTCAGACAGCACGGCTGCCAGCTGAGTTGCTGCTTCAAATAACTTGGCCGTTTTGCAGTAGATGACCTGCATATAACTTTCTTCTGTGGTATCCGGGTCGTTGACATTCATCAACTGTAATACTTCACCTTCGGCAATAATGTTGGTGGCATCAGCAAGGATTTCCATCACGCGCATTCTGCCAAGCGATACCATCAGCTGAAAAGAACGGGTATAAAGGAAGTCGCCGACCAGCACACTGGCTTGATTGCCAAAAACCGCGTTGGCGGTTTCTTTACCACGGCGCAGCATAGACTCATCAACAACATCGTCGTGCAACAAAGTTGCGGTATGAATAAACTCTATAATAGTGGCCAGGGTGACATGCTGCTGTCCCTGATAGCCCAGAGCGCGGGCTGCCAGCACGGCCAGCAGCGGACGTAACCTTTTGCCGCCACTATTGACGATATAAATGCCGAGTTGATTAATTAAAGCGACATCTGAACTGAGCTGAGAGAAGATGTGCTGGTTGACTGCTGTCATGTCGTCTTGACTTAACAGCTTGATTTCATCGAGCGTCATTCTGAATAACTGCACCAACGGTTAAAGTGTCACGATTCTACACCAAGACCTATATTGGCAAAACTAAAAGTCTCACATTTTGTGAACTGCTGATCTTTTTCAGAATTCCTCTTGCGACGGTAGGGGAAATTGCGTACAATTCGCGCCCTGTGAATATAATTAACACGCCCCTTATCTGGCTGGCGTGATCTGTACGGAGTTAACTATGTACGCGGTTTTCCAAAGTGGTGGCAAACAGCACCGTGTGACTGAAGGCCAAACCCTTCGTCTAGAAAAACTGGACTTAGCAAAGGGTGCAACCGTTGAATTCGCTGCGCTGATGATCGTAAACGGCGAAGACGTCAAAATCGGTACTCCTTTAGTTGAAGGCAGTAAAGTAATTGCGGAAGTGGTCGAGCATGACCGTGGCGATAAAGTAAAAATCGTTAAATTCCGTCGTCGTAAGCACTACCGTAAGCAAGCTGGCCACCGTCAGTGGTTTACTGAAGTGAAAATTACTGGCATCAGCGCTTAATTTCAGGAGTAACGACTCATGGCAAGTAAAAAAGGTGTAGGTAGTACACGTAACGGTCGTGATTCAGAAGCGAAACGCTTAGGTGTTAAGCGTTTTGGCGGTGAGTCAGTATTAGCCGGTAACATCATCGTGCGTCAACGTGGTACTAAGTTCCACGCTGGTTCAAACGTTGGTATCGGTAAAGACCACACTTTGTTCGCTTTAACTGACGGTAAAGTTAAGTTTGAAGTGAAAGGTGAACACAATCGTAAGTTCGTGAGCATTGTCAGCGAATAATCCGAAAGTTTCCGGAAAAAGCCCCGCCCAGTGCGGGGTTTTTTTTACGTGAAAGCCGACGGGCTGATGTAGTAACAAAATAAGTGATGTGCTTGCTTTGGCAAGTTTCACAGAAGTTAGTCGGTGTTAATTCTGAATGAATAACACCATAGTGTTCCAGTGATGCACTGGTCTGGCGCAGTAATCCAGCTCATTTAGCCGATTCTGCGCATTCGGTTTATACTAAACCGCCAGCAACAACAGCAGGATATTGCAGATGAAATTCGTAGATGAAGCGGTGATCCGCGTCGAAGCCGGTGATGGTGGTAACGGTATTATCAGTTTCCGCCGCGAAAAGTTTATTTCAAAAGGCGGCCCAAACGGCGGTGACGGCGGTGATGGCGGCGACGTTTATTTATTGGCTGACAGTAATCTCAATACCCTGGTTGATTATCAATTTGAGAAAATCCATATTGCGGCCCGTGGCCAAAATGGCATGAGCACCAACTGCACCGGTAAAAGAGGTGAGGATTTGGTGTTACGCGTGCCGGTCGGTACCCGCGCTGTTGATATTGATACCAACGAATCGCTGGGTGATCTGACGCAAAACGGTCAGAAACTGATGGTTGCCAAAGGTGGCTGGCATGGTTTGGGTAACGCCCGTTTTGCCAGCAGCACCAACCGTACACCACGCAAAAAAACCAATGGCACGCCGGGTGAAGTACGTAACCTGCGCCTAGAACTGTTATTGCTGGCTGATGTGGGTATGTTGGGTTTACCTAATGCCGGTAAATCGACTTTTATCCGTGCTGTTTCATCGGCAAAGCCAAAAGTAGCCGATTATCCATTTACTACTCTGGTCCCTAATCTTGGTGTTGTGCGCACCGAAAGCAGCAAGTCTTTTGTGATTGCCGATATTCCAGGTTTGATTGAAGGAGCGTCTGAAGGAGCAGGCCTTGGTATTCAGTTCTTAAAGCACCTTGAGCGTTGTGGTTTGTTATTGCATATGGTTGATGTGTTACCTGCCGACGGTTCAGATCCGGCAGAAAATGCCCAGGTGATTATTCAGGAGCTGGCTAAATACAGTGATAAACTGGCGCATAAACCACGTTGGTTGGTCTTTAACAAGATTGATCTGGTGTTGGAAGACGAGTTAGACGAAATCAAACAAAGGGTGATTGAAGCGATTCAGTGGGATGGTCCTGTGTACACAGTGTCGGCTGCGTCTCGCACCAATACCGACAAAATGTGCCAGGACATTCAGGCTTATCTGGATGCACTGCCAAAAGAGCAGCCAACAGAGCAGTTGTTGGATCCGGTGCAGTTTAAGTGGGATGACTACCACGATCAGGTGATGGATTTATCTGACGATCTGGATGATGACGATGATTTTGACGAAGACGATTATGATGTTGAAGTTATTTATCGCCGTTAAGGAAATCGTATGAAAATAGCGCTGGTTGCGGCAATGGCCAATGACAATGTCATTGGTCTGAACAATCAGATGCCCTGGCATATGCCGGCAGACTTAGCACACTTCAAAAAAGTGACGCTGGGGAAGCCGGTGATTATGGGGCGTAAAACTTATGATTCTATTGGCAGACTGCTCCCCGGCCGACGCAATATTATTATCAGCAGGCAACCAGCCCCTGCAGGATTGAGTGCTGACTGGGTAGATTCTGTTGATGCTGCGCTGGCGCTGGTTGCCGATCAGGCTGAAGTGATGATTATTGGCGGCGCTCAGTTATACCAGCAAATGTTAGCCAAAGCTGACCGGCTTTATCTGACGCATATTGCGCTCAATACAGCAGGGGATGCCTTTTTCCCTGACTACCAACAACAAGGATGGCAGCAGATCTGGGCGGAAGAACACCCGGCCGATGAACAAAACCCGCATCCGTATCGCTTTGTGTTACTTGAAAAAATTTCCTGAGTGGCGGTGCATTGCACAGCGAATAACATGTTGCTACTATTAGTCGGTTCCTGATCCCAACAGTCTGAGAGGTCGTCTATGAAAGTATTACCAGCGATGTTATGTGGTTCGCTGTTAACGGGTCTGTTCGTGGTTACTCCTGCAGCTTACGCCGATCAACAGCTGGCGGCATCCATGTGTGATTATATTAAAGCAGACGATAAAAACCGTTTTCGTAAATTGTTAAGCGACAACCGTTTGCGCTTACGTAACATTTACGATGGGGTGATGTGTGATGGTAATTCAATGATCCGCCACGCAGTCATCAATAAGGCCGCCGGGGCAGGTGAATTTATTATCAAGCAGCTGCCAGCCGCACAAATTAATGCCTCAGGTGACATTGCCTGGGCAGAAGCAAATCATGCAAGTTCGCCGCTGATTGCGGTATTAAAAGAACGTGCTGGTAGTGGTGAATAAGCCAAATCCGATAAAAAACCGCTGATTCAGCGGTTTTTTTGTGCCGTTTTTCCGAAGCGGAAAATGCTGGTCTGCCTGACACTAACCCTCTGATTCCGTAACGCGCAGAAGCCCTGACTGGCAGAGCCTAATATTCTCTAAGGCTGCAGCAATAACATACTGAGCTTGCGGCCAAAATAAAAAAGGAGCTCAAAGAGCTCCTTTTTTATTTTGGGTTAAATCAGACTTTAAACTGGTCTACCGATTGACGCAGCTCTTCAGCCAGTCGTGCCACTTCATGGCTTGAATCCGACGTTTGTTCGGCACCAGATGCGGTCTCTTCTGCGATATTTACAATCGATTCCAACAGCTTACTGATTTCATGTGAAACCTGGTTCTGTTCACGGGCAGCATGAGAGATTTGTTCACTCATATCATGCGCCATATGCACAGCGTGGGTAATAGAGTCCAGCGCTTCTGCCGCAACTTCAGTTTGGGCGACGCAGTTTTCAGCCTGACGGCGACCTTTATTCATCGCTTCTACTGCAGCATGGGCGCCAGATTGCAGCACCTGAATCATCGCCTGAATTTCCTGGGTTGAAGACTGGGTTTTGCTGGCTAAAGAACGAACTTCATCAGCAACCACCGCAAAACCACGCCCTTGCTCACCGGCTCGGGCAGCTTCAATCGCCGCGTTTAACGCCAGCAGGTTGGTCTGCTCGGCGATACCACGAATTACATCCAGGATGCTGCCGATAGATGCGCTGTCCTGATGCAGTTTGTTGATAACTTTAGACGCCTGTTCAACTTCCTGTGACAGCTGCAGAATGGTTTGTTTGTTGGTATTGGAAATACCTTTTACCCGCTCAGCTTCGCTGTCAGCATGTTTAATTTCAGCCAGAGCGTCGCTTGAACTTTGCATTACACCTTGTGAGGTGCTGCTCATTTCGGTGGTCGCTGTTGCTGCCTGAGTGACCTGAGACTTCTGCTCACGAATGGCCTGAGTCGACTGCACTGTAATGGCTGACGTTTGTTCAGAAGCTGCGGCTAACTGTGTGGAGCGGGAAATAATGCCCTGAATTAACTGACGCAGGTTACTGATTACCTGGTTGCAGTTACGCGCCAGTTCACCAAATTCGTCTGAGGCTGAATCATCCAGTTTTTTCGTCAGATCACCTGAAGCCACTACACCTAAAATTTCGTTCACTTTAGCCAGTGGCGTGGTGATGCTGCGTACAGTCACCAGTGCAATACCCACAGCCAGCACAATAGACACCAGCACAACGATAAAAATCAGCACTACAGCGTTGCTGACACCAGATTCAGCAGCTTGCTGGATTTCTCCGGCAGCGCTTCTGGCTTTACTTAATAACTGGTTCAACGCTGAAACTGCGTCTGCAGTTTGTTGCTCAGCAGTCGTCAGCATTTTTTGCGCTGAAGCAGTGGCAGCCAGGCGTTGTTGTTTCAGTGCCAGAATACCGTCAGCAGCATTTAACAGGTCATTAATGGCAGTAATTTTCTCGGACAGATCAGCCACCATGTCTACAGATTCACCAGCTTCTTCCTGGATCACTGTCATTTTGGCGGAAATATCGCCGATGCGGTTTTTAATCTCGTTACTTAAGGTTTCACTGGTCGTTGGCGTATTGGTACGAATTAAATCGACCACAGTAGATACCAGCGAGTTTAAGCTGGTTTCCATCTCAGAGGCTGCAGCATAGGATTTTGGAAAACGGCTGCTGGCATTACGCACATCGGTAAAATCCAGAATCAACGAGGCAGCGTCATCTGAATTACCTTCCAAATCAGACAGTTTATTGTCCATCTGATCTCTTAACGTCAGGCTTTTGGTCAGAGCGGCAAACAGCTCGCTGCTGGTTGGAATAAATTGCTCGTAAGCGGAGTTCACTTGTTTAAAACTGGCGGCCAGTTCCGGCTCTGCAGCAACCACAGATTGCAGTGACTTAGCAGCGGCGTCGTACAGGGCTTTTTCGGCCTGGAATTGACCTTCAAGTGTGGCCACGTTTTTCACTTCATCAGCATAATAAGCCTGCAGGCTTACTTTGCTCATTTTCACAAACTCACTCTGTAAGGTTGCGCTATTTTCAAGGGCAGGAATAGAGATGGTGTTTACCTGGCTGGTCGAATCACTAATATTACTCAGACTGATATAAGACGTGATACCGATGAACAACAACAGCAGTGAAATAACACCAAAGCCACCCACAATACGCAGTGCTACAGTTAACTTCATATGGAACTCCCAACGGGTTTTTAATTAGTCGCGCAAATCTGCGGCGGCCCGGCCTGACGACCAATTTGTCTTTCGGAAAACGACTGTATTATAGTTGTTTTATATATCCAGTAACACTATAACGCCGTTGCGATTCAATACAATAGGCCGTCAAAGAATTACCCCAGACACAACCTGTGTCAAGCGCATGGATCTGCTCCACATCGCATCTTCCCTGCAGTGCAGCCCAATGACCAAAAAAAATGGTTGGGTGCGGTGTATGGCGCCAGAACTCGAACCAGGGAATTAGATCCGGGTTTGCTGACACTTCTCCTTTTTCTTTAAGCTCAAGCCTGCCATCTGCCAGACAATAACGCATCCGGGTACAGGCATTGATGGTAAAACGATGGCGGGCAGCCTCATCGGCGGCATCCTGCCATAAATCGGGCTGGTTGCCATACATCTGACTGAATAACAAAGCTGGATTCTGTGTAAGGCTTTGGCTGACTTCTGCTGCTGCACTGAGAGCTGTTGGCAATGTCCAGCACGGAGCCAAACCGGCATGCACCAGCAGCAGTTGCTCCTGACTGTTAAAGTGCATCAGCGGTTGTTGTTGCAGCCATTCGGCCAACTGATGTAAATCAGCTGCTTGTTGCAGTGCCTGCAGCTGATCTGCGGCGCTTACCCGGCCATAACCGTGTAAGGATGCTAAAAAATTTAAGTCGTGATTGCCAAGCACTGTGATGGCGTTGTCGGCCAGGTCTCTGACAAAACGTAAGGTTTGCAGTGACTGTGGGCCGCGGGCAATTAAATCGCCGCAGAACCACAGTTGATCGCGGTCAGACTTAAAATCGATCAGCACCAAAAGCTGCTGCAATTGCTCAAAGCAGCCCTGCACATCTCCAATCACATATCTTGGCATTGTCAGTTCAGAATATTGGGTACAGCCAGACGGAACACCGGAATCGGGGCGTTAAAGATCTCACCGGATTCGGTTTTCATTTCATAGTGGCCCTGCATAGTGCCAACCGGAGTTTCCAGTACGGCACCGCTGGTGTAGCTGTAGCTGCTGCCGGGCGCCAATATAGGTTGCTCACCCACCACACCGTCGCCATAAACTTCAGAATTTTTGCCATTGGCGTCGTTGATAGACCAATAACGGCGTAACAGTTGCACCTGCTCTGGGCTGTCATTGCGGATGGTAATGGTATAAGCAAACACAAAGCGATTTGCCGCTTCATCCGACTGATTTTCAATGTAAAAAGTGTCTACCTGGATAGGAATGGAATAACGCTCAGTCATGTTTTACATCCGGTTGTTGCGATAACCACTTGGCAATACGGATAAATTCACTGACCGGTAATTGTTCCGGTCTTAATGATGGATCTATACCCAAAGCTTCAATCTGTTCTGCACTGGCAAAGTTGCTGAAACAGTTGCGTAAGGTTTTACGGCGCTGGTTAAAGGCTTCCAGACAGACCCGGTTCAGCACAGCCACTGGCACACCGTCGCGTTCGCTGTCATTTTTCGGAATAAGCCGCACCACAGCTGAATCAACTTTTGGCGCAGGTTTAAAGGCGCCAGGGCCTACTTCAACCACAGGCATAGCGTGGCAGAAAAACTGTGTCATTACACTTAAACGGCCATAAGTTTTTGAGCCGTGGCCAGCCGTCATCCGCTCTACCACTTCCTTTTGCAGCATAAAGTGCATGTTTTCAATGTGATTGGTAAATTCAAACAAATGAAACAGCAGTGGGGTAGAGATGTTGTAGGGCAAGTTGCCAAAAATTTTCAGTTTGCCACCGTCAGGCACCAGGGTGCTGAAATCAAACTTCATCGCATCGCCCTGATGAATGGTCAGTTTGTCGGCAAGTACAGGGTGCTCGCGCAGGCGCTGGGCTAAATCACGATCCAGCTCCACGACCGTTAAGTGGCCGGCTTGTTCCGCTACAGGCTCAGTCAGAGCGCCAAGACCCGGGCCTATTTCCACCAGATGATCGCCGGGTTTTGGTGCTATTGCTTTGACAATACGTTCAATGACCACAGGGTCGTGCAGAAAATTCTGGCCAAATCTTTTACGGGCCGTATGGCCTAAATGTACTTTATCATTCATGAGATAATTTCGATTGAGTCGCTAAAAATATCGCCTGATCAAGGGCATGCAGCATACTGCCGGCATCGGCTTTGCCGCTGCCGGCTAAGTCCAATGCAGTGCCATGATCGACGGAAGTGCGGATAAGGGGCAAACCCAGGCTGATATTCACCGAGCGGCCAAAACCTTTGTATTTCAGTACTGGCAAGCCCTGATCGTGATACATCGCCAGCACAGCGTCAGCATTGTCCAGATATTTGGGCTGAAACAGGGTGTCGGCAGGCAAAGGTCCAACGAGATCCATACCTTCGGCACGCAGCTCGTTCAGTGCCGGAATCATCACATCAATTTCTTCGCGGCCGAGGTGGCCGTCTTCACCGGCATGCGGATTCAGACCACAGACGTAAATCCGGGGTTTGGCAATGGCAAATTTTTGCTGCAGATCCTGCTGCAAAATACGTAACACCTGTTGTAGCCGCTCACGGGTAATGGCTTTGGCCACATACGCCAGTGGAATATGGGTGGTTGCCAGCGCCACACGCAGCCCTTCGGTTGCCAGCATCATCACCACATAAGGTGTGTTTGATTGCTGGGCGAAAAATTCGGTATGACCGCTAAAAGGAATACCGGCTTTATTGATAATGCCTTTGTGGACCGGGCCTGTCACAATAGCGGCAAACTCACCGCTGATCGATTTTTCCCCGACAAACCGCAGTGTATCCACCACATAATGACCGTTATTTTCATTCAGTACGCCGGGAACCACGGGGTGAGGGGCCTGAAAAGCGGCGATGGTGAGAGTACCGGCTTGCTGCGGTTTGGCAGCTTGTTCGCTTTGATAGGGTAACAAGGTGAGCGGCAGCCCAAGCTGGGCTGCCCTTTGGCTTAACACTGCAGGATCGGCGCAGACCACCAGCTCAACCGGCCAGTTTTGCTGCGCCAGTTGTACCACCAGATCCGGCCCTATACCGGCGGGTTCGCCAGGTGTAATGCCGATACGTAATGTCATTCAGCTTCCGCCACAATTTCAATAAAGGCCTGATCACGAAGTTCACGCAGGAAGTTACTGGATTCTTCGTTATAACGGCGGTTAAAGATTAGCCGGGTCGCCTGCTCACGTTTTTTCTCTGCTGTTGCATCGACAGTGCGGCGGTCATGTAACTGAATAACGTGCCAGCCAAATTCAGAGGCAAAAGGTTCACTGATCTCACCTTTTTTCAAGGTAGCCAGTGTGTTACGGAAAGAGGTGACATATTTGGCCGGATCGGCCCAGCCCAGTTCGCCACCTTTGAGTTTAGAGCCTGGGTCTTCGGAATAGGTTTTGGCAAATTCAGCAAAATCGGCTTTACCGGCTTTAAAATCTTTCACAAAATTGGTCAGCATATTTTTGGCTTTTTCGTCGCTGAGAATAATCGACGGCTTGATCAGCACATGGCGGGCGTTGACTTCTTCAAATTCCACCACGTTAGTGCCTTTGATATCAAAAATGGTCAGAATATGAAAACCAGCGCCTGAGCGCAGCGGTCCAATCAGATCTTTTTTCTTTTTGCCGCGCACCTGATCGGCAAATAAGGTTGGCATTTCGTTGATATTTAACCAGCCCATATCACCGCCTTCCAGTGCTGTTTCAGCAGAAGAAGATGCAATGGCCAGTTTTTTGAAGTCGCTGCCTGAGCGTAATAACTCCAGCACTTTTTTTGCTTTGTCTTCAGCTTCTTTCATTTGCTCTGCGCTCGGCTCACTCGGCAGCGCAATCAGGATATGGCCGATATTATATTGCTCGTTACTGGCGCCTTGTTGTTCCATCAGTTTCAGCACAGTATCAACTTCCTGCGGGCTGACATAAATACGGCGTTGTACGTTGGCACGCAGCACTTCACCTGTGGTGATCTCTTCGCGCAGCCGCTCTCGGAACAATTCATAACTGCCTTCTTCCTTCACCACCTGCGAGCGCAGCTGGGTGACAGTCATTTTTTGTTCTCTGGCTATATTTTCAATAGTTTCATCCAGTTGCGGATCTGTGATTTGTAAACCCATCCGCTTGGCCATTTGCATTTGCAGATTGTTCAGAATAAGCCGTTCCAGCGCCTGAGTACGCAGAGCACGGTCAGAAGGCAGCGTCTGGTTTTGGGCGGCGGCATTCTTTTTTACCCGCGCCACCATATCCTCTACTTCACTTTCCAGCACCACACCGTTGTTGACAATAGCGGCAACTGCATCAACTTTTGTTTCGGCAGCCTGGCTGCTCAGCATGAAGCAGGTTGTTACGGCAACAGCAATCAACTTTTGTAACTTCATAAATTTCCACATTAATTATTAAGTAAATAAGGGCGGCGATATCCGAAGATGCCGCTGGATAACATATCTGACACATCAAATCCGGCTGAATCACCGAATCCTTTTAACACAAAACGCAACGCAATGCCGCTGTCCAGTTTCACCGGATTGTTAGGATTATTCACCAACAACTCCAGATTGGTTTCAATCTGACGGCGGGCAACCAGCCGGATAGCCCAGCAGCAGGATTCATACTGCAGGCCAATATTGGCTTCAATCATCCGGTCATTATTGATATCACGGTAATAACTGGCAACAGCCTGCCATTGTTCGGCAATCGGCATAGTGCCGAGTGCGCCAAGCTGGGCAATTTCGGTGTTTGAGACATAACGGCTGTATCTATGGTTCAACTGAAAAAGTTTTTTATCATCACTGCGATAATCCAGCGTGACGTTACTTTTTACCATCCGCTTGTTTTCAGCGTCGTATTGCACACCGCCATTGAGGAACCAGTTTTGCTGCCAGTGCACCAGCGTTTCGGCGGCAAAAATAGACTCAGTGGCCGCAATAGCCTGTGGGTCGGTGTTGCTGTCGGTCGGATCCAGTAACGCAGGTGTTTTCGGGTCGGCCAAAAACAAAATCTGACCCATGCTGAACCTGAAGCGTTCGGTTTCGTTGGCGTCATACACCCGGGTGGTCCAGCCCAGTGTCAGCTGATTGGCGTCGTTGATCCTATCCAGACCTGAATAACGGTTCTGGCGGAATAAGCCCGAATAGTCGTCCTGTAATCTGGCGGTGTCGTACAGTTCAATATTTTGTTGATCGCGAAACGGGATATACAAATATTGCAGCTGGGGTTCCAGAGTTTGTACTGAATCCTGACCAAACCAGTTGGTGTCCCGTTCAAAATTCAGTTTACCGTTCAGGCTGAGTTTGGGCAGACTTCGTGCTACCGATTCATCCAGTACCACACCAGGCTCAGTGGTTTTTTGCTGATAATAGGTATGCAGCAAACTGCCTTCGAGCGTCAGCTCCAGTGCTGGTGTGCTGTATGGCAGCCGCACTGTAGGTTCCAGATGTACCCGGTCGGCGCTGCGTTTGTAAAGGTCGTCATTCTCAAAATGGGCATATTGACCAGCCCACAGCAGCTGAACATTCTCAGTAAGCTGCAGCGGTTTGGCTGAACTAAAATCCCACTGCGGTAACGCACTAAAGGCTTTGTTGTAGTTACCCAGAATTTCAAAACCCTGCAGCTGAATGTCGGAATGCACATAATCGCCGTAATAACTTAAATTGGCTTGGCGATACAGCTGGGTGTCACTCTGGTTATTGATGGCTGAACCCAGCTCCGTCAGGTAAGCATCGTCACTGACATCGGTAAAATCGACACTGGCGCGCCAGCGATCGCTAAAATCAGCCAGATGGCTGACATGCGATAAATAACGGGCACCAAAGTCTGCCGCTTTTTCCTGGTCTTTATCCAGATATTCCAGATACAAAGAACCACGATGGGCTTCGGTCAGATAACGGAATTCAGAGTTTAGCTGAGTGCCACGCTGGCTCATATAACGGGGCGTGAGCGTGGCGTCGTAGTTGTCGGCCAGATTCAGATAATAAGGCAGGGCAACATCGAGACCGAGTTTTTGTGAACTGCCGATATTGGGAAATAACACGCCGGTTTTGCGTTTATTGCTGACCGGATAAGTCATATAAGGCAGATACAATACCGGTACACCTTTGATTTTCACAAAGGAATTCCACGCTTCACCCCAGCCATCATCGGCATTAATTTGAATTTTTTCAGCTTCCAGAGCCCAGCCATTGTCACCATCCGGACAAGTGGTAAAACTGGCCTGGTTCAGCTCAACACTTTGATCTGAAGCTGACATTTGCGCCGCATAACCGCGGCCGGCCTGGCCTAAAAAACGGTATTCAGCGTCTTGCAGTGTCACTTTGTTTTCGGCGAGCAGGGCGCTGAACGAGCTGCTGCTCACTTTGAGCATAGAGCTGTAATAACTGATACCACCGTCGGCGGACATGCTCTGCTCTGGTTTACTAAAACGGGCGCTGGGTGCTGTTAGTAAAGTATCGCGGTAAGTGAGCTGTACTGTGTCACTAAATTCCGCTACCTGGTTGCCAATCAGTTCAGCCCTGCCTGAGTCAATACGGAGCTGGTTGTCGTTTTTATTGAGGCTGGCCAGAATTGGCGGCAAGTCGGGTTTGGGGTAGCACTGCAGTACTGGTGTGGTGGCATAAGAAAACCATGGCGCAGCAGCACCACCGATCGCCAGCAGTATCCATTGATTTAATAAAGTTCGTTTCATCCCGCAGTCTCAGAGTAGAAGCCTTGCTGCAGTTGCATTGTTGCAAAAACAGCAGGTTGGCCATGATAAAGCAATTTTATGCTTGTTGCTAATCAGATATAGTGCGCTCTTTGACCTGATGGGAGTAAAAAGTGCCGGATCGTATGACTTTTATTTGCAGTTTTTTAGACAGCGTCTGGCCAGATCAGGATTACCAGCTCAACCCCCTGAGTGGCGACGCCAGTTTCCGCCGTTATTTTCGGGTGTTTCATCAGCAGCGGCCTTATGTGCTGATGGACGCTCCACCCACATTGGAAGATGGTGCCCGTTTTATTGCTGTACAACAGGCGCTGGCTGCGGCAGGGCTGCGGGTGCCGGCCATTGTGGCAAATGATTTAGCCAACGGTTTGATTTTGCTCGAGGATTTAGGCGATTGTTTGTTGTTGTCTGTGCTGGATGATAACTCAGTAATGCACTGGTATCAGCAGGCGTTGGCTTTGCTCAAACCGATACGGCAGGTCAGCGCGACTACCCAGGGTGCCTTGCCAGTGTTTGACCGCGCTTTTTTATTGCGAGAAATGCAGTTGTTTATCGACTGGTTCTGTCTGGTGCATCTGAAGCTCGAACTCAGTTCTGACGAGTTGACAGTGCTGGAGCGCTGTTTTGCGTTACTCGCTGATGAAGCGCTGGCGCAACCTCAGGCCGGTATGCACCGCGATTTTCATGCCCGCAACCTGATGGTATTGCCGGATAACCAGCTTGCCGTCATTGATTTTCAGGATATGGTGCTGGGGCCTGTCAGTTATGATGCGGTGTCGTTATTAAAAGACTGTTATCTGCGCTGGCCCGATGCGGTGGTGGCCACACTGCGTGATGAGTTTTTTGCCACTTTACAGGCCAGTGGTGAGCTGGGGCCAGACTGGGACAATAAGCGTTTTGCCCGAAGTTTTAACTGGATGGGGCTGCAACGCCATATCAAGGTCTGTGGCATTTTTGCCAGACTTTATCATCGCGATAACAAAGCAGGTTATTTGCCCGATTTGCCAAGGGTGCTGGCTTATGTCACGGATACAGCTGCCTTGTATCCTGAATTTGCAGAGTTTTCTTTGTTGTTACAACAAAAAATTCAACCCCGTTTTGATGAGGTGAGCCGATGCGCGCCATGATCCTGGCTGCCGGCCGTGGTGAACGGATGCGGCCTCTGACCGACCATGTCCCAAAACCATTGTTGCAGGTCGCCGGAAAACCCCTGATTGTCCATCATATTGAAGCCTTAGCCAGCGCCGGTATCCGCCAGATAGTGATTAATCACGCCTGGTTGGGGGCGCTGATTGAGCAGCAGCTCGGGGATGGCAGTCAGTTTGGTGTGCAGCTGCAGTATTCTGCTGAAGGTGAAACCGGTCTGGAAACGGCTGGCGGTATAAAAAAAGCGCTGCCTTTACTGGGCACTGAGCCTTTTTTGGTGGTAAATGGCGATGTGCTGACTGATTTTCCATTTAGCAGGCTCAACAGGCAGTTGCCTGTGCAGCACACCGCCCATCTGGTGTTGGTGCCAAACCCACCACAACATCCGCAGGGCGATTTTGCGTTGGATAACAGCACAGCACTGGTGTTGCCACAAGGAGAGCCTCAATGGACATTCAGTGGTATTGCGCTGTACCGGCCGGAGTTTTTTACATCCGTTCCGGATGGCAAACAAAAACTGGCGCCGTTTCTACGTCAGGCCATGACGCAGGGGCAGGTCAGTGGCGAACTTTATACTGGCTTCTGGGCCGACATAGGCACACCAGAGCGGTTAGCTCAGGCTGAGCAACAGCTGGCTTTGCTGCGGGGGGCGCGCTGATGTGGGGAAAACTGCTGGGTGCCATGTTTGGCATGGCTTTATTTAAATGGCCGGGTTTGCTGCTGGGGCTATTGATAGGGCATTGGTTTGACCGCAGCCTGCGTTCATCTTTTGAGGACTCGGGTGGTTTTGCTGCGCTGAAAAAAGATAACAGTGAAGCGCAGGGCGTGTTTATGTACAGCACCTTTGCCGTGATGGGGCATCTGGCCAAAGCTGATGGTGTGGTGACCAGCGCTCATATCGATAAAGCCACCGAGTTTATGCAGCAACTTGGGCTGAACAGTAAACAGCAGCAGGAAGCCCAACGTGCCTTTCGTGAAGGCAAGGCCGCTGATTTTCCGCTGTTAGCGCAGCTGGCGCTACTGAAGCAAAGTTATCGCTGGCGACCGGATTTATTACAGCTGTTTTTAGAAATCCAGATCAGCATTGCTTATGTCGACGCTCATTTAAGTGCGGTTGAAGAGCGTTTATTGCAACAATTAGCCGATGCTTTGTCGATTTCGGCCAGCAGACTGCAATATCTGCTTGGGCGTTATCAGGCAGAAGCGCGTTTTGCCAAAAGGCCACGCCAGACGGCAGCCAAAGCCGATACCCTGCAGGATGCTTATCAATTGCTTGGGGTAAAACCTGATTGCAGTGAAAGTGAGCTGAAAAAAGCCTATAAAAAACAAATGGCACAACATCATCCGGATAAGCTGATGTCGCAAGGCCTGCCGGCCGAAATGCTGGAGCTGGCCAAACGCAAAACACAGGATATTCAGGCCGCTTACGAGATGATTAAACAAAACCGTAGTTAGTTAAAAACTCACAGTGCGCAGGGGAGTGGAGGCTGTGCTCCCCTGCAGCTTTGCACGCCCCTTTGTGGATGCTGAGGTTAACTCTTGTGATAAAACATAAAATATACCGCCCCCAATAAACAGAAACCGGCATAAACATAATTCCATTTAAACGGCTCTTTCATATAAAACAGTGCAAATGGGATAAATACCGACAGCGTGATGACTTCCTGCAATATTTTCAGTTGCGCCAGCGACAGCACCTGCGAGCCAATGCGATTGGCCGGCACCATCAGCATATATTCAAAAAACGCTATGCCCCAGGATACCAACACCGCTATATAAATGGCCGAGCCTTTGAAGTGTTTCAGATGGCTGTACCAGGCAAAAGTCATAAAAATATTGCTCAGTAACAGCAAAATCACAGTGCTGAACACCGGACTGGACGCAAACATAACCACCTCAGGAACTATAGCGGGACAAGGCGCAGATCCTAACATGGCAACCGGCAAAACGGCAGCCTGAGCCCCGCAGCCAGAAGGATGATAACAGCATAAATTTTAATCACTTTTTCCTTGCAATGACAAAACGCTGTTCTAGATTTATCGGTACAGAGTACCGGAGCGCTAAAATCGGTACTTTTTTATTGGCTTCACAAAGGATTGCCTACCATGCGCCAGAATTTACCCGTCACCTCCAGAGAGCGTACCTTTCCTGCTGAACAAAGGTTGATTTCTTCAACCGATGTCCGCGGAATTATTCAGTATTGTAACGATGCTTTTGTTGATATCAGTGGTTTTACCCGCGAAGAGTTGATAGGTGAACCCCATAATCTGGTACGCCATCCCGATATGCCGGAAACAGTGTTTGCCGGGATGTGGGATTATTTAAAGGCCGGCAAATGCTGGATGGGAGTGGTGAAAAACCGCTGTAAAAATGGTGATTATTATTGGGTGAATGCTTATGTAACCCCTATTTTGCAGCAGGGCAAGGTGGTGGGTTATGAATCGGTGCGGGTAAAACCCACAGCAGAACAGGTACAAAGGGCGGAAGAAGTGTATCGCCAGGTGCAACAAGGGAAAAAACCTGTGGCGTCCTGGTTGCCTGAAGTGGCAAAGGTTCCGCTGGCCGCCGCCGCCGTGTTGCTGGTGACCGTTGCTGCGGCCAGTTGGTTAGGTCAGCTTGGGGCAGGCGCTGTCGCAGCTGCCAGCAGCGCTGCGCTGTTGTGGCTGGAAAAATCAGGTACCAATCGTGCAAGGGAGCAGCTAAAGGCCCAGTTAAGCAATCCGTTTTTGTGCCCTGTCGCGACTAAAGTGTATACCGGTAAATCTGACAGCTGGGGTCAGCTGGAGCTGGCGCTGGTCACTGAGGCTGCCCATCTTCGCACTGTGTTAACCCGGCTGGAAGATGCCGCTTTGTTAGCATCAAAAGAGTCGGCGCAGGCCCATGAGTTATCAGAAGCCACTTTGGGATCGATCAGTTCACAGCAGCAGGAAACCGATCAAACCGCCACTGCAATGAATCAGATGACCCATACCATCGCTGAGGTGGCACAAAACGTACAGCTCACTTCCAATCAGGCGGCCAATGCCAATGAGCTGACCTGTCAGGGCCGGATGGTGGCACAACAAACCAAAGAGGCGATTAATGCACTGGCACGCACAGTGCAGGCGATTTCAACTGCAGTAACAGATTTAGCCACCCAAACCTCCAGCATTACTCAGGCTGCTGAAATTATTCAGCAAATTGCCGAGCAAACCAATTTATTGGCGCTTAATGCGGCGATAGAAGCAGCGAGGGCAGGCGATCAGGGACGCGGATTTGCTGTGGTGGCCGATGAAGTGCGGCATCTGGCACAACGCACTCAGGAATCAACCAAACAAATTCAGGTAATTATTAATAATCTGCAAAGTGGTGCTACTGCTGCAGTGTCTGCAGCCAATGATGGTATTCATGCCACAGAATTAGGGGTCGCCAAGGTGCAGGAAACCGAACAGATGCTAAGTGGCATTATGGATGCGGTAAATATTATTGCCAAAATGGGCCATCAAATAGCTGTGGCTGTGGAAGAGCAGGCGCATGTGTCGGAAGATATTAACCGCCAGGTGAGTCGTATTGCCGATTTGGCCGGTGACAGTTACCACAACAGTGAACAGGCTGCTGCCGTCAGCAGCGATCTGGAGCGCAATGCCGAATCTTTGTATCAATTGGTGGAACGTTTTAAAAAATAATCAACGATAGCACAGGGGCTTCAGGCTCCTGTGCGGGTCGCCTGCCTAACCAATTCCCTGAATAACTAATAACCTAAATAGCTCAGCCAGCCGTTAATTTCATTAAACACCCACTGCTGATTGAGTGTATCGTCCATGGAGCCGGGTAACAGCCGTTGCCGGTACAGCTCTTTTATGTGTTTACGCACCAGTTGCTGACGCAGTTTGCTGCTGGCCAATACAAAGGCATTGTCTTGTTGTTGCTGAATATCAAGAGTCGGGATTTTATGTGTGGCAAGTGCCAGCGACACTGCGTCATTTAAGGCCGGCTCGGCGAGGTAGGCACTGAGCAGTACCAGTGCATCCGGTTTTGCCAGTTCACTGCTCTGATACAGCTGGTTGAGTATTGCACCGCTACTGCCTTGCGCCACTATCACCACACTGCCGGTGCTGCTCTGTACCTTGCTCATCACCGCCTGCAAGCGCAATAACAACTCGTTCTGATAAGTTAATAAATTTTCAGCATCGGTCAGCGGCAGTGGGTCGGGCACCATCACACTTAACGTATTCCAGCCGTAATCAACCAGTTGTTGCCGGAGCAGATTGATCATGCGCGGGCTGGCTGCATGTTGTGACCAGTCCGGCAACAGTACCACTGTGCCTTTGTTAAAAGCGGTCATGGCCGGTTTATATAAAGTCATAAATTGTTGTTCACCCGCCTGTAGTGTTGAAAATTCGGCGCTGGCCAGTTGACGTTGTAAATCCTGGGTGTGCAGGCTTTCGCTGCTGGCGGCAAGTTCAGCGGCGGTTACTGTGGTGCTGCAATAAAAGAGCAGGACCAGCAGCGCTGTGATTGGCTTTAGCATCAGGTATTTCCGGCAAGAGGTGATTGCAGTTAGTATCGGCCAAAGCACAAAAAACTTAAATCAGATCCGGTTTTTGCTGTGGCTTGTTGTTGCCGCTTTGCGTTGCGAATTACTGAGATTAAGGATGGTCGGGCGTGTGGATGAGCAATGGGTAACAGCCTTTGGTTGCGGGCAAAAAAAAGCCGCCCGGAGGCGGCTTTTTTACGTTCAAAGAACGATTAACGCTGAACGGCTTCTTTTACTGAAGCAGTTACTGTGGCTTCGATACGACGGTTCACCGCGTGAGCAGCAGCAGTGTTGCCGGCCGCACGTGGTTTAGTCACACCGTAACCAACAGCTTTTACGCGTGAAGATTCGATGCCAAACTGGTTAACCAGTACCGCAGCTACAGCGTCAGCACGACGTTGTGACAGCGCCATGTTGTAAGCTGGTTTACCTACGTTAGAAGCGTGACCACCAATTTCAACATCAGTATTTGGGAAACGTTTTAAGAAGTTTGCCAGTTTTTCGATGTCAGCATGGTATTCAGGTTTCACTACTGCAGAGTCGTTATCAAACTGAGCGTTCAGTGCGATGCTGACTGACTGTTCAGTGAAAATTGAACAACCTACAGTGTCAACTTTGTCTGTGATTGGGGTATTAGCACACTGATCTTTATCATCAGTCACGCCGTCCTGGTCCGCATCACCAATAACCGGAGCCGGGGCTGGAGCTGGTTCAGGCGCTGGAGTTGGTTCAGCAGCTGGTGCTGCGCCGAAGTGGTAAGTTGCACCCAGTTTTACGCCAGCGTCAGCAAATGACTTGCTGATACCCTGATAACGGTTGGCTTCAACAAATACTGCCAGGTCGTCGGTAGCAAACAGATTTGCACCGATACCGATGTTTGCGGCAGAAGCGCTGCGGCCAGTGGTGAAGTTCTTCACACCACCTACAACGTATACTGGCAGGCTGTCAACGTGATACATCAGGTCCACACCAACGCGGTTACCTTCGACATCGTTGTTGCTGAACGCAGAGTCCAGATCCTGACGCACGTATTCAGCACGGATTGCCCATGCTTTGTTGATACGGTAACCCAGGTTCAGACCGATACCGTTACCATTGTCTACACCTTGCCATTCAGCAGAACGCGTTTTGTCGCTGTCTGGTGCATAATATTCATAAAATAAAGAACCAAAAGCCCGATCTTGTAACTGTTCTGCAGTTGGAGCCGCAGATGCTACAAACGACATCAGGGGAAGAGCTGCCAAAACGGCAATTGCGCTAGTTTTAAGTTTCATCCGTATCTCCTTAAGGGGTGTTTTTTCCAACCGGCTAATTTTATTTGATTTGTCCTGATTAAACAAATTTCGCTCTACTTTATTTCAGTTGTATGGCAATAGGTTGCGAAAGCGGCGGCAGCATAACAGCTGAAAATGAATCTTAGGTTAATTCTCTGTCTGACATCTGCTGACCTAAAAAGGGCAAGCGCAGTGAAATTCCAGCCAGCGGCCATCTACAGGATGAAACAAAGCCAGATAAGCGGCATGCAGTTGCAGTCTGGGAGCTGCTGCTAGTCCTTGTGGTGACGCATAAAACTTATCACCAAGAATTGGGTGCCCCAACCACTGCATATGCACTCTGAGCTGATGAGAACGGCCTGTGACCGGTATTAGTTTCACAAAACTGCTGTGTTCATCCTGCGACAGCACGGCAAAATGGGTCAGGGCTTTTTTCCCCCGCTCAAAACACACCATTTGTTTGGGTCTGTTTGGCCAGTCGCAAATCAGCGGCAGTTCGACTGAACCACAAGCTACCGGCACTTTGCCCTCCAGGCGCGCCAGATAGTGTTTTTCGGTTTGCCGTTTCTCAAACTGCAGGTTTAAATGGCGCTGACTGTCGGCGCCAAGTGCCATCACCACAATACCTGAAGTGGCCATATCAAGGCGGTGCACTATCCGCGCCTCTGGAAACACCCGCCGAACCCTGAGTTCCAGACTGTCCTGATGTTCCGGCAAACGGCCCGGCACCGTCAGTAGTCCACTGGGTTTATTCAGGATCAGCAGCTGCTCATCCTGATACAAAATATCCAGATAGGGTGACAGCGGCGGTTTGTATTCCAGCAACATTAACAGAGTTCCCAAAACAGCGTGATTTGACTCACTCGTGGCTGGCCACTATCACCCGGATGGCATCAAATTTCAGCCGTGCTTTGCCGATATAGTCTGCAAGCTCAGTTTGCATCTGCTGCAGATGGGCAATTTCTTCCGGCCGGACCGCCGGGTTAATGGCCCTCAGTGCGGTTAACCGGCTGATTTGCGCCTGCAAAGCCTCAGTCATTTTATGCTGGGCATCCTGCTGAATTTGCGCCAGCTGAGCCGTAGCATAAGCTTCTGCTTTGGCAATGAGCGGATGAATGGTGCTTTGTAAAGCGCCAACCAGTTTGGTTGCGGTCTGACGACCCACCGGCTTGAGCTGGCGGTTAAAGTTATCAAAAGGCACATTTGGCGCTAAGTTTTTGCCGGTTTTTTCCAGCAACAACCGAATAGGGGTTGGCGGCAAATAACGGCCTAACTGCAGCGCCGGTGGTGCGCTGGCTTCTGCCACATAAATAAATTCCACAAAAAAGCTGCCGACCGGCAGTTGTTTGTTAAATAAAATGGCGGCCGAGCTATTGCCCATAGAGTCATTGGTCACTATATCCAGTGTGCCTTGCACCATAGGGTGATCCCAGCTTAAAAACTGGATATCTTCCTGCGCCAGCGCGGTTTTACGGTCGAAGGTGACAGAAACACCGTCATCTTCCAGGCCAGGATAATGACCCTGGGTTTGTTCGGATGGGGTTAATACGATGCTGGTGTCACTGCGGTCATCCTGATTAATACCCAAGATATCCCAGGCCTTGATCATATAAAGCGGCAGTGTGGTTTCGTCATCCTGCGCTGCTATGGCGGCGGCAATTTGTTCAGCACGGCCAGCACCGGCCGAGTTCATTTCCAGCAGCTTGTCGCGGCCTTGTTCTAATTTTTGTTTCAGTGCCTGATTTAATTCATGGGTTTTACTGATTAACGCAGCAACAGCGGACTGATCCGCTTCTTTGGCAGCCAGCTGCGCCAGTAATTGATCTTTTACTTCTTCATACACAGCACGGCCGGTCTGGCTGGTTTGTTCCAGCGCCTGTAAACCCTGATGGTACCAGTCGAGCAAAATTTGCTGCGGGTGATTGGTAAAATACGGCAGATGAATTTGAATATCATGTTGCTGGCCAATCCGATCCAGACGGCCAATACGTTGTTCCAGCAAATCCGGGTTTAAAGGTAAATCAAACAGCACCAGATGGTGGGCAAACTGGAAGTTACGGCCTTCACTGCCAATTTCCGAACAAATTAACGCCTGGGCGCTGTTGTCGTCCTGGGCAAAATAAGCAGCGGCTTTATCCCGCTCGACAATACTCATGCCTTCGTGGAATACCGCAGCGCGAATACCTTCTTTCACCCGTACCGCTTCTTCCAGCGCAATAGCAGTGTCGGCGTGGGCACAAATCACTAAAAACTTTTTGTATTTATTGGCTTTAATGCGTTCAATCAACAGCTCAACCCTGGGATCAAACTGCCACCAGCTTGATTTACTGCCTTCAAATTCCTGGAAAATCCGCTCCGGAAACAGCTGGGCGCTGGCTTTTTGTAAGTCGCTCTGGCTGCCGTTAAATGCCTGTTGCACCTTAATGGCATTCTGATATTGCTCGGGTAAAGTCAGTGGTAATAAATGCGCCTGACGTTTGGGGAAACCTTTAATGGCACTGCGGCTATTGCGGAACAAAATACGGCCTGTGCCATGACGGTCCAGCAACTGGCGGATCACCGACTGCTGCGCTGTGGTTTTTTCTTCACTGCTGCCAGGTTGTTGCAGCAGCGCCAGCTCTTTGGATAAATCAGTTTCGGCAATACGTTGTTGCAGCGCTTTGGCAATGTCAGTTGTTAAGGCATCATCACTCAGCACCTGTTTGGCCAAATCGGCAATTTCTTTATAGTGCAGCTCTTCTTTGAGGAAAGCCTGATAATCATAAAAACGGTTTGGGTCCAACAACCGCAGACGGGCAAAATGGCTTTCATGGCCTAGCTGATCCGGCGTTGCTGTTAATAAAATCACACCTGGCGTGTCTTGCGCCAAAGCTTCAATGCGTTGGTATTCAGTGCTTGGATTGTCTTGGCTCCATTGTAAATGGTGCGCTTCGTCCACCACCAATAAATCCCAGTGTGCTTCAGTGGCAGCTTCGTGCCAGCTTTTTTTCCGGCTGAAAAATTCAAGCGAAGTCAGCACCAGCTGCTCAGATTCAAAGGGATTACCACCGTCGGCTTTGGCTTCGGTGCAACGCTCTTCATCAAAAATGGCAAATTTCAGGTTAAAACGGCGCAGCATTTCCACCAGCCACTGGTGCATTAAAGACTCTGGCACCACCACCAGTACACGCTGCGCTAAACCGGCAATCAGCTGCTGATGAATAATCAGACCCGCTTCAATGGTTTTACCCAAACCCACTTCGTCCGATAACAACACCCGTGGCGCGTGGCGTTTGGCTACTTCGTCGGCAATATACAGCTGGTGTGGAATAAGGCTGACCCGGCCGCCGCTTAAACCCCGGAATGGGTTTTGTTGCTGGCGGTGAATATGCTGCCAGCTGTGATAACGCAGGGTAAACCATTCAAAACGGTCGAGCTGACCGGCAAAAAGACGGTCTTGAGGCTGGTTAAAGCTAATAAAATGGTCCAGGAAAGTTTCGCGCAGACTCACGGCTTCGCCATTGTCGGTTCTGTGGCCGTGATAAATCAGGGTGTCATTTTTTTCTTCAATAGTATCAACAACAAGGCTAAAGCCTTCGGCACTTTTAATGCTATCACCCGGGTTAAATTGCACCCGGGTCAGTGGCGCTTCGGCTGTGGCATACAGTCTGGTTTCGCCGCTGGCCGGGAACAACAAGGTCAGCATCCGGCCTTCAATACCAACTATGGTGCCTAAGCCTAAATCTGATTCTGAATCGCTGATCCAACGTTGCCCAAGTGCAAATTTCATCATGTTTGATACCACTCCAAAAAAGGGGCTGCATGGTACTAAGAAAAGACCCAAACTTCATCTGTCACAACGGATTTTTTTCGTATCGCTGAAAATCTGTCATGCAATTGTCATCCGTGCTCCGGATTCTTGCTCTAAAGTTAAAACAACAGCGAAGTTTTTGTACGCTGGTCCACGCTAAGGAGCTGCATATGGCGCGAAGAAAAAGCAAAGAAAAAAAAATCTACGTTCTTGATACCAACATCCTGCTGCACGAACCCTTTGCCTTCCTGAACTTTGAAGAACACGACGTTGTGATCCCCATGACAGTGTTAGAAGAATTAGACCATATCAAAGACAAACACAAAGACGTCAGCCGTGAAGCGCGGGTGGCCATTCGCGCCTTAGAGGATGTGCTTAAAGACGCCAGCCCGGAGCAAATGATGCAGGGGGTGGCTTTGCCGGCACCGCTGGAAAACAAAGAACACGGCCATTTGTTTATTGTCAACGACCACCATTTGTCGGATCAAATTCCGGGTTTACCCGGTGGAGAAAACGACCATCTTATTATTAATACTGCGTTGTTTTTACAGCGGGAAAAAGCACCGGTTAAAGTGATACTGGTGACCAAAGACATTAATATGCGCCTCAAAGCCAAAGGTGCGGGCCTGAAACTGGTGGAAGATTACCGCACTGACCAGCTGATTGATGACGTGCGGTTTTTATATAAAGGTTATTTTAAGGTACCGGGCGATTTCTGGAGCCAGATTAAAGATTGTCGTAGCGCCAATGAAGGCCGTGAAACTTATCATTATTTACCCAAAGCTGTGTTGCCAAGCCCTTATATCAACGAATATCTGGTAGATGAACACGAAACTTTTGCCGGCAGGGTAGTGGGCATTTCCGACACTGAAATTAAAGTGCTGGATTTAGGTTTTGAGCGGCTGATGCATAAAAAAGCCTGGGGTGTGCACCCAAAAAATATCTATCAGGCGATGGCGCTGAATGCGCTACTCGACCCTGAGATGGATTTGGTGATTCTGACAGGGCCTGCCGGTTGTGGCAAAACCTTGCTGGCACTGGCAGCGGCACTTGAAATGGTGATAGAGCGAGGTTTGTATGACAAAGTGATAGTCACGAGAAATACTCCGGAAATCGCTGAATCTATTGGTTTTTTACCCGGCACTGAAGAAGAGAAAATGGCGCCCTGGCTGGCCGCTATTACTGACTCGCTGGAAGTGTTACATAAAACCGATGAACACCCCCATGCCAGCGTGCAATACATTATGGATAAAGCCAATATCCAGTTTAAGTCGGTGAACTTTATGCGCGGGCGCAGCATTCAGAACGCTATTGTACTGTTGGATGAATGTCAGAATCTCACTGCAGCGCAGCTGAAAACCATCATTACCCGTTGTGGTGAAGGCACCAAGCTGATTTGCTCTGGGAATTTGTCGCAAATTGACAGCAACTATCTGACTGCCGTGACCTCAGGCTTAACTTATATTGTGGAGCGTTTTAAAAACTTTGAAGGCAGTACCACCATCAACTTAAACGGTGTGGTGCGCAGCAGGCTGGCTTCTTTTGCTGAGGCCAATTTGTAAACAGGTTGACTTGAGTGACTGATCCGCTAGGCTAGTCACTCTGTTCACATAAAGGAAGTGGAAGCCTGGTGAAATTGTTTTCGTGGTCTGGTTTAGTCCTTGTATTGTCGCTGGTTTTTATCTGGAGCTGCGGTTACTGGTTGTGGCTGCAAAACGGTAACTGGCATCTGCAACAACAAAAAACTGAGCTGATTGCCCAACTCGATAAAGCCGATGCCCTGCTGCAAGACTGGCAGCAGGGTTATCAGCTGCACCTGTCTTATCTGCAAACAACCTTGCTTACTCCCGCCGAAAACACCCCGATACTGGACCCATTACAGGAGCTGGACGACAGGATCCGGCGGATTTTATGGCCTGACCCTTTGTTGGCTTATGTGGTGCTGGACAACGACGGCAAAGTGTTAAGATTCAGCTCCAGTCAGGCCCGGCAGTTATTCAGTCAGACCCGTTTTAGCAGTAAAGAGCAAAGCAGTTTTTTACCACCTCTGGTCTTGCCGAAACTCTGGATATTACCGCTGCAGGTACAGCAAAATAATCAGCAGCTGGTGTTGTGGTTTGATGCCAGTATTTTACAAGGCCAGTTTCAGCAGCTGATGGCATCAGGCGGTTCGGCCGGCGAATTACTGCTGCTGGATAATGAGGCACAGCTATATAGCCGCAGCCGTTATCAGAAGTCGTTGTTGCCAAGGCTTGGATTGGACGCACAGGCAGAGCATCAGCAGTTACAGCTTTTTGCCCGCAGGCCGCCGGAGAACCTGTTATTTAGCCGGCAACTTTATCTGGACGCAGGGGCCTGGCCACAAAGTGCTGTGGTGACAGCGCTGAAACAGCGCCGCGAAGGTGTGTTGCTCAAACCTTATCAGAATTATCTGGGCCGCAAAACGCTGGCGGCCTGGCGCTGGCTCCCCGGCTGGCAGCTTTATCTGGTGTCAGAGCAGGATGCCAATCTGATGCTGCAACCGCTGAAACAGCTGAAACAACAGCTGTTGGCAGCACTGAGTGCGCTGACGGTGTTGTTGTTGCTGATGTTCTGGTATTTAAACCGTTATCTGAACCAGCGACAGCAGGTGCTGATGGCAAGTCAGGCGGCACAGGATCAATGGCTGTTACATGATTTTGATCCACCAGTGACCGGCGATTTAACCACAGTACAGCTTGAAGACGAGCCGACCCCGGATAGCGTCACCACAGCAGAAGTGCAGCTTTGCGATCAAGTTGCAGCTGATGTTAGCGCAGACTCAGCCGTGCCGTCACAGCACCAGAGTGTTTCCACGCCAGATCCCCGATTACCGGCCGCCAATGCCCTGTTAAAAGCCTGGTTGCAGCAGCCGGATAATGAAAGACTGGCTGAGCTAAGCCGCAGTTATCTGCAAAACCAGCCGCAGGATGACGCCGGGCTTGATGCTGTGTATGCCTGCGACCTCAGCACTGAACTGCCGCAGCTGCTCAGGCAACTGATGCAACAGGACGAGCAACTGGATTGCCTGCTGGAGGTGAACAGCGAAGTGCCTGCTGTGGTGCTGCTGGCCAAACAGGCGCTGTTTCGGGCCATTGAACTCTGGTTATTACTGACCCGGCAACGGCTTGGTTCGCAGCCCTGTCAGCTCAGATTACTGGTAGCAGCCAATCATCAGCTCAGGCTGGAGTTATTGGATCAGGGGGATGCACTGACCGACAGCCAGTGGCTGCAATTACTGGAGCCTGCGGCAACAGGGCATGGCGTTGCCGCCGATTATCAGCAGCTGCAGCAGCTGCTGCTATGGTGTCAGGCCCATATTTCCGGTCACTCAGATCCTGCGCATGGCAATAAACAGGTATTGGAATTTCACTATGAGTTGCCAGAGCCAGCGGCTGCCGACCGTGCTTTGCCACAGTTATCAGGCCGGGTGATGTTGTTGTGTCCGCCTGGTCCGTCACGACAGTTATATAACCGGATGCTGCGTCAGCTTGGTTATGACTTATTGCCGATGGATGACGCCAGTCAACTGGTGGCCTGGTGCCATGACGGGACACAACAGCTGGACCAGCTGGTGATTGATGAAAGTTTTGCCGGTGCCGATCACAGCTTGTTGCCGAAGATAGCGACAGTGGTGCGCCGTTATTTCCCGCAAGTGCGGGTGTTGTTTTGTGTGCGTAAGCCATCACAGTGGCAACCGTCATTGCCGTGTGTGCAGTTGCTGGCAAAACCTGTAGTGTTGCCTCAACTGGCGGTTGCGCTTAGCACACAAGACGAAGGGGAAATCAGCCAGCCTCTGCCTACCCTCTGGTTGTATCAGCCTGATCCGCTATTGTTGTGGTATCTGGAGCAGCAGCTGCTCAACCTGCCTTATCAGTCCAAAGTGATCAGGCATTGGCCAGAGCCGGAGGGGGATTTGCATCAGGATCTTTATTGTCTGCCTGCCACTTTGTACCAGCAGCTGAAAACCAGCCACAAACCGGCTTTGCTGCTATGGTACGGTGAACAGGGCAGAGATGAAATTGCCCTGCCAAATGCTTGTTGTTACTGGCAAATTTCAACAGGTGCTGCAACACTAAGCCGGCAACTATACCAACTCAGAGCGCAGCAACCTCAGACTGCAACAGGAAAAATAACAGATGAATCCACTTTATAACGAATATAAAAAAGCGCGGTTATATACACTGTTGCTGGTGGTTGGTCTGGCAGTTGCTGCGGCAACCATCGATTATTTTATGGCACTCAACCAGCGCATTGTTCAGCGCCAGCATTTGCTGTTGTCGGCTGCTGAAGATCTGGAGCATCAGCTGGCGCCTGTGGTTCATCTGCTTAAGGTATTCAAGCAGGATGCAGAGGCCAGCTTATTACTGCAAAACGAAGCACCAGCTGTATTGCCAGGCCAGCAATGGTCGCTGCGCCCTTCTGACAGCAGTCTGCAGCTGTCTGATGCAGAAAAATCGATGTTAAACAGCCTGTTACCTCAGTTAAAGCTGACACAGCGCACGTCTGCCAGTATCAAACAGTTTAGTTATTTGTCTCAGTCCGGCGTCTGGTATGTGCCGGTTGAGCAACGTTCGGCCGCCCTTGAGCTGGAAGCGCAGTTGTTCTGGCAACAAAAAGAACAAATGTCAAAGTTAACTGAGCAGCAGCTACGACTGCACCGGCTCAAAGCCGCCGAAACAGTGTTTATGTTGTCAGTACCGCTGAGTCAGAATGGGCAGCCGCTGGGCGAGCTGATCGTTAATTTTGATCTGGCCGCGATGTTACAGCGGGTGGCCAAAGGCCAGCAGGACAGTACCATTCAGTTGCTTAATGACATTGGTGAGCCTTTGTTGGCTGTGGCGCAAGGCCAGGTGATGACAGACGCCGACACTGAACTGCTGCATCACAGCGACAGGCTCAGAACCCTGAATATTTTGCCTTTGACCTTACATCTGGAACCGGCCGATGCCCGTTCTGCGCTGGCGGAGCTGGGTGATTTATTTGGCCATTTTATGTTGTATCTGGTCAGCTTATTGTTGCTCTGGTGGTATTGCCGGCGGCGTTTTCGCACCAAGGTGCTGGCTCCTTTCCAGCGTTTTTTGGTGCATGTGGAAAGACTCGGCCGTGGCGACCCGCAGGGTGTAAGGCATATTCCGGCGGATTGGCTGGAGGTGTTTCATCAGGTAGAACAGCTGCGTGACAAAGCGCCGGATCAAAACAGCCGGTAACTGAACTGACGACTTTTCAGCTGGACATCATAAGGTGGATTCAGCTTACCAGGTGGCAGTTGAGCCGGACCTGTCGGGTCCAGTACCAGATAACTGGCGTTGTTTAAATTGACCGTTAATTCATCATCAATAGCCGGAATTTGCGCCGCAATCACGGCATGGTCGTTAAAATAAATAATGGCGATGCCAAGTTTCGGGAAAATATTACGCAGCACTGTGGCAAACACCACCGCCTTACTATCACAGTCTCCCTGGTTGGCCTGCAGCATCTGAATCGGCGTTAAAAAACCGGCACCTGCAGACTCGCGTCTGTCTGATAAATTTTGATACGGGATTTGTTGCAGCCAATAGGCCAGCTGCATGGCAATTTTGCGGATATTGTTGCGGCCATACAGGCTGACAAAACTGGCCGCCACCGGCTGCAGTACCGGCAGATTTTCGCGCATGATACGTACATGGTCAGGGATCACATAACTCTCACCCAAGGGGGTCGTTAACAAATACAGATAATCCCGCTGCAGATAGCCCTGATATGCCTGCTGCTGGGTGGCTGCCAGCTGGTTGCGGATGTTGGCGACTTGCGTCAGATCGGCACCTGACACTGTCACACTGAGCGGCAGATTGCTTGGGGATAAGCGGATTTTTACTCCACGTTGCTGCAGCTTCACCGACTGCAGCAACAGCTGATGCCGGACATGCAACTCGGCCAGCTCAGCAGAGTATTTTTTCCTGATACTGTGCTGGCCCTGCATTTTGGCGTTGTCTAACGAAAAACTGATGGTAGGTTGGGGCGCACGCAGATAACTAAATTCAGTGCTGGTTTCCCCTTGTTTGAGCTGAAATTCCGTTGCTGCCAGAAGCGGTATGCTGAGCAGCAAGGTACTGAGTAACATTACTATTCTGAACAACTTGTTGTTTCCTTCGCCACAGATAAACACAGCTTAAGCCGAGCAGCGCCAAAATACCAAAACTACCGCCGCTTTCTTCATGCACCACCACCACGGGTCTGTAGTTGTCGCTGCTTTGATCTTCCAGTGCCAGTCTGTCCAGCGTCGTATTGTCATAACCGGACATTTCGGCCAACACATAACCACTTTGGGCATCAACCAGCTGAATTTTCAGTTTGTAATAGTCGCGCGGCAAGCTGACCAGATTGGTTTCTACGGCAAACCAGTCCTGCGAACTTTGGCCATAGAGCGTAAAGATGGAGCTGGTATGAATACGTCGTACCGCACCATTGCTGCTGATCAGGTCGTAAATGGCATAAACTGGCTGACTGCTGTAAGTGGTGTGAGCATCAAAACGCGCATAAAGCAGGGAGTAAAAGCCGTTGTTATTGAAATCTCTTTTTAAGGTGAGATCAATCGTCTGAAACCAGGCACTGCTCTGATAAGCCTGAGTGGTCGCCATGCTACGGCTGTCGGTGGCCGGCTCTGGGGGATTTTGGGCAGCAGCTGCCACTTCACTGGCGGCCAGATGTTGCTCTGTGGTTTGCTGCGGGCTTTGCAACTCTTCAGCCGCATAAAGCCGCTGAACATTCAGGCTGGCCATGAATAAAGGTACCAATAACAAAGTTGAACTCAGGGTTTTCATAGGCATATCTCCGGCGGCTTTGATATGATCCTGAGCTGAGATGGCTGAATAGCCCCTGAATTATTCTGGTGCAGGCTGAGCTTTGAGGTCAGCTGTTGCTGCTGTGTGGAAATCGGATGAAAATTAGCAAAGAAATTAAGGTGGAAACCGCCGGCCTTGCCGTAGATCTGCTGGCGGCTCAAGTGCCGGAATTGTCCAAGGGCCGGCTTAAAGACGCGATGAATAAAGGCGCGGTGATCTGGCGGCGTGGCAAACAGCAAAAGCGCCTGCGCCGTGCCCAGAGTCCGGTCGCAGCGGGTGACTTACTGCAACTTAATTATGATGATGACTTATTATCGCGTCAGTGTGAGCCGGCGGTGTTATTGGCCGACGAACGTACTTTCAGTCTCTGGTACAAACCACCCGGCATGCTGTCTCAGGGCAACGAATGGGGTGATCATCTGAGTTTGCTGCGATTTGCTGAACAACAACTTGGCAACAGAGCGGTATTTTTAATTCACCGGCTGGACAGAGAAGCCAGTGGCTTGTTGTTGCTGGCGCATAGCCCCAAAATGGCCACAACGCTCAGTCAGCTGATGCAACAGCAGCAGATGGATAAACGTTATCAGGTGCTGGTGCGCGGCAAACTAAGCCAGGCGCTCCTGGAGGAAGGGGTGATCCGGCAAAAGCTGGATGGTAAAGCCTGTGAAACCCGCTTTAAGCTTTGTGCCCATCAGCCCGATGCCAACCACAGTCTGCTGGATATCAAGCTGATTAGTGGCCGTAAACATCAAATTCGCCGTCATTTTGCGGCTATGGGTCATGCCGTGATGGGAGACCCCAGATATGGTGAGCAGAACCAGGATCCGTCGGGCCTTGGGTTACAGGCGGTGGAGCTGAGTTTTCAGTTGCCGGGTCAGCAAAAAATTTATCACTATAAGCTGCCCTCAGAGCTGCGCCGTTATGGCTGACCCAACTGCTGTGTTGCCCGCTAGGTTGGCTCAGAGATGAGGTTTTTCCAGCGTGGTGCCGTTACAGCGCAGTTGCAGCAAATCCAGTCGCAGCGCATTGATTAAGTCAGCACGTACATCTTCGGTTTGCCAGCTACAGGGATTGGCCTGCAGACATTCCACTTCCACTTTGTACTGATCCAGTTGCTGTTGCCGTGCTGCTAAATCCCAGCTTAACCACACCAGCTCACGCACCCCAGCCAGCTCCTGTGCCGGCCATTGTTTGCCCAATAACGGGGTCAGCGGCGTTAAAAAGCTATAGATAGTGGGTTGGTTCGGTAACTGCCGGCGGATCAAGGTGACAGCGGCCTGCAGCTGTTGCTGCAAAGCTGCCAGCTGCGCGGGCGGACAGCGCCAGGCCAGCCATAAAGCATCGGTATGCACTGTATAAGCAGCCATGGCCGACACCGGCAATTCGTCCACCAGCTGCAACATCGCATGGCGTAAAATCTGCTCGCCAAACTGAAATTTAAACTGCTGTGGATTGGCCAGTTGCAGCGCCTGTAACTGCAGCTGGTCGGTTTTTTGTGCTTCTTTTTGTACCTTGCGTGCAAACTCAGTCCAGCTGGTGGCCTGTGGTAAACCGGGGGGCTCGGTGTTCACGTCCTGGCTGCGACGAAAATAATGGCGCCAGGCCAAAGCACAAGCTAACAGCAGCACCAGACTGCCAAGGCCAAAGATCAGCAGATTCTTCTGTTGCAGCTGAACCAGACTCTGCTGTACTTGCTGTTTTAATTGTTGCTGGTTTAAATCATCGGTTAGTAAATCCAGCGTATATTTTTGCTGCATCGCGGCCTGGTCAAAGCGCAGTGCCAGCAGTTGCTGGCTGGCGTCAAAAGCGGATTGCCATTGTTGCTGGCCGGCGTAAAGCCTGGCTTTGAGTTCCCAATAACGTATTTTCAGAAAATCAGCGGACTTTTCCAGTTCAGCAGCGGCGGGCAGTGCCGACACTGCCGCTTCCCATTCCTGCTGAGCTATGGCAATTTCAGCCAGCGCCAGCAGCAACTCCTGATACAAAGTGTCGTGGCCCAGTTGTGAAAACAGCTGCATGGCTTTGGTCAGTCGTTGTTTGGCCAGCGCATAGTCATTTTGTTTCATCGCCAGCTGCGCCTGACCATAATGCACCAGTGCGATTAAATGGCTGTCATCCAGTTGTTCTGCATCCTGCATGGCAAGGCGCAGGGTTTGGGCACTTTTATCAATTTCGCCCAGTTGCAGATAAGTTTCCGCCAGATTAATGCGGGCATTGACCAGTAAATTCTGGTGCACTGACTGCTGATATAAAGTTTCGGCAGACTGCAGATGCTGCAAAGACAAAGGCAGCTGCGCCAGCTTGCGATAAGCCATGCCAAGGCGCAGATGAATAGAAGCCAGTGAAGTTTGTTCGTCCAGTTGTTGCGCCAGGATCAAAGCGCGGCTGAGCTGACGTTGGGTCAGAGCAAAATTATTCTGTTGTAACGCCAGCCGACCTGCAATTAGCCGCGCTTTTAGTTCGGCATAAGGCAGTTGATGGCGTACGGCAATCTCAACACCGAGTTCAGCATAACGGCTGGCCTGTTCGAGCTTGCCAAACTGGTTATAAGCCTGGGCAAAATTTTCATACAGGCTGGCCTGCAGTGCCGGTTTTTCAGCGGCAGGAACGGCCGGCAATAATAATTCCGCCTGTTGCAGCGACTGCAGCGCATTGTTGTTGTCGCGGAACAACATGCCATACACCAGGGCTTTTTGTTGCCAGGCCTGTAATTTCAATGCCGGGCTTAAGTCGCCTTTCAGCGCCTGGTCCAATGCGTTTAATGCCGCGTCTTTCTTTTTCAGCTGCAGGTGGGCCACGCCAAGTTTCAGCCATTGACTGGCGTCGCGCTCTGTCTCGTTGGTTTGGCTGAGTTCAGTGGCATAGCGGGTCGGGTCTTGCTGGATTTTTTTCAGTTCAGCGGCAAAATCTGTGGCGAGCCCTGGCAGGGCAACAAAGCACAACATTATTAACCAGCTTTTTTTCACAATGGCCTCCCTGCAGCAGCGAACTGATGCTCGGCAGTGTACCTGTTAGCATGAACAGCGCCAACAGCTTTCCTCTGCAGTTGCGGCAAATTCATAAAGCAAATTCTTACTGAAAATTCATATTGATAGCTCAGCCACTCAGGCCGGAGTTGCCGCCGGCATATTGCAACAGCGCTGCAGCTGCCCTTGTTGCCAGGCGCGGATATTTTCTGCAGTCTGGTTAATCAGCGCCTGCATCGCTTGACCGCTGGCCCAGGCCACATGGGGCGACAACAACAAATTGGGCACTGTGGGGTCGAGCAGCGGATGATCGGCAGCGGGCGGTTCCTGCTCCAGTACATCCAGCGCAGCACCACCCAGCTGCTGATTTTTAAGTGCTTTGGCCAGTGCCGCTGAATCAATCAGGCTGCCACGGGCTGTGTTCAGCAGCAGAGCCTTGGGTTTCAACCAGCCGAGGGTCGTGGCGTTTAGCAAATGATGATTGTCGGCCGTGGCCGGGCAATGCAGCGACAGCACATCGGCCTGCTCCAGCGCCTGGCGAAAAGACACCCGGCCAGGTCTGATGTTACTGGCATCGGGGCGCTCTGCAATCAACACCTGCATGCCAAAAGCGCGGGCCAGTTCAGCTGTGGCCTGACCCAAACCGCCATAACCAATCACCGCAAAATTTAACCCCCGCAGCTGTCGGATAGGGTAGTCAAGCAGGCAAAACTGCGGGCTTTTACTCCAGTCGCCGCGGGCAATCGCTTGCTGATAAGGCAGTAATTGATTGGTCAGCGCCAGCAACAAGGCCATGCAATGTTGTGGCACGGCAGCAAGTGCATAATCCCGCGCGTTACAGACGCTGATGCCGGCCCGGCTGGCGGCGGCAAGGTCAATATTGTTAATGCCTGTGGCTGTGACACAAATCAGTTTTAAATCCGGCAAGGCAGCCAGAATTGACGCATCCAGCACCACCTTGTTGACAATAGCCACTGTGGCACCAGCGAGCCGGCCGGCGAGCTCCGGTCTGTCGCTGTGCGGATAAGTTTGCAATTCAAAGCCAGGCTGTTGCAGTGGCGTCAAATCCACGCCCGGCAAGCTTGCCGCATCGAGGAATACCATTTTGTGCATTTTTGTGTCCGGTAGCAGGAAAATCTTGCTTTTACCAGATGAAAGGCCTATCAATAAAGGAATTTTTCCATTTTTTATCCTGTTGCTGAGTTTCAGCCGGTGTGCTGGTGGTTATGAATTCTCTGCCTGGTGGTATCCTTGTGTTGCTGCGCGCTGCAGTGTTGTTGAGTCTGCTGCTTAGTGGTGTCAGTCAGGCCAAATCTATTGTGGTGACAGCCGGTGAATGGCAGGGTTATACCCATGCTAATGGCTCTGGTTTATATTTTGATATTTTGCGCGAAGCGTTAAACCAACCTGATTTAAAAATGCATATCAGAGTCAGCAACTGGAAAAGAGCCAAACACAGTTTTCTGGCCGGGCGCGCCGATATCCTCATTTGTGATTATAAAACCGCACAACGTGGCTGGTTTTATCCGCGCTGGCATCTGGACTATGATCCCAGCGTCAAGGTTTTCAGCATGACGCCGCTGAAAAGTCTCACTGAGCTTGCTGATCAGCCGGTCGGTTGGTTGCTGGGTTATGATTTTGATCAATACCTGCCGGTGCAGGTGAAAGCTTATGAAGTGGCCAGTCATGCCGAAGGTTTTCAATTGTTGTCACATGGCAGGTTAAAGGCATTTATCAGTTATCAGATGCATGTGCCTGCGGCCTTGCAGTCGCAGTTATCCGCCATCGAGTTGCAGCAGGCCAGAGCCATGTATCCGGTGTTCCGCGATGACTTACAGGGCCGGTTGCTGGCCAAAGCTTATGATGAGGGCATGCTACGGTTGTATCAGTCGGGCCGGCTGAAAACCTTGTTTAATAACGCGGCTTTGTATCAGCAGGCCCGCTTTAGTGAAGCAGCAGAACAAGCGCCTGACTAACGGTACACCACGTCTTTATACATAGGCGCCAGTAACGCCAGCAGCTGATTTTGCGCTTTAATATCAATTTTTTGCCGCTGCATCACTGTCATCAGATGGGTCACCAGATTATCAAAGTCGGCCTGGCTTATCTGAAAACCGGTATGACTTTCCTGCATAGTTGCACCCGTGTAAGTGCAGGGCCCACCACTGAGCTCACACAACTGTTCTATCAATAAACGGCGAAACCTCGGGATATCAGTATCCTGAAAATGATGCACTATTTGCTGATCTTGTTCTATTTCCAGTAGCAGGCCGTCCACCAGTTGTTCGAGACCGGCCTGTGCGCCCAGCGCCAGATAAAGCTGATCAGTTTTTTGGGGTTGTTGGCTGCAGGCGCTAAGGCTCAGACATAAAAGCAGCGCAACCAGCAGCGGTGTTTGTTTGACAGTCATTAAATTTTTCCTGTGTGGCTGCGGTTTACCATGTGGCTTCCAGTGCCAGATAATAACCCTGTTGCTCTGAAAATCCGGCAATACGGCCAAGGTCAACATAACCGCCTACCAGACTGAAGTTTTTATTAATAAACCAGGCGGCAAAAATATCGCGCCAGTGCTGCTCATCAGCAAAATCAAGCTGATTGGGTTTTTGCCTGAATTCAACCCCGACCGCCAGTTGAGGGGTCAGTAGTACAGCGGCCGAGCTTTCAACTAACCACTGATAACTGTTGTCGCTGTGACTGCCAAACCCTAACAAGCCAATCTGATTGGCACGGCTGGCACGCAAGGTTGCGTTCAGCAGCAGATTGCGTCCGGCTACAGCAGCAAAATACACTTTGCTGGCGGCCAGATAATAATCAATGTCACTGTCGTCTTTGGCACCAACAGCAGAGGGCAGGGCAAAGTTACGGTGTTTTTTATACTGAATGCCGGCACTAAGCTGTGGCAGCTGGCTATAAAGCAGCTCACCGGCAATATGATATTTCAGACCTATCACATCCTGCTGTAAATCACCGCCTAAGGTGTCCAGATCAAACTGCTGTCTGGTAAAAGACAGTTCCCATTCATTGTTGTAGCTGGCGGCTACACCATAAGTGTGCAGGCTGAAATCATCGACACCGACATTATTGTTAAAAGCCAACACCGACCACTGTTCACTACTGGCATAACCATTGATCACGGCCCAGGGCACAATGCCACCGCCGGCAGCACCTTCAATACTGGTGGCGCCACCTGTGGCGATAATTTTGCTGCCTGCCTGCACCGGCAACGCCAGTGCCAGCAGCAATAATGCGGCATATTTCATCCGGCATTCTCCTTAAAATAACCCTGATGCTGTGCAGGGAATTGCAGCAGCCATTGATGGAAAGCCTCTGCCGTTAAAGGTTTGGAAAAATAATAACCCTGTACTTTATCGACACCGTGTTGCCGCAATTTGGTTAGGCCCGCCTGGTTTTCCAGGCCCTCAGCTGTGACCAGCAGGCCAAGGCCATGCGCCAGCTGAGTGGTGGCTGCTATTATCAGTTCATCATTCTGGTTAAATTCGATATCTTTGACAAAAGCCCGGTCAATTTTTACTTCGTGCACCGGCAGCTGTTTGATATAAGCCAGTGACGACTGGCCGGTGCCAAAGTCATCAATCGCCAGTTGAATGCCCATACTACGCAGCTGACTTAAGATATCGATCACCTTTTGCGGTTCCTGCATAACAGCCCCTTCGGTGACTTCCAGTGCCAGAGCCTGTGCACTCAAACCAAATTGTTGCAGTTTAGCCGCCAGCATGGCCGGCAGTTCAGGGTTGGTTAAATCGTTGGCTGACAGATTAATGGCCACCTGCACCAGCATCTGCTGTTGTTGCCAGCGCGCCAGTTGTGCCATCACCTGATCGATCATCCAGTGCGTCACCAAAGCTATCAGGCCTGAGTGTTCAGCCAGACGGATAAATTCATCCGGTGGAATAAAACCAAGTTGTGGGTGTTGCCAGCGGATCAGCGCTTCGGCGCTATGGCAGCTTTGTTGCTGCACTTCTACTTTGGGCTGGTACACGACAAACATCTGGCCACTTTGTAACGATAAAGGCAGATCACGCAGTATGGTCAGTTCCCGCTGATGGCTTTCGTCCTGACCACTCTGATACCAGGCCAGGTGGCCGGCCTGTTGTTTGGCATGCATCAT
This sequence comes from Rheinheimera sp., assembly GCA_003543135.1. GTDB lineage: Bacteria > Pseudomonadota > Gammaproteobacteria > Enterobacterales > Alteromonadaceae > Pararheinheimera. The sequence goes on from DPJG01000033.1 coordinate 118,053, forward strand.
GGCAATATCGACCCGGCGCAGCGCATCGCCGGCAGTCACTGTTTGCGAGCTATCTGGCTGATACAGCGCCAGTGCCAGCGTCAGATTCAGGCTGGAATCCTGCAGTTTATAGTCCAGTGACAGCTGTTGTGTCAGTTGTTGTAACATCTGGGGATTGAGCTGATGCTGATGTAATAATAAAAATTCGTCACCGCCAAGCCTGGCAATTAGCAAAGGTTTTAATAACGACGTTTCCAGCCGCCTGGCTAGTTGTTGCAATAACAAGTCGCCATTGTGATAACCAAAGGTATCGTTGATATGTTTAAAGTCTTTGATATTCACCAGCAGTAACTGCGCCTGTGGCAGCTTTAACAGCTCCGGTAGCTGCAGTTCGGCCAAACTGCGGTTAGCCAGGCCGGTCAGGCCGTCATGTTGCGACTGGAATATAATCTGTTGTTCCCTTTTGCTGATATCCAGCTGCATTTTGCCAAGCGTCTGACTGAGCACACCGACTTCACCTTTATGCAGCGCCGGGGCACTGGCTGGTAAACCCTGACCTATATTGCGCGCAAATTCTGTCAGTTGTTTCAGCGGATGGGTGATGCTACGCGCCACCACATAAGCCAGCAGCAGGGCCAGCGACAAACCCAGACCAAAAATAATCAGCAACTGGGTGCGCGCCTGCTGATAATTTTCACGCCAGCGACTGGTGGCTAAATGCAGATAAGCAAAAAGTTGCTGGGGTTGATCAAGCGCCACCGCCTGATTTAAGTAGTCGGGAAAACTATCGGCAAAAAAACCGCTTTGCATCTGATGGCTGCTGGCGGCAAGCTCGGCTGCCAGTTGCAGTGGCACTGTAGCGGCCAGTGGCTGCATGTTATTGCCATCGCGGCGCTGAAAGCTGATATCCAGCTCAGTCACCCCTTTAATTTGAGACGCAAGTTGCTGGTCGAGTGAAAATCCCATGCCTACCCAGGCAATCAGCTGTGGCGCCAGCACAGGCACCATCACCAGCTGGTAAGCATCATCCCCCAAAAGCACAATGTCGGTATAACCCTGGCGCCCTGTTTGTTTGATTTGCTGAACCAGTGCCTTGATTTGGGACTGGCTGATTTGATTTTGTGTGCTGGCCAGCAGTTCACCCTGGGGGGACAGCAGCATGCCGACATTGGCATGAATACGATCACCATGGTTTTCCAGCACTGAGCTGATAGTGTCCTGCTCTGAGGTGGCCACAGCGCGGCGAAAACCAAAGTCACTGGCGACAATACGCACTGAGGTATTGAGCTGCTCTGAGCGGTTACTCAATAGTTGCTGAAATACTTTGGTGGCCACCGACAAACTTTGTTGGGCTTCGCTGTAGTTATCCCTTTTCATCGCGCTTAAGGTGGCGATGGCAATAGCCACTGTCATCAGACTGAGCAGCCCGGTAAACAGAATAATCAGGCGAACACGTAAAGAGTCAAACATGAGACCTCGTCAGACTGGCTTTTTTACTGAGGGCGAAGCATAACATAATGGGTACTTCAGCGAACATCTGAGCTGTATCAGTAGCTTAGTGCTAAGTTGTATAACCATAGGCTGTCAGGGCATGGCTTTCAACGCAGGCAGCGGTAAAGCAGGTAAAAAGAAGGGAAAATGAAGGTAAAAAGCGCTCTGCAGCCCCGGTTTTTCCCGATGCTGGAGAAATTTGTGCTGCAAATGCCGGTGAGCAAAGTCTGTGAAGAAAATTCAGGGGTAACAATAAAACGATAAAAAAACCGCCTGACGGCGGTTTTTTTATCTTGGGTAGCGCTTGCGCTTAACGGCGGCGTACACGCAGCATCAACAGCAGGGCTGGCAGCATCAGCCAGGCGGTCGCTGGCGCTGAAACTGCAGTGGCCTGATCGCCAATCTGCACCTGAGCCAGTTCAGTGCGCACTTCCATATCGAAATAGGGCGTTTGGCCCACAGGCTCATACACCACAGAGGCAGAACCCAGCTGCAGCTTAGCTAAACCGTTTTTCAGCGCAGTAAAGCTGATGCTGGCCAGGCGGAAACTGCTACCTTGCTGTAACGCAGCTAAGTCGGTCATATCTTCAGTAGAAAAACCAAAAAACAGTTCCCACAGCATCAGCTCGCCGTTATCGGCAAAAAAGTCACGATCACTGCTCACGGCCGGCAGGCTCAGCGAGTTACCAAAGCTGACGTTTTGCAGCTGTAACAGCTTGCTGTTAAACAGCAGGCTGGCGTCAAAACCTGTCACCAGATCCTGAATGTCGCTCAGCCACAGCTCGGCTTTGACAGTGTCACCCACTTCATATTGGTTTTTATCCAGCTGGATATTGATCACAGTGGCCTGGCTTTGTGCTGCAAAAAACAGCGCAGCGGCGGCAAATAAAGTTTTAAACATCATTTTTTAATTCCTGTTAGTTAATTGCGCAGCGGGCATAGGTGCACAGCGCAGTCATGGCGCGGGCATCCAGCAAATTCACTTTGCCATCTTTGTTAAAGTCGTAGATCAGCGGTAACACAGCGCCGCTGCGCAGCAGGTTGTTAAACAGCGTGATATCTTTGTTGTCGACATCACCGTCTTTATCAAAGTCGGCCGGATTGTCGGTTTTCAGCGCCAGTTCAATCACCACAGGGTCGTGGTCAGAAGAACGGAACTGTGTTGGCTGGTACAAGTCGTTTTGTTGTTGCAGCGTTTTGTTTTCAACGTTGTAGTCGAACAAAATAGGCTCGTCAGCATTGATGTGCCATTCAGTGGCATAAGTCACCTGAGAAGACAGATTTGTGCTGGCCAGTGCATGGTCTAAATAACCACTTTCACCACTGAACACATAACCATAACCATGGCTGCCCTGATATTTACCTACTAAGTCGATAAACCCATTGCTAACAAAAGCGTGGATTGGATCTTCTTTGGCGTACGAGTTTAAGTCACCAATCACCAGCACGTCTTTGTCGGCAGAGCCGGTTGGGTTGGTGGCAAGCCAGGCCATCAGCTCGGTTGCAGCCTGCACCCGGGTAGCATTCCAGCAGCTCTGACCGTCTTTCAGGTCGCGGTCCGGATTGGTGTTGCCACTTGGACAACCGCCTTTGGATTTAAAGTGGTTGACTGCCAGGGTAAAGACTTCGTTGTTGCTCAGTTGTTTAAAGCTTTGTACCAGCGGTTGACGGTTGCCATGAGCAAACACACCACTGCTGGTCGTCACAGCTGCACCTTGTGGCGCTACTTTGGCGGTTTTATAGATCAGGCCAACAGCAATTTCGTCCGTGCCTAACTGAGTTAAACCAGGAACCTGCACAAACTGATACACAGTGCCGCCCATCCGCTGATTCAGTTTGTTGACTAAATCAACAATAGCGCTGCTGCTGCCATAACCGTCGTTTTCAATTTCCATTAAACCAACCACATCGGCATCTAATGCGGCCAGAGCGGCAACTACTTTGTCTGATTGACGTTCAAACTCGGCAAAAGAACTGGCACCACGTGAGGTTGGGAAACCAGCACCAGCGCCGTCACCGTTAAAATAATTCAGCACGTTAAAGCTGGCGACTTTTAAAGTGCCGGTATTTTTCAGTGGCGCTTGTTCGGTGCGTGGGTTGGTGTTTACCAGTTGAGGAGCGCTCACTGGCAATAAACGCCAGGCGCTGAAGCTGTAATCCAGGGTTCCACGCAGATTGCTAAAGCTGTCGCCGGTGCGTACCGGGTTTTGCATGGTCAAGCCAGGCGCAGGGTAAATGATGTTGGCCGGGTTTTTGCCGTTTTGCAGGTCATCCAGCACAATTTTATTCCGGCGGTTTTGGTCGCTCAGTGCTACAGCTTCGGCGCTGCCAGGGCGATACAGATTGGTTGGGGTGAATAACCGCTCTGATGCAAGCGTCAGCTCGCCGTAAGTGCCAAGGTTATAAGTATCAACCACGGTCAGGGTCTGGCTGAACTCCACCTGCATACTTTCCAGGCTTTCCCACAGGTTCAGGTTGCTGACTGGCAAAGTCACATTCAGTGCAGCAATGGTTTCACCCACACCACAGTCCAGCAGCGCAGTGCTGCGTTTTAATTGGGTTTTAGTGAAAAACTCTTCCACTACACCCTGCACTCTTACTTTCTGGCCAGGTTGTGGGTAGTCAGTGACGCCGCTGTTGTAGATAAAAATAGCTTCTGAGGTGTTGGCATCCGCGTCCTGATCGGCAGCTTCTTCCTGCACAAAAAAGCCGTTGGCTGTTGGCAGTACCTGAGTGACTACAGCTTCCACCACATGGGTTTTGCCCACTTCCGGCGAAACAGCAGTGGCGCCCTGGATCAGGCTGATTTTTGTGGCGGCTTCACCACAGTTGCCAAGGCTTGGCGTTGGAACCGGCTCTTCCGGCTCTGGTTCAGTACCGCCGCCGGAGCCACCTGCATGGCTGCCCAGGTTGCTGTAGGTGTTGGCGGCAAAACCGTCCCATTCCAGCGCCGGGTCAAAAGCGTCGTCAGCAATAGTGTCACCTTTGCCAATGCTGCTTTTACGCACCAGGGTGGTGTCCAGCGTTTTGACTGTGCTGCCCCAGGTGGTGCCAGGGTCAACACCAATCTGACCAATCACGTCCAGTAAGGTGGTGCCTTTGTATAAAGCAACGGCGTCATCACCGTTAAAGTTGCCCGAGCCTAAAGTCAGGCTGGCCGAGGTTTGTTTGTCTTTCAGTGCCTGCTCTGCACTGGTATCCACCAGTACCAACACCGATTTTGCAGCCACCTGGCCAGACAAGTTAATGGTTTTGCCGGCAGTGACAGCACCATTGGAAAACACTTTGATGGAATAACCGGATAAATCCAGTGGGGTGTCGGCCGGGTTATAAATTTCCAGCGCTTTATTGTTTGAGGTGCCTTCGACATATTCCGAAAAAAACGGTTCTGCCTGAAGTGCCGGTGCCAATAACGCCGGCAGCAGGAGCATTTTAATGTTCATAGGGTTTCCATGACTGAATTGTTGGAGTTGGCTGTTGTTAACATTTTTCGTTTTTTGTCAGCAAAGTTGCGCAAAAAAACGTTACTTTTTATTTAGCCGCTGCACGTTAGAGAATATTTGTGACAATTTCAATAAAGCCTAATGAATCTTTTTAAAACCTTTACATGGTTTTGTAAAATAACCTGACAGTTCTGGAGGTAAATTGTTGATTTACTGGACGGATCAGTTGCTGAAAAAATATTAAATTTTTTTTCGTTGCCCCCCGATCAGATCAAGCTTTGTGTGTTGTTGCAATTGGCAGAACAGCCCGGCTCCGCTAAGCTGGAGCAACCAGACATAAGGGATTGATGATGAAGCTAATTTGTGCCGTTTTAGCATTGAGTTTGCTGGCGATGCCGCTGCGGTCTGATGCCGGTGCTGAGTCCAAAAACGATCCTTGCGCCCGGGTGAAAGGCCGGCCTTGTATAGCGCTGGTGCTGGGAGGCGGCGGCGCCCGCGGTGGTGCTCATGTTGGGGTGCTGAAACAGCTGGAAAAACAGCAAGTGCCGGTCGACTTGATTGTCGGTACCAGTATCGGTGCTTATGTCGGTGGTTTATATGCGCTGGGCCACAGCCCAAAAAGTATTGAACAAATGCTGCTTGATACCAACTGGAGTCAGGGTTTTCGCGACAGGGTAGAGCGGGATGAAATGCCGATGCGGCGCAAGCAGCAGCGGGATGATTTTCCGATTAATCTGGATTTAGGCCTGGATGGATCCGGCCTGAAGTTACCCAGAGGCGTGTTGCATGGTCAGGCGATGGCGGAACTGATTCGCCACGCTTATGGCGTGCAGCCTGAACTGAATAGCTTCAACGAACTGGCCATTCCATTCCGGGCTGTGGCCACCAATCTGGCGAACCGTGATGAAGTTGTGCTTGGCAGCGGTAGCCTGTTACAGGCGGTGCAGGCGTCGATGTCTATTCCGGGTGTGGTGCGGCCGCTGGAACTTGGGGGGATCTCTCTGGTGGATGGCGGGGTGGCCAATAACCTGCCGGTTAGCGTGGCTAAGGCTCTGGGAGCCGACAAAATTATTGCAGTGGCGATAGATGCCCCTTTGCTGGAGCAACATCAGCTCAATAGCGCCGTGGCTATTACCGAACAACTTACCAGTTTTTTAGTGCGCGAAGCCGTTGAGCGGCAGCTGGCTTTGTTGGCGCCTGGCGATATTTTGCTCAAACCCAAGGTGGAGCAAATCGGCACCCTTGAGTTTGACCGGATGGCCGAAGCCATTCGTGCTGGCGAACGGGTCGCGACAGCCGCTGAATCTGCTTTTGCTGCACTGAGCCAGCCGCAGCTTTATGCCAGCTGGCAGCAACAACACAGGGCGCGCCGCCACAGCGAGCTGCAATTAAGCAAAGTGCAGCTGGATAATCAAACCAGCCTGGCTGATGACATTTTATTAAAGCGGCTGAATTTAACGCCGGGTCAGCAGCTGACGCCGGATGAACTGAATCAGGCACTGCGCCGTGTTTATGGCCTGGATACGCTGGAGCGGGTGAGTTCCAGCCTGAGTCGCAGCGAAGATGCAGAGCAACTGTTAAAAGTGCAGGCGCTGGAAAAAAGTTGGGGGCCGGCTTATCTGAACTTCCGGCTGCAGCTCGAGGATGATTTTCGCAATACCCACAATTACCAGCTGGCGGCCTCTTATTTGTGGACAGGTTTATCAGCTTATGGCGCTGAGTGGCAAACCGATATTGCGCTTGGCACCGATAAAAACCTTCACACCGAATTATATTGGCCCTGGGGGGCTTCGGGGTTTTACAGTGCAGCCAGATTGGCGCAGCAGCGCACTGTATTGGGGTTAGAGGATGACCAGGGCCTGTCGGATGGTGAACTCAGTAACTCAGAGTTATTGCTGGCCACAGATTTTGGTTATGAGTTGTCCGATCACAGCAGGTTGAGTCTGGGGCTACAACAGGAGGATGGCCAGTACCGGTTACCGGCCGGTACTGCGGCAGAGCTTGGTTTTGGTGCTTTTTCTTATTTGCGCCGCGGTGTGTCCGGCAGTTATGCCTGGGATAACCTCGACAGCATTAGTTTTCCAAACCGGGGTATCAGGTTTGAAGCCACAGTGCAGCGGATGCAGGACAATGTGTTAGACAGCCGCAGCCATAGTGTCAGCTCTCTGTTGCATCTGCAGGGCGCAAAGCGTTTTGGCGCCCATGTGCTTCGCAGCAGACTACGCTGGGATACTTTTAATGGTGATGCAGGTGTGCTGGCGCTGGAGCAATATTCACTGGGTGGTTTGTTTAATTTATCCGGTTATCCCAAAGCTTATTTATTCGGCTCTGAAGTGCGTTTTGGCAGCCTGATGTATTTGTATCAGCTCAGTGACAGCAAATTCAGCTTTTTTAATGCACCTTTTTACCTCGGCGCATCGCTGGAGCGCGGCGCTGTGTATCAGCCGCGTTTTAACCGGGCTGCGGCTGCCAATTCCGGTGGTTGGATTTGGGCCGGTAGTGTGTTTGCCGGTTGGGACAGTCCTTTTGGGCCTTTGTACCTGGGGTATGGTTTGGCCGAAGCCAGCACAGAGCAGCAGCCCTATCGTTTTTATTTGTCGCTTGGCCAGAGTTTTTAACAGGCCAAAGGAGCCGTTATGCAACAGGTGATGCTGGCGCTGGATCAGGGCACTTCGTCCAGCCGCGCTTTGTTATTTAATCAGCAAGGCCAGGTGCTGGCCGAAGCGCAGCAGGAACTGAACTGCCAATACCCGCACCAAGGTTGGGTGGAGCAGGATGCCGAGCACATCTGGTTGTCGGTACTAAAAGTCTGCCGTGATGTCCTGAAACAGGCACAGCAACAGCAATTGCAGGTGGCAGGCATAGGCATCAGCAATCAGCGTGAAACGACCGTCGCCTGGCACAAAAGCACGGGCGAAGTGTTGGCTCCGGCCATTGTCTGGCAAGACAGGCGCACCGCTGCTTATTGTGCTGAGTTAACAGCGCAGGGCCATGCGGCGCTGGTACGGCAAAAAACCGGCCTGGAGCTGGACCCTTATTTTTCGGCCAGTAAAATCCACTGGTTACTGCAAAACCAGCAGGCGGTGGCTGAGGCTGCGGCGGCCGGCGCGCTTTGTGTGGGCACCATCGACAGTTTTTTAGTCTGGCGGCTGACCGGCGGTACCGTGCATGCCACCGACAGCAGCAATGCCAGCCGCACTATGTTGTTTAATATTCACAGTTTGCAGTGGGATCAGGAGCTGCTGAGCCTGTTTCAGGTGCCGGCCAATTGTTTGCCGCAGGTCAAGCAAAGCGCTGATTTTTATGGGGTTTGTGCAGAGGCCATATTTGGTAATGCTATACCTGTGCTGGCGCTGGCTGGTGACCAGCAGGCTGCGGCTATCGGCCAGGGTTGTGTCAGCGCTGGTTCGTTAAAAAGTACCTATGGCACCGGCTGTTTTGCCCTGCTAAACACCGGTGAACAACCGCTGTATTCGTCGAATAACCTTTTGACCACAGTGGCCTGCACAGTGCAGGGCCAGACTTTGTATGCGCTGGAAGGCGCCATTTTTGTCGCCGGTGCTGCGGTGAAATGGCTGCGGGATCAGCTTGGTGTGATCCAGTGTGCCAGCGAAACTGAAACTCTGGCTGCCGGGCTTCTGGATAACGGTGGAGTGTATTTAGTGCCGGCTTTTACCGGTTTGGCCGCGCCGCACTGGCGCGCTGATGTGCGCGCTGCTGTGCTTGGCATGACCTTTGGCACCGGCAAAGCACAGCTGGCGCGTGCTGCACTGGAGGCCGTGGTGTATCAGACAGTTGATTTATTAGCGGCGATGCAGGCGGATGGCGCCCGCATCACAGCGCTGAAAGTTGATGGTGGCATGGTGGTCAACAACTGGTTTTGCCAGTATCTGGCTGATTTATTAAATCTGCCGGTGCTGCGCCCGGCCACCACTGAATCTTCTGCTTATGGTGTGGCGCTGCTGGCGGGCATCAGTTATGGCTGGTACCCGGATTTAGCGGCAACAGCACAGCGCTCAGATACAGCGCAGCGCTTTGAACCCCGGATGGACGACGCAGAGCGTGCTGCACTGCTGAAAGGCTGGCATCAGGCCGTGGCGCAGGTACTGGCATGTTAAAAAAATACCTGCAGCACATTAAAGAAGGCAAGGCAGTGCATTACAGCAAGTTGCTGCAGTTGCTGCCGCCTGGTTTTTATCAGAGGCGCAGTGAGCTTTTTAAAGTGAAGGTGACAGGGGCAGGCAAATGGCAGGTGACGGTGCTGGATCAGGCGCTGTTTGAGCAGTTATGGCAAAGTGCCCTGGCGCCACAGGACAGGCAAACCGCCAGTTTGCAGGGCAATTCACATCAGGCGGTGACGTCTTATTGTTATCTGCTGCTGTACCACAATGCACTGCCTGATGTCAGGCCGGATCTGGTGCTGGCGAGCACAGAGCAAAACGGCGCTGTGTGTGTAACCCAGGCCTATCAGCCCAAAACCAAACTGTTACTGATTGAAAATGAAGAAAACTTTTTCTGTTACCCCAAGGTGCTGCAGCTCGCCACTCAGATGCTGGCACAGCCTTTTCGTCTGGATAACTGTGATGTGGCGCTGGCAGCCGGCTCCCGTATTGGCTCTGCGCTGTTAACCGACTGGTTGATGCAATACCAGGAGATTTATTGTGCTTTTGATTTTGATGCGGCTGGCCTTGAGGTATTTGACAGCCTACAGAAAAAATACGGTGACAAAGTGCAGTTTGTGGTGGCGCCCGATTTAACGCCCTGGCTTAGCGGCTTTAAATGTCTGCCAAAACAACAAAGCCATCTGGATAAAGCGATACAGCTTGCAGCCAAACATCGGTTATTCGGGTTGGAAGCGGCTTTTAGCCAGACAAAACATTTTCTGGAGCAGGAAGTATTGCTGGCCGGCGTGTAGTGCTGCTGCCTGGCAGTATGTAGCAACAGCAACAATAAAGGCAGCCATTGGCTGCCTTTATTGTTGGTGAAATGATGCTGCTTATTGCAAACTTTGCCGCACCTCTGCCACCTGTGCTCTTAAACTTTGTTGCAGCTCAGGCGGTAATTGCAGCTGACGCGCCAACTCCTGCAAATAAGATTTTTCCATAAAGTTTTCTTCATCCACCACCAACACACTGGCTAAAAACATTTCGCTGGCCATGCTTGTATCTGTGGCATGGCGGGCAATATCGGCTGGGTCCAGCGGTTTTTTTAATTCGCTGTCAAACCACTGCTGCAAGCTGTTGTCGTGGGTGATTTTGGCAATTTCACCGTCAATCAGCTGGCGCTCGCGATCATCAATATGACCATCGGCTTTGGCGGCGGCAATTAAAGCCACCAGAATGGCTTTGCTATGGGCTTCCTGCGCCGGTGCCGGCAGTTGCTCCAGCGGTTGAGCCTGGTATGCCGCCTGAGCGGAGTTTAAAGGCTGCGTCTGGTTTGTAGATTGCGCTGTTGTACCCTGTTGCTGCTGGTAATTTTGATACGCCTTAAAGGCCAGCGCGCCCAAAGCGGCCAGTCCGCCATAGGTCAGCACTTTGCCGCCCATTTTACGGCCACTTTTACTGCCAAGTAATAAACCCAAAGCACCACCGGCCAGCGCCGCGCCCCCTTTGCCCGACAATAAAGACGACAACTGCGAGCCAATATCGCTGCCTGACTGCTGCTGTGCACCAGAAGATGAAGAGTGTTGTGAGGATGAGTGGCCATATCCCTGCTGGCCGCTACTTTTACCTTGCAGTAGGTCGCTGCCGGAACCTAATAATTGATTTAACAGGCTTTTCATATTCATAGAAGCTCCTTGCCAATGTGCCGCAGCGCGCCACAAATGGCAAAAGCTGCTGGTTGATGTGCAGCCAGCTTAACGGTCAATTGTTAAACAGGGCAAGTTTTTACCACAATTGGGCTGTATCAGAATGTAACAAGGTTTTGTGCTGTGATGGTTAAGAAGAGCTAAGGCTGACACTAAAGCCAGGAGTGCAGCCTGTTTCCGGCAAAGTTTTTAGTGAGTTAATCCTTACGAAACCAGCCGGCAATGCTGTAACGCAAAGCTTTGGCCGGTAACACCTGATGCGGGAATCTTTCGCTTTCAAACATCACCAATAAACCGGCTTGTGGTAACACCCGCTGCAGTTCGTGGTTGTGTTCATCGTAAATCACCAGCTCGCCGCCTTCGGCCACAGAGTTTAAATACAGCACTGTGGTTAACACTCTGTTGGATCGGCCACGAAAAGCGTCCAGATGGGTTTGGTAAAAGTCGCCAATCTGGTAACGGGCAAAATGACATTCGTGGTGGGTCAGGCCTAAAAAACACTGCCGGTTCATTTGGGTTTGCAGCGCCTGCATCAGCGCCAGATATTGTTGTTGTGCATCGGTGCTGCCATCGAGCCAGGCGGTCTGGTCGCGGCGTATTTCGGTGTTTTGTTGCAGAGCTCCGGCTCTGCCAACTCCTGCTGCTGTTAAATCCTGCCGCTGCGAGACTTCTTCCAGCAGCGCCTGGCATAACTGTGCCGGAATAGCCTGTGGCAATATCGCCAGCCCATGCTGGTAAAAATCCGGCATGATGTCCTGTATCCAGTCCTGGCGAGTTGGCCAGTTAAATTCAGCTTTGCTCATTACAGACTCCAAATAGTCAGGCTCCAAACAGTCAGGATGCAAAGACGCAGACTCCAGACAGACCAACTGCAATCAGGGACCAGATTCAAGCGGCGTTTTTACAAAGTTGCCCCGGCGCTGTCAAGCAGTCTTCGGAGGTAGCAGTGTGACTCAGCAGCTAACCAGAGATTTCAGGCCGACAATAAGTGCCGAAGCCAGGGTTTGAGGGCCAGCAGCAGCTCGTGGCGCGACAGCTGCGGGTTGAGCACTGCCCGCACCAATAAACCGTTAAACACCGAGGATAACAACTCCAGCCGGGCTTCTACTTCATGATCGGGCAGGCTGCGCAACGTGCCTTCAGGCCCGGTCAGCAGCGCTTTAATTTGTGCCCGTGCGCTTTGGTCGGCGTGGCGCAGTAGCGCTGCGACTTTGTCGTTGCGTGCAGCTTCCGATAACATTTCCAGCTGCAAAGCTGAATAGGCGGGATTGAGGTTTTTCTCCACGCCTTGGTCGGCACCATCCACCAGCGCATCCAACAAATCACCCTCCAGCTGGGCGAAAGCGCTTAACATTGAAAACATCTCAGCCATGTTCTGCGCCACTATGGCTTCGATAATGGCTTCTTTATTCACAAAATAATTGTAAATATGGCCCGGGCTCATGCCCGCGGTTTTGGAAATTTCCGCCATACCGGCGCCATGGTAACCACGGCGGCGGAAACAATCGGCGGCTGCAGTTAAAACTTGTTGCCTCCTGGCTTCAGCCTGGGCCGGATCCTGATGTTTTTTTGTTTTTGTGTTCATAAGCACTCCAAAACAAACGGCAGCTGGGGCTGCCGTTGGAATTAAACAAGTTTATCAGGCTTTGACGGCAGTTTCTGCAGCTGTCGTTGCCTGTAGCTGCTGTTGAGCCGGTGCAGCAATTTGCGGGAACACTCTGCCAATTAACACATAAAACAGCGGCACAAACAGCACCGCCAGAATGGCTGAGGCCAACATACCGCCAATGACGCTGCTGCCGAGCGCATTTTGGGCTCCTGAGCCTGCGCTGGACGCTGTTGCCAGCGGCAGTACGCCAAAAATAAAAGCAAAAGACGTCATTAAAATAGGTCTAAGCCGCAAGCGTACAGCAGCAATAGCGGCGTCACTTAAAGACATGCCTTGCTGCAAAGCACCTTTGGCAAACTCAACAATCAAAATGGCATTTTTAGCGGCCAAACCCATCGTCGTTAATAAACCCACCTGGAAATAAATGTCGTTGGACAGCTTCAGCAGCGTTGATGCCAGCAGGGCACCAAAAATACCCAGCGGCACCACCGCCATTACTGCGGCCGGAATAGACCAGCTTTCGTACAGCGCAGCCAGACATAAAAACACCACCAGTAAACTCAGTGCATAGAGCATAGGTGCCTGATCGCCGGTCATCCGTTCCTGATACGACATGCCTGTCCATTCAAAACCAATACCGGTCGGCAGTTTGGCTATTAACTCTTCCATTGCCAGCATGGCTTCACCTGTACTAAATCCCGGGCCTGCCATGCCCTGAATTTCCATCGAAGGCATGCCGTTATAACGCTCAAGCCGTGGCGAGCCATAACTCCAATAGGCACTGGCAAAAGCGGTAAAAGGCACCATCTCGCCTGTGCTGTTACGCACATACCATTTGGCCACATCTTCCGGCACCATGCGGCTTGCAGCGTCCCCCTGTACAAACACCTTTTTCACCCGGCCTTTGTCAATAAAATCATTGACGTAACTGGCACCCCAGCCGGTTTGAATGGTCTGGTTAATATCGGCCTGACTGACCCCCAAAGCACCGGCTTTGGCGAGGTTCATATCCAGTTTCAGCTCTGGGGTGTCTTCCTGACCATTAGGTCGCACCGCCATCAGGCGTTTATCCTGTGCGGCCATGCCCAATAACTGGTTACGGGCGGCCAATAAACCTTCGTGGCCTAAGTTGGCTCTGTCTTGCAAGTGCAGGTTAAAACCATTGGCGGTGCCAAGCTCAACCACGGCTGGCGGCGCAAATGCAAATACCATAGCGTCTTTGATCTGGCTAAAAGCGCCCATGGCTTTGCCGCTGACGGCTTTGACTGATAAGTCGGGGCGCTGACGCTCGTCCCAGTGTTTTAAATTCACAAAACCAATGGCGGCGTTCTGGCCACGGCCGGCGAAACTAAAACCACTGACCGAAAACACCGACTTCACCGCTTCTTTTTGCTCCACCAAAAAGTGTTGTTCCACTTGCTTGACCACCTCCAGGGTACGTTCACTGGTGGCACCGGCTGGCAGCACAATTTGGTTAAATAAAATGCCCTGGTCTTCATCGGGTAAAAAGGCCGAGGGTAAGCGCAGCATCAACAGCGCCATGCCGCCGACAATCAGGCCGTACAGCAATAAATACCGTTTAGGCTGGGTGATCATGCGTCGGGCAATCGACTGGGTTTTGTTGTTGGTGGCATCAAAACCACGGTTAAAACCGGAGAAAAATTTACCCAGCCAACCACCACCGCTGTGGCCGGACGGTTTGAGCATAGTGGCACAAAGTGCCGGTGTTAACACCAAAGCCACCAAGACCGACAGTGCCATAGCCGACACCAGCGTGATAGAAAACTGGCGGTAAATCACGCCGGTTGAACCGCCAAAAAACGCCATAGGCACAAAAACTGCCGACAGCACCAGCGCTATACCCACCAGGGCACCGGTAATTTCGTCCATTGATTTACGGGTGGCTTCGCGCGGTGATAAACCTTGTTCTGTCATCACCCGCTCGACGTTTTCAACCACTACGATGGCGTCATCGACCAGCAAACCTATCGCCAGCACCATGGCAAACATCGTCAGGGTATTTATGGAATAACCAAAAGCCGATAACACGGCAAAGGTGCCGAGCAATACCACAGGCACCGCAATAGTAGGAATTAACGTAGCGCGGAAATTCTGTAAAAACAGATACATTACTAAAAACACCAGCACGACGGCTTCAATTAAGGTGTGCACTACTTTTTCAATAGAAATTTTGACAAAAGGTGTGGTATCAAAAGGCACCACCGCCTGTAATCCGGCCGGAAAATACGGCTGCATATTGGCAATAGCGGCTTTAACACCGTCGGCGGTATCCAGCGCATTGGCGCCGCTGGCCAGTTTGACGCCCAAACCAATGGCCGGTTTACCGTTATAACGGGCTGACACTTCATAAGTTTCACCACCCAGTTCAATACGGGCCACATCTGACAGTTTCACCGCTGAACCGTCGGCGTTAATGCGCAGCAGAATATTGCCAAATTGCTCTGTGCTTTGCAGCCGGCTTTGTGCAGTCACAGAAGCATTCAGCTGCTGGCCTGCTGCCGCCGGTAAGCCACCGAGCTGGCCGGCTGATACCTGCGCATTCTGTGCCAGAATAGCAGCGTTGATATCACCCGGGTTCAGTTTGTAATTGGCAAGTTTGGCCGGGTCTAACCAAATGCGCATCGCATATTGGGTGCCGAACATCTGCACTTCACCAACACCTTCCACCCTGGCGATAATGTCCTGCACATTGGCAGACACATAATCGCCAATGTCGATATTGTTCATGCTGCCATCTTCAGACACAAAACCCATCACCAGCAGGAAGTTACGCGCAGATTTTGCCACCTGCACGCCCTGACGCTGCACTTCCTGTGGCAATAAAGGGGTGGCGAGTGCCAGTTTGTTCTGCACCTGCACCTGAGCAATGTCCGGGTTGGTGTCGGCGCTGAAGGTCAGGGTTAAAGTGGCGGTGCCACTGGATTCACTGGTCGATGACATATACAACAAGCCATCCAGGCCTTTCATTTTTTGCTCAATGACCTGAGTCACACTGTCTTCCAGCGTTTTGGCCGAAGCGCCAGGGTAGCTGGCAGTAATGCTGATGGCTGGCGGTGCAATGGAAGGATATTGTGCTATCGGCAAACCTTTAATGGCGAGCACACCGGCCAGCATAATGACGATGGCAATGACCCAGGCAAAAATGGGCCTGTCGATAAAAAAGCGACTCATAACGCGGCTCCGTTGTTATTGCCCGCTGCTTTTACCGAAGGCTCTGTGGCAGCAGGAGCGGCATTAAAAGGCACGGCTTTTACCGGTGCTCCTGGCCGCACTTTTTGCAGTCCTTCAACGATCAGCTTGTCGCCAGCGGCTAAACCCTCTTCAATCAACCATTTATCGCCGATGGTACGGCTGGTTGTTAATACTCTGAGTTCAGCTTTGCCTTCGTTATTCACTACCAGGGCTGTGGCCTCACCTTTGGCGTTGCGGCTGACCGCCCGTTGAGGTGCCAGAATAGCAGCGGTTTTAATGCCGCTATTGAGGGTAGCCCGCACATACATGCCCGGTAACAACAGCTGGTTCGGGTTGGTAAATTGGGCGCGCAGCACCACTGAGCCTGTGCTTTCATCCACGCTGACTTCAGCAAACTGCAGCTGGCCCTGATGTGGGTATAAGCTGCCGTCTTCCAGTTTTAAACTTACTTGCGTGCCGGCGGCATTAAGCTGACCCGCAGCCAGCGCTTGTTTGAGTTGCAGCAGCTCTTTGCTCGATTGGGTAATTTCAACATAAACCGGATCAAGCGCCGTGATAGTGGCCAGCGCATCGGCCTGACCAGCGCTCACCAGCGCACCGGCTGTGACAGTCGATTTGCCAATACGGCCGCTGATAGGTGCCAGCACCTTGCTATACGTCAGCTGCAAACTGGCTTGTTCAACACTGGCTTTGGCGGCCAGCACATCGGCTGCCGCTTGCTGTTCAAGTGCAATCACTTCATCAGTATCTTGCTGACTGACCAGATTGTTTTTGCGTAAATTTTTAAAACGACTGGCTTTGGCACTGGCCTGCAGCAAGTTGGCTTCAGCCTTGGCCAGCTGCGCTTTGGCACTATTCAGGCTGCTTTGATAAGGTGCCGGGTCAATCTGATACAAAGTGTCACCGGCTTTGACTTCAGCACCTTCAGTAAAGTTACGCGACAAAATAATACCGCCAACCTGAGGGCGGATTTGCGCTTGTGAAAATGCATGCACCCGTCCCGGCAATTCGGTATTTAAGGTAACTGCTTCCGGCTGCAGCGTGAGTACCGCCACTTCAACGGCGGCCTGAGGGTTTGGTGCGGCATTTTGTGGTGCCGGCTGACAGGCGCTGAGCAGCAGGGCGGCAGACAATAAAACCGGGGCAGGCAGGCCGCTGGTAAAGGCAAACAGGCGTTTCATGCAGAATCTCCAAAACTAGAATGAACGATCATTCTATACTTTTTGGCTATCAAGCTGCAAGCCAGTATCTGGTGATTGACCGATTTCAGCTTGCTGTTGGTCGTGTCAAAAAAGCGCATTTTTATCAACACAGAATGAGAAATCTTGGTTTTTGCGTAAATGCCAATAACAACATAGATGTATTCCCTCAGTGTAAAGGGACTGTAACTCAATGCTGCAAAATGGAAATTTTTGGGCGCGGGCGGCGACTTTGTTATAGTGGTTTATCAGCTGTGGCTTTTGCCTTGGGAACGATCAATACGGATGAATATTCTGGGCATTTTTTCTGGTTTGTTGTTGGTGAGCAGTGCCCTGGCTGGTGCGGCGCAGCAACACAACACAGCTGTCGAAGCTTCAGCAAAAGACAAAGTCAGAACTGTGATTTATGGCAGCCCTTTACTGAGCGCCGAACAAACCGCCCAGATGTATCCTTTTAAATTGCTGCAGGCAGCGCTTAAAGCCAGTGGCGGCAATTATCAGCTTAAACCCGCCAACCTCGATATGGTACAGGGCAGGGTGCTGAAAGAAATTGAGCTTGGCAATGTTGATGTGTACTGGAGTATGACGTCAGTGGAGCGGGAGAAACGGCTGTTGCCGGTGCGTATTCCGCTGGATAAAGGCTTAAATGGCTGGCGTTTGTTGTTATTGGCCGCTGATCAGGCTGATATTGCCGAAGGTGTTCACAGTTTAAAAGGGCTTAGGCGGCTGAGTTTTTTGCAGGGCCATGATTGGCCCGACACCGAAATTTTGCGTTTTAATCAGTTAAAGGTGCTGACAGCGCCGCACCCGCAGCAGCTGTTTGATATGCTGGCGCGCCACAGAGCCAGTGCCTTTCCGCGTTCTGTCATTGAAATTGAGCAGGAACAACAACACAATAGGCAAGGTTTTGTGGTCGAGCCAGATCTGGTGATCCGTTACCCTTCCGCTGTGTATTTTTTTCTGAATAAAACCGAATTGCAGCTAGCCGCTGATCTTGAACGTGGTCTGCATATTTTGCGTAAAAACGGCCAGTTTGATTTGTTGTTTCAGCAGCGTTATGGCGCTGCTATCAAAAAAGCCCGGTTGGATCAGCGCCGCATTATCGAGCTGAAAAACCCGTTATTACCGCCCGACACGCCACTGGCAGATCGCACTTTATGGTATAAGGTGCCGCAGCCGGCTGCAGCGCCGGTGAAGGTGGTGAAGCCTGATGTGATGGCGGCTGAACTGAGTGAGCCTGCCACCACTTTGCCAACACAACACGAATAACGGCTGGCAGCATAGCTCTTCACAGTGCAGTTGGTTACTGTGCATTTCTTAAATTTGTCATCAAAAAGCCATAAAAATGTCAGCATTCATCTGCAGAATAAGCCCCAGTACAGCGCGCTGTGCCGCTTGTGTATGTCCTGGATGATGTGTTCCTTTTTTAAGCTCCTGCAAAGGGGCTTTTTTTTGCCTGCTAAACCGACAGGCTGGCAAAGTCGCTGTTGCTGTTTTTGCTAAAAGGGTCTGTGTTGATTTGGCTGTGAGCGTTAATCAGGGATAAGGGCGCTGTGCTACCGCCATGATGGAAGGGGAAAACCGGGCAATGATAGATTGCCCGGCAGCAGTGAGGATTAAGATGGATAGCTGTGGTTAAAACCTGCTTCGAGTTGATAGTCTTTTTGTTTGATACTGCTGACAAAATGCCAGTGGCACTCGACCTGCGTTTTGCTGATAGCCAGTTGCATAAAACCACGGCGGTGCACATCACATTGTTTTAATTCAGAAATCAGCATCGGCAGCAACTGGGCAAATTGTTTGCTTTGGGTGTCGCTCAGTTTTAAATAAGACTCAAGCCCCGGTGATGATACCGATGCTGTGGCATATTCAACCCCTACTTTTTTACCGTGCATATCGGTCAGCTCTGACATCCAGGCATTGTGGGTGTCGCCCGCCAACACAATCAGCTGCTTTTTCATGGCCTGCACAGTGGCATAGAGTTGTTCACGCTCTGCAGGGTAGCCATCCCAGGCATCCAGGTTGTACGGCAGTTGTGGTTGTTTTAACCTGGCCAGCTCAGCCGGGGTCAGGCTTGGGTCGTTCTGTTGTTCACGCGCTTTGAGCTTTGCCAAATCAGCCATTTGTGTCAGCAGCGCCGGGCCCGGATTTGCAAGACCTGCAATCAACTCAGCAGGTAAGGTCATTCTGGCCATCAACACCTGTTGCCCCAACAGCTGCCATTTGGTATCTGCACTGAGCATTTCCGCCTGTAACCACTGCATTTGGCTGGCACCCAGCAGCGCACGGCCTGGTGTCATTAAATCCTGGGCAAATCTGTTGCTGTCAAAACCGCCGGCACTAAAATAATTGGCATAGTCCAGCGGCTGACTGCGTGCTTCCAGCCGGGTATCCAGCATATAAATACTGGCCAAATCACCAAAGCGGAAATGACGGTACAAGGCTTTGCCGGCGTCTACTTTGGGTCGTATTGGCATCCATTCAAAATAGGCCTGTAAGGCAGCCAGTTTGCGATCCTGATAGCTGCCTTCGCTGCTCTGGTGGTTTTCAGCACCACTTTGCCAGGCATCGTTACAGACCTCATGGTCGTCCCACACCAGCAAAAATGCGTGTTGCTGATGGGCTTTTTGCAGCGCCGGATCTGTGCGGTAGCGTGCATAACGGCGGCGGTAGTCGGTTAAGCTGATAATTTCAGTATTGTTATCATCCGCTAAAGTACGGCCCAGTTTTACTGCATCTTCACCGGCATAACCATCAGTGGCATATTCGTAAATGTAATCGCCAAGATGCAACACGGCATCCAGCTCGGTACGCTTAGCAAGTTCCTGATATACATGAAAATATCCGGCCGGATAGTTACTGCAGCTGACAACGCCCAGTTGTATTTTTTCCGGACTGCCGCTTGGCAGGGTTTTGGTGTGGCCTATGGCAGAGCGGCTTTGCCGATCGGCAAAACGGTAATAATAACTTTTGCCCGGCAGCAGTCCTGTGACATCGACTTTACAGCAATAATCCGCCTGCTGACTGGCATCGACCCGGATGCGCTGCAGATCCTGGGTAAAATCACGGTCTGTCGCTATTTCCAGCAATAAAGCCACAGTGCTGACAGGTTGTGCCGGCGTGGCTCTGGTCCAGAGGACCACTCTGTCCTGCAAAGGGTCGCCACTGGCAACACCATGGTCAAAACGGATAGTGGTGGCATTGTCCGGCAGGCTGTCATTGCTGCCAAGGCAACCACTGACGGTGGTCAGCCAGGCTGAGCCTGTTAATACAGCAGACATTTTTAAAAAATCACGGCGGTTCAGTCGGGTCATATTATTGCTCTTAGTGATAAGGTGTTGGCCAGCAGCACACTTTGGTGACTGCTGTGACTTTGTGGGCCGTGCTACTACAGATAAAGCCTGATTTATTCGCAATATTGCAGTGATTTGTGGTTAAAAGTGGTGGACCTGCAATACATGCTGTGCAGCAGCCGGCGCACAGAACTTAAGATGGTTTTGTTAAAGTTAAATGTCTGAATTGTGATATTTGATTGCTTTTTTTATGACAAAGCAGGTAAGCCAGATGCCAGTACCAGAAAAAATTGGGGGGATTGGTGAAAACCAGCTGAGGTGATAGCAAAGCAGTTGTTGATAGCGGACGCTGTGGTAAGGCTGCTCTTAAAAGAACATGTCAGTTTAAGCGAGGAAGCTATCAGGGATGATACAAGAGGGTCTGAAAATGGTGGCCCCACCTGGACTTGAACCAGGGACCTGCCGATTATGAGTCGGATGCTCTAACCAACTGAGCTATAGGGCCGTGTCTTTGTGCAGCGACGAATGTTCCTGCAATAAAACGCAGGCAGTATAAGAAGATTTGTGGTTGTTGTCACTTGCTGATCTGGGCTTTTGTATTTCAATTGCTTGTTTTTTAAACGTCTTCGCTTTTGGTCATCAAATCAGCTGCGGGCCGACAGCCGATTGAGAGCTGGCAAGTGTAGCGTTAGCGCGCGTTTTTTTGATGGTAGTCAGCCCCAAATAAAAAAGCGCCGCAAGGCGCTTTTTATGATGTTTGTAATGAGTTATCACCACAAAAGGCTGATAAGCCTAGGTCTATTCGTCCAGGAAGCTCTTTAATACTTCTGAACGGGAAGGGTGGCGCAGTTTACGCAGCGCTTTAGCTTCAATCTGACGGATCCGCTCGCGCGTTACATCAAATTGTTTACCCACTTCTTCCAGTGTATGGTCGGTATTCATATCGATACCAAAACGCATGCGCAGAACCTTGGCTTCACGGGCGGTCAGGCCTGCCAGCACTTCGTTGGTCGCTGCTTTTAAGCTTTCCATGGTAGCTGAATCCAGTGGTGATTCTGAACCACTGTCTTCGATAAAATCGCCCAGATGCGAATCTTCGTCGTCACCAATTGGGGTTTCCATCGAAATTGGCTCTTTGGCGATTTTCAGCACTTTACGGATCTTATCTTCCGGCATGCCCATACGCTCAGATAATTCTTCCGGCGAAGGTTCACGACCCATTTCCTGCAACATCTGCCGCGAAATACGGTTCAGTTTGTTGATGGTTTCAATCATATGCACCGGAATACGGATGGTGCGCGCCTGGTCGGCGATTGAACGGGTGATGGCCTGACGGATCCACCAGGTGGCATAAGTAGAGAACTTATAACCACGACGGTATTCAAACTTATCTACAGCTTTCATCAAGCCGATGTTGCCTTCCTGAATTAAATCAAGGAATTGCAAACCGCGGTTGGTGTATTTTTTCGCAATAGAAATAACCAGACGTAAGTTGGCTTCCACCATCTCTTTTTTCGCACGGCGGGCTTTGGCTTCGCCAATCGACATGCGACGGTTAATATCTTTGATTTTGAAAATGGACAGGCCAGTTTCTTCTTCAATTTTGCGTAATTTGTCGGTTGAACGCACCAGCTCTTCGCGCATATCAGCCAGTTTGGCCGAATAAGGTTTGTTGCCGGCAATTTCGGCGTCAATCCAGGCGCTGCTGTTTTCGTTGCCGGTAAATGCCTTTAAGAAGTTTTTCTTCGGCATTTTGGCGTATTCAACACAGTGCTTCATCACAATACGTTCCTGGACGCGCACGCGGTCCATCATTTCACGCATGTTTTTGACCAGGCGGTCAAATTGTTTTGGCACTAAGCGGAAACAACGGAAAACTTCAGACAGTTTTTCAATTTCTGCTTTGGTGGTTGCGTGTTCACGACCATTTTGTGTGATTGAATTGCGTGTGACTTCGTACTGAGTGCGCAGTTCAGCAAACTTAATTTTAGCCAGTTCCGGATCCGGACCAGTGTCGGCTTCGTCGTCGCCGTCTTCTTCTTCGTCGTCACCGGATAAATCGGCGTCTTCGTCAGCCAACTCTTCTTCCGGCACGTCAGAACCGATATGAGTGGCTGTTGGTGCCATGTCGTCTACTTCGTTTGGATCAACAAAAGCAGAAACGATGTCACTTAAACGAATTTCTTCAGCTTCAAATTTATCCCACTGTTCCAGCAGGTAAGTAATGGCTTCCGGGTATTCAGCTACAGAAGTCTGAACCTGGTTAATGCCTTCTTCGATACGCTTGGCGATGTCAATTTCGCCTTCACGGGTCAGCAGTTCAACTGTGCCCATTTCGCGCATATACATCCGGACCGGATCTGTAGTGCGGCCCAGTTCTTTGTCGACGCTAACCAGTGCTTGTGCAGCTTCTTCCGCGGCGTCTTCATCCGGCGCAGCATCAGACATAATTAAATCGTCGGCATCTGGTGCAGTTTCAAACACCTGAATGCCCATGTCGTTAATCATGCGGATGATATCTTCGATCTGATCTGAGTCGATGATATCTTGTGGAAGGTGATCGTTTACTTCGGCAAAAGTTAAATAACCTTGCTCTTTACCTTTTAAGATAAGGAGTTTTAATTGCGACTGAGGATTATGCTCCATAGAGGCTGTTCTTCCACCCAAATATAGTTAAATTTCAAAAATGCGAATAAACGATTATAACAAAGCGCGGCTTTTCTAGCCAGCGAAGCGCGCTTATCCGCAGTTATTTGCTCTTAAATGCTTTTAACAGCATCACGTATTCGTGCTTCTCGGCCACCGTTAATTTGCTTAATTGGTCCTTGCGTTGTAAGGATTCAAGGCGCTGTTGCAAATATTGATCTTCGATTGAACGAAACGTATCTAAAAACTCCTGGGTTAGCTGTTCTTCGGCAACCTGATGGTCCCAAAGTGCCAGTTTGCTCAGAATGTTGTACTCAGGTAACTCACGCCAGTATTCCAGCAGCTGGGCTGTGGTTAACTGGGGTTTTTCCAATAACAGTTGCTGAATCGCCATCAGCAGCGGCATACCGGGCAAATTTGCCTGCGCCAGTTCAGGCGCCACCGGCATTACTTGGGCTAAAGCCGGATACTGTAATAACAACGCAATAGCACGGCGCATTGGTGTAATTTTGGTTTTTTGCACCACCACTGCTGCTTTACGGTTTTTGCCGGCAGTGATTTGTTGTTCTGTACGTTTTCGCCCCACCAGATTGGCTAAGCGTTCCAGCAGGCTGTCACGGTAAAAATCGCTGGGAATCTGCGCTATCATGTCATTGGCTTTGGCCCAGAGTGCCGATTTACCGGCATCACTGTTCACATCGAGTTCCTGTAATAAATGCTCAAACAGGTAGTTCCCCAATGACATGGCATCACCAAGCCGGGCTAAAAAGGCATCTTTGCCTTCTTTTTGCACTAAAGTGTCTGGGTCTTCGCCGTCGGGTAAAAATACAAAATTCAGTTCAACGCCGTCTTTTAAATTGGGCAGTGCACTTTGTAATGCACGCCAGGCGGCATCACGGCCAGCTCTGTCGCCGTCATAACAACAAATTACTTTGCTGCAGAATCTGAACATGGTTTGCATATGTTCAGAAGTAGTGGCCGTGCCAAGGCAAGCCACCGCAAACTGGATGCCGTGTTCAGAAAGCGCCACCACATCCATATAACCTTCCACCACCAGCAACTGCTCAAGGCGGTCTTGCTGCTGTCTGGCTTCATACAAACCGTAAAGTTCACGGCCTTTGTGAAAAAGCCGGGTTTCCGGTGAGTTCAGATATTTAGGGGTTCCGTCACCCAGCACCCGGCCGCCAAAACCAATCACCCGCCCGCGTTTATCGCGGATAGGGAACATAATACGGTCGCGGAAAAAGTCGTATTCGCGGCCATTTTCATTACGGTTGGTCAGTTTTAATTCAAACAGCTGGTCGCGGTTATTTTTACCTTGTCCCAGTTGTTTTAATAATAAATCCCAGCTGTCCGGCGCATAACCAATCCCATATTTATGAATGGTGGCTGCCGACAACCCCCTTTTGGCAATATAAGCTGCGGCCTGAGGGTGCAAATTCAGCTGTTGCTGATAAATATGTGCAGCTTTTTGCATCTGGCTGTAATCGTCGGCGCTACCCTGAACATAGGTTTTGCCTTTAGAGCCAGCTTCACGCGGCACTTCCAGATGATGTATTTTGGCAAGCTCTTCAATAGCTTCTACAAATTCGAGCTGTTCAAAGGCCATCATAAAGCTGATGGCATTGCCGTGCGCACCACAACCAAAACAGTGATAAAACTGTTTTTCGGCACTCACAGTAAAAGAAGGTGATTTTTCGTTATGGAAAGGGCAACAAGCGGTATGGTTTTTACCGGCTTTTTTTAACGGCACCCGTAAATCTATTAATTCAACGATGTCGGTTCTTGCCAGCAAATCGTCGATAAAGGGCCTTGGGATTTGTCCTGCCACCTTTTTCCTTTTGCTACAAAATGCTCATTTCAGAAAAAGACAAACCGTGCGCGAGGCACGGTGTGCAGTTTAACAGCGGTTACCGTTGTTTCAGGCGGTTAGCTTAGCTTGCTTTTCACCAGACCGCTCAAAGCGCCCATATCGGTGCGACCCTGAACCTGTGGTTTTAGCCATGCCATCACTTTGGCCATGTCTTGCATTGAGCTGGCTCCTGTCGCGGCCACTGCCTGCGTCAGTAAATCATTCAGCTCAGCCTGAGTTAAGGCTTGCGGTAAAAACTGCTCAATAATCGCAATTTCAGCCAGCTCTGTTTCAGCGAGGTCTGCTCTGCCACCGGCAGCATATTGACTTGCTGACTCTTTGCGTTGTTTTGACATTTTAGTCAGAACTGCAAGAACGTTGGCATCATCAGGTACCATTTGCAGGTCGATTTGGCGTTGTTTAACTTCAGCCAGTGCCATGCGGATGGTATTCAGACGCAATTTGTCTTTGGCACGCATTGCGTCTTTTTGTGCTTCCTGAAGTTGCTCTAACAGAGCCATCTGAGGAGTCCGATCTTAGTAAAGCTTGATACGACGTGCGTTTTCGCGAGAAAGCTTTTTCATGTGGCGCTTAACAGCAGCAGCTTTCTTACGTTTACGAACCCACGTTGGCTTCTCGAAAAATTCTTTGGCGCGTACGTCAGCTAATACACCAGCTTTTTCGCAAGAACGTTTGAAACGACGTAAAGCAACGTCAAATGGTTCGTTTTCTTTTACTTTCACTACAGGCATTAAAATCTCACCTCGGTTAATCTGGATACCGCGTTCTGGTCAGCGGCTAACCAATACGTTTAAATTTGGTGCGGCATTTTACTCAAAAGCCTGACCCAAAGTAAAGCAAATATATGCTTTGCTGGCTCTGTTGACCAGATCCCGTTACAATCCGCGGCTTCGAGGTCAGTAATGGGGCAAAAAAATGCGGGTTCTTGGGATTGAAACTTCCTGTGACGAGACGGCTATTGCGGTTTATGACGGTAAACAGGGTTTATTAAGCCATGTGTTGTACAGTCAGATTGCGTTACATGCCCAATATGGTGGTGTGGTGCCTGAGTTGGCGTCACGTGATCATATCCGCAAAACTTTGCCGCTGATCCAGCAGGCGCTGACTGAAGCAAACTGCACAGCAGATAGCATAGATGCGGTTGCTTATACAGCCGGCCCTGGCCTTGCCGGCGCTTTATTGGTTGGCGCCGCTATTGGCCGCAGTCTGGCTTTTGCCTGGGGTAAACCTGCGCTGGCGGTGCATCATATGGAAGGGCATTTATTGGCTCCTATGCTGGAAGCCAATGCGCCGGCCTTTCCTTTTATTGCGCTGTTAGTGTCCGGTGGCCATACCCAGTTGGTGAAAGTGGATGGCATTGGTTTATACGAGTTGCTGGGCGAGTCGGTGGATGATGCCGCCGGTGAAGCTTTTGATAAAACAGCCAAATTAATGGGGCTGGATTATCCGGGTGGACCCTTACTTGCCAAACTTGCAACACAAGGCGATGCCAAAAAATACAAATTTCCACGCCCTATGACCGACAGACCTGGCCTTGATTTTAGTTTTAGTGGTTTAAAAACAGCAGCCGCCAATGTGATTGCCAGTGAAGGCAATAGCCCGCAGGTGCAGGCAGATATTGCCGCTTCTTTTCAGCAGGCTGTGGTCGATACCCTGGTGTTTAAATGCCGGCGGGCCCTGCAGGAAACGGGGTTGAAACGACTGGTGGTGGCAGGTGGCGTCAGTGCCAATCAGTCACTGCGTGAACAGCTGGAGCAGCTGTTAAAAAGTCTTAAAGGTGAAGTCTATTATCCGCGTAAAGAATTCTGCACCGACAATGGTGCCATGATTGCCTATGCCGGTTATCAGCGTCTGATGGCTGGACAACAGCAGGATTTAACCATAGGCGTCACACCACGCTGGCCTATGACGCAGCTGCCACCGCTTTAATACAGCAGGGCACAGAAGGGTTATCTGATGTTATTGATGATCGACAATTACGACTCTTTTACCTACAACCTGGTGCAGTATTTTGCAGAGCTTGGGCAGGATGTTGTGGTGCGGCGTAATAACGAGATTTCGCTGGCAGATATAGCTGCATTGACGCCTGATTATCTGGTGATTTCTCCTGGTCCCTGCACCCCGAATGAAGCCGGAATTTCGCTGGAGGCCATACGGCGTTTTGCCGGTGAAATTCCAATCTTAGGGGTTTGTTTAGGTCATCAGGCGATAGCTCAGGCTTTTGGCGCTCAGGTGGTGCGGGCCCGTCAGGTGATGCATGGCAAAAACTCTTTGATTAAACACAATAACTTGTCGGTGTTTCAGGGATTAAACAATCCTTTGAGTGTCACTCGTTATCACTCTTTGGTGGTTGCCGCCGACACTTTATCTGATGAGTTTGTGCTGACGGCCTGGACTGAACAGGCTGATGGTGGCGTGGATGAAGTGATGGGCATGATGCATCGTACTTTGCCACTACATTCAGTGCAGTTTCACCCTGAGGCGATTTTAACTGAGCAGGGACATCAGCTTTTGGCGAATTTTCTGGCAATAACACGCCGTTAAACGACTCTTGGTTGACAGTGTTTAGGCGTAATTGCACACTGACCTGCTATTAAATGAGGGAAAGCTAAAACAGCATGTCGATTGCAGTAGTGTTACAACAGCGTTTTTTTGATTGCATCCTTGAAGTCAGTCCGGATCAAGCCCGGATCGGCGTGAAACGTTCTTCGCAGCAAGCTGCTGCCGCCTCAGATAAAAGAACCTTATTGGCTGTTGAGCAACAAGCCATGCAAAGCCGTCAGGCCGGTGTGGTTGCCAAACAGCAGTTTCTGGAATTTACCCAGGCCCATTTGCATGATCAAGTGGCTGAAGAGCTGTTTTTAAAACTCAGTAAATTTGAAACTGTGTCTAATACAGTGTTTAACCTGGCCGATGGTTTTCCTGCGGTGCTGGATGCGCTGAGCGCTAAAGCTGTGACACTGAGCCAGCTTGAAGCTTTGATCAATCCGGTGGATTGGCTTAAAGAAGATTTACTGAAGCTGGCCAATCAGCCGCAATACCGCAAAAAAGTCGCTACTTCTTTTGTCAAAGAGCTGAAAGTGGCGTTAGGCATGTTTGGCATTGAAAGCCTGAAACAAATTATTCCGCTGTTTGCTTTTAAACGTTGCCTGCCGCACTCCACCGACCCTTTTACCCGTTTTAAAAGCAATATCTGGGAATACAGCATGGCGGTGGCGATGGCGGCAAAACGTCTGGCTGAAGAAAGTGGTGACAATGCTTTTGTCGCCTTTTGCACCGGTTTATTCCAAAGCCTGGGTTATCTAGTGGTCACCCGCACTTATCTGCGCACTTACGCCCAGGTTAAGCAGGATGCATTACTGAAAGCCCGGGATGCCCGCGACACTGAGCTGACCAATGCGCTGGATAGTCTGAATGCCGATGCCAGCTTCCTGACAAGTTGTTTTGCTGAGTTTTCCGCTTTTATCAGCGCCGATTTAGTGTCGAAATGGCAGTTAAAACGGATGCCGCTGGGGCAGACTTTAGACCAGCTGGCAGAAGGTATTGGTTTTCAGGGTGCTGGGCCTTTGGCCAAACTGGTACAGCAGGCTGATTATTTTGCCCAGGCGCAGTGGCTGAAACGCAACCGCCAGTTGTCAGAAGCTGAGGATTTATTGTGGCGTCAGCAAGTGCAACTAAGACCCGAATATCTGGAAATTCTGCAAAATACCCGGCTGGATAAAGTCAGCCTCGAATAAAAAACGAATTTTTTTTGCCATATTCATGCAACAGCAAGAGCTTCGGAAGCACCCCAGCTTGGCTGTTGCATGCTAACAAGGCTGCCGCAGCCAGCCGCGTTACCACAGCTGCTTACTTATTCATCCGAACTGCAAATCTATCTGCAGCCCTTGATTTTCTTGGGTTTTGCGCTTTTTCATTCAAGACTTTCAAATTTTATTCTGTAATAATAATTGTCAATCTGAACAAAAAAACAGCGGCTGATGCAGCCTTTGCTGTGACTGTGCCGGGGCTTGCAGGCCCGGTCAACCTTATCCCAGGAGAAGATGATGTCTGAAACATTTGCAGTGACCCGTGCTTTATTCGACGAAGTCATGGTACCCAATTACGCACCTGCTAATTTGATTCCGGTGCGTGGTCAGGGTTCAAGGGTCTGGGATCAACAGGACAAAGAGTATGTTGATTTTGCCGGTGGTATCGCAGTGAACTGTTTAGGCCATTGTCATCCGGCTTTGGTGAATGCACTGACCACTCAGGCCAATAAACTCTGGCATTTAAGTAACGTGATGACCAACGAGCCGGCGCTGCGTCTGGCGAAAAAACTGGTCGACAGCACTTTTGCCGAAAAAGTGTATTTTGCCAACTCGGGTGCCGAAGCCAACGAAGGTGCATTAAAACTGGCGCGCCGCTGGGCTTTGGATAACTTCGGCGAGCAAAAACAAGACATTATTTCATTTGGCAAAAGTTTCCACGGCCGTACTTTTTTTACGGTGACAGTGGGCGGTCAGGCGGCTTATTCTGACGGTTTTGGCCCTAAACCAGGTGCGGTTTATCATGCCGAATACAACAATCTGGACAGTTTAAAAGCGCTGATTTCTGACAATACCTGCGCTGTGATCCTGGAACCTATTCAGGGTGAAGGCGGTATTATTCCGGCAACAGCTGAATTTATTCAAGGTGTGCGCGAGCTTTGTGACAAACACAAAGCGCTGCTGATTTTTGATGAAGTGCAAACCGGCGTGGGCCGTACCGGTCATTTATATGCTTATATGCAATATGGTGTCACGCCTGACATTCTGACCAGCGCCAAATCCCTGGGCGGTGGTTTTCCGATTGGCGCTATGCTGACCACCACTGCTATTGCCGCCCATTTAAAAGTAGGGACCCATGGTTCTACTTACGGCGGTAACCCTTTGGCCTGTGCTGTGGCCGAAGCTGCGCTGGATACCATCAATACGCCTGATGTACTTGCCGCTGTGGTTGCCAAAGAAGCGCTGTTCCGTCAGGAGCTTTCGCGTATTCATGCCAAATATGATGTGTTTACTGAAGTGCGGGGGCAGGGCATGTTGTTGGGGGCTGCGCTGAATGAAAAATTTAAAGGCCGCTCGCGCGACTTTTTGCTGGCAAGTGCCGATCAGGGTTTGTTTGTGCTGATGGCAGGTTATGACGTGGTGCGTTTTGCCCCCAGCCTGGTGATCCCGGATGCTGACATTATCGAAGGGATGGCGCGGTTTGAGCGTGCGGTAGCCAAGGTCGTACAGGGTTAAGCATCAAAGCGCTGTTATGGCAGCGCCGCCCGGATTGTCAGTGCAGCACTGCGCCGGCAGTCTGAGCGAACCCGGCCAGTTGAGGCGGGTCAAATGAGTAGCTGTGACAATAAGCCAATACAGGCGGCACAGCATAAATAAAGCAAAAAAAATGGCAGGACTGAAGCACCTGCCACCCAATTGGAGTAAGCGACGATGATGATTATTCGCCCAATCCGCGCTGCTGATTATCCTGCACTCTATGAGATGGCAGTCGAATCCGGCCACGGTTTTACCTCTTTGCCGGTCAACGATGAATTGTTGCAGCGCAAAATTAACCGCTCTGAAGCCTCTTTTGCCAAAGAGATCCAAAAACCCGGTGACGAAGGTTATTTGTTTGTGCTGGAAGACACAGACACCGGCCATATTTGTGGTACCAGTGCCATAGAAGCCGCTGTTGGTCTGGATGATGCGTTTTATCATTATCACCTGGGCAAAGTGGTGCATACCTCAAGGGCGCTGGGGGTGTACAACACAGTTGATATTCTGACTTTGTGTAACGACTACACAGGTGCCACTGAACTTTGCACCCTATTCCTTCGGGAAAACCGCAGGTTAAAACACAATGGTAAGTTATTGTCCAGGTTCCGCTTTTTGTTTATGGCGGAATTTCGTGAGCGTTTTGCCGACCGGGTGATTGCCGAAATGCGTGGTGTGTCGGATGAAAAAGGCAATTCGCCGTTCTGGCAATGGCTGGAAGAGCACTTTTTTTCGGTGGACTTTCCAACTGCAGACTACCTGACCGGCATAGGGCAAAAGGTATTTATTGCTGAATTGATGCCCAAATACCCGATTTACGTCAGTTTACTCAGTAAAGAAGCACAGGCAGTGATTGGTCAGGTGCATGAAAAAACCAAACCAGCTTTGGCGTTGCTGCACTCTGAAGGTTTTTCCACCACAGGTTATGTCGACATTTTTGATGCAGGTCCGACAGTGGAAGCCAAGCTTGAGCATATCCGCACAGCGCGCAACAGCCGCCGTTTGCAGGTGCGGGTCAAAGATGTCAGCGGTGGTCAGCCTTATCTGATTTGTAATACCGACCGGATGAATTTCCGTGCCGGTTGGGCCCATTTACATGTCAGTGAAAGCAGTGACGAAGTGAATCTGCCGCTGGATATTGCCGCGGGTTTACAGGTGCAGGATGGCGACTGGGTGCGGTTAGCACGGTTATAAGCGCAAGCAACAATTGGAATTTTCAGCATGACAACTCATTTTATTAACGGCCAGTGGCAGCAAGGCCAGGGCCAGCTTTTTGTTTCAACAGACCCTGCGAAAAATCAGCAGATTTGGCAAGGCCAGGCCGCAACTGAAGCTCAGGTAGATGCTGCTTTTCAGGCGGCGCGTGCTGCTTTTGAAGCCTGGGCCGATTTATCTTTTAGCGCGCGCTCTGACGTGGTGAAAAATTTTGCGCAGAAGCTCAATGAACACAAAGAAGCGCTGGCGCTGACCATTGCCAGAGAAACCGGCAAACCTTTGTGGGAAACCCGCACTGAAGTGGCCGCCATGATTGGCAAAATTGATATTTCGATTCGTGCTTATCAGGAGCGCACCGGCGAAAAAGAAAACCCAATGCCACAGGGCCGGGCTTTTATCCGACATAAACCTCATGGGGTAGTGGCGGTGTTTGGTCCTTATAACTTCCCTGGCCATTTACCCAATGGTCATATAGTGCCGGCTTTGCTGGCTGGTAACACTGTGGTGTTTAAGCCCAGTGAAATGACACCCATGGTCGCTGAAGCCACAGTAAAATTATGGCAGGAAGCGGGTTTACCTGCCGGTGTGCTGAATTTAGTGCAGGGTGAAGTAGCCACTGGTAAAGCCGTGGCGGCGCACTCTGAGCTGGATGGTTTGTTTTTTACCGGCAGCTCCCGCACCGGTCACTTTTTACATCAGCAGTTCTCAGGGCGGCCGGATAAAATCCTGGCGCTGGAAATGGGCGGTAATAACCCGCTTATTGTCACTGAAGTGGCCGATATTGACGCTGCAGTGCACGACATTATTCAGTCGGCTTTTATTTCGGCCGGTCAGCGTTGTACCTGTGCCCGCCGGTTGTATTTACCAGTAGGCGCACAAGGCGACGCTATTCTGGCGCGTTTGCTGGACGTGAGCAGCAAGCTGAAAGTGGGCTTGTATGATGCTGAGGATCAACCTTTTATTGGCTCGATGATTTCCAACAAGGTGGCGCTTGGCATGCTGGCAGTGGAAAAACAGCTGGTGGAACTGGGGGCTCAGGTGTTGTTGCCGATGCAGTTATTGGCGCAAGGCACAGGCTTATTAACGCCCGGTATTGTCGAATGTAGCAATGCAGCGGCTTTGCCGGATGAAGAGCATTTTGGGCCACTGCTGAAAGTATTCAGATTTAGTGATTTTGACGACGCCATTCGTCAGGCCAATCACACCAGTTTTGGTTTATCAGCAGGGTTGTTGTCGGATGATGAAGCGCTGTACCAGCGCTTTTTCCGCCGGATCAGAGCGGGTATTGTCAACTGGAACCGGCCTATCACCGGCGCCAGCTCGGCCGCGCCTTTTGGTGGTATAGGTGGCAGTGGTAATCACAGAGCCAGCGCTTATTATGCCGCTGATTATTGTGCTTACCCTGTGGCGTCAGTGGAACTGAACCGTCTGGAAATGCCGGCGCAGTTATCACCTGGTTTGCAGTTTTAACCAGGGCGCTTGAGCCATCCAAATCAGGGGCACTTTGATGCCCCTGTTTTTTTAATTGGAGTTTCAGTTTTTTGCCGGCGTTGTGCAACGACACTTTTAATAAAAATATTTTTGTTCAGTGCTTTACGCTGCTTCGCGTTCTGTGGCAGATTTGACTACTCTTTCACTACTTCGCTTTTTTTGGTTAATCGCATGGTCACAGATAAACCCGGTTATGAACATCTGATCCAGTTTTTAACTGAACATTTAGCCTTGTTTGAAAAAGCCGGCACCGCCACCTCTGATGGCAAAACTTTGGGTGTTATTATTGAAGAGCGTATTGCCGAGCAGATCATCCAGCTTTGCACTCAGCATACCGAGCTTGAAACCATTCACCGCAGCCAGATTATCCGCGAAGTCGACGGCATTATGTATGACTTCCAGGAAGTGCTGGCGTCTGTGTTAAATCGTCCCGCCACCGAAGAGCAAATTGAATTAATTAACGAAGTTGCTTTGCTGATTAAAAACCTGTTTGACAACGCTATTGCCCACCTGATGGATTAATCCGGCAAATAGAGCCGCATTGGCTGGCTTGCGCTGCCCACATTTTGTAGAATAACCGCCTGATTTTTGATGGAGCAACAAAATGGCAGGCGATAATCAATTACATGCAACGGTAAGCTGGGCTGGCGACAGTAATTTTATTGGCCGCTCCGGTACTGGCCATGCGGTGGTGTTTGATTCCAATAAAGATTCCGGCGTAGCGCCAACCCCAATGGAAATGTTGTTAATGTCGGCCGGCGCCTGTTCATCGGTGGATGTGGTCAGCATTTTGCAAAAAGCCAAACAACAAGTGACAAACTGCCGTGTGGTACTGACCGGCGAGCGGGTTGACACTATTCCGCGCGTATTTAGCAAAATTCACCTGCATTTTGAAGTGACAGGTTTTGATGTCAGCGAAAAACACGTGGAGCGCGCCGTAAACCTGTCGGCAGAAAAATACTGCTCAGTGTCTATTATGTTGCAACAGGCGATGGAAGTGACCCATTCCTTCAGCGTCCACCCTTCTGAAGTTCAGCCGCAAAGCTGAGATAAGTTTGAATACACTATACTGCTGGTGCCCGACACCGGCAGTGGAGATTGAATACCGTGGTAAAACCTTTTGAAAAATTGAAGCTGCATGGCTTTAACAATTTAACCAAAAGCTTAAGTTTCAGCATTTACGATATTTGTTATGCCCCGACCGAGCAGGACAGGCAGGAATATATTTCGTATATCGACGAGCAATATAATGCCGATCGTCTGACCGATATTCTCAGTGAAGTGGTAGACATTATTGGCGCCAATATTCTGAATGTAGCACGTCAGGATTATGATCCGCAGGGCGCCAGCGTGACCATTCTGGTCTGTGAAGAGCCAATCGATAAACCGGAAAACGCCAAAAGCGATAACTCAGAGCAGCCAGGCCCGTTGCCCGAAGCTGTGGTGGCGCATCTGGATAAAAGCCATATTTGTGTGCACACCTATCCGGAGCATCACCCACATGGTGGCATCTGTACTTTCCGCGCTGATATTGAGGTGTCGACCTGTGGTGTGATTTCACCACTGAAAGCGTTGAATTATCTTATTCACAGTTTTGAGTCGGACATTGTCACCATCGACTACAGAGTGCGGGGTTTTACCCGTGATGTGAATGGCGTTAAACACTATATCGACCATCCTATTCATTCGATCCAGAACTTTATGGATGCCAATACCAAAAATGCCTTCCAGATGGTGGATGTGAATGTGTATCAGGAAAACCTGTTCCACACCAAGATGATGCTCAAAGAATTTGATTTAAATAATTATTTATTTGGTGCTGGCATAGATTCTCTAAGCAGTGACGAGCAAAAAGACATCAGTAAAAAAGTAAAACGCGAAATGCGGGAAATTTTTTACGGCCGTAATCTGCCCGATATGAACTGATGTGCAGATAAATACTTAGCCAATAAAAAAACCGCTGCACGCGGTTTTTTTATGCTTGTTCGGCCAGAAAATTATTCCAGCCAGTTCACCTGGCCTCTGGCCTGACGGCGTTTGAGCATCAGCTCTTCTATCAGCGGCGTTAAAATCAGCTCCATTGCCAACCCCATTTTGCCGCCCGGCACCACCAGCGTATTCACCCGCGACATAAAAGAGCCGTTGATCATCTGCAGGTAATAAGGGAAATCCACATGTTTAATGCCGCGAAAGCGGATCACGACAAAACTTTCATCCAAAGACGGAATATCTTTGGCACTAAATGGGTTAGAGGTGTCCACCGTTGGCACCCGCTGAAAGTTAATATGAGTGCGTGAAAACTGCGGTGTGATGTGATTGATGTAATCGTCCATGCTACGCACTATGCTGGCCATCACGGCCTCGCGCGAATGGCCACGCTCTGAAGTGTCGCGGATAATTTTCTGGATCCATTCCAGGTTAACGATAGGCACCATGCCTATCAGTAAATCCACATGCTGCGCCACATTGTGCTGTTCAGTAACCACACCGCCATGCAGGCCTTCGTAAAACAATAAGTCGGTGTCGGGGCGCAAATCCTGCCAGGGCGTAAAAGTGCCTGGCAACTGGTTATAAGGCACGGCTTCATCAAAGGTGTGCAGATAACGCCTTACTTTGGCCATGCCCTGTTCGGCATAACTGGCAAAACAGTTTTCCAGCGCAGTAAAATCGTTGGCTTCGGCGCCAAAATAGCTGATGTATTTGCCTTGCTCTTTGGCTT
This sequence comes from Rheinheimera sp., assembly GCA_003543135.1. Lineage (GTDB taxonomy): Bacteria > Pseudomonadota > Gammaproteobacteria > Enterobacterales > Alteromonadaceae > Pararheinheimera. The sequence continues at coordinate 153,315 of DPJG01000033.1, forward strand.
TACGGATGGCAACGTCCATTTCCGGACGGCTGAATTTATGAAAACAGTCGCCTTCCACCATGGCAGCATCAATGCCTAAGCTTCTGAATATATGCGAAAAAGAGTTAGTGGTGGTGCTGGTGCCGGCGCCACTGGAACCTGTGACGGCAATAATAGGATTGCGTTCTGACATAACTTCTGTGCCTCATTTGCCTTGGCCTTACCATAAAGGATAAAGTGAAAACTTCGCAACCGCTTTTGTCGTGCCAGGGCAAAGCCGCCGTATCACTTATAAAGGAAGGACCTTGATGGCTGTTCTTAAAAAGCTTTTGTTTATCAGTACGTTTTCTGCTGCCAGTCTGGTTCAGGCACAAACGGCAGCGCCACAGTTTGATATTTATCTGGCTGATTTACATCAGCAAAAAATCAGTCATGTCAAAAAGGTGAATAACAACAGCGGTTACCAGAATCAGCCTGCTTTTAGCAGTGATGGCCGCTTTTTATACTGGACCTCAGAGCAAAAAAACGGCGATGCCAGTCAGATGGATATTGCCAGCCTGGAGCTTAGCACCGGCAAAACCGGTCTGTACCGTGCAACAACACTGAGTGAATTTTCACCTACTGTTCTGCCAGACGCTGCCTTGTCGGCTGTAGTGGTCGAAGCCGATGGCACTCAGCGGTTATGGCGTATTCCGGCTCAGGGCGAGGCCAAAGCCTTGTTTGCCGAGCCAAAAGACGTGGGTTATCACGCCTGGGGCCCGCAAGGGGATTTATTGTTATTTATTCTGGGCAAAGACGAAGCCGACCATCAGATTGCTTATCGCAGTAGTACAGGTGAATTAAAAACGCTGGCAAAAAATATCGGCCGTGCGCTGGCGTGGCGCCCTGGCAGCCAGCAAGGATACTTTACTGAAAAACAAGGGGATAGATTGTCGTTAAGTTGGTTTGATACTGGCAGCAATACACTCAAATCCAAACAGTTATTGTTGCCACAAGCAGGGCAGGATCTGCGCTGGTTGAACACAAATACATTATTAGTATCGGCCGGCAGCAGCATTTATAGCTGGCAACCGGGAGCAAACAGCTGGCAGCTCTGGCTGGATTTAAGCAAAAGCTGCAACGGCAGTGTCAGCCGTTTTAGCATCAGCCCGGATCAGCAGAAACTGGCCTTTGTCTGCCAGCCAAAAGTGGAGAGCGCAACATGAGTGTATTAATTTGGGTGGCTTTTGCCTTGGTGTTGGTGATTTACCTGGCGCGTATTCCGGTCATTCAGGCACAAAAAAAACTGGGCGGTTATGACTATCATAATCCACGCGCGCAACAGGCTAAACTGGAAGGTTTGGGCCAGCGTGCCAATGCGGCGCATCACAATAGTTTTGAAGCTTTGCAGTTGTATCTGGCGGCTTTTATTGCTTGTGTCGCCAGTGGCAACACTGATGTTTTAATGCAGCAGCTGGCGGTGTTTTATCTGATTTGCCGGGTGGCATTTGTGCTGTTGTACTGGCTGGATAAAGCGTATTTGCGTTCAGCTGTTTGGGTGCTTGGCTGTGCCGCTATTTTAACCATGCTGGTGCGCGCTGCTTTAGCTGCGGCCTGATCCAAACCTCAACTTAACACAAAGGGGCCATTGGCCCCTTTGTTGTTTCTTATCAGCTATCAGAATTTAAAATCCATCAGCAGAGGGTCGTGATCCGAAGAGCGGAACGGCGTTGGCGCGTACAGGCTCTGCTGCTGATGTTTTGATTTAAATTCAGTGTTGTAATCAAGCACGGCTGGCTCGTCGGCATTAATGTTCCAGTGCTGGAACTGTGTCAGTTGTTTAGCAAGGCTTGGGCTGGCCAGCGCATGGTCCAGACTGCCGGAGCGGCCACGATAGACAAAAGACCAGTGCTGACCTTCACCTGCCAGATGCACAAAACCGGCTTGCTCCAGGGTTTTTACCGGATCTTCCATCCGGTAAGCATTTAAATCACCAATCACCAGCTGATGGGCTGTTTGAATACCGGTCGGGTGACTGGCCAGCCAGCTGGTCAGTGCTTTGGCGGCTTTGACCCGGCTTGGGTTCCAGCAGGACTGGCCATCATTTTGATCGCTATCCGGCATCTGTTGTTTTGGGCAGCTGCCTTTGGATTTAAAGTGGTTAATGCTGACGGTAAATTCAGTGCCGGATGCCGGATGACGGAAACTTTGCGCCAGAGGTGGCCGGCTGCCGCGATCAAAAGGCGCATCCAGTTTCACTGCGGCTTCACCAATTGGGCTTACCACCGCCTTGCGGTAAATCATCGCCACTTTAATATCGTCACCACCAGGTTTTACCTTGGTGCTGACAAAGGCATATTGTTCACTGCCCAGTTGCTGGTTCAGGCTACTCACTATAGTGGCAATGGCGCTGTCAGCAGCTTCACCATTGTTCTCTACTTCCAGCAAACCTATGACATCAGCGTTTAATGCCGTTAAAGTGGCCAGCATTTTGGCTTGTTGCCGCTTTAACTCTTCTGCGTTGCTGGCGCCTCTTTTGGTTGGGAACTGCGGATTATTGCCGGCGCCGGTAAAGAAGTTCAGCACATTAAAACTGGCCACCCTGACAGTGTCGGCCGCTTTGGTGTTGGGGGCTGTTTGTCTTGGGTTGGCGCTCTGAAACTCTGGCGCTTTGCTGACCAGCAAACGGTAACCGGCTTTGGTTTGCACCAGATAACCTTCAACCCCCTGCACTTTATCACCCACTCGTACCGTGTTCACTGCAGTTAAACCGCCGGTAGGGAAGGCAATAGGTTCGGCATTTTGTTTGTTGTTGTGATCATCAATGACAATTTCATGCAGCTGTTGTTGCTGCTCAAAAGCGCTGGCAGTTTTGCCTGGTTGTGTTACTTCTGTTGCGACAAATAATCTTTTGTCGGCCAATAACAGCTCACCGTAACGCGCCAGGCCATAACTGTCGTTCACCACCAGAGGTTGTGGCAGGCTCAGCCAATGACCTTCCAGACTTTCCCAGTCGGATAACTGCTTAACCGGCAAGGTCAGGCTGGTTTTGCGCACCGGCTGTTGGTCAGCACAAACACTGCTGTGGCTGATATTGGTTAAGGCTGTCATGTGTTGCAATTCACGCACTGTGCCGGTCAGCTCGAGGACTTGCCCTTGCTGATAAAGGCCGGCTAGTTCTTTGTCGGCGATTAAAATCGCTTCTGCTGTCTGGGGGTTGTCATCCGGCAGCACACTTTGTAGCAGCAACATCGGCTGTTTGCTGTCTTGATACAAAGTGCCAAGCACAACCCCCTGAGTGGTCAGGGTTTTGCCAACTAAGGGGCTTTGTGCGCCAGGGCCCTGAATGTCGGCAATGGCGGTAAATTCTTTGCTGCACTTGGCAGCAAGTGGCAGCGACAATAAAGAACAACTCAGGGGCAACAGCACCCAAGCAGCAGTAGAAAAATTCATTGGAATGTCCTGACAGAAAAACGCGTTGTGCGCAGTTAGCGGCTTAGCTTAATCAAAGTGGCCAGACAAACAAAGGGGCTTGGCATAAAGCGCCGGATTTTAACGATAAAAAAGGCAGCCATCAGCTGCCTTTTGCTTTTTAAAGTGCTCATCAGCCGTTATTGTTGCTGTTCGCGGGCAATGGCTCTGTAACCAATATCACGGCGGCTGAATACACCTTGCCACTGAATTTGATCAACCAGCTGATAAGCCGCTTGTTGTGCTGCTGTGACATTGGCACCTAAAGCAGTGGCACATAACACCCGGCCACCTGCTGTCAGTACCTTGCCATCTTCCAGTTTGGTACCGGCGTGGAACACTTTGGCTTCACGGCTGTCGGCTTGTGGCAAACCGCTAATCACATCACCTTTACGGTAATCATCAGGGTAACCACCGGCTGCCAGCACCACACCCACTGCGGCACGGCTGTCAAAAGCAATCTCAGTTTGGTCGAGCTTGCCTTCAACGGCGTTCTGGCACAGCGCCACTAAATCCGACTGCAGACGCATCATAATGGGTTGCGTTTCAGGGTCACCAAAACGGCAGTTAAACTCCAGCACTTTACAGGTGCCGTTTGGGGCTACCATCAGGCCGGCATATAAAAAGCCTGTGTACACAGTGCCTTCTGCTGCCATGCCATTCACTGTTGGATAAATCACGTTTTGCATCACCCAGTCGTGCACGGCCGGAGTCACCACAGGCGCTGGTGAATAAGCACCCATACCCCCGGTATTGGGGCCTTTGTCGCCATCGTCGCGGGCTTTGTGATCCTGACTGGACGCAAAAGCCAGGGCATTTTTACCGTCAACCATCACGATAAAAGAGGCTTCCTCACCGACCAGAAACTCTTCAATCACCACCCGGCTGCCGGCATCACCAAATTTGTTGCCGGACAGCATATCTTCAATAGCGGCAAAAGCTTCAGCTTCAGTCTGGGCAATAATCACTCCTTTGCCGGCCGCTAAACCATCGGCCTTGATCACAATAGGAGTGCCTTGTTCAGCCACATAAGCTTTGGCGTCGGAGATATCGCTGAAAGTACCATAAGCTGCGGTTGGGATCTGATGGCGGGCTAAAAAGTCTTTGGCAAAGGCTTTGGAGCTTTCCAGCTGAGCAGCAGCTTGGGTCGGGCCAAAAATTGCCAGACCAGCAGCGCGGAAGCTGTCCACCACACCGCGGGCCAGCGGCGCTTCAGGGCCCACAATGGTCAGCTCAATCTGCTCGGCCTTGGCAAACGCCAATAAAGCCGGCACATCGTCGGCGGCAATGGCCACATTCTGCAGATTGTTTTCCAGTGCAGTACCGGCATTGCCAGGCGCGACAAACACCTGGCTGACTTTTGGCGATTGGGCTGCTTTCCACGCCAGGGCGTGTTCGCGGCCACCGCCGCCTATGACTAGAACTTTCATCGATACATCCACTTAATTGGCTTGGGGTTGATAAATTATTCAGCTTTTTTACGGAATTTCAGTGTCATACGGTCGCTTTCACCGATGGCGATATATTTGGCTTTATCCTGCTCTTTTAGCGCCAGCACTGGCGGTAAAGTCCAGACACCTTTTGGATGATCCGCAGTATCTTTTGGATTGGCGTTCACTTCACTGGTGCCATCAAGCACAAAACCAGCCTGCTCAGCCACACGGATCACCATGCTTTGTGGCATATAACCCGACTCAGTCCAGTCAGTATTAAGTTTGCTTTCCGGTAAACGGTGTTCAACCACACCCAAAACACCACCTGGTTTTAGTGCAGTGTGGAAAGTCTTAAAAGCGGTCAGCAGGCTGGCTTCACCTTTGTCTTTTTCGTACCAGTTGTGCAGGTTACGAAAGGTCAGTACCACATCAGCTGTACCGGCAGGCGCCACTTCATAAAATTTATCCGGCGCAAAACCTGTCACTGTCACTGCACTGTATACAGGGTCGGATGCCAGTTTTTCCAGATAAGCAGCGCGGGTTCTTTTGGCGTAATCCGAGGTGGCATCGGCAGGCTGATGCGCGGCGTAATATTTGCCTTTTTCTTTTAATAATGGCGCCAGAATTTCGGTGTACCAGCCGCCGCCAGGGGAAATTTCCACCACAGTGCTGTCGGCTTTGACATCAAAAAAGCTCAGGGTTTCGTACGGGTGACGGTGCACGTCGCGCGCTTTATTCACCGCACTGCGGTTTGGATGATTGATGGCTTCTCTTAAAGCGTTAGTGGCGGCGTAACTTGGTAAGGTATTGATAGTGCAAGCGAATAAGCCTGCGAGTACAACGAACTTGGTCAAAGCTTTCATGCGATCGATCCTTGTTGTGTTGAGGAGGCGCTAGTTTAGCAAAGCTGATTCAGCTTTGCAGTGGCAAATGGACAAATTCGCCATTTGCCCCGACTAGTGAAATTTGTTTGATTTTGGATGTCTACACATCCGAATTTTGCGCGCAGTCGTAAAATCCTTATGCTAAAATGCCGCTCTTTTTTCAGGCGCTATGCTTTTTCCGGGAATTTTCATTTTATGCTCGATCAAATCCGCATTGTTCTGGTTGGAACCTCACACACCGGCAATATCGGCTCTGTCGCCCGGGCGATGAAAACCATGGGCTTAAGTCAGTTATGGCTGGTATCTCCCAAAGAATTGCCCGATGGTCAGGCTTATGCCTTGTCGGCCGGTGCCAGCGAAGTGCTGGCCAATGCCAGAGTCGTCGATACGCTGGAAGAGGCCATCGGCGATTGTGGCCTGATTGTTGGCGCCAGCGCCCGTTCCCGCACTTTGTCCTGGCCTATGCTGGAGCCGCGTGAATGTGGTGAAAAAGCAGTGCAGGAAGCAACACAAAAGCCGGTGGCACTGGTGTTTGGCCGCGAAAATAATGGCCTGACCAACGAAGAGTTACAGCTGTGTAATTTCCATGTCTGTATTCCGGCCAACCCTGAATACAGTTCGCTGAATCTGGCGATGGCCGTGCAAATCGTGGCTTATGAAGTGCGGGTGGCGGCGCTTGCCGCCAAACCTGTAGCTGTTGAAGCTGATGAAACCCAGTATCCGACGTCTTTGCAGATGGAAAGGTTTTTTGTGCATCTGGAAGAAACGCTGAACGACACCGGTTTTATTATCAAACAACATCCGGGTGTGGTAATGACCAAACTGAAACGTTTATTTACCAGAGCCAGGCCGGAAGAAGCAGAGCTGAATATTCTGCGTGGCATTTTAACTTCAGTGCAGCGTAAGCAAAAACAACAGAGCCAAAGCGAATAAGCCACAGCGGCAAAGGACAATTCCATGTTTGCAGGTATCAAAGAAGACATAAAAAGTGTATTTGACCGGGATCCGGCAGCGCGTAGTTTTTTTGAAGTGTTGACCAATTATCCCGGTTTGCACGCCATCTGGTGGCACCGGATGAACCACAAACTCTGGTTGGCCGGCTGGAAATGGCTGGCGCGGTTTTTAAGCACTATAGCCCGCTGGCTCACAGGGGTGGAAATTCACCCAGGTGCCAAAATTGGCCGGCGTTTTTTTATCGACCATGGCATGGGTGTGGTGATAGGCGAAACTGCCGAAATTGGTGATGACGTGACTTTGTACCATGGTGTGACTTTAGGTGGCACCAGCTGGAACCCGGGTAAACGCCACCCCACTTTAGGTAACAATGTGGTGATAGGCGCGGGCGCAAAGGTGTTAGGTCCCTTGTATGTCGGCGAGAACGCCCGTATTGGTTCCAATGCTGTGGTGGTCAAAGACGTGCCGGCCGGTGCCACTGTGGTGGGGATCCCGGGCCGTATTGTCGCCAAACAGGATTCAGCGGTATCAGAACAACGGCAGAATCTGGCGAAAAAATTTGGTTTTGACGCTTATGCTGTTGCCAGTGACAATCCGGATCCTGTTGCCAATGCCATAGGCCGCATGCTGGATCATATTCATTGCCTCGACAACAAAGTGGCCGAACTTTGTAAGAGTGTCAATGACTTAGGTGGCAACGTTTGTGACGCTGTGCCCAGCATGGATATTGGTGATGAAGCTTTTTTAGCGGCTGAACGTGAAGCGGCCGAGCAACGCAAAAAGGCGCACGAAGAGTTTGATCCGACGATTTAGCATGAGCTGAGATTTATATCCGGTGCCATGACCATAATAGTTGACTGTTTTAGTAGGTTTTATACTTGACTAAATCAGTCAGGAATGTACAATTTGCGCCATTCTCAGGTCGAAGCTAATGGGGTCAGGATGAGGTTAACATCGAAAGGGCGTTATGCCGTGACTGCAATGCTGGATGTGGCGCTACACACCAGTTCAGGTCCGGTGCCGCTGGCAGATATTTCTGCCCGGCAGGAAATTTCGTTGTCTTATCTTGAACAATTGTTCGCCCGGTTGCGTAAACAGGGTTTAGTCAGCAGTGTGCGTGGCCCGGGTGGTGGTTACCAGCTGGGCAAACCGGCCGCTGAAATTTCAGTGTCTGAAGTGATCAGCGCTGTAGATGAGTCGGTAGACGCAACCCGTTGTCAGGGCAAATCTGATTGTCAGGGCGGCGCCAAATGCCTGACCCATACCTTGTGGAGTGACTTAAGTCACCGGATTGAAGATTTTCTGACCCAAATAACTTTGGGTGAATTGGTCAGCCAGAATGAAATTCAGAGCGTGGCCAAGCGGCAGGACAGCCGCCTGTTAAAGAACCCTGAAACTGAAATTGAAGTCAGCTGCCAGTTGTAACAGCAGACGGAGCCCAAGATGAAGTTACCTATTTATTTAGATTACGCCGCAACAACCCCGGTTGACCCTCGTGTTGCAGAAAAAATGATGCAGTACCTGACGATGGACGGCGATTTTGGTAATCCGGCCTCGCGTTCACACCGATTTGGCTGGCAGGCGGAAGAAGCGGTAGAGATCGCCCGTAGCCATATTGCTGATCTGGTAAACGCCGATCCACGTGAAATTGTGTTTACTTCAGGCGCAACAGAGTCCAACAACCTGGCCATTAAAGGTGCAGCGCAGTTTTACCATAAAAAAGGTAAACATCTGATCACCTGCAAAACCGAGCATAAAGCCGTGCTGGATACCATGCGCGCTTTAGAGCGTGAAGGTTATGAAGTGACCTATTTAGATGTACAACACAATGGTCTGGTTGACCTTGGCCAGTTAGAAGCCGCGATGCGCCCAGACACCACTGTGGTCAGCATTATGATGGTGAACAACGAAACCGGCGTGGTGCAGGATGTGGCCGCTATCGGTGAGTTGTGCCGTGCCAAAGGCATTATTTTCCATGTGGATGCGGCCCAGGCTGCAGGTAAAGTTGCTATTGACCTGCAAACATTAAAAATTGATTTAATGTCGTTTTCTGCCCACAAAATTTACGGCCCTAAAGGCATTGGTGCTTTGTATGTGCGCCGTAAACCACGTATTCGGTTAGAAGCCCAGACGCACGGTGGTGGCCATGAACGTGGTATGCGTTCAGGTACTTTGCCAACCCACCAGATTGTTGGTATGGGTGAAGCTTTCCGTATTGCCAAAGTTGAAATGGCCGCTGAAAACGAGCGTTTTGCCAAGCTGCGTCAGCGCTTGTGGGACGGTATTCAGGACATTGAACAAGTGTTTTTAAATGGGGATGCCACACACCGGGTACCTGGCATTACCAATATCAGCTTTAACTATGTTGAAGGTGAGTCGCTGATTATGGCGCTGAAAGACATTGCGGTGTCTTCTGGTTCAGCCTGTACTTCAGCCAGTTTAGAACCTTCTTATGTGCTGCGCGCTTTAGGTTTAAGCGATGAACTGGCACACAGTTCAATCCGTTTTAGCATTGGTCGTTTTACCACTGAAGAACAGATTGATCACACCATTAAAATTGTGCACGAAGCCATTGAAAAACTCCGTGCCATGTCGCCGCTGTGGGATATGTACAAAGACGGCATTGATTTAAACACAGTGGCCTGGGTGGCACACTGATCCGCAGCGACAACAGCTGCGTCCACCCGCAAGCAATTGCGGGTTATCCGGATTAATGAGGTAAAGTACCATGGCATACAGCGAAAAAGTCATAGATCACTACGAAAACCCACGTAACGTTGGCGCCTTTGCCAAAGACGACCCAACAGTGGCCACTGGTATGGTTGGCGCGCCTGCTTGTGGTGACGTGATGAAACTGCAAATCAAAGTTAACGAGCAGGGCATTATTGAAGATGCCAAGTTCAAAACCTATGGTTGTGGCAGCGCCATCGCATCCAGCTCGCTGGTGACCGAGTGGGTCAAAGGCAAAAGCCTGGACGAAGCGGCACAAATCAAAAACACTGACATAGCGCAGGAGCTGGCGTTACCGCCGGTAAAAATTCACTGCTCTATTCTGGCCGAAGATGCCATTAAAGCAGCCATTGCTGATTATAAAACCCGGCACGGGAGCTAAGTTGTTATGGCAATTTCAATGACGGCAGCAGCAGCAGAACGGGTTCGCAGTTTTTTAGCGAACCGCGGCAAAGGTCTGGGTTTGCGGGTTGGTGTAAAAACTACCGGCTGCTCTGGTCTTGCTTATGTGCTGGAATTTGTTGACGAGCTGAATGACGACGATCAGGTGTTTGAGCAGGACGATCTGAAGTTGATTGTTGATGGCAAAAGCCTGGTCTATATCGACGGCACTCAGCTTGATTTTGTCAAAGAAGGCCTGAACGAAGGGTTTCAGTTTAATAACCCGAACGTCAACGGCGAATGTGGTTGTGGCGAAAGTTTCACAGTATAAGCTGGCGGTCTGATGAATTATTTCCAGCTGTTTCAGGTGCCGGCTCAGTTTGATCTTGATTTAACTGAGCTAGGTACCCGCTATTTAGAACTGCAACGGAATTTTCATCCGGATAATTTTGCCGCTGCATCTGAACGTGACAGGTTGTTAGCGGTGCAACAAGCCGCCAATATCAATGATGCTTATCATAGTCTGAAACAACCCCTGCTCAGAGCCGAACATTTGCTGGCGCTGCGTGGGGTAAAAATCAGTCATGAACAACGTAGTTTTACCGACACCTCGTTTTTAATGCAGCAGATGGAGCTGCGGGAGCTGCTGGCTGATATTCTGCATTCAACAGATCCCTATGCACTGATAGACGAAGCTGAACAACAAATTCAGCAGCAGAAAAAGTTATTACTCAAGCAGTTAGCCAGTGCACTTGATGCCAATCAGCCCGAGCAGGATCTGCTGGCGGCTGATATAATCCGCAAACTCAAATTTTTCTTTAAACTGCAGCATGAGCTGGAGTTAATCGAACAGCAACTACAAGACTAAATCCTATTATGGCTTTATTACAAATCGCTGAACCCGGCCAGAGCGCCGCACCTCATCAACATAAGCTGGCGGCAGGTATTGACCTTGGCACCACCAATTCACTGGTGGCCACAGTGCGCAGCGGTGAAGCCAAAACACTGAAAAACAGTGCCGGCGACGATATGGTGCCTTCGGTGGTGCGTTATACCGCTGATGCGGTGCAGGTAGGCAAAGCTGCGCAGCAGGCCGCAGTCAGCGACCCGCACAATACCATCAGCTCAGTGAAACGTCTGATGGGGCGTGGTTTTGCCGAAATCATGGCGCAGGATCATAAGCTGCCTTATCAGCTGGTGGATCAGCAAGGTTTAGTTGCGATAGAAACAGCTCAGGGCATTAAAAACCCGGTGGAAGTGTCGGCTGAAATTCTGGCGACGCTGGCCGATACCGCCAGCCAGACGTTGGGCGGAGAGCTGACCGGCGTGGTCATTACCGTGCCGGCTTATTTTGATGACGCTCAGCGTCAGGCCACCAAAGATGCCGCTAAGCTGGCGGGCTTAACAGTGCTGCGTTTATTAAACGAGCCTACCGCAGCGGCGCTGGCTTATGGCCTGGATTCAGGTCAGGAAGGGGTGATCGCCGTTTATGATTTAGGCGGTGGCACCTTCGACATTTCCATTCTGCGGTTAAAGCGGGGTGTATTTGAAGTGCTGGCAACGGGCGGTGATTCAGCCCTGGGTGGTGACGATTTTGACCATGTGATTGTTGACTGGCTGCAACAGCAAAGTGGCGAAACTGCATTGTCGCATCAAGCACTACGTCAATATCTACAGCTTGCCCGTGAGGTTAAAGAGCAGTTAAGTTCACTGGCGAGTTATAGTTTTGTGCTGCCAACAGCCAAAGGTGAGCTGAGTTTGAGCTTAAGTCGTGAAGAGCTCGACAGCCTGATTTTACCTCTGGTGCGCCGCACTATCCGCGCCTGTAAACAAACCCTGCGTGATGCCGCTGTTGACACCGACGAAGTGGCACAAGTGGTGATGGTGGGGGGGTCTACCCGGGTGCCGCTGGTGCGAAGCCTGGTGGCAGAGTTTTTCCAGGCCGAACCTTTAACTTCAATTGACCCGGATAAAGTGGTGGCTATTGGCGCTGCTATTCAGGCCAATGTGCTGGTTGGCAATAAATCAGATGCCGACACTTTATTACTGGATGTGATCCCACTGTCGCTTGGTTTAGAAACCATGGGCGGTTTGGTGGAAAAAATCATTCCGCGTAACACTATCATTCCGGTAGCCCGTGCTCAGGAATTTACCACTTTTAAAGATGGTCAGACCGCGATGTCGTTGCATGTGCTGCAGGGCGAGCGTGAACTGGTGGCCGATTGCCGCTCTTTGGCCAAGTTTAATCTGACCAATATACCGCCGATGGCGGCCGGTGGTGCGCATATCCGCGTCACTTTCCAGGTGGATGCTGATGGCTTATTGAGTGTCACAGCCCAGGAAAAATCCAGTGGAGTCAGCGCCAGTATTCAGGTGAAACCTTCGTACGGTTTAACTGACGATCAGGTGGCCACCATGATCCAAAGCTCCATGCAATATGCCAAACACGATATGCAGTTACGCTTACTCCGTGAACAGCAGGTAGAAGCCAGCAGAGTCTGGGAAGCGGTCAGTGCGGCTCTGGCAGCTGATGCACATTTGCTTGGCGCGGCTGAACTGTTAGAAATTGAACAGGCCTTGTCTGAGTTAAAACAACTCAGTCAAAGCGACGATACTGCCGCTATTAAAGCCGCTATCGATAAAACCAATCATATCACCGATGATTTTGCCGCCCGTCGGATGGACAATTCAATCCGGCAGGCCCTGCAGGGTCACAAAGTAGACGAGGTGTAACGTGCCACAGATTATCTTTTTACCTCATGCCGAACTCTGCCCTGAAGGCGCCGCTTTAGCAGCGGAAAAGGGCGAGACAGTGCTGGATGTGGCGCTGCGTAACGGTATTGCCATTGAACATGCCTGCGAAAAATCCTGTGCCTGTACCACTTGCCATGTGATAGTTCGCGAAGGTTTTTACAGTCTGAACGAAAGTGACGAGCTGGAAGAAGATATGCTGGATAAAGCCTGGGGTTTAGAGCCTGAGTCGCGTCTGGGGTGTCAGGCCCGTATTGCTGATGATGACTTAGTGGTGGAAATTCCAAAATACACCATCAATATGGTCAGCGAAGGCCATTAACAATTTAGTTTGTAATTTATACCCTACTGTTTTTATTCATATTTTTAAGCCAGCTCTGATGCTGGCTTTTTTCTGGCCAAAATCCGGCGTTTTCTTGTAAACAATTGAAAATTCATATAAATTTCCGCTGATTTTATTTTTGTCCGTCGGGAACTAAAATTTATAGTTCTGAATTTTCTGGTTTTTTTAGCTTCATTGTCTACGCTAGACATAGTTGTAAGCATTCTGCTCGGAGATCTGTATATGAAGAAAACTTGGGTTGCGGCATGTGTCGCAATGGCTTGTTGTGCCACAACAGCCACAGCGGAAGTAAATATCAATGGTTTTGCTTCGATTAAGGCAGGCAAAGCGTCAAGTGGTGACACTTTATATGGCTATACCGACGAAATCGACTTTAAAAATGAAAGTCTGTTTGCGCTGCAGGTGCAGTCTGATCTGGGTGAGAAGTTGTCGGTTACAGCACAAATTATGGCGCGTGGCCGCAACGATTTTGATGCGGAATTTGAATGGGCTTTTTTAACTTATCAGCTGACCGACGAATGGCGGTTAAATGCCGGTCGTCTGCGTACACCTTTTTATAAATACTCCGATTTCCGTGATGTAGGTTATGCCTACGATTGGCTTCGCACCCCACAAAGTGTTTACGATCTGGGTTTTAATACCATAGAAGGTGTGTCCTTGTATCACAGCAGCAATTTCCGCAACATGCAGTCCAATCTGCAGCTGGTGTTTGGTGCTTATGATGGCGAAGTTGCTGTGGTGGGTACCGAATCCCCGGCGCAAATCAACAATATCGTTGGCGCCACCTGGGAGCTGAGTCAGGACTGGTTATCGATGCGTCTGGCTTATCTGGTGGGGGACGTCAGTATTGAAGCCAGTTCACTGAACCCATTATTACAGGCGCTTAGCAACCTGGGTTTAGGTTCTGTGGCACAGTCCATTGATTTTAATGAAGATGACGGCAGCTTTTTTGGTGTAGGCCTGAACTATGACCGCAACGACTGGCTGATGGTCGCTGAATACACCCATGTGAAAGTTGAAGACAGTTTTTACGCCAATCAGGACTCTTATTATCTGTCTTTAGGGCGCAGATTTGGTGCTTTCACCCCTTATGTTTCTTACGAAAAAGACGAAGACGATGCCAAGCCAGAGATTTATGCCGCTTTGCCGGCAAACTTCCCGTTACGGCCAACCATCGCCACTATCGTCAACAGTCAGTGGTTTGACAATAGCACCTGGAATCTGGGCTTAAGGTATGACTTCCACCCTGCAGCTGCTTTTAAAGTGCAGTTCAGCTCGGCCAAAGACAAGTTTACAAACAGCAAAGACAGCCTGATGGCGCTTGGAGTTGACCTGGTCTTTTAATGCTGCCTGATTGAACTTGCAGCACATCAAGAATGAAGGAGTAGGCATGAAAAAGCTCTTACTTGCAACTGTGGTGGCGGCTATCTGCAGTTATCCGGTTCAGGCAGAAGTTGATATTTCTGGTTTTGCTTCAGTGATGGGAGGCAAGTTAACCAGCGGCAGTGGTGTGGCCTTATTTGGTCTTGAACCCACATTTTTGGCCAATTATCCAACCGTTGGGGTTTATGAGGAAGACTGGACCTTTAAACCGGATTCTAAATTTGGTTTGCAGATGACAGCGGAATTAACCGAAGGATTAACCGCAACTGCACAGCTAGTCGGGCGGGGCGCAGATGATTTTGATGCCGGTTTTGAATGGGCTTATTTGTCTTATACGCTGAACGAGCACTGGACATTGCAGGCCGGCAAAAAACGTTTGCCTTTGTATTATTATTCCGACTTTTTTGATGTCAGTTACGCCTACCTTTGGATCCGTCCACCGGCAGACAACTACACCTGGCAGATTTTTAACTATACCGGCGTGAATGCCCAGTTTAACTATCAGCTCAGTGACTGGTCTCTGTCCGGTAATATCTACACCGGGCGAGAGGATGATGCCGAAAACAAACTGTTATCGGAATTTTTCGGCACTGAACCAGTGCGGGAAATCTGGAAAGATATAGTCGGTGGTGTACTCAGCTTAAACCGCGATTGGTTGGATTTACGCTTGACCTATATGACCTATCAGAACGAAAGGTACAGTGGCGGACAACGGGTATTCTGGGATGGTGAAGACACCCGCAGAGGGAACTTCGCCGGTCTGTCTGTCAATATCGACTACAACAACTGGTTGTTATTGTCGGAAGTGAACCGTCTGGCGCTGGATGGCGATGACTATGACACTTATCTGCTGTCAGCCGGTTATCGCATACAACAATTTACCCCTTATGTTTCTTATGCGGATTTTGATTCAGACGGCGAAAAACACAACACCACCAGTGTGGGCGTGCGCTGGGATTTTCATAATTCAGCCGCCTTTAAATTTCAGTTTGATGACGTGAATGATAAAGGCATAGGAAGCAATCAGGTGGCCGGTGACAGCAAAGCTATCACCATGGGCGTTGATTTAGTTTTTTAAGTATTGGAGAAAACCATGAACTGGTTCAAAGTGATGACGCTGACTGCGGCTCTGGCTGCCAACACAGCATTTGCCGAAGTAGCGGTGATTGTACATCCATCAAATGCTGCAACCCTTGATCAGGCTGAAATTACCCGCCTGTTTACCGGCCGTGGCGCTACTTTTAATAACGGCAATAAAGCCACTCCGCTCAATTTATCGGAATCTGCTGCAGCGCGTGCCGATTTTGACAGCAAGGTGCTTGGCAAATCTTCCAGCCAGATGAAAGCTTATTGGTCAAAACTGGTATTCACCGGTAAAGGCACGCCACCAAAAGAGTTAAATTCTGATGCCGACATGAAAGCGGCTGTGGCCGCTGATGCCAACGCCATTGGTTATATTGACGCAGCAGCAGTGGATGCAACAGTCAAAGTGGTGGCGAAGTTTTAACGCCATCCAGCTACTTAACAAAAAAACCGGCAAAAGCCGGTTTTTTTATGGCGTTTTGCCGGGCGCGGCATTTTTTTAATGCACAAATAGGCATTTGATAAGCAATAGCGTATAATTCGCGGCCGCTAATTTTTAACCAGTTATTTAATCAGATATTCAGGGAGTCTTCGATGGCCTTAGAACGTACTTTTTCAATCGTAAAACCAGATGCAGTTGCTAAAAACCACATCGGTGCTATCTACCACCGTTTTGAAACTGCCGGTTTACGTATTGTTGCCGCCAAAATGTTACACCTGAGCCGCGAACAGGCTGAAGGTTTCTACGCTGAGCACAAAGAGCGTCCATTTTTCAACGCTTTAGTATCTTTCATGACTTCTGGTCCAGTAATGGTTCAGGTGTTAGAAGGTGAAGACGCTGTGCGTAAAAACCGCGAAATCATGGGTGCTACTAACCCGAAAGACGCTGCTGCCGGCACTCTGCGTGCTGACTATGCTGCCAGCATCGACGAAAATGCTGTTCACGGTTCTGACGCTGCTGCTTCAGCTGCCCGTGAAATCGCGTTTTTCTTCACTGACGCTGAGCTGTGTGCCCGCACTCGCTAAGTTAAAGTGAATTCAGCCCGGGATTGGGTTGAATAACAGAAAGGGGGCATGGCCCCCTTTCTGTCTATCTGTTGTACAGTTTTTAAAGAAGTGAACCCGGTTGTATTTTATCTGTCTCAACTCGTTGATGGCACAGACAAAATCCAACCGCCAGACCCCTAAGTCAGACCAGGAGTAACCCCACATGAGCGCAGTTGAAAACAAAGTCAATCTGTTAGATTTAACCCGCGAGCAGATGAAAGAGTTTCTGGTGTCTCTGGGCGAAAAACCATTCCGCGCCGATCAGTTGATGAAATGGATTTACCATTTCTGTATTGATGATTTTGACAAAATGACCAACATCAACAAAGACTTGCGTGAGAAGCTCAAACGCAGTTGTGTCATTGAAGCGCCAGTGGTAGTGACACGTCAGGACAGCGCGGACGGCACTATCAAGTTTGTGATGGGACTCAAAGGCGGCCAGGAAGTCGAAACTGTCTGGATCCCGGAAAAAGACCGCCGTACTTTGTGTGTGTCATCTCAGGTGGGTTGTGCGCTGGATTGTTCATTCTGCTCTACAGCACAACAAGGTTTTAACCGTAATTTAAGTGTGTCGGAAATTATCGGCCAGGTGTGGCGCGTCAGCCAAATTATCGGCTCTTACGGCGATACCGACGTCAAACCTGTCACCAACGTGGTGATGATGGGCATGGGCGAACCGCTGCTGAACCTGAACAACGTGGTGCCGGCAATGGAGCTGATGCTGGAAGATTATGGTTTTGGCTTGTCCAAACGCCGGGTAACCTTAAGTACTTCAGGTGTGGTACCAGCTTTAGACTTATTAAAAGATAAAATTGATGTGGCTTTGGCAATTTCGTTACATGCGCCGAATAACGAGCTGCGTGACCAACTGGTACCAGTCAATAAAAAGTACCCGATGGAAGAATTTCTGGCATCGGCAAAACGATATGTGCAAGATTCGAGAGCCAATGATAAAGTGACTGTTGAATATGTGATGCTTGAGGGCATCAACGACAGTATGGAACAGGCGCACGAGCTGGCAAAAGCGTTAAAAGATACGCCGTCAAAAATTAACCTGATTCCATTTAACCCTTATCCGGGGTCGCCTTATAAAAGATCAAGCAATTCACGCATTGACCGTTTTAACAAAGTGCTGCAGGAACACGGTTTTACCGTGATGGTCCGTAAAACAAGAGGCGACGACATCGATGCCGCTTGTGGTCAGCTGGTGGGTGATGTGATTGACCGCACTAAACGTCTGGCAAAAAAGCAGATGAAAGGTGAGGCGATTTCCGTAAAAATAGTGTGATAACTACAAGGATTAGTGCACCAAGATGCGAAAAATTTCGGTTGCTGGTTGTGTTTTCCTGCTGCTGTTAAGCGGCTGTGTGTCTGAATCTACCATTGTTGGCAATGACAGGCCGGGGCAACCCCGCACGGACATGAAAGAAGCCGCCCGCACCCGGATGTCGCTTGGTTTGAACTATTTGCAGCGTGGTGACAACACCCAGGCGAAATATAATCTGGAAAAAGCCAAACAGCTGGCGCCGGATCTGGCCGAAATTGACAACGCGCTGGCCTACTATTACCAACAGGTGGGCGAGCTGAAACAAGCTGAAGATGCCTACCGCAGTGCCTTACGCAAAGACAGCAATAACGCAGACACCTATAACAACTTTGGTGCTTTTTTATGCCAGCACCAAAAATACCAGCAAGCCGAAGAGTTATTGTTAGCCGCCGTTAAAAGACCGGGTTATATCCGGGTGGCCGACAGTTATGAAAACCTGGCTTTATGTGAGCTTGAGCAAAAAAACTATATCCAGTATCACCAGTATCTGAAGCAGTCGTTGCAGCACAACAGCAACCGCAGCTCTGCTTTGTACAATATGGCGGTGATGGAATATGCCATGGGCAATCTGGCGGAAGCAAAAAAATGGCAAAGCCGTTTGCATCAGTTAGGGCAGGTCTCTCCGGAAGCCACTTTATTACGTTACATAGTTGCTTATTACAGCGGTGATGTTGCCGAACAACAAACGGCGGAAAAATTCCTGTTATCTGTGTATCCCGGCAGCACCGAAGCAGCCATGTTACTGGCGAGCGATTTTAGCCAGAGCAAACCGGAACAAATGCGTAAGGCGTATAAAAGTTCGTTGATGCAGGATGATGTCGCTGCGGCAACAGTTGCCAGCAACGACAAACCCAAAATGAAAATCGTCAAACGTAAATCTGCAACTGCGGCCAAAACCGCTGCTGTACCTGCAGTAGCAGCTGCTTTACCTGACTCTGAGCTGCCTGCTGAAACAACGGACACCGGGGCATTCGCCAGCACAGACAGTGCAAGTACAGCAGAGAGTTCTGAACCTGTCTCAGCTGAACCAGCTACAGAAACAATAACGCAAGCGCCTGAGCAAAGCGTGAATCCTCAGGCTGCAGAAACAGTAGCAGCGACTGAGCTGCTTACGGCGGATAACAGTCTTGTCAGCAACCCGGCTCAGAGTAGCAGCACAGAAGCTGAAGAGCTGGCCGCACTGGCAGCGCCTGAGCCAATTCCAGCGGAAACCCTGACGACACAGCAGCCGGCAGTGGTATCAGCTGAAGCAAATACCATCACAAACGCCGAATCCGATGCCGCCATAATAGCGCAGGAACAGCAGCCAGAGCAGCAGGCGGCGCAGTTTGCACAGCCGGTCGCTGAAGTTGAAGCGGCGCAGTCAGAACCGCAGCAGCAGACCACCTCAGACAATGCAGCAGAAACGGTGGCCCAGACCCACAAAGTCGCTGCAGGCGAAACGCTGTACAGTATCGCCAGCAGATATCGTTTATCGGTGTCTGAGCTACAGGCGATGAATAACCTGAGTAATGCAGCGCTGATTAAAACAGGTCAGGTATTAAAATTAACCGCAACTGCGGTTGCACCTTCGGCTGCGCCAAAGCCTGCGATGGAACAAGTGAGCGGGGAAATCCCGGCCACCTATCAGGTAAAAGATGGGGAGTCGATGTTCAGCATCTCTTATAAATACAACATCAAACTTGATACCTTATTAAAATGGAACAATATGACGGTGGATCAGCCACTGTCGATCGGTCAAACGATTTATCTTCGGGATCCTGCCACTTCGTCATTATGAGTACTCAAGCGCAATCACAACAGGGCGGCGTTGGCGCCCTACTGAAACAAAGCCGCGAACAACGCGGTCTGACCACGGCTGAAGTTGCCAGTCAATTGCGGCTGAAAGTCAGTCAGATTGAACAGATTGAAGCAGAACAGTGGGATCCTTCAGTCTCAGCTACTTTTATCCGTGGTTATCTGCGGGCTTATGCCAAATTAATGAAATTGCCGGAAAAAGAAATTCTGGCCAACTTTGAATTGCAGGCGGCTTATTTACGCAATCAGGCCAAGCCAATGCACAGCTTTTCCAATAAAGCGAGCCTGGACGCTGTGGATAACAGATTTATGCTGGCCAGTTATTTGCTGGTTGTGCTGTTGATTGGGTTGTTTTTGGTCTGGTTCTGGCAAACCCATTTGCTTGATTCCAAACCTGTCACTGCGCTACCGGAACTGACTGCCACTGAGTTAACAGCCAACCAGGTTGAAACGATGCAGCCTGATGAAGGTGCTTTACAGGCAGCTGGTACGCCAGTTGCAGATGACACGACAGTTGCAGATGGTACGGTACCGGCAACTGCTGCACAAAACACAGCAGCTGTAACTGAAGCCGGCACTGAGAGTCAGGCGCAGCATACGACAGACACCACAACTGTGGCCGGCCAGAGCCAGGATATGCAAAACAGCACAGCAGCGGTCAGTACAGAACCTCAACAGACAGTGAGCGCTGCTTCAGAGGACAACGCCGGCACAACACCAGCTCAACAAGGCGCTGTGGCAAATGCTCAGTCTCAGCCAGAGCAGCCTGTAGCCAGCGAAACTGCAGCCACTGAAACATTATCAGGCAATACAGCACAGGCGCCGGTGAACCCGGCAGAGAACAACGCTGCTGCAGCCACAGGCACGGCCCGTTTAAAGCTGCAGTTTAGCGCCGAATGCTGGCTGGAAGTGACAGATGCCACAGGCAAAAGACTGGCTTATGGCACCCGTCAGGCCGGTCAGAATGACGTTTTAACCGGCACTGCGCCTTTTAAAGTGCTGCTTGGCAATGCCGCAGCGGCCACAGTGCAATTCAATGATGTTGCTGTTGATTTGTCTGGTTATGCCGCCGGACGGGTCGCACGTTTAACCTTAGGTGGACAGCCTTAATATGTTTGCAGAAAGTCCTATTATCCGCCGCAAATCAAAACAAATCCGTGTTGGCAATGTGCTGATTGGCGGTGACGCACCTATTGCAGTGCAGTCGATGACCAACACCAGAACCACAGATGTAGACGCCACAGTGGCGCAAATTCAGGCTATTGCCAAAGCAGGTGCTGATTTAGTGCGGGTGTCTGTGCCCACTATGGAAGCTGCTGAAGCTTTTAAACTGATTAAACAGCAGTCACCTATTCCGCTGGTGGCTGATATTCACTTTGATTACCGTATTGCGCTCAAAGTAGCGGAGTATGGGGTGGACTGTTTGCGCATAAACCCTGGCAATATCGGCCGGGAAGACCGCATCCGCGCTGTGGTGGAATCGGCCAGGGATCACAATATTCCCATCCGTATTGGCGTGAACGGTGGTTCGCTCGAAGCAGATATTCAGGAAAAATATGGTGAGCCAACACCGGAAGCGCTGGTGGAATCGGCCATGCGCCATGTCGAGATTTTAGATCGGCTGAATTTTGATAATTTTAAAGTCAGTGTCAAAGCGTCTGATGTATTTTTAGCCGTGGGTGCTTATCGTTTACTGGCCAAACAAATTGAACAGCCTTTACATCTGGGGATTACCGAAGCCGGTGGCGCCCGTGCCGGTGCTGTTAAATCGGCCATCGGCTTAGGTATGTTATTGGCAGAAGGCATTGGCGATACTTTACGGATTTCACTGGCCGCAGATCCGGTTGAAGAAGTAAAAGTGGCATTTGATATTTTAAAGTCACTGCGCATCCGCTCGCGCGGCATTAACTTTATCGCCTGCCCCAGTTGTTCACGGCAGGAATTTGACGTGATTAAAACCATGAACGAGTTGGAGCAGCGGCTGGAAGATATCATCGACCCTTTAACTGTCTCTGTGATAGGGTGCGTGGTCAACGGCCCGGGTGAAGCGCTGATTTCCGATTTAGGTGTGGCCGGTGCCAACCGCAAAAGTGGTTTTTACCTGAAAGGTGAAAGGCAAAAATTACGCATCGACAACGACAGCGTGGCCGAGCAGCTGGAACAACAGATCCGCGCTTATCTGGCACAGCAAAAACAGCTGATTGACATCAAAGCTGTGGATTAACCAATTTCCGAATTTGAATTGAAGGCCGCCTGCATCTGCGGGCCTGCCGTTTATAGTCAGGGTAAAAAGTGTCTAAAGATATCCAAGCAATTCGTGGCATGAATGATTGTCTGCCGCAGGATACGCCGGTGTGGCAGTATCTGGAACAAATGATCAGAAGTACCGTCAGCAGCTACGGTTATGACGAAATCCGTTTTCCTATTGTGGAAATGACCGAACTTTTTAAACGTTCTATCGGTGAAGTGACTGATATCGTTGAAAAAGAAATGTACAGCTTCGAAGATCGCAATGGCGACAGCCTGACCCTGCGCCCTGAAGGTACCGCCTGTTGTGTGCGCGCCGGTAATCAGCATGGTCTGCTGTACAATCAGGAACAGCGTTTGTGGTATATGGGGCCGATGTTCCGACATGAAAGGCCACAAAAAGGCCGTTATCGCCAGTTCCACCAGTTTGGTCTGGAAGCTTTTGGTATGCAGGGCCCGGATATTGACGCTGAAGTGATTATTTTAACAGCCCGTTTATGGCAGCAGCTGGGGCTGGCACCTTATGTCAAGCTGGAGCTGAACTCACTGGGCTCCAATGCCGCCCGTGCAGCTTACCGCGACAAGCTGGTGGCTTATCTGGAACAGCATCAGGAACTGCTGGATGAAGACAGCCAGCGCCGCTTGCACAGCAATCCACTGCGGGTACTGGACAGCAAAAATCCGGCTATGGCCGAGATGTTGTCAAAAGCGCCGCAGTTGCTGGATCATCTGGATGAAGAATCTGCTGCTCACCTCGAAGGTTTAAAACAGCGTTTAACTGCGGCTGGCATTAGCTTTGAGATCAACCCGCGTCTGGTTCGTGGCCTGGATTATTACAACAGAACCGTATTTGAGTGGGTCACCACCAACCTGGGGTCACAAGGCACAGTCTGTGCCGGTGGCCGTTACGATGGTCTGGTAGAGCAACTGGGTGGCAAAGCCACACCGGCTGTTGGTTTTGCCATGGGTATGGAACGACTGGTGTTGTTGCTGCAAAGTCTGGACTTAGTGCCAGCGGTCAGTAACAATGCAGACCTTTATTTAATGCCACTGGGTGAAGCGGCGGAACTTGCCGCAGTTTCTGTTGCCGAACAGCTTCGCAACGCCTTACCGGGCAAGCGTATTGTGATGCACTGCGGTGGTGGAAACCTGAAAAAACAATTAAAACGGGCTGATAAGTCTGGTGTAGCTGTGGGTTTGTTATTGGGTGACGACGAACTGGCTTCAGGTCAGGTTACCTTAAAATGGCTCAGAGCCGATAAACCACAACAAACAGTCGCAATAACTGAGCTGGCCGCAGCGTTGATGCAGTCGTAACGGAGTGATGGATGGAAATTTACAACACCGAAGAACAACAGGTTGAAGCGATCAAGCGTTTCTGGAAAAACAACGGTACTTCAATTCTGGCCGGTATTGCTATTGGTTTAGCCGGTCTTTATGGTTTTCGTTATTACCAGGCGCAACAACTGGGCGCAATTGAAGCCCAGTCGGGCCAATATGCTGCTTTAGTAGAGCAGGTTAGTGCTGAAGGTACGGATAAGGCCACCTGGCTGATTGAAACGCAAAAGTTTATTGATACCAACAAAGGTAGTAGCTACAGCGTACTGGCAGCTTTATTGGCCGCCAAAGAAGCCGCTTTTCTGAAAGATTATGCCGCAGCTGAAAAACAACTGGCGTTTGTCATTGCCACCAGCAAAGCGCCCGAAGTGATTGCGCTGGCCACTTTACGTCAGGCTCGTCTGCAGCTGGAACAAGCCAATTATGAAGCTGCGCTAAAAACACTGGACACCACAATGCCAGCAAGTTTTGTTGCTCAGCAGCAAGAGCTCAAAGGTGATGTGTTATTAAGATCCGGTGACGAAAGCAAAGCCAAAGCTGCGTATCAGGCTGCTTTAACAGCGTCTGAAGCGGGCAAAAATCCGCTGTTACAAGTTAAATTAAATGAGCTGGCCCACGTCGCCGGTTAAGAGGTCGCAGTGAAGTTATCGGTAAAAACCTGGGCGCCGCTGGTGCTGGTGCTGGCGTTAACCGCTTGTTCGTCCAATGATGAAGAAGAGCTGGTACTGCCTGAGATCAGCAACAAGGTAGAGCCAAATGAAGTGTGGAGCAGTTCGGTAGGTAATGGCATTGAGCATTACGACTCCAGACTTAAACCCGCCATTTTTGATAACAAAGTTTATGCTGCCAGCCGTGATGGTAAGGTCTCAGCTTTTGACCTGGCATCAGGCGACAGTCTCTGGTCTGTAGATCTACGCGACGGCGATGATGCACCTTTGTTTGGTGGCATCAGCCATTGGTGGAATGAACGTTCTGTGAAAGTGGGAGGGGGGGTTTCTGTTGGTTTTGACAAAGTTTTTGTTGGTACCGAAGACGGCCTGGTGATTGCACTGAACCCACAAACCGGCGAGAAACTCTGGTCGGTCAATGTCAAAGGTGAAGTGTTAGCAACCCCAGTTGCCGCTGAAGGCTTAGTGCTGGTCAACACCGGTGGTGGCCGTATTTTTGCGTTGCAACCAGACACAGGTGAGCAGCGCTGGATGCACGAAACTGAAAACGCCATTTTAACTTTACGTGGCATTAGCCAGGTGTCAGCGCAAAGTGGTGGTGTGATTTATGGCACCGGCAATGGCAAAGTTGGAGCTTTAATCGCAGCCAAAGGGGTTCCTGCCTGGGAAGAAGCCATTACTGTTGCCAAAGGTGCCACTGATTTAGCCAGGATCATCGACGTAGACGCGACACCTATAGTGGACAATGGTACAATTTACGCCATTGCCTACAACGGTCAGCTGGTGGCGATGGAATTACGCAGCGGCCGCGTGTTGTGGAAGCGTGAATATGCCAGTTTCCGCGATATGGTGTTAGAGAACAACGTTCTTTATCTGGTTGATTCTGTTGGTAAGTTGTACGCAGTTGATGCCCGCACCGGTCTGGAAACCTGGGCTCAGTTGACCTTACATAAGCACTTTGTTACTGCACCTGCTGTGTATAAAAATTATGTGGTGGTTGGTGACAACGAAGGCAATCTGCATTGGTTTGATAAAAGCAGTGGTGAATACCTGGCACGGCACGAGTTTGACAGTTCAGGCTTTTACGCTGAAGCTGTTACCACCAGCGAGTATTTATTATTGCAAAGCCGTAACGGTGAAATCACCTTACTGAACGTGCCTGAATAAACGCAAAAACAGATTTGCAGAAACAGGCCTGCTTGCAGGCCTGTTTTTTTGTTGTTAGAGACCCAGATTTTACTGACGACAGCGCCAGACGCTGACATCAGGCAGCATGCTGCTGCACTTTACCCAAAGTGGTAAAAATCCAGCTACCTGAAACAGGTAGCCCTGAGTATTGAGGAATTTACATGTTACCGGTAGTCGCCCTGGTTGGCCGTCCTAATGTCGGCAAATCTACATTATTTAACCGTCTCACCCGCACCCGCGATGCTTTAGTGGCGGATTTTCCGGGGTTGACGCGGGATCGTAAATACGGCTCAGTCGATTACGAAGGCCTGGAGTTTATTGTGGTAGATACCGGTGGTATCGACGGCAGTGAAGAAGGTATTGAACTGGAAATGGCCGAACAGTCGCTGCGCGCCATTGATGAAGCCGATATTGTGTTGTTTATGGTAGACGCCCGTACCGGCGTGAATGGTGCTGACAGCGCTATTGCCAATCATATTCGCAAAATCAATAAAACCGTGTTTTTGGTTGCCAATAAAACCGATGGTTTAGATGCCGACACTGCGATTGCTGATTTTTATAGCCTGGGCATTGGTGAAGTCTACCCAATTGCGGCAGCGCATGGTCGTGGTGTTACCAACTTACTGCAACGGGCTTTAGTGCCTTTGCTGACTGAACAACAAGCTGCCCGTCTGGCTGCTTTTGAAGCAGGTGAAGAACTGGATCCTGTTGATGAAGAAGCCGAAAAACTGGCGCGGGATCAACATATTAAACTGGCTATTGTTGGCCGGCCTAATGTGGGTAAATCTACTCTAACCAACCGTATTTTGGGTGAAGAGCGGGTGATTGTTTATGATATGCCCGGCACCACCCGTGACTCTATTTATATTCCGATGGAGCGGGGCGAGCGTAAATACACCCTGATTGATACTGCCGGTGTGCGTCGTCGTGGCAAAATTGATGATGTTGTTGAGAAGTTCTCAGTCGTCAAAACACTGCAGGCTATTGAAGATGCCAACGTGGTGATTTTAGTGCTGGACGCCCGTCAGGGTATTTCAGATCAGGACTTAAGTATTTTAGGTTTTGTACTCAATGCCGGCCGTTCGCTGGTGATCGCCGTTAATAAATGGGATGGCCTGGACGATGGCATTAAAGATGAAGTGAAACGTGAACTGGATCGTCGTTTAGGTTTTATCGATTTTGCCCGTTTGCATTTTATCTCAGCACTGCACGGCTCTGGTGTTGGTAACTTATTCGAATCTGTGGAAGAAGCTTTTGATTCTGCGACCCGCCGGGTCAGCACCGCGCTCCTGACCAAAATTATGATGATGGCGCAGGAAGATCACCAGCCCCCATTGGTGAAAGGCCGCCGGGTCAAGCTGAAATACGCTCACGCCGGTGGTTACAACCCACCGCTGATTGTTATTCACGGTAACCAGGTGGAAGATTTACCGGATTCGTACAAACGTTATCTGATGAATTATTTCCGCAAATCGCTGCAAATGATGGGCACGCCGGTGCGGGTGGAATTCCGGGGGGGTGACAACCCCTTTGCTGAGCGTCGCAACACCTTAACACCAAATCAGCAATATAAACGTGAGCGTATTTTAAAAGCGCGGGCGAATCTGGCGAATAAAAAGAAACCAGGCCAGCCAGGCTGATAATGACCGCTGTTCTGATAAAAAACCGCCTGTTGGCGGTTTTTTGTTGTGAATTGATACCCGGTATTTATGATGGCAAGTCTGCAACTGTAGCCCAAACATGATAAAACGGCTTTTGCCGGAGCAATCTTAATGAGCAGAACCCCTGATACCGCGAAGGTTCAAACTAATCTGGTGCCAGCAACTTTGCAGCTCTTGCAGCAAAGTGCCCCTTTTCAGTTGGCACAGCAATTACAACCCGGTCTTAAAGGCATCACTTTTGGTGTTGGCGGCAGTTTATTATTGCTGGAGTTAGGTTTACTCAACACAGCACGTGATCTTGATTTGGTCTGCAGTCTGGCTGACTTTCCGCGGCTGAAAGCTGCTCTTGCCGTGAGCCTGAGTCCGGTGGCGGTGCCCCCACATCCGCAGTATCAGAGTGAAGCTTTTGCCCGTTTTGTGAGTACAGAAGGGGTTGAAGTGGATGTAATGGCGGGAATTAGGGTGCAGCAGGCTCAGCAGCTGCGCGGCTGGCAATTTAAGCCCGGGCGTCTTGAGTGGCGCCATCAGCTGCCCTGGATGTTGGCGGACGACTGGCTGGTGCTGTATCAGCTGTTTCAGCGCCCTGAGCGGGTGCAGTTGTTACAGCGTTTTTTAGCGCAGTGTTAAAGCGCACCCGCAGCCATCGCTGTTGCAGTGAGAGCTCCAGCGACTGGGTTGATTACTGAGATGGCGGTATGCTGACCTCTGTGACTTCGGCGGCAATATCACCGTCGGCCAGTTTGAGCCGGACTTTATCACCAGACTGCAGTTGTGATGCCGATTTCACCACTGTGCTCTTGGCATCAAACACTATGCTGTAACCGCGCTGTAAAGTTGCCAGCGGGCTGACGGTGTGCAATTCGCGGCTTAGTGCTTGCCATTGTTGCTGCTTTTTCTGCAGCTGCTGGTTCAGGTTGAGTGTCAGCCTTTGTTGCAGCTGTTGCAGTTTCAGTTGCTGACGTTTGAGCTGTTGCTCTGGTGATAACAACCACAGCGCTTTGTGCTGCAGTTGTAACTGCTGGCGGTGCTGTTGCAGTTTGTGTTGCATCGCCTGCTGCAGACGGATCTGCAATTCATCGAGCCGCTGTTGCTGCTGTTGTAATCTTCTGGCCGGGTGTAACAGCTGCAGTTTACTGTGCTGATGTAAAAACAGCTGGGCTTTTTGCCCCAAGTGCTGGCGTATGCTCTGCGTCAGGCGTTGTTTTAATTGCAGCAAGACCTGCAACTGATGCTGCTGATCCGGCGATACCAACTCAGCGGCCGCTGAAGGCGTGGCGGCACGCACATCAGCAACAAAATCACTGATGGAAAAATCAATTTCATGGCCAACGGCGCTGACAATAGGAATAGGGCAGTTTGCTATAGTGCGGGCCAGGGTTTCGTCGTTAAAACACCACATGTCTTCTAATGAACCACCACCGCGGCCGATGATCAGAACATCACATTCGTTGCGGCGAATGGCATGCTGCAGTGCCGCTGTTAAATCGCTGGCGGCCTGGGCCCCTTGCACCAAAGAAGGGTAAATAATCACTTCAAGCGCCGGGGCTCGGCGTTGTAACACAGTTAAAATGTCGCGGATAGCAGCGCCCGTGGGGGAGGTGATCACACCCACTTTTTTCACCTGCAGCGGCAGGGCTTTTTTCCGTTCCGGCGCAAACAAACCTTCAGCGGCCAGTTTGGCTTTAAGCTGCTCGTATTGTTGTCTTAATAAACCATCACCGGCCGGTTCGATAAAATCGGCCAGCAGCTGATATTCACCCCTGGGTTCATAGACACTGATACGGGCCCGCACCATCACCTGCTGACCATTGCGTGGCGTAAAAGCGGCGTTGCGGTTGCTGGTTTTAAACATCGCCACTTTCACCTGAGCCGCTTGATCTTTCAGCGAAAAATACCAATGCCCTGAACTTGCCGCGACAAAATTTGACACCTCCCCCACCAGCCATAACTGACGGAATTGCAGCTCTAAGGTGAGGCGAACTTCGGAGTTTAACCGGGAAACTGTGTAGATATCGGCTTGTTGCATAGCTTGGGTTCTGACAAAGCGCTGTAGCGAAAACTTTGGCTAATCTACCACAAAAGTAAAAAATGCGTTGTGACTGTGCGCGAAAGCGACTAAAATAGCGCCGCAACATTCCCCGATATTTAACTCACACAGCGAGATTGTTGCAATGCTCAGGATCGTGAAAGAAGCCCTCACATTTGACGACGTGTTACTTGTGCCGGCGCACTCCACAGTTTTACCCCATACCGCAGATCTGCGAACTCAACTGACCAGCAAAATCACTCTGAATATCCCGATGGTGTCTGCCTCGATGGATACAGTGACCGAAGCACGCCTTGCTATTGCGTTAGCACAGGAAGGTGGTCTTGGTTTTATCCATAAAAACATGACGATTGAAGAGCAGGCGGCCAACGTTCGTAAAGTGAAAAAATACGAAAGTGGCGTGGTATCCGACCCTGTGACAGTACGTCCTGAACAAACAGTGCGTGACGTACAGCAGCTGTCACAACAACACGGTTTTTCCGGTTTCCCTGTGGTGGATGCTGAGCATAATCTGGTGGGTATTGTTACTGGCCGTGATTTAAATGTGGAATCAAACCCGCAGGCGCCTATTGCTTCTGTGATGACACCACGCGAGCGTCTGGTGACAGTGCATGAAGATTCACCACGCGAAAACGCCCTGACCTTAATGCACAAGCACCGCATCGAAAAAGTGCTGGTGGTCGATAACGACTTTAAACTCAAAGGTTTAATTACCGTTCGTGATTATTACAAAGCGGCAAGCAAACCAAACGCCTGTAAAGACGAGTTTGGCCGTTTACGGGTTGGTGCAGCTGTGGGTGTAGGCCCAGGCACTGACGAGCGTATTGCTGCGCTGGTGGAAGCCGGTGTTGATATTCTGCTGATTGATACGTCCCACGGCCACTCACAAGGTGTCATTGACCGGGTGAAACAAACCCGTGCTTTGTACCCTGACTTACAAATTGTGGCCGGTAACGTGGCCACAGCTGAGGGCGCCAAAGCACTGGCTGACGCCGGTGCTAACGCAGTCAAAGTCGGTATTGGCCCTGGTTCTATCTGTACCACCCGTATTGTCACTGGTTGTGGTGTACCACAAATCACTGCTATTGCCGATGCAGTGGAAGGGGTAAAAGGCACTGATGTTTGTATTATTGCCGATGGTGGTATCCGCTTCTCCGGTGATATTTCCAAAGCTTTAGTAGCCGGTGCTCATTGTGTGATGGTCGGTTCTATGTTTGCCGGCACTGAAGAAGCGCCGGGCGAAGTAGAGTTGTATCAGGGCCGTTATTACAAATCTTACCGTGGTATGGGCTCGTTGGGCGCCATGGCACAGCGTAATGGTTCTTCAGACCGTTATTTCCAGGGCAGCAACAATGCGGAAAAACTGGTGCCGGAAGGTATTGAAGGCCGTGTTGCTTACAAAGGTCCAATCGAAAACATCATTCACCAGCAAATGGGCGGGTTACGCTCATCTATGGGTCTGACCGGTTGTGAAACCATTGCTGTGCTGCGCACCAAACCAGTGTTTGTCAAAGTGACCTCTGCTGGTATGGGCGAGTCGCACGTGCATGATGTGCAAATTACCAAAGAAGCGCCAAACTACCGTATTGGCTAAGTTAAAAACGCCGGCAGCCATGCCGGCGTTGTTTTTATCGCTGGTACATGCCGGCGTAGTTTTCCAGCCGGAGCGCTCCGGCCAGCTACCAACACAAGGTTGATATGAGCAAAAATATCCATTTCCATCGTATCCTGATCCTCGATTTTGGTTCGCAATATACCCAGTTGATCGCGCGTCGTGTCCGCGAAATTGGCGTGTATTGTGAGCTGTGGGCCTGGGATGTCACTGCAGAGCAAATCGCTGGATTTAACCCAACCGGTATTATTTTATCCGGTGGCCCTGAAAGTGTAACCGAAGCAGGTTCACCACGGGCACCGCAGTATGTGTTTGAAGCCAATGTGCCAGTGCTTGGTGTTTGTTATGGCATGCAAACCATGGCGGAACAGCTGGGTGGTAAAGTGGCCAGTTCAGACAAACGTGAATTTGGTTATGCCCAGGTGGAAGTGATTGCTTCGAACCCGATGTTTGCCGGTATTGAAGATCACGTCAATGACAAAGGCCACGGTTTATTAGATGTGTGGATGAGCCATGGCGACAAAGTTGTTGAAATTCCAGCAGGTTTTGTTACCACGGCCCAAACGCCAACCTGCCCGCATGCCGCCATGGCCAACGAAGCCAAACAGTTTTACGGTGTGCAGTTCCACCCTGAAGTCACGCATACCCGCCAGGGCCTGCGGATGCTGGAACAGTTTATTGTTGATATCTGCGGTTGTGAAAAACTCTGGACGCCGGCCACTATCATTGATGACGCCATTGTGAACATCAAACAACAAGTGGGCGACGATCAGGTCATTTTAGGTTTATCCGGCGGTGTGGATTCATCTGTGGTTGCCATGTTGCTGCACCGTGCCATTGGCAAAAACCTGACCTGTGTTTTTGTCGATAACGGCCTGTTACGTCTGAACGAAGGCCAGCAGGTGATGGATATGTTCGGTGACCATTTTGGTCTGAACATTATCCATGTGAAAGCCGAAGATCGTTTCCTCGACGCACTGAAAGGTGTGGATGAACCAGAAGCCAAACGCAAAATTATCGGCCGTGTTTTTGTGGAAGTTTTTGACGAAGAAGCAAAAAAATTAACCAACGCCAAATGGTTAGCACAGGGCACTATTTACCCTGATGTGATTGAGTCTGCCGCCTCAAAAACCGGTAAAGCCCATGTGATTAAGTCGCACCATAACGTGGGTGGTTTGCCGGCCGAAATGAAGATGGGTCTGGTTGAACCTTTGCGTGAACTTTTTAAAGACGAAGTGCGCAAAGTAGGTCTGGCGCTTGGTCTGCCTTATGACATGCTGTACCGTCATCCGTTCCCAGGCCCTGGTTTAGGGGTGCGGGTACTGGGTGAAGTGAAAAAAGAATATTGTGATTTGCTGCGCAAAGCCGATGCAATTTTTATTGAAGAGTTGCATAAGTCCGGTTGGTACGAGCAAGTCAGTCAGGCCTTTACTGTATTCCTGCCGGTAAAATCAGTAGGTGTGATGGGTGATGGCCGTAAATATGACTGGGTGGTATCGCTGCGCGCGGTACAAACCGTTGATTTTATGACAGCGCACTGGGCGCATCTGCCGTACGAGCTGTTGGGTCATGTGTCAAACCGTATTATTAATGAAGTGAACGGCATTTCCCGCGTGGTGTATGACGTGTCTGGTAAACCACCAGCCACTATTGAGTGGGAATAAGCTGAGCAGGCTGGCAGTTACCAGCTGAGCTAAACGCAAAAGGAGCCCGGAGGCTCCTTTTGTTTTATCCGCTGTACAACCCTTTCTGCTTTGTTTCAGCTTCGTTTTACAGCTGATTGATTTGTTGTTTCAGCGTATAAGACTTATCAGTCACTATAGCTTCGAGCGTCGCCACTCGTTGTTTTAAATCTGCAATTTCTTGTTGTAAGGCTTCGCTGCCGGCGCCGGCATTTTGTAACTTCACTTTTGTTTTATTGCGCTGCTCATAAAAAGCGTAAGCAAAAGCCAAAACCACAGCAACAAAACCAATATCAAATATACCCATGATGTTTCCCTTATTGTTGAAATGATAGGAGGAAAGGCAATTGTTATACCAAAGTTATAACTTAATAAAAACAATAAGTTGTAAAAACATGTTTTCACGGATTTAGCAACTTCACCAGAAAATAGTCAAATTTGTCAGTGGCAGGTGGTAAAATTTTTCATCCCCGGGATTTTGATAAGTAGTGTGATGTCTGAAATACCACAAGTTGTCACTGAGCAGCAAACTGATGAACGCTGGATGCACTATGCGCTGGCGCTTGCCGACAAAGCCGAGCAAGTCGGTGAAATTCCGGTCGGGGCTGTGTTGGTCAAAGACAATCAGGTGATTGGCGAAGGCTGGAATATGTCGATTTGCCGGCATGATCCATCGGCGCATGCCGAAATGCTGGCAATCCGTGAGGCGGCAGTGCGGGTGCAAAACTACCGGTTATTGGACACCACGTTATATGTCACACTGGAGCCTTGTGCCATGTGTGCCGGCTTGCTGGTGCACAGCAGGGTGAAAAGGCTGGTGTTTGGCGCTTTTGACGCTAAAACCGGCGCCGCCGGTTCAGTCACAGACTTAGTGCGCCACCCGGTGCTGAACCATCAGCTGGAAGTAACTTCCGGCGTACTGGCCGACTTATGTGCCGACAAACTATCCAGTTTTTTCCGGCGTCGCAGGCAGGAGCATAAGGCAGCTAAAGCTGCTAAGCAGGCACAGGAACCGGAAAAATCAGGGGAGCGGTAAAGGTTAACTGACGGCTTCGTTTTGTTGTTCAGATTGCAGTATGGTCTGGAAATTACGTTGCCTGCGATGCAGTTTCAGCACGGCCACATTACGTTTAATACGACGACGCACAGCACCAACATCCATGATGCGGCGCTTTTTTAACATTTTAGGTCTTTTACGTTTAAGCATGCAGCACTCCAGCTGAGGGTAAAACAGAGCGCCACTATAAACAGCGTGAGGGTTGATCTCAAGCTAAGCTGAGGGCGCACTGAGGGCGACTGATGCAAAGCGGCTTAGCTTTTGCGATCAGTCCCGGTTTTAGTGGTCGTCTTTTTGTTGTCTTTGGCCGCAGGTTTATTGGCTGCCGCTTCCAGTTGTTCGCCGTATTCTTCCGCCAGTTTTTGTTTTTGTTGCTGAATTTTTAATTCGGCTTGTTTTTTCTCATCAACCCACAGCAGGGTATCAAAATAACGGCGGATATTTTCGACGTAATAAACCGCATGGTCGCCCCGGGCGTAACCGGTGCGGGTCTGGCTGTAATATTTCCGCTGGCGCAATAATGATAAACGTTGTTTAACTTCAGCCCATTTATCCGGATCAGCACCGTCTTTTTCCGTCAGCATCCGGGCACTTTCCACATGGTTATAACCAATGTTGTAGCCGGCCAGCGCAAACCAGAGCCGGTCCGGCATTTTTACCCGCTCAGGCATCCGGTCGAGCAGTTTTTGCAGATATTGACTGCCACCTCTGATGCTTTGTGCTGCATCTACCCGGCTGGTGACTTTCATCGAGTTTGCGGTGTTCACGGTGAGCATCATCATACCCACCACCCCTTGTGGGCTGCGGGCTTTAGGGTCCCAGCGCGATTCCTGGTAGGCAATAGCGGCCAGCAAACGCCAGTCTAAATTGCCGGAATGTTGCTCGAACAGCGCGCGGTAACGCGGTAACACTTTATCTATGGCTTCAATATAATCCAGGGTGTCGGCATAGTTAAAACGCCGGACATGGCCAAAATATTTGTCTTCCAGGCTTAATAATTCTGCACCCTCGTAACTGCGGCCAAAAAATTCCACCAGCACACTCATCAGTGAGTCGTCATTATTTTTTGCCAATAACCAGGCCACCGGCTGCTGGCTTTTCAGCACCATGGCGACGCCAAGATTTGGATAAAAACGCTGATTGATGGCAAGTAAATGCGAGTCGGCCACAGTATATTGAATTTTGCCATCGGCCACTTGTTGCAGCAGCTCAGTGGCATCATCGGTTTCGTTCAGACTGAGTGCCAGCTCCGGCAATTCTGCCTGCTTTTTCAGCATGGTTTCTGCCTGACTGGAGCCTTTTAACACCACTACCGGGGCGCTGAGTTCAGCCAGTGATTTGGGCTTTTTTTCAGTTTGACGAAATACCAGTACTTCGTCGCTCCACTGATAAGCTGGCGCTAAACGGTACTGCGCGCGCAGGCTTTCAGAAACTGTGGAGCCGGATGCAATCACATCTACCTGGCCGGTGCGCAGTTTTTCCAGCAATTCTTCCAGGTGAAAACTTGGCACCAGATCTAATTTCACACCCAGTTTGTCAGCCAGCGCTACCGCCAGTTCATATTCGTAACCTGTGGCACCATCGGCGGTCACATAATAACTGGTAGGGCCGTTTAAAATGCCGACTCTGATGCTATCGCGTTGATAAATCTGATGTAAATGCATAGGCTCAGGCGCTGGCGTACAAGCAGCCAGGCTCAGCATCAGCATGATCATCAGTACCAGCAACAGCACTTTCCAACGCATTCTTTCAGGCCTTTTAAAAAATTGAGCCGCCAGTTATATCAAAATTCCGCCTTGTCGTCAGTTTTTACTCATACCCTTTGTGCTGGTTCTTCTATATAATGCAGCGCCTGATTTGAGGTTCCATCGACGTTCAACCCACGGGAAAAAAGCCTATGTTGATCCTGCGTGGTGCACCAGCACTGTCCGAGTTCAGAATTCAAAAGTTCATCGATCAATGCGCCAAAGCGGCGTTACCTGTCACCGAAATTTATGCCGAATTTGTCCATTTTGCTGATGTTACAGGCGATTTAACCGCCGAACAGCAGCATGTGCTCGACAAATTATTGACCTACGGACCAACCATCACCAGCCATCAACCAACAGGACTTTTACTGTTGGTGACACCAAGACCCGGCACTATTTCGCCCTGGTCGTCTAAAGCCACTGACATTGCGCACAACTGTGGTTTAAATCAAATCAAACGTTTAGAACGTGGTCTGGCTTATTATGTCGCTACCAGCCGTACTTTAACGGCCGATGAGCACAAACAACTGGCCGCTTTATTACATGACCGCATGATGGAGTCGGTGTTTACTGAACTCAATCAGGCACAGGCGCTGTTCCGCAAAGCTGAACCTGCACCTTTAGCTTCAGTTGATATTTTAGCCGGTGGCCGTGAAGCACTGGTTGAAGCCAATATCCGCATGGGTTTAGCGCTGGCTGAAGATGAAATTGATTATCTGGTCAGCAACTTTAACGCGCTGGGCCGCAATCCAAATGACATCGAACTTTATATGTTCGCGCAGGCCAACTCTGAGCACTGCCGTCACAAAATTTTTAACGCCGACTGGACCATAGACGGTGAAAAACAGCCCAAGTCGCTGTTTAAAATGATTAAAAACACTTTTGAAAAAACGCCGGATTATGTGTTGTCGGCCTATAAAGATAACGCCGCTGTGATGGTTGGTTCCAAAGCAGGCCGTTTTTTCCCAACGCCTGATGCACAAGAGTATCAGTATCACCATGAAGATATTCATGTGCTGATGAAAGTGGAAACCCACAACCACCCAACCGCTATTTCACCATTCCCAGGTGCAGCCACTGGTTCTGGTGGTGAAATCCGTGACGAAGGTGCAACAGGGGTTGGCTCTAAGCCAAAAGCTGGTCTGGTGGGTTTTTCGGTGTCTAACTTACGTATCCCGGGTTTTGAACAGCCGTGGGAAAGCGACTTTGGCAAACCAGACCGTATTGTCAACGCGCTCGACATCATGATTGAAGGCCCACTGGGTGGCGCTGCTTTTAACAACGAATTTGGCCGGCCGAATATTTTAGGTTATTTCCGTACTTACGAAGAAAAAGTGCCAAGCCACAATGGTGAAGAAGTGCGTGGTTACCACAAGCCAATTATGCTGGCCGGTGGTTTAGGCAATATCCGCGCTGAACATGTGCAAAAAGGTGAGTTACCTGTTGGTGCCAAGCTGGTGGTGTTAGGTGGCCCGGCGATGAATATCGGTTTGGGTGGTGGCGCCGCTTCGTCGATGGCTTCAGGTCAATCGGCGGAAGATTTAGATTTTGCGTCAGTACAACGGGAAAACCCGGAAATTGAACGCCGTTGTCAGGAAGTGATTGACCGCTGCTGGCAGCTGGGCGCAGACAACCCTATTGTGTTTATCCACGACGTGGGTGCCGGTGGTTTATCCAACGCTTTCCCTGAACTGGTCAACGACGGTGGTGTGGGCGGTAAATTTGAGCTGCGCAACGTACCCAATGATGAACCAGGCATGTCGCCGCTGGAGATCTGGTGTAACGAATCGCAGGAGCGTTATGTGATGGCCATTCCGGCCGACAAGATGCCGGTGTTTGAGCAAATCTGTAAACGTGAACGTGCGCCATATGCGGTGGTGGGTGAAGCCACAGCTGAGCAGCATTTAACACTGTCAGATAAACACTTTGGCAATACGCCTATTGATTTACCGTTGTCAGTATTACTGGGCAAAGCACCAAAAATGCACCGTGATGTGACAAGTGCCAAAGGTGCGGGTAAAGCGCTGGATTTTGCCGGTGTCAGTATCAAAGATGCCACTGAGCGTTTATTGCGTTTACCAACCATCGCTGAAAAAACTTTCTTAATCAGCATTGGCGACCGTTCAGTGACTGGTATGGTGGCGCGCGACCAGATGGTCGGCCCATGGCAGGTGCCTGTGGCTAACTGTGCTGTCACCACAGCGGCACTGGACACCTATCATGGTGAAGCCATGTCGATGGGTGAACGTACACCTGTGGCGCTGTTAGACTTTGCCGCTTCTGCACGTCTGGCAGTGGCAGAAGCTATTACCAATATTGCAGCCACTGATATTGGCGAGCTCAAACGCATTAAACTCTCTGCCAACTGGATGTCTGCTGCCGGTCACCCGGGTGAGGACGCTGGTTTATATGCCGCAGTTAAAGCTATTGGCGAAGAATTATGCCCGGCGCTGGAAGTGACTATTCCGGTGGGTAAAGACTCAATGTCGATGAAAACCAAATGGCAACAAAATGGCGAAGACAAAGCTGTCACGTCACCATTATCCCTGGTGATTACCGCTTTTGCCCGGGTTGAAGATGTACGTAAAACAGTGACGCCACAACTGCGCACTGACAAAGGCGCGTCGTCGTTATTGCTAATTGATTTAGGTTTGGGCGAAAACCGGTTAGGTGCTTCTTGTTTAGCTCAGGTATACAAACAGCTGGGCGAGACGACACCGGATTTAGCCACACCAGATTTGTTAATCAATTTCTTTAATGCCATTCAGAAGCTGACCACAGAGCAGAAACTGCTGGCGTACCATGACCGTTCAGACGGTGGTGTGCTGTTAACGCTGGCTGAAATGGCTTTTGCTGGTAAAGCGGGCTGGACAGTTGATGTTGCGGCTTTAGGCCAAAACAGCCAAAGCGACTTAGCGCTGCTGTTTAGCGAAGAGTTAGGTGCTGTCATTCAGGTGGCTGACACTGAGCTTGCTTATGTACAACAAGTGCTGGCGAGCTTTAACCTGCAGGCCAACAGCCATCTGTTAGGCGCTGTCAACAACAGCGACGAGCTGGTGGTACAACGTGCCGGTCAGGTTATTTTCAGCGATTCACGCACCCGTTTACGTTCTATCTGGGCAGAAACCACCTATCAGATGCAGGCACTGCGTGATAACCCGGATTGTGCCAAACAGGAGTTTGTGGCTAAGTCAGATAAAAACGATCCTGGCCTCAACGTAAAATTAAGCTTTGATTTAAATGAAGATGTGGCAGCGCCTTATATCCTCAAAGGGGCAAAACCACGCATTGCTGTGCTGCGTGAGCAGGGTGTGAACTCTCATGTGGAAATGGCAGCAGCCTTTAACCGCGCTGGTTTTACTGCGGTTGACGTGCATATGTCGGATATTTTGTCTGGACGTCGTGGTTTAGCAGAATTTAACGGTTTAGTGGCTTGTGGTGGTTTCTCATACGGTGACGTTTTAGGCGCCGGTGAAGGCTGGGCCAAGTCTATTCTGTTTAACGACAAAGCCCGCAGCGAGTTTGCCCGTTTCTTTGAACGTGACAGCACCTTTACGCTGGGCGTGTGTAACGGTTGTCAGATGGTCTCTAACCTGAAAACGCTGATCCCTGGTGCTGAGTTATGGCCACGTTTTGTGCGTAACAAGTCAGACCGTTTTGAAGCACGTTTTAGCTTAGTGCAA
The DNA here is from genome assembly GCA_003543135.1 of Rheinheimera sp. Classification (GTDB taxonomy): domain Bacteria; phylum Pseudomonadota; class Gammaproteobacteria; order Enterobacterales; family Alteromonadaceae; genus Pararheinheimera. Next base: position 191,788 of record DPJG01000033.1, read on the forward strand.
GTGCAGCAAAGCCAATCTGTATTAATGGCGGGTATGGCCAGTTCACAGATGCCAATTGCGGTGTCGCATGGTGAAGGTCATGCCGAGTTTGCAAGCGCTGCCGCTTTAGCCGCCGCGGAGCAGCAAGGCATAGTGGCGCTGCGTTTTGTTGACAACTATGGTCAGGTCACGCAGCAGTACCCGAACAACCCGAACGGTTCGCCAAATGGTATTACCGCGCTGACTACCACAGATGGCCGTGCCACTATTATGATGCCACACCCTGAGCGGGTATTCCGCGCCGTCAGCAACAGCTGGCATCCGGATGAATGGCAGGAAGACAGCCCGTGGATGCGGATGTTCCGTAACGCGCGGGTTTGGCTGGGGTAATGTCAGCCTGGCGTGATTTGCTGCGGCAATAGCGCCAATCTGTGTTTGTAAAAAACCAGCTGCGGCTGGTTTTTTATTGCGGTAGATTTCAGGTGTGGTAGCAGATAAAAAAACAGCGGCATCAGCCGCTGTTTTTTTGTGTGGTTGTTTAATGCGCTTTACATTGTCCAGCGTACGCCAACCATCACCACCAGCGGGTCAATCTGTACCTCAACTTTTTGAATAGTGTTGCCGTTTACTTTGACTTCACCTGTAGTGTCGATGTCCATTTTGCTGACCATCAGGTGGGCACCCCAGTTGCTATTGATCTGATAATTAACACCAGCCTGCAAAGCTAAACCAAAGCTGTCATCCAGTTTTAAATCCACGTCATCCGCGCTGGTGGTGACTTTCAGCGCCTGCAGTGTGCTTTTTAACGTACCAGATGCGGATGAATCAAAAAATTTGGTGTAGTTCAGGCCAACACCAACAAAAGGGTCAAACTTGCTGTCGCCCAAGTCAAAATGATACTGCGCCACTAAGGTTGGTGGTAAATGTTTGGTGTTGCCGATATCCAGACCGTCAATGGCTGAACCTTTCACTTCCACATCATGGCTGAACGGCGTGGCGGCAATCAGCTCGACAGTCCAGTTTTTGTTGATGGCATAATCCAGCGTTAAACCCAGCTGCGTATTGTTATTCACGGAGACCGCGGTAGAGCCTGCCGGTAACCCAGCCACTTGTTCCACCACATTCAGCGAGCTGCTGCTGTCGTTTGGCGCTACGGTAATAGCGCCCACATTCACCGATAAACCGGCAAAAGCCGGGGCAGACAGAGTTCCAATAGCCAGAACCAGAGCGCTGATAGCTGTTTTCATCTTTGTTTTCCTTAGGATTTGTGCGTTTTTGCAACTGCAGGCATTGTGCGCTTTGCCGGATGAAAAACTTTGGGCTGGATCAAAGAACAATGGAGGTAACCCTGATTTTCCGTGCAGAATTTGATGTAAAACAAAGTTTGCTGTGGTGCCGACCAGACCCACTTTGTTGAAAAATTACATACGTATGCAAGGGGTGGTGCTTTGCATTCCGGTTGCCTGCGCGTATAGTACAAACAGTCTGATATGCGTGCAGGCCTTGGCAGTCAAGCCTGGCGGGGGAGAGAACTGCAAAAGCGCACATCGGGTACATCACAGGATAGACAGACCATAACAAGAGAAATTGTATGTCAGTAACCACACCGACCAGCGCAAGCGCAGCGCAGGGCGAAGCCGGGCAAAATTATCATTTTGCTCTGACCAGCCTGACTTTTTTGTTTTTTATCTGGGGTTTTATTACCTGTTTAAACGATATTTTAATCCCGCATCTGAAAAACGTGTTTGACCTGAACTACACCCAGGCCATGTTGATCCAGTTCTGTTTTTTTGGTGCTTATTTTCTGGTGTCCATTCCGGCCGGTTTCCTGGTGAAAAAAGCCGGTTACCAGCGCGGTATTGTGATAGGGTTGATTATTGCCGCCATCGGCTGTTTATTGTTTTATCCGGCCGCTTCGTTGCAGCAATATCCGTTATTTCTGGGCGCACTTTTTGTGCTGGCATCCGGTATCACGATTTTACAGGTGGCAGCCAACCCTTATGTAACAGCCCTTGGAAAAGCAGAAACGGCGTCCAGCCGCTTAACCATGACGCAGGCTTTTAATTCATTAGGCACTACTATTGCTCCCTGGTTTGGAGGTTTGTTGATCCTGGCTGCTGCAACTGCCGAGGTGGGCACTGCTGAGTTTAAAGCGCAGGAAGCTGCCGCTGTGCAGGTGCCTTATCTGATGCTGGCCACCGCCTTATTGGTGCTGGCGGTTATTTTTGCGCTGCTGAAACTGCCCAAAGTGACAGAACATCACCAAACTGAAGTCGCTGATGCCAACCCGGGGTCGGCCTGGCAATACAGCCATCTGATGTTAGGTGCTCTGGGTATTTTTGTGTATGTGGGTGGTGAAGTCGCCATCGGCAGCTTTTTGGTGAACTTCCTTGGTGAGCCGGATATTGCTGGTTTAGCCGAAGCCGATGCCGCCAAATACATCAGTTATTATTGGGGCGGTGCTCTGGTTGGCCGTGTGATTGGCGCTTTAGTGATGCAAAAAATTGCGGCAGGTAAAGTGCTGGCCTTTAATGCGGTGGCTGCTGCCGCTCTGGTGTTGCTTGCCATCACCGGCTCTGGCGCCCTTGCTATGTGGGCCATTCTGGCGGTGGGTTTATTTAACTCTATTATGTTCCCAACCATTTTTAGTCTGGCGGTGACAGGTTTAGGCAAATACACCAGTCAGGGGAGTGGAGTACTCTGCCTGGCTATTGTCGGCGGCGCTATAGTACCGCTGCTGCAGGGCGTGCTGGCTGATACCATTGGTTTGCAGCTGTCCTTTATTCTGCCGGTGCTTTGTTACGCTTATATCTGTTTTTACGGTTTAAAAGGGTCTGTGCCAAAACAATAAGGCATTCACCTGACCATAAAAAAAACCGCCTGCTGGCGGTTTTTTTTATGGGTTGCTGTCGCTTGTGGTACTGTGTTTTTGTCATCAGACATCGGCAGTTGCAGCTTCCTGCTCGGGCTGGGTTTCGCCAAGATAACGTTGTTTTTTCGCACTTTTCAGCATAGTTAAATCCACCAGCACCAAACCATCCACACAATCGGCAAAGTCAGGATCCACACCAAAAGCCAGAAACTTCACACCACCGGGTTCGGCAATTTCGCTGTACTGTTTATACAAGGTAGGAACACTGAGGCCCATATGTGCCAGCAGGTGTTTGAGCTGGGTAAAGTCGGCCTGATAGTTATTGCCGCTAAAATGTTGTTGCAGCTGCTCCAGAGTGGCAAAAGGCAGCTGATAAGGCAGATTAGGCACAGCACTGTCATTTTCTTCCGAAAAATACAAAGTATAAAAATACACCAGCAAGTCGCGTGCGGCTTTGGGGTAGGCATTGGACAAACTGACGCCGCCAAACAAATACCGCAGCTGGGGCTGGCGTTTTAAATAAGCACCAATGCCATACCACAAGTAGTCGAGGCTGCGTTTGCCCCAGTATTTGGGCTGCACAAAACTGCGGCCAAGTTCCAGCCCCTGCGCCAGATAAGGTGTCATCTGCTCACTAAAACGAAACAAAGAAGCGGTATACAAACCTTCAATGCCATGTGCTGCCATCACCTGTTGGGTATTGGCAAAACGATAAGCACCCACAATTTCCAGCTCATCGTTGTCCCATAAAATGAGCTGCTCGTAATAACTGTCAAAACGGTCGATGTCGCGGCGCAGGCCACTGCCTTCGCCTACGGCACGAAAAGATATTTCCCTAAGCCGGCCAATTTCACGCAATATCGGCGAGCTTAAAGCCGACTGATACAGATAAATTTGTTTGCCATCCGAGGTTTCACCCAATAATTCGCAGGCGGCAATGGCTTTTTTCAGTTCTTGCCGGTCTTCGGGGTGAGCAATGGCGGTTTGGGTTTTAAACAGCGGCGTTTTGTTTTTGCCAAGCCGGTATAAGTGTTTTTTAAACAGTTTGACACAGGCCTGGGTTTCCAGCGGCAGCTGGGCAAAACTGTCATAAGGGATCAGCTCACCAATCCGGATGCCAATGCTTTTATGTTTTTGTTTAAACATCTCCTGCACCAGCAACATAGTGGCCAATGGTTTGTACAGCATCGAAGCGCCATAAAACAGCGCCGAGTTGCGGGCGTCGATATACACCGGCAGCACCGGCGCTTTGGCTGCTTTGGCAAAACGTAAAAAACCGGCATGCCATTTGCCGTCGCGGATGCCGTTAGGTTTCAGGCGGGACACTTCACCGGCCGGAAAGACAATAACAGCCCCTTCGCCGGCCAGATGTTGACTGATCCGATCCAGGTAACGTCGTTCTGTGCCACCTTGCATATTATTCACTGGCAACAGCAGCTGATGCAGAGGCGTCACCGCGCTTAGCAGCTGATTAGCGACGACTTTCACATCAGGGCGCACTTCGTGGACTAATTTCACCAGCGCCAGCCCATCGAGCGAGCCAATAGGGTGATTGGCAATAATTACCAGCCGGCCCTGGGTGGGAATACGTTCCAGTTCGTTGTCGCGTACGGCATAACTAAAGTGAAAATACTGCAGCACCTGCTCAATAAATTCGATGCCCTGCAGGTGTGGATAACGCTCGGCAAAAGCGCTGAATTCCTGCTCATGTAACAGATGTTTGAGTGCCCCTTTCACCGGTTTTTCCAGCCAGGGTTTGTGCTGCAACTGTGGCAGATGTTGTGCCACCACCTGATCAACGTTAATCATACCCACTCCGCTTGGCTTGTATTTGCTTCAGGTTAAGCATCGGGTATGACATTCAGGTCACAAATTTATGGCAATTTGCTGAATATTTTGCCTTGCACTCGATTAAGCCCTGCGTTCGCTTTGGACTTGTGCAGGATGGCTGGGTGATAACAGGCTGGACGCACAGAGTTGCTTTGTTAGAATGCGGTATTGGCCGAAGGAGTATTTATGTCTATTGCCCTGCTGATCCCCGATCGCAAGCTCGATCAGTTACAACAAAAATTACAGCAACAATTGCCCGGAGTGACGATTGAAATCTGGCCTGAGATCAGCAAACCAGAGGCTGTTGATTTTGCGGTGGTGTGGCGCCAGCCAGCCAATAGCCTGACGGCTTTTCCAAAGTTAAAAGCGCTGCAGTCCTTTGGTGCCGGGGTGGATAGTATTCTGTCAGATCCCGGATTACCCGATGTGCCGCTGGCCCGTATAGTCGACCCCGATTTAACCCGCTCTATGCTGAATTATCTGCATGGCGTGTTGCTGCATTATCAGCTGCGTTTTGATCAGTTTGCCATGCAGCAGCAAAAGCAGCAGTGGAAAGCGCGCAGCCCGAGAAAAATTCAACAGCTGTGTGTGCTTGGATTAGGTGAGCTTGGCAAAGCAGCCGCCTTGTATTTTCAGGCGTTGGGTTATCAGCTTAGTGGTTGGTCAGCGAGCCCTAAACAAATTGTCGGTGTTGCCTGTTATGCCGGTTTAAACGAATTTGCTAAAGCCGTTGCAGAAGCTGATGTGGTGATTTGTTTATTACCCCTGACAGCCCAAACCGAAAATTTGCTGAATGATCAAAGGTTATCGCAGTTTAAACCCGGCGCTATTCTGGTGAATGTGGCCAGAGGCGCTATAGTAGATGACCTGGCATTATTACAAAATCTTGACAGTGGTCAGCTTGGCGCTGCTTGTCTGGATGTGTTCCGAACTGAACCTTTACCGGCAGAACATCCGTTCTGGCAACACAGTGCTGTGCTGCTGACCCCCCATATTTCAGCGGTCACCAATGCCGATACTGCAGTGTTACAAATTGCAGAAAATTACCGCAGAGTGCAGGCTGCTTTGCCCATGTTCAATCTGGTCGACAAACAACGAGGTTATTAATGGCGGCGTTTCAACTGGAAAAATACGATCATCTGGCGGTGTTAACGTTAAACAGCGCGGAAAAACGCAATTTACTGACACCACAAAGTGCGCTGGCTATTGCAGAGGCGGTTAATGCATTACCGGATGATCCAGCCATTAAAGCGCTGGCTGTTACAGGCCGCAATGACTCTTTTTGTTCAGGTGCCGACTTAGCCGCTTTACAGCAGGCAGCCTTCGGGGATGGCGAGGAGTTGCAGCAAATTTATGCTGCTTTTACCTCTGTGGCACATAGTCCTTTACTCACCATTGCTTTATTAAATGGCCCGGCCCTTGGCGCCGGTATGAATCTGGCGATGGCCTGTGATATTCGCCTTGCCAGCGAACAAGCCTGGTTTGAAAGCCGGTTTTTCCAGCTGGCCATTCATCCGGGCGGCGGCCACACCTGGTTATTGCCACAACTGGTCGGCTGGCAGCAGGCGGCTGCTATGGTGTTTTGCGGTGAACGTTTATCGGCGCAACAAGCGCTGGTAACAGGTTTTGTCAAAGAGTTATGGCCGGAAGAACAATTATTAACCCGTGCGAAACAACTGACCGCCGGGTTAAAATCGCTGCCCACCGAATTAGTGCGCCAAACCAAAAATACCATGTTGGCGATGCGCCACTGCAGCCGGCAGGATGACGCTGTGGCTTTTGAATTCCGGCAGCAATTTCACAGTTTACAGCAGCCGGAAGCCCAGCAGCATATTGCGGCTCTGATTGAAAAAATCAAAAGGAAGTTCTGAGTTTTATGGCAAGTGTTGAAGTGACGACCTGGTATCTGGATTATCAGGGGCCGCAGCTGCAATTACCGCAGTGGCCACAACAGGTGGAGCTGATTGAGGCATGCCTGCCAAGCCCTGAGCTCAGTCAGTTTTTATTTTGTGCTGTTGGCCATCACTGGCGCTGGTTCAGCCGGCTGAGCTGGGATTATCAGCAGTGGCTGGATTATTTATCTTCCGGCAAAGTGCGCACCTTTGTGCTGTATAAAAAAGGCACACCGGCTGGTTTTGTCGAATTGCGTCAGCATGACGATTTGACTGTGGAGCTGAAGTTTTTTGGTTTATTGCCTGCTTTTATCGGCCAGGGCCTTGGCAAAATGCTGGCGCAGGCTGCTGTAGCGCTGGCGCAGCAGTGGCAGGCCAGCCGGGTCTGGTTGCATACCTGTTCTGAAGATCATCCATCGGCGTTAAAAACCTATCAGCAAGCTGGCTTTACTGTGGTGAATACTGAAGTGCAGCAGGAACAGATGCCGGATGAGTATGCTGAAGCAGCCTTAGCAAGGCCTTATGTCTGGTCGCGGCTGAATTATTTTCAACCTCAATAAGCAACGTCTAAAAAACTTAGCAGATGAAGCACTTAGTCGTGTTTCTTAGTTGTATACACCGAAAAAACTGTCTACACTGCTTGACGTTAGTGCTGACTTGGTTTAGCCGCCACATCCAAAGAACATAAAAAAATAAAAATGCAGAGGTTTATTTTATGAGTAAAGCGTCCAGTCGGGGTTTTGGCTTTACCGCAATCGCTATCCTGGTGATTTTGATGGCGTTATCGGCAGTATTGACCACAGCCGAGGCGTGCAGCCTGTTTTGACGGCTACATTTTGTACTTGGCAGATAAAAAATACCCTCAGCTGAGGGTATTTTTTATGCTGCGGGCAATAAGCACAGCTCAGCGTTTTTGATGACGTTCGCGGTTTTCGCGCTTTTGTTCGGCATTTTTTTGCAACAGCACATAAGTTGCAGCGCTGCTGCCATGAATTTTTTGTGCGCTGTGACAGGCCAAGACTTCCGGTATTTGCTGCAACCATTTAAAACAATAACTTTTCAGGATGGCCGGATGTGGTTTGCTGTCTCTGCCCATCCCATGATGGATCAGCAGGGTGCGGATGCCGCGCTGATGGCAGTCGGCGACAAACTCAAATAAAGAGCGGCGGGCATCTGTCAGATTTTTACCAAGCAGCATCAGGGTGGCATCAACCTGATATTTCCCCAGTCGCAAATTTTTGTAAACGCCTTCCTGTACCCCATCTTTTTTATACGCCAGCACCTCATCCGGTGCCACTAAATCCACATATTCCATGCTGAGGTAGTTGGCGTCATATTCTGGTTCGAGTTCAGCCGCTTTGCGTCTGGCAAGCTGGGCCATAGTGGGCGCATGTTCACCATTGATATCACTCAAGACATCAGCTTTGAGAGGTTTTACGTCGGCCATTTCCTGTAAAAACAACTCAAGATCATCATTGGCCATACATTGTTATTCCAAATCTTTGTCAGGTTTAAATTATAACGTCAGCCGTTCGACAAACATAGCCAGTTGGCATTGAGCTTTGCAGTCCAAAAGCACCCAACTGCAGTTTGGACATAAATGAATGCTGTACTGGCATTGATTGTTTTTTGCTCTACACTGAAATTTGTACGACTGCTGAATCAGGAGTTTCCGATGTTACCAAATTATTTGTATGAAACCCTGCCTTATGGCTATATGACAGCAGGCGCAGCCGCTGTAGTCTTCACTCCGGGTTATGTTGCAGCTATGTCAGGGGCTTTGTTGATCCTGGCGGGCGCTTTAGTCTGGATCCTTCGTTCTGAACATCGTCGGGGTGACCGACATAAACTGCAGCTTAAATCTGGTGTACTGCCGTTCTGGGTTTACGAAATACAACCCTTTGCATATGTGATTGCCGGCTTGTTATGCTGGCAACTCAGTCACAACCAGTTTGTGTATCCATTTGCCCTTATTTTTATTGTGGTGGGCGCTCAGGTTTTTGTGATGCGCTCGAGCCAGCGTAAACATCAGCTACCCCAGGCCCAGCGTATGTCACATTTATAGTTCCACTGTTCAAATAAAAAAAGGCCCGATTTGTTCGGGCCTTTTGTATTTTAGTTACTTGCGATAATCAGTGGCTGAATCCGCGACAGCTCTGGTCATCAGCAACCAGGCTTGTAAATTTTGCTCCAGATCTGCCGGATTAATTTTATCCAGGGTGTCGTTTGGCGTATGGTGGTAATCAAAATAATCAGTGCCATCCTGTTCCAGCGTCACCACAGGCACACCTAAAGCTGCCAGCACCGACACATCAGGACCGCCGTAAGCTTTATTACCGCCCAAAGCTATACCCAAAGGTGCCAGTTGCTGCTGGATTTTGGCCGCAGTTGCTAAAGATTCAGGGCCAAACTTGGTTTCAAACTGCCAGATTTTGCCGGCGCCAAAATCAGATTCACTTGCCAGCACGTGGTTTTTCAGCTCTGCTGCATGTTTGGCAGCATAAGCCCTGGCACCAACCAAACCGCCTTCTTCATTGCCAAAAAGCACAACCCGAACTGTACGTTTTGGCCGGCCTTGTTGCTTTAGTAAAGCGCCGGTCGCCATCACTAAACCTACACCAGCACCGTCATCCAGAGCGCCAGTGCCCTGATCCCAGGAGTCTAAATGGGCGCTAATCAGCACAATTTCGTCAGGTCGCTCTGAACCGGTAATTTCTGCAATCACATTATGACTGATGGCATCCTGACTTTCTGTTTGCATCGTCAGCCTGAGTTTAGCTTCTGGTGCCCGCGCAAGAATTTTACTGAGCTGTATCGCATCCGGTACTGAAATAGCTGCTGCAGGGATTTTGGCGACTCCGTCCTCGTAACTCATTTTGCCGGTGTGAGCAAATCTGTTGCTGCTGGTGCCGATAGAGCGGATCAGCAGAGCTTTAGCGCCAAGCCGCGCCGCTTCAACGGCACCTTTAGAGCGGGCGCCGACCACAGTGCCATATTGTGAACCCAATTTGTCTTTTTGCATTGCTTTATTAATAAAGACAATTTTTCCGCGCACCTGCTCAGGTTTGGCCAGCATCAGTTCATCAAGACTGTTAAACATCACAACACTGGCATCAATACCATTGGCATCAGTGCCGACTGAGCCGCCAAGTGCCGTTAACACCAGCGACTGCGGAAAAGGTGAGGTCACTTCCAGCCTGGCCTGACCCCTTTGCCAGAACGGGGTTTTGAACTCCTCTGTCCAAACTTTGTCGTAGCCCAGTAATTTAAACTTGTTGCTGGCCCATGCCACAGCTTTGGCATCTGCCGGGCTGCCTGCCAGCCTGGGACCAATTTCCACAGTAAGCTCTTCAACCAGTTGATAGGCTAGCTGATTGTCTGTAGCTGCTATGGTGGGTAAAGAAGTGAGCCAGAGTGCGGCTGCGGTGATTAATAATGTTTGCTGCTTCATTCCAGTAACCTGTTGTTCTTATGCTCAATGATGACTGACTTTATCACGATGACCGGATTTGCCGACAGTAAACCTGTCGGTGTAATTGTGGTTCTGAACTCATTTTCGCCAGAGCACTGAATAGAGGTTGGGACTGTTTGAAGAGAACAGAAACAAAAGTTAACAAAACGTAGGTGTGTTTTTGCTGTATTAGCGGAGTATAATACGGACATCTTCAGGCTGTCAGCAGACGGCATCTGGCTGAATGCTATGGAAAGCCGGCAAGAACGCACTTAAAGCAGACTTAAATAAAAGTATCAGTAGCTTGGAACTTGTTGTTAATTTATTATTTTATTTGGGTTAATGTGTTGTGTTTTTAATTGCTGCTAGTAGATAATGAGACGTCTAGACATGCACGGTGTAACTGAAATGAACTTACAAGATATGTTGAATAATTCAGCTAAAGCAGTAAAGCTGCTGAAAGCTGTTTCTAACGAACGTCGACTGCTGATCCTATGTCATTTGTTGGCAGGTGAGTTATCTGTTGGGGAGATGAATGATAAGCTCGGTCTGAGTCAGTCGGCTTTATCACAGCATTTAGCGCTGTTACGTCGTAATAAGCTGGTAAAAACCCGTAAAGAAGCACAAACGGTGTTTTACAGTATGAACAGCAAAGAAGCAGAAGCTGTTATAGGTTTGATGCACCATCTTTATTGTGCAAAAATGCCGGTGTAGTTGTTGCACTAACTACAACTAAGCAGAAACTATCAAGAAAAAAGCCAGCAGCAGCTGGCTTTTTTGTTCTGATTTGTCCGCTGTCGGGTTAACCCAAATCGCATGACTCGTCTGGTACAGCAGTCAGATTCAGCTGCTGTAAACTGCAGATACAAAAAAACGCCTTTCGGCGTTTTTTTGTTGGTGTCAATTAAGCAGCTGTTACCAATGCCTTAACGTGGGCATTTAAACGTGACTTATGACGTGCAGCTTTGTTCTTATGGATCAGACCTTTGTCTGCCATACGGTCAATCACTGGAACCATTTTCTTGAACGCTTCTTGCGCAGCTACTGCATCAGAAGTTAACACTGCTGCGTAGGTTTTCTTGATGAAAGTACGCATCATTGAGCGCTGACTTGCGTTTTGCTGACGACGCTTTTCTGATTGAATAGCGCGTTTCTTAGCAGACTTAATGTTAGCCAAGGTAACACTCCTAAAAACTAAACCGGGACTCTTTAAAGGCCGCATAATATGCCTATTTTGTAGGCCCTTGTCAAATGATTTTACCAGCCTAAAGCAGAATTAAATCCTTGTTGTACTGGTATTCACACAAGGCTCAGGCGACAATAGCGCGCAATGGCAAAAAGGAGAGTTTTGTGTCAGCTAAGTTATTAAAATCAGGCATGATTGTCAGTGTAATGACGCTTATTTCGCGGGTGCTTGGTCTGGTGCGTGATGTGGTGACTGCCAATGTATTGGGCGCCGGCGCTATGGCTGACGTGTTCCTGATGGTCAATCGTATTCCTAACTTTTTACGGCGTTTATTTGCCGAAGGTGCGTTTTCTCAGGCATTTGTGCCTGTGTTGTCCGAAGTAAAAGCCAAACATGGTGATGACGCTGTGCGGGAGCTGATGGCCAAGGCCGCCGGTACCCTGGGGTTGATTGTGACTGTCGTGACTTTACTCGGCATGATTGGTTCGCCTGTGCTGATGGCGTTGTTTGGTATGGGCTGGTTTCAGGACTATCTGCAGGGCAATGCCGGCGGCGAAAAATATAGCCACGCCAGTTTTTTATTAAAAATCACTTTTCCCTATTTGTGGTTTATTACTTTTGTTGCCTTATCCGGCGCCATTCTGAACACTTATAACAAGTTTGCTGTTGCCGCTTTTAGCCCGGTGTTTCTGAATATTGCGATGATAGCAGCAGCTTTGTTATTAACGCCTTATCTGGATGATGCTTCCACTGCACTGGCCTGGGGCGTTTTTTTAGGCGGTTTGTTGCAGTTTGTGTTTCAGCTGCCGTTTCTGGCAAAAGCCGGTTTGTTAGTCAAACCTCGCTGGGCCTGGAAAGACGAGCATGTCACCCGGATCCGCACTCTGATGATCCCGGCTTTGTTTGGTGTGTCTGTCAGTCAGATTAATTTATTGCTGGATGCTGTTATCGCGTCTTTTTTAATGACGGGCTCTGTTGCCTGGTTGTATTACTCTGACCGTTTACTGGAGTTTCCGCTTGGTATCTTTGGTATTGCTATTGCCACTGTCATTTTGCCGAATTTGTCGCGGCAGTTTGCCACTGATGACCAACATGAATTTAAGCGCACGCTGGACTGGTCCTTCAGCCTGATTTGTTTGCTTGGATTGCCTTCGATGGCTGGTTTAATAGTGCTGGCTGAACCCATTTTGCTGACGGTATTTGCGCACGGTAAATTTTCCGCTTTTGATGCCAGCCAGGCCAGTTTAAGCCTGATTGCGTATGCCTCAGGCCTGGTGCCATTAATGCTGATTAAGGTCCTGGCACCGGCTTTTTATGCCCGTCAGGACATTAAAACCCCGGTGCGTATTGGTATTATTGCGATGGTGGCCAATATGGTGTTTAACCTGATGTTGGCGCCTTTTATCAGTTATGTCGGATTGGCGCTTGCCACTGCCTTGTCGGGCTCACTGAATGCATGGTTGTTATACCATGGGCTGGTGAAACGGGATATTTACCGGCTAAACAGCACCACTTTGTGGTTGCTTGGCAAAGCCGTGCTGGCGGCGGCTTTGATGGCGGCTCTGATGTTCTGGTGTTCGCCCGACCTTGCAGGTTGGCTCAATATGGCTTTTGCCACTAAAGCCTGGACCTTGTTGTGGCTGGTAGCTATGGCCGTGCCGGTCTATTTTGGCCTGCTTTGGCTCTTTGGCGTGCGTATCAGTCAGCTGAAAAGACAGACAATTGCTGAAACTAAAAGCTGATGCAGTTATAATCGGCCGTTTAGACAGCAACACAGAGTAGTTAATCCGGCATGGAGCTTATTCGCGGCCTGCATAATATCAAACCTGGTCACCGTGATTGTGTGCTGACCATAGGTAATTTTGACGGTGTGCATCTGGGGCATCAGGCAGTGCTTGCTCAGGTGAAACAGATTGCAGCTGCGTTGGGTTTGCCTGCGGTGGTGATGGTGTTTGAGCCGCAGCCGCTGGAATTATTTAAACCCGATGCCGCGCCGGCGCGGTTAACCCGTTTTCGGGAAAAATACCACTGGCTGGCCAGATTAGGTTTAGACCGGCTACTTTGTGTGAATTTTAACGCTGATTTTGCCGGCCAGGAGCCACAGGCATTTATTGAGCAGTTATTGCTTGGCAAACTCGGTGTGCGTCACCTGATTGTCGGTGATGATTTTTGTTTTGGTAAAAACCGCGCCGGTAACTTTGCATTGTTGCAACAAGCCGCCGCCAGGTATGGTTTTGGCCTGACCAGCACCGCCAGTTTAAAACAGGATGACCAGCGGGTATCCAGCACTTTGATCAGGCAAGCGCTGGAGCAGAATGACCTGACACAGGCAGAGCAAATGTTAGGCCGGCCCTTTTCGCTGATGGGGCGGGTGCGCCATGGCGAAAAAGTCGGGCGTCAGCTGGGGTTCCCTACAGCCAATGTCTGGTTGTACCGCAACAAATTGCCGGTACGGGGTGTGTACGCTATTGAGGCTTTTACCGCCCACGGCCACTTTCATGGTGTGGCCAATATTGGCGCCAGGCCAACACTTAAAGGCAAACAGGAACAACTGGAAGCGCATTTTTTTGATTTCCAGGGTGATTTATACGGCCAGCAGATTGAAGTGCTGCTGCGCCACAAGCTCAGAGCCGAGCGCAAATTTGCCTCACTTGCTGAGTTACAACAACAAATTCAGCTGGATGCTGCTGCGGCGCGGCAGTTTTTCGGCCATAACAATTAAAATTTGCAGGCACGCCAAAGCGGGTCAACACAGAACTAACACGGAAATAATCGGATGACAGACTATAAAGCAACGCTGAATTTGCCGGATACGGCTTTTGCCATGCGCGCCAACCTGGCGCAACGTGAACCGCAAATGCTGGCAAACTGGACCAAGGCTGACTTATACGGCCAGATCCGTGCTGCTAAAAAAGGCAAAAAAACCTTTATTCTGCATGATGGTCCTCCGTATGCAAACGGCAGTATTCACATTGGCCATGCCGTGAACAAAATTCTGAAAGATATTATTGTTAAAGCCAAAACGCTGGACGATTTTGACGCACCTTATGTGCCGGGCTGGGACTGCCACGGTTTGCCGATTGAACTGGTGGTTGAGAAAAAATACGGCAAGCCCGGTGTGAAGTTATCGGCGGCCGAATTTCGTGAAAAATGCCGTGAATACGCGTTAACCCAGATTGAAGCGCAAAAAACTGATTTTATCCGCTTAGGTGTATTGGGTGACTGGAACAATCCGTATCGCACTATGGATTTTGCTTTTGAAGCCAATATCATCCGCTCTTTGTCACGTATTATCGAAAATGGCCATTTACAACAAGGCTTTAAGCCGGTGCATTGGTGTACCGACTGTGGTTCTGCTTTAGCTGAAGCTGAAGTGGAATATCAGGACAAAGTCTCTCCGGCCATTGATGTGCGCTTCCGTTTTGTGGATGAAGCTGTGGTTGATAAGTTTGATCATCCACAAGGTCATCGTGGTCAGGGCCCGGTGTCAGTGGTGATCTGGACGACCACCCCCTGGACTATTCCGGCCAACCGCGCTGTTGCACTGAATGCCGAGTTAAATTACAGCCTGGTGCAGGTCGAAGAAGGCCCGAACGGCGCTGAGCGTCTGGTGCTGGCCACAGACTTAGTCAAAGACGTGATGGCCCGTGCCGGCATTGAAAAATATCATGCGCTGGGTTTTTGCAAAGGTGCAGCGCTGGAGCTCTCACAGTTAAAACACCCGCTCTATGACTTTAACGTCCCAGTGGTGCTGGGCAGCCATGTCACTACAGATTCTGGTACCGGTGCTGTGCATACTGCACCTGGCCATGGTCAGGAAGACTTTGTGGTGGGTCAGCAATATGGTCTGGAAGTGGCGAACCCTGTGGGTGCCAATGGTGTGTATCTGCCGGACACGCCGCTTTTTGCCGGTCAGCATGTATTTAAAGCCAACGACTCAGTGGTTGAAGCGTTAAAAGCGGCAGGTGCGTTGCTGGTGCATAAAGCTTATAACCACAGTTACCCGCATTGCTGGCGCCATAAAACGCCGATTATTTTCCGTGCCACCCCTCAGTGGTTTGTCAGCATGGAACAGGCCGGGTTACGGGCCAAGTCCCTGAGTGAAATTGAAAATACCCGCTGGATCCCGGATTGGGGTCAACAGCGTATTGAAAAAATGGTGGCAGGTCGTCCGGACTGGTGTATTTCCCGTCAGCGCACCTGGGGTGTGCCTATTGCGCTTTTTGTTGATAAAGACACAGGTGCTTTGCATCCAAACAGCAAAGATCTGATGGAGCAGGTGGCAAAACTGGTTGAACAACAGGGTATTCAGGCCTGGTTTGATTTAGACGCCGCCACTTTGTTAGGCGCCGAAGCTGCGCAGTACGTCAAAGTCACAGATACGTTGGATGTGTGGTTTGACTCTGGTGTGACTCACGCCTGTGTCATCGACCCGCGTCCTGAATTTGGTGGTGCTACTCAGGCCGACTTGTATTTAGAAGGTTCGGATCAGCACCGTGGCTGGTTTATGTCATCGTTAATGACCGGCGTGTCTATTAAAAACCACGCACCGTACAAACAAGTGTTAACCCACGGTTTTACTGTTGACGGTGAAGGCCGCAAGATGTCGAAGTCTTTGGGCAACGTGGTGTCGCCGCAGGATGTGATGAACAAACTGGGTGCCGATATTCTGCGGTTATGGGTGGCCACCACAGACTACACCTCGGAAATGACAGTGTCGGATGAAATTCTGAACCGCGCCGCTGATAAATACCGCCGTATCCGCAATACCGCCCGTTTTATTCTGGCTAACCTCAACGGTTTTAATCCGGCAACCGACCTAGTGCCGCTGAACGAACTGGTGGAGCTGGATTTATGGATGGTGCAACGTGCAGCTGCATTGCAGCAGGAAATTATTGCCGATTATGACGATTACCAGTTCCATCAGGTGAGTCAGAAACTGATGAATTTCTGTACTGTTGAGCTGGGTAGTTTTTACCTGGATGTGATTAAAGACCGCCAGTACACAGCAAAAACCGATGGGCATGCCCGTCGTTCTTGTCAGACTGCGCTTTATCATATTATTGAAGCCATGGTGCGCTGGATGGCGCCTG
Source organism: Rheinheimera sp. (assembly GCA_003543135.1). Taxonomy (GTDB): domain Bacteria; phylum Pseudomonadota; class Gammaproteobacteria; order Enterobacterales; family Alteromonadaceae; genus Pararheinheimera. Next base: position 208,091 of record DPJG01000033.1, read on the forward strand.
TGATGAGCTTTACTGCGCAGGAAATCTGGGAAAGTCTGCCAGAGCGCAGCGAGCCATTTGTATTTACCGGTGTCTGGTATCAAGGTTTTGCCAAGGTGCCAGAGGGCAAAGTTGACAATGCTTTCTGGCAGCAGCTGCTTCAGGTACGGGACGAAGTGAACCGCGTTATTGAAACTGTGCGTAAAGAAGGCCATATCGGCGCTTCATTACAGGCCGAAGTAACCTTATATGCAGATGCAACTCTGGCGCAGGCATTGCGTCAGCTGGGTGATGAGCTGCGTTTTGTGTTGATCACTTCAACAGCCACAGTGGCTGAAGGTGCAGCACCAGCGGATGCTATTGCCACTGCTATTGCCGGTTTACAGGTGCAGGTGCACACCTCAACAGCAGCAAAATGTGATCGTTGCTGGCACCACCGTCACGATGTCGGTGCCAACGCTGCCCATCCGCTGATTTGTCTGCGTTGTGTTGACAACGTCGAAGGTGCCGGTGAAACAAGGATTTTTGCATAATGACGTTGTTTAAAGAGTCGGGCTGGCGCTTCTGGTGGCTGGCCCTGTTAGTGTTAGTGGTAGACCAGCTGACCAAAATCTGGGTGTTGCAGCGTTTTGAACTGGGTGAATCTATCCAGTTGTTGCCGGTGTTTAACTTTACCTATGCCCGCAACTATGGCGCTGCCTTTTCCTTTTTAGGGGATGCCGGTGGCTGGCAGCGCTGGTTGTTTACGCTGATCGCCGTGGTGGTGTCAGTCGTACTCAGTGTCTGGTTATCCAGGTTACAACGCGCCGAATGGAAATTGTCGCTGGCGCTGGTGCTGATTGTTGCAGGTGCCATTGGCAATTTGATTGACCGCAGTTTGTACGGTTATGTTGTTGATTTTTTACACGTTTATTATCAGGAATGGCATTACCCTGTGTTTAATATTGCCGACTGCGCCATTACCATTGGTGCAGCCTTGTTAATTTGGGACAGCTTTTCACCCGACGTGGTGGATAAAACGAAATAAGAGTGGTTGAGTTATGTTGATTGGAGCTGGCAGTACTGTCATTTTTCATTTTGATATTAAACTGGCGGATGGCAGTGCCGCAGAAAGTACAAGGGTGCATAACAAACCGGCGCGGCTGCAAATGGGTGATGGTTCTTTGTCACCGGCTTTTGAAGCCCAATTAACCGGCATGCAGGCCGGTGATAAAAAAACTTTTACGCTGGCACCTGAAGATGCTTATGGCATGCCAAACCCCGACAATATCTATTATGTTGACCGCAGTAAGTTTTCGCTGGAAGCACCAGCGCAGGTGGGCATGATTGTTGGTTTTGCCATGCCGGATGGTTCTGAATTGCCAGGCCTTATCCGCGAAGTGGTTGGCGATTCAGTGACTGTCGATTTTAATCATCCACTGGCCGGTCAGACGCTGACCTTTAATGTAGAAATTGTGCAGGTAACCAACTAAAGATGGATATTTTTCTCGCCAACCCCCGTGGTTTTTGTGCCGGTGTTGACCGCGCCATCAGCATTGTGTCCCGTGCTTTAGAACTGTACGAGCCGCCGATTTATGTGCGCCACGAAGTGGTGCATAACAAATTTGTGGTGGACGGCCTGCGTCGCAGTGGTGCTGTATTTGTAGATGAGCTGGACGAAGTGCCGGATGGCAATATCGTGATTTTCTCCGCCCATGGTGTTTCTCAGGCGGTGCGGGAAAATGCTAAACAACGGGGTTTAAAAGTATTTGACGCCACCTGCCCGCTGGTGACTAAAGTGCATATGGAAGTGACCCGCGCCAGCCGCAAAGGGGTGGAGTGCATTCTGATTGGTCACGCCGGCCACCCTGAAGTGGAAGGCACCATGGGTCAGTACGACAATCCGGCGGGTGGTATTTATCTGGTGGAATCGGTGGAGGATGTTGAGCGGTTGGTGGTGAAAAACCCATCTGAGCTGTGTTTCTCCAGTCAAACCACTTTGTCGGTGGATGATACCGCTGATGTGATAGATGCACTGCGCAAAAAATTCCCGGACATTGAAGGCCCGCGTAAAGACGATATTTGCTATGCCACGCAAAACCGCCAGGATGCGGTGCGCGAGCTGGCGGCCAAGGTGCAGTTGTTATTGGTCGTTGGTGCCAAAAACAGCAGTAATTCCAACCGCTTGCGTGAACTGGCCGAAAAAATGGGCTGTACCGCTTATTTAATTGATACCGCTGCTGATATTCAGCAAAGCTGGTTGGCAGATGTGACCGCAGTGGGTGTAACTGCAGGGGCTTCAGCACCTGAGGTACTGGTGCAGCAAGTTGTGCAACAGTTAACTGCCTGGGGCGGCAAACAGGTGATTGAACACCCGGGCCGTGAAGAAAACGTGGTATTCGCCGTACCGGCAGAACTGCGTTAAGGCACCCTGATGGCAGCTCAGCCGGCATCCAGTTTGCAGTTTGAGCAATTATTGCCGGCCTTTTGTCAGGGCCGTATTGTGATCCGGGTGTTGGTGCTGGCCCAGGCATTGGCAATTTTGCTGGCGCTGGCGCCGACACTGGATCAGGACTTCTGGGCCCGGCTGGGCCTGATGTCGCTGTTTGTACACTGGGTTGCGTTGTTAACAGTGGCGCTGTTATGCCAGTTTAAAAAACCTTTATTGCATCTGAAACCACGTCAGCTCAGTGCCGTGGCGCTGCTTCTGCTGCTGTTGATCACCTGGCTGGTCAGTACTGCTGCTTTTGGCTTGCTGAGTCATCATGGCTGGCAAAGCCGCGCCGACTATTTTGCCTTTTTATTACAAACCATGCTGATCGCGCTGTTGGTCGGTGGCATGGGCATTCAGTTATTTGCCCTTTATATTGAACACAGCTGGCGGTTGCAGGCACAGTCGCGCTCTGAGCTGGACGCACTGCAGGCCAGAATTCAACCGCATTTTTTATTTAATAGCTTAAATACAGTGGCCGAGCTAACGCAGCAGGATCCAGCTGCGGCTGAAACCGCTTTGCTGGATTTAGCCAGTTTATTCCGGGCAGCCCTGAATGCCGGCGCTGTGGCCGAACTTACCGAAGAGCTGGCGCTTGCTAAAAGATATCTGGCGCTGGAGCAGTGGCGCCTGGGGGACAGGCTCAGGTTGCAATGGCAAGTGCCGGACGAGCTACCTAAGGCACAACTTCCTTGTCTGACATTACAACCTTTACTGGAAAACGCTGTTCATCATGGCGTCGAGCCTTGCCCGCAAGGCGGACTTATCCGTGTTGAACTGCAGCTTTCTGCCACTTCTATCACTATCATGATCAGCAATCCTATTCCCAATGCTCCTGCGCAGGGTGGCAATGGCATTGCGCTTGAAAATATCAGGCGCCGGCTGGAGCTGCAGTTTGGTGATGCCGCCAGACTCAGCACCCACAGGCGTGCGCAAAGTGGCGATGAACCGGCTGAGTTCAGGGTCAAGCTGGTGATCCCGCAGGCTGGGCGTAGCGGGAGCCTGCGATGAACATTTTGCTGGTTGATGACGAACCTTTGGCCCGCGCCAGATTAAAACGTTTGCTGCAGGCATTTGCCGAACATCAGGTGGTGGGCGAGGCCAGTGACGGTGATACTGCATTGGCGCTGGCGGGCAATTTGCAGCCGGACTTAGTGTTTCTGGATATTCAAATGCCGGGTCGTGATGGTTTAAGTGTCGCTGCCGAGTTATTACATCTGCCACTGCCGCCTGCAGTGGTATTTTTAACCGCTCACCCGCAACATGCACTGGAAGCTTATCAGGTGGCGCCGGCCGGTTATTTGCTTAAACCCGTCAGCCCTGAACAACTGGCGGCTACGTTGCAACGGATAGGCCTGACCACCAAAGCCCATCTGCAGAAACAGCAGGCGCAGCAATGGCTGGGTTATAAAAGTGGCAACAGCTTGCAGCGGGTTGAACTGCAACAGATGTTTTATCTGCAGGCCGAAGACAAATATGTACGTTTTGTGTTTGCCGGTGGTGAGGCCTTGAGCGATCTCAGCCTGAAACAGCTGGAAGAGCAGTTTCCGCAGGATTTAATCCGTATTCACCGCAATACCCTGGTGCTCAAACGCCGCATCAAGGCACTGCATCTGCAGGAAGGAAAACATTTGCTGGAGCTTTGGCAGTGCGCTCAGCGCCTTGAAGTCAGCCGGCGCGAGCTGCCGAAAATCCGCCAGTTGCTCGGTGCTGGCTAACCCCTGGTTTTACCACAGCTGTTACAACCTCAGTGTTCATCGGTTCAGTCGCCACCACAGTGGCGCTGATTGACCGTTTATCGGCTGTTCTGACCATTGGTCAGAAAAGGCTGTTATTTCACCAATGTTTGCCGCTAGATTACGATTTGGCAACAACTTAGTTGCCTGTCGTTATCTTGTGGTAGGTGGGAGGCAACAATGCCGGTACAAAAATATCATTCTCAGTTTGGTGTCACCCTGATTGAATTACTGGTGGCAATGAGCATTCTGGCCATCAGTCTCAGCATTATGCTGCCATCATTTGGCTCTTTAATCGGGAACAATAAACTCCTGGGTCATGCTGACGAAATCCGTACTGCGCTGGTATATGCCCGCAGTGAAGCTATCCGGCTGAATGAAGCAGTCGTGTTTTGCCATTCCAATAACAATATGACCTGCACAGTGCCAGGCACCAATGGCTGGGAAGGTTGGATAGTGCAAACCGCAGCTGTTGCGCTGGCTGCTCCGGCTGTACCGGCCTTGCGCGCCGGCTTTTTCCCATCAGCACCGATGAAAGTGACGTCAGATCCCAACCTGACAGCGGCCGGTCATATTGTCCGTTTTACCCCTCAGGGTCTGGCCAGAATGCCGGCCAATAACACGCCGTTATCGGCGCAAATCCGTTTTTGTATTGCACAGGCTCAAACCAAGCCAAACATCCGTGATCTGCAGTTCGATTCCGGTGGTCGCATTGTGCTTCGCTCATCCGATGCTTCGGGTGTATGCGCTTAAGCGCAACATGAATAATGGAGGAACAGTTGATGAAATTCGCTTCCCGCCGGCCGAAAATGGGCCATCAACCCGGGCTGAAACTGCAACGTGGTGTGTCCCTGCTGGAAGTGCTGATTGCGGTACTGGTGCTGTCGCTTGGTTTATTGGGCGTTGCAGGTTTACAAACCGCTAATATCCGTAACACCCAAAGTGCTCATCAGCGCACTATGGCAGTGCTGCTGGCCAGCAGTATGGCTGAACGTATCCGCGCAAACGCCACAGCTGCAGTCAATGGCAGTTTTGTGTTGCCGCTGCGTTGCAGCGCTATGTCGCCCGGTGCTTCGATTCAGAGTGTGGAGCAAGCCAGTTGGCTGACAGAAATCATGACCGCATTTGGCAACTCAGGCACCAGCTGCGGCGGCGTGACTTATAACGCCGCCACCCGAACTTATATTGTGACTGTGCAGTGGGACGACTCCAGAGCCTTGGGCGGCAGTACCACTATGACAATTACCCACGTGGCAAGGATTTAATGATGAGGTTGTGCAGTAAAAAAGCAGCGCGGGGTTTTTCACTGACCGAACTGATGGTGGCCTTGTTACTGGGCTCTTTTTTAGTGGCTGGTGTCATTGGTGTGTATCTGTCGAATGTTAGTACCAACAGGGTGAATCAGCAGATCAGTGAGTTACAACAAGCCAGTCAGGTCAGTTTTCAGCTGCTAAGTCAGGATGTACAGCATGCCGGTTACGCCGGTTGTGGCAATGTGATGGCGGCTCATGTGTTTAATGCACTGAATCCGCCGCTGGCCTGGTGGAATAACTGGACCGGCGGCATACAGGGTTTTGACTCTGGTGGTTTTCCGGATTTCAGTAATGGCGCAGTGGTGCCGCTGCCTAATACTGACGCGCTGCAGGTGATGTATGGTCGTGGTGTCAGTGCTTCCGTGGTTTCCCACAATGCTGCCGGCAACCCGGCTATGGTCATTAATCAGAATCTGGCCGGCATAGTAGCCAACGATATTGTGATGTCTTGTGATTCGAAATGGGGACTGATTTTTCAGGTGACGGCGGTCAACGGCACAGACCTGAGCCACGCTGTTGGCGCAGGTGCGCCTGGTAACCGTACCCTGCAATTTGGTGTGGCCCCCAATGGGGTGGCTTATCAGCGCAATATCAGTAGTGATGCCGGTTTTGTGATGCCGATGGAGTCAGCGGCCTGGTTTGTCGGAACCCGCAACAACCTCAACTCGTTATACCGGGTGGTGGTGGTGGCAGGGCAGGTCAGGGTGGAAGAAATTGTACCCAATGTTACCAATCTGCAGTTGCAGTATTTGCAAAGAGGCACTGCCAACTATGTCGATGCATCTGCTGGGGTGGTCTGGGAAAATGTGGTGTCGGTGCGTGCTGTGTTAACGCTGGCTGATAACCCAAGCGCTCCTGTGGCCCTTGCGCTCAGGGAAATCAGTCAGGTGGTCAATTTACGCAACAGATAAGAGAGATTTGAGATGAAACACTCAAGATCCAATAGCCGCGGTATGGCATTAGTGGTCAGTTTATTATTGCTGGTGGCAATGACTTTATTGGCGGTGAGTGCTATGCGAAGCACCACCTTACAGGAAAAAATGGCCGCTAATTTTAACGACAGGGAAATTGCCAAACAGGTGGCTGAGGCCACTGTGCGGCAGGTTGGGACTAATTTATTGCCACCGGCACCCGGCGCAGGCTGGTACCGTGCCACATTACCAGCACCAGTCGCTGGTGCGCCGGATTTATGGCAGGACCCTGTGGCCTGGGCCAACCGCGGTCAAATTGCCGTGGCGGTGAATGGCACCAATTATACCGGCGAATTTATGGTGGAGAACCTCGGCATGTGGCCGGATCCACAAAATCCAACCTGTAAAGTGACAGATCCTCTGTGTGAAAAACAAACCTACCGAGTGACGGCAAGAACGGCTCCTCAGGCAGGGCGGGCCAGCGTAACCATTCAGGCTATCTGGCGGATTTAAGCAGTATGATGGCGGGAGAACCATGATGTCATTTGCAACAAAACCTTTTGCTATTCACGGTAGCTGGCTGCTGGTTAGTGCTCTGTTTGCGGCCAGCACAGTACAAGCTGCAATTAATATCGCGCAGGCGCCACTGGAAACCGGTACGGCCGTTGACCCGAATATTTTATTTGTGCTGGATGATTCTGGTTCAATGCGCTGGGGTTTTATGCCGGACGAGTTGGATACCGACTTTAACCTGGGCAACGACTGCAGTAGCAGCACTATGGATTATGCCGGCGCCAAAGCACTGGCTTGTAGTGCCAGTGGTCGCAAATATCTTGCATCCAGCCATTTGAATACTGTGTATTTTGACCCGGCAGAAAACTATCCGGTACCGCTGAAGCCAGATGGCGTAAATTATTACCCCACCCCTTCTTTTACCAGCGCGCCGCACAATGGATATGACTCCAGCTCGTCCAAAGTGGATTTAAGCAGCAAGTACTATGCGCTGATTGCCGATTATTATTATCCGAATCGCAATGGTACTTATGGTTTTGCCATTAGTGACAGTACTTCAGACCGCAATCCAAGCCCGGCTTTTTATTTTAAATACAGAACAGGTTGTACCCAGAACGAACGCAGTGACAGCTGCTATGACTATGTCAATGTTGCAAATCTGGGCGCAGCAGAAAAACAAAAATTTGCCAATTGGTTTTCGTTTTACCGCACCAGAATGATGCTGGCTAAATCCGGCGTGTCTGCTGCGTTTCAGAGTCAGCTGCAGTCGATGCGGGTGGGTTATGGTGCTATTAACAGTGGTGTGATCACCGCAGACGTGGCGCCCTTTGGTGGTGGTAACCGTTCCGGTTTTTTCACCTGGTTGCATGACAAAAAAGCGACGGGGGGGACTCCATTGCTGACTGCTTTGGATACTGCGGGTCAATATTACCAGGGGGATAAACCCTGGCTGACGGTGCCTTCGGATCCGAGATCGGCCAAACTGGAATGCCGGCAGAGTTTTACCATTCTGATGACTGACGGTTATTACGACGGCTCTGTCAGCGCGGGCGGTAACCAGGATGGTAGCGACGGCAGCACTATCACAGGGCCAAATAATCCGGATTACACCTATAAAGCCAGCGATCCGTTTCGTGACGGTGAGAGCAACACCCTGGCCGACGTGGCGATGAAATACTGGAAAACCGATTTGCGCCCGGATCTTGCCAATACAGTGCCAGTGCCTTTGCCCAATTTAAACCCGGCATTCTGGCAGCATATGGTCACTTTTGGTGTTGGCTTAGGGGTGACAGGTTCGGTCACAGCACAGCAGGGTTTTGATGCTGTAACCAGCAAAAGTGCCGTCAATTGGTGGGGAGGCTCTGAAAAACAAAACAAAATTAACGATTTATTGCACGCCAGTGTAAACGGTCGTGGTGGCTTTTTCAGTGCCAACAAACCCAGTACTTTTGCTTCTGGCCTGGCCAATACCTTAGCCAATATTTCCGCCCGCGCTGGTTCAGCGTCGAATATTGCCGCTACCGCTATTAACTCATTACAAACTGAGTCCAATGTGTATCAGGCGCGTTTTATTGCCGGTGAATGGGCTGGCGATTTATGGTCATACAAGGTAGACGACGTCAGTACCCCGGTATGGAAAGCCAGTGAACAACTACCGGCACCTGCTGCACGGAATATCTGGTTTGGCAGCAGCGGCAGTACCGGTAATGCCAAGGCTTTTGTCTGGAGCGAAATGAGCGCTGCCGAGCAAAAAGCTTTTAATAACGATGCGGCCGTGGTGGATTACATCCGTGGTGATCGCAGTAAAGAAAAGAAAAACGGCGGTCTGTATCGTGACAGAACCAGCCTGCTCGGTGATTTGGTGAACTCATCGCCAGAGTTGGTTTCTGCTCCTGTAGATATGAGTTATCACAGATATAGCTGGTCTGGTGCCAGCTCTTATCGCAGCTTTTTGGAAAGCAATGTCAAAAGCCGCCCTTCGGTGATTTACGTCGGTGGCAACGACGGCATGCTACATGGTTTTAATGCCGACACTGGCCGTGAGTTGCTGGCCTTTATTCCGGCCGCTGTGATGGCGCCAATCGGTGGTCAAACGGTCAATGTGCTGAAAAAATATTCAGAGCAAAATTATCAACATATGTTTTCAGTAGACGGTTCGCCGACAGTGGTGGACGTGTTTGACGGCAATAACTGGAGAAGTGTGCTGCTTGGCAGTCAGGGCCGCGGTGGTAATGCTTTGTTTGCGCTGGATGTGACCGATCCCGCACGTTTTGGTGGCAATAACGTGCTGTGGGATAAAAGTTTTGCCGAGCTTGGGGTGTACCTGGGCGAGCCTCAGGTGTTCCGTCTGAACAGTGGGCATTGGGCCTTAGTGGCGGGTTATGGTTACAACAACAGCAGTGAACAGTCTGGTATTTTGCTGATTGATGTGCTGACCGGTAACATCATTAAAAAATTGCCCACAGGTAAAGGCAGTGCCAGTGACTCCAACGGTATGTCTGAAATCAGTACCCTGGATATTAATAATGACGGCAATATCGATTGGGTGTATGGCGGCGACTTACACGGCCATGTCTGGAAGTTTGATTTGTCATCTGCCAGTGAAGCAGGTTGGATAATTGCAAACAATGGACAGCCGTTGTTCTCAGCAGTGAATGCACAAAACAAAAGGCAATCTGTGACCGGTGGTGTACTGGCGAATATTGACCCGAAAACCGGCAAAGCCTGGGTGTTTTTTGGCACTGGCCGTTATTTAAATCAGGATGACCCATCCAATGCCGAACAACAAACCATGTACGGCATTATTGATGGCCCAACCGTCAGTTCCAGAGCTGAACTGGATGCGCGCACTATTACCACTGTGGGTGATAAGCGGGTTGTCAGTTATGCAGCTCAACTGAGCGCAGGTAAAAAAGGCTGGTACATGGATTTAGTCGACACCCACGAGCGTATTGTGGATATGCCTTCCATGCTGGGTGGCGATCTGGTGCTGAACACCACAATTCCGGATACCAATGTCTGTAATCCAAGTGGTTCCGGTTACATTATGGCGGTATCGGCTTACAGTGGCAGCCGGCTGAAAAAGATCTTCTTTGACAGTTCAGGCGACAAAAACTTCGACAATAGCGACAAAGTGCAGATTTCCGGCACCGCCACCGATGTCAGTGGGATTCGGGTTGGTAGCTTGAACAGCGTGGTAACTTTTGCCAAAAATGGCAGCAATGTACTGGCGCTTGCCAACTGTGACGGCGTCAATATGTGTGGTACAGCTGTGAATGCTTCAGTGGCAAGACAGATGTTGTCCTGGCATGAAATCAGTAATTAGATCAAGGAGTAATAATGCATAAGCCGCGTGGGTTCAGTTTAATGGAAATGATGGTGGTGGTGGCAATTATTGGTATTGTTGCCGCTGTAGCAATGCCGGCCTACAGCAAATATGTGCTGGAAACCCGCAGGGCATCCGCAACGGCCTGCATGAATGAACTGGCGCAGTTTATGGAGCGGGTTTATACCGGCTCAATGAACTACAGCCAGTCCAATGGGGTGGCGACAATCTTGCCAGAAACCAGTTGTCGTATTGATTTGGCAGACTTTTATACCTTTAGCCTCAATGCTGCCCCCCAGACTTTTCTGCTGACCGCAGCGCCAAAGGGGCCGCAGCTCAAAGATACCAGTTGTGCCACTTTAACTTTAAATCAGGCTGGCATTCGTACTGCTGCCGGTGCCAATACCGCAGCCATAGTACGCAAGTGCTGGGGATAATAATACGCTGAAGTTGATTTTTTGTTTTTAAGATGTAAATTTAAGGTAACCTGATCGGTGTAAGGATGCACCGCTTATGAAAGGATTCACCTTATTTGAGTTGTTGATCTGTTGCCTGTTATTCAGCCTTGGCATGCTTGGCGCTCTGAGTTGCCAAATTTATGCCAGACAACAGGTGTTACAGGCACAGCAGCGGCTAATGGCAGCTGCTGTGGCTGCCGATGTCATGTCCTCTTTGCAATCTGTGTCGGTCAGCGCACGGGGTTTCCAGGCCGATATACAGCAAAAACCTGCTACAGGTAGCTGCGATCAGCCAGGCCTTTGTAATGGCCAGCTGCTGTTGCAGGCGCAACTGGCCGCCAGTCTCAGTGGGGTGTTTCAGCCCTCAGCCATCTTACCTCAGGCACAACTTTGTATCCGCAGCAGTGCCGCAGGCCCGGCCATCAGCCTGAGCTGGCAACCGGTGCAAAAATCGTCCTTTCAAAGCAAGTCCAGCCTGTGCCCGCTCAAAACCGGTCATTTTCAGCTGGAACTGGTGCCAGGCAGGGGGCTTTGAGATGAATTTCTGTCACGAGCGTGGCTGGACTCTCGTTGAAATGCTGATTGCGATGGCGCTGAGTTTGCTGCTGACTTTGTTGTTGGTGAACAGCTGGCAAGTGAATCAGCAAGCCTTTAAACAAACCAGTCAGCTGGCGGAAATGCAACAGTCGGGTCAGTTTGTGCTTGGTTTTTTTCAGCAGGAACTGTTAAACCAGAATTTTTGGGCCGGTGCTGATCCGGCGTTATTGCGCCCCGTTGCGGGTCTTAGTGTGCAGGGAGATTGCCGTAGTCTGTTCGATAGTGGCAGCTTTCCAAAAAACAACATGGCCTTTGTGCCCATACTGTCGGGGATTGTTGGCGCAGCCCATACCCCGGATTGCCTGAGTTTCGCCCACAAAGGCTCGGCTTTTTTACAGCTTAAACGTCTGGCAGGGGCACCCTTGACTGCCGCCACCGCCAAAGACAACAGAGCTTATCTGCAGCAACAAGGGCGCTCATATCGTTTTGTCAGTCAACCTTCAGGCGCTGCAACAGCTACTTATTGGCCTTATTTACATCAGGTTTTTTATGTGGCACTGCAAACCCAGGGCCGGCAGCAGGTGCCGGTACTGATGCGTAAACGTCTGGTGCGTCAGGCCAGCGGTCAACTGACAATGGACACAGATTCAGTGCTGGATGGCGTAGAGATGATGCATTTTGAAGCCGGCATCGACAGTAATTTTGACGGCCAGGTGGATTATCTCAGTGATGTTGCACAAGTCTCAGCCGATGTCTGGCAACAACGCAGTGGTCAGGTGTTACAACTGCGTTTTTATGTGCTGGTACGCAGTGTGATGCCAGACAACACCTATACCAATGTGCAGCAGTACACCTTGGGACAACGGCTGTTCCAGGCACCAGGCGACCATTACCGCCGTTTATTGGTGTCCAGCGCAGTCACCTTTCACAACTATTAACTGAAGGAGCAATCAAGATGCAGGCCAAAGGATTTGTGCTTGTTGTCTGTTTGTGTTTTATCGTGATGGTTAGTGCCATGGCATTCAGCGCCCTGACCATCAGTCAACTCAGCCAACGGATAGGTATGGCAGGTCAGCTGCAAACGCAGCGCTACCTGAGCATGAAGTTAAAACATCTGCAGCAGCTACAACAACTGTCAGCCAAACCTCAAGCCGGCGCTGGTAGCATCAGCTGCCCGGCACAACTGGCGGTATGGAGTGAGCCTCAGTTGCAGTGCCAACTGTTGCAGTTACAAAGTGTGGCCAGTGATCCCGATGACGCCGAGCCCTGGGGCACTTTGTTATGGCGCACGGATCTCACTGTTGTTGTGGCTGGAGGTGTGTCATGAAGGGCCTGTTTTTACTGATAAAGTTCAGTCTCACTGTTTTGGTACTGGGTGTTCCACTGCAGCTAATGGCGGCTAAGACTGCGACAGGGAATGCTGCAGCTGCGACTGGGTCGGCAGCGCCTGCTGTGTCAACAGAGCGCTACTATCAGTTGCAACCGGATTTAACGTACCGGCCGCTGAGCCACCCCTTAGCAACCAACCATAGTTTTTGTCCCAAGCCGCGTCCTGATACTGTGCCACTGCGTTATCACGACAGCAGCGGTAAACCGCTTTGGCTGCAGCTAAGCAATGAAAGCGGGCAGTTACGCTGGTTTGGTGACACAGAAACTGGTGCTGTAGTCTCCGGCGCGCCCCCGGTTGCTTTGACTGAAACGGCAGTCGCTTCGCCTTTGCTGCTGACGTCAGCTGTTCCGGGTGGGGTCAACACAGGTGTTGCTGCTTCGCCTGAGGTTATTTGGCATGATTTGGCTGCCAATCAATATCAGCGGGCAGATTTAGCCAATCTGCATGCGCCGCGCTTAAGATGGCGCTGGTCAGTGCCTTTGGCGCAGCAAAGCCCCTGGTTACAAACGCCGGTGCTGCAGCGGTGGCAAAACCAGCAAGAAGTACTGCTGATCAATTCGGCCACAGCTGCCACCCCACGCCTTTGGTTGTTGCAGGCTGACAGCGGCAAAATGTTGGCGGAATTTGACCTGCAGCATTACGCCAGTGGCCAGCAACCACCTGCCGCACTTGGGGCGTTAAAAGCAGCACCGGCAGCGCTGGATTTGGACGGAGATGGCGCTTTTGACCGTGTTTATCAGATTGATGAACAAGGGCAATTGTTGCGGCTTGATGTCAGCCCTGATTTGAGTTATCAGAGCGCACTGGTCGCTGACCTGTCAGCGCGGCATGCGGTTTATGTCAGTCCTTTGTTAGTGGTAAGAGCTATGTTGCCGGGTAACCTGGCCACAGTAGCCAGCCGTCCGGCGGTTGATGTGTTGGTGCTGCTGGCTAAAAGTCAGAGTCAATATCAGCTGCTGGTGTTATTTTTAGCTGATGACATCAGTTCCCCTTTATTAGTCAGTGATTTACAGCAAGCAGATTTTGCCGCACAAACACAGATACCGGCTCAAACAGCGCCTGCGGCTGCGCCAAATCAATTCATGCAACTGAAGCAGGGGAGAGCGGGCTGGTTGTTGCCGTTATCTGGTCAGCCGGTTTGGCAGCCCCAACTGATAGCCGGTGTGTTGTACCTGCCGCTGCAAAGTGCTGCGCAACATGGCTTGTTATGTGCTGATGCAAGGCAGGCCAACTCGCTGCTGGCGCTTCATTTGTATCAGGCTACTGCGGTTTACAGCCAGGCAGAGCTTGATATTAATATGCAGTTGCCACTTCGGCTTGCGGCTGCAGCGGATGGCAGTTTGCAGTTACAGCAAAGTAAGGATGGGGCAGCAGTACTGGAGGGGTTGCACGGCGTCAGCGAGAGCTGTGCTGGCTGCACTGAAAAGCTGAATCTGGCGCAGTTATCACAATGGCGGCAGCTGGCGATTTACCGTCAGGAAGAGGTGTATTAATGGCCGCCGTTAAACCCGTTATCCCGGGTTTTGTGCTGATTGAAATCATGGTGGTTGTGGCGCTTATTGGCATTATTTTATCAGTGGCTTTGCCCGGTTATCAGCAGCATGTACTTGGCAGTTACCGGCGTGAGGCCTGTGCTGAGCTGCTAAAAGTGGCCAATATGCAGCAGTTATTATTGGCTGAACAGTACAGGTACAGTGCAGATCTGACCGAGTTTGGTTTTGCCCACAGCAGTTATCTGACCGAATCAGGGCGTTTTCGCATCTCGGCAGTGTTAACCAGCCAGGGTTATCAGCTCAAGGCCATGGCGACAGGGGCTCAGCAGCAAGACAGCGATTGCCAGGTATTTCAGCTGGATCAATATGGCGTGAAAAGCAGTCAACCGGCCGCCGACTGTTGGTTGCCATAACAACCGCTGCCTTGGTGTAGGCCAGGGCAGAATAAAGGGCAGAATAAAAAAATCCTCCGCGCTGAGGCTAAGCGCGGAGGATTTTTGTTATTTGAACGAGCAGCAATGCGGATTTTATTGCGGACAGGGGGTATCGACATAATGCAGCTGGCTTCGACCAGCCTGGCTGATGCTTAGCTTGTAATGCCAGTGATATTGTTTAGCGCAATAAATAAAGGTGCCGTTTTGCAGCACATTTAAACTGCCGTCGCGGCGAAACTGTAGTTGCTCCCTGTTGTAATACAGCCAATGTGAATTGATGGGTTTGTCCAGTTGCTGCAGCATTGCCAGTGCGCCTGAACCAGGTGTCTGACGCAGGATCTGAATAGGCACCTGCCACCATTGATTCACACATTGATTGCCCTTAAGCGGACAAAAAGTGACGGTGCTGCCGGAACTAATGGCCTCGACTCTGGCATATTGCAGCTGTTGTTTTAATTGCCGCACATAACTTTCGGCCTGTTGCCTGGCTACCATTTCCTGTAGCGACGGTAAACCCAGCATCAGTAACAGCAGCATCAGATTCAGTACTATCATCAGTTCGAGCAGACTAAAACCTTGTTGTGTCAGTTGTTGGTACTGGCCTGAGGTGCGCTTTTTTATGGTAATGAAGGCGGGCATCACAAAATCCTTTTTGTGTAGCGGGTTCTGATAACCATAGCGCAGTTTTTTGCGGCGGCAAATTTACCGGATGCCTTGCTTCACAAGGAGCTGCGGCGCAGAAGGCGCGATATCGGGTTTGAGAATCCCCTGAAAAATCGCTACCATAGCGCGGAATTTTTCTGAACAGGTCAGGCCTTATGTCGCAGTCTCTTTCAATCAGTCTGGTGCAGCAGCAGTTTCCCATAGGTGCAGTAAGGCAAAACGTGTTGCAGGTGATTGAACTGGCCAACATCGCAGGCACAGATCTGGTGATTTTTCCTGAACTGACACTCACCGGTTATCCGCCGGAAGACTTGTTATTCCGTGATGACTTATTAACTCTGGTGGAAACCGGCTTACAGGACATTCAGGCGGCAGCCTACCCCGGTGTATTGGTGGTGGGGCATCCATGGCGTCAGGATGGGGTGTTATACAACGCCGCTTCCGTCATCCAAAACGGCAAGCTGATTGGCCGTTATTTTAAGCAGGAACTGCCTAACTACGGTGTGTTTGACGAAAAACGTTATTTTACACCTGGCAATGCCGAAGATTTCTGCACTTTTACCCTTAAAAATCAAACATTTGCCGTGCTGATTTGCGAAGACGTCTGGCATGGCCATCCGGCAGCTGCAGCCAAAGCTGCAGGCGCGGACTGGGCTTTGGTGTTAAATGCGTCCCCTTATGAAACCGGCAAAATCGCCCAGCGCCAGCATCTGCTTACCACGCTGGCAGAACGTTTACATCTGGGTTTTGTTTATGTGAATCAGGCGCAGGGCCAGGACGAATTGGTGTTTGACGGCAGCTCTATGCTGGTCAATCCGGATGGCAAACTGGCACTGCAGGCACCGGCCTTTGCACGGGATATTTACCGGGCTGAGCTTCACAAAAATTCTGCCCATGTTTTTGCCAGTCATCAGTTGGCTCTGCCTGCACCTTTATCTTTTGAGGCCGAGGTGTATCAGGCCTTAGTGATGGCTACCCGCGATTATATTCAGCAAAACGGTTTTCCGGGCGCTGTACTTGGCCTGTCCGGCGGTATTGATTCGGCCTTAACCCTGGCTATTGCTGTGGATGCCATTGGCGCCGACAAAGTGCAGGCACTGATGTTGCCGTTCCGTTATACCTCGTCGATGAGTGTGGAAGATGCAACTGCCCAGGCCAACACCATGGGCGTAAAGTTTGACATAGTGTCGATTGAGCCTATGTACGACAGTTATATGCAGCAGCTGACGCCGCTTTTTGCCGGCAAAGCGGTAGATACCACCGAAGAAAACCTGCAAGCCCGTTTGCGCGGTGTGCTCTTGATGGCCATGTCGAATAAAACCGGCAAAATGCTGTTAACTACCGGCAATAAAAGTGAAGTGGCCGTGGGATATTGTACCTTGTATGGGGATATGTGTGGTGGTTTTGCCGTCATTAAAGACGTGCCCAAAACCCTGGTGTTTCGTTTGGCGGCATATCGCAACAGCATTTCAGCCGTGATCCCACAGCGGGTTATCGACAGACCCCCTTCAGCTGAGCTGGCACCGGATCAGACCGATCAGGACAATCTGCCACCTTATGATGAGCTGGACGCTATTATCGATGCTTATCTGGAGCAGGATAAATCGCTGTTGGAGATAACAGCGATGGGCTATGCTGAAGCAACAGTCAAACGTGTGCTGAACCTGATTGATTTAAATGAATATAAAAGACGTCAGTCGGCGGTGGGCCCTAAAATCACCAGCCGGAACTTTGGTAAAGACAGACGCTATCCGATCACTTCGGCCATGCGCAAACAGCGGTAGAATCAGTATATGAAAAAGATTGAAGCTATTATCAAACCTTTTAAGCTCGATGATGTACGTGAAGCGCTGGCCGACATTAATGTCACCGGTATGACAGTCACTGAAGTCAAAGGTTTTGGCCGCCAGAAAGGCCATACCGAGCTGTACCGTGGCGCTGAATATATGGTGGATTTTCTGCCAAAAGTGAAGCTGGATATTGTGGTGGCGGACGATCAGGTTGACCGTTGTGTGGAAGCCATTATGAAAACAGCCCAGACCGGCCGGATTGGCGATGGCAAAATTTTTGTATTTGACGTAGAGCGGGTCATCCGTATCCGCACCGGCGAAGAAGACGAAGAAGCGATTTAATCTGGTGTCAGAGACCGTCTCTGCTGCGCAGGCTTTAGCGCCTGCCCCCCACAAAGCACCGGACTCTGAGCTGGTGCTTTGTCGTTATTGTGATTTATTACAACAACTTCCGCCGTTAAAGGATGGTGAAGAAGCCGACTGCCAACGTTGTGGCCACGAACTGGACGCCAGACAACGCGAGTCGGCGCTGCGCCCCATTCTGTATGCTCTCAGCGCACTTTTTATGCTGCTGCTGACCAATCTGTTTCCTTTTGTCGGTATGGACGCGGCCGGCAGCCACAGGGATATGAACTTTTTTGATACCTCAGCCGTGTTGCTGGATGAAGACCATCCCTGGCTGGCGGTGCTGGTGTGGTTATTTATTCAGGCTATTCCCTGTTTTTGTATGCTGGCCATTATCTACCTGAAACTGGGTATGTATATCCGGTTGCCGGCACTGGTGCAAATGGCGCGGCTTTTATACATGCTCAAACCCTGGAGCATGGTGGATATTTTCCTGATGGGGCTTATTGTCAGCTTTGTGAAGTTGTTGAGTCACTTCGATATTTCTCTGGGCATGAGTTTCTGGGCTTTTTGTTTATTTTGTTTATTACATTTACGCACTTTTCAGGTGGTGGACAGGCATGAGCTCTGGTCGCGGATTGCACCTGCACCTCAGCCTGTGGCCGGCAAAGTGGCCGGGCAAACCGGTTTAAGCCAGCAACTGAAAGTCTGCAGTTGTTGCACCGCATTAGTACCGCTGGATGAAGTACACTGCTCGCGTTGCGGAACCAAAGTACGTCAGCGTATTCCTGATAGTATTCAGCGTACTATGGCGCTTTTGATCACCGCCAGTATTTTGTATATACCGGCCAACTTGTTGCCGATGATGGAAACTGTGTCGCTTGGTGAGAGTATTCATTCCACCATTATCAGCGGCATTATTCTGATGTGGCAGGACGAAGCTTATCCTGTGGCTATTGTGGTGCTATTGGCCAGTGTGGTGATCCCTATTTTAAAAATCGCCGTGATGTTCTGGTTGTGTTATCTGACAACTTTGCCGCTGAGTGAACGTAGTCAGCACGGCACCTGGATTTATCCGGTAGTCGACTGGATTGGCCGCTGGTCTATGGTCGATGTGCTGGTGGTGGCCATTCTGGCGGCGCTGGTGCGTTTTGATGCCCTGGTTGGGGTTTACCCCGGCATGGGCACCTTTGTATTTGCCTGTGTGGTGATCATTACCATGCTGGCGGCGATGAGTTTTGATCCAAGATTATTATGGGACCCAAGTCCGTCCGAACAAATGGAGACAGAGCGTGACTGAACAGCAAGGGCATTCTTCGAAAGACAGAGGCCATGGAGCAAAAGATCACCCACAAGCTGCCGGCAAAAGCGGCCCGGCTCATGCTTCAGTGCAGGCCAGGGTGCGTAAAATCACCCAGTGGTCGCCGATCTGGATAGTACCGGTAGTGGCGGTGCTGATTGGGGGTTGGATGCTGTATCACACCTACAAAAATCAGGGGGCCACTTTAACTTTACTTGCCAGCAATGCCGAAGGTTTGGTGCCGGGTAAAACCGCTATTAAAAGCCGCAGTGTGGATGTCGGCAAGGTGGTGTCGGTAGAGCTGTCGCAGGATTTAAAACAAGTAGTGATTAAAGCGCGGATGAATCCAGGCACTGATGTGCTGCTCAACGACGAATCTCAGCTCTGGGTGGTCAAACCCAGTGTCGGCCGCGGTGGTATTACCGGTTTAAATACTTTGTTATCAGGTGCTTATATTGAGCTTCAGCCAGGCAAAGGTGCCAGCAACAAGTTTAATTTTGAATTGCTGGAAAGCCCGCCAATAGCGCCGCCGGATGCACCCGGGGTGCGGGTGTTTCTCACCAGTGGTGATGCCACTTCGTTGTCGGTCGGCGATCCTGTGTTGTACCGAGGTTACGACGTGGGCACAGTGGAGCTGGGTGAATTTGACGCTAAAGCACGTTCTATGCGCTATCAGCTGTTTATCCGCGCCCCTTATGATGCGCTGGTCACTGAAAACGTGCGTTTCTGGCAGGCCAGCGGTATGGCACTGGATATGTCGGCCGAAGGGGTTCGGATAGAAATGGGTTCAGTCGCTACGTTGCTAAGTGGTGGTGTGACTTTTGATGTGCTGGACGGCTGGCCCAAAGGTGAGCAGGCCGCCAATAACAGTGAGTTTCAGCTGTTTCAGAATAAAAAGAGCATTCAGGACGGTTTATATAACGAATATCTGGAATACCTGCTGTTTTTTGACGAATCAGTGCGGGGCTTAACCTCAGGCGCACCTGTGGAATACCGTGGTGTACGTATTGGTACTGTGATGACAGTGCCGTACTTTTTTAATATGAAAAAACCGCTGCAAATTGCCTTTAACCGCGGTATCCCGGTGCTGATCCGGGTGGAGTCGGGGCGTTTGTATGACAATTTAACCCTGCCGGAATTACAGCAAGAACTGGATAACGCAGTGCAAAAGGGCCTGAGAGCCGTATTAAAAACCGGCAATCTGTTAACCGGCGGTTTGTATGTGGATTTAAATATTGTTGAAGGTGCTGCTGACAACAGGGCCGCCATTCAGAATACTGCTCAGCCTGCAACTGGCAAAGTACATGAACTGGCAGGTTCCGATGCCGATGCCGGAGCCAACACCCACAGCGGCGTTGTGGCAGCAGCCATGCCTGCGCCAGTACTGGATGAATTTGCCGGTTACCGTTTAATGCCAACGGCCCGCAGTGGTCTTGGCCATATTGAACAAAAAGTGTTGCAAGCACTTGATAAAATCAACAACTTACCTGTGGAGCAGGTGCTTGCTGACAGTTCCGCCACCCTCAATGAAACCCGGGCACTGATGCAGCAAAGTCAACAGCTGGTGCAAAGTCTGGACGCTCTGATTGGCAAAGACAGCACACAACAACTGCCGGCTGAGCTAAAAAGTACGCTCGAGCAATTGCAACAAACTTTGCAGGGGGTAAGCCCAGGTTCACCTGTGTATGAGCGGCTGAACAGTAATTTACAGGCCATGGATAAAGTGCTGCGTGATTTACAGCCCGTAGTACAAACGATGAATCAACAAAGTAATGCACTGGTGATCAGCGCAGATCCAGCGTCGGATCCGGAGCCGGAGCAGGGAGTTCAGCCATGATCAAATTTCAGCCTAAACAGGTCGCATTGTTGATGCTGCCCGGTTTATTAGCAGGGTGCAGCTCAGCTGTCACTATTAACTATTTTCAGTTGCCACAACCTGCCATCAGCACCAGCAGCCCTGCTGTTGATGCGCCCGTGCTGGTGGTAGAGCCTGTAATGGTGGCCAGTTACCTCAATAGCAATGCGCTGATTTTACAAACCTCAGAAGTACAGTTGGTGAAAACACAGCAGCAACAATGGGCTGAAGCTTTAGATCAGCAGCTGAGTCGTATTTTGCAACGCACTTTAGCGTCTGAATTGCCGGCTTATCGGGTGACAGAGCGGCCTGTGGCCGGCGCACAAAGGTTATTGGTGCAGGTGGAGCAGTTTCACGGCACTGAACAAGGCACAGTGCTGCTTAGTGGTCGTTTTAGTCTGATGCCGGCACAGGGGAAAACCTTGCCAGGCGGCCAAAGCGGCATTGTGCAGCAACAATTCCAGCTGCAGATGCCACAAGCCGATGATGGTTACCCGGCGTTAGTGGCAGCTTTAGGCGAATTATGGCAGCGTCAGGGCAAAGATATAGCGCAGCTGCTTAAAGCCGATACCGCTAAAATTAAAGCGGCTGAATAAATGCAAATAACGCCAAAGAGTGCCAAATAAACCAGGCATAAAAACAACAAAGCCAGTGTGAACAACACTGGCTTTTTTACGTTAAACACCAACGATACCTAATAAGGTAAAAATTCCTGCCCTAACACCAAGGCCTGACGGGCGCCTGTCACTGCAGGCACATTGCCTGGTATCCGTAAATCATAAGCCAGCGCCAGCCAGGCAAAAGCCATAGCTTCGACATAATCGGCGTCAACACCGAGCTCATCCGTGATACTGATCCGGCATTGCGGTAACAACTGCTGTAGATCGGCCAGCAACTGCCGGTTTTTGGCGCCCCCACCACACACAAACACTTCCGAAACTGCGTATTTGCTGATGGCAAGGGCCATAGTGCCGGCACTAAACTGACACAGGGTGCGCTGCACATCAGCGGGTTGATAGTTGCGGCCCGCCAGATGTGTATGCAGCCAGTTCAGCTGAAAATATTCCCGCCCTGTGCTTTTAGGGCCGGTCTGCGCAAAATAAGGATCGGAAAACAACTGCGACAGCAGTTCTGGTTGTAACTGACCGCTGGCAGCATAAGCACCATCAGCATCATAAGTTTTACCCTGCTGCAGTTCAATCCAGTTATCCAGCAAACAATTGCCAGGGCCTGTGTCAAAACCCAGCAGCTGTTGGTGTGGCAGCAGCAGCGTGATATTGGCAATACCACCAATATTTAAAATACAGCGGCCTTTTGTGCTATCGGCAAAAATGGCCTGATGAAAAGCCGGCACCAAAGGGGCGCCCTGGCCACCAAAAGCAATATCTTTACGCCGGAAATCGCCAACGACCCGGATGCCGGTCAGCATTGCCAGCCGGTGCATATCACCAATCTGATAACTAAAAGGCTGGCGGCCATTGGGTCTGTGTCTGATGGTCTGGCCATGACAGCCTATGGCCTGAATTTGCTCTGGCTGATGGCCGCTTTTTTTTAATAAAGTTTCTACTGCGCTGGCATAAACATCAGCAAGATCGGCTTCCAATAAACCAAGGCGTTCTATTTCGTTATCACCAGGCTGGCTAATGGCAGCAAGCTCGCTGCGAAGCGCGGCAGGGTAGGGCAGCAATGCAGTGGCGAGCAGTGTGGGACAGTCGCCGGCAAAATCAACCAGCACTACATCAACACCATCCAGGCTGGTGCCTGACATGATGCCGATATAAAGCTGGTCGCTGTTCATTCGGATGGGAAAGAATTAGTTATTTGCAGCCAGAACCACACGTTCATGCGATTTTAACTGAGCAATCAATTGTTTGGCGTTGTTGGCAAACTTCACGCGAGCCACACCTTGCAGCGGTTCTGCCTGCGGCAGTTTGACGGTGCGCGGGTTACGGTGTACACCACCGACTACAAATTCATAATGTAAATGCGCGCCAGTCACACGGCCAGTAGCACCTAAACGACCGATAATGTCACCTTGTTTGACTTTTTCGCCACGTTTAACATCACGTTTGGACAAATGCAGGTATTTGGTCTGAATATTGTTGGCGTGCTGAATAACCACATAGTTACCGTTTGCGCCTTTCATACCGGATTCAATCACTTTGCCATCACCGGCCGCCATAATGGGCGTGCCCATAGGTGCTACATAATCAACACCATTGTGCGCTTTGATTTTACCTAACACTGGATGTAAACGGCGGGGATTAAAGTTAGAGCTGACATAACGGAAGTTGACTGGGGCGCGTAAAAACGCCTGTCGCATGCCGCCGCCGTCTGCTTTGTAGTAGTTACCGTCGGTGTGGCGCACTGCCTGATACACCTGGCCCTGGTTCGTGAATTGAGCCGCCAGAATAGCGCCATTACCAATATATTGGCCTTCAGCATAGTTGCGTTCAAACATCACGCTGAAAGTGTCACCTGAATGAATATCTAAGGCGAAGTCGATGTCGTAACCAAAAACGTTTGCTAAATCAAGAATTTGCGCTTCGGTTAAACCGGCTTTCATCGCCGAGCCCCAGAAGCTGCCGCTGATCACACCAGCCACCACTTCGGTGCGCACTTCAATTTCTTTTTGCAGTTGTTTAGCGGTAAAAGTGCCTTCAGCAGTACGTTGCACCACCAAAGTTTTTAAATTGCTGATGGTATAACGCAATTCTTGCAGGCTGCCGTCGCTTGCCAGACCAAATTCTAATTGTTCACCAGGGAATAAACGGGTCAGGGTTTTGGCGTCTTTGCCGGTATCCAGAATGGCCTGCATAGTGGCAGCGTCAATATTGGCTTTACGGAACACTGCACCTAACACATCGCCCTTTTTCACTTCCACAGAAACCCACTCTAACGAGTTGTCTTCCTGCGGCAAGGTGTTGGCTTGTGTCTGAGGTAATGAATCTGTCACAACAGGTACGGCTAAACTATAACGTTTGCCAATTTCCAGACTGCTCTTTTCTGAGTCTTTTGACGCTTCTGCAGGATCTGAAGGGATCAGCAGCAGTACAGACAAAAAGGTCGCTAAGCCAGCGATAATAAACCGATGTTTTGTGGGCAAAGATGAAAACATGAAAGGCGCATCTCTTATTATTATGACAAGAACCACGTAAAAAATGAGCATATAACGATTTTTTGCAAGATCCAAGACTTTTGTGCGTTTAATCGCAGGGAATGTTGCAGTAGAATGCGGTTCTATAAATTCAGGCGAAAAATTATCCGAAGGAGTACCGCATGACGCAGTGGCAACAAGCCCTCGCCGAGATCACGCGTGGTTGTGAAGAGGTGTTATTAGAAGAAGAACTGATTGCTAAATTAAAGGAAGGTAAACCGTTAAAAGTAAAGGCTGGTTTTGATCCAACAGCACCGGATTTACACCTTGGGCACACAGTTTTAATCAACAAATTACGCACTTTCCAGCAGCTGGGTCATGAAGTTATTTTCCTGATTGGCGACTTTACCGGCATGATTGGTGACCCAACCGGCAAAAACGTCACCCGTAAACCGCTGACGCGCGAAGACGTCTTGGCCAACGCCAAGACGTACCAGGATCAGGTATTTAAAATTCTGGATCCGGCAAAAACCCGCATTGCTTTTAACTCCGAATGGATGGAAAAACTGGGTGCCGCTGGCATGATCAAACTGGCAGCCCGCCAGACGGTAGCCCGGATGCTGGAACGTGACGACTTTAAAAAACGTTATGCCAATAACCAGTCTATTGCCATTCACGAATTTTTATACCCCCTGGTGCAGGGCTGGGATTCAGTCGCGCTTGAAGCCGACATTGAAATGGGCGGTACTGATCAGCGTTTTAACCTGCTGATGGGTCGTGAACTGCAAAAAGACGAAGGTCAACGCCCGCAAACCGTCATTATGGTGCCTTTGCTGGAAGGTCTGGACGGTGTGCAGAAAATGTCAAAATCACTGGGCAACTATATCGGCATTACCGACAGCCCAACTGAAATGTTTGGCAAAATGATGTCTATCACCGATGATCTGATGTGGCGTTATTACGATCTGCTGAGTTTCCGCCCGCTGGAAGATATTGCCGCGCTGAAACAACAAGCAGCCGAAGGCCGCAACCCACGGGATATTAAAATTGAGCTGGCCAAAGAAATTATCGCCCGTTTCCACGACGAAGCTGCGGCTGAAGCGGCGCACGCCGACTTTACCCAGCGTTTTTCTAAAAACGCCCTGCCGGATGATATTCCTGAGCTGACTTTAACTCTTGAAACTGCTGTGATTGCGATTCCGCAGTTATTAAAAGAAGCCGGTTTAGTCGAAAGCACCTCAGAAGCGATGCGGATGATTAAACAAGGGGCAGTCAAACTGAACGGCGACACTAAAGTGGAAGATGCCAAACTGGAATTTGCCAAAGGCTCCAGCACCATTTTCCAGGTGGGTAAACGTAAGTTTGCTAAAGTGACACTGGTATAGCGTTACGCTGGTTTAAAGTGACACAGCCTTAAAATGACGCAGCTTTAACTGAGCGCCCTGCCTGAGTGTTGTTGTGTGCACACTGCATAAGCTGAAGATTTAGCTAAGTAAAAAGCCGGAGGTTTTGCTCCGGCTTTTTATTATTTGTGAGCTTCGCTTGGTGAAGCTCTTGTGATGTCTGTGTTTTATTAACTGCCGCTTTTTGCTGCAGGCGGATAAAACTTTAAAATTTCCTGTTTCATTTCATTGCGATATTGACTAAAACCGTGATCGCCCTGAGGGTAAATCACCACTTTATGGGGTTGATGACGTGCTTTTAATAAAGCTTCAATCTGATGAGCCGACTGCACTGTCACTTGTTTATCGGCGTCTCCATGTAAAATAAGCACCGGCAAGTCGGCGCGTATCTGCGGCAAAAAATGCACCACTGAACGTGCTTTGAGTTGTTGTTCTTTATTGTTGTGATAATCCGGAATGCGCTGGGCAAACACCTTTTCCATTTCCGGCCGCACTTTCAGCTCTTGCTGCAAATCAGAAACGCCGGCCAGAATCATTAAAGCTTTCAGTTCAGGCCATTCTTTAGCAGCCAACCAAGTTTGCATACCGCCACGGCTATGGCCAATCATTGCCACTTTGCTTGCATCGGCAGCTGCCAGAGTTGGGATCAGCTGTTTAAAGGCCAGCACATCGGCCACATCGGCACCACCAAACTCGTCACCATAGTATTTTTTCGGATCCGGCTGAATTTGGCCGCGGTAATTACTGGCGAGTACCAGATAACCCTGTTCAGCCAAAGGCATTAAGTCATAAAACAGATTGCCAAACTGCCAGGAGCCAAAACGACCGTTGCCACCGCGGTTAAATACCACCACAGGTAATTTACCCTGCTGCTGTTTGGGTTTTAATAAAAATCCAACCACAGGCACACCATTTACCTGATACACAAAAGACTCACAATGCACAGTATCGGCAAAACGCTGATAGTCCGAAGCCGGAAAACGTTGATTCAGCATCTGCTGGCGTTTTTGATCGGTCGGGTTTTTGGCCATCACGGCCTGCATCCAGTGTTGATAAGAATCAAAAGGCGCAGCAAAACAGTTTTTTGCATCGGGCTGGATTGGGCTAAAGCTTGTTGCAGTTGCAGTTGCAGTTGCAGTTGCAGTTGGCGCAGCATTGCTGTTACAAGCTGCCAGAACCAGGCTGCAGAGTAGCAATACGCCAAAACTTAACTTGTCCTTGTTTATCATTGGATAACTCCTTGTAAGTATTTTGTATTTTTTGATTCTATGCCTTTTATTTAACGAAATGAATAGCTTATCTGGATTGTTCACTTCGGTTTATTTGTTTTCAGGCTGTTTTTTAATAAAAATAAGCTGAATTTTTCCGCATTTGCTTGCCTTTGCTTAAATAACGATCTAGATTGATATCAATTTAATATCATATT
The DNA here is from genome assembly GCA_003543135.1 of Rheinheimera sp. Classification (GTDB taxonomy): domain Bacteria; phylum Pseudomonadota; class Gammaproteobacteria; order Enterobacterales; family Alteromonadaceae; genus Pararheinheimera. Next base: position 234,529 of record DPJG01000033.1, read on the forward strand.
GAGGTGAGTTATGCATAAAGAAATGCCTGCCCGTAGTTCGTCGGGTTTTACCATGTTAGCGCTGTTGTTATTGTCACAAATTGCGTCAGTTGCTGCTTTGGTCGTGTTGCCAGGTGCACTGAAAGTACCTGCGTTGTTGTGGGTGCTGGCAAGCGCCATTTGCTGGTTCGGTTTTTATATGGTGCAGCCGAATCAGTCGGCGGTGTTGCAGCTGTTTGGCCGTTATGTCGGTACCGACTTTACCAATGGCCTGCGCTGGGCTAACCCGTTTTTTAGTAAACAAAAAGTCAGCTTGCGGGTGCGTAACTTTGAAAGCAGCAAATTAAAAGTGAACGATCACGCAGGTAATCCGGTGGATATTGCCGCTGTGGTGGTGTGGAAAGTGGTCGACAGCGCAGAAGCTGTGTTTGAAGTGGAAGATTACGAAAACTTTGTCACCATTCAGAGTGAAGCGGCTATCCGGTATCTGGCGTCCAGTTACCCTTATGAAGCAGAACAGGCCAGCGATATCAGCCTGCGCAGCAGTGGTGATGAAATTACCGACTTATTACGCACTGAAATTCAGAACAGGCTGCAAAAAGCTGGTGTCACTGTAATTGAGGCCCGCATCAGCCATCTGGCCTATGCCCAGGAAATTGCCAGTGCCATGTTGCAGCGCCAGCAAGCGCGCGCTGTGGTGATGGCGCGCCAGCAAATTGTCGAAGGGGCTGTAGGTATGGTGGAAATGGCTTTAAACCGGCTGGCGGAAAAAGATGTGGTGTCTTTGGATGAAGAGCGCAAAGCGGCCATGGTCAGTAACTTGTTGGTGGTGCTTTGTGGTGACCACAGCGTGACGCCTGTAGTAAACACCGGAACTTTATATTAAAAACAACAACATCAAGCGCGTTGCCGCTATCCGGCGCGCGTTTTGTGTAATGAGGTTGTCTGATGGCAAAAAAAGCCTTTGCGCTTCGCATTGACGAGCAGGTGCTGGCGCAGCTGCAAAGCTGGGCTGACGCCGAGTTTCGCAGTGTCAACGGTCAGATTGAATATCTGCTGCATCAGGCGTTATTACAATCAGGCCGGTTAAAAGCCGCTGCATCGCCTCAGGGTGAACAAAGTGCTGTGTCAGGCGCTGCTGAGTCAGCGCCTGACGCCTGAGCTGCCAGCCAAGGCTGATGCGGCATTTAGCTTTAAAAAATAAAGGCGACCAGAAGGTCGCCTTTTTTATGGTTTGCCTTTTAGGCCAAATTACAGCGCCGCAATTTCTGTTTGTTGTGCCTGTAATTTCACAATAGCCGCTTGCGCTTCCGCCAGTTTTTCGCGCTCTTTTGCTAAAACGGCTTCCGGTGCTTTGGCAACAAAACCTTCGTTGGCCAGTTTACCGGCCACCCGTGCTGCTTCCTGCTGCATTTTTTCCAGCTGTTTAGCAATACGGGCCAGTTCTGCTTCTTTATCAATCAGGCCGGCCATAGGGATCAGAATATCCATGGCGCCCAGCAGCTGCGCGGCAGAAGCAGGGGCAGTGTCGGCAGCTGTCAGCACTGTGATGCTGTCGAGCTTAGCCAGATTTAACAGCAGTGCCTGGTTGTGCTCAAGACGACGGCTGTCGTCAACGGATAAGTTGCGCAGCAGCACCGGCAATGGTTTGGTTGGCGGAATGTCCATTTCACCGCGGATATTACGGATGGCCACAATAAAGTTTTTCACCCATTCGATATCGGCAGCTGCGCCGTCGTTTATCAGCGCTGTATCGCTTTCTGGGTACGCCTGCAGCATAATGCTGTCGCCTGCCTTGATGTCGGTGCGGATCATAGGTGCAACCCGCTGCCAAATCTCTTCAGTGATAAAAGGCATAATAGGGTGCATTAAACGCAATAACGACTCCAGCACTGTCAGCAGGGTATGGCGGGTGCCACGTTGCTGCGCTTCGTCACCTTTAAAGAGGACAGGTTTGGTCAGCTCTAAATACCAGTCACAGAACTGGTTCCAGGTAAATTCATACAGCGTATTGGCGGCCATATCAAAACGATAGCTGTCCAGATACTGACGGAACTGCGCGACGGTTTGTTGGTACTGGCTTAAAATCCACTGGTCTGCTAACGACAGTTTCAGCTCGCCGCCAGTTAAACCTACATCCTTAGCTTCCGTCATCATGGTGACATAACGGCTGGCGTTCCACAGCTTGTTACAGAAGTTGCGGTAACCATCAAGGCGTTTCATATCCCAGTTGATATCACGACCGGTAGAGGCCAGTGCCGCTAAGGTAAAACGCAAAGCGTCGGTACCACAGGCATCAATCCCTTCAGGGAATTGTTTTTTCGTCTGGTTGGCAATTTTTTCCGCCAGCTGCGGCTGCATCATATTGCTGGTGCGTTTTGCCAGTAAGTCTTCCAGGCTGATACCGTCAATCATATCCAGCGGGTCAATCACGTTGCCTTTGGATTTTGACATTTTGTCGCCGTTTTCATCACGGATCAGGCCAGTCACGTACACAGTCTTAAAAGGCACCTGAGGTTTGCCGTTTTCATCTTTAACAAAATGCATCGTCATCATAATCATCCGGGCAACCCAGAAGAAAATAATGTCAAAACCTGTCACCAGCACATCTGTTGGGTGGAAGGTTTTTAAATCTTCAGTTTGTTCCGGCCAGCCCAGGGTTGAGAAAGTCCAGAGCGCGGAGCTAAACCAGGTGTCCAACACGTCGTTGTCCTGACGCAGTGCCACATCAGGTGTTAAACCGTGTTTGGCACGCACTTCGGCTTCATCACGGCCAACATACACTTTGCCGTCATTGTCGTACCAGGCCGGAATACGGTGACCCCACCACAGCTGACGTGAAATACACCAGTCCTGAATATCGCGCATCCAGCTGTAGTACATGTTTTCATATTGTTTTGGCACAAACTGAATATCGCCGTTTTCCACAGCTTCAATCGCCGTTTTGGCAAGTGGCGCAACACGCACATACCACTGGTCGGTCAGCATAGGCTCAATCACCACACCAGAGCGGTCGCCGTACGGCAGGGTGTTGGATAAATCTTCAACTTTGTCCAGCAGGCCAGCCGCATCAAAAGCAGCCACTATAGCTTTACGGGCGGCATAGCGGTCTAAACCGGCCAGCTCTGCCGGAATTGGCGCTGCTAAGGTCGCGTTTTCTTCGCCATTGCTGAAGAAGCACTCGCCGCTGCTTCGGATAGTGGCGTCTTTGGTCATCACGTTGATCATCGGCAACTGATGGCGTTTACCCACTTCGTAGTCGTTAAAGTCATGCGCAGGGGTGATTTTGACACAGCCTGAGCCTTTTTCTTTGTCAGCATGCTCGTCGGCAATAATAGGGATACGGCGATTGACCAGAGGCAGCAGAATTTCTTTGCCAATGAGCGACTGGTAACGCTCGTCGTCCGGATTCACCGCTACTGCGGTATCACCCAGCATAGTTTCAGGGCGGGTGGTGGCAACCACCAGATAGTTTTTGCCATCGGCTGTGACTACACCATCGGCCAGCGGGTAACGTAAATGCCAGAAATGGCCTTTTTGTTCTTTGTTTTCTACTTCTAAATCAGAAATAGCAGTGTGCAGTTTTGGATCCCAGTTCACCAGGCGTTTGCCACGGTAAATCAGGTCGTCCTGATACAAACGCACAAAAACTTCCTGCACTGCGTTAGACAGGCCATCGTCCATGGTAAAACGTTCTTTGTCCCAGTCCACCGAGTTGCCGAGGCGGCGCATTTGCTCAGTGATGGTGCCACCGGATTCGGCTTTCCATTCCCACACTTTTTCAATAAAAGCATCGCGGCCCATCGCATGGCGGTCTGGTTTACCTTCAGCGGCCAGTTTACGCTCCACCACCATCTGAGTGGCGATACCGGCGTGGTCTGTGCCCACTTGCCATAAAGTGTTTTTACCTTGCATACGCTGATAACGGGTAAGCGCATCCATAATGGTTTGCTGGAAAGCGTGACCCATGTGCAGGCTACCCGTGACATTTGGCGGCGGGATCATAATGCAATAAGCGCCGTTGGAATTGTCACCTGAAGGTTTAAAGTAGCCTTTGTTTTCCCAGGCTTGATACATCGCCTGTTCGATTTGACTTGGGTTAAATTTCGTTTCCATGTTTCTACCTGTTTCAGCTGGCCTGCACGGTTTGGGGTGTCACACCAAGCTGGCGATAATGTTTATACTTTTGCCGGGCTATGTCTTTGTCAGACTCAGCCGCTGGCACAAATTCGATGATCTGACTGAACCTGTTGGCAAATGCCGGTACAGCAGCGGTTAAATTAATTAATACCTGACGGTTATTTTTGGGGGGCAGCCAGCTGATTTCAACCGGCGCGCCGCGGGCAGGGCCTTCACCCACCAGGTTATGCGGTACAAAACTGTGCGCATCAAACTGCCATAATACCTCATCGACCTGTTCAGCGTCTTGCTGATTTGCGCAGTACACAAAGACTTTCAGATTTTGCCGGTACATAGCTGCACAGAGCTGACAGGCCAGCAGCAGCTGATTATTCCCCTTTGCTTCTCTGCTATCACCCAGTACTTCGCTGCGATCCGCCGACGCTTCGCTGGGGTCAGCTGCTTTGGGCAAATAAAACTGAACTTGCATCAGTGGCCTTCTGTTGTGCTGTGGCAGCCCAAAGGCTGCAGCGGCTAAAAACAAAACTGGCCAGGGTTCCCGGGCCAGTTGCTGCGCAAAATAACTGCAGAGAAGTTCGCTTAACTTTCCGGATGATGGCCGGCACGGTTAATTAAAAACTGCATCAGCATAGCCACAGGGCGACCTGTGGCACCTTTGTCTTTGCCGCCGCTGCGCCAGGCAGTGCCGGCAATGTCTAAATGCGCCCAGTTATATTTGCGGGTGAATTTTGATAAAAAACAAGCGGCGGTAATAGTACCGGCGGCGCGGCCACCTAAGTTACTAAAGTCGGCAAAAGGACTTTCTAACTGGTCGTGGTAATCATCCCACAAAGGTAAACGCCAGGCGCGATCGCCACTTTGCTCTGATGCATTGAGAATTTCATGCGCCAGCGGATTGTGGTTACTCAAAAGGCCAGTGGCATGTTTACCCAGCGCAATGACACAGGCACCGGTTAAAGTGGCCACGTCTATCACCACATCCGGGTCAAAACGCTCGACATAAGTGAGCGCATCACAAAGTACTAAACGGCCTTCGGCATCTGTGTTTAACACTTCCACCGTTTGGCCTGACATAGTGGTTAATACATCACCGGGGCGATAAGCTTTGCCATCGGGCATGTTCTCAGCTGCGGCCAATACACCAATCACATTCAGCGGTAAACCCAAAGATGCCACGGCGTTCATGGTACCCAGCACAGAAGCGGCGCCACACATGTCGTATTTCATTTCGTCCATGGCGTCACTGGGTTTAATGCTGATACCACCGGTATCAAAAGTTAAACCTTTGCCCACCAGCACCACAGGGGCGCTGTTGTCCATGGCACCCTGATATTTAATCACCGCCATTTTGGCTTCGTTGTCAGAACCGCGGGCTACAGCTAAATAAGAATGCATCCCCAGCGCTGTCATTTGGGGCACACCCAGCACTTCAATGCTGAGTTTGTCGCTGATAGTGGCCAGACCCTGCGCCTGTTCAGCCAGCCAGGCCGGAGTACAGATATTCGGTGGCATATTGCCAACGTCTTTACATTGTTTAATGCCGGCCGCAATGGCCAGGCCATGTTCAACGGCTTTTTCACCTATGGTGAGGTCACGGCGGGTTGGCACGTTAAACACAATTTTGCGCAGCGGACGACGGGTTTCGTCTTTTTTGCTTTTGAGCTTATCAAAGGTGTACAGGCAATCCTGGGTGGTTTCCACAGCGTGGCGCACTTTCCAGTAGGTATCGCGGCCTTTGACATGCAGCTCAGATAAAAAGCACACAGCTTCCATTGAGCCTGTTTCATTCAGAGTACTGATGGTTTTGGCAATGATCTGACGGTACTGACGCTCGTCCAGCTCACGCTCTTTGCCACAACCGACCAATAACACTCTTTCGCTTAGTACGTTAGGCACATGATGCAACAGCAACATCTGGCCTGGTTTGCCTTCCAGATCACCACGGCGCAGCAGGTTACTGATATAACCTTCGCTGATTTTATCTAATTGTTCGGCCACCGCAGATAACCGGCGTGGTTCATACACGCCGACAACAATACAAGCACTGCGTTGTTTCTCCGGACTTCCGCTTTTAACGCTGAACTCCATGTCAACTCCTGATTCTGATGGACTATGCTGGGGTAACGCCGCGCTTTAGGCCAGTAAAAGAGGTGCTGGCGCTGATAAAAAAGCTCGGATTTCACCGGACTTTAGTCGATAATAATTGCTATAAATATCCAGTTTACTTAAAAATTGCCAGGGTGCCAGCAAAAAGACTGGTTTTTGGGGGGCATTTTGATTGTTTTTCGTTATTTGATTGGCGAAGTATTTAAATCTCAGCTGGCTGTGTTTCTGATTTTAATCACTATTATCTTAAGCCAGCGCTTTGTCAAAACCTTAGCAGACGCCTCAGAGGGCGAGCTGCCTGCTTCACTTGTGCTCACTTTGGTGGCATTAAAACTGCCGCAGATGGCCATTCTTATTTTACCTTTGGCGGCATTTTTAGGGGTTTTAATCGCCTACGGCCGGATTTACGCAGAAAGTGAAATGACAGTGTTGCATGCCACTGGTGTCAGTGAATGGCTAGTGGGGCGTATGACACTGGTGTTGTCTTTATTCATTGCCTTGCTGGCCGGTGGTTTAACTTTGTATTTAAGCCCCTGGGCGGCTGAGCGTGAATATCAGCTGCTGGAAAAAGTGTCGTCCGATCCGGGTTTATCCACGCTTATTCCCGGGCGTTTCCAGCAAACTTCCAATGAAAAAGCCGTGGTGTTTGTCCAGGATATCAGCCGTGACGGCCACAGTCTGTCCAAAGTGTTTCTGGCGCAACAAGCCACTGAAGATGGTGGTCAGCATTCGGTGGTGTATGCACAAACCGGTACAGTGCAGGAAGACAATACCGGCGCGCAGCGTCTGGTGCTGAGCAATGGCCGCAGGTATGCAGGTGCTGTGGATGCACCTGAATATGATGTGCTGGAGTTTGGCCGTTATGATTTGCAAATCCGTGAACAGCAGGTCGAGCAGCGCCGGCGTAAATTAAAAAGTTTACCCACCATGGATTTATATCAGCAGCGCGATAACCCCGAGGCTGTGGCTGAGCTGCATTGGCGGCTGGCCATTCCGTTGTCTATTCCCATTTTAATGTTGCTGGCGGTGCCGCTCAGTAAAGTGAACCCACGTCAGGGCAAGTTTGGCCGTTTGCTGCCGGCTTTGTCGTTGTTTTTGCTGTATTACATGCTGCTGATTGTCAGCACCAATTTGCTGCAAAAAGAAAAACTCCCTCAGGCGGTTGGGCTTTGGTGGATCCATGGCCTGATGCTGGTGCTGGTGGTGGTGTTATTGCTGCAAAGCCGGGCCGGTGCGCAGCGGCTCAAAGCCAGAATTTTTGGCCGGGGTGAACATGCTTAAGATTGTCGATATTTACATTGGTCGCAGTATTCTGACCACCTCGGCTTTGTCATTGTCTGTGCTGCTGATTTTATCCGGCATGTTCCGTTTTATTGATCAGCTGAAAGTTGACCGCGGTGACTACACAGCGCTGACGGCGGCGATGTTCAGCTTGTTCAGTGTGCCGGGCGATATGGTGTTGTTTTTCCCGATGGCAGCGTTAATTGGCGCTTTGATTGGCCTTGGTATGCTGGCCAGCAACAGCGAGCTGGTGGTGATGCAGGCCTCAGGTATGTCCAGGCTGAATATTATCGGCTCTGTGATGAAAACCGCGTTATTGATGATGGTGCTGGTGATGGCGGTGGGCGAGTGGCTGGCGCCGGCTTCGGAAAAGTTTGCCAGAGAACTGAAAACCAAAGCCATTTCCGGCGGTAATTTATTTGCGGCGCAGCAAGGGGTTTGGGCCAAAGATGGCGACGATTTTGTCAATATCCGTCAGGTGTCAGACGATGGCAGTCTGAAAAACGTCACTATTTATCAGTTTTCGCCTGAGCTGGTGTTGCAGGGCATTATTAACGCCAAGTCGGCGGTATTTGTTGCCGGTGTCTGGCAATTAGAGCAGGTCAGCCGCTTGAATTTTCGGGATGACAAAGTTGAACAGCATCAATGGGCGCAGCAGCGTTGGCGTTCTGGTTTAACACCGGACAAACTCGGCGTGGTCAGTGTTAAACCTGAACTTCTGAGTTTACAGGGTTTAAGCAGTTATCTGGATTATCTGGATGCCAATCAACAGGACAGCAGCCGTTATCAGCTGGCGTACTGGCGTAAAGCCACTCAGCCGTTAACCATAGTGGCAATGATGCTGATGGCGTTGTCGTTTATTTTTGGCCCGCTGCGCAGCGTGACTATGGCAGCAAGGGTGCTGATGGGTATTCTGACCGGTTTTGCTTTTCATATGGCCAATGAAGTGTTTGGCCCTATTGCGCTGGTCTATCAGTTACCGCCTGTGCTTGGCGCTGTGTTGCCCAGCGGCATTTTTATTGCGGTTTCTGTGTATCTGATGCAGAAAAAATAACAGCCACAGCCTGATGCGGGTATTTTGCTGTGATGGATTTAGTGCTGAAACTGGCCCGGGTTTTGATTGTACTGGCGGATAATCGCATCAAAACGGCCATTGTGTTTCAGCTCATTCAGGGCCTGTTGCAGGCGGTGGGCAAGTTCAGGCGACACCGCTTTATTCAGCGCCAGAAAGTTATTGCCTATAGCTGAAATGTCCAGTACCGGCTCCACCAGGCGCATATCTTTGCCATATTTGGCCAGCCAGTTGGGCAACACCAGCTCAGAGCCGATAATCAGGTCTACTTTTCCCTGTAAAAACAGCGGAATAGGTTCTGATTTGGTGGCAAAATCCAAAAGGTTTACACCCCGTTTAAACCCTTGATCTGTCAGATATTCTTCATAAACATCACCCCGAGCTACTGCAATGCCAAAATTTTTTGCATCGGCGAGATTTTTGGGCGCAATTTGCGGCCGGCTTTTTAGCCGGTATAAATAAGCTTTGGCCGAGGCGATAGGGCCAACCCACTGAAACAGCTCACTGCGTTTGGGGGTTCTGACCGTTGGAAACAAACCACTTTGCGGGTCTTGTTGGGCTTTTTCAAAAGCGCGCAGCCAGGGCAGGCTCACCATGTCACATTTTAACTGTGCCAGAGTACAGGCTTCTTGCATGATGTCGGCGTTAATGCCGCGAATTTTGCCCTGATGTAAATAACTATAAGGCGGGAACTCTTCGGTATATAAGGTCAGACCCAGTTGTTGCGGCGCAGCCACCAGATTTTGCACGCTGCATAAACAACAGAACAACAAGCTGAATACAGGCAAAGGCAACCGCATCTGACAAACTCCGGATGATTTGTGCGCAATATGCCAGAGTCTGTGCCGATAGGGTAGTTTTTGTTTGAGAACCACTTGGCAGCACTGTGCCAGTCTGATGTTGCATTCTTGTTGCTGTTTAAATGGTGCTTGCTAAAGCTGCTTGATTTGACTTATTTTTTAACTGGTAGCCTTGAGTGGGTGCTTTTGCTTATGACTGCAAACACCAGCTGATGGCATTCACTTCAAGCGTTCAGGCTTGGCAGAATACAAGGAATATTTATGTCTACTTATGTGCAGGAACCGGGACAAGACAGTAAAAACCTGGCGGCGATAACCCATGTGGCTTCGATCTTTTTTGCTTTTTTGGCACCTTTACTGGTGTACCTGATTAAATCCGATGATGAATTTGTGAAAAGCACCGCCAAAGAAGGGCTGAATTTTGCCATCACAGTGCTGCTGGTGTATATGCTGCTGGGCATTTCGGTGATAGGTGTTGCGCTGATGCCAGTGTTATGGCTCGCGACTGTGGTGCTGTATATTCTTGCCGCCAAAACTGCCAGCGAGGGCCAGGTGTATCGTTTTCCGCTGACCTGGCGTCTGGTGAAATAATTGCGGCAAACAGGCTGGCAGCAGGGATAAATACTGCAGCTGTCAGCCTTGCTATTGAAGCTTGTGCCCTCAAGCCAACAGTGCTTTTTTCTGCTCAAATCCGAATCTTTATACAATCTTTATAATGCGGCTTTGCCACAGCTTATAAGATCGCAGTTATCTGCTGTTCTGGTGTGTTGTGATGACGACTGCTGTGATGTCCCGTGTGTTGTTGGTGCCTGGCCGGTATTTAATGTACCGGGTTCTGGGTTATTTATTGTTGCTGCTGTCACTGGTGCAGCTGCTTGGCATGCTGGTGGCGATTTATTACCACGAAAGTATCTTCTGGGTGTTTTTAACCTGCGCAGTGCTGGGTGCAGTGGTGGGTTATACGCTGATTTATCTTGGGCGGGGGGCAAGTGATTTAAAAAGCCGGCAGCTGTTTTTATTAACCACCTTAAGCTGGCTGATGTTATGTTTTTTTGCTGCTTTACCTATCTGGTGGATAGTACCGGATTGCAGCTTTACCGACGCCTGGTTTGAAGCCGTTTCTGCGGTAACAACCACAGGCTCCACTGTGTTATCCGGTCTGGACCATATGCCCAAAGGCCTGTTGTTCTGGCGTGCCGTACTGAACTGGATAGGTGGCATTGGGATTATTGTGATGGCCATTGCCATTTTGCCGGCGTTAAAAATTGGTGGTATGCGGTTATTTAAAACGGAAAGCTCAGACACTTCAGAAAAAATTCTGCCGCGCAGCTCTTCGATGTCGGCTGCTATTGGCATGGTGTATCTGGTGCTGAGTGCCGTGACTATGCTCAGTTATTATCTGGCCGGTATGACAGGTTTTGATGCCATTAGCCATGGCATGACCACAGTAGCAACAGGTGGTTTTGCCAATTACGACGCTTCTTTTGGCCAGTATAAAGACACACCGCTGATTTTCTGGCTCAGCAGCTTTTTTATGCTGGCGGCGGCTATGCCTTTTGTACTTTTTGTCAGTACGGTCAAAGGCAACCGGCTGGCGTTGTGGCGTGACCCTCAGGTGCGGGCTTTTATAGCCATAGTGCTGGTGGCGGCGCTGACGCTGACTTTTTATCAGGTGCAACAACAAAACCGGCCCTGGTTTGATGCGCTTACCCATAGTTTGTTTAATGTGGTGTCGGTGATCACCACTTGTGGTTATGCCTCAGAAGACTATACGCTGTGGGGCAATCTGGCGGTGATGCTGTTTTTTTATCTGACCTTCGCCGGTGCCTGCTCTGGTTCTACTTCGGGTGGTTTAAAAATATTCCGGATTCAGCTGGCAGCTATGCTGTTGGTGAAACAAATGAAGTTGCTCATTCATCCAAGAGCAGTCTGGGATCAGCGTTATGGCGGCAAAAAGGTTGATGACCAGCTATTGGGCACTGTGCTGGCCTTTTGTTTTATTTATTTTGCCACTATCGCTTTTATTGCCATGGCTTTGTCGTTTTATCAGCTGGATTTAGTGACAGCTGTGACAGGTGCCGCCACTGCAGTTGCCAATGTTGGCCCAGGCCTTGGCAATATTATTGGTCCTGCCGGCAATTTTTCCAGCTTGCCGGACGGGGCCAAATGGTGGTTAAGTTTAGGCATGCTGATGGGACGGCTGGAGATTTTAACTTTGCTGATATTATTTACCCCTTCTTACTGGCGTTATTAAGATGCGGCTGTACCAGACGCGGCCTGACAAAAAACTCTGGGGTTGGTTTCACGCCATCGCCTGGCCTGTGCTTTTTACTACCCTGTTGATCCCACTACGCCAGCATATCAGTCCAACCGATGTGGCCATGCTGCAACTGGTCTGGATCAGCTGGATGGCGCAGCGTTATGGCAAAACTCTGGCCATCACCAGCACTTTAGTGTCGGTGCTGGCGCTGAACTGGTGTTTTGTGCCGCCTTATTACACTTTGCATGTTCACGACACCCGCAATCTGATTAGTTTTGTGGTGATGGCAAGTCTGGGTATTTTTATCAGTTATTTATCCGATCGTATTAACCGGCAACTGCAGAAGACCCGCAATCTGATGTCGCAGCTGAGGGGCATGTATATGCTGGCCAAAGGTTTGGCAAGCCGCAGCGACTGGCCAAGCCAATGTGCATTCGCCCAGAAGTTATTATCACGCCGTCTGCGTGCGCCGGTCAGGCTCTATGCCAGCGCTGTGGCTCCTGAAGCACAAGCCGGCTTTTGTCAGCTGCAATTGGGTAAAACGGTCGTGGTCGGCTGGATTGTGCTACCCGAAACACTGTTATTGCCCAACCATAATCTGCTACATGCGGCTCAGTCATTGTTAAGTCAGAGCCATGCTGCACTGGAGCTGCAGCATGAAGCCAATAAAAATCTGCTCAGGGTGGAGTCGGAGCAACAACGCGCCATGTTATTAAGGTCGTTATCGCATGATTTACGCACGCCGCTGGCCACTATTATGGGCGCTTCGAGCATGCTGGCAGACACCAGCCTGACCTTATCGGACGAGCAGCGCCAGCAACAGGCACTGAATATTTACCGCCATAGCAAGCTGCTGCAACAACATTTTGAAAAGGTGCTGGAGCTGTCCAAAGCACAGCTGGCCGATGTGCAGCTGAAATACAGTCATTTTAGTTCAGACGATTTAATCGCCGGTGCTTTGGCCAGGCGCAGTGAATTGGCCACCGATATTGCCGCCAGATTACAGTGCCCACCGGCGCTTGAACTTCGTGGAGACGCCGATTTACTGGAAATTGCGTTGGCCAATTTATTAGAAAATGCGCTGAAATACGGCACCGGCACTATTGAACTTGGTTGTGACACTGCTTTGCAGTGGCAGCGGCTGGAACTGCGCAATCACTTGCCGCCAATTGGCACTGCCAGCGGCAATGCTGCCGATGCCGGCCATGGCCTTGGCATTCGGATTTGTGAAACAGTGGCCGCTTTGCATCAGGGCCGTTTTAGTTTTTCACTTGAGCCGACTAAGGCCGTTGCTGTGCTGGAGTGGCCGTTATGAACCAGAAAATCCGGGTGTTGCTGCTGGAAGATGACGCCGGCATGCAGAGTTTTTTAGCGACTTTATTGGCCAGTCAGGGGTATTTGCCAGACATCTGTGCCTCAGGCCAACAAGGGCTGCAACTGCTGGCCGGCCAGGATTATGCATTGCTGCTGCTGGACCTTGGGTTGCCCGATCTGGATGGCCTGCAGTTATTAACCCAGCTGCGGTTATGGTCTGCTATACCGGTCATTATTATTTCGGCCCGTGGCAAAGAGCAGGACAAAGTGCAGGCGCTGGATTTAGGCGCCAACGATTATGTCACTAAACCTTTTAGCGCCGGCGAGTTACTGGCGCGGATGCGCAGTGCACTCAGGCCGCGTCAGGGCACAGTGCGCCAATGGCAATTTGGCACTGTAACGCTGGATCCGGTGCAGCATATTGTGACTAAAGCCGGCGAGCGGGTGCATCTGACCAAAACCGAATATGAATTGTTGTTATGCCTGCTGCGCCATGCCGGTGTGGTGCAAACCCATAATCAGATTTTGCAACAGGTGTGGGGCGAGGCATATCAGGGCCGGCCTGAATATGTGCGGGTGCATATGGCGCAGCTGCGGCAAAAGCTGGAGGACAATCCGGCAGCGCCCCGCTATTTAACCACCGAAGCCGGAGTGGGATACAGGTTGTGTCTGTAAGCTGTTGCTTATTTTTATGATATAGCACAACTGCTTACATTATTTTTGCCCAAATAAAACCAAGGCAGCTGAGTTTTTTCTGCTGTTGCGCTAGCATCCGGTTAGCAGCTTTGTGCATCTATAACAATTATTTTGTTGGCGGTAGCGACAGGCGACGCCGCCAGAGTACCAGCCTCAGACTCAGTAAAGGACAACCCAGATGAGCACTTTTGTTGAAGCAAGTCTTCGCCTCTCCCAGTTACAACAGGAATTTATCCGCACCGACGGCGCAGATCCGGCCACAGCACCTTTAGTGAAACATCGTAAAATGACCCAAAGCCCGTTCCGGTTTTTACGCGGCAGTTCGGGGTTGTTTTATGCGGATATCCATCGCCGGTTGTTACCCTTGCCTAAAGCGCTCTGTGACGTGCCGTTGGTAAGGGTGATGGGCGATTGTCATCTGGCGAACTTTGGTTTTTTTACTGAAGAAGGCAGCAGTGGTGACAGAGTGATTTTTGGCCCCAACGACTTTGATGATGCCTGTGTCGGTCATGCCGTCTGGGACTTAAGCCGTTTTGCCATCAGTTTATTATTGGCGGCTGACTATTGCCGTGGTCTGGCCGGCGGACGTTATCAAAGCGACGACAGTGTTGATTTTCGTGATGTCAAAGTTGCAACTGAGCAGGATGGTGAAAAAGCCATGCTGGCGTTTTTCCGTGAGTACCAGCAGGAGCTGCTGCGTATCAGCGACGACCCAGAGCGCAGATTTTATGCGCAGGACGATTTTCCAAAAGAACATTTATTAAAACCTTATCTGAAAAAAGCCATTAAAAGGTCGGCCGCCGGTGAGCACTTTTTAACCAAGAGCACCCTGGCTAAAACAGTCGATTTCACGCAAAAACCACTGCGGTTTAAAGCCGATGCCGGCAAATTTACCAGGTTAAGCGAACAGGACTATCAGCGGGTGCTGACCAGCTTCCGACCTTATGTTGACGATGATATTGTCGATTTGGTCGCGCGTCAGGGTGCAGGCACAGGTTCGCTGAATCTCGGTCGCTATTATTTGCTGGTTGGGCCGAAAAAGTGGCAAAACGACGAAGATCTGGCGCTTTATCATGTGGTTGAGGCCAAACAACAGCGCCGCTCGGCACCGCTGGCATTTTTTGCCGAGTTAAGCCCGGTGAATCAATTAAATGATGCTCATCTGACGGTGGATTGTCAGCGCCAGATGCAGCGCCGACCGGATTTAGTGCTGGATGAACTGCAGTTTGACGGCGCACATTATCTGATGCGTTCGTTACACCACGCCAATGTGGATTTGGATCCGGAAGATATCTGCCTGCATGCCACAAACCCGGGGCTGTCGATGCGTCAGTATGCCCAGGCTTGTGCTGTGGCATTGGCGCTGGCGCATAGCCGCAGTGACAGACGCAGTTGCCGTTTTGAGCAACAAATGGCCGCTGCGCTCAACCAGCATCAGGCGGAGCTTGCCGATGTCTGCCGGCAGTATGCGCAGCAGCAGATGCAGGATTGTCAGTTATTACAACAACTGTTGCCTAAGGCGGAATAACGCAGCTGCCTGTTGTTAGCGGCAGCAGTTGGGGTTGGGCTGCTGTTCTGCTGGATTTAACAGCAGATCTGTTGCCCGGGTTTGTTCTTGGGCAATAGTGCTGCGGGCATTGGGAATTTGTAACCAGACCTTCTGCATCACCTCAGGCTGCTGTTTGGCAAACTGCAGGCTAAACACCAGAAACAGTGGCTGCTGATAAAAAGGTGGCTGCAGTTTTTTAATCAAAGCGGCTTTGGGGTGTTGTTTCAGTTGGGCGTCTGCGACAAATTCGGCCAGCACATAACCGTCCAGCCGGCGATTAAGCACCAGCTCCAGCCCGGCATTCAGGCCGGACGGCAGGGTGCTCAGGGCATTCAGTTGTTTAAGTTTTTGCTCCACGACAAAACCCTGCGGCGCCGATAAGCCAAATTTTACGCCGGATAATCTGTTGCCATCCCAGGACAAAGGCTGCTGCTGATGGGTATAAATATGATAATCCACCTGCATCAGGCTCAGGCTGGCATCGGCTTGCTGCAGGGCATTGAGCGGAAAGGCCAGTAGCTGCTGACGTTCGGCGGTCCAGCCAATGCCAATCACCCCATCCATTTTGCCAATCGAAGCTTCATGCAGGCAGCGTTTCCAGGGAATACGGTGCAGTTCAACCGCAACACCGGCCAGAGCAAACGCCAAAGTGGCAGTTTGGCTGTGGGTGCCATAAGCAGCAACACCCTGCACCATTTGTTTGGGCAAAGCGGGTGAATGTTCGTTGTCTTCGTAACAAATCTGCAGTGGGGCGGCCAATAGCGGCATGCTGAACAACAATAAGGCTGCAAGAGTAGATTTCATCAGCATTCTCCGGCTGGGGATATGCTGAGTATAAGAGTTTTCTAAACTGAAGAGCTAGCTTTTAACGTTGCGGATGCTGTTGACTGTTGCAAAGGCGCGGGGAGCCTATATTGCAACAGCAGCACGGCCAGCGCCGGCCGTGCTGCTTTTGATCAGAACTTATAACCAATATTCAGTACAGCAATAGTTTTGCTGTCGCCGTCACGGCCTCTGTCGGTGCGATCGGCCTGGCCTAAACCCGCGCCCAGCACCCAACCGCGGCCACTAAAACTGGTTAAGTGATAGTCGTAAGTGACTAACACCAGCTCTTCAGCGTTAAAGATGTCAGATTCGGTGCCATACATCACACCAAAAGCGTGAGGGCTGCCTGACGCTGGTGCCATTTGTGCCCCCAGTGCCGCACCATGAATACCGACACCGGCAAAAAACGCCAGATTGTTTTCGCGGTAACTGACTTTGGCGCCTAAGTCGCCATATTGCGGGCCAAAACCGGCTGCCGGAATAAATTCACCGGCAAATGCAGGAGTGCTCAGCAGTAATGCAGTTATCAACGCAAGGTTATGTTTTTTCATATCAGGTTCCTTCATAAAACGGGCGGCTGCTGCACAGCAACAACAGCCGGGGGCTGCTGGCTTACAGCGAAAAAGTGCAGGCGAGTGTAAAAGGACAAAACTGAATTCTAACTGACTACAGGCTCAACATTGCCGCATAAATTCAGGGCTGTTGTACGTTTTTATTGTTTTATCTCAAGCAGAGCGGACTTTTTGCACAAATCGCCTTTGATATGCCATAAAGTGAAACAACAAAAGCGTAAACAGAAAATGTCGACGGGCGTCAGGCTGTTACAGTGCTCCGTCGTCTCAGGGAAGCTCAGATGCAACAAGCAAATCCGGGGTATTTACAGCAAGGGCGCAGCAATTTGTTGCTGTTAGGGGTAGTGGCGGTGCTGCTTATCGCGGCTGCCGGTTTTTGGTATCAGCATTACGTCAGGCAAAATGGCAAGGATAACCTGCTGCGCGCCAATGGTCGTATCGAAGCGACCGAAATTGCCATTGCCAGCAAAAGCCCGGGCAGGATCAAAACTATTCTGGTGGACGAAGGGGATTTTGTCAGTGCAGGCCAGTTGCTGGCGGAAGTCGAGTCTGACGCTTTGCAGGCGCAGTTAGCCCAGGCGCAGGCCCAGCTGCAACAAAGCGAAAGTATGTTGTTAACGGCACAAAGCCAGGTACAACAAAGAGAAAGTGAAAAAAATGCCTTAAAGGCCGTGCTGAAACAACGTGAAGCTGAGTTGCAAGCTGCCCTTGCCAGAGCGGGCCGCACCGGCGCGCTGGCGCAAAGTGGTTCAGTGTCCAGACAGCAGGCCGATGACAATGACACCCAGGTGGCCAGCGCCAGAGCTGCACTCAGTGCCGGCCAGGCGCAAATTACTGCAGCAGAAGCGGCCATGACCTCAGCCAAAGCGCAGATTTTATCGGCGCAGTCGGCAGTGGAGGCCGCTGTGGCCACAGTGCACAGAGTGGAAGTGGAGCTCAGGGACACTCAGTTAACGGCGCCCCGCGCCGGTCGGATTCAATACCGTATTGCCCAAAGTGGCGAAGTGGTGGCAGCTGGCGGCAAAGTACTGAGTCTGATTGATTTAACGGACGTGTATATGACGTTTTTTCTGCCGTCCGCCAGTGCAGGCCAAATTGCGCTAGGCAGCGAAGTGCGGCTGGTGCTGGATGCTGTGCCACAAAGGTCTATTCCGGCCAAAGTGTCTTATGTGGCCGATGTAGCGCAATTCACCCCCAAAACAGTGGAAACGGCCAGCGAACGGGAAAAACTGATGTTCAGGGTGAAAGCCAAAATCAGCCCGGCACTGCTGCAAAAGCATATTCAGAAAGTAAAAACCGGTTTGCCCGGAGTGGCTTATCTGCGGCTCGATGACAGCCAGCCCTGGCCTGACAGCTTGCCGGAGCTGGCGCAGTGACAAAAACGCAGTCTGAAGCCGGGCCTGATCTGGCGGCATTAAGCAAAGTTGCGGTTCCTGTAGCACGAGTGCAGTCGGTGTCATTAAGTTATGGCAATACCAAAGCGCTGGTTGATCTGACGCTCGATATTCCCGCTGGCAAAATGGTGGGTTTATTGGGGCCTGATGGTGTCGGCAAATCCAGTCTGCTGGCGCTTTTGGCCGGCGCGCGGCAAATCCAGCAAGGCCGGATTGAAGTGTTGGGCGGCGATATCAGTAAAGGCAGTCACCGTCAGCGGGTTTGCCCGGCAATAGCCTATATGCCACAGGGGCTTGGCAAAAATCTGTATCTGAGTTTGTCGGTGGAAGAAAATCTGCAGTTTTTTGCCCGTTTATTTGGCCATAATGCCACCGAGCGGCGCCGCCGTATTGATGAACTAACAGCGGCCACAGGTCTTGCCGGCTTTTTAAACCGGCCGGCCGGTCAGTTGTCGGGGGGGATGAAACAGAAACTGGGTTTGTGTTGTGCCCTGATCCACGACCCTGAGTTATTGATCCTCGATGAACCCACCACAGGGGTCGACCCTTTATCCCGCAGCCAGTTCTGGCAGCTGATTGGCCATATCAGAGCACAAAAACCTGATCTGAGTGTGCTGGTGGCCACAGCTTATATGGACGAAGCCAGCCATTTTGACCATTTGCTGGTGATGAATGCCGGCACCTTGCTGGCGCAAGGCAGCCCGGCTCAGTTGTATCAGCAAACCGGCTGTAACACGCTGGAAGCTGCTTTTATTCAGTTGTTGCCGCCTGAACTTCGTGCTTTACATCAGCCGGTGCTGGTGACCCCGCTGGCGGCACAAGCCGAGCCTGTGATAGCGATAGCGGCCGAGCAGCTGACGATGAAGTTTGACGACTTTGTCGCTGTTGACGCCGTGAGTTTTCAAATCCGGCAGGGCGAAATTTTTGGTTTTTTAGGCTCAAACGGCTGTGGTAAAACCACCACCATGAAAATGCTGACCGGTTTATTGCCGGCCAGTAGCGGCAAAGCCTGGCTCTTTGGTCAGGAGCTGACCAGCCATGATTTATCCATCCGCCATAGGGTGGGTTATATGTCGCAATCCTTTTCTTTGTATAACCAGCTGACGGTGCGGCAAAACCTGCAGCTGCATGCCAGGTTATTTCACCTGCCGGAAGAGCAAATTGCCGGACGTATTGAGCTGATGCTCAGTCGTTTTTCGCTTAAAGCGCAGCAACACAGCCTGCCTGATCAGTTGCCGCTAGGGCTGCGTCAGCGGTTGTCGCTGGCAGTGGCCATGGTGCATCAGCCGGAGCTGCTGATCCTGGATGAACCTACTTCGGGTGTGGATCCGATAGCACGCGACCAGTTCTGGCAGCTGATGCTGGATTTAGCCCGCAATGACAAAGTCACTATTTTTATCTCCACCCATTTTATGAATGAAGCAGAGCGTTGTGACCGTATATCCCTGATGCACGCCGGTAAGGTGCTGATCAGCGACACACCGGCCAATTTAGCGGCTGATCATCAGGATTCGCTGGAGCAGGCGTTTATCTGGTATTTGCAGCAGGCCGGAGCTGGTGCGGCTACTGCTGCTGTGTCGGAGCCTGCAACCCTGGATCAAACAGCCGTGCCAGCTAAAAAGCCCGCCAGTCGCAACCGGCTTTTTAGCTGGCGGCGGTTATTCAGTTATTCCCGCCGCGAGGCGCTGGAGCTTAAAGGTGATCCTATCCGTGGTGCGCTGGCGCTCTTTGGCAGTCTGGTATTGCTGCTGTTTTTTGGTTACGGCATCACCATGGATGTGGATGATTTAACTTTTGCCGTGCTGGATCAGGACCAATCGTTATTAAGTCAAAATTATGTGCAGAACCTGGCCGGCTCCCGTTATTTTATTCAAAAACCGGATTTAACCAGCCAGGCGCAACTGGATGCCAGAATGCGCAGTGGTGAACTGGCACTGGCGCTGGAAATTCCACCTGGTTTTGGCCGGCGTTTAAGCCGGGGGGAGCCGGTTGAAATTGGCGCCTGGATAGACGGTGCCATGCCTACCCGGGCCGAAACCACCAAAGGTTATGTGCTGGGCATGCATCTGTATTGGCTGGCGCAGCAAGCCAGGCTGCATGGCGGGAGCAGCACCCTGAGCCAGCAGGCCTTGGTACAAACCAGGTTTCGATATAACCCGGATATCCGCAGTTTAGTGGCCATGGTACCGGCGCTGATCCCGATGTTGCTGCTGATGATCCCGGCGCTGCTAACAGCGCTGTCGGTGGTACGGGAAAAAGAGCTGGGCTCCATTATTAATTTGTATGTGACACCGGTCAGCCGGCTGGAGTTTTTATTGGGCAAACAGCTGCCCTATCTGCTGCTGGCGCTATTAAATTATGCGCTGATGCTGCTGATGGCCGTGACCCTTTTTGCCGTGCCTTTTACCGGCTCGCTGTTGGCGTTGTCGCTCAGTGTGTTGATGTTTGTCATTTTTGCCACTGCTTTTGGCCTGTTGGCTTCTACTTTTACCCGCAGCCAGATAGCCGCTATTTTGTTAACTGTACTTGGCACCATTATTCCGGCGGTGCAGTTTGCCGGCATGATCAACCCGGTGTCGGCGCTCGAAGGCGGCGGGCGTTTGATTGGTGAGCTGCATCCGGCCAGCCATATGCTGACCATCAGCCGCGGGGTTTTTAGCAAGGGGCTGCAGCTGGCCGATATTTACCCTTCGTTATTGGCGATTACCGCTGCAGTGCCTGTGGTGCTGCTATCGGCGCTGTTGCTGTTAAAAAAGCAGGAGCGCTAAGATGAAACAACAGCAGGCAACAACACAACAAGGCTGGCGGCAAAAGCTTTTAAACATCTGGTTTTTATTACAAAAAGAGTTATGGAGCCTGTGGCGGGAGCCTGTGATGTTGTTGCTGATTGGCGTGAGTTTTTCGCTCAGCATTTATCTGGCCGGTTCGTCTTTACCCGAAACCTTACATAAAGCCGCTATTGCCATAGTGGATGAAGATCAGTCGCCTTTGTCACTGCGCATCCAGAGTGCGTTTTACCCTCCTTATTTTGTCAAACCGGCTTTGTTGGCACTGGATGAAGCCGATGCTGCGCTGGATGCCGGCCGTTATAGTTTTGTGCTGAATATTCCGCCTGAATTTCAGCAGGATGTGCTGGCCGGGCGTTCGCCTGCACTGCAGTTAAGTGTGGACGCCACCCGTATCAGCCAGGCTTTTAGCGGTGCCGGTTATATAGAGCAGATAGTGACAGCACAAATCAGTGAATATCAGCACAAACACCGCAGCAACACAACGCTTCCGGTTGAGCTGGTGCTCAGGGCCAGATTTAATCCAAACCTGAAAAGTGCCTGGTTTGGCGCAGTGATGGAACTGATAAATATGGTGACGATGATCTCAATAGTGCTGACAGGCGCTGCGCTGATCCGCGAGCGTGAGCATGGCACCATTGAACATTTACTGGTGATGCCGGTCACACCGGCGGAAATTATGCTGGCAAAAATTTTGTCGATGGGTGCTGTGGTGCTGATTGCCACCGCTTTGTCGCTGCATTTTGTCATTCAGGGTGTGCTGCAGGTGCCGATTGAAGGTTCAGTGTTGTTGTTTTTAGCTTGTGCCGCTTTGCAGCTGGCTGCCACCACCTCGATGGGCATTTTTATGGCGACTATTGCCCGCTCTATGCCGCAGTTTGGTTTGATGATGATCCTCGTGTTATTGCCACTGCAGTTGTTGTCGGGCGGGATGACCCCCAGAGAAAGTATGCCGCAGCTGGTGCAATATCTGATGCTGGCCGCACCCAATACCCATTTTGTGCAGGCGTCACAGGCCATTTTATATCGTGGTGCCGGTTTTGCCGTGGTATGGCCGCAGCTTTTGGCATTAAGCCTGATAGCGGCCACCCTGTTCTGGTTATCACTGGCCAGATTCCGCGCCACATTGAGTAAAATGGCCTAGGCGGTATAGCTCTGCCCCTGAGGTTGTTCGACTGTTCTTTTGTTGTCTTGCAGAACTACTTCCTTCTCTGGGGGGGGGCTTAGACGACAAATCCAGACTCAATAAAGCAGCTGTTTGTTATAGTTCAGCTAGTTGCTGCGGTTGTGGCTCTGTTGAATCTGTTGGCGCATAAAGTGGCGATTTGCCGGCGCAGCCACTGATGCAACAAATCGTCCTGACAGCGGGAGTGCCAAATTTGGCTGATCTGCACCGGTTTTAGCGTTAAAGGGCAAGGCAGCAGCTGTAAGCTGTCATGCTGTGCCACTGCGGTTTCAGCCACAGAGCGTAAGCAGGTTAATAACACATCGTTGTGCAGCACCAGCGCAGGCGGTGCCATAAAACTGGAAATGCCGGCGCACACATGGCGTTTTTGCCCGAATTTAGCCAGCTCTTTGTCCACAATACCGTCTAAATCACCAGTCAGGGTGGTGACTATATGCTGCGCCTGACAATAAGACTGTAACGTCAGCGGCGCGCCGGCAAGTGGATGCTGGCGGCGCAACAACACAACAAAATCTTCCTGATACAGCTGCTGCTGATACAAAGTTTGAGGCAAATCGGTATAAAAACCGGCAATGGCCAAATCACATTCACCACGCTCCAGCTCCTGCCTGGGTAATAACCCCATGGTATTGCGGGTCACCAGCTGCACAGCGGGCGCTTTTTCCAGCAACAGCTGTAATAAAGGCGGTAATAACAGGCTTTCAATATAGTCAGTGCTATACAGATAAAAGCGGCGTTGCTGCTGCAAAAAGTCCAGGCTCTGGCTGTCCTGATAAAAAGCTTCCAGCTGACTGGCCAGGGCCAGCACCTGCGGTGCCAGTCGGATAGCTTTAGGAGTGGCAGTCAGGCCGCGGGCCGAACGTACAAACAAGGGATCCGCAAATTCGTGGCGCAGTTTATTTAATTTATGGCTGAGCGCCGGCTGGCTCAGTGCCATACGCTCGGCTGCAGCTGTGACATTCAGCTCTTCAAATAACACCTTAAATAACAGCAGCAGGTTCAGATCTTTGTGTTGAATATTCATAATTTGAATTACACAGATTTAATCTATTCATTTCCCGTGATGTTAGCTGCTGTCTACACTTTGCACCAGTCGCAGCCTGAAGGGGCCAAAACCCCGCTGCGGTAAATAACCTGAACCACAATGCCGGCAGCGCCGGCGCCGGAGTGACAGATGAACAACTTTTTAATGGTAAAAAAATTAATGCTGGCTGCAGTGCTCAGCCTTGGCAGTCAGCTGGCGCTGGCGGCAGATAAAGTGCTGATCGTGGTCACCAGCCACCAACAGCTTGGCAACAGTGGGGAAAAAACCGGTTATTGGTTGGGCGAAGTCACCCATCCATACCAAAAACTGCTGCAAGCCGGTTTTGAGGTGGATATTGCCAGTATTCAGGGTGGTCAAGCACCGCTGGATGCACGGAGTGTGGCGGAAAAAGATGCGGTCAATGACTGGTTTCTGGCAGATAAACAACACGCCGATAAACTGAACAACAGTAAAAAACTCAGTGAGTTAACGCCAACAGCTTACAAAGCTGTGCTCTTTGCCGGCGGTCACGGCACCATGTGGGATTTCCCGTCTGATACAGCGCTGCAGCAGCTGGCTGCTGCCATTTACCAGCAAAATGGTGTGGTGGCTGCTGTGTGTCACGGTCCTGCGGCTTTGTTAAATATCCGGCTGAACAATGGCCAATATTTAATTGACGGCAAAAGGCTGACCGGTTTTAGTAACACTGAAGAAGATGCCGTAAAACTGACAAAAGTGGTGCCATTTTCGCTGGAAGATCAACTGCGTCAAAGAGGTGGCCGTTATGAAAAAGCCGCCGACTGGCAGGTGAAAGTGGTGACAGATGAACGGCTGGTGACAGGGCAAAACCCACAATCGGCCGCCGAAGTAGGCGCCGCAGTGGTGAAGTTATTACAGGCCAAATAACAGCAGCTGTGCTAAACAGCGGATAAAGTGCAGCACAAGTGCTGTAAAAAGTGCAGCAACGGGTGCAGTAAATAGTGCAGCAAAGCGCGCAACAACGAGGATAGGTGATGCAACAACAAGATGAATATATTCCACCCAAAGTCTGGGTCTGGGAGCAACAAAACGGCGGTGCTTTTGCCAGTATCAACAGGCCTGTTGCCGGCGCCACCCATGAAAAAACGCTGCCCACAGGCCAGCACCCGCTGCAGCTTTATTCGCTGGCCACTCCCAATGGTGTCAAAGTGACCATTATGCTCGAAGAGCTGCTGGAAGCCGGTTTTTCCGGCGCTGACTATGATGCCTGGCTGGTCAGTATCCGCGACGGAGATCAGTTTGGCTCGGGTTTTGTTGCCATTAATCCCAACAGCAAAATTCCGGCTTTAGTGGATAGGTCGGTACAGCCTGAGCTTCGGGTATTCGAGTCCGGCAATATTTTGTTGTATCTGGCAGAAAAGTTTGGCGCTTTTTTACCAACCACTCTGGCAGAGCGCACCGAAGTGCTGAACTGGTTGTTCTGGCAAATGGGCAGTGCGCCTTTTTTAGGCGGTGGTTTTGGCCATTTTTACGCTTATGCCCCGCAAAAATTCGAATATGCCATTAACCGTTATGCGATGGAAAGCAAAAGGCAGCTGGATGTATTAGAGCGCCAGCTGGCGGTGCAGCCTTATGTGGCCGGGCAAGCATACAGCATTGCCGATATCGCCATCTGGCCCTGGTATGGTGCCCTGGTATTAGGCCGTTTATATAACGCCGCTGAATTTCTTGAGGTGCAAAGTTATCCCAATCTGCAGCGCTGGGCGAAAACCATTGATGCCCGCCCTGCGGTACAACGCGGTGTTAAAGTGAACCGCAACTGGGGAGAGCCGCACGAGCAGCTGCCGGAGCGCCACAGTGCGGCTGATTTTTTGGCTACCCCAAAAAAGTAGGTTTTGCTATTTTTTCAAAAACTGAAGGTGGCGTTTTGTGGTTATTCAGCTAAATAGTATCTGTTTCAAGGAGCTAAATCATGGCTGCAGACACAGACCGTCATTATGTTCCGACTGGTCAGTACACTTGATATGGCAAAATGGACAGGGATCAGGGCAATAATTCAGGCGGTAAATAGTATTCCCGCAGAACAGTTTTTAGTTTGCCCTGTTGTTGATAACGCAAAATAGCAGCTTCTATTTTTACAAAAGCGTTTTTGTGTTCTGCATGGCAAATCAGATTGTCGCGGATAGTGGAGGGTGTATAGGTACGCTCATAAGGAAATTGTTCTGCCAGGCCAAGTTCACGGTAAGCGGCAAGCACGTCCGGATAAAACACCAGACTGTATTTCACCCGCCCTGACATCAGCATCTGCAGGTTTTCCCGTTCACTGCCAACAGTATAAAAATGCTGAGCGTTATCCAGCATGCGCTGCATCTGTGGGCTGATCGGAACCCCACGCACTATGCTGATCTGATCTTTGCCTGTGACATCGGCAGCGCTTTTGACCAGTGGTGTGCCTGGCAGGCTGATGACTTTGACCATGGCATAATTAAATGGGCTGCTGCTCAATAACTGTGGGTTCAGCAGATCGCGCTCAGACGTATCAAAGGTATCCAGACCAGGTGCATAACAGGCAAAGAGCCCACGGGCAAAATCGGCTTTGGCTCTTTTCATCGGCAGCACCACCAGCTGATAACGGCTGGCAAGGCCGGTTTCCTGCAAAATCTGCGAAAGCAGCTGATAATACACACCACTCTGTGACTGGTGTTGTTCTGTGCTGGCCGGTGTGTCAAATAAACCACTAAGCTCTGCGGCCGCTATCTGAAATTTTCCATTGCCGGTACCGTTGGCCAGGACAGGGCCAGACAACATGGTTAATACAATAAAACTCAAATAAAACAACCGCATCATTCGCAGGTCCTATCAGGTATTTGTGAGCAAAACCGCTGCGCCATATTAATACCCATAAGAAAAATAGGGAATAGTCTATGTTGCAGTAATTATCGGAACATTGTTCTTTATCAATAAAGCATGTCAGGTTAATGCTGATTGTGGCCTGGTCTCAAGGTTGTGCTGCCATCTGACTTTGGCAAAGGCGGGTAAGTAGCCAGCACTTTTTCGATTTGTTCCGCGACCAGCGGTGCCAGCTGACGGTGCTGATGGTGCAGCACATGATAAAACGGCAGTGGCCTGTGGGCGATTTCAAAACGTTGTGGGCTTGCCTGCAAAGTGGTGTGAAAACGAGCGCCATCCACCATTAAAAAACGATCAACCTTTTTTTGCTGATATAAATCCAGCAACTGTTGCCAGCTGTTCACTTCGTAGGTTTTGGCCAGCACCTGCAGTTTAATCAGTTGCCGTGCAGTTTTAACCACAGGGGTAAATATCAGCAGATTCGGATCGTTAATATCGGCGGCACTGCAAGGTACCGCAGCACTGCAATGATAACTGACCTGCATCCGATCGAGTTGGCGCACCAGCACCAGCTGTGGCAACAGCTGGCTGAGCGCGTCAATACGGGCAATGTCGCCATCAATTTTGCCTTGCTGATATAACTGAATAAAACGTTCGGGCGCGGCCTCAACCAGCTGTATTTCAATACCAAGATTCTGATAAGCCTGCTGCACTATGGGTAAATAATATTTTTGTACTGTCGGGTGATTGCTGTAACTGAGCACCAGCACTCTGGGCAAAGTACCTTTGGCTGCCGCAACACCCGGCAGACAGCTGTAACAACAGAACAGCAGCAGCCAGAGCTGTGTTCTAACACCACAAAAGATGCGCAAGGCAATATCTGTAAGAGGCCTGTTGTTGTAGGGCACTGTTTTATCCTGTGTTGGTGCTGCTGTAATTGTGTTGCTGCCATTCTGTCAGGGATCTGCTCAATGCTGGTTCTGCAAATATGAGCGGGTAACCCAACGGCTGCGCC
The DNA here is from genome assembly GCA_003543135.1 of Rheinheimera sp. GTDB lineage: Bacteria > Pseudomonadota > Gammaproteobacteria > Enterobacterales > Alteromonadaceae > Pararheinheimera. The sequence goes on from DPJG01000033.1 coordinate 261,357, forward strand.
GAATGATTATGGCGCAACCTTCAGAGTTATAGCACTGATTTTTAAACAAAAGCTGTAACTTTTATGCTTTTGCAGTCATAGGGGACAGATTAGGGCTGTGATACCGTTTTACCTTGTTTGGCCTTGGTTTAGTCTGGATCCGGGCGCTTTTGGACAAACCGTAAAAAGCAACTAAGGTTGAGGTTGTCCGCTACGTCAAAAGTGCGCAGTGCGGGCACACCTGCATTCTAGCGAAAATCCTGGCCGGCAGCCGGGGGCAAGTTGTTGGCCCCAGCGGTTTAAATTTGTGGCTCCAGTCTTGTCCTTGTGGTGTTTCCATTGATCGTTATGGAGGATCGCAAATGACCTACCCTAAATTAACACAGGGCAGTAAAGGCAAAGATGTCAGTGCGTTACAGACATTGCTAAATAAAGTGGGCGCCATGCTCAGAGTGGATGGAGATTATGGCCCCGGCACCACAGCTGCTATCCGTTATGCCCAGGAAGTGGCCAGACAAAAAGTCACCGGCATTGCCGATGCCGCTTTATGGGACTTTTTGCAGCAGCAACCCAAACCTTTTGCCCCGCTCGACACCAATGGTGTGGCTTTTATTGCGCTGGAAGAAACCGGTGGTCTGGCTTATTACCAGAGAGTGACCCGGTTCCCGCATTATCCGGGGGGAAAGAGTGGCATCACTATTGGCGTGGGGTACGATTTGCGTTTTCACACTGCAGATGAGTTTTACAGTGACTGGAGTGATTATTTGCCCAAAGCAACATTGCAGGAGCTGGAGAAAGACATTGGCAAACAGGGCAGTGCAGCAAGGGCAGAGGCGCTAAAAGCCCTGGGCATTGAAGTGCCTTTTTATGCGGCCTGGCAGGTATTTGTCCGTAAAACCTTACCTGGTTTTTATAAAAAAACACTGATAGCCTACCCTTCGCTGGCCGCTTTGCCCGGCCTTTGTGCTTCGGTGCTGGTGAGTCTGGTGTATAACAGGGGGCCGGCACTCAGTGGTCATAACAGAGAAGAAATGGCCAATATCCGCCGGATCCTCGACCAAGCCGAACAGGCCAGACAACAAGGCAAAACCGGTGCAGAGCTGAAGCAGATGTTACTGCCGGTGGCTGATGAGTTGCTGGAAATGAAAAGATACTGGCCTGTCACTTCGGGTTTGGTAAAAAGGCGGCAGCTGGAAGCCAATATCTGGCGTGACAGTTTAGATGCACATTTGGTTTAAGCTGGCATTATCAATTGCTGGCCAGAGCAAAAGCAGGCACACCGCAGCTGCTGCCTGCTTTTTTATTTAGCCCTGTGCGGCTATGGTATCCATCCAGAACAACTCCCAGACATGACCATCCGGGTCGCTCAGGCTACGGCTATACATAAAACCATGATCCTGAAGCGGATTGACATCAATCACGCCACCTGCTTTTTGTACCCTGGTCAGCATGGTGTCTACTTCAGCGCGGCTTTGACAAGACAGCGCCAGCATCACTTCACTACTGTTTTGCGCCGGTATAGGTCTGCTGGTAAAACTGCGCCATTTGTCGTGGGTTAATAACATCACATAAATACTTTCGCTCCACACCATACAAGCCGCAGTGTCGTCGGTATATTGCGGATTGTTGTCAAACCCCAGTGCCTGATAATAGGCTATGGCAGTTTGAAGGTGGCTGACCGGTAAGTTGATAAACACCATCCGTTGTTTATTGTTCATCCTGTTGCTCCTGCTGGATCAATGAAAAAATCAGTTGGCCCCGCAAGCGGGATTTTTACTATGGGTGATGAACGGTTTTTTTGCCAGTCAGCAGGTGTTTTCATTACGGGCGGACCATGGCAGCACTTTGCACTCAGTCTAGGGCAAAAATAACTTATGATGGATAATGACTAGAGCTAAGTTGTTGTAAATAATCGTTAATTTTAGTCTGGTTTAATGCCCTTGTTGATTAGTCTTCATGCATTTTTTCGTAACGCTGTACCAGATAATCAATCAGGCTGCGCACCGAAGGCAATAAACCACGCCGGCTTGGAAACACCAGATGAATCATTTCCCGCCTTGGCGTCCAGTCAGGCAGTAGCTGGCTCAACTGACCTGACGCCAGATAAGGGCCAACCATCAGTTGTGGTAATTGCACCACACCCACACCGGCCAGTGCCGCTGACAATAAAGTAGCCATATCTGTGGTGATCAGCCTCGGCTGGTAATCGACTTTTTTTATCTGGCCATCGGCATGATGCAGGCACCATTGCTGGGGTTCATTTACTCTGGTGCGGCTCAGCGCCGGCCAGCTGGCCAGTTGTTCAGGCTGTTGTGGCACGCCTTGCTGTTGCACTAAAGAGGGGCTTGCCACCAGACACTGGCCGCGGTCAGATAAAATCCGAAGTACTAAATCTGAATCTTCCAGCGGCGTTGGCCGTACCCGGACTGCTAAATCAAAACCTTCGGCCAATACATCCACTCTGCGATTGGTGGCCTCAAGGTGGATCTGCACGCCCGGATACAACAACATAAAATCAGCCAGCATCTGCGCCAGATGAAAATGCAATAAACCAACAGGGCAGCTGAGCCGGATAATGCCTTTGGGCTCATGGGTCAAACGGTCAATGGCCTGCTGCGCCGCTTCAGCCTCCACCAGCATGGCTTTGCAGTGCGCCAGATAAATCTGTCCAAGTTCGGTTAACACAAAATGCCGGGTCGAACGCTGAATAAGCCGCACTGCTAATTGTTGTTCCAGCCTGGCAATACGGCGGCTCAAAGTGGATTTAGGCAGTTGTAACTGCCGGCTGGCGGCGGCAAAACCACCGGCTTGCGCTACTTTGGCAAATAAATACAGGTCATTCAGATCTGGCATCTTGATTGTTCCAAATTTAAAACGATGAGTGCCAATTTAACCATCTACCGAAACATTGTGCCACTGACTAGCATTGTTTTGCCTTTTGAGGCCTTAGTGCTGCGCTGCAGCGCAGCTCCTATGAGCTATTGGCACTACACTTGTTCTGTGCTTTAAAGCACAGGGCAGAACAAGGCGGGCCTGGCCTGTCTGAACAGCAAGGAGATTAAAGATGAGCAACAGTTATAAGCGTTTGGATAAAAACAATGCGGCAGTACTGCTGGTGGACCACCAGGCCGGTTTATTGTCTCTGGTGCGCGATATTGAACCTGACAAGTTCAAAAATAACGTGTTGGCGCTGGCTGATTTGGCAAAATATTTTGCCCTGCCAACCATTCTAACCACCAGTTTTGAACAGGGCCCCAATGGCCCGCTGGTACCTGAATTAAAACAAATGTTCCCTGAAGCCCCTTATATCGCCCGCCCGGGTCAGATCAATGCCTGGGACAATGAAGATTTTGTCCGTGCTGTTAAAGCAACGGGCAAAAAGCAGCTGATTATTGCCGGTGTGGTGACTGAGGTTTGTGTGGCATTTCCGGCTTTATCGGCACTGGAAGCCGGTTATGAGGTGTTTATTGTTACAGACGCTTCCGGCACTTTTAATGCGATGACCCGCGATGCGGCCTGGCAGCGCATGGCAGCAGCTGGCGCACAGCTGATGACCTGGTTTGGCACTGCCTGTGAGCTGCACCGCGACTGGCGCAATGATGTGGAAGGTTTGGGGACTTTGTTTTCCAACCATATTCCGGACTATCGCAATTTGATCACCAGTTACAACACCTTTCAGCGTTAATTTTTGCAGCCAGTCGCGGCCTTTTTGCGGCTAGCTTTTAGTTGTTCAGACGACAAGCTGGTTGTCCGCGAGCATTCAGTTTGGGTTGACATTATTAATCCAAATCCCAGAGTTCATTGTCGCTGGCCCAAAGCTGTAACAACTGTGCCTGACGAGCCAGTTGTCTGGCTTGTTGTGTCAGATCGCCGTCAAGCGCCGGGCTGCCTGGCCAGGCTTGTCCTTTCGCCGCTGCGGCGGCAAGTTGTGCCCACTTTTTCGCAAAAGCGGCCATTGCCTCTCTGGGCTCTGTGATGTCTGCAGCTGGTAAATGGTCAAAAGGCACCGGCTGTTGCTGGCTGCCACTGCTATCGCCACACAGTATCCAAAAACCAACATAACCCGGGTCTGCCACATCTTCTACCGCCCAAAGCGCCACATAAGGTGCGGTAAACCACTCTGGGCTGTCACAAATCACCCCATGGGGTAATTGTTGTGCTTTTACATAAGCTTCTACTGCGGCCAGCTGGCTGTCACACCATGCCCATTCTTGTGCATCATCAAAATCCATACAGAACCTATAGGGCAAAAAAATGTATTGTCGCTGCCGGCAGGCTGCAGGGCAAGCTGGTTCAATCGCTGGCTATCTGGTTGTGCCCGTCAGCTTGTCAGGTTGATGCCGGGGTTTTACTCAGTTGCAGCTCACGGCTTAGTTGCTGATAAAGCTGAAGATGGCTATCTGACAACTTCAGGCGATTTACTTTGGCCAGATAAAGCCGGGCATTGGTGCTGTCCTTGAGTTGCCAATAAATTTCAGCCAGTCGCAGCTGATAAATAGCCGCCATAATCAGGTTATTTTCCGCCTGCAGATAGGGCAAAGAAGCCAGATATAAATCTCGTGCCTGTTCCAGCTGGCCCAGCAACTGGAAAGTGCGGGCCAGATTACCGTAGGCCACTATTAATTTGCCGTTATGGCCAAGCGCGAGTGCGGCGGTCAGTGACAGTTGACGCTCTGTCGCCGCTTGCTGCAGATTGCCGGCGGCGTGGCTTAATAAAGCTTTAGTGGCGTTTAGTTCAAAGCGGAATAACGGATCTTTGCTTTTGGCAAAACGCTGTTCGGTATAAGTTAAAATTTCGGCGGCTTTATCTGAGGCGCCAAATTGATGCTGCAGATTGGCCAACTCCAATAACCGGAAAGGTTCGCCAAACATCTGATAAATCTGATCCAGTTCAACCATCGCTTTGTTGGCATATACCTGTGCTTCATCGCGTTTTTTTAGTCGGTTTAAGATTTTGGCGTAATAAAAATAAAGTTGCACTGCAAAGCTTTGCGGCAACCGCTTTTCGGCTAACAACAATTCGATATTACGTTGCAGCTCATCAAATTCGTGGTGGTCGTAAAAATAATCAAGTTGATAGGCGGTGATTTTGTACCACTGTGCTGAATAAGGTTGAGTTCCTGCCAGCTGTTGCTGCAGATACAAATCACAGCTGATGCTTTTATCATTGGCACAAAAACTTTCATGATCACTCATATGTTCCGAGCCAAAACCCGGCACTGTATAAAACAGCAACAACAGCAGAAAAAATAAATGCATTTAAATACTCATCAGGAAAAAAGGCAGGTAAGGCTTCTGCATTACAGGTTGGTCTGGCCACTTTGTTTTTAGCACTATGCCTGCTGAGATTTTATGTGGCAACAGGCGGCAGGATGAAAATTAGCAGATGCTAAAGAGCACTGCTCCAGGCTGTCCGCTAGCCGGTACAAAAGGACAGTAATAAATAAACCGCGAACAGGCTGATCGCTTTGCTGACGGACGCGTAATCAATTTAATACAGGCCGATATTTCAGGTTGGGTCAGTTGCAAACGACCTTGCCGCGACCAAAAACCAGCAGCTTTTGCATCGAAGCTCGTAACTTTTCAGGAAGGGTAATTATGCGCGATACACTCGACAGTCTTTACACTCTCGACACGCTCGCGAAATTTACGCCAGGTGTGTTTTACCAGTTCCTGATGACCAGAACCCAAGAGTTTCGTTTTGTGAAGCTAGGTGAACGTTTCAGCAGTATCTGCGGATTACCTGTGGCGACTTTGCTGCAAGACGCAATGGTCACATGGATTGGTGCCTTTATAAGTATCGGCACTTAGTTGAGAACGCTTTTTTAAGGATAAAGAGATACAGAGGTATCGCTACACGGTACGACAAACTGGCCAGAAACTACGCCAGCAGTGTAGCGTTGGCATTTGTGATTATGTGGCTGCCGATGCATTGCTGAGCAAAATATGTGCAAAGATCAACAGCCTCTAGCGAACTTGAGAACACATCCAAACTTCTAAAATCCATCTTTGGTTCTGTGTTACTGATGTAATGAAGCTTTAGGTAATTAGCCATAAGGTAAGAAATGAAGGTCGTGCCACATCCACCTTTGCTATTTGCTACCAAAATACTTTTCATAAAAATAGCCTTATCATCTGGGCAACCGGACCTTCCGGTGCGCTATAAGACTGTTCGATAAAAAATCGATATTTTGGGGGCGAAATATCCCCGATAACCAAATTGCCGCGCAGATGGTCTAGGTCCGGTACCGGAAAAACTCCGTTCAGACTGATCAAAATAAGTTTGGTGATACTGCTAGTTGGCTGGTTCACACCAGTTTTGGACTACACATAAATTACACATGGCGGACAGGATATGGACCGGAAAGCCTATCAGAGGGTCTGAAAATATGCCATTTTTTGACCAAAAAACAACCAAAAATAGCTGTTAATACATCAAATTAAGTCACGTAAAACAAAGGCTAAATGATTGAAAATGTGAGAGATATGCAGATTAGGGAGATTTTTTACGATTGAAAAAAGTCATATGGTGCCTGGGGTCGGACTCGAACCGACACGCTGTTTCCAGCGGCGGATTTTGAATCGATTGCGCTTACGATTTATACCTTGATAAACAACAAGTTATAGATCAAAGGAGCAGACTTTACACGGACTTTACACAAAAGTCTGTGTCTAGCAGTCGTTATGGCCACAGTAATTCACCGAAAAAAGCTCTCACCAACCCTCTCAATCTTCGTGCAAAGCAATTCAGCAAATTGGATAGCACGAATGAAGGTCAACCAAACTTACATCTCACGTACAACCAAAACAAGTTGTGAACAGGAAGCCACAGAACGCGCTTTCAGACTGCTGATTGAATATGAGATCAGGGTTAATTCTAACCTGATGCTGGTAAATAACAAGCGGTTTGGGCTTGTGGCCAGAAAGGTCATCAGCAATATGCAAACAGCCCTTGCTCTGGGGCAAGGCAAAGTCATCTACGCCGATTACATCAACGCCTTATGCAAATACCATATCCCCTTTTTCGAAAACGTCGCTATCACCCATATTGATGACGAACTATTGGCAAAATTTAACCAATGGCGAATCGAAAAGCTCGGCCGCGTCCCCGCCAAATCGACGATCCTGAATCACAACGCGGCTTTTATGCAGATTTTTGACTATGCGGTAAAGAAAAAATGGCTGTTACCAAGTCAGGTGCCGACACTGGAGAACAAGGGTGTTAGCGGCCAACGCAGAGCGGCGCTGAGTCCCCAAGAGTACCTGACGGTACGAAAACAAATTGAACAATTGATGCACAACAGCAGGAAAGAAGTTACTCGGCAAATCAGAGAGTTACTACTCGACTATATGGACTTTGCGATATGCACAGGAATGCGGCCAGGGACTGAGATTGACCAGTTAACTTGGTCTGACCTACAGCCGGAACTAAACCACTCAAAATTGCTGTTCTTCGTTGCTGTGCGAAAAGGTAAAACCACCAAATACACAGGAACCAGAGAGATCGTTTGCAAGGAGGCAGTCATTAACGTCATTAGCAGACTGACCAGTCGATTTCCTCATCGACGAGCGGACGACAAAATCTTTGTCTTACCCTGCGGTAAACCAGTGAAAGAACTTCCAAGACATTTTGACAGGGCCCTAAATGAGATAGGATTGAAAGAGTCAAAACAAGGCCAACGCACCCTCTATTCACTCAGGCATAGCTACATCACTTGGGAGCTAATGGCTCAAAACGTCACAATTGACGTTATTGCACGCCAATGCGGGACTGGTATCCAAATGATTGAACAGCATTACAGCCATGTGGTGCCGAAAATGTTTAGGTCTAAACTTTCTGGCGTTGATTTGGGTGAAGATTTAAAGGTGACGGCAGAACTTAGCCATGTGACCTACACAACAAAGTTATTGACAGAAATGGAAATTTGGATGAAAAACTACCGCAGCAGGCAATACATATAGGAATAGTATGGGGCGCGTAGTCAAAGCATTAGATCTCGGTGTTGATGGCTTGAATGTTTCGCTACACAGCGATTCAAATTACTGGCGCGCCAGAGTTCGGCTACAAAGTGGCAAATGGATCACCAAATCGCTTAAAACCGAGTCTGAAAAAGAAGCGACCGTACTGGCTGTAAAGCTGCATACCGAGCTAACTTTGAATGGTTCGAGTATGGCTAAAGGAAAGGGACATTCCTTTAGAAAGCTTGCTGATGAAGTGATCCAAGAGATTGAGTCTGCCCCATCAAATAATAAATCAGAAAAGCACTATGCCAGTCTAATCACAAAATTCACTGAACATTTTTTTAAAGACTTAGAGATTGAATCAATAACGAACAAAAATATTCAGGATTATTACAGATGGCGTGAAGCGACTTACGGTGCATTATCAAAGTCTTCGCTAAACAAGCACAATATTGCATTAAGAAAGGTTTTTACCAGAGCAATAGGTAAAGACATACCCATAAGAATTGATCTTCGAAACCTTGAAAATAATGGTAGTAAGGCCAGTCCACGAGATGCATTTACTCTTGAAGAAATTGACCGCATCCAAGACCATTTGATTGCGACCAAGAAGACATCACCAAACCCCAATGAGAGAGAAACAGCAGCGATACTGTTCGACATCATGGAATTCATCTTATGCAGTGGTGTCCGAGCTGGAGAGGAATACTACAACGTAAAATGGGGGGACATTCAGATAACACTGGAGAATGGCATACCAGCACTCAGAGTAATCATTAAAAAGGGTAAAACGGGCCCAAGACCGATTATCGTCAGAACCAGCTTCATCGCGTCTATCAACCAAATGGCCAAAAACTTTCCAGAGCGGACTAAGGACGATTACCTATTCCGGTTTAAAGACGGAACGAGGCCGTCGAAGGAAAACATCAGTAGGTATTTCACCAACGTATTAAAGCGCCTCAACATCAGACGCGAAGGTGAAAGCGTTAAGACTCTGTACTCATTGAGACATTCATTTATCACGTGGCATCTGATTGATGGCATAGAGACATTCTCTTTAACGAAGCAATGTGGAACCAGCGTCAGTATGCTGGAAAAGCACTATGAAAAAGTCAAAGTTGAGGACGAAATCGCACGTCTTTCAGGGATAACGAATATCTCGGACAAGTCAGAGAATGAATATTCAGCAACCAAAGAAGCGTCTGAAAAATATAAGAAAAATGCAGACAGGCTGTACAAAGAGCTTTTAAATAACTGTAAGGAAAGAGGTTTTCCTTAGCTTTCAGACATTGATAGAGCTTTTTATTGTTATGCTGACAGACACCAGCACAAAACTGGTAACTGTCAGATCAAGTCTGAGCTAGTACAATTTAAGAACTTGGTATCCTATTCCGACGGCGTTGCCATTCGGATTTTATCAAACACTTTAAATGCGATGATTTATCAAAAAATTTTTAATCGTCAGAATTCGTCGTTGAACTGACCCAGAACATCCATACGCTGATGCAACACACGCGCTATTTCAATGATGTCTTTTGCAGCGGTACGGTAGAAAATGATATGTTTACCGCATGGAAAGCTGCGTGCACCGCCATAAATTTCTGCTCGCTCTCGGCCTAAGTTGGGGTTATCAGCTAGCGCCAGCATTGTTTTGTCCAAGCTTTCTAAATACGCTCTGGCCTGAATGCTGCCCCAATTGGTAATGGTCGCCGCGGAAATTTCCCGAAGGTCTGCCTCGGCCAGCCGAGAAAGACGGTAACTAGCCATTCATGCTCCGGTTCACTTCGTCAAAAATATCCAGCGCACTTTTTGGTGAAAGTTCACCCGCAGATAGCTGTTCAAAGCCTCTCGCAACTTCTTGTCGCAAAACATCCAACTGTTGCTGCTTTAACATGTCTTTTTCAAACAATAAGCGCAGTCCGTCGCGAATAACCTCGCTGGCTGAGGTATACATACCTGACGCGACTTTTTCGTGAATGCGTTTTTCAAACTCACTGCCTAATGTGATGTTCATATAGATCTCCTTAAGAGCGTGCCACATGCATAATATGCGCATATCATGCACTTGGCAACTTCTAGGACAACGCAATTTTTGGACAGTCTTAGGACTGTTTGTTTGCATCCGAAACTGCTCCTCAGCATTGAATCTCCAACTTCGGGAGCAGCTTACGCGTCGTTGAAATGGACCTGAGTTGTAGTCGCAGACACCATATGATGGACAAGAGCAGCTCTATGCCAATCGCGGCTATTCGATGTTGACTGAGCCTGTAGACCGCTAACAGCATCAAACGGATGGCTCGTGGCCAATCCGCCATCGCCACCACTGCGTTCGCCCGTTCGCGCCTCCCGCGCTCACTCTTAACCGCTCACTCCGCGGCTGCCGATGCTGGATTTGTTCGAATGTGGGAACAGCGGCTTTGTGCCCAGGCTGTGTAAAAACCCTTGATCACCTTTTGGTCTAAGTACAAGGTGCTTATGATCAATTGGTCTTAGCTACCGATCCAATTTCAAAGCCAAGTTCAGTATCATCAGATGGTCAGCACAGCTAGGGAGATTCTCATATGTCTCACCATATTGCGGGTCAATCAAGGCATCAATCCACACTCTTTCCAGAGCTCATGGACGACTTTGTCAGCGAAGATAATCCAGTGCGAGTGATTGATGTCTTTGTTGAGCATCTAGATTTGCTCGACCTAGGTTTTGAAAGCGTCAATCCCAAGGCAACTGGCCGTCCAGGTTATCACCACAATTCCCGGTCATAAGGAAACAGAGCGTTGAGCATCCGTTTGGTACGATAAAAATGTGGATGGGAGCGACGCACTTTTTGACTAAACGCCTCAAAAATGTGAGCACTGAAATCAGCCTCAGTGTGCTTGCTTACAACCTGAAACGGATGATGACGATACTGGGAACTGTCGGTTTGATGGCTGCAGTCAGGCAGAGTTGAAAATCAATCGGCCTAACCGCATCAAATATCAGCGCCAAGAGCCAAACCACGCTGTTTTTAAAACCCTACATACTGCAAGCTAAAAATTAGCATCAGCACCTTGTGAGTGTGATAGCCGCCATTCGGGTGCTTAAACGCAGCCCAAATCGATAGTTGTTGATGGAATCGCTGTTTTTACACAGCCTGTGCCAAAAGTCAGACATACCTAAACCAGAGCGTTTTCTTATAACTGAGGCATGTCATACCCGGAAAAAAAATACTCAACATATTCGTGATAAAAATTGGTTGCAAAAAATTAAATATATCTCCAGTATTTCATTCTAAATTAAAACATTGGATAACGTTACGATTACAGGAAAGCAATAAACTCAAAAAGTACATTTTTAGCAAATAAGGATGTTTCACAATGAAAAATGCATTATTACTTTTAGCCGCAACGACTTTGTTAACTGCTTGCTCAGATTCAATAACAGGTCAAGCCTGTTTAGGTAAACGCGGCGATACGTTAGTTGAGCACCTAGAAGGTCAATGTAAGCCTGGTGACGCTATAGCGACTAAAAATCCTGTTTACTTCTGTGACTTTAATTACTCCATAGCTTACAACGATTATAATTCTGCAATTTGCATTTATAGCGGCGACAAAAAAGAAAGAATATTAGCCGAATAATTAGATAGTAAAAATTGTCATGTCTACATTATCCGGGCAATCACACGTTTTTTATTTTAAAGGTTAAGTTATTTTTATTCTGCAGGGTTTAAGCATGAAGCTAAAGGCACTTTTCGTTTATTTTATTTGTTTTGCTGCAACCGCTGCAATTGATGATTATGATGCTGGATTGGTATGCCTCAATTTCAACAATTTTTCATGTGCTATTGTTGAGTTTCAGAAGGCAGCTACCCAAGGAGATGCAAGAGCGCAAAACGCCCTTGGATGGATGTACGACAATGGTCGCGGTGTAAAGCAAGACAGTACTAAAGCTTTTGAGTGGTATCAGAAGGCTGCTGAACAGGGAAATGCGATTGCGCAATACAACTTAGGTTTACAGTACAGCAAAGGCCTCGGTATAAAGCAGGATAATGCTAGAGCTGTTGAGTGGTTTCATAAGGCAGCAACCCAAGGCATTGCGAGTGCGCAAAACGACTTGGGTTTTATGTACGACAATGGTCGCGGTGTAAAGCAGGACAGTGCTAAAGCTTTTGAGTGGTATCAGAAGGCTGCTGCCCAAGGAGATGCGATTGCGCAATACAACTTAGGCCAAAGGTACAGAACAGGTCTTGGTATAAAACAGGATTATGTCAAAGCTGTTGAGTGGTATCAGAAGGCCGCTGCCCAAGGGATTGCAAGTGCGCAAAACGCGTTAGGTGGGATGTACGAGCTTGGTCTGGGTGTAAAGCAAGATGATTCTAAAGCTATTGATTGGTATCAGAAGGCTGCGGCCCAAGGAGATGCATCTGCTAAAAAACAACTGCTGCACTTAAGTAGAATTGGAACTTGTACTAAATCAGCGAAAACTGAACTTTTTGGCGTTTTGATTAAGTGCGCTAATCGTGACCAATTGAGGGAGGCCGTCAAACAAGCGGGGCTAGGAGTAAAACGTGAAAATAAGAATTACTGGACGGACGTCTATCTTTCTGACAAAGCATTAAAAGGTAGTAGTGAATTAGAAATTATTTACACTGCAAAAGATATATTTGCAAAAGCTCAGTATACCTTTCCAAGTCATCTTGATGCAGACCAGATAGTCCATGTACGCGATTTTGTAGCAAATAAATATGGTAATCCAACAACTTCTACGGGAAATACAACCTTGGGGGATGCCAGTTTTGAATGGCGCCTAGTTGACGGTATTATACTTACAGTCTCAAGAGGTTGGCCTGATACGACGACATATTTAAGCTTTACTCACCCCAAAAATCACAAAGAAGCGCGAGATGAGTATGAGCAGCATAGCAAAGAGCAGGCAGCTAAAGAATACAATAAGCAAAGCAATGCATTCTAGCTTCGTAAACGAAACGCGTTTTATCGCAGAGATCTCACTAAGAGGGTATTGTTAATAGGATGCCCATCAATCTCCTGGGACACGTTAAGTTAAGTTATATGTCTTCATAAGCTCTGACACACTCACAGGTCTTTTGATTTCTGAAAGGTCAATGTTTCGGCTTCCAACCTGCACCGATCCTGCAAGCACTTTGGCTTTCTGCTCAGGCGAGACTGTCGTTTCCTGGCCAAGTACATCATATGTCTGCATAAACTCTGACACATCCACAGTTCTTTCGATTTCTGAAAGGTCAATGTCAGCGCACTTATCTGTTTTATCTTCCATTTTGACACCAATACATTTAAGAGTTAATTATCAATTTCAAATATTATATCTTTCTAAAAATGCCGCACATTGACAAAAATCCTGAAGAATATTAATTATTATTAATCAAGCAACAAAGCACCAGCATAAACACAGTAAAAAACACATCAACACTGTGTATATTCTTAGTCATTGAGCAATATCTCTAAATAACTGTGCGAATTAATAGA
>DPJG01000030.1 GCA_003543135.1 Rheinheimera sp.
GTCCGGATGACCCCGAAATACGCATGCGAGAATGAGTTTCAGACGCAAATGAACAAAACAGAAGGAGAAATATTCATTTGGGCAAACTCTCATTTTGGTAGTATTAATCTGAACCATCCGGGGCCAGCATCGCAAGCAGTCTTGCAGTATTTTGCAAACTGCAGTTGCCCCATATCGGGAGTCCTGCTTGCGCTTAGTTTGTACCCGTATACGTCAGATATCTGGCCAATCCGATCAGAAGATATGTCGTTTAAATATCTATTTCATTCGATAGAGATAATTCTAAATATCCGAACTGACAAACGCATACATCAATTGCTCTATCAGTTCGAACAATCCATTAAATTCAAGCAAGCCATGCATATTGCAACTATTTTCATCAGCGAGCGGTGTATATCAGCTAATATATGCCCAGAGGTGATGATGTACGTTCGTAAAGTGCACGCGGAGCCGATGGTACTGCAATGAATGGGTTTCGAATACCAGGTGACGATACCAAATGGCAGATAGTTTGCGATAGGCTTGAGATAACGCATTCCGTTCGACGCTATCAGAAGCTATGTGAATACTTAAGTCACAAAGTTTCAATGGCTATTGGGTTCAAAACTTATCTCAATTGTGTTTCGAGCAGACTTGTTTGTGCGGTAATACACCAGTTAACTGGTGTAGCTATCACTGCATCAAATTTATGCTTATACAAGCAACATGAGGTTGATTTAGTCGGTGAAGTTGCCAAACTACTGTCACTACCTATCGTTAATGGGATCAATTGTCAGGTTAAACTGACCGAAAATGGCCAATTATTTTTTTATCCAATGCCTAATGCTCCTTCCCTTGCCCTGAAGAGCCTCATGGAGAACCGAGGCGTATCAGTCCGTGATACTTTATATCAATATTGGAACGTGAATGGCGATTACAGAGTAGGCGATAGACGAAATTGGCCCTCCCCTTTTTTATTGAATTTATTTCGCCAATATCCTGACCTGATGATTAAGGCTCCGGTCTCACACGACACTCCAGTGCGTCATGGTCGACTGCTCAGACACCTAAGCCGTAAATTTTCATCATCGCAAAGACTTGCCATAAATCAGTTGGAGTTAGAAACAATCATTCATGAATTCTGCCAGCAAGATTTAAAGCAATCGCGAAAAATACAGGCTTGGCTTCCGTCGGTCGGAGATATCACACAGGTCAGATATGTCGAAACACTCACTTCCGAAATACGTCAAAGCCCATATTTTTACATCAAAAATGTTTGCCCGCATAGAATAGCTAAAATTGGTAGCGCGGATCGAAGTAACCATCGTGTAAAATCCGACGACCTCGGCGTGATTGTTGCCCTGAACTCACGGCCTGAAACAGGTGACGCGCAACGGATTGAATCGATTATAAGAAGCGAACTAGCAAAGTTTCATATCCATCCAATTGACGGAAAAAAAGACCACTACGCGATGCATCTTATTGAACTTGCCCCGCTGGTGTTAAATATATTGGCCAACAAAAAATCACTTCATCCTTTACTTCACAGCATCACAGCAACGAGCACTTCAAAGTAAACAAAATGTTGAAAGCACATCGGTTGCAAAGCGTCTACCTGATTTATCTCCACAATCAGTCTTTTACTAGCCATTGCCCTCTCACAGAATGCACAACGCAAACTTCATTCTTGCGCTAAGCCGCCATGGCAAACTTATTGCTGAGGCATAAGCAATTTTCTGCAGGCGTGAAATCATACCGACCATAAACTGACATACCATTAGTGCTCAAATCTAGCGTTCGAGTCGAACACGGAGCCGCCTGGCTCGCTCACGGAAAGCAGCTTCACCACCTTCGAGTATGTCACAGACTGCTTTGCGGATTGTTGCATTTTCGAGTCCGCCCGCCACATACTTGATAGGCGGCAATCCACCTGAGGGATGCGGTCCGGCTTCAGCAACAATAATCTGATCAGCATCGGTGTTTATCACGAGATTCGCGTTGTGAGTAACCATGATCACTTGGCGCTTTGCCTTAGCTGCTATGAAAAGCCCGACCAGCTCGTCGAAGACAGACTTTGGATCTAGATTCTCTTCTGGTTGATCAATGATCAGCGGCCGATCATCGGTATCGTCAAGCGCCAGATAGAGCAACAACAGAACGATGCCGCGGGTGCCGGGCGAGAGCTTGCGGATGTCGACACCATCATAGGATATCTCGTACCGGACAATAATGTGGTCGGTACCAAAGAGCCAGTGCGCAAACTGCTTTGACCAAGCCCTGTATTCGGCCTGCTCCGTCGGAGCGTAAGGCGCGTGAGACAACAGGTCCCGAAGGTACTTATCCATGAAAACCTTCATTGCGGACTGGATCTCGGTTACCGAACCAGTCTCCCATGCTGAACTTAGAGCTTCTGTGGCTACGGCAATAAGCGAACCCCGCCCGTAAAAGGGGCCAGTTTTGCGTCGGTCGAGAAGCTCTTCCTCAGCAAAGGTGCCCCAAGCCTGGCAGTCAGCAATCCGACGAACTGAGAAACCGAGTTTCTTTAGCGTTCCCGACGCAGCCGAAAGGCGCGCCATCAAGGGTGCATACAGCTCTGCCAACGCATCCTGCTCTTTGACAATAGCCTCAAATACCCTGCCATAGGCATCATCGCGCTCGCTCTGCAGGACCAAGCGTCGCGCCGCGGCACCTTCTGCATCGGTAAGACGGGTCTGCAGCGTTTGTAGCGCCGAATTCTCCAGTGCGATGCGATTGGTGAGCGCTGTATATTGGTCACGCACCAGCTTGTCGGCACTGAACAAAGCTTCCAATCGAGTCATCTCGGCGACTATTGTCGCTAGCGGCAGTGTTGAGATATCGGCCGTATCGGGTATAAGCGCGACATTGGGTTCACCGGGCGGCGGCGGGGCTCCCAGAAGCTTTTGAATCTCCGCATCTGCCCAGTTCACATACCCAGTAAGACTCTTGTCAACATCACCTTTGTAGATCAAAAGGAACTCGTCCCATTGAGCGGCAGATAGCCCGCTATTGGCGTGACGGGTCTGTGCCTGACGAAGCAACTCCGGCGAGCCGGTTGCTCGCATGGAGCGGACTTCATCCTGCAAAGCAACGAACGTGCGACGCTGGTTCCCATAATTCTGGACAGAGCTTCGGAGCTTTTGGGCAGCTTCGCTGAGCTGAGTATGTCGGGTTAACTGGGCTTCAGTACCCCTGACAACTAGTTTGGCGCGATCAGCGGTGTAGTTGGAGATCAGCTTATTCTTTTCTCCAACCTGCTTAGTGAGCAGGGCGACAAGACTCTCTTTCTCGAACTCGCTGGCGATACGATCGGAGATATCAGCGATCGCCTTAGCCTCTCGCACTCGCGCTTGCTGGAATCGTGAGGTCTTCTGATCGCGGAGCTCGGCAAAGTCGAGTGCCCATTCACGTTCATCGGGTGAATGCGATTCGTAGATCACACGCTCGATCTCATTAATCAGGCCGTCTGAGACGCCTTTAGCAGAGCAAAGCTCTTCGACGAACTGTTGGGAAAGATATCGTGCACGGGGAAATGACATATGACCGTTAGAGTCGCTGCCGTTGAGTGCGCGATTAACTGTCATACCCCCCCCCAGGTCAAGGTGGTCTTCGCGTCACCTATAAGCCGGCGTGCACGCGCTAAAAATGATGGGCTGATATTTTCATCCGCACTCCATCCGAAGGGGGTGATTGCATCGCAACCGGCTGCGATAATGTCTGCCAGAGCAGTCTTTCCCGAGCCTCGAGCTCCGATAATGGCCACTAGGCCAGGGTTGAGTGGAATGCTCGGTGAAGTTGCCCAATCTGCATCGTCGATTCTGACATGCGAGATAACCTGAGAGGGCATTGCTGAACGTGGCGGCTGCTCCCCTACATAAGCTCGACCTTCAGGATCGATACAAGCCTGCCGGAGAGCATCGAATTCCAGCGCGCCTTTGACCCACGAAAAGCGATTATCAACGGGCTGCCCAACAGTCTTCTGCTCATGGGAATCGCTACCATGGAGACACGGCTTACATCCGTTATAGCGCGAGCGCAGTTCTTCAATGCCGATGCCTCGTTGGCCGATCCAGAAATCACGCTGCGCCGCACTACTGGTAAAGATGATGTGAGCAAACTTTTCGATCTCTTGACGCACAGTAGCGTCGGCGGCTTGACGAACACCGGATGTGCCGTCACCAGTACTGCCAGCAACAGCAATAAGGATGTTCTTCATCGCCCATTCGCTCTCGCTAATGACCCTTCGCAGCTGATCGAAATTGACCTTGAACTGTGTAGCGCCATGTCGGAGCGCCGCGCCATCATCAGTAATGTTAGAGTCAGCTCGTTTACCGAGCTTGATCAACTCCTCGCGCGTGCAGTCGAAACGGTCGTTGAAAGCTTGGAACTGCAAGCGCTTTAGGATTCGCTTCACCTCAGATAAATGATCGGGATCTTCAGGGCTAACCAGCAGATGGACGTTTACAAAGCCTGTCTTGGCTGCAATATCAAGGCGAAGTTCAATATTAGGGAATAGCAGCGACACGCCGGGCAGTCGGCCAGCAGCCTTATGCTTGAGAAACGCCTCATAGCTGTCCGTGACATAGTAGTCGGTAACGGCGATAGCCTCGATCTGAGGAGTCAGACCTTCAAGAGTCGTGAGGTAAGAGTTCCATGGGTCGTCAGCACCAAACTGATTGTTGAGAACTGTACCTGGCGCATGAATATGCGGCTCCCATCGATGCCATTCCGAACCACGACTGATCACTTGCATCTGCAGAGTCTCCTTTCTGCTGGCCCAATACGTACCGATCAAAAATACATAAAACGAAACAACATGTACAATGAAAAAACTCTGATAGGAAAAGATTGCAGAAAAGTGAGTACTACCTTTTATCTTTGTAAGCCTGTAAGAACTTAAAGAGTTCATTCTCAAAATCGACATCTTTGCTTAAAGTCTCGAACAAAACGTGTGATTTATCCATTTCTGCCAGTTTTTTCTTCCGCATTTGTATTTTTATTTCTAGAGACCTGAGCAATTCAAAATTGTGCAATTTCGCAGCAATCCCCTCGCTTCTCGAAAGTGCCAGATAAGGTCTCAACGATTCGATATTTGAATGACCTGCCTTTTCAGCAGCTCTTATCAGCACGTCTTGTGCGGATTTTGGCTGCCCTCTGTCATCATACCCGTCAAATGCAGCGACTATATCAGTTAATCCCTTTGCTCTAACTCGGTGTCCTGTTCCATCTACATCGGCTTTTTTCATCAATCCAGATAGGCGGCGAGAGATGTACTCCTTATTCAGTGGCCTACCCGTTGTCGCACCGACGAATAGGTCTGAGGGCTCCTTATAAAAACGGTCTCTCTTTTTGGCAGCTTTTATTGCAGCAAGTCGTTCTGTCTCTATATAACCTCGAATCAACTCCATCGTTTCAGGAAGGAAGTCGAGATCCCTAAACCTTTTTCGCTTACCCAAGACCTCAACATGGAATATTTTATTTTCTCTCTGATATCTCTCAATTTCATCCCAATCTGGCACATCTGATACTTTAATCTGCAGTGCTTCCATTCTGCGTGCAGATCGTTCATATATTGTGAATATAAGAGAATCACGTACGCCAACAGCTTCTGACTCTTCAATAGTAGTTGCATGCAGTCGCTCTAAATCTTCATTGGTTGGCGTAGGCCGTGATTTAGAATGACCTTCCGGTAGATACGGCCATGACCATCCATTTTTTGATCGCTTTGCAGAAATTGCATAGCTCCTTTCGTCCCCATGAATTGCGACATGCTGACGAATATACTGATTTTGCTCAGCCCAAACATAAAATGAAAAAACAGTTTGTAAAACTCCTGCCACATAAGCAGCTTTTTTGCCTTCACCTGTTTTGATATTACTGAACTCAACCAAATGCCTATCTGTTACATCTCTCCATGTTATTCTCTTCCCATTTTCGTCAAGAAACCTTAGGAAAGTCTGGAGTTGATCTGCATATGTTTTAACCGAACTAGTGGCGCCGGTATCTTTAAGAGATTTATAAATTAAATAGTGACTTACCTCTTCAATAATACCTTTACTGTCAAAAAATACGGGGATGCCACTTGCATCAATTTCTTTAAATTTGCCTTTGATTCGACAATCTTCATCTGTTTTTTTATAAAAAATCATAGGATGCTCGGCCTTGTAAAACACCTGCGCAAAGTTAAATAAATGCAATAAACCAGTAAATCTTTCAGATTTCGTTCAAGACAAGTAGGCAATCTAGAGTCATCTTTCTTTATTATCTTTACCAAAATTGACCTGTGTTACGTTCGAGTGTGCAGCGATACCATCGACAACAAGGGCTTTTCGCAAAGATATCATCTCATCTCTAGCTGCCAGTAACTCCTCGCTTTTCTCCTTCAATTGTTCCACCAGTCCTTCGACTTTGCTTTGCAAAAGAAGTTTTTCTTCATTAAGTCGGTCAATTTCGGTTTTATACTTAACAAATTGGTTTGCAGTATTCTGCAAAGACTCATGAAGCTGGTTGTTTTGCCGGATAACTTCGGTTAGTTTTTGTTCCCTTGGCTTTTTGGGACGCTTCGCAAGTTTGTTGATTAAACTTAAGCACTCTGCAATTTTTGCAATTTTCCGACCGTGCTCTTGATGGGAGGTCACAAAGGAGCTTGGGCTGCCGATCTTTTCTATTCCGTAATCGGGATGTTCCCAAAGGCGTAATTTCGTTAGGCTTTTTGGAACAACTAGCTCTGAGTGGTCGCCATTTAGCTTGCCTTGCAGAAGCGATAATCGACGATCAATTTGCTCGCTCAAATTCTTCGCTTTTACTTGATTACTCAGAGGATTAACCACTCAGCACCTCAAAAGTAGTGATGCTTTCAGCTTTACTCAGCAAGTCTTGTAAAACAACTATCTGAACCCCTGATACTTCACTCAGTACAGAACCGTGACCACAAAAATCGACTGCTTTTTGTTTAGATTCAATCTTATGACAGATTGCGTCGGCAAAACGAGATGTGTACGCACTGTATGGACAGCCCCCACAAATTTCCTCAGAGCCATTCTGTATATTTGGTTCGCCGTTACCGTCTGCACAATTGGCATATCGTCGCAGAGTAGTTTTTTTCGGGCAAGAACATATGGTTCCCCATACTTGTTGAGTGAATTCTGATCCAACCCTCTTCATATAGCGCATTAGCTTTTCAACGACGCGCTCTCGCTCAACAACATCCACATTTTCGCGAAAATGCCCCAACCAATCAGCCATTTTTCGCTTCATTTTCTCGCCAGCTTTACCTCCAATTTTCTCCTCGCCTGCAATAACTCGTCGCAAAAAGCTTGCGGTCCAACCTTCACCTATCTCCTTCATTTCTTTCATGAACTTTTCATCAGTGATATACCGTTTTGTCATCTCAATGTTGAAGTGGCGCAGGTGATAAGAGAGCGCACCGATGTACGCTCCCTCAAATCGATAATAATAAAGAAGCGCAAACATGCGGCGAAATTGATGAAAAGACACACTCCAGTTTTCATTTGATTCCGGATCAACAAATTTGCAGTAAAAATCTTGCAAACTGTACCTGATGGAACCGTCTCCAAGATTAACTACTTCACCATCAGAGATATACTGCCAGAGTGAGTCGCTTTGCGAGCTCTGCCTCGCTTCGTGACTTAACTTCTCCAATACGCCAACAGCCTTTTTAACCATTACAGGGACAGGACAAAGATCATACCTCTGACTTGTTTTTTCGATGTAAATAGTCAGCCAATAAGCACCATCCCCGCGGTCTTCATCAACACACTTGAAGCCAAGATCAAAAATTTCTTCTTTACGTCTCGCAGTTAATGAGGCTATCACTGTAAAACACGCTGCAAACAGATATCGGACAACACCGTCAAGCGTAACCACCCCATAGTGCTTCCTACGGCCATCACGAACATCAATCTTTAGGCCTTTTGCAGACAAACGATCTACAACTGCTCGAGCATCGGCTTTTTCATTTAACAAACTCAAAATTTCATCAGCATAGTCAATGACCCACTTTGCGCTTTCGCTCATTATTGCAAATGCTGTTTTTGGTGGAATTGTTCTCGTGCGCTGGGTAGCTGAACCAAACCGTGTCGCAACCTTGGATGCCCCTTCGATAAAAGGTTCTGCTCGGAAGGATTTACTTTTGAAGTAATGCTTCCAGTTCCAGATCTCGTCGAGTGGTATTAATTTTCGATGAAGATCCTGCACTGTGATAGGCGTTGGTATTAAATCCAGATTGTCCAAAAGATCCTGATATTGAACTTTCTCTAAATCTATCTCGGGAACATGTTTTTTGAGTTGGCTTTCAAACCAGTCGACAATTTTTGGTGTGTAGGTAAGCCTACTACAAGGCAATTTATCCACTGAAGCTTGATTGTATATAACAGAGCGTCTAAATGTATTTGCTTGCCGGTATAGCGATTTATCCCCTTCTGCCAGTTGTTTTTTGATTGAACAAAACACCCTATAAGGGATATCTAATGCGAATTCAGTTCCATAGACTGCGTCGTTAACAAATGCATCAATGTGAGTTCTGGTGACGTTGTGAAGAGTTCGTATATTATATTTTCCGAGCCAGCAAATAAATCCCAGGAGGGACGTAATGCGATGCGCATGTACGTGAGCTTTGACGCTAGGGTTATGTAAGCGATAAAGTTCAACATATTCGACCACTAACTTGAAGAATTCCTTGTTTTTATGATCAGTGAGCCGGCTACCATTAAGCAGTTCGATATCTAAGTTCACAACGGTAGAGTCAATCAATTCTCCCGTTGTATCGGTTATCTCAATTGCGCAATCAGAGATAGCAATGTTGCTCAGCCACGGCCAATTATCTTTATTAAATTGAAATAATTCTTTTGTGTTGTCCGACTGGAAAATATCAACAAGCGCTATCTTATTCATCACCAAGGCTCCGGCATGACAAAACGTGTATCGGCTATCTTGTTCTTTACAATGTCTTCTGCCTTTCTTTTAATCGAACTCAACACGCCCCGGGTCATCTTCTCTTCTAGAACGACATAAAAGAATGCTTGCCAGGGAACCCAAACGTTCGTCCATCGTTCCATGTTGGTCGTAGACATACGTTCTTCATGTCTTTCTAACGCAGTTTTCCAGATCATCATCTCTGAAATGGATTCAGGATCAGCAGAAACCAACATTCTATCATGTTTGCATTTCACGCAATTTTCTACTTCCGTGCACTGCACAGATTGCCCTTTAACGTCGATGATTTCGCGATCTTTACAAAACACCCCCCACCCTGTTTTTTGCATTTTCGCTCTGTGTTCATTCCATGTAATCGGCTCAATTCCCAATTTTATTGGGGCATTTTCGTCCCCGGAAATCATTGCGATCTGTAATGTCTTCTGGAATTCGAGAATGTCTCGCTCCATCTGAACCCTATGCGGCAGTTTATTGGTGTAGCCTTGCGTGGTACTGCCTGACTCATGTTGGGCAATTAGTTGAGCGACGCCAAGATTAGCAGGATCTTTCAATTGAATATTCAGCAAGACTGTAGGCCTCAGCATCGACGGAACGAGCTGAAATTGCTTTAAATAATCTGATTGAGAGCAAATCGCTTTAAAATCCGCGCGAAAAGCATACTCGACAAGGGGATGCATCGCTCCCTGCATATAATACTTCAACACATTATTACCAGCGGACCGATGGGCAGCACAAATGCCTTCTAGAGCCTGAACAGCGCTGACATAATCTTCACCGTCAGCACGTATAGGTAAATCATCATAGATCACCTTGCCATTTGCTCTGTCTTTTCGACCTACAATCTTTTTATGGAGCGGAACAGATGAGTTTCGCACGCAGTCTGGCGCTAATGTTGTAGCTACAGCAACGTTGGCACCGCTTTCGCATAAATATAGTATTAGTGCAGCACTGAGCGCCTTTCGGGTTGGTACCAAATGTGACGCGACGTTTTCCAGCCCTCCAACCAATTGATACTTTTTGTTCCACATCTGCATGTTGCTTGTAGCGGCAGTTGGAGGGCAGCCCTGGTACAAATTACTGATTACCGATAATAAGTTTGCCAGCAGCAGCTCTGGCTCATCGTTGGGGAACACTTCTGCAATATATTTTGTCCATTGAAAGCTTGAAATAGATGCCCGACCATCCATTTTCGAACGGAACTCCTCACAGTTGACGGTTGCCAACTTAAGCAGCTCTTTCCCACGTTCGTACAAAATAGACCATTCCGTGAATGTTTTGCTTGCTTGAATACGTATCTCAAACAGTCGAATATTCGTTATTTCTAACATAGACTCAACAAGATCATCAGATAAATTCGGATTTCGTAACTTTTCAAACAACAGTGTTTCTAAAAAGTCTCTAGTGTCTTTTCCATTACTGATCTCTATCCCTCTATACTTTGCAGCATCCATCAGGATATTTTCTAACCGAGACTGCTCGTCTTTATTAATGGACGCTTCAAGGATCGACTTACGGTGACTTTTATCCTGATGTTTTCTCGCTTGCGTTAAAAATTTGAATTTGGGAATGATTCGGGCTTCGCCCAACTGAGTGATGACATACAAATTTAAATTTGTATTGATGGAGTTTGGGTGAGTAAGATAAGCCCTGTAAGCCATGCATGCTCGACCAAACTCTGTATCGTTAATTTTTATGTTGTCACGTAATGAAGATGCGATTGACCTGTCGAAATTCCGCGAGTCTGCAAGCCATTCAAAGAAGTCCAACAAACGTAGATATTTATCTTTTGCGGTGCCAACAACATCGTTATTGGTTATAGCAATAAAACAAGTTGCTACTTTTTCTGCAAATTCGAGACTATACAGTTTTGTCAGTGAGATGAATGAATAAACTCTTCCATGTTTGTCTGAATATGGCATCGCACCGACATTGATATGCTCTGCACCATACACTGTAAACGACTTTTTTGTACGGCCCCGGCTTTGACTTTCATGCAGAATTTTGGTTCTTTCGTTAATCAGAGCCATTAAACTGGGGCTACTTCTAATCTTACCGGCAGTGACATCTAACAATTTCGCCAGCCAAATCAAGCTAATTTTTCGCAAACTTGAATCCAGTACTAACTCAGTTGTCGCTAGAATGCGCTTCAACTTGTCAATATTACGATCTGCGGAAAATTGCGAGTACCCATGGGATTGAACAATCTGATCATATTCTTCAAAAAGTGATCTCAGCTTTGGAGCACGCTTCTCTACAACACTTGTGCTGAAACCCTCCCCCAAACCAAAAACAGTCAACACTGCTTTTTTATTTAATTTTCCGAGTCCATTGACAGGTAGAGTATTGGCTTTCGTTAAAGCTTCCAAAAAATTTCGAATTTCTGGTACTTTTCTTTCCCAAACCGTGCCAGTATTTCCCGCCTCATATAACTCAATTTCGAACTGCTCCAACATTTCACTGGCCCAACGCCAGGACAGTATACGTCCAGACATAGACCCTGTAGGGAAACTAAACTTTTTCTCAAATGCCCGTCGAGATATGTTTCCTGGTTTCTTTGCACTTGTGGAAGCAGGTAGCTCACCAATGTTATTCTGCAGATGGTTGATGAGCTGCGCGAACTTTTCTGGTGTTCCATAAGGATGATGAATTTGTGTAAGAGTGCCACCATTGCGCTCTGTAATCTCTTGTTCGAAATCGTCTAAAACTTGCTTGCACCATTGGTATTTTGGGAGTTGGTAAAAATTGGAAAGCGAAGCGTGTTGAAATCCGTAGGTTTTTTCCATCAAGGAGCGAGCGATTTTTCCTCGGTGTGTCGGGAGTTGGTTGTTCTCAAACAACGTCTGAAGCAAAGCACGAAGCTTCGCTGGAGTGTTGTACTCACCAAGTCCCGACATTTCTAACCTCTGAAAATCAAACAGCGACCGGTGCTGGGATCGCAGGGTGTGGGTCGTAACCATCCAAATCAAAATCATCAATTTTGTATTCAAAAAGAGAGGCTGGTTTTCGCTTAATTACTAGCCGAGGGAAAGGTCGTGGCTCTCTTGTTAATTGCAATTTTGCTTGGTCGATATGATTTAAATATAAGTGGACGTCCATACCAAACCAGACAATCTCACCAACATCATACCCAGTCTGTTCAGCTAATATGGTTGTTAAAAAGGCCAAATTAGCGATGTTAAAAGCGAGCCCAAGATAAGAATCACACGATCGTTGCACCATTCCACCAGAAAGCTTGTTAGTGTTAGGATCAACGTAAAACTGATAATGTTTATGGCATGGAGGAAGAGCCATCTGATCGAGTTCGGCGACATTCCAGCCATCAAATAAGATTCTGCGAGACGATGGATTGTTCTTCAACAAATCTATCACCTGGGCAACTTGGTCGATTTCTCTCCCGTCATCCGTTTTCCAGCGACGCCATTGCTTACCATAAACTGGCCCTAAATCACCCCATTTTTGAGCAAAAGCGTCATCAGCTAAAATCCTCTGCTCGAACTCTTTCATTGACAAGGATTTATCAGCACTTCCGGCAGGTTGAGCATCGATAAATTTTTTGTATGGCCAATCACTCCAGATGTGAACATTCTGCTCGACCAACTCTTTGATGTTGTGCCCACCGCTCAACATCCAAAGCATCTCTTTGAATGCTATTTTCCAATAAACTTTTTTTGTAGTGAAAACTGGAAATCCCTCGGCCAAATCGAAGCGCATGTGATGACCAAATATCGCTTTGGTACCAACGCCAGTCCTGTCAACTCTTTCGCTTCCACTTTTCAGTAACAGTGCAAGCAAATCCAAATATTGTTGTTCTTGATGTGTTTTCATGAAATTACCTATGGCATGCCGATAGTCAATAAGGGAGCCCCAACCTACGCCAATGAAAAAGTAAAGAACTAGCCGTCAGCCATATTTTTTCTTTTCATACTATCGGCGATTCCCGACAAATTATTCCTCGTTAGGTTACCGTCGAAAGAGTTAATAAACTAGCTCTGCTTGTGCATACGATACAAATTCACTCATCAGTTGCTCAATTGCTGATATTTGCTTCCTGAATGCACCACCCACATCTTGTGTGTAGCGTTTCGCACAATCAACAAAAACACTTTAGCAGCAAAACCTTAATAGGCAATGTCTTTGTGGAAATAAATATTGTCCGAATCGATTTGAATGTCACAAAGGAATGGTACCCCGAGGAAAATATCGGCACTGCGCTGGTACAGCTGGCAAGACAGTTTGCCGTCGTTGACATAAAACTGGAACAACGTATGGCAAGGCGGCAGCGCTTGTTTACCGGCCGCTGCGTTGTCTTTTGGCGACAAGCGGGTGTCGGGTAACACCGCCGGATTCCAGGCACTGACAATCAACCGGCGCGAATCCGGTGTACGTTTAATGTCGCTGATCAGCTGACTGATTTGGTCAATGACTTCACCATTTGGCCCTTGCCAGCTGCGCCACTGTGCACCATACACAGGGCCGAGTTCACCTTCGGCTGTGGCCCATTCATCCCAAATCGACACGCCGTTGTCTTTGAGATAACCAATATTGGTTTCACCTTTTAAAAACCACAGCAGCTCATGAATAATAGAGCGTAAGTGGCATTTTTTGGTGGTGATCAGCGGAAAACCCTGGCTTAAGTCAAACCGCATCTGATAACCAAACACACTGAGGGTACCAGTACCGGTACGATCGGTTTTTTGATGGCCGGTTTCCAGCACATGACGCATTAAATCCAGATATTGTTTCATAAAGTTTCTCCCTGGCGACGGCGCTGATAACCCCAGACAATCAGTGCAGTCCCGGCAATAATCATCGGCAGGCACAACCACTGCCCCATCGACATGCCAAGTGATAACACGCCAAGATGGGCATCAGGTTCACGGAAAAACTCAACAATAAAGCGGAAACAGCCATAACCGAGCAGGAACAGGCCTCCGACATTACCGGCCGGTGGCTGTTTGCTGCGATACCAAATCAGCATCACAAACAGCACTAAACCTTCCAGTACAAATTCATAAAGTTGTGACGGGTGCCGTGGTAAAGCTCCGGCATTGGGAAATAACACAGCCCAGGGTACATCTGTAGTGCGGCCCCAGAGCTCTGCATTAATAAAGTTACCGATACGACCTGCGCCTAAACCCAGAGGCAGCAAGATCACCACAAAATCACCGAGTTTCAGGTAGTTTTTCTGAGTTTTCCATGCAAAAAATGCCATGGCAGTTAACACTCCCAGCACACCACCGTGGAATGACATACCGCCTTCCCAGATACGGAATAAATACAGCGGATCCTGTAAAAACAGCGGGAACTGATAAAACAACACATAACCCACCCGGCCACCAAGTACAACACCAAGGAAACCATAAAACATCAGATCGCTGACCTGATCACGCGTCCAGCCTGAACCCGGCTTATCAGCAGCTCTGTTGGCTAAAAAATTTGCCAGTAAAAAAGCAATCAGATACATCAGACCATACCAGCGCACGCTGACTGGCCCCAGACTAAAGATCACCGGATCAATCTGAGGAAAAACAATATAACTTGCAGACATAAACAACCCTTAACTCAAAATCATCTTGGCGCTGACCACCAGCAAAAACAGGCCAAATATCCTTTTTATCCGAAGCACCGGCAGTTTTTGTGTCAGTTTTGCCCCAAGTGGTGCCGCCAGCATCGAGGTAGACACTACAGCAACCACTGCAGGGAAATAAACAAAACCGACAAAACCATCGACAAAGCTGTAATAAGACCAGCCGGAGCTGACGTACCCTATCACAGCAAAGATGGCGATCACCAGCCCGGTGACTGCAGCCAGGCCAATAGCTAGGCGCATATTCACCGAAAAAAAGTTCAGCACAGGCACATACAAAGCCCCTCCACCAATGCCCAGCAAACTGGCAATGCTGGCAAGCATTGCCGAAATAACCGCAAGCACAGGTTTGGCCGGCAAAGCACGGACGCCACTGGCGGCCTGGCTAAATAGCATGCGAAGGCCAATCAGCGCCACGGCAACACCAAAAAACAGCTGCAATACACGGCCATTCACCAGATAGGCAAAGGAGCCGACCAGCAAAGCGCCGGCAGCAGCTCCTGTTAATACAGCGGGCGCCAAGCGCCAGGGAATATTATGCAGCCGGTGATGGGCTCGGGTAGACGAAGCGCAGGTGATCACTATAGTGGCAAGCGAAGTGGCAACGGCCACCAGCATCACATGCTCAGCAGGAACAATATGGTAAAGCGGCAATAACAGCGTCAGCAATGGCACTATCACCAAACCACCACCTATGCCGAGTAAACCGGCCAGCAGGCCTGCCAGCGCGCCTAACATCATACAGATCAGAAAAAAAGTCAGCACATTATTACCTAGAGTACAACTCAGGCCAACCCGGCTCTGTCACAACAAGCTGCAGCAGACTGGGCGCATTTTTGCGGTGCGCTATTGTACAGAGCAGACCTGTGGCGAGCCAGTAAATTCAGGTGAGTTACCTGAATTGTTGAAGGCGGCAGCACAAGCTGCAACGAACAGAGGGAAAAAGCAGGAAAAGGTGGTCGTTCTCAGCTGTCAGGCGCGCAGTTGGTTCAGTAGTTTTTTCTGATCCAAAAAGCGCTGTACTTGTAAACGCACTTGTTTGGGCGACTGACAAGCCAGAATTTCCGGCAACAGCAGTTTTAACTCCGAGATATCAATACGGCGCAATAACCATTTAATTTTTGCCAGGTTGCGGTGGTTCATACTAAAACGTCTGAAGCCCATCGCAATCAGGATCAAAATACCAATAGGCTCACCTGCCAGTTCACCACAGATACTGGCCGGGAACTGCAGCGCCTGACACTGCTGGCCAAGCTGGTTTAAAGCGCGTAGCACTGCCGGATGCAGCGCATCATATAAATTACCCACCCGCGGATTATTGCGATCCACCGCCAACAGATACTGGGTTAAGTCGTTGGTACCCACAGAACAAAAATCAACTTTGTTCGCAAGCTCACTCAGCTGATACATAATGGAAGGCACTTCAATCATGACCCCAACCTTAGGCTTGGGCACTATGCCTTCTTTATTAAACTCATCGTCAACCTCAAACCAGGCCTGACGGATAAGCCGCAGTGATTCATCCACTTCCGCTAGATCTGAAATCATCGGCAGCAAAATATGTAAATTGCCGCAGCCAATATTGGCTTTGAGCATAGCGCGGATTTGCACCAGAAAAATTTCCGGATGATCCAGCGTTAACCTGATGCCCCGCCAGCCTAAAAAGGGGTTTTCTTCCGAAATAGGGAAATACGGCAACGGCTTGTCACCGCCGACGTCCAAAGTACGCATCACCACAGGCTTTTCCGGGTAACTTTGCATCACCTTACGGTACAGCTCAGTTTGTTCCTGCTCTGTTGGGAAGCGGCTGCGCATAATAAAAGGAAATTCAGTGCGGTAAAGCCCCACACCGTCGGTAAAATCAGACTGGGTGGTTTCAAGTTCGATGGCAAGGCCTGAGTTCACCATCAGCTTAAACCTTGCGCCGCAGGCACTTTGCGCCGGCAAGTGCAGTTCGGCCTGATAGCGGGCGTTCAGTTCAGCGTCTTTATTCATTAACTGCTGATATTCATGGCAAATGGCATCGGCCGGCGACACCAAAATATTGCCCTGATAACCATCCACAATCAGCCGCTGGCCCTGCCACTGCATCAGCGGCAGTTCGTCCACGCCCATCACGGCCGGAATACCCAAAGCCCGTGCCATAATAGCGGCGTGCGAATTCACTGAACCTTTCAGTGACACAATAGCCACCAGCTGAGCGCGCGGAATTTCTGCCAGCATGGAAGCTGTGACGTTATCGGCCACCAGCACCACATGCTCGGGGAGTTTGTAATGACGTTGTTCAGTGTCGAGTAAATGATTCAGCACGCGCTGACCCAAATCACGGATATCGGTGCCACGCTCACGCAGATAGGCATCATCCATATCGTCAAACTGGCGGGCAAACTTTTCCACCACTCTTTTGAGCGCACTTTTAGCACACCAGCCTTCGGCAATTTGCGCTTCAATTTCATGACCCAAACTCGCAGCATCCAGCAGCTGATGGTACACATCAAATATCGCCAGTGCATCAGGTGGCAAATGGCCGGACATGCGCTCTGCCAGGCGGTTAAATTCAGCCTTAGTCACTTTGACGGCACGGTAAAAACGCGACAACTCGCGCTCCGGGTCGTCAGTTTTTTGTAGTGAAATGGCGTCAAAGTCACTGGCCGGCTGCAACACAAAACCTTCACCAATAGCAATGCCAGGCGCGCCAATCAGACCTTGCAACTGCCCCACGTGCACATGCTGGTTCGGACTTTGACTGGTAAGCTGACGCATTTCGGCATTGACCAGTACGGACGCCAGCTGCACACCTAAGGTCACTAAAAAGGATTCTTCATCTTCGCTGAATACCCGCGAGGCCGACTGCTGAATGGTCAGCACGCCCAGCACTTTGCGGTGATGGATAATAGGACAACCTAAAAATGCAGAAAAACAGTCTTCACTGACTTCAGGGGTCACTTTAAAACGGGGGTGTAAATGTGCTTCTGCTAAATTGATCGGTTCTTCACGCTGACCAACCCAGCCAATCAGACCTTCAGAAAAGCCGATTGCGACCTTACCAATGGCATCCGGATTCAGGCCATCTGTTGCCATCAGCATAAAATGTTGTTGCTGGTAGTCGGCCAGGTAAACCGAACAACATTCGGTGTGCAGCGCATTTTTGACGTTGCTGACCAGGCCGGCCAGAGCACTGGCCAGCGAAGGTTCCTGCGCAACATCCTGAACAATACGCCTTAACTGGCCGAGCATAACATCCCCTTCTTCACCTCATGGTGGCGGCCATGAGGCTACTTTTTTTTGACTTCACGACGAATAAACGGCAAAGCGACCGGGGCAAACTCTTTCATTACTTTACGGTAAACTTCCCGTTTAAAAGCAACGACCTGGCGCACCGGATACCAATAACTGACCCAACGCCA
Source organism: Rheinheimera sp. (assembly GCA_003543135.1). Classification (GTDB taxonomy): domain Bacteria; phylum Pseudomonadota; class Gammaproteobacteria; order Enterobacterales; family Alteromonadaceae; genus Pararheinheimera. The sequence continues at coordinate 17,947 of DPJG01000030.1, forward strand.
GTCATCAAACTCCGGATGCGAAGTTTTTAGCAAATTGACATCTTCTTCCCGGCAGGTCAGACGCAATAAAAACCACTTTTGCTTCTGCCCGATACACACAGGGTTGGAATCACGCCGAATCAGTCGTTTAGGTAATTTGTACCGCAGCCAGTGTTTTGTCGTTGCGACAATCTCCACATCCTGCGGTAACAATCCAACTTCTTCATGTAATTCACGGTACATGGCTTGTTCCGGTGTTTCACCGTCATCAATGCCACCCTGAGGGTACTGCCAGGAGTGTTGGCCAAATCTGCGAGCCCAAAACACCTGTCCCTGGTGATTACAAATCACTATGCCGACATTGGCCCGAAAACCTTCGGCATCGATCACACTAACCTCTAGCTTATTTACAACAGCTTGTGAAAAGATTCTTTCATAAAGTTGCGGCCACAGCAAACGGTATTTCGCCACAGTTTTGCAAAAGTTATCCACAGTTCAACAAATGTACAGTAGAGCTTTGTGCACTTCTACACAGCCTCTGTCGATAAATCTGTGCATATCCTTGTTCTTATCCCTGAATAACTTTTTAGCCTGCAGCTTTCTGAATTATTAAAACCATCAATTTTTGTTTTTATTCATAAACTTAGACAATTAAAGCAGTATAGACACCGCCATTTTTTCTGTGCATAAGTTGAGTTGCTGCTAAATTAACCAGCCAAATCAACAAAAAAATGTTAGTTTGCCGACAGTTATCAAAACAAGGCTGTAGGACATGACAGCTCCCGCTACCGTTACCGAATTAATAAGCCGTTGTCAGTTACTGGCAGGCCTCACTCTGGGTGAAGTTGCGGCTCAGCTTGGGGTCACTTTGCCGGCAAATTTATTGCGTGACAAAGGCATTGTGGGCCAGATGCTGGAGCTGGCGCTCGGCGCCAGCAGTGGCTCTAAAGCCGAACCCGACTTTCCACAGCTTGGTATTGAATTAAAAACCCTGCCGGTGGATGCCAGAGGCAAACCACTGGAAAGCACCTATGTGTGCACAGCGCCACTCACTGATGTCGGATTGCAGCAATGGCACAGCTCCTGGGTCTGCCGCAAACTCAGCCATGTTCTCTGGGTACCGATTTGGGCTGAGCGCTCAGTGCCCTTAGCCGAACGTGTCATTGGTACCGCCTTTTTATGGCAGCCGGATGCCGAACAACAAGCCTTGCTGCAACAAGACTGGGAAGAGCTGATGGAACTGATAGTGCTGGGTGGCATTGATGAGATTAAAGGCGCGCATGGCAAGGTATTACAACTGAGGCCAAAAGCTGCTAACAGCAAGGCTCTGACCGAAGCTGTGGGCCGGGATGGTGAACCCATCCAGACCCTGCCCCGCGGTTTTTATTTAAAAGCGGCCTTTACTGCGGCCATTTTGCAGCGCCAGTTTGGCAACCTTGTTTAATACTGTTGCCCATTAAAATTGGTAGCGTGCCAATACAGCGTCGTACTCACCATTTTGCCGGATCTCAGCCAGCGCTTTGTTAAAAGCAGCTACTGTTTCCGGTTTGACTGTGGCTTTACTAAACATCACATACACGTCGGTATTACCAAGGGTAATGCTGTGCTGGCCAATTTCTCTGTCCAGGCCTTTGCGCCTGAGCATTGAAACGCCGACAAATTTATCCTCCAGCATACCGTCAATATCTTCGTCCATTAACCGCGCTATATTCAGCTCACTAAGCTGCGCTTCTATAAACTGGCTTTTGTAAGCCTCATTGCTGTATAGCTCTGTCAGCTCAGGGCCGTAGTAATATTCACTGACTATCCCCAGCTTTTTACCTGAAGCGATAAAATCACCAATGGTATTTTGCGGCAAACCGGCGGCATCGGCAGAGCGCACAAAAAGTACAAATTGCTCTTTTCGGTATGGCTCTGAAAAGTGGGCAAATTCTTGTCTCGAGGGGGTCATGGAAGAGCCCATCAGCAAATCAACTTTGCCTTCTTTTAGCGCTGCCACCAACTCCAGCCAGTTGCTGTGCTCTGTGACCAGAGTACAGGACATTTTATTGGCAATGGCCTGCACCAGCTCAATGTCCAGCCCGCCAGGTTTTTGATCCATGCCGATATACTGATACGGCTCCCAGGTTTCAAAACCAAGCCTGAGCTCACAAGCGGGTTTTGCCTCGGCTGCAACACTCGCAGCAGGCGGATTGGCAGCAGCTTGTGGCGCTGCTGCAGCCGCAGTTGCGGCCGCTGGAGCCTGAGCTTGCGCTTTGGCCGCCTCAGGTTTTACTGCTGCGGGTTCACATCCGCTTAACAGCAGCAGACTTACCGGAACAAAAACACGAAGAAACAACAACTTTAAATTGAAAGGTAAGGCTGGATTATTCATATGCGCCTCTTAGGTTGGTCTGTTCAAACCAAGCTTAGTGCATAATTTCTAAAGCGCGCGTTCCTTAGCCGCCTTTCTTTTTGGGTAAAAGGGTAGAAGAATCAGCTCAAAAACAAAATGTTATGATAAAAACTCAGACAAATGAACTGCTGCGAAGCGCTTTAGCCAGCAATTTGCCTGAAGCCGCTAATCCACCAAAAAAACGCTAACCAAACAAGGCTACGGTTTGGCGGCTCAGCGCAACCAGAGTGCCGTGTTTATCATGTACCTTCGCCTGAATATGACCATAGCCATCAGCCGCAGAGTCAATCTGTGCCAGATAAGACCACCAGTCATCCGCAGCGGCTTCCAGATGATCGGTTAAAAGTTCCAGCGTCCAGCATAAGGTACTGGCAGGTGCCGGACTGGTCAGCCATGGCAAAGTTGCCGGCGGCCATGCATCTATCAGTGCCAGCAACTGCATCAGGCTGCACGCTTTGTTTGACTGTTGTGCTGGCTGTCGAAAACGCACAAAACCACCAAAATCAACGCTTTGCACTCCACTAAAAGGCAAGCCGCCATGGCTGATGCGATAGTCAAAGTGGCGGGTAAATTCAGGCACCACTGCAGAGTCCGGCAAAGTCAGGCCAGTTGGTTCTGCCGGTATAGCTGCTTGCTGTGCAGCCTTGCGCTGCACCACTGAAGGCCGGGCAACGCCAAAACTTGCCAATAAAACCAGGGCGATCTGGCCTTGCTGCGATAACTCCACCTGTGCCTGCACCACAGATTTGCCCTGACGCAGCAGCCGCCTTGTTGCAATCGCGTCCCCGGGCACGAGCGGCGCCACAAAAGACACCGTCAGCGAACGCAACCTGATGCCCTCAGTCACCCAGCCCGACAGATACTGCAATGCCAAAGCCGCGGCGATGCCACCAAACAAGGCCCGGCCCTGCCCCCAGTTATCCGGCACCTGAAAAACTGCAGAATCGCCTTCGCTTTGCTGCAGTTGTGAAAGGCAGTTCACAAAATCCATCATCAATTCCTGCTTCTGTTGTCTGTCACTGGTGTGCGTTAGTTTTTTGTTGCAGCGGCAGTTCCCACCGGCAACGAATAACGTAAAATACGTTGCAGTACAGTGGCATACTGACGGATAAAACTGCCACTGTTATAAGGGATCTGATAACGCTCAGCAATAGCACGCACCTTGGGTACCAGCTCAGGGTATCGGTAAGCCGGCAAATCCGGAAATAAATGGTGTTCAATCTGACAGCTTAAATGGCCGGTCAGAATGTGAAACCAGCGCGGGCCGGTAAAGTTGGACGAGCCCAGCATCTGCCGTAAATACCAGTGACCACGACTTTCGTTTTCGCAATCCTGCGCCTGAAAGACATGCACATCTTTGGTGAAATGCCCGCAGAATATCACTGTGGCTGTCCACCAGTTACGCAGGATGTTGGCCAGCAGGTTGCCCAGCAACACCTCAAAAAACAGCGGAAAACAGAGCAGCGGAAATAGCAGATAGTCTTTAGATAACTGGCGTAAACCTTTGCCAAAAAATGCCTTTTTAAGATCAGAGTCAGACACTTGCGAATGGCGGTCATTTTTCTTTTTACCAAAAAATACCCGCTGCGCCGCCAGCTCATGATAAGACACGCCCCACTGAAACAAAGTGCTTAACATCAGATAAGTGACAAACTGCCACAAATTACGCAGCCGCCAGCGAAAGTCGTTGCTGAGCCTGAGCAGACCGTAACCAAAGTCGCGGTCTTTGCCAATAATATTGGTGTAAGTGTGGTGTTCAAAATTATGGGTGCGCTGCCAGGATTTGGCATCACAGGCAATATCCCACTCAAACTGCCGTGAATTTAAATAAGGATGTTGCATCCAGTCGTATTGACCATGCAGCACATTGTGGCCAATTTCCATATTGTCGAGAATTTTGCCAAGCGCCAGCAGCAGCACCCCCAACAGCCAAAGCCAGGGCGACCAGAGAATACCGAGCAATAAAAGCCGCCCTGTCCAGACCGATAGCCGCTGCACCAATAATACCCGCTCCAGATAACGGGCATCTTCGGCGCCTACTTTTGCGCGGGTTTGCGCCGCCAGAGCGTCAAGCTCAGTGGCCAGTGCATCCAGTTGCTGTGAGGTTAAGTTGTACATGGATTGTTGTCCTGTGTTGCTGTGCTTACGGCATCCAGTTGTAATTCAAGTTTTGTTAAAGCGGTGCTGATACAAAGTTGTACCAGCCCGGCACCGGCATCTGAGACGTGCCCGGTCAGCTCGTTGCGCACTTGCCCTGCAGTTTTTGTACACAAACACTGCATACAAATGCCACGGCGGCACCCATAACGCGGCGCCAGACCGGCCTGCTCCAGGCTTTGCAGCAAATTGCCCTGACTGTGAAACTGCAAAGTACGGCCATGCTGAGTAACGCTGACCGGCACAGCTTCGCCATGACTTTGCTGGCTCAGACCAAAAGACTCCTGCCTGATCTGACTAATGCCAAGTACCTTGGCCTGTTGTTGCCAGTACTGACTAAAAGCCAGCGGGCCGCACAAATAGAGCATGGGTTCTTTTGTTGCGCCCTGCGGCCCCGCACTAACGCTTTGACCCTCTTTGACTTTTAACGCGCCAAGCGCAGCGATGAACTCTGCGTCCGTCAAACGCCCTTCAGTACTGGTATCCCGAAGCACAATAGTCAGTAGCGGAAAACGCGCACGCAGCTGTGGCCAGCTATCGGCGAACAACAAATTTCCGGCTCCGCGGTAGCTATAAATCAGTGTGATAGGACGGGTCAGCCGGCTTAACGAACTCAGCATCGAATGCACAGGCGTAATGCCGCTGCCAGCGGCCAGCATTAACGCACTCTGGCTTTGTTCCAGCTCAAAGTCCCCCCTGGCCTGACTAACATAACAAGGCAGTGACTCACCCGCTCTGGCCAAAAGTTGCTGTGTTAAACCGCTATGGGGCTGTACCTTGATGGTCAACTGTAAAGTGCGGTTTTGCAAAAACTGCTGCAGTGACGAACTAATGCTAAAAGTGCGGGTGATTAAAACCCCATCAAGCTCCACTGTCAGATCCAGATGCTGCCCCGGCACAAAACCACTAAAAGAACGGCCTGCTTTGAGTTGCATCTGCAGATAACCGGGCTGCCGACTGACTGAAAGCAAAGTGGCACTTTGCAGACCGGCCCGATAGTTTGGCCGCATCAACCGGATAACAGGCTCCAGATAACTACGAAGCCCGGATTGCACCAAAGCTATTTGGCAACATAAGCGCCAGAGACGCCTGAAAACACCAGCCTCAGACTGGCTATTTGCGTTAAACATCGAGGATTGAACAGATCGCATCAGACACACCATTAAATTTCAGCGCACATTTGTACTCTATTTTTAAATTTTCATCCAGCTGAATTTTTATTAATTTTTGACCTACAAGCCATATAAATAGGCAGATAAATTATTCACCTCAGGTAAGATTGTTCAAATTAGCGAACAATCGTGCGCCAGATAAATGTACAGTTGTACGCAAATAAAAGAACTAAAAGCACGATAACAGCAAGCCTTGGAACAAAACTGCAGTTGGCAAGCGACAGCCACTGAGTTCTGGCTAAGGCTGCTCAACAAAAAGTTGGGTCAGATATTTAGCACCACAATTTTTAACAAGAAAAAACGCAGTAAAATCAACAGCAGACTGTTACAACTGGCAACAACACAGTTACACTGAACAAGCCGCGGCAGCAATGACGCTGCCGGCAATCAACACAGGAACGGACTATGACTTTGCGTGTTGCCCTGACTTTGCTCCAGCGCCTCTTTTTTAACAGCCCTGATACTGCGAAGGCGCTCAGCTCCGGCACTTTGTTATTGCCGGCAACCTTATTAGCCAAAATGCCGCTTCAGTTGTTGGCAAAAATAACTGCAGCCACAGCTGCGTTATGGCTGATGTTGTTATCGCCGACAGCTCTGGCGCAACAGCAGAACACACAGATCCCGGAGGCACTCAAACCCTGGCAAGACTGGGTGCTGGCAGAGCATCCAACACACAGCTGTCCCTGGCTGGCGTCGCCAGAGACACAACAAAAGCAACAATGCCTGTGGAGTGAAAGTCTGGTGCTGGAAACAAATCCGCAGGCGGGCCGTTTTGTCTATCAGCTGCAGCTTTTTGCCGATGGCTGGGTCAGCCTGCCCGGAGATGTCAGAAGCTGGCCGCAGCAGGTTGAAGCCAACAGGCTGCAACAGAATCCGGATGGCGATAAAAGTGAGATGGCACTGCGGGATCAGGACGGCATCCCCCAGCTTTACCTCAGTGCAGGACGCTGGCAGGTACAGGGTGAATTTCGCTGGCCACAAATGCCACCACGGCTGAGCGTGCCGGAGCAAAGCGGTATTATCAGTTTGAAACTGCTGGGCACGCCTGTGCTGCAGCCGAAAAAACTGGGCACCGAACTTTGGCTGCAACAACCTAAGGCGGATACTGAACAAAGCAGCGATCAGCTACAGATCAAGGTATTTCGCCGCCTGAGCGATGATATTCCGGCCAGATTAACCACATTGCTGCAACTTGAAGTCAGCGGTAAATCGCGCGAACAGCGACTTGATAGCCTGTTATTACCAGGCTTTTCGGCAGAGGCCCTTTACAGCGACTTACCAGCGCTGATGGATGACAAAGGCGCGCTGCATCTGCAACTCAGTGCCGGCCAATATCAATTGCAACTGGATGCCGTAAGTTTTCAGCCACTTGCGCAACTGCAACTGCCAAAAGTGGCTGCACCTTTGCCTGCACAGGAAATCTGGGCTTTTGTCGCTCAGCCACAACTTCGCACCGTGGATCTTACGGGGCTCAATAGTCTGGATCCAAACCAGACTCAGGTGCCACCTGACTGGCAGCAATACCCACTCTATGCCATGGCTGAGGGCAACACTTTGACATTGACTGAACTGCAGCGTGGCGGAGGTTTGGCGTCCGACGAGCTCAGGCTCGAAAAACGCCTGTGGCTGGATTTTTCCGGCCAAACTCTGACAGCAAGCGACCAGATCAGCGGCTCTTTACATAGTCAGGCCAGACTCGAAGTTCAGCCCGGTTATCAGCTTGGCCGGGTGGAACTGAGCGGCGAAGCACAGCTTATTACCCAACTGCCAGAGCGCGGGGCCGGTGTTGAAATCAGGCAAAACCCAATCAATCTTCACAGCATCAGTCGTATAGAAGCCGGCTCTGTATTGCCGGTCAGCGGCTGGCAAAACAGCTTTAGTGAAGTGAGCTGGCAGCTACAACTACCGCCCGGCTGGTCGTTATTAACCGCAACAGGTGCTGATCGCCAGCAAGGCACTGTGCTGGAACAATGGACCTTGTGGGACATCTTTTTTGTATTGTTGTTTAGTGTGGCGAGCGCCCGGTTGTTTGGCTGGCCTGTCGGTTTATTAGCCCTTTGTACCCTGGCACTGAGTTACCAGCGTTTTGATGCGCCACAATGGAGCTGGCTCAGCCTGCTGGCTTTGCTGGCACTATTGCCGCTCGCCAGCGGCAAAGCAGAAACCTGGCTGAAAAAAGCTGTTTATCTGAATTTGCTGCTGTTGCTGCTGATCCTGCTGCCCTTTAGCGTGGGTCAGATCCGCCAGGCAATTTACCCACAATTAGAACGGCCGTATCAGCAATTACAGCCACAACACCAGCAATACCATGAAGAAAGTGCCACGACCGAAGCCACGGTGATGGAGGCTCCCGCCGCTCAGGGGGCGCCAGCCCCACAAAGCGATGCAGCAGAAGCCAGAATGGAAGTTGCCGAACTGGCGAAAAAAGCACAAAGGCAACTGAATTCTTATGCCAGCCCAAGTGGGGTCATCGCGCCTGCACCGCTGCTGCAAACCGATCCCAATGCCCGAATTCAGACCGGACCAGCTGAACCTGACTGGCACTGGCGGCAGGTGGAGTTATTCTGGCAAGGACCGCTGCTCTCAGATGAACAAACCCGGCTTTATCTGGTACCGGCCTGGCTGAACCGGCTGGGTAATCTGGTAACTGTGCTGCTGTTATTTGTGCTGTTATGGCAGCTTTGCCGGCCACTCACCGCTGGCAAACTAACACCGGCCAACATCTGGACTCAGCTCAGCTCTGGCCTGCCAGGCCGCGCTGCTCTGGTGTTGAGCCTGATATTGCCGGGCGCTTTGATGCTGCAGCACTCCCCAGCGCAAGCTTCTGGTTTTCCCGATGCAGCGCTGCTAAGCGAGCTGGAGCAGCGGCTGTTACAAAGCCCGCAGTGTTTACCAGGCTGCACCAGCATCAATCACCTGGTGATCAGTGATGATCCTGACCACATCAAACTGCAGTTGCAACTGGATAGTCAGGCTGACACAGCCTGGATGCTGCCTGTTGCTGCCAGCAAACTGCAACTTGCCAGACTGGATCAGGCCAATGCGGCTATTTTCCGGCAGGCGGAGCAAAGCTGGTTGTATTTGCCCAAAGGCCGGCATCAGCTGGAACTTTGGATAAGCCCGGAGCAAAGCCAGTTATCCTTAAGTTTTGGCAGTGCCTGGCATCAGCTGGATAATCAGCTCAGGCTCTGGCGCCTGATGCCGGACAACAGCGATGCCAATGATCTGGCCAGCCTGCAACAAGCAAGAAAACAACTGCGTCTGGAACAACTGGCCAGCGACAACAGCCAAAACAGCAGCAAAACCCTGAGTTCAGGTGCGCTCACCCAAAATGTACCGGCTTATGCGGTACTGGAGCGGCAGTTAACGTTGGGACTGGAATGGCAAATGACCTCCACGCTGAGGCGTACTGGCATGTCACAGCAGCCGCTTCAGCTGAAAATTGCGCTGCTGGAAGGCGAAACACCACTGACACCGCTACCAGTGGAGGATGGTGCGCTGGCACTGCAACTCAATGCCGAACAGCAGTCCATCAGCTGGCAATCCAGCCTGAAACCGGTTCAACTGTTAAAGCTGTCAAGCCCGTCGCATCAACAATACACTGAGATCTGGCAACTGAACGCCGCTTCGAAATGGCATGTCGCCAGTGAAGGTTTGCCGGCCATCACCACAGCACAAAGCCCGCTGCCTTCGTTTTGGCGACCCTGGCCAGGTGAAAGTTTACAACTGGCCATCAGTCAGCCGCAGCCGGTTGAGGGTGAGATGCTGACTATCCGGCAGTTGATCTTGCAGCAGCATCAGGGCAATCGCAGCAGTGATATTGAACTGAAACTGCAACTGAACGCCAGTCAGGCACAGAGTTTCAGCCTGCCGTTGCCAAAAGACGCCAAATTGCAGTCGGTGCGCCTGGACGGTGTGACTTTACCGCTGACGATAAATCAGCAGCAACTGACGGTGCAACTGAAACCAGGCCAGCAACAACTGCAGCTGAACTTTACCGACAGCAAGGCCCAGCCTTTACTGTTAAGCAGTGCCGGCTTTAGCCTGCCGCTTGCGGCGGCCAATATTTACCTGCAACTGCGACTGGCACCGGATCGCTGGATCCTGGCTGTCGGCGGCCCGGATATTGGGCCTGCGCTGTTATTCTGGGGCATGCTGGCGGTGATGTTGCTGCTGGCAATGCTATTGCCACGTCTGATTAAGAGTCCGCTGCGCCGCCGGCACTGGTTGTTGCTCTTTACCGGCATTTGCACTGTCAGTTTCTGGATCCCGCTGCTGGTTACCCTGTGGCTGTTCGCCATCAGCAAAAGAGGCCAGTTTAACGGTGTCTTGCAGGGCTCATATCAGAAACTCAGCCAAATTGCGCTGGTGCTGCTGAGTATCAGTGCACTGCTGGCTTTATTTTCGGCTATTCCTTATGGTTTATTGTCTGCGCCTGATATGCAACTTGTTGGCAATGGCTCCTATCAGCAGCAGCTGTACTGGTATCAGGATGTGAGTTCTGCCCAATTGCCAATCGCCTGGGTGTTGTCGTTGCCACTTTGGTGTTATCAGCTCTCGATGTTGTTATGGTCTTTGTGGCTGGCTACTGCGCTCACGCGCTGGCTGCCCTGGGTTTGGCAGCAGTTAACTGCCGGTGGTTTTTGGCCGGCAACAACAGCGACGGACAGCACAAAGGATGATGAAAAACCCGAAAATGCCGGACAATAAGTTCTCTGTTGCCGGCTAGCCGGAAAAAGCGGCAACTCATCACCTGCAACCAAAAAATAAAGGCCGCATAGCGGCCTTTGTTTTTTCAGGGAGTGTTGCGCCTGCAAACAGACGCTCTGGCTGGCACTTAGTTCAGCACTTTTAATGCAGCTTCGTACCCTGGCTCATCGGCAGTTTCAGCCACTTGCTCAGTGTGTACCACTGTGCCTTGTTCATTAATCACCACCACAGCACGTGATAACAAACCTGCCAGCGGGCCATTGGCAAAAGTCACGCCATAGTCCTGGCCAAAGCTGCTACGGAAGCTGCTGCCATTTAGTACGTTTTCCAAACCTTCAGCACCACAAAAACGGGCCTGAGCAAAAGGTAAATCGGCAGATACATTCAGCACTACAGTGTTTTGCAGGCTGCTCAGTGCCTTGTTAAAAGTACGGACTGAAGTGGCGCAGGTCGGCGTATCTACACTTGGGAAAATATTCAATACCACTCTTTTACCGGCAAAATCACTTAACTTCACATCGGCCAGGCCTGCACCTGTTAAGGTGAATTCCGGTGCTTTGGCACCTATTGCCGGTAAGTTGCCGACGGTCTGAAATGGGTTACCTTTTAACGTTACTGTTGCCATCTTGTATTCCTTAGTCGCTTTGAGATTGTGTTCTGAAATGATCCGAACGGGTTAAAAGTGGCCGGGATGGGTGAACCATCTACTGCTATCACCTGCCCTTTTGCCACTGCACTTAAACAATGATTCAGTAAGTAGCGGCGTACCGCTGGCTTTTCAAGGCCGCAGCCTGATAATTATTGCCAAAACCTTTTTTTGGTCTGCTCGGTTTGACCTGGCGGGTGACGCTCAGCTGCAACTGAAGTTTCTGCTGCGGCAGTGTGGTTTGTACCGGATCAACTTGCTGATCCTGCCACGGATGCCAGAGTTTAAGCTGATAACTGCCATCCGGCACCTCAGGAAAAACCGCCACACCCTTGTCATCTGTCACCGCCAGATAGGCGCTTTCGCCAACGTAGATATAAGCCTGCATATAATCATGAATATTGCAGCCAAGCGCCACTATGCCTGCTTTATCAAAGAGTAACGGTGCTTCCGGCTTGCCTGCATACAACTTCAGTTCAAAAGTTTTGGCCGGTGAAAAGGAATACACATGATGGCGGGTTTTATCCTGATTAGGAAAATCAATTTGGGTACCGACCTGCACTGCCGACACAAAGGGCCGGAAGGTTAATTCCTGCTGCGCTACTTCTTTGATACCGGTTTGGCGCACCTTGCTGGCAGGGTCATACAACTCAACTACGGCGTCTGCGAGCGGCACACCTTGCTGATCGGTCAGCTGCACTTCCAAAGTGCCAGCCAATACAGTACTGCACATCACACAACTGAACAGGCAGGCAGTCCAACTCAGCATTCTTATTTGTTTTGCGCTCATTCAGTCTGTTCCTTCACGGCTATTTTTTACTCTGGTGCAGCAGTATAACAGCCGCTTTCACTGCTGTGTCCCAGATAAACTGCTGCTATGCTTGCAAAATTCATCCTTACTGCACCTGAACTTTATGCGCTGTCGCCTGATTTGTCTTGCCTTTATTCCTCTCCTTTACGGTCGTTTTGCCGCTGGCGCAGAGTTGCAACCGGGTTTACGGCTCAGCGCCAAAGGCGAAGTTGGCCTGGTGCAGGTGACGGAGCAAATGCACGGTTTACGCCCCTGGTGGCAAGGCGGCACAGGTCAGCTGGCTGCAGCGCATAATGGCGTGCAATTTGGCCCTCAGTTGCTGGCTTTGGGTTTTGATGTAACCGATCATTGGTCGGCAACAGTGCATGGTCAATGGCATGACAAACCCAGCCAGCAATTTGGTATCACTGAAGCCTGGCTTAGTTACCAACCATTGCCGTTGCAGGGCTATCGCCTGAGCGGGCGCGCCGGTTGGTTTTATCCGTCGATGTCACTGGAAAATACTGATATTGCCTGGAGCTCACCTTACAGCAGCAGTTTCTCCGCTATCAACAGCTGGTTTGCTGAAGAACTGCGTGCCCGTGGTGCTGAATTAAGCTTAAGCCGCCCTGGCCGCTTTTTTCAGTCTGCACACAGTTATCAGCTGGTTGCCGGTGTATTTCAGGGCAATGACCCTCTGGGAACAATACTGAGCTGGCGTGGTTTTGCCATCCACAATTATCAGAGCAATATTGGCGAGCGGGTGCGTTTTGCCAATTATCCGAGCATCCGCAGTGGCGGTTTGGCGGCACAACCTGACTGGGTACAGCCAAGCCGCGAGCTGGATCACCATGTGGGTTATTACGCAGGTGTGCACTGGCTACATCAGGACAAGAGCGAGCTGAGGTTTTATCATTATGATAATAAAGCAGATCCACTGGTGTTTCGGCATGGTCAGTATGCGTGGCGCACTTCTTTTAGAAGTTTAGCCTGGCAACAGCAGCTGCATCAGAAGCTGCGTCTGGTGGCACAACATTTAAACGGCCACACGCAAATGGGGCCCAAAGCTGTTGATCTGTCCTATCGCAGCTGGTTTGTGCTGCTGGCACTACAATCCGCTCAGATCCAGTGGAGTGTGCGCTACGATCATTTTATGCAACAGGACAAAGACCAATATCCAGGTGATGACAATAACGGCAAAGGTCATGGCTGGATGCTGGCCGCTCAATATCCGCTAACCCCACATTTGAACCTGTCGGTCGAATGGCAGAAGCTACATAGCATGCAGCCAAACCGGGCTCAGTGGCCCGACTGGCCGTCAGACAAAAGCTTTTCGCAGCTGAATTTTTTATTAAACTGGCGGTTTGACTGAGTTAAACCGCAATCAGCCAAATGCCGACCCCCAGCATCAAACTACCGGCAATACGGTTTAATAACCGCACATTTTTATCTTCGGCAAATATCAGCCGAAGCGCTTTGCCCCCGCTCGCGTATAACAATAAACAGCCAAATTCCAGCAGCAGAATAATAGCGAGCAGTGCTGCCAGCTGTGGCCAGAATGGTAGTTTGGCGTCGATAAATGGCGGCAATAACGCCATATGAAAAGCCCAGCCTTTGGGGTTGGAAACCGCAGTCACCAGCCCCTGCCAGAACAGTTGTCGTCTGGACACCTGAACCACTGCACCAGGCTCCGGTATCGCCAGCTTGCCTTTGGACTGCCACATCTGCACCCCGACATAACAAAGGTAAATGCCGCCAAGCCATTTAAACGCCGTAAAAAGTGCCGGCATACTCAGTAATATCGCCGCTACGCCAAGCACGGCGCTGGTTGCTACTATGGCAACCCCCAGCATTTCGCCCCACATCATCCACAAGGTACGGCGCACGCCCAGGCTGATACCCAGTGTCATGGACAACGTCATACAAAGCCCGGGGGTAATGGACACAAATAAAAAAGTAGGAATAAAAACCGACAACAAAGCGACATTAATCATCAGACGCCCCCACTTTGCCCGGCTGCATCGTCAGGGTTGCTGTTATCCAGCCTGGGTTTAGGCGCTCCAAACAGCGCGCGTAACTTCGCCATTACACCACGGTTTTGGCAAAAATCGGCCCAAATTCGCCGCCACTCATAAAAGGTGATGGTCCATGGGTTTACCGACTCAAAGTTATCGGTAATACCGTATTCACAGGGAATATCAGCATGCTCAGGCTCAAAACTGCCAAACAGCCGATCCCAGATAACCAGCACACCGGCAAAGTTTTTATCGATATAAACCGGATTACAGGCATGGTGCACCCGATGCCAGCTGGGTGTATTAAAAATCAGGCCAAGCGGGCCCCAGTGTTTACCCCAACGGGTGTGCACAAAAAACTGAAACGCCAGATTAATAGCCACTACCGCCAGCACCAGCTTGACGTCAAACCCGAGCAGCACCAGCGGTGTCCAGAACAACCACATGCCGGAGATGGGATAGGTCAGGCTTTGGCGAAAGGCGGTACTGAAATTCATTAAACGCGAGCTGTGATGCACTACATGAGAGGCCCATAACCAGCGAATACGGTGTGAAGCGCGGTGAAACCAATAATATAAAAAGTCCTGCAGTACAAAAAGAATGAATAAATTCAATGTATTAAAAGGCAAATCAAAGATAGCGTAACTGCTAAGCCAATAAAAAAATGGCAATAACAGCAACAAAGACACTGCATCACCGGCCTGATGCATAGCCGCCAGCACCAGATTGGCAAGGCTGTCACGCCACTGATAAATCTGTTGTTGCATCCGCTCCGACTGATACCACTCGTATGCAATAAAAATAAAAAATACCGGACTTGCCAGGATCAGGATCAGTTCTACCGGGATCACGCTATACCTCTTTACCACATTATCAAAAGCGCAGCTGAGGACTTTACGCCAAGCCAGCACTTTAGAAAACCCACCCACGCCCTGTTTTTGTGCCATCTGCACTGAAAATTTGCAGCCGACAGCACCCAAAATGTAACAGAAAGAGTATTTATCATTATTTTCAAAAGGTTAGACAATAATCTTCTCTGGTACAGCAGTTGCTTTGTAAAACCTGAAGTGGCCCTTTCAGCTGTTGTCATCACAATGCCACCCGGGGCTGGCAATATCGCTGCGCTGCTTTGTATCAAGGGGAAAATTATGACCACAATGTCTACACCCGACAGCCCGTTAGCAAGGCAAAGTTCGTGGCTGCAAAGCCGAAATCATCCGCAACGGGATTTGCTGGAAAAAGAGCTGCAACAAAGGTTTTTCCCGGCGCTCAGTGCGCCCTGTCGCATCTGCCATTTTATGCTCACCCTTGGTACCGCCTCCAGAGCTGCCGAATTTAGCCTGATGCAACAAAGAGCCTTGCAGGCCGGTGTGTTGTTGCAGGAAGGCGACAGCGACGTCAATTTACAGCTAGGCGGTATCACTCTGCGCTGGGAGCGGCACAGCGAGTTTTCGACTTACAGTTTTATTGTGCCGGGTGAAAGCTGTGACTTTGCTGATCCGGCACAATTTTTACCTGCGCCGGACTGGTTTGATTTAGTGCCGGGTCAGCTGTTTCGCGTGGTGCAACTGCTCATCTTAAAACAACTGCCGGGCCAGCCAGACATCACAAAACATAGCGCCCAGACCCTGGCAGCCATGTTTGCCACTGAACACTGCATCTCCAGTCTGGTTGCCAACCAGCAGGCACAGATCTGGACCGATTTTCGTAAACATCCGGAAGGCGGCGGGCGTATGGTGCTGCTGGATAAAGGTTTGTCCGATAGCGCTCTGGCGCGGCTGGTGCAACAATTGTTTGACCTTGGCAACTACCGCAAGCTCAGTCTGCTCGGCTGGCCTTTAACCCGTCAGGCGCTTGCGCAGTTGCATAGTCTGGAGCAGCAACTGTCTGATATTACCCAGCGAATTGAACAACAGCAGGGTTCAGATGAAAAAATGCTGCAGGAAATCAGTCAGATGGCGGCACAAACTGAACATCTGATCGCCAACAACAGTGCCAGGCTCGAAGCCAGTGCAGCCTATTATCAGCTGACGCTCGACCGGCTCAAAGCGTTAAAAGAAACGGCATTGGACGGCCTGATGTCATTACAGGATTTTTCCGAGCGCCGGCTCACTCCAGCCTTTCGCACCGCCCAGTCGGTGCTGAATCGCCAGCGCAGTTTGTCAAACCGGCTTGGCCGCTCAACCGAGCTATTGCGCACCCGCATCAGCCTGCAGCTGGAACGACAAAACAGTAAACTGCTGATATCGATGGAAAAAAGAGCAAGACAACAACTGCAGTTACAAACAGCGGTAGAGCGGTTATCCACTGTGGCTATTTGTTATTACGCAGTGCAGCTGCTGGATAAAGGCTTAAGTTCGTTAAGCCTGCTGTGGCCTGCCCTGCCACTACAGTTGATGCAGGCACTGAGTTTACCGCTGGTGGTGGTGCTGGTTAGCCTGTTGTGGTATCAGCTGAGAAAACCCGGGCGCAACCATCAAAACTGACACAAAGCCTTATTGCTGGCGGACTGTCAGATAAAACCACAGCTTTTGCTGTTCATGTTTGATATTGAGCTCAGCGCCGAGCACCGCAGCCCAGTGTTTGGCCGCCAGTAAAGCACAATATCTGTCATTACTTTCTGTGGAAGGGCCATCCAACATAGCGGTATTGGTTTGCGTCGCCAGGAAATTTGCGGTTTGTTCGGCGTCAACTTCCAGCTCCGCCTGCCAGCTGATAATGCCGGGGTAAAAGTCCATGCCAACCATAATGCAACTGTTGCTCTGTGCCAGCGACATGGCAAGGAACATTAAATCACTACATAGCTGCCACCAGACACCTTCATAACCGGTCAGACCATAAGGACTCTGACTCAGACGCCATTCCAGACGCTGTTGGTTACCGGCTGCGACCGGGCTTAGTGCCTTTAATAACTTCGGCATCAAAGCGGTAAAATCAAGACGCACCGGCAAGGTCGGTAAAGACTCAGCACCTGAAACCATCTGACAGAACTGCTGACTTAACCAATGCAAATGCGCCAACTGATAGCTGGCCACAACAGGATCCTGTTGCACTAACAGCTGACAACTGGCGACTGTGCTGGCGATTTCAAATTGACATAACCGCATCAGTTGCTGCTGCTGTTCACTTTGGCTGACCTGTTGGGTCTGATCGAGTAAAGCGCCGGATAGCCTTAAGGCCGAGCCATCGGCATCCCGTAATAACTGGCACTGCATCAGCACCGACAAAATTTGCCCCTGGCGGTGCATAAACTGATAACGCTGACTGAACTGCTCAGGTCCTGACGCCAGAATACGTTGCACATCATGGCGGAAAATGTCCCGCTCCGATGGCAACAATAAATCCAGCATGGTTTGTTCTGTTGGATGTTGCTGCGCTGTGGCAAAGCCAAACAGCTTCCACCAGTTGTCAGAATAAAAGGCATCGCCGGTGGATAAATCAAATTCAAACCAGGCCAGCTGGCTGGCTTTCAGAGCCAGCGCCTGGCGCTGTTCGTTCGCAATCAGCTGCTGATACTGGGCATGCAGCTGCTGTTGTAACTCCTGTTGCAGCAGTTCTGCATGATAACGGCGTAAATTCACCCGGCTTAGCACAGCAAACAGCAGCAACATCATCAACAACAGAAAAAACAACAACCAATAATTGGCCACCGGCAGATAATTTTTCACAAAACGGTCGTTGCTGCGGATTTGTAACCAGAATGGCTGACCATACCACTCCAGCTCTTTATGCATCGCAAAAACCTGCCCCTGTTGCTGGCCAAACTGGCGCTGATAAAGCAGATCCGAAGGAGCCTGTTGTGCCGAAGAATACCAGCTGAAATCAAGCTCGGTATGAGCATTATGCCAAAGCCGCGTCATCATATCGTTCACGCGAAAAGCGGCATAAACAAACCCCTGCAGCGCCTTCATTTTCTGCTCGGCACTTTGTAACAGGGCGCCGGCTTTATACACAGGCTGCACCAGCACTAAACCGGGTTCAACCGCATTGCTACCATCCTGCGCCAGCAAAATCCGGGGGGTCACAGCGATGGTGCCAAGGCTGGCTGCACGCATTGCGGTTCTTTGCCGCAGTGGATTCGTTAACATGTCATAGCCAAGCACAGCGCTGTTTTTATTATTTTGCGGTTGAATATGAGTCACCACAGCATAAAACGGCCGTTCACCTGCAGGATGCACGGTAAAATCAGTGACGCCATCTGCACGTATTTGTTGCTCCAGCGCGGCGATGTCTTTACCAGAGCGGTAATTCACCAAACCAAAAGCCTGAATACCGCTGTAATGTTTGTCTAAATCAAGACCGCTAACAAAACGTTGCCATTCTGCCTGAGTCACCTGCTCGGAAGAGCTGACAAAAGCCATACCTGAACCCAGCAAAAACTCAAAATGTTGCAGCCGCTGTTTTAAATTCAGCTCCAACGCGTCGGCATGTTGCTGAAAAATTTCTTGCTGCTCGCGGGCAATTTGCTGACTGTAACTGAACCAGTAATACAGAAAAAATGGCAAAATCAGCGCCATCACCAGCCAGCTGGAAGCATTATGCCGGCTCAGCCACAGGCTCCAGCCTTTGAGTTCCGGAGTGAATAACTGTGGCTGTTGTGCGCGCTTGATCATACCGGGCCTGTCAGTTCTTGCTGCCAAAACATAAATCGCCGGCATCACCGAGTCCGGGCACTATATAAGCCTGGGCATTGAGATTATGATCCAAAGCGCCAAGCCAGAAAGATGCAGGGAAATCAAGTTGTTGCTGTAACATCGCCATGCCTTCAGGCGCCGCTATAGCGGCGGCAATATGCAGACTGCGCGGTTCGCCCTTTTTACGCAGCAATTGCCACACTTTAAGCAACGACGAGCCGGTTGCCAGCATAGGGTCAACCAAAATCAAATCACGGCCGGCAATATCGGGCGTGGCGCTGTAGCCTAAAAAAATATCCAATTCACTGGCATCTGCGCCTTCTTCCCGGTAAGCCCCGACAAAACCACTGTCGGCCTGGTCAAACATATCGAGAAATCCCTGATAAAACGGCAAGCCCGCCCGCATTACACAAATCAGCACCGGCTGCCCGGCTAAATCTGCCACTTTAGCAGTGCCCAGTGCGGTTTGAATGTCAAATTGCTGGTATGGCAAAGACTTCGACACTTCATAAGCCAGTAAGCTGCCAAGGCGCTGCAGGTTCAGCCGAAAACGCATCCGGTCTTGCTGGATTTGCGGTTCCCGAAGCTGGGCCAGAATGCTTTGAGCGATGGAAAGTTGTTGTTGTAATTGAAAAATGTTCATGCGTCTTTCCGCTGACAAGAGTGCGTAGAGTGTATACAAAGATGACATTTTTTGCGCCTTCCGCCAACTGAATTGCCAGGGTTTTGCTTGAAAAATCAAAGCAGCTGACCCATTTCAAAGACCAGAGCGGCGATTTCAGCGCGCGCAGGAGTAAAATGTGTGGGTTTTATGCAAAACAGTCTGATAGTGATCCTGATGTTGCTGGTGATTGCAGCCATCTTGTGGCCGGTGTGGCGCCAGCGCAGGCTCAAGCAACAAATTGCCGGCACCGCCTTTCCAACGCCCTGGCGCAAAATATTAAAACGACAACTGCCGCTCTATAACAGCTTGCCGGCGGATTTACAGCTGAAACTGAAAAAACTTATTCAGCTTTTTATTGCTGAAAAACAGTTTATTGGCTGCGAAGGTTTGCAGATTAGTGATGAGATAAAACTCAATATCGCCGCTCAGGCTTGTCTGTTAATGCTCAACCGCCCCAGCGCTTTATACCCAAACCTGCGCAGTATTCTGGTCTATCCGGCGGCTTATCTGGTGCCGGGGCAACAAACTGACGCTGCGGGCGTGGTCAGTAACAACACAGAAATGCGATTGGGCGAATCCTGGCAACAGGGCAAAGTGGTGTTGTCCTGGCCCGATAGCCTGCAAGGCGCAGCCGATCCCAAAGACGGCCATAATGTGGTGTTGCATGAATTTGCCCATCAGCTGGATCAGGAAAACGGTATCGCCAACGGCGCGCCTTTTTTGGCGAGCACTGAAGCTTACCGGGTCTGGAGTCAGGTGCTAACAGCTGAATTTGATCAGCTGCAACAACAACTGAAGTTGGGGATCCCCACTTTATTTAACCCTTATGCCGCCACCAATCCGGCGGAGTTTTTTGCCGTCACTACCGAAGTATTTTTTGAACAGCCACAAGCGATGCAACAACAACACCCGGCTTTGTATCAGCAACTGCGCCAGTTTTACCGGCTGGATCCGGCGCTGTGGCAACAATAAAAATTCAGAAAAAATCCTGCTGTTCAGTTCAGCCAAAATTCAGATGTCGCTTGCCATAGTGTGATTATCAATAAGCCCGGCAAGGGCGGAGGGTAGTCCAATGACAAACAACAATCACAGCAACACATCAGCGCCATTAAGCCGCCACGCGCGCTGGTTATATCTGGGCGTGCTGGCACTGATCAGCAGCAGCGCACTGGCCGCTGATGTCAGCGTCAGTCTGCATGGTCAGGTGCAACCCGGTGTTTATGGTTCAGTACATATTGGTGATCGCAGCCCCACTGTGATTTACCATGAACCTGTGCGGGTGTATCACGAACCTGTGTATGTAGAGCGGCATTACGCCCCTGTCGTGGTACAACCCGTTATTATTCATGCCCCTAAAAAACACCGTAAACACTGGAAAAAACATTGCCACAGATACAATGCCTGCGGCCGTGAAGTGCGTTTTGTGGAGGTGTACGACCAGCCGCGTTATTACAGCAGGGAAAGTTATGGTTACGACACCCGCCGCTCTGAAGGCCGGGAAGAACGCCGCCATTATCACCGTTATGACTAACGGAAGTGGCTCAAATCAGACATTTCAGCGGGCAGAACATGGCGCGTGTAGAAAAAAGGTCGCGCTTTGGCAATGAAGTCAGGATAATAACGGCCTTTTTTATTGCACAGGAACTTAGCAGCAAATGTTAATCAGCAAAGACACAGTGGTACAACTGCACTATCAGTTATCAGATGACAGCGGCCTGCTGGAGAGCTCACAAGGCAGCGACCCGCTGTTATATCTGCACGGTCATCAGAATATGTTACCGGCCATTGAACAGGCGCTGGAAGGTAAAAGCAAAGGCGACACCCTGGAGCTGACGTTGGCGCCAAAAGACGCTTATGGTGAACGCCGTGAAGATGCCATCCAAAGTGTGCAGGTAAAACATCTGCAGGGCGCAAAAAAATGGCAACCAGGCATGATGGCCGTAGTGCAAACCGAACATGGCCCACGTCAGGTTAAAATTGTCAAAGTTGGCATGTTTAAAGCCGACGTGGACACCAACCACCCGCTGGCGGGCAAAACACTGAAGTTTAATTTTGAAATTCTGGATGTGCGCGCTGCCTCTGAAGAGGAAATTGCCCATGGTCACGCCCATGGCGTGGGTGGACACCATCACCACTAAACAAGGCTGCGGCCTCTGCCAATACAGGTTGTGCCCTCTGGTGCACAACCTGTTTCCAGCGCTGTTGCCGCTTAAAATTCAGCTGCAAAGCACAGCGGAACCAGATAAAATCAGCGGCCTTGTTCTTTGCCGTGCAAAATGGATTTAAAGTTGCCTACCTCTACCCCACCACCGGTTGAAAAAATGCAGTTTGATAACTACCGCGAACCTGCAGGTCAGGCGCCGCAGCGCGCTGGCGTAACCTCGCAGCAGGTGGAAGTGCGTTACAAACGCCGCAGTCTGATCCCGGTGTTATTGTTGCTTTTAATGGCATCTGCCGGCGTACTGGTGGCTTATGAATTACATACTGCGCACTACAGCGCTCCCAAAATTGCGGAATATGCCAAAACCCTGACTTATCAACTGCAGCAAGGTCCGGCCAAACAAGTGGTGTATCCGCAAGGTGGCCCTTTTGACGAGCGCCATGGTTACACCAAGCTCCCCGAATTATTGCCGCGTTTACTGGAGCGTAATTTCCGTATCACCGCTCAGGCTGAGTTTTCGCCGGCGCTGAATCATTACGCTTCACAGGGATTATTTCCGCCTTATCGCGAAAAAGTGCAATCCGGATTGTTTTTAGCTGATTGCCGTAACCAGACCTTATTTGATTTTAACTACCCGCAGCGGGTGTACCGCGACCCCAAACAAATTCCTGTGGTGGTGGCGCAAAGTTTATTATTTATTGAAAACAGAAACTTATTAAAAATCCCCCCGACAGCCAACCCAGTGATGGACTGGCCGCGTTTTATCATGGCGGCAGCAAGCCAGGTGGGGAAAGTGTTGTCGGTGGGCGGTCAGTCAGCGGGCGGCAGTACCCTTGCCACCCAGATTGAAAAATTCCGCCACTCCCCTATGGGGTTAACCCGCGGTTTTAAAGACAAAGCCGTTCAAATCATCTCTGGCACCATCCGGGTGTATCAGCATGGTGTCAATACCATGGGCATGCGTACCCGCATCGTCCAAGACTATTTAAATACGGTGCCGCTGTCGTCTGCACCGGGTCATGGTGAAGTACATGGTGTCGGTGATGCGCTCTATGCATGGTTTGGCAGTGATTTTGACAAGGCCAACAGCCTGTTAAGCGCGCCAGCCACTGCGGAAAACGCAGTTGAGCGGGCACAGTACTTCCGTCAAATTGTTGCGCTGATGATAGCGCAGCGCCGTCCTTCCTATTATTTGCTGCAAGGGCATGACGATTTAGAACAGCTGACCGACAGCCATCTGCGCTTGTTGGCTGGCGCCGGTGTGATAGACAAAGCCCTGCGCGACGAAGCGCTGTCGCAAAAGCTGACCTTCCGCGTAGCCAAAGTGAATAAAACCAAAGCCGAACAGGACGCCAAAAAAGGTATTAATGCCGCACGTTTACGCCTTGGCAATTTACTGAACCAGCCGATGTACGACTTAGACCGGCTGGATTTAAACGCCCACAGCACCTTGCATGGCGACGTACAGCAAAAAGTCAGTGCTTATTTGCGTAGCCTGGCCAACCCGGACACCGCCGCCAAATACGGCCTGATTGGTGATCGGCTGTTAAGCGCCAGTGGCACAGGCGATGTGTTATACAGCTTTACGCTGTTTGAAAAAACACCGGATGGCAACAGGGTGCGGGTACAAACCGACAGTACAGACCAGCCTTTTGACTTAAACGAACACAGTAAACTGGAGCTTGGCTCTACCGCCAAACTGCGCGTGCTGGCCACTTATTTAGAAATAGTGGCTGAGCTGCATCAGAATTTTGCCGACGAGCTGCCGGTTAATTTACTGAACCTTGATATAGCACCGGCCGACCACATTACCCGCTGGGCCGCCAACTATATGGCGCAAACGTCAGACAGAAGTTTAACCGCTATGCTGGACGCTGCGCTCAACCGCACTTATTCCGCCTCGCCGCACGAACGTTTTTTCACCGGCGGTGGTTTGCAGGTGTTTAATAACTTCGACAAAAAAGAAGACAGCAAGGTGCCAACTGTTGCCGAAAGCCTGCAGCAGTCGCACAACCTGCCTTTTGTGCGCTTAATGCGTGACATAGTTGCTTATGCCAGCAGCTACCAAACCCTGGGCAGCAGCTCGTTATTGCTGCGCAGTGACAAAGATCCAAAACGGGAAGAATACCTGCGCCGTTTTGTTGATAAAGAAGGCACAGAGTTTTTACGTAAATTCTGGAAAAAATATCAGCAAAAACCGGCCGATGAACGCCTCGAAGTATTTTTTGATGGTTTAAAACAGACGCCGGACCGTTTAGCTGCGGTGCACCGTTATTTATTGCCTGAATCTGACTTTAGCCAGTTCAGCCGGTTTTTACTGGACAAACTGCCGGATGAACAACTGAGTCCGAAAAAACTTGATGAGCTGTATAACAAATATGGCCCGGGCAAATTCAGCCTGCCGGATCAGGGTTATATCGCCAAGGTGCATCCGCTGGAGCTGTGGTTATTAAGTTTTATCAATAAAAACCCGGACGCAAAATTCAGCGATGCCGTAGCGCAGAGCAGCGAGCAACGTCAGCAGGTGTATCGCTGGTTGTTTAAAACCAGTAACCGCAGTGCACGCGACAACCGCATCCGCATTATGCTGGAGGTAGAAGCTTTCCTCGATATTCACCAGCGCTGGGCCAAACTGGGTTACGCTTTTGACCACTTAGTGCCGTCTTTAGGCACTGCACTTGGCAGTTCGGGCGACCGCCCTGCCGCCCTGGCCGAACTGATGGGGATTATTCAGAACGACGGTATCCGTTTGCCCACCATCCGTATTGACAGCCTGCATTTTGCCGCCAAAACGCCTTATGAAACCATGCTGCAATATAACGCCAGCGCAGGTGAAAGAGTAATGCGCCCTGAAGTAGCCAGAGCGCTGAAAAAGACTTTAGGCCAGGTGGCTGAACTGGGTACGGCACGGCGTTTAAATGGCAGCTTTACTAAAACCGATGGCTCCCCGCTCAAAATTGGCGGCAAAACAGGTACGGGTGATAACCGTATTGCCACTCAGGTGGTGCGTGGCAAAGTGATGGCGTCGACCGTCAATAACAGAACCGCCACCTTTGTATTTTATTTAGGCGACAACTACTTTGGCACCCTGACCGCTTTTGTACCTGGCAAAGGCGCCGACAACTTCAGCTTTACCTCTGCCCTGCCGCTGCAGGTACTCAAAGGCATGGCACCACTGCTGCAGCCTTATGTGGTGAAGGATGAGTCGATGTGTGGTGTGCCACAACCAAAATAACTGCCAGAAAACAGCGGGCTGAGTCAAAGTCCGCTGTTTTTTTATGATTTATCTCTGCTCAGGCTTTTAATCCCATTGGCGGTAAGGTCGACGATTTGACCACAAAGCTCTGCTCTTGTGCTTTGTATGATTTTTTCCTTTTCAAAACAACCGGCTTCCGTTAGGCTGGCTTGCATATTATTAATTAACAGAACATTGACGTTGTAACGGCCCCCGCCTGCACAAGTCCTCAATTCCCGGCGAACATTTTTTAAGGATAGCTATGTCATTTATTCAGATGATTGAACAATTAGGTGCGAATGCCGCATTACAACAGTTAAATCAGGCTCAGCTGCAGGCGCTTTTTGCGGATAAGGATACAGAAACCCTGCATGCGCTGCTTAAGGGTGACATTGACGGTTTAAGCGACTTGTTAAAAACGCCGGTGTACCGTTGTGTGCTGCAGGTTCCGCCAGAGCAGCAGGATGAACAGCCAGCTGAAGAAGATGAAAAATCCAAGCCGCAACAATCTGCGGTAAAGCTGCAATAACCCACTTAGAATGAACAACCGTCTTCTTAGTTTGATTCTGGTGTTACTGATGGTAACACCAGCGTTTGCCTCAACGCCTGCAGCCACACTGCTGGAACAGGCTGAACAAACCAAAACCACAGATCCTGCGGCTTTAAAATCCCTGTTACAACAGCTTGGGAAAATGCCGTTAGATGCCAATCAGCAACAGCAGTATGTTTTTCTGCAGGGTTTCCACAGCCAATATGTCGGTGAACACGACAAAGCGCAAAACTTGTATTTACAGGCACTGAGCATTGGCGACTCTGTGGATATTGATTACAAAGCTTTGGTTTCGTTATCGAACCTGATGACGGTGAAGCAGAATATGACGGCGGCGTTTAGCTACTTGTTTGAAGCCTTAGCGCTGGCTGACAAGGTGTCTGAACCGGCATTAAAGCCACTGGCCAAAATCAACGCTTTGGCTACTTATATGAGTCTGAAGCTGTATCAGGAAACTCTGACTCTCAGTCAGGAATTACTCACAGCTGACATTCGTGGTCGTTATCATTGTGCGGCATTGTTTTATCGCGACTACAGCATGCAGGAACTGGAACCAGCTAAAGTGAGTCTGGAAACGCTGCAAAGTAGTATTGATTATTGCCATAGCCAGAATGATGCATTAACAGGTTTGTTCGGTCAGGCACTGATAGCCCGTTATTATTTGTATCACCAAGATTATCAACAGGCACAGCAAGTTCTGAATCAGCACCTCAGTGCAGTACAGAACATTGGTTTTGCCCATCTGTTAGGCCACTATTATGTGTTACTGAGCCGCGCTCAGCTTGCCCTGAATGACTATGCCGCAGCCAATCAGAGTCTGGAACAGCTTTTTGCCATTGAGCATAAGTTGTCCAGCAGCGAACCTATGGTTGAGGCTTATCTGTTAAAAGCACAGCTGGAAGAGGCTTCAGGCCGGGCGCAAAACGCACTGCGTTTTTATAAAGACTATATGGAAGCAGACAAACTTTATAAAAACACCCTGTCGTTACAACAAACCTCCTACCATCTGGCAAAGAACGAAATTCTCAATAAAAATCAGCAGATTGCTTTACTGGAAAAAAACAACACCCTGCTTACCCTACAAAAAGATCTGGCTGATGTAGAAAACAGCAACAAACAGCTGCTGATTGCTCTGCTGGTCACTGTGCTGATTTTCCTGAGTTATTTTGCCTTTCGGGCTTTTCAGAATACCCGTCTGTATCGCAGCCTGGCGGAAAACGATAGTTTGGTCAGTATCAGTAACAGATACCACTTCACCAAAAAAGTGTCAGCACTGCTTGAACGCAGTAAACATCAACAACAACAGGACGCTTTTATTATTTTTGATTTGGACTGGTTTAAGCAGGTGAATGACCAGTACGGCCATCTGACCGGAGACTGGATCCTGAAAACTGTGGTGGAACACTGCCGTCCTTTCATTCGTAATATCGATACCTTTGGCCGTATTGGTGGTGAAGAATTTGCAGTCTTTTTACCGGCCTGTTCCGCAGACAAAGCTGCTTTGCTGGCTGAAATACTCAGAGATGTGATAGAAAAAATTGACTGCAGTGGCAGCGGCCATCCGATCAAAACCAGCGCAAGCTTTGGCGTGACCGCCACAGACCGTTCAGGTTATGAACTCAGACAATTGTTCCGGGATGCTGATATTGCGTTATACCTGTCCAAAAACCAGGGGCGGAACAAAGTGACCTTATTTGAAGTGAAAGACAGCAAAAGCAGTCAGGCGCCATTGTGATAAAGCATGTTATTCAAGCTGGTATCCCAAGTGCGCGCCTGACATTATCGACCATCACCGACGCCGAACTGTCCTTGTATCAGCGCCTGTATGGCGATAGCAGCACTATGCAGTTTATCGGCCCTTGTTACGATCAGGCGCAAAGTGCTGAGTTTTTCCGGCGCTGCCTGCAACAAAGCAAACATCCAACATCGCCCTGGTATTATTTTGCTATCCGGCTGCATCAGCAACAACAAGCCATTGGTTTTATCTCGTTGATCCCAACCCAATACCCAGCTGCACCTTTTGAACTGGGCATCATGTTAAGTGCGGAAGCCCGGGGTCAGGGTTATGCCGATGAAGCCCTGACGGCCTTGTTTTTACATTGTTTTACCCTGCTTGAGTTGCCCGCTTTGCTGGCGAGAGTAAACCCGGATAACAAAGGTGCCACTAAACATATCCGGCATTTTGGCTTTATTGCAGCGCCGGCAGAGATGCCTGCACAGCAAGGGCTGCAGAATTATTTGTTAGCAGCCAGTGCTGACAATATTCGTTATCTGAAGGAGCTGGCCACAGGTTTTGCCAGATTGCAGCAAAGTCAGACCCAAGCCGCTGTTGCGGCGGACAGTATTTATTTAAGGAACACCCCATAGTGACAGGCAGCATCGTCATCGTCGGCACCGGTATTACTTTAGGCTCCCATATCAGCCCTTTATCGCGCAGTTATATTGAAAATGCCGATGTGGTATTTGCCGGGGTGGCTGATGGTATTACTGAGCTCTGGCTCAAAGAAATGCACCAGGATGTGCGCAGTTTTGCGCCGCTTTATGCAGAAGGCAAATCGCGCCATCAAACCTATCAGCAAATGATTGATTTAATGCTGGCTGAAGTTCGGCTTGGCAAAAAAGTGGTGGGGGCATTTTATGGTCACCCCGGTGTCTTTGCTTATGCACCACATAAAGTGATTGAACTGGCCAGGGCTGAAGGTTATGCCGCCCATATGGAGCCTGGGATCAGCGCCGCAGACTGTTTACATGCTGAACTTGGCATAGACCCGGGCAAAGTGGGTTGCCAGTATTTTGAAACCAGCCAGTATATGTTTTATAAGCGTTCTATAGACCCAACGGCGTATTTAGTGCTGTGGCAGGTGGGTATTGCCGGAGATAAAAGCATGGCCCGTTTTGCCACAGGCGTCGCTTATCGGGAAGTGCTTGTCGAGTTATTGACGCAGCATTACCCGCTCAATCACGAAGTGATGTTGTATGAAGCGCCCAGCCTACCCTTCCAGCAAGCCCGTATCGACAAACTGCCGTTATCGGCGCTGCCACAGGCACAAATGAACTTAAAAACCACGCTGGTAGTGCCGCCTGGCAAGGCTCTAATAAAAAACCAGGCGGTGCTGGATAAACTGGCGGTTATCCGCGCAGCTGAGCAGCAACCGGCGCTTAGCCACACGGCAACAGCAGAGCCGCCGGAAGGCGAATATCGGCTGGATGAGCTCTAAGCTAAATCTCAGCTCGCGCCTCGCTCATTTGGAGCAGCAGCGTCGCAGTCGTCATTTGCAGGCACGGCAATAGATCCGGTAGCGCGCCGTTAGCTGCTGCGCTATCTTAAGTTTGTTGGCTATCAATTTGAATTCTAATAGTTAATCGGTCTTCACCTGCTGCAGCTACTGCCTGGATGCCGGCTTTATCAATCAGGACATCAACATGGGTTTAAACCAGAGCTCCGTAACCACTTTGTGCTTTAACCTCAGCAGCACTGCGCCTGAAAACTTAAACGACAGGCGCTAAATCATGCCAACAACACAAGCCTTAGCACCCGAAGCAGCGGACTCAGTACCTGCCAGCTTACTGAAAATACTGTTGCTGGCGCTCTCTTATGTCATCAGCGGACAGTTAGCTATGCTGCTGGCGGCGCCACCTGGGTATGTCAGCGCTATTTTTCCACCTGTTGGTATTTCGCTGGCCGCAGTGTTGATGTGGGGTTATCCCATGTTGTTTGGGGTATTTTTCGGCTCCACTTTACTGAACCTCAGCATCAGCCTTGGCAGTCTTTCAGCCCTTGCCACGACACCACTGAGCGCTGCGCAGCTGCTGGTGCCCTGCAGTATTGCGCTGGGCACC
This sequence comes from Rheinheimera sp., assembly GCA_003543135.1. GTDB lineage: Bacteria > Pseudomonadota > Gammaproteobacteria > Enterobacterales > Alteromonadaceae > Pararheinheimera. Next base: position 46,895 of record DPJG01000030.1, read on the forward strand.
ACATTGCAGTGTTGTTGCGCCAGCTGGGCTATTAAACGCTGGATAGGTTTCCCTAACCCACTGACCGACGATAAACAAATTTTCTGGTTGTTAGTTATAGGCGGGCCACTGTCCTGCCTGCTAAGTGCCAGCGCCGGTATTGCGGTGTTGTATCAGCATCAGATCATCAGCGCTTCGCAGCTGCTGTTTAGCTGGTGGAGCTGGTGGGTGGGCGACAGCATTGGTGTACTAATAGCCACTCCTCTAATGTTTATTGTTTTTGCCAAACCACGTGACATCTGGCGCAGCCGTATCGCCAGTGTTGGCCTGCCGTTATTGATCAGCTGCGCCCTGATGGTCGTGCTGTTTTTCCGCACTATTGAAGATGAACAATCCCAGTTGCAACAAAGATTTCATGAACAGGCCAAATTAATGGCGCAAAGTATTCAATCGCGTCTGGTGCTCTACACCAGTTCAGTGATGCCGATTGAGCGTTTTTTTGCCGCCTCTGGTGAAGTAACAGCAACAGACTTTGCTATTTTTGTCAGCGCCACCGCCCGCAATCACCCCGGCATTCGCGCGCTGAGCTGGAACCCCAAAATAACGTCGGCCGAACGCCCCTGGTTTGAAGCCAAACTGCAGGCCGAAGTGCCAGGACAGCAGCAAATTACCGAGCGCGGCAGCAATAACCAGCTGCTTGGCGCAGCGCCCAGGCCCACTTATTTTCCCATCTACTTTATTGAACCCAAAGCAGATAACCTGACCGCCATTGGTTATGACGTGGCCTCTGAGCCTGTGCGGCAAAAAGCAATGCAAAGCGCCAGCGATAGCGGCCACGCTACCTTGACCGCCCCACTGCAGCTGGTGCAGGACAATGAGCAGCAGATTGGCATGTTGCTGTTTTACCCGGTATTTCAAACTGCACAATGGCCCGCCACTGCGTCAGAGCGCCAGCAACTATTGCGGGGTTATGTGGTGGCCGTGCTGCATATGACAGCTGTGATCCAATCTGCGCTTGCTGCTTATCCAGAGCACAGTTTTCAGCTGGTGGTCAATGACATCAGTGACGGTACAGCACAACCGCTCTACCACAAACAACAATCCGCTACACCGGCTTATGCCAGGTCGCTTATCTGGCAACAAGAGTTCGACCTGGCCGGCCGGCGTTTTAGCATGCATATAGCGCCCAGTGACTGGTTTTTAAAATCACAAAGCAGTTTACAGCCCTGGGCCATTCTGACCGGTGGTTTATTGTTATGTGGCCTGCTGGGTGGTTTTTTATTGTCGGTGACAGGCCGAGCCGAGCAGGTGCGCCGTCAGGTCAAACTGCGCACGCTGGAGCTCACCGGCATTTTAAATAACGCCGCTGAGGCTATTTTAATTTTTAACTCAGACGGCACTATAGAGCGCGCCAATATTGCCGCCCAGCAGCTGTTTGGTTACAACAACAGCCAGTTATTAAAGTTACAAATTGCCGCTTTATTGCCACAACTGCAGCTCAACAACGAAGCGGAGTTAACCAAAGCTCAGGGCCGCGCTATTGAAGCTGTGGGCAACAGTGCCGCCGGTGTCACGCTGCAGCTGGAAATTAGCCTGAGCAGCTACAGCCTGCCAGGCCACACCTGGTTTATTTGTCTGCTGCACGATATCAGCGAACGCAAAAAAATAGCCCGGCTAAAGAGTGAATTTGTCGCAACCGTCAGCCATGAATTACGCACTCCGCTCACCTCAATTAAAGGTGCGCTGGATCTGGTGAACGCCGGCGTGTTAGGCACCTTACCCGAAGCGGCCGGCAATATGCTGCGCCTGGCTGGCAAAAACACCGAGCGGCTGGAGCTTTTGGTGAACGATATTCTGGATATAGAAAAACTGGAGCTGGCCGAAGCCAGTCTGGTGCTGAGCCCGCTAAACCTTGCCGAACAGCTGCAGCTGGCACTACAACAAAACCAGAGTTACGCCACCAGCTATGCCGTTACCCTGTGCCTGGATATGGAGCAGCTGCCGGCCACAACCAGAGTGATGGCCCATAACCAGCGTTTGCAGCAGGTGTTCAGTAACCTGATTAGCAACGCGGTAAAATTCTCGCCAGCGCAAAGCCAGGTGCAAATCAAAGCAAGACTACAAGGCCAGCAGGCAATTGTCAGCTTCAGCGATCAGGGCCCTGGTATTGCCGAGGAATTTCGCAGCCGGATTTTCCAAAAATTCGCCCAGGCTGACGGCTCAGACACCCGCCAACGCGGCGGCACCGGCCTTGGCCTCAGTATTTGCAAAGCGCTGATGGAAAAAATGCACGGCAGCATTGGTTTTGACAGCATTGAAGGCAAAGGCAGCACCTTTTTTATTATATTGCCATTGGTGGATGAGGAGCAGAGCGCCCCAACGACTGATGGTTAGATTTTCATCTGGGTAAACAACTCTGCAGACTACACAAGTTGGCATCAGCGATGAAGAAGTCCAGACCGCAACCGGGGCTGCGGCCGGAATGGGCAGACCTTTGGAATTGGGCAAATGCCAGAAAAATTCACCAGGAAAGTCGCTTATTGCTCAGCAATACCTGGCTTATTAAATCAACACTCCGAAAAATTAAAACGTAATTGTCAGCCGTTCTCATATGCCAGGAGAATATCGTTAATCACTTCGATCCAAAGTTCTTTGGTTCCATCAATCTCCCGGCGTAACCAAAAATGATAAACCATCTCCGACCAATTCCAGAACGTAGTTGAATCGAGTTTTTCAGGCATAGCGTCTTTATAACCATTCTGAGGCCAGGTTTTATCCTTTAGTTTGACTGTATAATCGTCAAGGTAAGACTGAAATTCTGCATTATTTTCTTCAATATAATAATAAATCCATTTCAATCGCTCCAGCTTCTTAATAATGCCATAGCGTTGCATATCTGCTTTGGTCAACCGAACAAAACCCGGCTTCCTCAAAATATTTTTCACTACTTTATGAAACATCATGACAAACTTTGGATTGTAGTGACCAAAACTGTGAAGGTTTGTCAGATCAAGTTCCTGAGTTCCATGCGGGCCTTTTATATATATGTCCACTGGCACAGTTGCCCGCAAATGTTCATACGACACTAAGGATCTTAAATACTCGTAGGTATTTAACATACCAGTATCAGGCTCGAGACCATAATCATGAGTCCAGTCTGTGCGCACAGTTTGGAATGTTGCTTTATCAAGATTTTCAATGACATAACTGACATCTTTTGTCAGGGCTTTGTCATCAACATCAGATTTGGCGGGGAAACAAAAAAATGCAAAAAGTGGAAAAAAGAATAATTTAAGATGTTTCACATATCATCCATAATATACTGATCAATCAAATACATTTACAATAAAGCAATCTTTGGTGCTCGCGAAGATTCTATTATTTCAACTTAACACAATCAATACAAATCATCATAATGATTAACCCGCAACAGGATACAATCAAACCTGACCCTGCTGGTTCAATCCCAAAGCAAGCGCTTTTCCTCCCCTTTAAGCCGAGCCGATAAAAATTGAAAGTTTGAGGTTTTAAGACGCCAACTGTTTGAAGCGGCTGACGTTAGCAGCCGCTGAGTTTTGGCGGCGCCTCAAACTTT
>DPJG01000034.1 GCA_003543135.1 Rheinheimera sp.
ACAAAAAGTGACTCGCCCGCGGGGGCGAGACCCCGCTGCTATAGCGCCATCAGCTGCAAGCTGAAAATAAATCAATGCAATAACTGCAGAAACACCGCATCAGCGCCATGCCGCAGGGCATCTGATAAAAACACAGAAAGCGCCCTCAGCTGCAAGCTGAAAACAAGCCAAATCAGCCCTTCAGCGCTGCTGCCGACTCCCGCACGACCAGCTCTGGCACAAACACATTATTCACTGCCACGCTGTCGTCTTTGTACAGATGTTTTAATAACCACAAAGCGGCCATTTTGCCCATTTCGTGGATGGGGTTGTTCACTGTGGTGAGTTTGGGGGAGATATAACGGGCAAAAGGAATGTTGTCGTAACCAACAAAAGATAAATCACCCGGCACTTTCAGGCCGCGGTCTAAACAAACGGAAATGGCGCCCGACACCATTTGGTCGTTGGCACAGACCACGGCGCTAAATGGCAATCCTGTGGCAAAGAGCTGTTCCATGCCGGCCACGCCACCGTCTTCTTTATAGTCGCCTTCCACACAAAGTCTGGGGTCAAAACTGAGGCCAAATTCAGCCAAAGCTCTTTTGTGGCCCTCAAGGCGCTCCAGCGCGTCGTGTTTACGTTTAGGGCCTGAAATATAAGCAATATTTTTATGGCCCAGCTGTAACACATGCTGGCAGGCTAAATAACCACCCAGCTCGTTATCCAGGTAAATACAACGGTCGCTGATTTGTTCGATATAGCGGTTAATCAGCACTATCGGCTTGTCACCCTGGCTGAGTTTAATTAAATACTCATCCGACACCGCTTCTACGTCGAGGATCAGCGCGTCACAACCTCTGTCCTGCAAAAACTCCACACTGTCCATTTCCTGCGCCGCATCACTGTGGCCGACGGCAATAATCACATGTTTGTTTTTGCTGCGCAGCGAAGCTTCAATTTCCGCCATCATAGGACCGTAATAAGGACCGTCCAGCTGCGACACCAGCACCCCAACACTGTTGGAGCAGTTTGACGCCAGCGACTGAGCAAAGGTATTGGGCCTGTAGCCAAGCGCAGCCATAGCATCCAGTACTTTTTGCCGGGTTTTTTCGCTGACGTTGGTGTTGTTATTCATCACCCGCGACACTGTTGCCAGCGACACGCCCGCCATCAATGACACGTCGTAAATTGTAGCCATAAGTCCTTTATTCACATACGCTTAGGTTGTTTGTGCTTTTTAGCTTACCAGCTTTTCAGCATCGGCTCTTTGTAAATCCGTGCTGATCCGGGCAATTTTTTCATTGGTCAGAATGTACCAGCGCATCACCAGCGCCACCAGCACTGAGCCAAGGGCCGGATACAAACAAAACGACCATAAAATACCTTGTTTGGCGGTTTCAGTCTGGCTTTGGTCGGCCTGATAACCATAACCGGCCAATAACCAGCCGGCAGCGGCACCACCAATGGCAAGGCCCAGTTTGATAAAAAAGATAATGGATGAATACACCATGCCTGTGGTGCGGATGCCGGTTTTCCACTGGCCATAATCCACAGTGTCGGCCATTTTTGCCCACAAAAGCGGTGTACCGGCGTTAAAAAAGAAGTTCCACAGCATAAAAAAACCAAACGCCAGCATGCTTTGGGAAGGTTCGATAAAATAAGCGGCCACACAAACAGCGGCGGCACAAAGCTGCACTGCAATATACAGTTTTACTTTGCAAAACCTTTTGGCAAGCGGCTGCGCCACCATACAACCGGCAATACTGCCTAGCATACCCAGGGTAATAAAAAGGCTGATATCATCCGGCAGTTCCAGATAATATTTCACATAATAAATGGCCAGGGTGTTTTTCAGCACAGCACCCGACAATAAAAACAGCGCCGCCAGCGACAACACCCGCCACTGATCATTGGCCCACAAAGCTTTCCAGCCTTGCGCCAGGCTATTTTTTTCAGCCGGCGGTTGTACCCTTTCTTTGGTGCCGTAAAAACAGGCTAAAAACATCAGCACCCCGGCCACACTCATTGCCAGAATGGTCAGCTGATAGCCTTTGGCTTTATCACCTTCCCCAAAATAATCCACCAGCGGCAAAGTGCAGGCCGACACCAACAGGCCGCCCAGCATGGCAAACACAAAACGGTAACTTTGCACTGACACCCGTTCGCCTGGATCGGCCGTTAACACCCCGCCCAAAGCACAATACGGAATATTAATAGCGGTATACGCCAGCATCAGCAGGGTATAAGTCAGAAAGGCGTACCACATTTTGCCGTTTTCAGAAAAATCCGGTGTGGTAAAAGCCAGCACGCTAAAGAGGCCAAAAGGCAGCGCAAACCACAATAAATAAGGCCGGAACTTACCATGTTTACTTTGAGTGCGGTCAGCCAGCGCGCCCATTAACGGGTCGGTAATAGCGTCGATAATACGCACCACCAAAAACATGGTGCCAACAAAAGCCGGTGAAATGCCAAAAATGTCGGTGTAAAAGAAGGTTAAAAACAGCATCACGGTCTGAAACACAATATTGCTGGCGGTATCGCCAAGCCCGTACGCTATTTTCTCCCTGACGCTGACCATCGGCCTTCCCCTGTAATTATTGTTATAAAGTAAAAGTACACGACATCATGGTGCTGCAACAGCAGCATTCAAACCTAATGTATCAGACAGAAGCTGGCAAGGCGCATGCAAAAACAAGAGGCAAGCTGCCAGCGTCCTGCGCATTAGCGGCAACGGCTCTGAATAAAATCGCGGTAGGCCAGGCCACTGGTTTTAATGGTGCGCTGCTGTGTCGGGTAATCGACATACACAATGCCAAAACGTTTTAAATAACCTTCGGCCCATTCAAAATTGTCCATCAGACTCCAGGCAAAATAACCATCCACCCGCACGCCCTGCCGGATGGCACTGTCAAGCGCCAATAAATGTGCCTGATAATAGGCCAGCCGGTCTTCATCATTGACAGCTGCGCCAATCAGCTTATCGTCCATCGCAGCGCCATTTTCGGTGATATAGACAGGCGGCAACTGATATTGCTGATGCAAACTGACAAGTAAGTCGGTAAAAGCCTGCGGATAAATTTCCCAGCCGATATCGGTTTTGGGCGCATCCACCATATCCACCGGGGCAAAACCATGCTCTGCACAGGCCTGATACACAGTGCGGGTGTAAAAATTCACGCCAAGAAAATCCAGTGGTTCGCTGATAATGGCCAGATCGCCAGGTTCAATGCCGGGTTTATCCTGCTCGCTCAGCAGCGCAAAACTCTGCGGATATTCGCCATCCAGCACAGGTTTGATATACCACTGATTAAAATAATCATCAGCCAGCTGCGCCGCCGCTACATCGGCCGGATCCTCAGTCTGGGCGTAACAAGGGGTAAAATTGAGCACCAGGCCGTTGAGGCTATGGGGGCTGTTTTTTTTCAGCACGCGAAGCGCCAGCCCATGTGCCAATAACAAATGATGTGCCGCCTGCCGGCCCCAGGCTTTTTGCTTTTTGCCGGGGGCATGAATACCAGCTTCATAACCTAAATAAGAGCTGCAAAAAGGCTCATTTAAGGTGGCGTAACTGTCTACTCGGCCTGCAAAAGCGCGGCTGATTTTGTCGGCATAATCGGCAAATAAATAGGCGGTTTGCCGGTTTAACCAGCCGCCCTGATCTTCAATATGCTGTGGTAAGTCCCAATGATACAAAGTGACAAAGGTTTTGATATTTAACGCTTTAAGTGCATCCAGCAACTGAATATAAAAATCAACACCGGCCTGGTTTAACGAGCCGTCCTGATGCATCACCCTGGGCCAGGAAATGGATAACCGGTAAGCATCCACTCCCAGCGACTGAATCAGCTGCACATCGTCCTGCCAGCGGTTGACATGATCACAGGCCACCAGACCATTGGAGCCATCACGGATCTTGCCCGGTGTGGCACAAAAAGTATCCCAGATACAGGGCAAACGGCTGTCGGCACTGCCTTCAATCTGAAAAGAAGCCGTGGCCACGCCAAAAATAAAATCGCGCTGGCAGAGTCTGGAATCTTTGGGTAACTGAATTGTTTTCATTGTTATTCACTGTGGTTATGTGCTGCCACCGGCATAGCCCGCGGCAAAACGACTGCGCATTGTGCTTCTGCACTGCTGGTTAAAAATCACTGTTGTTGCAGCCTTGCTGCACACTCATCGGCGCCGGAACAGACTGACGTTATTGAGTTTTTTCAGCAACTTACCAAAGCTGTGGCCGGCTGATTTACAGCAACGTCAAATCACTGTAAGCGCTTTCAGGTTGTTTTCAGAAGTTAGGTGATTTTCTTAATCGCGTCAATACAAGGTGAGAAAAAGGCCAGAAAATAACCGCCGCTAATTTGCAGACGGCCGCTGTTGCAGCATAAAAAACACCAGCAGAAAAACACAGATGGAGGCTTAATTTCACAAAAAGCTGCCGACAGCAGCAGCTTATGCTGACGTCAACGCCAGCCAGGACGCCGGCGGTTGCCACTGGGGTAACCAATTGAGCAAAGCGGCAGCCGGCATGGGCCTGGCAATGGCATAACCCTGCGCCTGCTGATAACCCATTTGCAGCAGTTTACAGCCATGGCCTTCAGTTTCGACTCCTTCGGCAATCACCTGCATATCAAAAGCGCGGGTTAACGCCAGAATGCCCTGCAAAATGGGCACATCATCATCGTCCACCAATAAATCACGGACAAAACTCTGATCCACTTTGACACTGTGCAGCGGCAAGCGCTTCAGATAAGACAAAGACGAATAACCGGTGCCAAAATCATCCAGCGCAAAACGCACACCAAGCGCACTACATTTGCTCATCAGGCTGCTGACAGTGCTGATATCATCCAGCGCGCTCGACTCCAGAATTTCCAGCTCAATATATTGCGCCAGCTGCGGATTAGGCGCTAATAAAGCGGCCAGATCCTTTTCAAAATCAGCATGCTGTAAATGATTGGCCGAAATATTAATACTGACCGGCAAGCGGATGCCACGCCGAAGCCAGAGGCCAAGCTGGCGTACCGCCTCTGCCAGCACCCATTGCCCCAGTTTAATACCCAACGAATGTTGCTCCAGCACCGGCAAAAAAGCCGCAGGTGATAATAATCCCCGTTTGGGATCCTGCCAGCGCACCAGTGCTTCCAGCCCTGTGACTTCCCCTGTAGCCATATTCACTTTGGGTTGATAAAACAATTCAAACTGCTGCAGCTCCAGAGCCTGGCGGATTTGCTCCAGCTGGTGATGATAACCGCGCAGCTGCTGCTCCTGCGCCGCATCAAAACGATGATACCGGTTTTTGCCGCCCTGTTTGGCCTGATACATCGCCTGATCGGCCTGGCGTAATAACTGATCGGCCTGCACCCCTGGCTGCGGATAAAAAGTCAAACCGGCACAGGCCGACAGCCGCAGCTCCAGCCCTTCAACATACACCGGCAAACTGATTTCACTGAGCAAACGCTGTAACAACACAGCGCCCTGCTGTTCGCTGTCCAGCGGATACAGCAGCACCACAAACTCATCACCGCCAAAACGGGCAATCAAATCTTTGGGCCTTTGCAAATGCGACAGTCGCTGCGCCAGCTGCACCAGCACCTGATCCCCCAGCTGATGGCCGTGATGGTCGTTAATACCTTTAAAACCGTCGATATCCAGATACGCCAGCCCCAACAAAGCCTGGGGTTGCTGGTCCATCGCCTGCTGCAACGACTGCAATAATAACAGCCGGTTGGCAAGGCCGGTCAGGCCGTCATAATGCGCCAGATGCTCCAGCCGGTGTTGTGCCATGCGTCTGGTTTCGTCCAGCTGCAACAGCCGCTGCTGCGTACGCGCCAGCCAACCCAGCACTGTGTCTTGTTTATCCGGGGCCACTTCAATCAGCGCTGAGTCTTTGGCTGAACCCAGCCCACTGATATGTTTGTATAAATCGGCAAGCGAAGTACCAAGCACCGCATGAGACTGCCGTTGTACCCGCCAAACCAGCAAAAACAAGGCACAGGCAATGGCAATAAAAAGCGCGCGCAGCAGATCGGCGGCAAACATCGCCTGCTCGACCTGTGCCGCAGTACGGTTGTCAACCAGCAGATAAAACTCCTGTATCGGTTGCATAATACCGGCTTTGGCCTGATGGTAACTGTCATCAAACAGCAGCTGCAGCGCGTTCTGGCGAGCCTGCAGTTGGGCGGGTAAGGGTAAAGCAGCTGCAGCTTCTGCCTGCTGCATCGCCTGAAATTCAATAGCGGTTAAATCATCCGAAGCTGTCTTGGCTTTGGCCAGCCTGGCAAATTCCTGTTCGGTAAAACCAGCCTGTTGCATCAGTTCCAGCAGGGCTGCCGGCGGGCCATAAGCTTTGGGTTTAATGTTGCCTGCCACTATTAAATCCCAGTACAACCTCTGATACTCCTGTGGCCTTGGCGCCTTGCCATCGCGGATAGCAATAATTTCGCGGAAATACTCTTTGTATTTTGGGTTGCCTGTGGCGACATAACTGCGCACCATCCGCGTTAAATCATCGGAGCTTTGCCTCAGCTCGTTGGCTTCATCTATCGCCCGCTCTGAACTTACATACAGGGAAAAACTGCCAATAAAAGCCAGCAGCAGCCAGATCGTTTGCCGAAAATAAAGTTTTAATCTGGATAACTGCTGACCTGTACCTGACAAACAACACTCCCGCTGGGTTAAAGCTGTAATGCTGACAAAGGCTTGATATGGACTTTGATAATAAGAAGGCAATTGTATGATTACAAGTCGGCACCAATATTAGATTAGTCTAATAAAAATTGTCAGCCTGCCTGCCAGCCGCTACATTAAGCCCAGGTTTTCAACCAAATTTTTTTAACCAAATGCAAGGAACAACCATGAAAAACGCCCAGCAACTGGTGGCCGAGGCCAAAAGCCAGATCCGCGAAGTGTCCGTTGAACAACTGGCTGCCGCTCTCAGTGACCCACACAGCATTCTGATTGACGTGCGTGAACCGGACGAATTTAACGCCGGCCATATTCACAGTGCGGTGAACTATCCGCGTGGCGTGCTGGAAATGCGCATCCATCAGCATCCGGCCGTTGCCGCTATTTGTGACACCGACCAGGCGCTGGCCACTTTGGCCGGTAAAGCCGTGTATTTATTATGCCGCAGCGGAGCCCGCTCGGCGCTGGCCGCGTTGTCGTTACAACAGATGGGATTTAGCCGGGTTTATTCAGTGACTGGCGGTTTTCAGGCCTGGCAGGACGCTGGTCTGAAGGTTGAGATCTGAAGGTTGAGATCTGCAGTTTAAGTTTTGCAGCTTAGCAGCTGAAACTGAGCGTCTGAACTTTGCATCGAACTGAGCGCCAGCAGCAAAATGTCGGGCCCCGCTGCTGAGCGCCAACCTGAACGGCAACTTTGTACTTTTTTCCCAGGTCACTGCACCAAAAGTACTGCCGCTGCGTATTGCCGTGGTAAGTCGTGCAATTTATTAAAACCAACAACAACCGGTCGCTACCGCCGGTTGGTTTTTTCTCACCACAGGAGTTTTTATGCTGAGTTATGTAACTTTTGGTGTCAGCGATTTAGCCAGCGCCCGCGAGTTTTATGCATCTTTATTATCTGAGCTGGACGCCAGACCTTTGCTGGAAATGGACAGGATCATCTTTTTTGGTCAAAGCATGAATAAACCTATGCTGGCCATTTGTATTCCTTTTAACAAAGAGCCGGCCGCGCCCGGCAACGGCACTATGGTGGCTATCAGCCCTGGCAGCAAAGAGCTGGTTGACGCGCTCTATCATAAAGCTATTGCCCTGGGTGCCAGTTGCGATGGTGCGCCAGGCCAGCGTATTCCGGGCAAGTTTTACGGGGCTTATGTCCGTGATGCCGACGGTAACAAAATTGCGTTCAGCCACTTTGGATAACAGCGCCAATGCAGCTACACAGTGACTTTACCAGGCGCATAGTGGTTTTACCGGTTGAGCAACAATGGCAAGACTCTCCTATGCCGGGCGTCAGCCGGCTGATGCTGGACAGAGCGGGCGGCGAAGTGGCACGCGCTACCAGCCTGGTGCGTTATGCACCAGGCAGTGGTTACCATGCCCATCGACACGACGGCGGTGAAGAAATTCTGGTGCTCGAAGGGGTGTTCAGTGATGAGCATGGCGATTATCCGGCCGGAACTTACCTTCGAAACCCGCCTGGCAGCAGCCATACGCCCTTTTCCGAACAGGGCTGCCTGCTGTTGGTAAAACTCTGGCAGTTTTCACCAGCTGACAAAACTCAGCTGGTGCTGCCAAGCCAGCACAGCAACTTTGTGCCGGGCATAGCCCCCGGTTTAACTGTGCTGCCACTGCATGAGTTTGACGGTGTCAGCACAGCGCTGGTGCGTTTTGCTCCTCATACCCGCTTTCACCCGCATATACACCCGGGCGGTGAAGAAATTCTGGTGCTTGAAGGGGTATTTTGTGATGAGTTCGGTGAATATCCGGCCATGAGCTGGCTTCGAAACCCAAGATACAGTCAGCATCAACCTTTTACCGGTGCTGAAGGTGCGCTGATTTATGTCAAAGTAGGTCATTTGGGCGCCGGTTTATTGGGCGACCAATTTATTGAGCCCAGCGCCTGAACCCACTGTGGTCGTCGGTAAGGTAAAAGCCAGGGCCTGCTGATGTTATAGCCGGCCCTTGCTCTGCTGTTGCACTGCCTGCTGTTGTGGTGGCTGCGTAGAGCACAATATTGCTACAATCGCAGCATTCCACTGTCCTGATGCCAGAGCACAGCACTTACAAAAGTGATATCCATGCAAACCGAACATAGCTACAGCACCCTCCCTGCTGAATTTTACAGCCTTTGTGCTGCTACCCCTGTAGCCGCCCCCAAATGGCTGGCCTTTAACCATGAGCTGGCCGCCGAGCTTGGCCTCGACGCATCACTTTGTGAAACAGAGCAAGGCCTTGCCATTTTCAGCGGCAATCAGCAGGCGCCCTGGAGCAAACCGCTGGCACAGGCGTACAGTGGCCATCAATTTGGCCAGTTATCACCCCGCCTTGGTGATGGCCGGGCTTTACTGCTGGCAGAAATTATCGATAAAAAAGGCCAAAGACGTGACATTCAGCTTAAAGGAGCTGGCCCCACGCCCTATTCACGCCGTGGCGATGGCCGCTCCGCTTTGGGGCCTGTGGTGCGGGAATACCTGGTCAGCGAGGCTATGCATGCTCTGGGCGTTCCCAGCAGCAGAGCGCTGGCCGCAGTTTATACCGGCGAGCCGGTCTACCGGGACCAGCGGCTGCCGGGCGGCATTCTGACCAGGGTGGCCGCCAGTCATATCCGCATTGGCACTTTTCAGTATGTGGCCATGCTGCAGGACTTACCGGCGCTACAACAACTGGCCGATTATGTTATTCACAGGCATTACCCGCAGTTGCAATACCAGGCCGAGCCTTATCTGGCGCTGCTGCGCGCTGTGTGCCAGGCACAGGCAACACTGGTGGCGCACTGGATGAGTCTGGGTTTTGTGCATGGGGTGATGAATACCGACAATATGACGGTCAGCGGCGAGACCATCGATTATGGCCCCTGCGCTTTTATCGACAGTTATGACCCCCATACGGTGTTCAGCTCTATTGATCATCAGGGCCGTTATGCTTATAAAAACCAGCCGGCCATTACCCAGTGGAATCTGGCACGGCTGGCCGAAGCCTTGCTGCCTTTGCTGCATCCGGACGAGCCTGCTGCTATTGCGTTGGCCACCGAAGTGCTGAACGAATTTCCGGCACTGTATCAACAACAGTGGCAACAACGTTTTTGTGCCAAACTGGCCTTAACCCCAAGTGCTGGCAATGCCGCGCTGGTGCAGCAGCTGCTGGATTTAATGGCTCAGGAGCAGCTTGATTTTACCCTGACCTTCCGACAGCTCAGTCAAAGCCTGAGTTATGCACCGGCGCCAGAAGGGCCGGCAACCCCTATCAGTCACACTGCGGCCTTTTTGCAATGGCATCAGCACTGGCTGGCGCAGCTGCAACTGGAAAACCCCAAACCCGACTTTGCCGCGCTGCAAGCTCGGATGGACCAGCACAACCCGTTTTTTATTCCACGCAATCATCAGATAGAACAGATCATCACCCAAGTGGTGCAGCAGGATGATCTGACCTTATTTGCACATTTTGCCAAAGCACTGCAGAGCCCCTTTGTTGCCACAGCCAGCAATGCAGTATTTGCTGAAGCGCCATCTGCCGGCGGACCTCATTACCGCACTTTTTGTGGTACTTAAGTGGGGCTTGAGCCGCGGCGTTTCAGTTGTGGCGCCTGAGTTGCTGTCATTAAAAACTAACAATAAAAAAGGAAGGTAAATACCTTCCTTTTTGCTATCAGTGGCTGTCATTACAGCGAAAACCCAACCTTAGTCTTTGGTTTTAAACTGTTTTACGTTTTGCTCCAGCGTTCGCGCCAACTCCTCCAGCTGCTGACTGGCAGTGGTAATTTTGGCTGCTTCCTGCTCGGCCTGCAGTGCTGAACTGGTGATCTGACTAAAGTTTCGGTTAATTTCCGACGCCACCACGGACTGTTCTTCCGCAGCTGTGGCAATCTGGGTATTCATATCACTGATTTTAATCACCGAAATATTAATGGCATTTAATGAATCACCGGCACATTGCGCCTGCTCTACACTCAGATTGGCCTGGGCCTGACCTTCATTCATCACAGTCACAGCTTTGACTGAACTGTTTTGCATTTTTTCAATTACTTGCTGGATTTGCCGTGTCGATTCCTGGGTTCTTCTGGCCAGATTACGCACTTCATCAGCAACTACGGCAAAACCACGGCCCTGCTCACCTGCCCGTGCCGCTTCGATAGCGGCATTCAGCGCCAGCAGGTTAGTCTGCTCAGCAATGCCCTGGATCACTTCCAGTACAGAGCCAATCTGACGGCTGTCTTGTGATAAATGGTCTATCACCTCGGCCGCTTCACCCACTTTTGCCGCCAGTGCATTAATGCTGGACTGGGTTTTGTGCACTTCACGCTGGCCGGCATTAAATTCATCAATGGCTGTTTGCGCTAAACCTGCTGCTTCACTGGTGTGATGCGCCACTTCAGTCACTGTGGACGACATCTGATTAATAGCCGTTGCACCTTGCTCAGTCGCCATCTTCTGATGACCAATTAAATCTTCATTCTGATGGGCGGTTTGTAATAAATTTTTTGATGCCGTCAACAAGGCACTGGCCGCCTGCATCGAATTTTTAGTCATGCCGGTTAAATGTGAAGTTAAGTCTTTGACTGCGCTCAAAATACTATTTTGTGAAACTGTACCTACATCGACAGTTAAGTCACCGGAAGCAATCTGGTTAATAACAAAAGCGGCATATTCCGGCTCACCGCCAATAATATTTTTTAAACTTTGCACCGAACGGATAGCGACAAAACTACCAATACCTAATGCAATCAGCGTCACAATAATCATCACTTTGGAAAAGCTGTTGGTTTGTTCACGCGCAGCAGACACCTCACGCTGAATCGAGCGCTCCTGATAATCAATCAGCTGGTTAATCCGCTTTAACCATTCGGTGTAAGCAGGTGACACTGTGTTTTGCAGGTAATCACTGGCTTGCTGGTGTTGCTCGTTGTTGATCATATCCAGCAAAGTGGCGGTGAGTTTCAGTGTTGAAGCTTCAATGTCTTTAATGGCCTGTAAATAAGCAACTTCTTCGTTGCTGTGTTTTACCTTACCATACATATTGTCCAGGGTTGCAGCTGACTGCTGGTAAAAGTCGTTGAGTCTTTTGATATCTTGCTGATGTTGTTCAGATTTTGTTTTGTCAGCAACCAGCACCGCATCGCGGATTGAAATAGCTCTGTCATGCACGCTACCGCGAAAGTTAATAGCCTGACGCTGTTCCACTGCGGTTTGCTCTGACAGCTGAGTCAGGTTGTCATCGGCAATGCTGATTTTGACTAAACCGAACAGGGTGATACCCAGCATAATGACCAGTAAAATGGCAAAACCTGCGTATAAACGATTAATTATCTTCATAGAGCGACCTTATTGTTGAGTTGGCTATCTGGTGCAATCCTGTTGTGCCACATCCTTACGGCAACGTCGACAAAAATATCCAGTACTTCAGCATGAATCGTTTTAGCTCAAACCGCGACGTCGTTTTTTGCCGTTTCTTCGCGGTGGGGTGCGCCCAAAGCGTTCATCATGTTACTAGTACGCTGCACGGTGGTGGATGGATTAGTTTCCACTACCACAAAAATTAAAAAGCTGACGAGGCCTGCTAGCCATGGCTCTGACACAACACAGCACAATAGTAAGCTGGAACACCGAAACATTAGAGCATGATTATGTAGCATGCACGTTTATGAAATATATAAGCGTTTAAACATCACAAACGACAAAGCTGTGAGAAATGCAACAAAAATGACTTTGCTAAACAGCAGTCGCCAGACGGCCTGGTTGGTGCGCCTGATATCTCTCAGATCAGACTTTAAGCCAAAATTTGGGCACAAAAAAAACCAGCATAAAGCTGGTTG
>DPJG01000012.1 GCA_003543135.1 Rheinheimera sp.
CAGTTGGCGTCTTAAAACCTCAAACCTTCAATTTTTATCGGCTCGGCTTAAAGGGGAGGAAAAGCTCTGGCATGGGGATTTTGTTTTTGGTGTCTTTGCCTTTTGTGGGCAAAGCTGAAATTGTCCATAGCTAATTTTCAATCACGTTATTAGTACCCAAAAAGTGCTTGGTGTTTTATCAAAGCTGATTTAACTTAGCTAAAAACAAGGTACTACAGTATCAAGGTTGCCAGAAAAGGATGTTTGGGGCTTAAGTTTTATTTGGCTTTTTGGCCGTTAAAAATCCAGCTAACTATCTTCTACCTTTTCTTTACAACCACCAAATTATTTGGGGCAAATCGCAAGATCTGACCCTCATCGTTTCCTCAGAGATTCAGGTGGCCTCTACTGCATGCCAATAGTCGTAGGAATTACTTACAATGAAACTTAAGCCAAAATCACTCTATCAGTATCATGTGTTTCTTGCTTCTCCTGGTGACGTCGCGATTGAACGGCAACACGTTAGGAAGTTTTTTGATGCATACAATCGCCAAACTGCCCATATCTGGGGTGTCCAGTTCGAGGTTGTTGATTGGGAGAACTGCTCGACAATCGGCGTAGGACGCCCTCAGGAATTGATCACGAAGCAAACGCTGGAAGAGTCCCGTGAGTCGTTGGCGTTGGTTATTGGCATCATGGCTCAGCGCTTTGGATCGCCTAGCGGCAAGGCCGAATCAGGCACTGAGGAGGAGTTCAACTGGGCGATGGAGACCCATAAAAGCTCAGGGTTTCCGGAAATTAAATGGTTCTTCCGCAAAGTGGATACGCTGGAGTTTCCGTCCGATCCCGACGCGGCCGAAGCGGCTCTAGAACAATGGAAGAAGGTTCTAGCATTCCGCAAGAGGATGAAAGATTTTAGCAATCCCGTATTTTATGCGGAGTATCAGAATTCGGCTGGATTTGCAGAGGTATTTGAGAGAGACCTTAATAAATGGCTAGCCGACCCCGAGCGACCATGGGCCAAGGCGCTGATGTCCCATGCTTCAGCCACGGAGTGCGCCGCTGCAATGGTCCCGACAGTTGAGTTTGATTCGGAAAGTTACCGTGCTGCGGTGATCAAAAAGTTTGATAAGCTCAACTTCGAGATGCTCGATACTACGGGTGCGTTTTATAGCCCCGTCCGGCTTTGGAACGTTTTTGTGCCACAGTCAGTGCGGGAATGCCATCAATACAATCCTCGACTGCTTGAAATTCCCAAGGAGCATCAGCGGCGGCTTCTGGATGCCGGTGAGATCACTGAGAAAGAACTTAAAGACGCCGAGCTGTATGCGGATCTGCTGCGACAAGATTACTTTAGCCAGCCAATCTACCCTGTGCTTGATGTCGTGGTAGAGGCACTAAATGGGGGGGCAACGATTACTGGTAACAAGCTTGTCATTCTCGGAGATCCTGGCTCTGGCAAATCGTCACTAATCCGATATTTGGCATTGCGTTGGGCTGGTATTGCCGAACAAGCGATCCGAGATACGCAGCCTATTCCGCTAGTTGTTGAGTTGGGCGCTTATGCTCGTTGGCAGTGTGACGGACGCCGAGATCTTATTCGCTATCTGGAAGAAGGCCCTGTTTGGCATGTATGGAAGCCAGGGTTGCTCAGTCAGATGCTTGAACAGCCTAGGAGGATGGTTTTATTGCTTGACGGGTTGGATGAGGTTTTTGACCTGTCGACGCGGGGGGGGGTAGTCAACGATATTCAGCGGTTCTGTAGTCAGTTTGCGAATGTACCGATACTCCTAACATCGCGCGTTGTGGGCTATCAAGCGCAGACATTACGCGAGGCTGATTTCCAACATTTTATGTTGCAGGATTTGGACTTCACACAAATGACAGACTTTATGAATCGCTGGCATGAGGTCACATTCGAAGATCCATCGCAGGCAGTGTCGAAAAGGGAGCGTTTACAGAAGGCGATTCACGAATCCAAGTCTATCGCCATGTTGGCAGGCAATCCACTCCTCTTGACTATGATGGCCGTTCTAAACCGAAACCAGGAATTGCCACGAGATAGGGCAGACCTTTATGCTCAGGCATCGCGTGTGCTTCTATATCAGTGGGACACTGAACGCGCACTGGAGGATTTCCCTGGGATTAGTAACGAGATCGGCTTACGCGAGAAAACTGAAATTCTTCGCCGCATTGCTGCACACATGCAGGCTGGTCCAGGGGGGCTTAAAGGCAACTTAATTGATGGCTCGACACTGACCAGGTTGATTGAAGATTACCTGCATAATGACCTGCATTTTGCTCAAGCCCGCGCAGCGGCCAGAACGGTTGTTGAGCAATTACGGATGCGCAATTTCATTCTATGTTTTATGGGGGCGGATAGTTATGCCTTTGTGCATCGTACGTTTTTGGAGTTCTTCTGTGCAGCCGAGTTCGTACATAAGTTTAACGTCGCGAAGACACTTGACATCGATGACCTTCTTAAACTTTACGATCAGCACTGTCGCGACGACGAGTGGTTGGAGGTGCTACGGCTGATTTGCGGTCAGATCGATGAGCAGTTCGTTGGGCGGATTGTCCAAGACTTAACGACTAGGGCGGATATTACGAACTGGAATGGAATAACGCCATTACCGGAGTTACCATTGGCGATTTGGTGCCTAAATGAAGCTCGAAATACACATAAGCTCCTGTTTGAAGGAGAGCTACTTGTGAATACAGTTATTCAGTTTCTGGTTGAATGCCATGGCGAAATCCCTCAAGAAGACTCCTCCTCGTACACCCACGCAGAGATCTGGAAGTTCATTGATGCTGATTTGCTGACGCCGATTATCTCATTGAGTGGCAGATTGCCTGGTGGTGATCTATTAAAAGAAAATGCCGTCGGGTTGGTAGATAAGCTAAAAGGGGGAGGGCTATGGTCATGGTCGAAAATCGTCGCAAGTCTCGTCAACGACCGAGGCATTCTCGAAAGACTAACCGAAAGTAACCGTTTCCTCGTACGCCGTGGAGCAATCGAAGAACTTACAGCTAGACCTGAATGGGTCGATGAGAGCACAAAAAAACGGCTTAAATTGATCGCAACTGGAGATGTAAATGGCTATCCTCGAGTCGCAGCTATAGAAGGACTGATCAATTGCTGGAACGACGAACAAACAAAGGGATTCGTAGCTGGGTGTTGCGTTACTGACCCGCTGGGCTGGGTTCGTCGCTGTGCACTGCAGCTGTTAGTTGCAAAGTGGCCTGATCAAGCAACTCGAGACTTACTCGCCGAGCGTGCAGTTCAAGATGTAGACTCTGATCCGCGTAAAGTAGCTCTGCAGACGTTATCAGATAAATGGCCGGATCAGAGCACCCGCGACCTACTTGTCCAGTGTGCTGTTCGGGACGAAGACAAGTATATCCGCAGTACACTGCTGCAGGTATTGGCTGATAAATGGCAAGACCAAAACACACGTGAATTACTTACAGAGCGGATGGTCAATGACAAAGATTACTATCCCCGACGTGCTGCTTTATTGGCGTTGGTGGATAAATGGCCAGATCAGATAACTCATGATCTTCTAGACGAGTGCGCTATTAAGGACAAAGACGTTAAACTTCGTCAAGACGCGAAACGGCGATTGGCAGATAAGTGGCCGGATCGGAGTTTTGTCCCTGAATCGAATCCTTAGGCTCATAGCAAAAACGGACCCAGGTCTTTTTTCATACCAATAAACCAACACCGGGAGCTGCGCAGTGAGCATTCAAGAGTGAGCGCGGGAGGCGCGAACGGGCGAACGCAGTAGTTGCCGGTGGTGGTTCGTGCAGGGTAAAAAATGAGCACAGCTCTTGAGTTGAAACCAAGAGCAGTGCCAGAGACATAACTACTGATGCCGGCTTTTTAAAACCTCAATCACATCATTCAGCTGCAGATCCTGCGAGCGTAACAACACCAATAAGTGGAAAATCAGATCAGCAGCTTCGTTTTTTAACTCTTCGCGATCCCCAGCCATGGCTGCTAATGCTGATTCCACACCTTCTTCACCCACTTTCTGCGCTATGCGTTTTACGCCGCGGGCGAACAAGCTTGCGGTATAACTGGATTTTGGGTCGGCGTGTTGGCGCTCGGCTATTACTGCCTCTAAGTCGGTTAAAAAACTTAAACTTGGGCTATTAGCGCTACCTGCTGTTTTAGCGTCCCAGCAGGTTTCGGTGCCTAAATGACAGGTTGGGCCGTCGGGTAGGGCGAGCGCTAACAGGCTGTCTAAGTCACAGTCTGCGCTCAGGCTTTGCAGTTTTAAAAAATGGCCCGAGCTTTCGCCTTTGGTCCAGAGCCGTTGTTTGCTGCGGCTGAAAAAGGTGACCTGACCGGTTTTTAAGGTATGGCGCAGGGCGTCGCTATTGGCGTAACCCTGCATCAGCACCTTGCCGGAAATAGCGTGCTGCACTATGAGTGGCAACAAACCATCGGCTGGCCACTTTAATTGTTCAATGCTGTCGTTATCGACAATGCTGCTCATGGCCTGATCTCCACGCCGCTTTTGCGAAGCTGCTGTTTTAAATCGCTGATTTGAATAATGCCTTTGTGAAATACACTGGCAGCTAAAGCGCCGTCTACATCGGCCTGTAAAAATACGTCGATAAAATGCTGAATTTCACCGGCGCCGCCTGAGGCAATCAGCGGCAGGTTACAGGCCGCACGCACCAGTTTTAACTGGGTTAAATCATAACCCTGGCGCACGCCGTCCTGATTCATGCAGTTTAAAACTATTTCACCTGCGCCCAGGCGCTGCACTTCTTTCACCCAATCCAGCGTCTGCCAGGCGGTTTTGGCGGTGCGGTTTTCATCACCGGTAAACTGATACACCTGATACTGGCCGGTGCTTTTATCAAAAAAGCTGTCGATGCCCACGACTACACATTGTTGGCCATAAGCTCGGTTGAGCTCTGCAATGAGTTCCGGCCTTGCCAGCGCCGGGCTATTCACCGAAATTTTATCGGCGCCAAGTTCCAGAATACGGCCGGCATCTTCCACCGACTTAATACCACCGGCCACACAAAACGGAATGTCGATGACATCGGCTATCCGGCGCACCCAGCTTTTATCCACCACCCGGCCATCGCTGGAGGCGGTAATGTCGTAAAACACCAGCTCGTCGGCACCTTCTTCGGCGTAGCGTTTGGCCAGTGGCACTATGTCGCCAATCACTTCGTGGTTGCGAAACTGCACACCTTTCACCACCACACCATCGCGTACATCGAGGCAGGGAATTAACCGTTTTGCCAGCATTGAATCGCCTCCTCAATACTAAATTTTCCTTCCAGCAAAGCGCGGCCTAAAATCACACCAGCCACGCCGCTGCCCCTTAAGCTGCGAATATGCTCCAGGTTGCCAACACCGCCTGATGCCTGCCATAAAATTTGCGGGTATTTAGCAGCGAGCTCCTGATACAGTTCCGTATTTGGCCCTTGCAGTGTACCGTCGCGGCTAATGTCGGTGCAAAGCACGTGGCGCGCACCAGCGGCAATAAAACCATCCAGCACCTGCTCCAGCGTAATATTTGACGCTTCAATCCAGCCGTGGCTTGGCAGGGTTTTTTCGCCTTTATCGTTTATAGATACATCCAGCGCCAGCACGATGCGGTCGCCACCGTATTTACGCAGCCACTGCTGCACCAGCGCCGGCTCTCGAATCGCCAAACTGCCAATCACCACACGCGAGGCGCCAGCTTCCAGTAAATCAATCACATCTTGTTCTGTACGAACACCACCGCCCACCTGAATTGGCAAAGGCGCTTGTTGCATCAGTTGTTTTAACAGCGGCAGCTGACGTTTGGCGGCATCTTTGGCACCGCTTAAATCCACCAGATGCAAAACACCAGCGCCTGCGGCGGCGTATAAGTCTCTGAGTTCAAACGGCGTTTGTGCATACTGGGTGGTTCTGTCATAACTACCCTGATAAAGCCGCACTGTCTGGCCATCTATTAAATCTATTGCCGGGATAATCACGTTGTTGTCCTTTCAAAATCTGTTGTTGTGCTGTAAGCCGCAGCGCTGCCATCAAAACCGTCACCAAAACAGCCAGCAGCACTGCAGTGCCAATCAGGCTAAATCTGTTGCTGTTAAGGCTAAAAAGTTTTGCAGCAGCTTACGGCCAGTGCTACTTGAGCGCTCAGGGTGAAACTGCATGCCAAGGTAATTGCCTTTGCCAATGATGGCGGCAAAGCGGCTGCCGTAATCACAGCTTGCCAGCATAAATTCCGACGGCGCTACCGCAAAACTGTGCACAAAATACACATAATCATCGGTTGTTAAGCCATGAAGCACAGGGTGCTGTTCTTTGCCTGCCGCTTTATTTAACGTGTTCCAGCCCATATGCGGCAGGCGTAAACCTTGCGATTCGAGCGGCAGTACCTGGCCTGGGATCAGCCCCAAACAAGGCACATTGCCTTCGGCGCTAAAATCCGTCATCAGCTGCATACCCAGGCAAATACCCAAAGTAGGTTGTGTCAGGTTTTGCAAAACCCGGGTTAAGTTGCGCTCTTGAATATTGGCCATGGCCTGAGCGGCAGTGCCAACACCCGGAATAATTACTTTGTCAGCACTTTGGATCATTGCAGCGTCACGGCTGACCGCAACCCTGGCACCTAAACGTTCAAAAGCACAAAACACTGAGGTGATATTGGCGCAGCCGGTGTCGACAATCACCACTGAGGTGCCGTTGTTTTTCATCACAATATCCGTCATTTAAAGCACACCCTTTATAAAACCCGTGGTCATAAAACACCCTTGCTGCTTGGCAGCGCGTCACCACTTTTTAAAATGGCCTGGCCCAAAGCGCGGCCAAATGCTTTAAATAAACCTTCCACCATATGGTGTTTATTGCCAGGGCTCACCGATAAATGCAGCGTCATTAACATGGCGTCGCTTAAACTGCGGAAAAAGTGTGGCACCATCTCCAGATTCAGCTCGCCCACTAAGCCAGTGCCTAAGTCGGCGTCAAATTTCAGCAGCGGCCGGCCGGATAAATCCAAAGTGCACTCGGCGCGGCATTCATCCATCGGCAAAACAAAACCAAAACGGTTGATGCCGCGTTTGTTGCCAATGGCTTGTTTTAGTGCCTGACCGAGCGCCAGCGCTGTGTCTTCCACACTGTGGTGATCATCAATATGCAAATCACCTTTGACGCTGACTTGCAGAGAAAAACCGCCGTGGGTGGCAATCTGATCCAGCATATGGTCAAAAAAGCCCACGCCAGTGCTGATGCTGTTGCCGCCTTTATTGTCCAAATCCACGCTGACGCTGATATCGGTTTCGCGGGTGGTGCGTACCACAGTGGCGGTGCGGCCTTTACTTAAAATGCGTTTGGTTATTTCGGCCCAGCCCAGGCTGTTTCTGTCATATTGGAAACTGGGCAGGCCCATATTGTCGGCCAGTTGCACGTCTGTGATCCGGTCGCCAATGACAAAAGAGTTGGTAAAGTCGATACGGCCTTGCTGCAGGTAGTCTTTTAACAGCCCGAGTTTAGGCTTACGGCAGCTGCAGTTATCGCGCTCAAAGTGCGGGCAAATCAGAATGTCAGCAAACTTAATACCTTGCGAGTTCAGCAGCTGCATCATTTTGTTGTGCGGTGCATCAAAGGTGTCGCGCGGGAAACTGTTGGTGCCAAGGCCATCCTGATTGGTGACCATCACCAGGCTGTAACCCGCATCCTGCAGCTTCAAAAGTGCTGGTACCAAACCCGGTTCGTATGCCAGTTTTTCCAAAGAATCCAACTGCTTATCAATGGCTGGCTCTTCCACCATAGTGCCGTCGCGGTCGATAAATAAAATAGCCTGGCCCGACATTAGTTTGCTCCTGCGCTGAAAAGTTGAGAATTTGTATTTGCTGTATTGTTGGTATTGGTCGTGCCGCTGCTGTTTTCCTGCCGGAAAAACCGCGCTAAAGCGTCCTGCACCAAGGCCATTTCTTCGGGGTTGCCTATCGACACCCGCACCACTTGCGACAGCCCCAATTGACTGGATTGGTTACGAATTAAAATGCCTTCTTTCACTAAAGCCGCCACACAAGCCGCAGCGTCTTTCACCTGCAATAACACATAGTTAGCATTCGATGGGTAGACTTTCAGCACACCTTGTTGGCTATTGGCAAATGTAATAAAAGCATCCCGCAGCTGATTGATGGTGTTGACGCTTTGTTGCATGCGCACCTGGCCTTCACTTGATAACGCCTGGGTGGCAATGTCAGCAACGGGTGCGGCCAGCGGGTAGGGCGCGATCATTTTTTTCAGCGCGTTAATAATATCGGGTGCTGCCAGGGTAAAACCACAACGCAGGCCGGCGAGCGCAAAAGCTTTGGATAAAGTGCGCAGCACCACTAAATTTGGATAGTCATTCAGCAGGTTCAGCACTGTGGCTTCTGGTGCAAACTCAATATAAGCTTCGTCCACCACCACCAGCGCTTTATCTTTATAAAATTCAAGCACATCAATAATTTGCTGACGAGGAATTAAATCACCCGTTGGGTTATTCGGGCTACAGATAAACACCAGTTTTGGCGTTGGCGCGGCAAAAATCGCATCGGTGTCCAGCGTGAATTCTGTTGCGAGCGGCCCGGTTTTTAACGGAATAAGAGTGCGGCGCACCTGATTACTTTCGGCGCTAATGGCATACATGCCATAAGTGGGCGGGCAAATCAGCACGCTGTCGCCGTTCTGGCTCTGGTCCTGGCTCTGAGTTTGAGGTTCACAAAAACTACGGATCAACAGCTCAATGCCTTCGTCTGCGCCACGGCTTACCAATACTTGTTCGGGTTTTACGCCGGCATAAGCAGCATAAGCCTGAATTAACGCCGGTGGCTGGCAATCCGGGTATCTGTTGTAGCTGCCGCACAGTTGATATTGTGGCGCTAAGGCGTTTTCATTGGCGTTCAGCCAGACAGAACCACCGCTCATGCTCAGGCGCGCTGAAGCATAAGGGGTCAGCTGTTTTACCAGATCGCGGGCTAATGGATTCACACTGCTCATCATTGATTTCCTTCTAACGCCGGATTGGCCAGCTTGGTTTTGTCTGTTTCATTGCGAGCTTGGTCAGCAAGCGCCGCCAAACGCAGTGACACCGCATTGGCGTGCGCTGCTAAACCTTCGGCCTTGGCCAAAGTGACAATAGCAGGGCCAATATTTTGCATGCCTTGGGCTGTTAAAGTCTGCACCGTATAACGGCGGTAAAAATCCAATAAACCGAGGCTTGAGTGGGTGCGGCTATAACCATAGGTGGGTAACACATGGTTGGTGCCGCTGGCATAATCACCGGCCGACTCAGGGGTCCAGGCGCCGACAAAAATGCTGGCGGCGTTACTGAGTTTACCCAGCAGCTTGTCATCCTGAGCGGTCTGAATAATTAAGTGTTCAGGTGCATATAAATTGGACACCAAAGCAGCTGTTGCTAAATCCGGCGTCAGAATAAAACGGCTGTTGCCAAGCGCCTGACGGGCGATGTCGGCGCGTGGCAGGGTAGCAAGCTGCAGATTTAATTCTGTCAGGGTGTTGCTGATTAAGGTTTCACTGTCGCTGACCAATACCACTTGTGAATCAGGGCCATGTTCGGCCTGAGACAATAAATCAGCGGCCACAAAAGCCGGATTGGCGCTTTCATCGGCAATCACCAGCACTTCCGAAGGGCCGGCCGGCATATCAATAGCCGCACCTTCTGCAGTTGCGCTCACTTGTTGTTTAGCTTCGGTGACATAACTGTTGCCCGGGCCATAAATTTTGCTGACTTTTTGAATACTTTCAGTTCCATAAGCAAGGGCGGCAATGGCCTGAGCACCGCCGACGGTATAAATTTCGCTGATGCCACAAAGTTTGGCGGCATAAATAATTTCCGGCGCTATATCTGTCGCTTCAGGCTGACCCGGCGGAGTGACCAGCACAATGCGCGCACAGCCACTGAGCTGCGCCGGTACACCCAGCATCAACACAGTGGAAGGCAGCGGCGCACTGCCGCCCGGAATATATAAACCGACACTGTCAAAAGCGGCGTATTTCAGTTCACAGACCACACCAGGGCTGGTTTGTAGCTTGATATCTTCTGGCTGTTGCGCAGCGTGAAAACTTTGGATATTACGATAAGCCAGCTCAATGGCGCCTTTGGCGTCCGGGCTTAACAGCGCCAGTCTTTGTTGCTGCACAGCTTCTGAAAGCGCAAAGTTGTTGATGCTGATGCCATCAAATTTCTGGCAGTAAAAACGCAGCGCTTCATCGCCTTGTTGCTGCACTGTGTTGATAATAGCGGCCACCTGGGCTGCTAAATCGGCTTTACTGCGAAGTTTGGGCCTGGCTAACAAAGCTTGTTGCGCTTTGTTATCCAGGTTGCTCCAGTTGTTGATCTGAAGGTTCAGCATCTGTTACTCCATCATTTTTTCAATCGGCAGTACCAGAATGGAGCTGGCGCCCAGCGCCTTCAGCTGCTCCATAGTTTCCCAGAATAAGGTTTCGCTGCTAACCACATGCAAAGCCACCAAGTCGTCATTGCCGGCCAGTGGCAGCAAAGTCGGGTTCTCGGCGCCTGGCAATAATGCAATTACATCGGCCAGACGGGCGCGGGGGGCGTGCAGCATAATGTATTTGCTTTCATTGGCTTGCATTACGCCAGCAATACGTGGCATCAGTTTGTTGATCAGTTTTAACTGGTTTTGATCGTCTAAATCACGGCGCTGGATCAGCACTGCTTTAGAGCGGTAAATCACTTCCACTTCTTTTAAACCATTGGCTTCCAGCGTGGCACCAGTGGATACCAAATCACAAATGGCATCGGCCAAGCCTGCGCGTGGTGCCACTTCCACTGAACCTTTTAAATTGACAATACGGGCATTCACGCCGTTTTGTTTTAAATAACGGTTCAAAAGTCTGGGGTAAGTGGTGGCAATGGTTTTGCCTTCGAGGTTTTTCACCCCCTGATACTCTTCTTCCTGAGGCACTGCGATGGATAAACGGCAACCGCCAAAATCCAGCCGTGCTAATACGGTGTAGTCGTAACTTTCGTTATCCAGCTGGCGCTGCAAGGACATCTCTTCCAGCACGTTTTCGCCGATAATGCCTAAATCACAAACGCCATCCATCACTAAACCCGGAATGTCGTCGTCGCGCACCCGCAATAAATCAATCGCCATATTTTCCACATGGGCAATCAGCCGTTGTTCCCGCAGATTAATTTTCAGGCCGCAGCTGGTAAGCAGCGCTTGGGAATCCTGAGATAAACGACCTGATTTTTGGATGGCAATACGTAATCTTTTGCTTTCGGTGCTGGCAGACATCTGATGACTTCCTTTATTAAAACCTTAAAAAACAACAACCCCGGCGTAGTTCCGGGGTTGTGTCTGATGATTCACCGCACCGGAGCTACTTCAATAGCCCCTCAGCGACTTAACCTGAATGGCTATTTCGGCTGATGGTGATGATGATGGGTTGTGCGCTGAATCATAAAAATCTCGATATTGGTGATAGCCACTGTGGCCGTCAAAGTTGTTATACAAGTTATCGGCTTTTATTTCGGCTGACAAGAGTGCTATTAAAAATTTTTTCAGACATTCTTGAGATGTTTATCTTATTAAGTTATTGATATTTATATGTTTGATTGTATTTTGTTGAGTGGGGTGTTTTTTATTATATTTATTTGGCATAAAAAAACATGAACAATAAAGCTTAAAAAATGGTCAGGTTGTATAGTTTAATTGGGTTTTTGCGACTGATTTGCGGGCTGTGTAGTTAAGTTTGGCCGGTCGCCGCCGATAAGGTGTAATTACAGAGGTAAATGGCTGCGCTGCCTTGCCCACACCATACAGGTATTGAAGATGGACGTGTTATTTCCTTATTTGCCAAGGGTAACCAATACGCCGGTAGAACCAAACAACCGGCTGATTTTGCCTGTCAGCAAATATCAGCGCATCCACGGCGAAGCCTCCACTGAACAACAATACAGAGTCGGGATGCGCGACCCCAGACGTCATCAGCAAGAACCACAACAACAGCAGCAACAACAGCAGGGGACGCCGCATGAACAGGGTTCAGCCGCTGCAGAGCAAACCCAAAACAGCGAATTACATTTATTGCCCACAGGTCATGCCGTGACACCGGAGCAGGATCAGCATGCGGATGCTGATGGTCATCTGGATATTTATATTTAAACTGCACCTTTTACTGCTGCAATTGGCATTTGTTTGCCGCTGTCTGAGCAGCACTGTGTTCTGTGCCACGGCAAATGCAGCGGCACAAAGTCATTAGCCCAAATTCAGCAACCTGGTTTTATCAAGCACAAAGCCTCATGTGATTTGCAGGGCTCGCCTGGCAACGGCATAATAGCAGGCCATTTTCCCGCCCAAGGTTGTGCTTTTGTCTCTGCTGAATTTGTTGTGCTTACACCTATTGCCACTGCCGGAGCTGCGCTGATGCATGCTGTAGCTGCGGCTTTTGCCGACGATGGCGTGCTGGCACAGAATATTGCCGGTTTTAAAGCCCGTGACGCACAAAAACAAATGGCGATGGCGGTGGCACAAAGCATTGAACAGGGTTCTGCTTTGGTGGTGGAGGCGGGCACAGGTACAGGCAAAACTTACGCTTATTTAGTGCCTGCACTGCTTGCCGGTAAAAAAGTAATTTTATCCACAGGTACCAAAAACCTGCAGGAACAGCTGTATTTTCGTGATTTGCCAAAAGTATTAAATGCGTTGGCTTTGCCGCTGCAAACGGCCTTATTAAAAGGTCGCGCCAACTATTTATGTTTATTCCGGCTTACCCAGCATTACCAGCATGTACCGGTGAAAGATGACTTGTTGATACAGGACTTAAGCCTGATCAAAAAGTGGTCCAGCGAAACCCAAACCGGTGATATTGGTGAGCTGACTTATATTGCCGAAGACTCCAAAGCTTTGCCTTATGTCACCAGTACCAGTGACAACTGCCTTGGCAAAGACTGCCCGGATTTTGAAGACTGTTATTTACTCAAAGCCCGTAAAAAAGCCATGAACGCCGATTTGGTGGTGGTGAATCATCATTTGTTTTTTGCTGATATGGCACTCAAAGACACAGGTTTTGGTGAGCTGTTGCCCAATATGGATGTGGTGATTTTTGACGAAGCGCATCAAATTCCGGATATCGCCAGTGAGTATTTTGGTGAGTCGGTGTCGTCTAAATTGCTGGCTGAATTGTGCCGTGATATTGAACTCGCCTGTAAAACCCAGTTACGCGATCACCCACAGCTGGCAAAAACTGCCGATAAATTAGCCGCTTTAGTGCGCGACTGGCGTTTGTTGTTGCCAGGCGATCCACAAAAAGGCAACTGGCGCGATTGTTATCAGCGCCCCGAGATGCAAGTGGCTATGAGCCGCATTCAGGACGCCATGCAGATGTTGTATCTGGTGCTCAAATCGAGCCTGGGCCGCTCTGATCAGGTCGACAGCTGTTACGAGCGTCTGGCGACCGCCAAAGCAAGGCTGGAAAAATTATTGGATGTGGAGCGCACCGGCGTCAGCTTCTGGTATGAAACCACAACCCGCACCATCAGTTTGCATTACACGCCGCTCAGTATCGCCGACAAATTTAACGAGCTGGTGTTTGCCCGCGAGGGTGAAAGTAAAAAACGCAGTTGGATTTTTACCTCGGCCACTTTGTCGGTGGATGAAGGTTTTGACCATTTTACCGATCAGATGGGGCTGCAAAATGCCCAGACCATGCTGTTAGACAGTCCTTTTGACTATCCGAATCAGGCCATGTTGCTGGTGCCGCGTTATTTGCCGGAACCGACCGATCCGCGTATTAACAAAGCATTGCTGGAGCTGGCAGTACAATTGATCAACGCCAATAATGGCCGTTGTTTCTTTCTGTTTACCAGTCACCGCATGTTGCAGTGGATGGCCAAAGAGCTGCCACTTTATATCAATTTGCCTATTCTGGTGCAGGGCAGTACCAGCAAACGTATTTTGCTGGAGCAGTTTGTTGAGCTAAAACACACAGTGCTGCTGGGCACCGGCAGTTTCTGGGAAGGCGTGGATGTGCGGGGTGACACTTTAAGTTGTGTCATTATCGACAAATTACCCTTTGCCTCCCCGGATGAACCTTTGTTGCAGGCGCGCAGTGAAGACGCCAGGCTGCGTGGCCAGGATCCTTTTGCCCAGGTGCAGTTGCCGCAGGCAGTGATCACCTTAAAACAAGGGGTGGGACGGCTGATCCGCGATGTGTCCGACCGTGGCGTGCTGGCCATTTGCGACAGCCGTTTAGTGACAAGGCCTTATGGTGAAGTTTTTATCAAGTCGCTGCCGCCGATGAAACGCAGCCGTGATGTAGGGCAAGCGATTGAATTTTTGGAACATATTCACAGTAGTGGAGAACAAGATTGAAATTATTAGCGCTGGATACCTCAACTGAAGCCTGCTCAGTGGCACTGCAAATTGGTGCTGAGATCCTGAGCCTGGATGAAGTCTGCCCGCAGCAACACAGCAAAAGAGTGTTACCTATGGTGCAGCAGTTATTAAGTCAGGCCGGTATTGCTTTGAAAGATCTGGACGGCATTGTATTTGGCCGTGGCCCCGGCAGTTTTACCGGTGTGCGGATTGGGGTGGGTGTGGCGCAGGGGCTGGCTTTTGGCGCTGGTTTGCCGCTGTATGGTGTGTCTACTTTGGCGGCTATGGCGCAGGCGGCCAAGCGGCTTTATCACGCCGATAAAGTGGTGGCGGCCATTGATGCGCGGATGGCGGAAGTGTATCTGGGTTGTTATCAGCTCGATGCTGCTGGCCTGATGCAGCTGGCTGGTGAAGAAATTGCCCGTAAACCCGCTGAATTGGTGGCGGCCGATGTACCCGCTGGTTTTGGCGCTGCCAAAGTGTTTGGTGTCGGCACTGGTTTTCAGACTTACCCTGATGCGTTAACCGCCTGGCAGCAGGTACACATCTGCCCACAGATTTTATATCCGTCAGCACAGGATATGTTGGTGTTGAGTCAGGTTGCTTTAACCAAAGGGCTTTTTGTGGCGCCTGAGCTTGCTGAGCCCACTTATGTAAGGGATGAAGTGACCTGGCAAAAACTGCCTGGCCGTTAACAAAAAACAGTTCAGTTTATTGTGATAAACCACCTTTTAGCCTGATGTTCAGGCTAAAGCGCCAAAAGAGTGCAAAAGCGGCAAAAAATTGCCGCTTTTAATTTGGCTGTAAGCCAATAAAGACAAGGCTTACAGCTTTATCAGCAATATCTGAAACAGCGGCTTGGCAATTGCAGTTTTGCCGTTATAATGCAGATAATTTCAGCAAAAAATTCTACGTTATGAGCCTTGCAGTCAGCCAGAATATCAGCAAAAGCCCGAATGTCGCCGAAGTCTTTGCCGGCCGGCAGCCCCGTGCTCTTGCGCCAAATTCAACGGCAACGGACAAAACTGCTGAATCGCCGCAGGGCAATGGCGTTAAAAGTTCGGCTGCTGTGTTAAGTTTGCTCGATGATGAACGCCAAAATGCCGGCCGCACCGGCTATGACAATCCTTCTGGTCAGAATCAACGGGCGCTGGAGGCTTATAAAAGTTTGGCCAATCAGCAAAAACGCGAAGAAATTCAGCAAATGTTTAGTGTGGATTTATTTGCCTGATCTTCTGCTTTTTGTGTAAACCTTCAAACCTTCAAACCTTCAAACCTTCAAACCTTCAAACCTTCAAACCTTCAAACCTTCAAACCTTCAAACCTTCAAACGTTCAAATCTTCAAATCTTCAAATCTTCAAATCTTCAAATCTTCAAATCTTCAAATCTACAAATCTACAAATCTACAAATCTTTTAGCTGTTATTTACTGATCTTGCTTAGTCACAACTAATCCGGCTGGTCATTGCCAACGTATGCACTATTAACTGTATTTGTGCAGATAACGCCGGGTGATCGGATGCAAAAATGTTGTGTAATTACCGGCGCCAGTTCCGGTCTTGGCCGTGAGCTGGCGTTGCAATATGCCGCTGATGGCTGGCGGGTGTTGGCGATAGCCCGCTCTGAAGAGCGTTTGTTGCAATTAAGTCAGCAGTCGGCCCTGATCCAGCCTTTGGTGTTGGATCTGACTGACAGTGCGGCGATGGAAAAAAGTGCCGGTATTATTGCCGCTGTCTTACCTTCGGTCGATTTACTGATTTTAAATGCCGGCAGCTGTGAATATGTTGACGCTGACAATCTGGAGTTAGCTGCTTTTGACCGCACCTTTGCCGTGAACTTTTTTGCGGTAGTGGCGGCCGTAAAGTATTGGCTGCCGCTGTTAAAAAACTCTGCCGCAGGCAATTCAGGCCGAGCGCAGCTGGCTATTGTCAGCAGTCTGGCCTGGTTATTTCCTTTTACCAGAGCTGAAGCTTATGGCGCCAGCAAGGCGGCATTGAGTTATTTTACCGACAGTTTGCGGCTGGATTTAACAGGCCAGGGCATTCAGGTCAGCCTGATTGAACCCGGTTTTGTGGACACTCCGCTGACACGCAAAAACGACTTTGCCATGCCGTTTTTATTGCCGGTAGCGGATGCCGCAGCGCGGGTACGTAAAGCAATAGCAGACGGCAAATTACGTTGTCGTTTTCCGCTTCGGCTGAGTTTCAGTTTGCAGCTGCTCAACCTTTTGCCTTATAGCTTCAGGCAAAAAGTGGCGGCGGGGCTCAAACGATGAAAATTATCTATCTGATCGCCTTTAAGTTGTGCTGGCTGGCACTGGTGTACTGGCAGTATCTGCTGATGCTGCCGGTGCTGTTGTATTGGGGTTTTGCCATGTTGCGGCTGCATCACAAAGCCAGGCTGGCAGTGCTGCTTCTCACCCTCTGTGGCGTGTTGCTGGATTCTGTACTGGTGGCGAGCGGCTGGTTAAATTTTGCCGGCAATACTCTGTTGCCCATCTGGATGATGGTGCTCTGGGCTTGCTTTGCGCTAATGCTGGTACAGGTGCTTGCGGATTTGTTGCGTTATTGGTGGCTGGCCGCTTTGTTTGGTGCCGTTGGCGGGCCTCTGGCTTATTGGGGCGGTAGTGTGCTGGGAGGAGAGCTGTTGTATCAGCCGGTGCTGGAGTTGTCTTTGTTACTGGCGCTGTGCTGGTCGTTACTGATGGCGGTTTTTGTGCATTACCGGTTTTTATGGAGCAATCAACATGAAACTTTACGAATTGATGCCAAAGCTGCCGGCCGTTAGCCTGCTGCTGGCTGCTGCACTTTGTTCAACTGTGACAGTTGCAAACAGCAATGACCACAGCGACAGCAGTTTTAAAGTCATAGGCCAGGGCCAATACAGTTATTGGTTCTGGGACTTATATCAGGCCAGGTTATTCAGCAGTGACGGTCGTTTTGTCGATTATCAGCAAAGTGTGCCACTGAAACTGGAGCTGACATATCAGCGCGATATTAAAAAGCAGGATTTTATTAATGCCACAATGCAGCAGTGGAAAATCCAGCAGGGCAAACTGGATAAAAAGCATAAAGTTTGGGCCGGTGAGCTGGGGACTTTATGGCGGGATGTCAGTAAAGGTGACACTCTGACTGCGGTGTTAAGACCGGACGGTTTGGTTGATTTTTATTTTAATAACAATCTTTTAGGGCGAACCAGTGATCCGGCTTTTGGCTCGGCTTTTTTTGATATCTGGTTGTCGGAAAAAACCACAGCACCAGAGCTTCGAAGCCAGTTATTGGCCTTAGGCCAGGATAACACTTCAGGTTAAATAGCCCCTGCTAAACAACCAAAGTCGCAGCAGATAAAGCCTGACAAAATAAAAAACCGGCAGTCGTATTACTGCCGGTTTTTTTGTCAGCAAAGTTTGTCAGCAAATTTAGTGCGAACCGGCTGCTGTTGTTTCTGCTTTGCCATTATTAGCCATTTGTGGGCTTACATAGTGGATCAGCTTACGGGCAATGTCGGTGTTGTCCTGAAAACCGGCAAAATCAGCTCTGTACTTGCCCCAGGCCAGTACAGGCACATCAATAGCTGTGTGCGCGCCACTGGTCCAGCCGGTGCGGGAGTAATGGTTAATATGCTGTTTCACCACTTTGGCCAGCGCTTTCAGTGCTTCGGCTTCAGTTTCCAGCTGGTCGGCAATAGGTTTCCCGGCAATTTTGGCAAAACTGGCGGCTGCAGTGCTGCGGGCCTGTTGTAATTGCTTCAGTTCCGCATCGGTCAGCATCAAAGAAGTTTTCTCCAGCCACACTTTGTTCAGGTCGCTTTCTTTGGCTTGCACCAGTGCTTTGGCAATTTCAGGCGCAGTGTTTTTTACCTTTTTAATCACGTCTTTATTCCAGGCGTAATCACCTTCAGCGCCTAAAGATAAACCGCCGGTTTCATGATCGGCCGTGATCACCAGCAGGGTGTCAGGGTTGTTATCAACATATGCTTTAGCCACCGCAATGGCTTTGGCAAAATCGTCCATTTCTGCCATGGCGCAGGCGATATCATTGGCATGACCACACCAGTCAATCTGGCTGCCTTCAATCATCATGACAAAACCCTGCTCAGAGTTTTGCAGCAGCGACAGCGCTTTGCTGGTCATAGTCGCCAGCGGTTGTTTGACCGGGTTATCCAGCGCACTTGGCAAACCCACCTGGGCCAGCAGCGCCAGAGCTGGCACAGTACTTATTTGTTCCAGTTGTTGCCAGTTGTCGGCATACTGAAAACCTGCTTGCTGAAATTCCTGCACCAGATTGCGATCCGGACGCACAAAATACTGAGTACCACCACCAAACATTAAATCGGCCACCGGTTTGTTGCCGACTTTGTTATCCACATAATCGTCAGCGATTTCATTGTAGTTTTTCCGGCTTTTGTTATGCGCCATAAAACTGGCTGGAGTGGCGTGGTTAATCTGGGAGGTTGAAATAATGGCGGTTTGTTTGCCTTTGCCTTTGGCAATTTCTAATAAAGTGCTCAGCGGCTGATGGCTGTGATTAACCGAAATAGCACCATTATAACTTTTGATTTGGGTGGCAAGAGCTGTAGCTCCGGCGGCTGAGTCTGTCACTATGGTGTCATCGTCCGGGTAAGTGGTGGCTACACCGACCCACAGTTCATCATAAATCGTCGATTCCACTTTTTTGGTGGCCGGATTGTCCTGGTAATAACGATAGGCCGATAAATAAGCCGGCCCCATACCGTCGCCAATCATATAAATAATATTTTTGGGCGCTGCCTGCGCCAGTGCCGGGCACATGGCAGCAAACAGGGCGGACAATACAACTTTTTTGATCATTTCGAAAATCCTGTAAACCCGGGCTGGCCCGGTAGCAATACATCAAGTAAACAGCACAGCGCGCGATTCTAAGCCGTTGTGCTAAAAAGTACAGCCTTGTGTTGCTGCGCAAGGTTTGACAGCAGTTTAATTGCGGCAGGTGACAGTTTGATGATTTGTAAAAAAGCTGACAGCCTTGGCTTGCGCAACAGTGGCACCTCGCTTATTGTGAATCTGCAGGCTGTTTTAATGTGACGGCCGGACCTGCGCAGTTATATTGCCATTGGCCAAAATAGGTGGTAAAGCAGTGTTCTGAAGGCCTGAACTTATTCAGTTAAACTGGCTCTAAATTTGCGTTTTTGCAGTGTCATTCAGTCAGTTACAGGATGAAATGTAGTATGAAATTGTTATCAGCATCGTTATCTGTATTGTTAGGCAGTATGTTCCTGCTCGGCGGTTGTGCCAGTTATCCGGAGCCAGTCCGCGTCGGTGAAGGCACAACACTGATCAGTTACCAGGCCGCAACTCAGGGTGGGGTGCAACAAGGTACAGCACGCTGGAGTGGTGTCATTGCCAGAGTGCAGAATAACGCCAACGATACCCGTCTTGAAGTGGTGTATTTCCCGTCTAACAGCTCAGGCCGACCCAAGGTTGCCGATAAAACCGATGGCCGTTTTGTCGCTTATATTCAGGGGTTTGTTGACCCTATGGTGTACCAGCAAGGTAAATCAGTGACTGTGCTGGGCGCTTTAAGTCAGCCGGAAGCCGGTATGGTTGATCAATATCAGTATATTTATCCGGTGATCAAAGAGGCCAAAGTATATTTATGGCCAAAGCAGCAGGAAACCAGAGTCGATGTGATTGACCCCTGGCCAATGTGGCGTACACCTTATCCGTATTGGGGCCATGGCCCGGCGATCCGGATCAGAACAACAATTCCAACAGGTGAAAAACCAGCACAAGGGTCAGGTCATGTTGAAAATTCGCAACAAGGTTCGCAGCAGCGTTAAGTATTTTAGTCTGGTTGTCTGTTGTGCAGCCTTTCACCTGAATGCTGCCAATACTGAAACAGTGCCGGTATCGGCACTGCAGCAAGTGGTGGATTCTGCTTATCGTTCAGCGGAAAATAAACACCGGGATCAATACCGCCACCCGGTGGAAACTCTGACTTTTTTTGGTATCAGGCCCGAGATGTCGGTGCTGGAAGTCTGGCCCGCCCGTGGCTGGTATACCGAAATTCTGGCGCCTTACCTGAAAGATAAAGGCCAACTGACCATTGCCAATTTCCGGCAGAACGACGGCACCCTGGAAGACGAACGTAAAATTTTCTGGGCCAGGCTGGCAAAAAAATTAGAACAGGATATTAAAAACCATCCTGAACATTTTGGTCAGGTAAAAAGTGCTGAATTTGACCCGCCAGGCCTGATGCAACCAGGGCAAGTCAATCAATACGACATGGTGCTGAGTTTCAGAAACTCACATATCTGGAATGAAGAAGGTTATTTACTGGACGTGTACCGTGCTTTGTTTGATGTACTCAAACCCGGTGGTACTTTGGGCATTGTTGAACACAGATCCAGTCGTTTATCAGAGATTTCCAGCCGTGCCGGTGAAGGTTACCTGGACGAATATTATGTCATTGCGGTAGCGCAGCAAGCCGGTTTTGTGCTGGTTGACCGCTCTGAAATTAACGCCAACCCCAAAGACAGCAAAGATTATCCCAAAGGAGTGTACGCACTGCCGCCGACACTGGCGATGGGGACTTTGGACAAAAACAAATATCTGGCTATTGGTGAAAGCGATCGGATGACGCTGAAATTTACCAAACCGCTGCAATAACACCTATGTTTGATGGCCAGCCTCAGGCTGTGAGTTTTCAGTTACGCCAGCTGCAGTTGCAGGGCTGGCGCTCTGGTACCGAAGGGGCACCTTTATGCCTTTGTTTACATGGCTGGCTCGATAACGCCAACAGCTTTTTGCCCTTAGCACAGGCCTTGCCTGAGTTTCAGCTGCTGGCCGTTGATTTACCCGGACATGGCCGCTCAGATCACAGAAGCCCGGATGCACATTATCATTTTCTTGATTGGGTGGACGATCTGTTGCAGCTGGTGACTGTTATAGATGCAGGACCTTTGCATCTGATAGGGCACTCGATGGGCGGTATGATAGCGGGCGCTTTTGCCGCAGCTTTTCCGGAATATGTCAAAAGTCTGGTGCTGATTGACAGTTTAGGCCTGGTGACAGCGCCAGAGCACAATACAACACAGCAGCTACGACAGGCCATGTTGTCGCGGCAAAAACGACTGGATAAACGCAAACCTTATTATCCAAGCCTGGAAGCGGCGGCCGCGGCGCGTTTGCAACAAAGTGATTTTGCCATGGCGCAGGCCATGATGCTGGCAGAGCGGGGCACCGAACTCGTGGCCGCTGATGAACAACAAGCCCCACGCTGGACCTGGTCCGCCGATTTACGTTTGCGCGAAGTGTCGGCTTACCGGTTTTCCAGGGCGCAGGCACTGCAGTTGATTGCAGATATACAACAGCCAGGCCTGGCTATTTTGGCCAGTAACAGCATAGAAATGATGGCGCAGGCCAAACCGCTGTTTTTGCCTGTTTATCCACATTTGCAAGTGGCAGAACTTACTGGCGGACACCATCTGCATATGACAGAACCAGAGGCGGTTGCGGCGCAGATCCGGGCTTTCATTGCAGCACAATAAGGTAGTTAATTTCTTTTAAATCAATACACTACATATTGTTTATTTCGCCTGTTCAGCACAGAATGCAGCAGGCTAATTGTGCAACCGCAACAATTGTGGGATGATTGAGGATTAGAGTAAAAACTCAGAGTGCGTAGTGATTGTACAAACTTATGCGTTTAAGTTGCATAACACTGCGAAGCTTCCTATAAAAATAATTAGAACTGACGACGAGGAGAGGATGGTGGATAAAGTCTGGTTAAAGCGTTACCCCACCGGAGTGCCGGCCGAAATTAATGCCGATCACTACAGTTCATTGTTAGACATCTTCGAACAATCTATTGCCAGCTACAGCGACCGTACTGCTTATATTAATATGGGCAAGTCAATTACTTACGCTGAACTGGATACCTTAAGTACCCATTTTGCCGCTTATCTGCAACAGGGTCTTGGCCTGAAAAAAGGTGACGCTGTTGCCATTATGATGCCAAATTTGCTGCAGTATCCGGTGGCCTTATTAGGGGTGTTACGTGCCGGTTGTACTGTGGTTAATGTGAACCCGCTGTACACACCACGTGAGTTGCAGCACCAGCTGAACGACTCCCAGGCCAAAGCTATTGTCATCGTTGAAAACTTCGCTCATACCCTGGCCGACGTGATCAACCAGGTGAAGCTTGATCATGTGATTCTGACCAAAATGGGTGACATGCTGGGTTTTGTCAAAGGCAACATCGTCAATTTTGTGGTGAAACACGTCAAAAAGATGATCCCTGCTTATCAGCTGCCACAGCTGAAAACTTTTAATCAGGCGTTAAAACAAGGTGCACAGCTCAAGTACCAAAAGCCGGTGGTGACAGGTTCTGATTTGGCGTTTTTGCAATACACAGGCGGCACCACAGGTGTGTCCAAAGGCGCTATGCTGACCCACCGTAATATGGTGGCGAACCTGGAACAGGTGGCTGGTTGTATCGGGCCTATTCTGGCGCCAGGTAAAGAGTTTATTGTGACAGCGCTGCCGCTTTATCATATTTTTGCCTTAACAGCCAACTGCCTGACTTTTATGAAATACGGCGGTACCAATCTGCTTATTACCAACCCGCGTGATATGCCCGGTTTTGTCAAAGAGCTTGGTAAATACCCTTTTACTGCTATTACCGGCGTTAACACTTTGTTTAATGGTTTATTAAACTGCCCGGGTTTTGCTGATCTTGACTTTAGCAAGCTGAAGTTGTCGTTGGGTGGTGGTATGGCAGTGCAAAAACCTGTGGCAGAGCGCTGGCAAAAAGTCACCCACAGCCGTCTGGTGGAAGGTTATGGTTTAACTGAATGTGCGCCGCTGGTGACCGTTAGCCCCTTTGATTTGGATGGTTTTAACGGCAGCATTGGTTTGCCTGCACCTTCAACCCATATCAAACTGATTGATGATAACGGCAATGAAGTGGCCCCCGGCGAAGCCGGTGAAATGCTGGTGCAGGGCCCGCAGGTGATGTTGGGGTATTTAAACCGGCCGGAAGAAACCGACAAGGTGTTAAAAGACGGCTGGTTGTACACCGGCGACATTGCCCGGATGGACGAGCAGGGTTTCTTTTATATAGTTGATCGCAAAAAAGACATGATTTTAGTCTCTGGATTTAACGTGTATCCAAACGAGATTGAAGAAGTGGTCGCGATGAACGAAAAAGTGCTGGAAGTGGCCGCTGTGGGTATTCCAAACGAAGCGACAGGCGAAGCGGTGAAGATTTTTGTGGTGAAAAAAGACCAGTCTTTAACCGATCAGGAGCTGATCGCACACTGTAAAGAGCGTTTAACGGGCTATAAAGTACCGAAGCTGGTAGAATTTCGCACAGAGCTGCCCAAAACCAACGTGGGCAAAATTTTACGCCGTGAGCTTAAAGGTCAATAACAGCCTTTATCACTTTGCACAAAAACCGGCGTTTTGCCGGTTTTTTATTTGTTGCTGCCAAGTGATCTGCCGGTGTTGTTGTCCCTGTGCAGCCGACTTTGTACTGTTTTTTTGAAACTTGTGATTTGATATTTGTTGTCTGGCATTTGCCGTCTGGAGTTTTGCATGTCGTACCGCATCATCACTGAAAATCAGCAGCTGGCTGAATTTTGTGCCAAAGCACAGTTGTCCGATTGTCTGGCGGTCGACACTGAGTTTGTCCGCACCAATACCTTGCAGCCGAAGCTGGGGTTGATTCAGCTGTATGCAGGTGATGAAGTGGTGTTGGTCGACCCGCTTTGTATCAGCGACTGGCAACCGCTGGATGCACTGCTGCGCGCACCAACAGTGCTAAAAATGCTGCATTCCTGCAACGAAGATTTAGAAGCTTTTGCCTCCATCGGTTTAGTTGAGATCCGGCCTTTGTTCGATACCCAGTTGGCGGCTGAGCTCGCCGGCATGGGCGCCAGTTTAGGTTATGGCAAAATGGTGGAGCAGCTGAGCGGGCGGGTACTGGATAAAAGTGAATCCCGCACTGATTGGCTGGCCAGGCCTTTAGCTGCTACCCAGCTCGAATATGCCGCCAATGATGTGTTGTATCTTTGGCCACTGAAAGATTTACTCATTAGTAAGTTGCCCAGGCCTGAATTATTTGATTTATTGCTGGCGGAAGGCGAGCAGATGATCAGCCGCCGTTTTTTTGTGTTGCCGCCTGAGCTGAAATATCTGGAGCTGAAAAACAGCTGGCAGTGTCAGCCACGGGAGCTGGCGGTGCTGAAACTGTTGTGTGCCTGGCGGCAAACTTATGCCGAGCAAAAAGATATGGCGCTGGGCCTGGTGCTTAAAGACGCCCTGCTGTACGAGTTGGCCAGACGGCGCCCGACCACCATGGAAGCACTGGCGCAGTTGCCGGATTTACACCCACGTGAACTCAGACGCCATGGCCAGCAGATTTTAAATCTGATCAGTGCCGCCAAAGCGCTAAGTCCGCAGCAATGTCCGCAGACTTTTTATCATTCAGATAGTTTTCCTGGTTTTAAACAGTTGCAGCAGGATCTGACTGATGCGGTGCAACAAGCGGCCAAGGCAGCTGATATTCCGGCGGCTTTTTTAAGTGTCAAACGTCAGCTGAATGAATACCTGAACTGGTGCTGGCGGGTCACAGACGAAGAGCGCTTATTGCTGCCACAACCTGAATATTTGCGTGGCTGGCGCCGCAACTTACTGTTGCCTTATCTGCCGCAACCTCTGCATGTGCAGGCCATCATTGCTGCCCAATAAATAACAAGGCCTGAGCCTTTACTGCAAAAACAAAATGCTGCCAAACAAATGATCCAAAAGCAAAAAGCCGCGTATTACCGCGGCTTTTTTCATCAGGATCAGTGCTTTTTTTCGACGTTTTTGTTCTATTTTTGTCCGCTGTTGTCTCTGATCCTGCATTTTGCTGCCGGCGTAACAATTTCGCTTATTTCAAAGTGGAGAACCAAAATGCAATGGATGAAAAATTTAGTCTGTGTGGTTGTAGCTGCAGGCCTGCTCAGTGCCTGTAACAGTGATAACGATCCGGAACCTGTGGTGACCCCGCCGCCGGTGAAACAAAGCAGTATTAAACTGGTGCATGCGGTGAGTGACGCACCTGCCGTCAGTATCGATGGTGGCCAGTTATTGCAGGTCGCCAAACTGGATTATGGTCAGAGTACCAATCTGGTGAGCCTGCCGGAAGGCAGCTATAACCTGGGGGTAGACGCTTTATTGCCACAAAATGGCAAAGCCAGGGTCATCAATGCCCAGGGGGTCATGTTGTCGGCAGATAACAGCTATACCGTCTTTGCCACAGGCTCGGCTGCCG
Organism: Rheinheimera sp.; assembly: GCA_003543135.1. Classification (GTDB taxonomy): domain Bacteria; phylum Pseudomonadota; class Gammaproteobacteria; order Enterobacterales; family Alteromonadaceae; genus Pararheinheimera. The sequence continues at coordinate 25,653 of DPJG01000012.1, forward strand.
CCAGCAGCATAGCCCCTGTAGTGGTGGCAACGCCCGTGGCGACTGTGGCCAGTGGTAATGTCAGGGTCCGGGTGGTGCATGCTGCAGCAAGCGCGCCGCTGGTGGATATACACGTGACAGCACCTGGTGCGGCCTTGAGTTCGGGCACTGTAGCGGCCAGCCTCGATTTTCGTCAGTACACAGCTCCGCTGACATTGACCGCAGGCAACTATCAGGTGCGCATTACTTTGCCGGCCAAGCCAGACACGGTGGTGTTTGACTCAGGCTCTGTAGCCCTTGCTTCAGGTGCGGATTTGACCATAGCGGCTATTAATAACAGATTTGCCGGCCCTTCACCTGTATCTTTGCTGGCGGTGAACGCCAATGGCACCTATGCCGATATTAAAGATGCTAACAGCACCGCAGATGTCCGGGTGGTGCATGCAGTGTCTGATGCACCGGCAGTGGATGTGTTATTAAACAACAGCAAAGCCATTCCAAATCTTGCTTTCCCGGATTTTACCGGTTATGCCAATCTGAAGCCTGGCAGCTACAACGTGAAAGTGGCTGCTGCGGCAGATAACTCAGTGGTGGTGATTAATGCTGATCTGGATTTGGCTGCCGGTAGTTTTGCCACTGTGCTGGCAACAGGCTCGCTGGGGCAGGGCAGTATCACGCCGCTGGTGTTGGCTGACAACCCAAGACGTATTGCCACCGAAGCCCAGGTACGGCTGGTGCACGCTTCAACTCTGGCGGGCAATGTCGATATTTATGTCACAGCAAGCTCAGATATCAGCAGCGCCACTCCTGCTTTTGCCAATGTGCCTTTTAAAGCCCAGACCGGTTATGTGTCCTTGCTGCCGGGCAATTATGTGGTGACAGTGACGCCTGCCGGTACTAAAACAGCGGCGATAGGGCCACTGGCGTTAACCCTTTCCGGCAATAAGATTTACACCGCAGTGGCACGCGATAGTGCGGATCGTACTGCACCTCTTGGTTTGATTTTGCTGGATGATTTTAACTAAGTGTTTGTAAAAAAAGAAAAAGGCCGCTATGCGGCCTTTTTTATTCAGTTTTTTAGCTTAACGTTTTTCTTCAGGGAAAGTGACGTTTAATTCCAGTACCGACAGTTCATCTGAGCTTTTTTCTAAAGTCACAGAGACTTGATCATCAGCGATGTCCACATATTTACGGATCACTTCCAGAATATCGCGTTCAAGCTGCGGTAAATAATCCGGGCTGGTACGACGGCGTCTTTCATGCGCAACGATGATCTGCAACCGCTCCTTGGCAGTCGATGCGGTGTTTTTCTTCGAGGAGCGGAAATAGTCGAGCAGCGACATAAGTTAGCCTCCGAAAATCCGTTTGAGTAAGCCTTTTTTCTCCACATTTAAAAAGCGGAACGGCACTTCTTCACCCAATAAACGGGCAACTGTGTCTAAATACGCCTGACCTGCGTCACTTTCGGTATCCAGGATCACAGGTTGGCCAGAGTTTGACGCATTCAGGACGGCCTGAGACTCAGGAATAACACCCAAAAGTTTGATCGCCAGAATTTCATTGACGTCTTCCACACTCAGCATTTCGCCTTTAACAACACGCTCAGGGTTGTAGCGGGTTAACAATAAATGTTCTTTAATGCCCGGTAAGCCTTGTTCAGCGCGGCGAGATTTGCTGGATAACATGCCCAGGATACGGTCAGAGTCACGCACTGATGATACTTCAGGGTTGGTGACGACTATGGCTTCGTCGGCAAAATACAATGCCATCATGGCACCTGATTCAATACCGGCAGGTGAGTCGCAGAGAATAAAATCAAATTCTTCTGAAAGCTCGTTCAGCACGCGCTCTACGCCTTCTTTATATAAAGCGTCTTTATCACGGGTTTGTGAGGCCGGCAGAATATAAAGATTGTCCAGACGTTTATCACGGATCAGTGCTTGTTTTAAATTTGCTTCATTGTTGATCACATTAACAAAGTCATACACCACACGACGTTCGCAACCCATGATCAGGTCAAGGTTACGCAAGCCGATATCAAAATCGACAATAACGGTTTTGTGGCCTTTTAATGCCAGGCCAGTACCAATAGCGGCACTGGAGGTGGTCTTACCAACGCCACCTTTACCTGAAGTCACAACTATGATTTTTGCCATAGCACACAATCCTTAGAATAATTCTGCTAATACTAATTGACCGTCCTGCAAGCTGATACAAGCCGACTTGCCCCAAAATTCGCCTTGCAGGCTTTCACTTAACCAATAGTTACCGGCAATCGAGATTAACTCGGGTTGCATATTGTAACAATAGATCTTTTTACTGCTGTCCCCGCTGGCGCCTGCAATAGCTTTACCGCGCAAAGAACCGTAAATATGGATATTGCCATCGGCAATGACTTCGGCACCGGCACCCACTGTGCCTTTGATAATTAAATCGGCGCCTTTGACATAAATTTGCTGGCCTGAGCGGATATTTTGCTCAATCAGTTTGTTTTCCACCGGCACTACCGGAGCAGGCGCAGGTGCCGGCGCTGGTGCAACAGTTTTTGCCGGTTCTGCTTTGGTATTTTTACTCAGCTGCAAAGCGGCAAGGCCGGCCTGATGGGCGGCTTTTTTCAGCTCGCTACTGGCACCACAAACCCCGACCAACACCAGCTGTAATTCAATAAACAACTGTTTAATGGCAATAAAATCGGGAATTTGGCTGGCGTTTTCTACGTTGATCACCACGGGTGCCTGCAGAAAAAAACCAGGCGCCTGCGCCAGTTTTTGCTGCAGTTGGCTACGCAGCCCAGCAACGCTGAAGTCCTGACAATATAAAACTGATAAAGGAAACAAACTTCCTTTTAACTCAAATGAGTGATCCGACATAACAACCGCGAGTGCAAAATGAATGATTAGGTTTGTTTTTATCTTTCCTGCGTGCCATTTACAGTCGAAAAACCGCCTTTTTGACCAGTTCTGCAAGCTGTGGCAACGGTTCGCAAGCTAAGCGCTTCATGGTATAGTCTGCGCCAGTGTTAGGCAAGTTACCCAGAGTAGATTTTGTGCCATGTTGACCGTCATTTATAAAAGCCCGCGTAAAGACCAAACCTATTTATATCTGCTCAAAAGAGACGACTTCAGTAGTGTGCCTAAAGCACTGCTGGAAACCTTTGGTAAACCCCAACTGGTGACAGTGCTGGATTTAACAAAACGCAGTCAGTTAGCAGGCGCCGATCTGGAAAAAGTGAAAACCATGCTGAATGAGCAGGGTTTTTATTTGCAGTTGCCACCACCGCCGGAAGATTTATTGGCCGAGCATAAAGACTGGTTAGCAAAAAAATAAGGAAGTTTGATTTGTTTCGATTTGTATTGATGGCCTCTCTGGCCTTGTCGGGCGCCGCCTGCAGCAGCAAGGCATCCGATCAGCAAGCGGCCGCAGCTTCGGCAAATAGCCTATCAACTGCGTCCACAAGTTCGGCAACCACTGCTTCAACCAGCACGGTAACAACATTACCGCCGGCAGCGGCTCAGGCAAAAGCACCAGAGGCAAAAACCGCCAAAGGTTTTGCCCGTTACAGCAAAAAGCTGAAAAAAGAAGCGCTGGCGCGAGGTTATGACAAAAAGCTGGTGGATCAGGTATTTGCCAGCCTGACTTTTCACGCCAAAGTGGTGGTTGCTGACAAAGGTCAGCCGGAATTTGTAGAAACTTTAGATACTTATTTGCCAAAACGGGTGAATAAACAGCGTATTGATATGGCTGTGAAGATGTATCAGACCCATCAGACTGAATTAAAGCAGGTGGAGCAAAAATACGGTGTGCCGGCCCGTTTTGTGGTGGCGCTGTGGGGGCTGGAAAGTGCCTTTGGCCGTATTACCGGCAATTATTCAGTGCCATCGGCACTGGCAACGCTGGCTTATGAAGGCAGACGGGAAGCCTTTTTTAAAGAAGAGTTTTTTTTAGCGCTGGATATTCTGGCGCAGGGGCATATCAGCCTGAAGGAGATGAAAGGCTCCTGGGCCGGCGCTATGGGCCATACCCAGTTTATGCCAAGCTCATTTATGAAATATGCGCAGGACGGTGATGGCGATGGGCATAAAGATATCTGGACCAACAGATCCGATGCTTTTGCCTCTATCGCCAACTATTTAAAAACCGAAGGCTGGCAACAAGGGGTGACCTGGGGCCGGCAGGTGAAGTTACCGCCAAACTTTGATTTTAGTCTGGTGATCCCAAAAGGCAGTAAAGACCGTGCCCAGTGGCTGCAATGGTGGGCAAAGTCAGAGCGACCGCTCAGTGAGTGGCGCAAATTGGGGCTGACCAATATCGATGGCACCGCTTTGCCAGGTCGCGATTTAAAAGCGGCGCTGGTGATGCCGGATGATAAAGAAGGTAGGGCTTATCTGGCCTATCACAATTATCAGACGCTGATGCACTGGAACCGCTCTTATTATTTTGTCAGCAGTGTCGGTTATCTGGCCGATGAAATCAGCCGGGCCAACAGCAATACAAAAACTGCAACCACAGCAAAAAAACGGGGATAGCATGAGTTATCAACATCAGGACTGGCAGGGCAAAACTATTGATTTGCCAAAAGGCAAAGTGGTGTGTATCGGGCAAAATTACCTGGATCATATTCAGGAAATGCAAAGTAAAACTGCGCCTGAGGCGTTGTTTTTTATCAAACCAGCTACAGCGCTGTGCCCGTTAGCGGCTGAATTTGCCATTCCAACCCAGCATGGTGCTGTGCACAACGAAACCGAAATTGCAGTGTTGATTGGCAAAAAACTCAGCAAAGCCAGTGAAGATGAAGTGATGGATGCTATCTGGGGTTATAGCCTGGCGCTTGATTTAACTTTGCGTGATGTACAGGCCAAATTAAAACAGCTGGGCCGGCCCTGGGAAATAGCCAAAGGTTTTGACGGCGCCTGCCCGCTGGGTGCTTTTGTGCCTGCTGAGGTTATTCAGGCGCCACAACAGCTGCAATTTTCCCTTTATGTGAATGGCGAGCCGCGCCAGCAAGGGGATGCCGGTTTGATGATCCGTGGCATCAGAGCCATGCTCAGTGAAATGAGCCAGTGGTTCAGTCTGGAACCCGGTGATGTGGTGCTGACCGGCACTCCGGCCGGCGTTGGCCCTTTAACACCAGGTGATAAGCTGCAATTAACCATGCGGTCAGATACGACTGTGCTGCTGGATGTTCAGACCAGCGTCAGCATGCAGTCTTTATAAGGTGCCTTTGCGCACACAGGAATTCAAATGACGTTACAAGATAAGTTCTGGGAAACCAAAACGCTGGAAGAAATGACAACCGCAGAGTGGGAAGCCGTTTGTGATGGCTGCGCCAAATGTTGTCTGAATAAATTTATCCATGAGGAAGACGAAAGCCTGGAAGGGCCAACCGACTACATCATGCCGGAAGAAACAGTGTATTTTACCAATATTGCCTGTCAGTACCTGAACAGCAATAAATGTGAATGCAGCTGTTATGAAAACCGCACTGTACTGGTGCCGGACTGCGTGAAGTTAACCAAAGAAAATTTAAAAGATATCTTTTTTATGCCAACCAGCTGCAGCTACCGCCGTTTGCAGGAAGGCCGGGGTTTACCCAGCTGGCATCCGCTGCTCAATAACGGCAAAAAAAGTCTGATGCATAAAAAGCAGATGTCGGTGCGCAATAAAACCATCTCTGAAGCTGCGGTCAGGCTGGAAGATTTTGAAGATCATATCGTCAGCTGGCCGCTGAATGATTTAGATTAGTTTATTGAATTTAAAAGGAAATTTCCTAGTGAACTGGTTAGCCGAATATAAAGAATTATTGGCTTTTAGCCCGGCCATAGCGCAGATCATTATCAGCAGCATAGTGCTGCTGTTTTATGCGGTATTAAGCCGCCGTATTGCGCCTTTTATTTACCGTACTATTGCCGCCACTATGCTCAAAGAGGAAATGAACCGCCGCGCTATGGTGGTGTTTCATATCCTGCTGTTTTTATTGCTGGTGGTGGTGCTGAGTATCGTCTGGGGCATCGACATCAAGGGCTTGTTAGTTCTGGCTTCTTCAATGATTGCCGTGGTCGGTGTGGCGTTATTTGCTGCCTGGAGTTTACTCAGTAATATCACCGCTTTTTTTATTTTGCTGGGCCAAAGCAGCTTTTCCCAGGGCGCTACTGTAAGGGTCATTGACGGCAGTAACCATGTGGAAGGCACCATAGTGGAAGTGAATTTATTCAGCACTGTGCTGCGCACCAAAGATGGTGAGCTGGTGGTGTATCCGAATAACCTGATAGTGTCGCGCCCCGTGGTGGTGAAATCAGACGGCCATGGCAACAGCTTAAAATCGCCTGCTATTTCACAGCTGGAGCGCTGGAAAAAACGCCGTCAGGCGCAAAAAGGCCATTTACCACATAAAGCTTAGGCAGAGTTGTTGATAAAAAACGGCGTCCCTGGACGCCGTTTTTTTTACTCTGTGTATCTGACACAGCTTACACAGTGGTGCAGTGTTAGCGCGGATAATGACTGGTTTTAAAGCGGTCGACCCAAAGTGCAGTGGCACCACAGACCGCGACCGGCATCACCAGTAAATTTAAAAAAGGCACCATGCTGGCCACCGCCACTGTAATGCCAAAACCATAACTGCCACTTAAGTCAGCACGCAACTGCTGGCGCATAGTGTCAAAAGGCACTTTGTGGTTGTCGTAGGCATAATCACAATACTGAATCGCCATCATCCAGGCGGTAAACAAAAACCACATCAGCTGACCCACCAGCGGAATAAAGAAAAACGCCAGTAAAAAAATCACCGCTCTTGGCAGGCAATACACAAACTTGGTCCACTCCCGCGCCAGCATCCGTGGTACATCTTTTAAAAAGGCGGCAAAACCCTGATCCGGCAAGGTCTGGCCTGTCAGATGCTGTTCTACTTTTTCGCTGAGCAGCGCATTAAAAGGTGCGGCAATAAAATTGGCGACCATGGTAAAGCTAAAAGCCAGGGTCAACACTGTACTCAGCACCAATAAAGGCCAAATGACATAAGATAAAAAAGATAAAAACTCAGGCACAAAACCCATCAGGTAATCGACCCAACCCTGCACCTGCTGCAACAGGAAAAAAAACGCCACTGCAAATAACAGCAGGTTAATCGTAAGCGGAATCAGCACAAAACGGCGTAAGCCTTTGGTGCTTAATAAACCAAGACCCTGAAAAAAATAATGCATATCAACTCCCTACAACCTATGGCCTTATCGCACCGTTTTTATCGCTACAGCGCGATACCCATTTTGCCCAAAGCAGCAGTGCATCTGCCCAATTGCGGCTAGCTTAGAAGGCAAAGCCCTGATCGGCAATAGTTTTACCGTGACACCCCAAAGTCATTTTGTTACATTCTGTAAGTGCAATAAGGCCGATAATAACGAAAGCATGCGTCTTAAACAGATCAAACTCGCCGGTTTTAAGTCTTTTGTTGACCCCACTCAGGTGCCATTTCCAGCGGCCATGACCTGTGTGGTGGGGCCAAACGGCTGTGGTAAATCCAATGTGATAGATGCAGTACGCTGGGTGCTGGGCGAAAGTTCGGCCAAAAATCTGCGTGGCGACGCCATGACAGATGTTATTTTTAACGGCTCAACCCAGCGCAAACCTGTGTCACAAGCCTCTGTTGAGCTGGTGTTCGAAAATACCCAGGGCAAATTGCAGGGCAGCCTGGCGGATCGCAGTGAAATTTCACTGAAACGTTTGGTAACCCGTGACGCCCAGTCGCATTATTTTTTAAACGGCAGTAAATGCCGTCGCCGCGACATCACCGATATCTTTTTAGGCACAGGGCTTGGGCCACGCAGTTATGCCATTATTGAACAAGGCATGATTTCCAAACTGATTGAATCGCGCCCGCAAGAGCTCAGAGTTTTTATTGAAGAAGCGGCCGGTATTTCCAAATATAAAGAAAGGCGCCGCGAAACCGAAACCCGCATTAAACACACCCGCGATAACCTTGACCGCCTGGCGGATGTGCGTGAAGAGCTAGGCAAAAACCTGGATAAACTGCGCCGCCAGGCCGCTACCGCTGAGCGCTACAAAGAACTGAAAGCAACAGAGCGGCGTTATAAAGCCGAACTCACTTGCTTAAAATGGCTGTTTTATAACAATCAGTTGCAGCAGGCGGAACAACAACTGGCCGCGCTTGAGCTGGATTTAGCCCAGTTTGAAACCCAGGGCAGCGGCGGTTTTTTAAAGCTGACCGAACTCAAAACTGAGCTGGATGAAGTGCGCCAGCAACTGGACGCCCGTCAGCAGCAGTATTATCAGCTTGGGGTGAATATCAGCGCCCTTGAGCAACAGCTGCTGCATCAGCGCCAGCGCAGGCAAAGTTTGCAGGATGAAAAACGCAGTCTGGCGTTAAATTTACAGCATGGGCTGGATCAAATTGGCGAAGAGCAGGCGCAGCTTGAAGCTTTACAACAACAATTGCTGGAGCAGCAACCTGACACTGAACTTATTGCGCAGCAGTTGGAAGAAGTGACAGCACAGTTATTGTTGCTGGAGCAGCAGCAACAGGATCAGCAGCAGGCACAGCTGAGTGCGCAGCAACAGCAATTTCAGTGGCAGCAAAAGCTCAAACAACTGGAATTACAGGCCGAACATAAAAAACTGTTGTTACAACAAAACAGCGAACGTCAGCACAAATTCACAGCGCAGTATCAGGCACTGGTGGCGCAGGATTTGGCCGGCGAGCTTCAGCAACACAGCGAGGCGCTGGCCAATAGCGAGCAGCAGCTGTCGCTGGTGACGGCAGAACTCAAAGTCTTAAGTAGCGAACTCGAGACGCAGCAACAGCAAAAAGTACAGCTGCAACTGCAAGCGCAAAAAATTGCCCAGCAGCAACAACAACTCAACAGCAGCCTGGTTGCACTTGAAAAAGAACAACAAAAACTGCTGCAGCAACAACCCTTATTACCGCAGCTACAGGTGGCCGACGGTTGGTCCGTTGCCGTGGCTGTGGCTTTGTCAGCGCTGAATTTTAGTGAAATTACCCAAGGCCATCAGCAGGATGCGGCCGGTCATTATCTGTTTGCACAACAACCTCAGCAGGCAGCATCAGCCACAGCTGCAGCAAACCTGGCCTCTAAGGTGTCAGGTGATGTATTGCCGGCGTATTTTGCCCATATTCTGCTGGCTGAGGACGATAGCAGCGCTCTTGCGATGCTGCCGCATCTTTTACCTTATCAGTCGGTGATGCTGCAAAATGGCCATTGGTATGGCCCGAACTGGCGTATTGTTGCCGGCAAAAATGAACAGGACAACCCACAGGCACTGGCGGAGCGGGCTGCACAACTTCAGGCTGAACTCGCTGATGCAAAGCAGCAACAGGCAGGGGTAGAACTTGAGCAGCAGCAACTGCAGCAACAGTTACAACAACAGGAAGAACAACTTCGTCAGCAGCAGGGCAGGGCAGAAGCGCTAAAAACAGCAGTGTCAGAGCATCAAACCAAACTGTTGTTGTGCCAGCAACAGCAGCAACAACAGCAGCAGCAACTGCAGCAGCTGCAACAGGAACTTGAACAACTTGTGCAATCAGAGCAACAGGATCTGGCAAGCCTTGAGCTGTGGCAACAGCAACAGCTCGAAGTGCAGGCTGAACTTGAGGCCCATCAGGCGCTGGCGCAGGATACGCAGGCCGCGCTGATGCAGGCGCAACAACAGCTGCAACAATGGCGTGCCCGTCAGCAACAGCTGAGTCAACAGCAACAACAACAGGCGCTGAATCAGGTGAGCCTGGAGCGCCAACTGGAAGCGGCCCGCGCCCATTTAGCCCGCAGTCAGCAGCAACAACAACAACTTGCCGACAAACTACAGTTGTTAACGGCGCAGCTGGATTTACTGGACGAGCCGGACGGCGAAGATCAGGAGCAGTTGCAGGCCTGGTTGTTACAGCGTGATGAGCTTGCCGGCGAAAAACTGCAACTGCAAAACCAGCAGTCGGCGCTTGAACAACAGCTGCGCGAGCTGGAGCAGGGCCAGCATGGTTTACAGCAGCTATTGGCAGCCAAACAAAAACAAATTGAAAGCGCCAGACTCGATGCTGAAGGTTTCAGGGTCCGCGCCAACAATATGCTGGAGCTGTTAACAGAGCAAAAAGTGAATTTCCGTGAGCTGCAGCAAAATTTACCGCCGGATGCCACTGAATCTGTCTGGCAACAACAACTGGATAAAACCACTGAAGCATTAAACCGGCTTGGTCCCATTAACCTGGCGGCCATTGACGAATTTGCCCAGCAGGATGAGCGAAAACAATATCTGGACGCCCAGCATCAGGATTTAGTCAGTGCGCTGGACACGCTGGAAACAGCCATCCGCAAGATTGACCGCGAAACCCGGCAAAAATTTAAAGACACCTATGAACAGGTGAACTCGGGTCTACAAACATTGTTTCCGAAAGTGTTTGGCGGCGGCAGTGCTTACCTTGAATTAACAGATGAAGATTTATTGGAAACAGGGGTGAGTATTATGGCCAGACCCCCTGGTAAAAAAAACAGTACTATTCATTTATTATCAGGTGGAGAAAAAGCCTTAACAGCTTTATCATTGGTGTTCTCAATTTTCCGACTAAATCCGGCACCATTTTGCATGCTGGATGAGGTTGATGCTCCGTTGGACGACGCTAATGTAGGGCGTTTTTGTAATTTAGTCCGGGAGATGTCTGAAACGGTGCAATTTATTTATATCAGTCACAATAAAATTGCGATGGAAATGGCTGCACAGCTGATGGGGGTGACCATGCAGGAACCCGGCGTATCACGTGTAGTGGCAGTAGATGTGGAAGATGCCGTGAAAATGGCTCAAGCCTGACAGAACAAAAAGGTAAAAATGATGGCTGAAGAATTTCGTTATGCGTTAATTGTTGCAGGTGTATTAGGAATGGCGGCGCTGGTGATCCATGGTTTATGGAGTAACCGCAAACAAAACCACGAAGCAAAAAGCCGCTTTTTTGATGAAGAAAAACATAGCGAAGTGGCCGAAGGTTTTGATGAGTTTGGTGTCGGTAAAAAACGTAAACTGGCACCGGGCGAAAAACCACAGCCAAAACCGGAAATTGTTAAAGCGCCGCGCAGCGACCGTCTGCGTGAGCCGGTGAAAAAAATCCGTCGTCAGGAAGCTGAACTCAGTGCAGCAGAACGCTCAGAGCCTTCAATGTCCTTTAGCGCTGGCGCAGATGATGAACAGCAAACGTCTTATCAAATGGACGAGCAACAGCAACAGGCTGAGCCTGTGACCAATGAAGTATTAATTTTGTATGTGCTGATGCCGGAAGGGCAGGACATTAACGGCGCTATGTTATTGCCAAGCCTGCTGACCTTAGGTTTTAAATACGGGGAAATGAATATCTTCCACCGTCATCAGGATAGCGCCGGCTCAGGCGAAGTGTTATTTAGCCTGGCCAATATGTTTAACCCCGGCACCTTTGATTTGGAAGAAATGGACAAGCTGCAAACCCGTGGTTTGAGCCTGTTTATGACCTTACCAGGACCTGGTGAAGCGCTGCAGAACTTTAACCTGATGCATAGTGCTGCAAAAAAACTGGCTGAAGAATTTGGTGGTCAGGTACTGGACGGTCAACGCAGCATGCTCACAGTACAAACAGTACGGCATTATGTGGAACGTATTCGCGAGTTCCAGCGCCAGCAACTGTTGCGTGGTTAATACTTTCCGGACAGCACAATAAAAAAACCGCCGTAAGGCGGTTTTTTTATTGTGCTGAGTGGGATCTGCTTGTCATGCTGATATCACAAAATTGTCATGTAAATATCCGGTGCTTTTAACGGTCTTTTCTAGGCTTGGTGCGCTATCAACCGATAGTGATTCTTATAAAAACACCAGGAACAGTTATGAAAAGTTTAATGTTATTGCCTCTGGGCTTATTGGTTTTCCCATCTTTGGCTGATCCGGTCTGGATCACGCTGGATCCGGCCACCGCGACACAATTAAAAAACGCCCCTTATAACTTGCACCCGCGGGAAAATCTGCAGTTGCTGCAAAACCAGCATCCTATGCAGCAGACCGCAGGGGCAGTGCGCCTGCCGGTGCTGGCGCAAATTCAGGAAGAGGATATTGCGGCGCTCAGCAGCCAAATTCACCGTGAATTACACCGTTGTGGTGGTTTTATTGCCCATAACAGTCTGGAAGAAGCGATGGCGGCTGTGGCCAACCCGGTGTCGCTGGCTACTTTTAACGCACCGCCGCTCAGTCAGGGGACATTGGTGAACGCCAGTTTGCCCTTACTCAACAACGCCGGCATTGCCCAGACTATTGCCGATTTATCGGCTTTTACCAACAGGTATTACAACACTACTGTCGGCAAAAATGCCGCTGACTGGATAGCCAGCCAGTGGAGTAGCCTGGGTTCGGGGTTAAGCTGGGTCAGTGTCAGCCGCGTTAGTCACAGTGGTTACAATCAGCAGTCGGTGTTATTAACCATGACCGGCAGTGAAAGACCCAATGAAATTGTGGTGCTGGGCGGCCATCTGGATTCCATCAATCAAAGTGGCACCACTGAAAGTACCAGAGCGCCGGGTGCAGATGATGATGCTTCCGGTATTGCCACCCTGACCGATATTATCCGGGTGATGACCAGTCAGGGTCTGCGGCCCAAGCGCACTATCAAGTTTTATGGTTATGCCGCAGAAGAAGTAGGGCTTAGAGGCAGTAAAGATATTGCCAATGCAGCAGCAAGCGCAGGGCACAATATAGTGGCGGCTTTGCAGCTCGATATGACCAACTACAAAGGCAGTGCCGAAGATATAGTGCTGATCACCGACTATACCAATGCCTCATTAAACAGTTACTTACGTAGTCTCATCAGCACTTATCAGCCCACATTAAAGCAGGCCAATGATGTGTGTGGTTATGGCTGCTCTGATCATGCTTCATGGCACAATGCCGGTTTTGCTGCCGCTATGCCGTTTGAAGCCCGTTTTAACGCCTCTAACCCGCGCATTCACACCACAAACGACACACTTGCCAATTCAGACTCCAGCGCCTTACATGCGCTGAAGTTTGCCAAGCTGGGTTTGTCTTTTGCGCTGGAGCTGGGCAATGCCGGCAGTTCCACACCGCCACCTGGCAATAGCGGCCAATGGACTAATTTGGCGGCAAGTTCAGGCCAGTGGATTTATAAAACAGTGACAGTGCCGGCAGGTGCTACGTCCCTGCAGGTCAATAGCAGCGGTGGCAGCGGGGATGCCGATTTATATCTGCGCTTTGGCAGCAATCCAACCACCAGCAGCTATCAGTGCCGGCCTTATAAAAACGGCAATACTGAAAGTTGCAGTATCAGCAATCCACAGGCCGGCAGCTGGTATATTGGCCTGAGGGCTTACAGCAGCTTCAGTGGGGTCACTTTAAGCTGGCAGCAAAACTAATCTGGTTGTGCCAAAGGGGCTATGCCCCTTTTAATCAGGGGAGCTCACTGTTTATTTTTACCTGGGGGGCTCTGCCCCTTTTGGCAGCATCTTTGTTATTGAAAGGGCCAGGCTGACTCCTTTTGAGTTCACAATGCCAGCGCCCGTTATTATTTGTACAGTTGAGTTGTACACAGACAATGCAGCAGCTTTTGCCTCTTGCACTGAGCCTAACTAGCCCCCATGCTATAGCCCATCAAAAAAAGCCCGACCTTGTGAATGTGATGACTCAGATAAATTCTTCCGATGCGGCCAAAGTGCAGATAGCAAAGCTGCGCGCGCAAATTAATCAGCATAATTATCAATATTATGTGCTGGATAACCCCAGCATTCCCGACGCCGATTTTGATCTGCTGTTTAGGCAATTACAACAGCTGGAACAGCAGTTTCCTGAGCTGGTGACTGCAGATTCGCCAACCCAGCGTGTCGGCGCCAAACCTTTGGATAAATTTGGGCAGGTGCAACATCAGGTGCCGATGTTGTCGTTGGACAACGCTTTTGCCGATGAGGATTTTCTGGCCTTTTATCAGCGCATGGCTGACCGGCTGGATCAACAAACAGAATTTAGTTTCTGTGCCGAGCCTAAGCTCGATGGTTTAGCCGTCAGCATCCGTTATGAAAACGGGCAGCTGGTGCAAGCTGCTACGCGCGGTGACGGTTACACCGGCGAAGATATTACCAGCAATATCAAAACCATCCGTTGTATTCCGCTCTGTTTACAAGGGGATTTTCCAGCAGTGCTGGAAGTGCGCGGCGAAGTTTTTATGCCGCTGGTCGGTTTTGAGCGTATGAATGAAGAGGCAAAACAAAAGGGTGACAAGGTGTTTGCCAACCCGCGTAACGCAGCTGCCGGCAGCTTACGCCAGCTTGACCCGAAAATTACTGCCAGTCGGCCATTGAGCTTTTACGCTTATGCGGTGGGGGCGGTACAGGACCCGGACAACAAGCTGGATAACCAGAGCCATTATCAGCGTTTACAACAATTAAAAAGCTGGGGCTTGCCGGTGTGTCCGGAAATTCGTTTATGCAAAGGTGCCAACGAAGCGCTTGAGTATCATCAGAGCATTGGCGAAAAACGCAGCAGTCTGCCTTATGAAATTGATGGGGTGGTGCTCAAAGTCGACAGTCTGGCGCAGCAATTGGCGCTTGGTTTTGTGTCCCGGGCGCCGCGCTGGGCCATTGCTTTTAAATTTCCGGCGCAGGAAAAAACCACCCGTTTGCTGGACGTGGAATTTCAGGTGGGCCGCACCGGCTCTATCACGCCGGTGGCAAGGCTGGAGCCGGTCAGTGTGGGTGGGGTTACTGTATCCAACGCCACTTTGCACAATCAGGATGAAATTCAAAGGTTAGGCATTCAGATTGGCGACACTGTGATAGTACGCCGCGCCGGTGATGTGATCCCACAAATTGTTGCTGTGGTGCCTGAACTGCGTGAACAAAGCCGGGAAATCGTCTTTCCCACCCAGTGTCCGGTTTGTCAGTCGGATATAGAGCGGGTAGAAGGCGAGGCTGTGAGCCGTTGTAGCGGCGGGTTATATTGCCCGGCGCAGCAAAAAGAAGCGCTGAAACACTTTGTGTCGCGTAAAGCGCTGGATGTTGAAGGTTTGGGCGACAAGCTGATAGAGCAGCTGGTGGACGAAGGTCTGGTGCATACGCCTGCTGATATTTTTAAGCTGGATATGCCGGCTCTGGTGGGGTTGGAGCGAATGGGTGAAAAGTCGGCACTGAAGCTGCTGGCCGCTATCAACAACGCTAAAACCACCACACTGCCACGTTTTATTTATGCCTTGGGGATCCGTGATGTCGGTGAAGCCACGGCACTGAATTTAGCTAATCATTTTCGCAGCTTAGAAGCGTTACAGCAGGCCACATTAGAGCAACTGCTGGCAGTTGCCGACGTGGGCGCGGTAGTCGCTGGCCGTTTGTTACATTTTTTCCAGGATACACATCAGCAGCAGGTGATCAGTGATTTAGTCGCTGTAGGACTGCACTGGCCGGAAATAGCCGCCAAAGCTGAAGTTGCACAGCCGCTTGCAGGCCAAACCCTGGTGTTAACCGGTACTTTAACGGCAATGGGGCGGGATGAAGCCAAAGACAAACTGCAGCAATTAGGCGCGAAAGTGGCAGGCTCGGTGTCGGCCAAAACCCATGCGGTGATTGCAGGGGATAACGCTGGTTCTAAACTGGCCAAGGCCGAAGAGCTGGGTGTGGCGGTCTGGACAGAAGAGCAGATGCTGGCGCTTTTTGCTGAGCATGGCCTTTAACAGGAGCACGGGCTTTAAAATGAGGTCTTGCAGTAACAAGTGTCCGCTGCGCCTGGACTATGATGTCAGAGCCTTGCGGTTAGCGCCTGCTGTAGTGGCACGCATGTGGCTGGCCACAAGCGGGGGCGCTGGCCACCGATGACAGAACAACCGAAAAAATATGCCGAGCTGCCGCTGCTGGACGCTGATGGTTTACATCGGGTACCAAACCGCTTGTATTTGTTATTGCTGTTGCTGCTTCGCCCTTATATCTGCTGGCTGCTGACTTTAACTTTGCCGGCGGACCAGCGTTCGATGCTGGGCTGGATTTATCCACAAAGTGCCGATTTTGTCCGGGCTTGTCTGATTTGTCTGCCGGTTTTGCTGGTATTTGCGGCCCTGACCCAAAGAGTGCCTTATGACAAAAAACTCAGGCGTGGCCGGGCGAAAAAATTCTGGTTTTTTATCTGGCGGCATAGCAAATGGTTGCTGCTGCCGGTAGTAGCGGTAGATTTATACTGGACTATCAGCCACTTGCCACCTTTTGTTGCCCTGAACGCACCCTGGTTGCTGTTGGCGCCGTTGTTTTTAGTGCTGGCCTTGGCTTGGTTGCTGAGCAGTAAAAAACTACCGCTGGTGTTTGCTGAATGGCCGGAAGATAAAGAACAAGCTGACAGTAAAAACGAACAAGCCAGCAGCTAAGATGGCGTTGATTAGCGGGCGAACACCGCTGGATGTTTGAGCTTCAGCTGCTCAAAACGGCGGTTTTGCTCCGGATCCAGTTTGCCTTTTTCTATCGTGCGCAAACAGGCCTGGGTCAGATGCTGACGTTTTTGTGGTGGCAGTAAATGTTCCGGCGCCGTCAGCATACTTTGTAATAAGTTCAGTGCTATGCCGCTGTTGCGCGGCAATAACCGGAATGCATGTTCAAAAGCGGCCAGCGCAGCCTGCCAGTTGCCATGCTGAAAATGCATAACGGCAATATTGTTCAGCTCACGCGGTGGTGTGGTCAGTTCAGCTCTTTCGTTACTTTCCTGCTGCAAATAACTTTTCAGATAAGGATCGGTTTGCTGCTGCTGACAATAACGGGTGATTTGTTCAAACCATTGTCTGGACGCCTGGCTAAGTCCAACCTCATGTAAAGCTTTGGCTTTATCCAGCGCAGCTTCCAGGTTGTCGATCACTATGTTGTTATGATCAAGTTCAGCCAGCAGTTTTTTGGCTTTGTCTTTTTGATCTTTTAAATACAACAACCGCGCCTGCACCACCAGTTGCTGCTCTTTGGTGTCGGCATCGGGGAACTGTGATTTCAGATTACTGAGGCAATCGTTTGCCTGTTTGCTGAGTTTGTTGGTTTCACCGTCTTCATCCAGACTGACGGCAAAATCAATGCAGGCGCGCGCCAGATTTAAATACAGCTCTGGCTGCTCATACATTGAATAACGGGCAAATTTCACCATGTCGCGGGCGGCTTTATATTGCCTTTCGTAATCGTGATTAAGCCTCGACAGTTGCTGCAGCTTTTGCTGGCGGAATAAATTACGTGGTGCCAGTGAAGTGGCCTGCTCCAGATGTTGTTGCGCCAGCTCAAATTCTTCGCGGCGAAACTCAAGTTCGGCCAGCTGCTCCAAAGCAAATAGCCTGGTTTCACCTTTTTGTTCCAGCTGCTGCATTTCTGCCGTGGCCTGGGCGACATCACCTTTGGCCAGCAAGGTTTTCACCAGCCCCATCCGGGCCCAGTTAAAGGGCTGCACGGCCAGTACAGAGCGGAAAAACAGCTGGGCTTTGTCATAATCGGCCAGCTGTAATAACAAATCACCTTTAAAGCGTAATAACACCGGCACCAGTTTGGGGTTCTGACCTTCGGCCAGCATGTGATCCAGCTGCTGCAGGGCGCGGTCGAGCCGGTTTTGCTCCAGCCACTGGTAAATCGGCATCAGCTCCTGTTTGCGTTTAAGTACCCGTTCGATCCGGTTCTGCAGATCGCGCATGGTGTAAGGTTTGGCAAGAAATTCATCAGGTTGTAGCTCCAGTACACTGTAAACCAGGGATGGGTCAGTCTCGGCACTGATAAAAATAAAGCCGGTGCTGAGTTTTTGAATGCGCCGTACTTTTAATTCTTCATACAGCTGGTAACCGTCTTTACCCTGTTGCAGATTGAAGGAGCAAATAATCAGATCAAACTGGCGGTCATTGCACATTTGCAAAGCGGATTGGGCTTTGTCGGTAAAATGCACCTGGGTATAACCGAGCTTTTCCAGCGCAAAACGCAGATAGTTCTGTGCCAGTGCCTGCTCGTCGATGATCAGAATTTTAATTTCTCGGCTGAGGTTTTGATCCATCAATAGGCCAGCGGGTCTGATAGGAGATAATTGGTACTATAGCAGGACAGAACTGACGATGAAACAGGCACTTGAGCGCTGTGTCTTTGGTGCGTTTTTTACATTCTGCTGACAGATGGTTACAGCTTAAAGCCGGTGCTCTGGCTAGGCTGGAGTCAAACTATCACCGGAGATGAAAATGAACTACAAAGCGTATTGCTGTTTACCATTCTTGCTGTTGGCAGGTTGCAAAGTGCAGCTGAACAGCGACGAGAAAGATGCAAAATTTGACTATCAGTTTAATTTAGGTGCACAGGGCTGGCAGGCTGGTTTTGCCGATTATCCTGCTGACAATGCCGATATTTATCAGCTGGATGCCGGCATTAAAACTTTGCCGGCAGGTTTTAGCGGTACTGGTTTTATGTTGTCTGGCCATAATCGCAGTGACGATTTATTTATGTATATGAAACGCCGTATCAGTGGGCTGGAGCCTTCGACCCGTTATCAGGCCAGTGCCAAGGTAACTTTGTTGTCCCACAGTGGTGCTGGTTGTGTGGGTATTGGCGGCGCGCCGGGTGAGTCGGTGTATCTGCATTTTGGTTATGCCGATATAGAGCCAAAACAACAGGGTTATACCCTGAATGTCGCCAAAGGGAATCAAAGTCAGGACGGCGCTCAGTCTAAAGTGCAGGGCAATATTGCGGTCACGGGCGTGCCTTGTGATGGCAGCAAGTATCAGGCAAAAACGATCAGTTCAGCTGCTGATAAAAGGCTGACCTTTACCAGTGACAGCAGCGGTGCGGTTTGGATCTTCATCGGTACTGATTCAGGTTATGAAGGTAAAACCACCTTGTTTTATCAAGGTATTGAGTTAAAGCTGACGCCTGTTTTGTAGTTTACACGGATGAGTTGTTATGAATAACAGCTTTATGTGCAATGTGATGGTGCAATAAATAAGTGGCTGCAGCGACTAAGTTCCGACCTGGTTGCTAACTGAAGTTCTGCCAAGGAGATATTAAAAGATATGGTGGATGGTACTGGGATCGAA
>DPJG01000007.1 GCA_003543135.1 Rheinheimera sp.
TTTTCTTGGTGATAAGCTCGGTTTTATCAACTTTACCCTGGATACCCTGCTGAAAAAACCGAGCTTATCACCAAGAAAATCGTCCAGGCCAAAGTTAAACTGGCTACCTGCAATCATCCTTGACGTTGCTTCGTCACCATCAATATCCGGAAAAACGTTCTCAAGACCGTCACGAAACAACAACTCATAAGCAAACAGGTTTTTGTCACGATCCAGAATGGGCTGGCGGGCGGCATAAAAATACATACAGACTACTGTTCCTTACTGGGTATTCTGCCAAGCAATGTAGCAAAGAATTCTATTGCAAGGGAACTAAAATTTAGCGCAATGCACTTTTGACAAAACCCGCTGTAAAAACAGCGGGTTTTGTTGTTCGGCGCTTAAGATTTCAGCTTTTGCAGCATCATGTCAAATTCATGTTGCTGACTTTGATCCGGAGCTTTGGTGATTTTACTGACCAGCACTATGGCGAGGGTAGAGAACAATACACCCGGTACCATGGCATAAATAAAGTCATCCAGTTGTTTACCGTCGATGGTCAGCGGGCTGAATACCCAAACCAGCACTGTTACAGCACCTGTCACCATACCGGCCAGTGCGCCCCAGTGATTCATATTGCGCCAGTACAGACTCATCAATACCAGCGGACCAAAAGCAGCACCAAAGCCGGCCCAGGCGTTAGCGACCAGACTTAAAATAGAGCTGCTGCGATCCAGCGCAATCACAATAGCAACCACGGCAACGACAAAAACGGCAGCCCGGCCCATCATCACCAGATGTTTGTCCGAAGCTGTTTTATTTAAAAATGTTTTATAAAAGTCTTGTGTTAAGGCACTGGATGTCACCAGCAACTGGCTGGAGATGGTGCTCATCACCGCAGCTAATAAAGCCGCCAGTAAAAAACCACCAACAAAAGGATGGAACAGCACTTGCGACAGCAGAATAAAAATGGTTTCCGGATCTTTGAGCGCCTGGCCGCTCTGATGCACATAAGCAATACCGACAAAGCCTGTGGCAATAGCGCCTAACAGTGAAATAATCATCCAGGACATGCCAATACGGCGTGCGACCGGGAAGTCTTTTACCGAACGAATGGCCATAAAACGCACAATAATATGCGGCTGACCAAAATAACCCAGGCCCCAGGCTAATAACGAAATAATACCAAGCACGCTGGTGCCGGTAAAAATATCCAGATGGTTTGGATTCAGGCTTTCTACAGTGCTGAGCACTGGCCCAATGCCACCGACCACATTCAGCGCGACCACAGGCACCAGTACCAGTGCCACAAACATAATAATGCCCTGTACAAAGTCAGTCATACTTACTGCAAGAAAACCACCCAGCAGGGTATAAGCAATGACCACACCAGCGGTCAGTGCCAGACCCCAGAAATAATCCAGCCCGAACACCGATTCAAACAATTTACCGCCGGCTACAACGCCGGATGCGGTATAAAGGGTAAAAAACACCACAATCACCAGTGCAGAAATCAGCCTTAACATCCGCGTGTGGTCGGCAAAACGGTTTTCCAGATAATCGGGCAGAGTAATAGAGTCTTTGGCGTGTTCGGTATAAACCCTGAACCTTGGTGCCAACAACAGATAATTGAGCCAGGCGCCGATCACCAGGCCTACTGCCAACCAGATCTGTGAAATACCCAGTGCATATAAAGCGCCGGGTAAGCCCATCAGCAACCAGCCGCTCATATCCGAAGCGCCAGCTGATAAGGCTGTGACCGCTGGCCCAAGCTTGCGTCCACCTAACATATATTCAGATAAATTACTGCTGGACTGACGATAAGCATAAAGCCCGATGGCCAGCATAGCGGCGAAATAAATCGCCAGTGCGAGAATAGTGCCCGTTTCCAAAATAACGACCTCATCTGAGTGATTGATTTTGTTTATCGTTGTTCATGCGCTCAGGTTCTGAGTTGTGATGCAGTGAGGGTAAAACTGCAGCAGGCGAGCGGCGGCACATGCTAACAAGGGCATCAGTTTTCAGCCAGTGCTTTTCTGTGAGCACACCAACAGATGCTACCAGTTGCAAGCCATCAGGCTTTAACTCTGTTGTTTCATGGCAAAGCTGAATTGTTGTTGTATTTTGCCGGCCAGTGGCTCCAGCTGTTGCTGTCTGGCGGCCACCAACACCAGATCTGCACCTGCCAGGCTGAGGCTTTGGCCATGAAAATTATCATCAGCAAAAGCACCTGTATTTTGCCAGCCATGATCTTTGGGTAAGACAAAGACGGTCACAGTGCCTTCATTGCTGTCGAGGATCAGATGCAAAGAGCGCACACCGCGAAAATGGCAAAATCTGGCATAACGTACCTTGCCGTCAAAATCCTGCAGCCTGCCGGCAAAAGACGCCATTAGCTGATTTACTTCTGTAAGTGGCATTTGCGTGTTGTGACTCAACAGTGCGCTGGCTTCATGATAGACGTGCGCCAGGGCATAACTGCCGAGATCCTGCCCAAAGTGCAGGGGCTCAAAGCGCAGTTGCACCAGCCCCAGCACCAGGGCAACTGATGCTGCTACGCCGTATAACCATTGTTTACGCCGGCGTTGTTGCCGGTAGCTGGCGACTTGTTGTTGCAGTAATAATCTGGCCTGCAAATCATCTGGTACCGCAATATTCAGTGCCTGGTGTAGTGTTTCATCCAGTTGTAATAATTCCTGCTGCAGCTGTGCTTTGGCGCTGTCGTTTTTGACACTTTGCTGCAATGCCGGATCTGTTGCGATGGGATCGCTGAATATCCGACGACGAAATTCCAGTTCATCCATGCTGATGCCCCTCTAAATCTTTGGTGTTGATCAATTCGCGCAGCTGATGGCGGGCGCGGTACAGTCGGGTATTGACAGTGTTGAGATTAAGTTCAAGGCAACTGGCGATTTCTTCGCCTGTCATGCCGAGCAGTACCTGTAACACCAGAGGTTCACGGTATTCCACATCCAGTTGCAACATAAGCCGTTGTAACTGCGAGAGTTCAGCCTGCTGTTCGGGTGAGGCTGAGCTGAGATCATGCAGTTCGTCCTGTTCAATGTCCTGATAATCAAACTGTTTACGTTCAAAACGCCGCGCATTTTCCCGTCGTAAAATGGTAATGAGCCAACCTTTGGCTGCGCCCACATCAAGCAGGGAATCCAGATGTTTCCAGGCCCGTAAAAAGGTTTCCTGCACTAAATCATCGGCGATGGCTTTGTGCTGACATAACCAGTAAGCATAACGATATAAATCGGCATAAAAAGCGTTGACCAGTGCCTGATAGCGCAGATCTTTACTGCTCATAAGGGACATACCCAAAAAAAGTGCACCAAGAGTAATGACCATAGACCGGCCTGGTGGCAAAAAATGTTCAGCCAGCAGAAAAAAAATGGAAAAAACAGCAAAGAGTGCTGCTCTGGCGGTTCATAGTTAGCCAACATCAACAACGAACTGGCAGCCTTGCCGTGCTGCCAGTTCGTGATCATCAAGCTGTTTAAGCCGGATAGAGTGGTTTGAGCGGTTCTGTGACTGGCAATTGCTGCAAATGTTTGTATTTGGCAAAAGCTTCAAATAACGCCTGGCCCTGCCACTGCAGGGGGTTTGACTGATAGGGCTGATGGCAAAGTTTTTCCACTTCACGCCTGAGCTCACAATCCGGCAGATGTGTTAATAACTGCGACAGCCGCATGATTTGAGGGTCAATGCCTTGCTGCGCCCACTGCAGCAGCTGAGCTGTGGCTTCAGTACCGTTATTGGCAAGACAGGCTGCTTTTAATTTGCGTGAACTAAATTTTAATACCGAAGAGTGGTGCAGGGCCTGTGTCTGCGCTTTTGTTTGTATTGCTGTTTTTTGCTGCAGCGGCCGGATAAATTTGGGCGCTAACCATAGTACCAGGGTGCTAAGCCATAACAACAACAGCACAGTGCTGCTATAACTCCAATGCCATGGATTGACAGGTTCAGTCGCTGTGACCGGCGTTGTGCTTGTCACAGAAGTGGCAGGTTCTGCAGCAGCTTGTGCTTCCGGCTGCGCCGGATTAGGCGATGCTTTTAAGGTACGCTCTGGCAATTCGGCATAAGAGAGTTCATTGGTTTTACTGTTCCACCAGGGAATGCGGATAGCAGGCAGCACCAGCTCGCCGCTTTTGGTGGCAATCACAGCTGAAGTAAATACTTTTTGTGCCACCAACCGGCCGTTACGCTCGGCCTTTTTGCTTTGTGGCTGTTCGGCATAACTTTTAATACCATCCGGCAGACTGAAGTTCAGATCCGGCAACTGGTGATCGGATAAATCCAAGGCGGTCAGGGTAATAGTGCGGGTGACAGGCTCACCCTGAGTCAAATCCTGACCCGGAGGTGTCCATTCTTCGGTCAGCGCCACCAGCTCCGACACCAGCCATTGGCCTTTAAAGTTATCCGGAATAGGTTTTACCGTCAGCTTTAACACCTGACCCTGAGCCGACACTGTTTTGGTTTTGGCAAAATAATCATAACGGGAACTTTGCCGGTCAATCATTTCACCTTTAAACCAGGGCGCTGCCAATTCAAAGTCACCATGCTTTTCTGCAATCAGGGTATAACGACGGGTAATGGTCTGATAACGCTGACCATTGACCAGCTCCGAGCCTTCTACATCTTTGCCAAGCTGCTCTATGGTTGCGCCTGGTAATTCAGGCTGGCTGAGGCTGCCGCGCTGTAAGTCACCGTTAAAGTAAATTTTGACCTCGTAATATGCCAGCTGCTGCACATAAAGTTCGCTGCTGCTTAAACTGCTTTGAATAAACAGCTCGTCCGAGCCGGTACCGTTTGGATCGGCTGGTACCACGGTCAGGGTAATAGGCTCACTGCGTAAACCGTCAATTTCAAAAGATGGGATCACAAAGGTGCCGGTTTTTTTGGCAAATAAACTCAGTTGCCAGCGCGTGCTCTGGCTGGAGCGGCCATTGATAATTTGCATACTCTGACTGATCGCCGGCGCACTGAAGTTAAAGTCGTTGGCGAGCACCGAAAAATCCAGCTGATTACCTGATACTTTTTCATCCAGCTCAATTTGCAGCAGCAGCTCCTCGCCCAGCATCACCGGATTTTTATCGACACTGGCCTGCAACAATGTTGCGGCCTGCAGTGGACTCAGGCTCAAACACAGCAAAAGCAGGGCCACAGACTGCAGCAAATTGACAACTTTTTTGGCGCTGTAGTCCAGACACAGGGTTACCATTCTTGTTCTGCTCCTTTGGGTAAACGTTGTTGCTGGCGCTTTTGGTATTCCAGTAACATTTTATTGCGCAGTAATAACGCCGGATCGTCCTGCACTTTGCGCATCAGGCCGTCCAGTTGCTGGCTTTGTTCCGTACTGGCATTGGGCCAGGCTTCGCGCACTGCTTTTTGTTGTTCTGTTTGTTCGTTTGTCTGCTCTGGATTTGCCTCAGGCTGTTGCTGAGCTTGCTCTTTGTTTTGCTGTTTTGATTCCTGCTGCGCACCTGGCTCAGCCTGGTTGTTTTGTTCACTTTGCTCAGGGAGTTGGCTGTCTTTGGCGTCGTTTTGCCCGCTGCCATCAGATTGCTCCGCCTGATCGTCTTTTTGCTGGCCGTCTTGCGGTTGACCCTCCTGATTCTGGCCTTCTTGCTGCTTGCCATCCTTAGATTGCCCGCCTTGCTGGTTTTGCGCTGAATTTTGTTGTTGATCCTGCTGCTGTTGCAGCAGTTGTTTGGCAAGTTCAATGTTCTGCTCAAGACCAGGTAAATCCGGCTGCTGGTTTTGGGCTTGCTGATAGGCGGTCAAAGCTTCGGCGAACTTTTGTTGTTGCATCAGACTGTTACCCAGATTAAAACGGCCATTGGCGCTTTTATCCTGCTGATACAGTTGTTCGGCAGCCTGATAATCACCACTGCGATAAGCGGCGTTGCCCTGCCACAAGGGATCGGCAAATTTTTCCATGGCTTTGGCATAATCTTGTTGCTGATAGGCCTGTTTGGCCTGTTGCTGCTGACTTTGCCATAAATCGCGCCAGTCAAAAGCTTTTGCAGTGTTTGGCAGCAGACAAAGCGGCAATATGGCGAGCAGCGCTGCTCTTTTGCCAAGCCATAACGCCAGAGGCAATAACAGCCAGCACAGATAAACACCGGCATCCTGCCATTGATCCCCACTGATTTTACTGCTTTGTGCTGTGTCGGCTTGAGCCAGCGTTAACTCCGGCAACGCCAATAATGCCTGAATATCGGATTGATCAAAGCTGCTTTGGCGGAACACACCACCGGTCAGGCTGGCGAGTTCTTTCAGCTGCGTTAGCGGAACTTTTGGCAGCACTATGCTGCCGTTGCGATCTTTTAACAGTTCGCCCGAGCTTAATTTTACCGGCGCACCATCGCTGCTGCCCACGGCCAGCACAGACAAACGGTGCGGGAAATCATTCAGACTCTGGCGCAGTGTCTGATAGTGGCTCTGACTAAAACCGTCGGTAATAAGCACCACATCCCCTTTGGGATAACCGGCTTGTTGCAACAATTTAGCGGCAAGTTCCAGTGCACTTTGGACATTAGAACCCTGTGCCGGCATGATTTCTGGTGTCAAGTCAGGCAATAACAGCTTGATATTGTTGTGATCCGGCGTCAGAGGTGAAATCACATAAGCATCAGCAGCAAAGGTTAATAACGCCAGCTCACCTTCTTTGAGCTGACTGGTAAAATCCAGCGCTTTAAATCTGGCCTGGGTCAGGCGGTTGGGTTTAACATCTGTTGCCAGCATCGACAACGACATATCCAGCACCAGCACTGTGGCTTTATTCAGCGCAAAAGCAGGTTGGGGCAGTTTGTGCACACTGGGGCCGGCCAGCGCTATTACCGCAAGCAGCAAACCAAGCAACAATAAGACAAAAGGTTTTTTGTTTTGTTGTTGCTGCACTTTGTCGTTTAACAAGGTCAGCTGCAGATGCGTAGGCAGCAGCTGGCGCCAGGGGCTGCCGCTTTGCTGATAACGCCATGCCAGATAAACACAGAGCACCACCAGCGGCAGCAGTAATAACCAGAGCGGCCTTAACCAATGCAGTTCAAAGGGCATGGTCACCTCCGCGCCGCCATTGTTGCCAGGGCAGTTTGCTCAGTAATAACAACACTATCAGCAGCAGAGCTGCAGCAAGGGGCCAGTGCAGCAGACTCTGTTGTGGTCTGTAGTTGAGCTGATCACGTTCGATGGGTTCAAGCTGATCCAACAGCTGATAAATTTGCGCCAGTTCAGTCAAATCACGGGCGCGGAAATAACGCCCGCCTGTGGCAGTGGCAAGTTCGGTCAACAGTGCTTCATCCAGATCATCAGACGGATTGACCAGTTGCGGGCCAAAAATCCCCTGTTGCACCATCTGCTCAGCACCTACACCCACAGTATAAATTTTTACTCCGGCCGCTTTGGCCAGCTCCAGCGCTTCGCGCGGCTGAATATTGCCTGCGGTATTGGCGCCGTCACTGAGTAAAATCAGCACCTTATTTGAACTTTCATAGGTATTAAATCTTTTAACCGCAAGGCCAATGGCTTCACCAATGGCGGTGCGCTGACCCACCAGGCCAAGCACGGCTTCATCCAGCATTTGTTGTACTGTCTGGCGGTCAAAAGTAAGCGGCGTTTGCTGATAAGCTGCATCGGCAAACAGCACCAGGCCAAGGCGGTCGCCTTGACGTTTTTCAATAAAATCCGATAACACAAATTTCACCGCATCCAGCCGGTTGGCGCTCTGGTCGTTGATCACCATATCATTGATATTCATCGAGCCAGATAAATCGACCGCCAGCATCATGTCGCGGCCTTGTTGCGGCAGGGTCACGGCTTCACCCAGCCATTTGGGTGCTGCGGCGGCGCTGACCAAAAGAAGCCAAATCAGCATCAGTAACCATTGTTGCCGTTTTGATTGTCCGGCTTGACTGTCAGTACTCTGAGTTTTGGCCAGGCGTGCCAGCGGAGGTAACAACAAACTGGCACCAGTCCTGGGCTGTTTTGCTTTGATAAAATAGGGCAGGGCCAGCAGCACAAAAAGCCAGGGATAACTGAATTCAAACATCTGTAGCTCCCTTGGCAAGCTTTGTTTTTTCTGCCGCAGCTTTGTGTTGGTCGGCATACTGCTCAAGGTTCGCATATTGCAGCCAGAGCGCCGCAAAATCAGCATATGCCTGAATTTCAGTCTGTTGTGGCGAGCGCTGATAATGCAAAGCCAGTAAATCAGGTAAGGTCGGAACCGCCGTTTTCTGCCTGTTTTGCAGGCTTTTGAGCAAAAATTGCCGCCAGGCCTCACCACTGTAGCTTAATGCCGGATGGCAGGGGTTCTGGCTTAACAACCAACGTTTTAATAAGGCGGTGATTTGCGCTGGCGCATCTGCTGCGCCTTTATCAAGGGCCGCCAGAGCCTTAAGCGCAAAACGTTTGGGTGCCTGTTTTAACTGTTGTTGCCGGTATTTACGAGAAAGCAGCCACAACAGGGTCAGTGCCAAAGCGGCCAGCAGCCACCAGCCGGGCGCCAGATACCAGTCATTAACAAGGAGTGGCTCCTGAATATCAGCCAGTTGCGCCAGTGCCTGTGGCTGTGCTGCTGTGTTAGGTGTAGCCATGGTTTCTCCCGTTCAGCTGACTGAGCAAGGGCATTGCAGCGCTAAATTGCCAGTTAGCGAGGCCAAGTGTGGTCCAGTGCTGCTGCAGCTGCTGTGAAAAAAGTTGTTGCTGCTGCTGATATTGCTGCTGCAGCTTTGTTGAACCCAGCTGTAACGTAACAGGCTCGTTTCCGTCAGAAACCCGCGCCAGACCAAAAGCCTGGGCCGGCAGATGCTGCTCCAGCGGATCATCAAGCTGACAGATCCGTACTTCGTTATGTAACGTCAGCGCCCGCAAATGACGCAGGCAAGTGTCATCGAGATTTTGAAAATCTGAAATGATAAACAGCAAACTGCCCGGACGGGCTAAACGGCGTAGCTGTCCTAAAGCTTCTGACAACTGAATTGGCGCAGAGCCTTGTGCTGTTGGCATTTTGAACAGTTGCAGCGCCTGTTGTTGCAGCTCGGTCAGATGATGCAGGTAACGTAATACGGCCTGGGAGCGTCCTGCCGGTTTTAATTCGCGGATCTGCTGTTGGTGAAATACGATGCCACCGAGTTTATCGCCGGTTTTTTTCACATGCCAGGCAATCAGCGCCGCCAGATGACAGGCCTGCACCGACTTTAACAGCAGCTCTGAGCCAAACTGCATTGAGCTTCCTAAATCGGTCAGAATAAACACCGGACGCTCTTTTTCTTCGCGGAATAACTTGGTATGCACTTTGCCGGTGCGGGCTGTGACACGCCAGTCGATGGTGCGCACATCATCACCGGTTTGATAATGCCGCACCTCGTCAAATTCCATACCGCGGCCTTTGCTTTTGGCCAGGTAACTGCCGGCCAGTTTACTCTGAATGGTCCGGGCCGGTGTTAAGTCAAAAAGCTGGGTATGCCGCTGATATCGCAGCAATTGTTTTAAATCCACTTCAGTGCCGTTGCTGTGTAAATCCTGCAACCACTGATTGATCTGGCTTAAACTGGCGCTCATTCTCGCCTTCACCTCAGGCAACAGGCACCAACAACAGAATTTCGCTCAGCACATCATCGGTACTGATACCTTCGGCTTCTGCCTCGTAGGTTAACAACAGACGATGGCGCACCACGTTATGAAACACAGTCTGTACATCATCGGGTGTCACAAAATCACGACCAGCCAGCCAGGCTTTGGCGCGGGCACAACGCTCCAGCGCTATGGTGGCACGTGGACTGGCGCCGTAGGCAATCCAGCGGCCGAGTTTGGCGCTGTAGTCGCCGGCGCGGCGGGTGGCCATAATCAGCTGCACCACATATTGCTCCAGGTTGGGCGCAAAATGCAGTTTTAAAATGGCTTTGCGGGCGGCAAAAATATCGGCCTGACTGATCCGCACCGGTTGCTCTGTGGCGAGCTCCAACGCTTCACCGCGGGTGAGTTTTAAAATGGCCAGTTCTGTTTCAGCGTCCGGGTAATCCACTTTTAAATGCAGTAAAAAGCGGTCAAGCTGCGCTTCCGGCAGTGGGTAGGTGCCTTCCTGTTCCAGCGGGTTTTGCGTGGCCATTACCAAAAACAATTCCGGCAGTTTATAACTGTGACGACCCACGGTAATTTGTTTTTCTGCCATGGCCTCTAATAACGCCGACTGCACCTTGGCCGGAGCGCGGTTAATTTCATCAGCGAGAATAATATGATGAAACAAAGGGCCACTTTGAAATTCAAATTTGCCGGTTTCAGGACGGTAAATATCTGTGCCTGTTAAATCGGCCGGTAACAAATCGGGCGTAAACTGAATACGGTGAAAACTGCCTTCCACACCATGCGCTAATGCATTTACTGCGCGGGTTTTGGCAAGACCCGGCGGGCCTTCCACCAATAAATGGCCGTTGGCGAGCAAGGCCAGCAAAATACCTTCAGTCAGCGCACTTTGGCCTAATACCTGTGAATCCAGATAGCTTTTTAATTGATTAAATGCGTTCACAGCTGCACTCTTCCGTTGTTATTAGGTCTTACCACGCCTTATTGAAGGCCTGGCAAGGCTGAATTAATTGATTATTTATCAAGCGTTTCCGCTTAAATACGACTAGGCTTTCTGCGAAGTCAGGATATAAGGTCTTTATGGCATTAAAACAACTGTTTTAATTTGTCAGATCTCTCGTTACAATCAAAAAAAATTACAGGTCAGACCTGTATCAGATAAAACCAAGAGGATCATTCATGTCCAGCCAGATTAAATTAACCAACCGCCAGGGCGATCGGATTGCGATAGTTCGCGGTTTACGCACGCCGTTTGCCAAACAAGCAACTGAGTTCCACGGGGTATCTGCCCTGGATTTGGGCAAATTGGTGGTCAATGAACTGTTGATCCGCAGTGAGCTGGATGCCAAATTAATTGATCAGGTTGTTTACGGTCAAGTTGTACAGATGCCGGAAGCGCCAAATATTGCCCGTGAGATTGTGCTGGGTACCGGTATGAATGTACATACCGACGCTTTTAGTGTGACCCGCGCTTGTGCCACCAGCTTCCAGTCTGTGGTCAGTGTCACCGAAGCCATGATGGCTGGTGTCAGTAAAGTCGCCATCGCCGGTGGCGCTGACTCCAGCTCAGTACTGCCTGTAGGTGTCAGTAAAGCCCTGGCCCGCGCTCTGGTAGATTTAACCAAAGCCAAAACCTTTGGTCAGAAAGTTGCGATTTTCCGCCGCCTTGGCCTGCGTGATTTACTGCCAGTGCCACCCGCTGTGGCTGAATACACCACAGGCTTGTCGATGGGTGACACCGCTGAACAAATGGCCAAAAGCCATGGTATCAGCCGCGCCGATCAGGATGCGATGGCGCACCGTTCTCACACCCTGGCAGCCAAAGCCTGGGAAATGGGGCTGATGAAAGATGAAGTGATGGCGGCTCATGTGGAGCCTTACAACAAGTTTCTGGAGATGGATAACAACATCCGCAAAGATTCCAAGCTGGAGTCTTACAGCAAGTTAAAACCAGTGTTTGACCGCAATTACGGCACTGTCACAGCTGCCACCAGCACCCCATTAACAGATGGTGCTTCAGCAGTACTGATGATGCCAGAAAGTTATGCCAAAGCATTGGGTTACAAACCTTTGGGTTATGTTCGTAGCTACGCTTTTGCTGCCATCGACGTGTGGGAAGACATGCTGATGGGCCCATCTTACGCCACACCTATTGCGCTTGAGCGCGCCGGCATGACGTTAAACGACTTAACGCTGATTGAAATGCATGAAGCTTTTGCCGCTCAGGCACTGGCCAATATGAAAATGTTTGGCAGTAAAAAGTTTGCTGAAGAAAAACTGGGCCGCTCCAGTGCCATTGGTGACATTGATATGGCGAAATTTAACGTCAACGGTGGCTCTTTGGCTTATGGCCATCCATTTGCGGCCACCGGCACGCGGTTAATCACCCAAACCCTCAATGAATTAAACCGCCGTGGTGGTGGTATTGGTTTAACCACAGCCTGCGCGGCCGGTGGTTTAGGCGCTGCCATGATAGTGGAGACAGAATAATGACGGAGCAAACAGTGATCGAACAAACAGGGACCGAACAAATTGCGAGCGCAAAAACTTTCAGCCTGAACCTGCGTGATGATGGTGTAGGTGTCATTACCATGGATGTGGCCGGTGAGAGCATGAACGTGCTTAAAGCCGCTTTTGCTGATGAAATTAAAGCTTTATTAGATGAAATCCGCAGCAATAAAAATATTAAAGGTCTGGTGATCATTTCTGGTAAAGCCGACTCTTTTATTGCCGGTGCCGACATTACAATGCTCGATGGCTGCAAAACAGCGCAGGAAGCGACCGATATTGCCGCTATGGGACAACAAATGTTTAGTCAGCTCGAAGCGTTAAATATACCGCTGATTGCTGCCATTCATGGCCCTTGTTTAGGTGGTGGTCTGGAACTGGCTATGGCATGTCACGGCCGTGTTGCCACTGACGATGGTAAAACAGTGCTGGGTTTACCTGAAGTGCAGCTGGGCTTATTGCCTGGCAGCGGTGGTACCCAAAGACTGCCGAAGCTGGTGGGCTTGCAAAAAGCGCTGGATATGATGCTGACCGGCAAACAACTGCGTGCAGTGCAGGCGAAAAAAGCCGGTTTAGTGGATGCTGTAGTGCCCAAAAGTATTCTGCTGGAAGCCGCGGTGAAAATGGCGCTGGCCGGTAAGCCGGATCGCAGCAAAGCCGTCAAACTGCCTTTTGTTGGTCAGCTGTTAGAGTTTACGTCTATTGGCCGTGGCATTTTGTTCAGCCAGGCGACCAAACAAACTTTGTTAAAAACCGGTGGCCATTATCCGGCACCTTTAAAAATCATTGAAGCGATTAAAGCCGGTGTCGACAGCGGCATGGCGCGCGGACTGCAGGTTGAAGCTCAGGCTTTTGGCGAGCTTTGTATGACGTCGGTTTCTAAATCTTTACGCGGTTTGTTTTTTGCCACGACGCAGATGAAAAAAGAAACCGGAGCAGGGGATGTCAAACCTAGCAAGGTGCATAAAGCAGCGGTGCTGGGCGGTGGTCTGATGGGCGGTGGTATTGCCAATGTCACTGCAGGGAAAGCAGGTATTCCGGTACGGATCAAAGACATCAACCAGCAAGGCATCAGCAATGCGCTGAAATACAGCTACAGCTTGCTGAATAAAAAGTTTAAACGCCGTTATATCAGCCGCACTGAAATGCAAAAACAAATGGCGTTATTAACAGGCACCACAGATTACAGCGGTTTTCATGATGTGGACCTGGTGGTGGAAGCTGTATTTGAAGATTTAGCGCTCAAACAGCAGATGGTGAAAGACATTGAAAGCCATTGCCATGAAAACACTATTTTTGCCTCCAACACCAGTTCTTTGCCGATAGGACAGATTGCAGCACAGGCAGCACGGCCGGAAAATGTGATTGGTCTGCATTATTTTTCACCTGTGGACAAAATGCCGTTGGTGGAAGTAATAGCCCATGAAAAAACTTCAGCCCAAACTATCGCCACTACAGTAGCTTTTGCCCGTAAACAAGGCAAAACCCCTATTGTGGTCAAAGACGGTGCCGGTTTTTATGTGAACCGTATTCTCGCTTTATATATGAATGAAGCGGCCAATTTGCTGCTCGAAGGCGAGCCGGTGGAAAAACTGGACAAAGCACTGACCAAATTTGGTTTACCGGTTGGGCCTATTACCTTGCTGGACGAAGTGGGCATTGACGTAGGTGCAAAGATTTCGCCCATTCTGGAACGGGAACTGGGTGAGCGTTTTAAAGCGCCGGCAGCTTTTGACAAGCTGATCGCCGATGGCCGCAAAGGTAAAAAAGTGGAAAAAGGCTTTTACCTGTATGGCGCCAAAGCGAAAAAAGGCAAAAAAGAGGTGGATACCTCAGTCTACGCCCTGTTGGGTGTGCAGCCTGGTGGTAAATTGTCAGCCGAGCAAATCAGCAACCGTTGTTTAGTGCAGATGTTAAACGAAGCAGTACGTTGTCTGGAAGAAGGCATTATTGCCTCAGCCCGTGACGGTGACATAGGTGCCATATTCGGTATTGGTTTCCCGCCCTTTATCGGTGGTCCTTTCCGTTATATCGATGCGTTGGGTGCCACCACCTTAGTGGCCGATTTACGCCGTTACGAAGCCCAGTTTGGCAGCCGTTTTGCACCCAGTGCCTTATTACTGCAAATGGCCGAGCAGGGCAAAACATTTTATTAAAATGCGATAAGCCGTGCGGCTTCCCTGCTGCTGATGAAAAAAAGAGCTGCTATAATGCGGCTCTTTTTTTGCGGAGGGTCGTGCCTTGATGTTGTTGCTGTTGTCACCACTTTGCTCTTTGTACTTTTTTATTCAGGCGCGCCGCTCAGGTCTGAAATCTTTGCCCTGGGTTGTACTGGGCGCTCTGACCGGCCCGCTGTTATTGCCATTATTTCACAACCACAAGCGAATGGCGCTGAAAAAGGCGCTGGGGCATGGGGTGGTGTGGTTCAGGCCCTAAACAGGCGCCTGTAGCACGCCACAGCTTTGTAATGTCTGTTGCCAATGCTCGGCAACAACATCATTGGCTTGATGATAAACCCAGACCGGTTGCAAATAGGGAGCAGCACTGAGTTTGTGTAATTTTCCCTGCTCCACAGCCGCTTGCACCAGAGGGGCAGGCAAATAACCACATCCTTTATTTTGCTGTAACCATTGCCACAACAGCCGTACATCTGTACTGGCAAAACTTAGTGGTGCAGTGGTCAGCCTTGGCAGCGTCAGATGCTGCACACTACATTCTGCCTGCAAATTTACAGCGTCATTCACTGACACCGGCCACCAGCAAAGATACCCCAGACAACGGGCCTGCAAAGGTGCAAGCTGCTGTGGTTTTTCACCCAGCTGGATCACCAGATCAAAATCGCTGCCGTTTACATTGTGATAAGTGCCACTCTGTGTATGCACCTGCCAACACTGCTGCGGCGCAAACAACAGACTCAGCTGTTTGGGCGGCAATAAAACAGCAAACTCAGCCGGCATTAACACCTTACGATGACTCTGCAACTGGTATTGCTGATTTAACTGCTGTTTTGCTGCGGAGATGGCCGTTAACACCGCCTGTGCATGGGGCAGCAACAGCTCACCAGCTGCAGTGAGCTGAATATTATTGCGAAAGCGGCTGAACAGGGTGACGCCTAAACTTTGTTCAAGCTGGCGCACCCTGAAGCTGACCGCAGATTGGGTTAAATATAAATTCTCGGCGGCTTTACCAAAGTGACGGGTTTTCTGTACTTCAAGGAAGGTTTTTAACAGCTCAGTATCCAAAGTGGATCCTTAGAAAAATTGATTGTAACCATAAAAAATATTTGTTTTACGATCGGAATTTTGTTTACCATACTCCGCACAGTTTAATTGGGATAGCTTTAGATTCAACGAGATCAGGGGAAAAAAGTGATGCAGCAAAGTTTTGTGGCTAAACGTCGCTTTTTTGATGACCGGAATTTCCCAAAGGGGTTTACCCGGTCAGGGCGCTTCACACTGGCAGAAGGTAATCTGCTGGAAAAACATGGTGCGGCGATGCAGGAGCTGGAAGACGGTCTGCGTCAGCCAGTGAATGAAGAAGAGCAACGTTTTTTATCGGTTTGCCGCGGCGAAGCCGAAGCAGAATCCAGCTTTGAAAAAGTCTGGACTAAATACAAACAAAAAGTGCAGGAAAAGAAAAAATTCCACACTGTGTTTGGTAAAAAACGGATTGCCGATGGCAGTGACGATTTCTCTTATGTAGAAACGGACAACGACTGATAACAATAAAGGGCCTTGGGGCCAAAAGCAGAGGGTATTGCTGTGGGCGAATTATTCAGTAGTATTTTACGACCAGACGTTTTGGTGTTTTTAATTCCACTGGCCGGTATTGGTATTGGTGGTTTTAGTATGTGGTTAAAACATCAGGAGCGGATGGAGAAAATTCGCCAGGGCATAGATCCGGACAAGCGGCACTAAGCTGTTATTGTTATCGCTGTTGCAGGCTTCAGGCCAGCAGCAAACAAAAAGGAGCTTCGGCTCCTTTTTGCATTTGTGCTCTCTGCTGTGACGATGTTTGCCAGCCGCTGAGTGCTGTGGATTGCTTTAGGGTTTAGGCAGATGCTGAATGCGCCTGTTGCCTGTTAGAGCGCAGCAGGCACAGCACTGAGTTTGGGTTTTTGCTGTTTCTGATCTTTCAGGAACTGGGTAAAGTCGGCGGCCGACAGAGGTTTACTGTAATAATAACCCTGAATAATTTCACAGCGCAGCTGCTTTAACTGCTGCAATTGTTCTGCGTATTCAACACCTTCTGCCACGACTGTCAGGCTCAGGTTGTGGGCGATAGTGACAATAGTGTCCACCATATTGCGACCACGGGCTGTATTCATATCATCAATAAAGGCTTTGTCGATTTTGAGGGTATTGAGCGGAAACTGCTTTAAATAAGCCAAAGACGAATAGCCGGTGCCAAAGTCATCCATCGCCAGGTGAATGCCGCGGGCGCGCAGTTTTTTCATGGTATCAATCGCCATTTTGGGCGACTGCATCACCGTGCCTTCAGTAATTTCCAGCTCCAGATGATAAGAGGGCAGTTCGGTTTGCTGTAACACGTCGTCTATCTGCTCACATAAATAAGGCAACATAAACTGTTTGACCGACAGGTTTACAGCCACCCGGCCGTGAAATAAGCCCTGATCAATCCAGCGTTTTACATCAAGGCAAGCTTTACGCAATACCACTTCGCCAATTTCCACGATCTGACCTGTTTCTTCTGACACCGGAATAAAAGACGCCGGGCTGATTAAACCCCGTTTAGGGGTAATAAAACGCACCAGCGCTTCCATGCCCACCAGCTGGCCGCTCAGAATGTCCATTTTTGGCTGATAAAACACAGTGAAATAATCTTCTTTTAAACCATGACGGATGAGGTTCTCCAGCTGCAAACGTTTGACAGCCAGTTTGTTCATCGAATCGTTAAAAAACAAATAACGGTTCGCGCCTTCATGTTTAGCGTGGTACATGGCCGTGTCGGCGTTCCGCAGCAAAGCTTCCGGATCGGCACCGTCTTCCGGATACAACACAATACCAATACTGCTGGTGACTGCCAGTTCATGCTGATTGATAAAAAACGGCAGGTTAATTTGTTTAATCAGCTCTTTGGCCAGAGAAGTGATGGTATGAATGTCATTGGTGTCTTCCAGCAAAATGGCAAACTCGTCACCACCAAGCCGGTACAACCTGTTTTTTTGCCGGCTGCGTTCAGTCAGCCGCTCTGCCAGTTTTACCAATAAAGTGTCACCGAGCTGATGACCCAGTGAGTCGTTAATTTTCTTAAAGTTATCTAAATCGAATACCAGTAGCGCGTGGCGCACTTCACGTTCGACCAAACGGCTCAGTTCAGCCGAGAATAGAGCCCGGTTTGGCAAGCCGGTCAGGGTGTCGGAGTTGGCGAGGCGGCTGAGCTCAGCTTCTTTGCGCTTGCGCTCGGAAATATCGGAAAACACAGCCACGTACTGGGTAATAGTGTTGTGTTCGTCTTTAACCACATCAAAGTTCAGTTCAGCCTGGTAGATTTCACCGTTTAAACGCTGATCCTGAATTTCACCTTGCCAACTGCCTTGTGACTGCAGTTTCAGGCCTATATCCTGTAAAAAGCGGTTGGGGTACAGTGCCAGATCAAAAGGTTTTTTGATCACCTGTTCTCGGCTTTTCCCGGTGATGGTGCTAAAGGAGTTGTTGACTTCAATAACGGTAAAATTGGTGTCACATATCACCACTGCGTCGGAAATGTTTTCAAGGCAACGGGCAAAGAGTTCCAGCCGTTCTTCGGTGTGTTTGAGCAACTGAATATTTTTTAAGGTGCCTGTCATACGGGTGGCGGCACCGTCAGCATCTGTGCTGACCACTTTGCCGCGGTCCAGCACCCAAATCCAGCCGCCGTCCGAGGCTCTTAAACGATAGGCGGCTTCAAAGTGCGGCGTTTCGCCAGCCAGATGCTGATACAGCTGTTCAGTGACCCGTTCAATATCTTTTGGGTGAATTTGTTCGCGGTTCGGCGGAAACTGATTGGTTTCAGGTTTAAGCTCAACGGCTTGTTGCCAGGAACTGGAGCGATATAAAGTGCCGGCACTAATATTCCAGTCCCATAATTCGTCGCCGCTGCCCCACAAAGATAAGCGTAACCGCTCTTCACTTTGTTCCAGTCGGCTCTGGTAACGACGCATTTTCAGAATAGATAAATGTGCCAGCAATAAAGCGCCAAAAGAGAATAATAAAATGGACGACAAAATGTAGGGCATTGAACCCTGCCAGTCTAGGGCAAAAGCAGGAAGTGGCGAGGTTAAAAAGGTAATAAACAGCGCCTTGTGATTGATTTTTTTATTATTTTTCACACGTCTTTACGTCAGAAAGTCTGATAGAGCTAAGTTATATAAAATTAACAGGGCTGTCAAAGCCAATCTGGCGCCAGACCTGCTGTTGCAGGCAAAAGCAGGACTGCCCTGGCGCTTATCTGCCGGTGATTGTTCTGTTTGTAACGGATGGAATGTTTTTAGTCAGCTTTCGTCAGCGTTTTTAATAAATCAATAGCCGCCGTGGCATCCATGGTTCTCATATGGCTATGTGCCGGCGCTTCACTGGTTGCCAGAAAAATCGCGTCATAATCAGGCGCCAGTAAACTTTGACAGAACTCAGTAAAATCGAAAAGACTGAGTTTATTCAGCTCCTGTTGGATCTGATCAGATAAAGCACAGTGTTCATCACCCTGACCAATGGCCAGCCATATGCGTTTAGCTCTGTTGCTAAGGCTGTTGTCGCGCTCACGGATTTGACTGGCTAAACTCTGTTTCAGCGCCTGGAATTCACCGGCCGACAGCTCTGGCAATTCGCTTAAAAATCTCTGATAAAAAGTTAAGGTGGCCTGATACAAGGTTCTGGCATCAGCTCTTGGCGATTGAATATAAAAAGCCATGCCAGGGCGCAGATTCATCGGTACATAACCTGTACCCACCAGATAACCCAGTTGTTGTTCAGTGCGAAGTTCATGAAAATACTCTGGTGAAATCAGATGATTGGCGAGCATAAACAGTGCCATATCCAATGCGCTGCGCGCACGGGCTGGCAGGTAAATCACCAGCGCTTCATCGTCCTGCGCCATCGGTAGCTGTAGCCAGATAGGGCCAACACCTTCAGTATTGTGACTGTAACGGGGTAAACGCTGACAACGTTCTGGCACTGTACCAAGCCATTTGGCCAGCTGTTGCTGCAGACTTATTACGTCCTGCTCTTTCCAGTGACCAATCATCAGCGCTTCGAGATGAACTGTGTGGAACATACGCGCATAAAAACGTTGAAAGTCGTCAAAGGTACAGTCAGCCAGCACCGCGGCCAGAGTTTCTGATTCCGGATTCAGTGGTTGCAATAGTGCAGATAACTTACTGAATAACTGTGTAATAGGTTTATTTCTGGTTTGATTCTGCCAGTGACGAACCAATTGGCGCTTAAGTTCATCAAACCGGCTTTGGCTAAAGTGGCGGTTCGGCATCTGCTCTAAAATATCGTACAGCAACGCAATCTGATTACCGGCCAGGCCGCTGCAGTGTAAAGTCAAACCGTGCTGCTGCACATGCAGGTTGTAGTTGAGTCCTGCTGTGGTGGCGGCATAAAACTGCTCGTTAATATCGTCCAGAAACAGCTCCAGCCAGAGTTTACAAAGAGCCAGCTCGGCAATACCGATGATAGTGTTTGGCAAGGTCACTTCAACAAACACATGGCCTTTGGGCGTGCGAAAATCTGCATCAGGTTTAAACCAGAGTTTCATGCCGTCGGCCTGATAATACAGCTGTGGCAGCGCTATGCCCTCCGATGTTTCCAGTAACCTGGGTTCATCCACCAGATAAGGGTTGGCTTTGGGCAAATGACAGTCCGGCAGCGGTGCTGCCTGCTGTAACTTGTGCAATAAATCCGGGGTAAGCGGCAACTGGCTGTAAGGGGTGTGGTACCAGCGCGCCTGGCGGTCTACTTTCACTTCCGGCGCTATCAGCATCAGGCGCAGATTGCGCTCATGGAAAAAACTTAACAAATGCTGGTACAAGGCGGCGTCGGGCATCTCCATCCGGTAATCGCCAAACACATAATCTTCTACCGGATAATGCTGCAGATTCACTGCCAGATCGCTGGCCAGCTGCAATGGCGTTTTTTGTTCCTGATATAAAAAGCTCCAGCGCACCAGCTTTTGCCTTTCCGCAAAAATTTCAGCCGGAAAAGGCTGTTGTTTCAGCATGGCCAGATACGAAAAACTGGCGAGCAAAATTTCATCCTGTGCCAACATACCTTGTGGAGTCAGTTCAAACGCCAGGGTGAAGTCTTTGTAGTTGCTGCCATCAATTCCGCCGCCTGCGCTTAATGAATTTACCAGACCCCGGCCTTTTAAATGGCTTAATAACGAGCCTGGGCCTTCATCCCCCAGAAGATGAGCCAGAAAACTGACCAGCTTATAGCGGTACCAGGGCTGAATATCGGGTAAGGCAAAACTGGCAACAAAACGCTGTGTTGGTTTATGTGGCTGAATATTCAGCTGTATACCTAAATGTTCATCTAAATAAAGGGGCGGCACCAGTGCCGCTTTTGGCGGAAGCGAGGCCGGTAAAGCAAAAAAATATTGCTGAGCCCACTGCGCCTGCACCTCAAGTGGCGCGTTGGACACCAGGGTTAAGGTCATACGGCTGGCACTGTATTGTTGTTGATAAAAATCACGCACGGCCTGTTGCGCGCTTTGGCCAGGTCTGTCGTCCAGTGTCGACAGGTTACCCACGGAAAACTTCGCAAAGGGATGTTCGGGATTAATACTTTCTTTATGCGCCTGATAAATACGCCGGCCATCATCTTTAAGCTTCATTGAAAATTCGGCTTCAATGGCATGGCGCTCTTTGTCGACAGCGTCGGCACTGAACAGCGGCGCGCTTAACATATCGGCAAAACGCTCAAGCGCAGCGGTAAATGCTTCGTGGCTGATGTCAAAATAAAAACAGCTGTGCTCTGTGCCGGTCCAGGCATTGTGACTGCCGCCATTGTTGGCGATAAACTGTTGATATTCACCGGATTGCGGAAATTTTTCCGACCCTAAAAATACCAGGTGTTCGAGAAAGTGCGCTAAACCTTCGCGGTCTGACGGATCATCAAAATGGCCGACATTGACTGCCATAGCCGCGGCGCTTTTTTCGGCGTCCTGTTGTTGCACCAGCAATACCCTTAAACCGTTGTCCAGTGTCAGTGGCTGATACAAACGTTGATCGTTAGGGCTTTGCACCATATGACTTTTTTTCAATTCGGGCCTCTTATGGCAACCTGTCAGCAGCAGCGATGGTTATTTTTATCATATCGAATAGGAATATAAAGCTGAAATTTTATGCTTTATTAACAGTTACTGTGACTGCAAACTTTCATTATCATAGCGCACTCTTTTCGCGTTGGTCGCGAAGTTGTCTAGGTGTACTCATGGTCAATCTGGTTATCATGCGGCACGGCGAGGCCGAGCCACACAGCAGTCAGGATAGTCAAAGGCAGCTTACTGCCAAAGGCCGGGATGATGTCAGCCACATGGCGTTATGGTTATCCCAGCATTATCAGGCTTTTGATCTGGTGTTATGCAGCCCTTTTGTGCGGGCACAACAAACGGCGGAGCTGATGCTCAAAGCGCAGCCAGCATCGACCCGGCTGGAGATGATCCCCGAGCTGGTACCGGAAGGCGATAGTCATCAGGTGCAGCTATATCTGGATGCACTGCGCTCTGAAACCCCTGAACTTCGCGTGCTTATGGTGTCGCATATGCCGCTGGTCAGTTTTTTGGTCGAAACCTTTACTAAAACCGGCAATACGCCCATTTTTGAAACTTCAGCTTTGGTGGGCATTCATTATCAGCCAGGTGAGGGCGGAAAATTACTGGAACGTCTGGCGCCTGCCGATCTGGCGCTGCTGAGTCACTAATACCTGCAGTGTTGACCAGTTATTTTACAAAACGCCGCTTTACAGCGGCGTTTTTAATAACACCAACAAAGCGCCGTCCCGGCCCCAATGGGTGGGGGCTGTGTGAAAAGCCCGCACATTCGGATGTTGAATCAGCCAGTTCGGCACTTTGCGGGCCAGAATGCCACTGCCCTTGCCGTGCACAATACAAGCGCAATTCAAATGTTCCTGCTGGCAGTAGGCTAAAAGGCCGGCCAGTTCAGTTTTGGCCTGTTGCTGGCTTAAGCCATGTAAGTCCAACACCACGCCTGGCTGATAATCGCCACGTTTGAGGTTTTTCGCCAGGTGGGGGTCTTCACCCGGTTGTACATAACGAATAATGCTGCCGTCGGGTTGATAACCTTCAAACTCATCGGAGAAGTAGAACAAATGGGGTTCTTCTGCTTCGATAGACGTCTTTACGGATGTTTTTTTGTTGCGACTCGGGCGGGCAGGCGGTATCTTGTCCTGCGCCATAGGGCGGGCGCCCGTGATTGAATCCCGGAACAGCTGAATTTCTTCTTCACTAAGTAACTGAGGTTTGCGCATCTGCGCAAGTCTATACAAAGAGCAATGCGAAATAAATGACTGAACATCAACCTTTTGAACTGACCGCAGAATTAATCAACGAAGCCGTCAATGAACTCTTTACTATTCATGACTGGCTGCGCTGGGCCGTTTCACAGTTGAATGCTGCCGATGTGTATTTTGGTCATGGCACGGACAACCCATGGGATGACGCCGGTCAGCTGATGGCTTTTACCCTGCATTTTACCCATTTGGCTGAGTCTGCATTGTTACAAACCCGGCTCACCAGCAGCGAAAAACGCCGTTTTGCCGCTTTAGTACAACAACGTATTGAACAGCGGATCCCGTCAGCTTATTTAACCAACCAGGCTTATTTTGCCGGTTTACCTTTTTATGTCGACGAGCGGGTGCTGGTGCCACGTTCACCCATCAGTGAACTGATTACCCGTCAGTTTGCCGACTGGTTTCCGGTTGAAGCGCCACAACGTATTCTGGATTTATGCACCGGCTCTGGTTGTATTGCCATTGCCTGCGCCCACTATTTACCAGAGGCCGAAGTGGATGCTGTGGATATCAGTGAAGACGCGCTGACAGTGGCCGATCTGAATATCAGTCAGCATGGCCTGGAGCACAGGGTGTTTCCTATTCAGTCTGACTGTTTTGCTGCCTTACCAGGACAACAATACGATTTAATTGTCACCAATCCGCCTTATGTTGACGCTGAAGACATGGCCGATTTACCGGCCGAGTATCATCACGAACCTGAGCTTGGCCTGGCGTCTGGTGTCGATGGCCTGGAGCTGACCCGCAAAATTCTGCGTGAAGCCGCAGCGCATTTAACCGACAACGGCGTGCTGATTTGTGAAGTAGGCAATTCAATGGTGGCGCTTTCGGAACAAATGCCTGAGGTGCCATTTCACTGGATAACTTTTAACAACGGCGGTGATGGGGTGTTTGCGCTGACCAAAGCGCAGCTCGTGGCCCATCAACAGGAGTTTGAGGAATAACCATGGCCGGTAACAGCATTGGCGAATTGTTTCGTTTAACTACTTTTGGTGAAAGTCATGGCCCGGCCATCGGCGGTATTGTTGATGGTTGCCCACCGGGGTTAAAGCTGGATTTAGACGCTATTCAGCACGATTTAGACCGGCGTAAACCAGGCACGTCCAGGTACACCACACAAAGACGCGAAGATGACGTGGTGAAAATTTTATCCGGAGTCTTTGAAGGGGTGACCACTGGCTGCTCTATTGGCTTGTTGATTGAAAATACCGATCAGCGCTCACAGGATTATTCTGCCATTAAAGATGTGTTCCGTCCCGGGCACGCCGATTACACCTATTGGCATAAACACGGCATCCGCGATTATCGTGGTGGTGGCCGATCTTCAGCCCGTGAAACCGCAGTGCGGGTTGCGGCTGGTGCCATTGCCAAACAATATTTAAAACAGCGGTTTGGTGTGGAAATACGCGCTTATTTAGCTCAGCTTGGGCCTGTCAAAGCGGAAAAGCTTGATTGGGACCAAGTGGAGCAAAACGATTTTTTCTGCCCTGATGTGGATAAAATCGAAGCGCTGGATACTTTTATGCGGGACTTAAAAAAATCCGGTGATTCAGTCGGCGCCCGTATTAATGTGGTGGCCAGCAATGTGCCTGTGGGCTGGGGCGAGCCGGTGTTTGACCGCCTGGATGCCGATATTGCCCACGCCATGATGAGCATTAATGCTGTGAAAGCCGTTGAAATTGGTGATGGTTTTGCCGTGGTGGAGCAGCAGGGCTCAACGCACAGAGACGCTCTGACGCCAACAGGTTTTACCGCCAATCATGCCGGCGGCATTTTAGGCGGCATTTCGTCAGGCCAGGATATCCGTGTCAGTATTGCGCTTAAACC
This sequence comes from Rheinheimera sp., assembly GCA_003543135.1. Classification (GTDB taxonomy): domain Bacteria; phylum Pseudomonadota; class Gammaproteobacteria; order Enterobacterales; family Alteromonadaceae; genus Pararheinheimera. Next base: position 24,432 of record DPJG01000007.1, read on the forward strand.
TACCTCCAGCATCAGTATTCCTGGTGCCAGCATCAACACCAGCGGCGAGCCGGTGGAAATGCTGACCAAAGGCCGGCACGACCCTTGTGTCGGCATCCGCGCCGTGCCTATTGCTGAAGCCATGCTGGCGATAGTGCTGATGGATCATTTCCTGCGTCATCACGCGCAAAACCATCAGGTATCGGTGAGCACACCCGATATCGCCCGCATTGGCCGTGGTGGTTAGCACAGCCAGCTGACAAACTTTACCTGTCAGTGCCGGCAGTGGTTGCAAACAGCTCTGAATAGGCTGTTGCAAGCACTGCCGCTCAATGCAGAGGCGTGCACTATCACTGTCGTTCACCCGAATAAGCCAGGGTAATAATTTGCTGTGCTGCAAAAATCAAATCTTTATCCGGCAACTGTACCCGCAAAACCGCAGTTGCCCAGACAATCGGCATTTTTTGCCGCTGTACAAGGAATGGCGACTGGCCCGCAAGCATCTCTCTATCTGATGCTGCGCCGGCCCTGGTTAAACTAAATATTTGATGGCGATGATAGCAACCAGCGATGTTGGGCGATTTTAGCTATTCACTGACTTTGCCCGACAGGCATTGGGTTATCGGTGCTGGCGGTTTTTATCCGTCATCTATAGCGCAGGTTGGCGTTTAGCATAAAATCAGGTGTTTTATTAAGTTTTCTAAGTTTCCCCTTGGTGCCAACTTCAGACATAGCTGATCTATTCCGCTGAACAAAGGTGTACTGCGCGTTGCAAATGCACGTCTTTAACGGTAAAACATGGCGGCGTCTTAATCTACTTTATCAACCGGAATATTATGAAGTACCAACCAAAATACGAAACGTCGATTGAAGGCAGAAAAATATGGGTTTTTGATAACCTGTGTTCCACAGAAGAGTCGGCCGTCATTGCGATGAATCTGGAGAACAGTCCTTTTGTCCGTAATGAAATCGCACGACCAGATACTGCAGCATTTCGACATTTTGTGCTCAATTTAAACGCTAATCAATTAGCAGCCTTACCCGTATACCATCGTAGTATTGAGGCGGTACTGGAATTGACCGGACAGCGTTTTAAAGCCTACCGTGCTTACTGTAACCTTGCCTCCTACGGCGATATGTTGTTTACACATACAGATTGCCTGCCCGGCAGCTCAGAGTTAACTGTGTTGATGTACGCCTGCCCTCAATGGGATATCGAATGGGGTGGCGAAACCATGTTTTATAACAGTGGTGATGATTGTGTCTATGCCTGTACCCCTAAGCCTGGCCGGGTGGTAATTTTTGATGGCGCAATTAAACATGTTGGCAGACCACCGAACAGAGTGTGCTATGCCTCTCGCTTTACGTTAGCTTTTAAGCTTGAACTTGAAACCGCAGGTTAATCAGGCTTTGTGTTCATCCTCGTTTCCCGATATTTAATGTTGTTTTGTTGCAGGCGATAGTGCTGATGGCACATTGCCTGCGTCATCATGGACAAAACCATCCGTTTTCTGACAGAGCAAGCCGGATATTGCCCATATTGGCCTTGGTGATGAGCTGAGACTGTTAATCGATATTGGCGCTATGCCATCGAGCGCTACAGCGCTACAATAAGGCCCCCTTGCATGCCTATTGCTGAAAATCCCAAACGACGCTTTGGTGTCGTTGTTGTTTTTTACTTTCAGCGCTGTTATTCCGATGGAGTTTTTTGTGAAAATGTCGAGCGCACAAACGCTGAGTCTGGCTTATTTTGCCTATTTTGCTGTACTTGGCGTTTTTGTGCCTTATATCGGCCTGTTTCTGGATAACAGGGGGCTGAATTCAGAAGAAATTGGCTTGTTGTTGGCGCTGGTGACCGGTATGCGGATCATAGGCCCCAGTTTATGGGCCAGTCTGGCGGTGAAGCGGCAGGATCCGATTGGTGTGATGCGTTTTGGTGCTGTACTTGCCACCATCGGCTGGCTTACGAGCTTTTATGATGGCGGTTATTGGCCGCTGGTTGCCGGCCTTGCACTTTACAGCTTATGCTGGACCGCAATTTTGCCGCAGCTGGAAAGTTCGGCTTTTTATTATCTCGATAACAACACGTCCCGTTACAGTAAGGTGCGCACCGCAGGATCGGTGGGGTATATAGTGTTGGTGATGCTGGGCGGCTGGTGGTTTCAGCATACGGGTCCACAGATGTTGCCACACAGTGCTCTGTTATTTTTGTTACTGATGCTTTGCACCCTGTGGTTATTGCCAAAATTTTCACTGGCCCAACATAACGACACTCAGCCGGTGCAGTTTCGCCGGCTCTGGACACACAGCAGCTTTTTAAAATTTATGCTCGGTGCATTTTTTATGCAGATGAGTTTTGCGCCTTTTTATGGTTTTTTCACCTTATACACCCGCGACTTAGGTTACAGCGGCAGCGACGCTGGTTTGTTGATTGCACTGGCCGTTGCCGCCGAAATAGTGGCGTTTTACTTTGCCGGCCGTATTCTGCAAGGCCGCAGTTATCAGAAATTATTAGGCCTTTGTTATGGTTTGACCGCAGTGCGCTGGCTGATGGTGGCCTTTTTAGCCGACAGCGGCCTGTTGTTGTCTGCCAGTATGCTGTTACATGCTTTTAGTTTTGCCATTGCCCACAGCTGCGCTATGCAGTTTATTCAGCAGTTTTTCCCGCCGGCGCAGCGCAGCCGGGGCCAGGCGTTGTATGCCGGTGTAATTTATGGCGGCGGTGGCGCATTAGGAGCTTATGCTGCGGGTATTGCCTGGCAGGACGGAGCAGGTTCAGCTTTTACCTTTGTGCTCGGCGCTTTGTGTGCGTTGTTGTCCATGTTGCTGGCGTTAGCACTTCCGAAAAACATCCAGCCGCTTAAGGCGGGGGCAGAAGATAAGCCTGTAGCCTGAGCTAGGCCTGGTGTTGAATAAAATATTTAAATAACAACGTTGAACAAAAAGCTTAAAAAAAGGGCGTCGTTCACGCCCTTTGATAGCAGCTAAGGACGCAGCAGATAGTTCAGCAATTTATCAAACAGTTTGGCTCTGTGCTGCGGATAGGCCATCTGACCTGTATTGAACCTGCCTTTTTGATGCACAGCTTTGGCGTGACTAAAAGTTAAAAATCCTTCTTTGCCATGATAAGCACCGATACCGCTCGGGCCTATGCCGCCAAAAGGTAAATCTTCCTGACCCGCATGGATTAAGGTTTCATTGATACAAACCCCTCCGGCATGGGTGTGTTGAAGCACCTGCTGTTGTAGTGCGCTGTTGTCACTAAATAAATAAAGTGCCAGTGGCTTTGGTCTTTGCTGCACAAAATGAAGTGCTTCTTCGATATGCTGGTAACCATAGACCGGCAGCACAGGGCCAAAAATTTCTTCACGCCAAAGTGCCGAATCAAGCGGTGCATTGAGTACCAGAGTGAGGGGCATTAATCTTTGCTGCTGTTGTTTTGGTGTCACATCCAGGCAACTGATTACCCGGGCGCCCGCTGCTTTGGCTTCTGTTAAGTAATTCTGCAGCCTCTGGTAGTGGCGCTCGTTAATAATGGCCGGGTAACTCTGTTCAAATAGTGTCAACGGGTAAAACTGCAAAAACTGCTGCTGAAGTACGCTGACACATTGCTCAATTTTATCTTTGGGGACCAGCAGATAATCAGGCGCCACACAGGTTTGGCCGGCATTAGCGGTTTTGCCGAATACAATACGCTCTGCCAGCTGGTTGATATTGGCATCGGGGGCGATGATCAGCGGCGATTTGCCGCCAAGCTCCAGTGTCACAGGCGTCAGATTGGCGCTGGCTGCGCGCATCACCTGATAACCTACAGCAGTAGAGCCTGTGTATAACAAATGTGCAAAAGGTAGTTGGCTAAAGGCTGCTGCCACGCTCGCGTCGCCTTCTATCACCAGCGCAGTGTCCGGCAACGCTGTTTCAATGATGTTTTTTAACACCTGATTGGTTTGAGGGGTGAACTCCGATAATTTCAGCATCACTTTATTACCGGCACTGACTGCTGCCACTAAAGGCCCCAGGCTTAAAAACACCGGATAATTCCAGGGCACTATAATGCCGACCACGCCCAGCGGCTGATGCACTACATAGTTTTTTGCCGGTAAAAACAACCAGCTGACATGGCGTTTTTCTGGTTTAAGCCATTTTTTTAGCCGTTTTAAGCTGTAGTCGATACTGCCGACACTTGGCAGCAACTCCAGCATCTGACTTTCACTGGCACTGCGCTGGCCAAAATCAGCGTTCAGTGCGGCCAATAAAGCTGCTTTTTGCTGAAGTAACTGCCCACGTAGCGCCTTAAGCTGCATTTGGCGTTGCTGCAAATCCGGGTAGGGCTGGTGCCTATAAGCTGCCATCAGGCGGTCAAAACTGTCTTTGAGAAACTGCATCAGAAGATCCGGTTGACTATCAAAAAGCCTAATCTACTTGAGGTTGGACCTCTGTGCAATGCTGCCGCTTTGCCAGCTCAGGTCTGATTGGTTACAATGCCGGCCACTTTTACCTTGGCTTTGTGTTTTGTTTTGAGAGGCCGGAATTTTTTATGTTGCCAAACTCCTCTGCAGTACCGGTTGAACCCCAAAATAGCGCCTTTCGACTTGGGTTAATTATCAACCCATGGGCCGGAATTGGCGGCAGTGTCGCCCTCAAAGGCAGTGATGGTATGGCAGCACAAGCCATTGCGCTGGGTGCTGTGCCGCTGGCGCAGCAGCGCGCCAAAGCTGCGCTGAACGAACTGTCAGGCGTGCGTGAGCAAATCCGTGTTTACACTTTTGCCGGAGATATGGGCCAGGATGTGGCAACTGAGCTGGGTTTTGCTGTTGAAGTGGTTGGCCAGGCACAAAGCCAGCCTTCAACGGCCGCTGACACTGAGCAGGCCGCAGCACTTCTGGTGGAACGTGGCGTTGATTTATTATTGTTTGCCGGTGGTGATGGCACAGCACGCAACATTTGTGCTGTGATTGCTGAACACCACAGTCAGTCCCATACCACAGTGCTTGGCATTCCGGCCGGCTGTAAAATTCACTCAGGCGTGTATGCCATTACGCCGGCAGCGGCCGGCAAAGTGGTGGCGCAAATGGTGCGTGGTGAACTGGTCACAGTGCAGGACGCGCAGGTCATGGATATCGACGAAGCGGCTTTTCGCCAGGGCACAGTGCGCGCCAAAAGATATGGTGAAATGCAAATCCCCAGTGAGCTTCGTTATGTGCAAAGTGTCAAAAGCGCCGGCAAAGAATCCGAAGCTTTGGTGCTGGACGATTTGGCCGCTTATGTTGCCAGTCAAATGGAAGATGGCGTGCGTTATGTGATGGGCTCAGGCTCTACAGTTGCGGCGGTGATGGCCGAACTTGGCTTGCCTAACACACTGCTTGGTGTGGACGTGGTTGAAAACGGTGAAGTGATAGCCTCCGATGTAACAGCTTCACAGCTGCTTGAGCTGGTGCAGGGTTATCCCTGTAAACTGGTGATCACGCTCATCGGCGGCCAGGGCCATATTTTTGGTCGTGGTAATCAGCAGCTATCTCCGGCGGTGATCCGCGCTATCGGCCGCGACAATATTATGCTGATTGCAACCAAAACTAAATTACAACAGTTAAACGGCAGGCCACTCATCAGTGACAGTGGCGATGCTGCACTCGACCAACAATTGCAGGGCATGCTCAAAGTGCTGTGTGGTTATAACGATTATGTCATGTACCGGCTTGGCCTTGAGGAGTAAGCATGCAACAAACAGAACAATTTATTCAGGCTATCAGTCAGTATTTTGACCAAAGTGTGGCAACGGCCAGCGACGACGAGCTGTTTGCTGCCGGTTACCTGCGGGGTCATGTTGACCTTGGCGTAGGTCGTTTGCAGGTGGCTGAGCAGCCTTTTGTCGCCGCAGATATTATCAGCCTGGTTGATGAAAGTCTGGCTTCGGCTATTGCGGGCGGTGAGCTGAGCGAAGCAGACGAGCAACTGGTGCGGCAAATTTGGCAACAAGTACAGGCGTTGTCTGCCTGAGCCTGCCTGAATAACAGCGGCTGGCATTTTGCGCTCAAGACAAGCGGGGCAAAATCGGCTAGCATCAGCAGTTTCCTGATAATGTTTTGGCATTATCTGTGTTTAACGGCGCCCTTGGCGCATCATCAAAAGTGATTTTTATGTCAACATTCACCACCCTTGAACAACACGCCAGTTATGGCATAGGTCTGCAAATGGGTCAGCAACTGGCTGATAACCCATTTGAAGGTTTGGATATCGCCGCTGTTGCCGCTGGTTTAGCTGCTGCTTTTTATGGTGATGAGCCTGAAGTGTCAGAACAACAGATCCGTGCTGCTTTTGAAGTGATCAGTGCCCGGATGCAGGCTGAGCAGGAAGAAAAAGCCAAACTGGCCGCTGGAGCCGGCGAAGCTTTCCTGGCGGAAAATGCAAAAAAACCAGGTGTAGTGACCACTGCATCAGGTTTGCAATATGAAGTACTGGTGGCTGGTGATGGTGAAAAACCTACACGCGCTTCTACGGTACGGACCCATTACCACGGTACTTTAATTGACGGCACTGTATTTGACAGCTCTTACAATCGCGGTCAGCCTGCTGAGTTCCCGGTCGGTGGTGTGATTGCCGGCTGGACTGAAGCACTGCAATTGATGCCGGTGGGTTCAAAATACCGTCTGTATATTCCACATCAGCTGGCATACGGCGAGCGTGGTGCTGGTGCATCTATTGCCCCTTTCAGCGCGCTGGTATTTGACGTTGAGCTGCTGGCGATTGTTGCATAACTAAGTTTTGCTTAGCACATAAAAAAACCGCCTTTGTTGGCGGTTTTTTTATGTCGGGGCTTTCCCCAAACAACTTTACGACGGCTGATGATTAATCATAAGGATTATATTTATGTTTTTTCAGCTGGCTTGCCATCACCACAAGCGCCAGTAACAGATAAACGGCGAATACAATCCGCATCCAGAACGGCATTGAATAGCCTAAAAATTGCCAGGCAATTTCACCACAAACACCGGTTGGATTAAAAATGGCAGGGATCCATTGATCTAAAGGTAACCAGGTCGGGAATTCGGCAAAAAGACCACAGCTGGAAAAACCGCCGTTTTTAACAACCTCTTCGATTAACACCTGGTCATGGGCAATTTTTAAACCCCAGCCAGCAGAGATTGTCCAGCTGCTGTAGGCCAGCCAACGCACCAGTGACGACTCGCGCCCCCACAAACCAATCAGACCGGCAAATAAAATACCGGTAATGGCAAAGCGCTGATAGACGCACATAATGCAAGGCGCCAACGCCATGCCATATTGGAAGAACAAGGCCACCAACATTAAGGCCAGTGCACTGAAGGCTAAAAGAACCCAAGGCCAGCGTTGTTTTGGCCAACGAGCCACTGCTGCAAACATCTGATTTCCCTTGTTGGAGTGGTAAAAATAATCCAACGCACAATCTAAGCCAATTTGTTATCTAAAACAACCTTTGCGATCAATCACTCAGGGCAATTTTTATAGCATGGCTTGTTAACTGATTCTGCTCTGGTACAATCAGTGCCAATCGTGGTGAGACAGACAACTAATAAACGGACAAATCCGGATGACCAACCTCATAAAAGCGCAGAGCCCGGCAGGTTTTGCTGAAGAATACATTGTTGAATCCATTTGGAATGGCAAGTTTGCGCCAGGTTCTATTTTACCTGCCGAACGCGAACTGTCTGAGCTGATTGGCGTCACCCGCACCACATTACGTGAAGTATTGCAACGTTTGGCCCGTGATGGCTGGTTGACCATCCAGCATGGCAAACCAACCAAAGTAAATAATTTCTGGGAAACTTCCGGCCTGAATATTCTGGAAACATTAGCCCGTCTGGACGAAGACCGGATGCCGGAGTTAGTGGATGAGTTGTTATCAGCACGCACCAATATCAGTGCTATTTATATCCGCGGTGCTATTAAAACCCACCGTGATGAAGTGATTGCGGTTTTTGCCGGCGCTGAGCATCTGGAAGACACGGCCGAAGCCTTTGCTGATTTTGATTACAACCTGAACCACGAGCTGGCGCTGCACTCGTCAAACCGAATTTATGTGTTAATCCTGAACGGTTTCCGCGGTTTGTATCGCAAAATTGCCCGTTTTTACTTTTCTCATCCGCAAGCCCGTGAATTAGCACGTAAATATTATCACCAGTTAAAATTATACGCTGAAGCAGGCAAACACGACGAAGTGGTATTTGCCGTGCGTAAATATGGTAAAGAAAGTGGCAAAGTCTGGTCTGCGTTAAGACCTGATATTCCAAAAGATTTGGTTGAATAAAACATAAAAACACTCCGCATGCCGGAGTGTTTTTTTATCTGCAGTTTTTGGCTTTAAGATGTTGCAAAGTGCCGGTTAAACTGTACCACATACTTTTTACCTCCCTGAGGTGCGCTGGCAGGCATGTCAGCTGGTCGGCGCTGCTTGCTGAAACAACAGATTACACTTGTCGGAATTTGGATAGCTACTTATCATGTGCAGGAATAAGGTATAACCGATAGTTATAAGGGCGTCTTTATGTCAACAGCATCAGCACAGCACCAGAGACTGCGTCAGCAGGAAGTGTATCTGGACAACAATGCCACTACGCCGGTACTTCCTTGTGCAGCAGCAGCGGTGATGCACCATATGCAAACCTGTTTTGGTAACCCAAGCAGCAGTCACAGCACCGGTATTAAAGCTAAAGTAGAACTGGAAGCGACCCGGGCTTTGGCACGCAAGGTGATAGGCGCCAGCAGTGGTCAGATAGTTTTTACGTCAGGTGCAACTGAAGGCATTCAAACTTCAATAGTTGCCGCTTTGCAGGCTGCAAAAAGCAGGGGACAAACCGGCCCTGAGGTATTGTTGTTATATGGCGCGACCGAACATAAAGCAGTACCGGAAAGTTTAAAACACTGGAACCAGGTGTTACAGCTGGGCGCGACGGTCAAAGCTATTCCGGTGAACAGTCAGGGTTTGCTGGATTTAGATTTTATCCGGCGCCATTTGCCACAGACGGCGCTGATTTGCACTATGGCCGCTAATAACGAAACCGGTGTTAAACAAGACTTAGCGCTGCTGGAAAAAGTGATCCGAAGCGCCAATCCGGATGTGCTCTGGATGGTGGATTGTGTGCAGGCACTTGGCAAAATGCAGCTGGATATTGCCAACACCAGTATTGATTACGCACCTTTTAGCGGCCATAAACTTTATGCGCCCAAGGGCATTGGCTTTTTATATGTCCGCCAGGAAGCGCCTTATCAGCCTTTTATTGCCGGTGGTGGTCAGGAAGCTGGTTTGCGCTCCGGTACTGAAAACTTGCCGGGTATTGCCGCCTTACATGCCATTTTTACCGAACTGGATAAAAAAGACGGCTCAGTGTTTCAGCCGGAACCTGTGCTCTGGCAATACCGTGAGGCTTTGTTATCTGCGTTAAGAGCTGTATTTCCAACTTTAGTGCTTAATAGTGATGCGCCTTTTATTGTGCCCACGACGCTGAATTTTTCTGTGCCCGGTTTTTACAGCAAAGACATTATGGATTTGTTTGATGCCGCCGGCATTCGTATCAGCTCAGGCTCTGCCTGTAGCTCAAAAGTACCCAGTAGTTTTGTGCTCGATGCCATGGGTCTTGAAAGCTGGCGCAGTCAGGGCGCTATCCGGTTATCCTTTGGCCCTGCCATGACAGCTGCTGAATGTGAAACAGCTTGTCATGCCATTCGCCGGTTGGCGGTGATAGTGCAGCGTTGTTGTCTGGTGTTGTCAGATGCTGAACCGCTGTCAGATAACGCCGTCAGTGGTTTAACCCAACTCAAACACGAAGATATGTGCAGTTACCTGCTGGTGTGTGCCAAAAGCCAGCAGGCGGTGATCATCGACCCCGTAATGGCACTTGCCAACCGGCTGGCCAACATGGTTCAGGGGCAGGGTTTACAGCTGGTTGCCATACTGGATACGCATTTACATCAGGACCACCGCTCAGCCCGTGATGATTTAACGGCATTACTGGGTCTGCAGCAGGAGGGGGCTACAGATGTGCTGGGCTGGCCTTTTAGTCAGGCAGTGATTGAGTGCGGCGACTATCAACTGAGTAAAATTGCCACCCCGGGCCACAGCGCCGAGAGCCGCAGTTATCTGCTGTCGCAGCAGGGGCTCAGGGTGGCGGCTTTTGTAGGTGATTTATTATTGCCAGGTGGTGTTGGCAGGCTGGATTTAGCAGATTCTGATCCGGCCGCTTTTCAGCAAAGCCTGAAAACCTTAAACCGCATGGTCACACCTGATACCTTATTGTTATCCAGCCATGATTATGCCCAGCGCTTTTTTACCACTTTTGCCATAGCCACAAAAGAGCAACCGCTGCTTGGCGCATTATTGACAGAAAACGACAACCCACCTGGTTGGTTGCACACGCTACAACAACAAAGCGCAGCACTTTGTCAGGCCAGTCAGTATCAGTGTGGGGTGGTTGAAGTCAGTTGGTCAGATGCCAAAGCTGTAGTTGATACGCCAGAGTTACAGGCATTTTTGCAAGAACAAAGCGATGTGATGGTGGTTGACGTGCGTGAGCCTTATGAACAAAGTGCCGGTGCACTGGGCCCTTATTTGCCAGAAGGCACTGTGGTTCAGCAATGGCCTTTATCCAGACTTTGTGACGCACTGTTAAGCGGCGCTTTACGCAAAGAGCAGCGGCTGTTGTTGGTATGCCGCTCCGGTAACCGCAGTCTGGTCGCTGCCAAGGTATTAAACCGCGCCGGTTTTTCTGAGGTATATAACCTGAAGGGCGGTTTTGCCATGTTAAGTTAACTGCAGTTAACCAAAGTTAACCTAAGTTGAGCTAAGTTAGCGCACCTTGTGTTTACCGAAGTTGAAAGCCAAATAAAAAACAGCGCCTAAAGGCGCTGTTTTTTATCGTTGCAGCTAACTCCTGAGCGGTGTCAGGCTTGTGGCTCAGTCTAATAAAAAAAACGTTGCAACGGGTTTAATAACCGCGTCAGGCCTTGTTTAAATTCCAATGGTGCTGTCAGCACCGATAAACATAAACAGGGCTCTGCGGAAATGTTTTTTGGCGTATGGGTATGATCAGGGGTGTTAATAATTAAATCCCCTGCTGCATAGTGACCCATTTCATCAACCATTTCACCTGCCAGCACCAGGGTGACTTCCAGACCTTTGTGGGTATGTAGTGGTACTTCGGTGTCGGTTTCTATACAAAGTAACGACAGATGATTTTCTTCACTGCCCGGCAGCTTAGCCGTGGCGATACCACCGAGCGTCAGCCATTTATTTCTTTTAGCGACAATGCGTTGCAAGCTGCGCGGCACAGTAAAACGGTGAGCACCCACCAGGAGTTCGCTGACACGACCTGATTTGTTATCTGCGCTGTGTAGCGAATGTTGTTTGCTGAGCTCTTCCCGGGCGACAGGTTCGGCGCTTAGGATCTGATCCAGCATTTGCTCCCACTGCGAGCCATCGACGACAGGCGCTTTTTGCATCGCCAGCTCACAGCCTAAATCTGCTTCAATATCGCGGTGCAAAGTTTGGCAATGCGGGCAAAAATCCAGATGTGCCGCAACTATCAGACAAAGCTCAGGCGCCAGCGTACCTTCGCTGTATTGCTCTAACAAGCTGATACTTGGGTGATATTTAACTACGTGGGCCATCGATCGCCTCTCTTAACCTGTCTAATGCCAGCCGGATCCTTGATTTAACCGTGCCAAGCGGGATGCCGAGTTGTTCCGAAACTTCCTGATGAGACAACTCATCCAGATACACTTTTTCCATCACCAGCCGTTGTGCCGGTGGTAATGCATGAAAATGCGGTGCCACTTTTTCTGCCACCAGGTGAACATCCCATTGTTGACTCTGGTTGTCTTCCTGCTCCGGATAATCGCCATCTGCCCATAAATCATCCGCACTGATATCATCCTTGCGGCTTTGTTTTTTGCGTAACATATCAAAACGCACGTTACGCGCTATGGTAAAAATCCAGGTTGAAGCGCAGCCGCGGCTGGCATCAAAAAGTGCGGCCTTTTGCCAAACATTGAGCATAGTATCCTGCACCATTTCCATCGCCTGCTGCTCGTTACCAAACATTTTGATGCCAAAGGCACGGAGCCTTGGTGCAAAATAACGAAATAGCTCGGCATACGCGCTTTTGTCACGATGTAAGGCGACAATAGCCAGCGCTTCTTCCCACTGACCGGCGGCTATGGCCGGTGTCATCTCTTGCGTTGTCATTGGCCTGCTCTGAAGAGAAATTTCAGCACCATAATGACCGCTTCTTTGCTGTGGATCCAACATTATCAATCAGCCTCTGTGTGACATCACACCTGAACCTCTGCACTTTGCTGCTGTTCGTGCGGTTAAGGTGCTTTGTTGGGTCTGCTTTTTGGGTTTCGTTTGTTATACGCCCCTTGCGGCTGATTAGATCTGTATTTAGATTGTTGAAATAAATCGAATGGTAGGTGCGAAATTATCTGGTTTTTAATCGTAAAAAACGAACTTATACTGGGCTCATCAACTTAAGGAGACTTGTGATGCGTAACATCTTAGTGGTCAATAGTTCTATCAGCGGTGAAAAAGGTCAGTCGAGCCAGCTGATCAATAATTTTGTATCGGCCTTGCCTGCGACAGCACAGGTGCAGGAACTTGATTTAAACCAGGCTGGCTTAACCCACTTAACCATGCCGGAAATTGCTGCCTGGATGACACCAGAGGGCGATCGTACTGCAGAACAGCAGCAACTGGCTGCAGTGTCTGACGGCCTGATTGCGCAGGTAAAAGCGGCAGATGTGATTTTGATTGGTGTGCCTATGTATAACTTTGGCGTGCCAAGTCAGTTAAAAGCCTGGTTTGACCGCATTGCCCGTGCTGGTGTGACTTTTAAATACACCGACAAAGGCCCTGTGGGTTTACTGGACGATAAACCAGTGGTGTTTTTCCTGACTCGCGGTGGTCTGTATAAAGATTTACCACAGGATACCCAAACGCCTTATCTGGTGAACTTCTTTAACTTTATCGGCCTGCGTAACCTGCATTTTATTTTTGCAGAAGGCCTGAATATGGGCGCAGAGCCGGCAGCTGCTGCTCTTGAGGCGGCCCGGGTTGCAATAGCTGAGCTTCGCAGCAATCTTGCCGCTTAATCCAAGGCCGGAAAAGTTTAACGGCTACAGTATTTTCCCCTTTTAATCCTGCAGGTCGGAACCCGACCTTTCTGCCATCGGTACTGTGTTTGCAGTACCGTTTTTTTTGTTGTGTAACTGCTGCGCTGATGGTCTGCTTCACGCGTTTTCGCTTTTTGCGGTTAACCGTCCTGTCCACTGTTCGCTTAGCCGCAGAAGGTTGAATTCGGCAAACTTCCTTTGTATAAGTGAAGCTCCCTACAATCATCAAAAAGCAGCATTTATATCCATGAAGCCATTTGCCAAAACTGCGCTGACTCTTGCGCTCAGCTCTTTATTAACTTTCAGCAGCGGCCCTTTGTTTGCCGCAGAACCTCAGACTTATCAGACAAAAACTGTGCAGCTGCCATCACAGCAGGGCACTACACTGATGACGATGGAGCAGGCGATGGCGCATCCGGACTGGATTGGCCGCCAGCCTGAAGCTGCTTATTGGTCTGCTGACAGCAAAACTGTGTATTTTGAGCGTAAACAGGCAGGTTCAGAGCTGCGTGATATGTATGCCACAGCGCTGGATGGTAGTGACAATGGCGCAGCTGTGTCCCTGAAAGATTTAGACAATATTGGTGCTGCCGATCAGCGTTTTTCTGCCGATGGCCAGTTTGTCGCCTGGACTTTTGAAGATCAGGTGTTTGTTAAAGCATTAACATCAGGCAAAGTAACGCAGCTGACCCGCAACAGTGAAAAACAGCAAGACTTACAGTTTTTAACCGACGGCCGTTTAAGCTGGCGTCAGGGCTGGAATTTCCTCGCCGTGAATTTGCAAACCGGTGAGCTGCAGCAACTGGCCAGCCTCACAACCGAAGATGCGCCAAAGGCGCCACAAATTCCCGACAGTTATCTGGCGCGAGAGCAACATAAGCTGATTGCTTTTATTGCACTTGAGCATAAAAACGCCAAAGACGCCCATCAGTACCAACAGCAGTTGCAGGCACAAAGTGATGTATTGGCACCGGCGCCATTTTATTTGGGTAAAGATCAGCAGATAGCTTCTGCCATCATGTCGCCCAAAGGCGATAAAATTCTGCTGGCGCTGGAAGCTGCCACAAAACGCAGCAGCAGCGACATTATGCCGAACTACATTACCGCCGATGGCAATATCGCTGCGCAGCCGGTTCGGGCGCGGGTGCATGACCAAAAACCAGAACCACAAAAGCTGGTGTTGCTGGATTTAACCAATGCCAGCCAAACTGAGCTCGGTTATGACAGCCTGCCAGGTTTTGATGAAGATGTGCTGGCCAGCGTCAAAGCAGAAAACGCCAAACGTGAAGGCAAAACCTATCAGTCGAAAAAAGCACCACGCGCTATTACGCTGTTAAACGACTGGAGTTGGGACCAATCCGCCATTCGCTGGCATGCCGACGGCAGTCAGGTGGCTGTGATGCTCAAAGCCTGGGATAACAAAGATCGCTGGCTGGCAACAGTTGATTTTAAAGAGAAAAAACTGGTGAATCAGCACAGGTTGCATGATGACGCCTGGATCAACTACGACTTTAATAACTTTGGCTGGTTGCCGGCGGATCAGGGGTTGTATTTCCTTTCGGAAGAAAGTGGTTATTCACATCTGTATACCAAGGCCCTGAACGGCAAAGCAAAAAAACTGACAGCTGGCACCTTTGAAGTGAGTCAGCCGGTGCTGAATAAAGCCGGTGATGCTATTTATTTTCGTGCCAACGTAAATCATCCGGGCATTTATAACCTCTATAAATTTGACCTGAAAAACGCCAAACAAAGCCAGCTGACCCAGCTGCAGGGCAATCTGACTTTTGAGTTATCACCGGATGAGCAAAAAATTCTGCTGCGTTATTCCACCTCAGTGCTGCCGGAAGAGCTCTACGTGATGGACAACAAAGCGGGCAGTACTTTAAAACGTCTGACCTTTACGGTGTCGCCGCAATTTAGCCAGATGAAATTACAGGCGCCGCAAGTGGTGGCTGTACCGTCCAGCCATGGTGAACAACCTGTGTTTGCCAAACTGTATTTACCCAAAGATTATCAGCAAGGTGAAAAACGCCGTGCTGTCATTTTTAACCACGGTGCCGGTTATCTGCAAAACAGCGATTTGGGCTGGTCAAACTATTTCCGCGAGTTTTTCTTTCATAACATTCTGATTGAGCAGGGTTATGTGGTGCTGGATATGGATTACCGGGCATCAAAAGGTTATGGCCGCGACTGGCGCACTGCGATTTACCGTCAGATGGGCACGCCTGAAACTCAGGATTTAGTCGATGGTGTGAAATATCTGGTGGCCAATTTTAATGTGGATGAAAAACGTATTGGCACTTACGGTGGCTCTTACGGTGGATTTATGACCTTTATGGCAATGTTTAAAGAGCCGGATCTGTTTAAAGCAGGTTCCGCGCTGCGTCCTGTCGCGGACTGGGCTTATTACAATCATCCTTATACGTCCAATATTCTGAATACACCGGATGTAGACCCTATTGCCTATGAGCGCAGTTCGCCGATTTATTTTACCCAGGGCCTGAAAAACCAGCTGCTCATTAATGCCCCTATGGTTGATGACAATGTGTTTTTCCAGGACGTAGTGCGCATCGTACAACGGTTAATTGAACAGGAAAAACAAACCTTTGAAACGGCCATTTTCCCGGTGGAGCCGCATGGTTTCCGTCAGCCAAGCAGCTGGCTGGATGAATATCGCCGTATTTATAAACTGTTTGAACGAGAGCTCTAAGTTATTGAGCTAACAGTTGTTCAGACAACAGATGAAAAAAAGCGCAGTAACGACTGCGCTTTTTTTATTGATGACATCAGGCACTGGCAACTGCGGCAGCTTTAAAAAACCGGGCGGGGCGGCAGCTGGATATCAGCCAACAGCCCAAAAGCAGCTGCATCCGGCTGGCAGCTAAATTTCAGCGGCTCACCTGAATAAGGCTGGTGAATTTCAAGTTCCATCGCATGCAACAGTAAACGGCTGGCTGCTGCCTGCGCTGCCGTGGGGGCGTATAAAGCATCACCCAGAATTGCGTGCCCAAGCTGTTGCAGGTGGACCCTCAGTTGATGGGCGCGGCCAGTCACTGGAAAAAGTGCCAGTAGCGCATTGTGTTCTGTTATCGCCTTGCCGTTTTCTCCTGGTTCAGGCAGCAGCTGATAATAGGTGAGCGCTGCTTTACCGCTGTCAAAACACACTTTATTGCGGGGGGGCGCAGTTAAATCGGCAATCAGTGGAAGATCAATCAGGCCACTGGTTTGCTCAGGCGTGCCGTACACTCTGGCGACATAGGTTTTTTTCACAGTACGGTTGGCAAATTGTTGTTTTAGCGCCACTTCTGCTTTTTTGCGCAGTGCAAAAACCACCAGGCCTGAGGTGGCCATATCCAGCCGGTGTACTAATAAAGCGGTAGGGTAAAGCGCCTGTACCCGGTTTAATAAACAGTCCTCTAAATGCGCGCCTTTGCCCGGGTTGGTCAAAATACCGCTGGGTTTATTTACGACCAACACATCTTTGTCCTGATAGATAACTTCGGGCGCGCCTGGCGGCGGCTGATAAATAAATGCTGTGCTTTGTGTATTCATGCCGGATGTAGTTTTCTTCTTTGTTGCCGCTGGCGGCTGGAACCGGGGAGGAAGCTGCGAGGGCATTAAGCTAGGCGTTAGCCTGTGGCTCTGGCATAATGCGCGCCTGCTTTTTACTGCCGGTGTAATTGTTATGGCTGATGATATCTCTGAACTTGCTATTCTCAAAGCGACCGAACAGCCCTGGCAATTGTTGTATCAGGACGAACAACTATTGGTGGTGAATAAACCGGCTAGGTTGTTAACAGTGCCTGGCCGGCATCCGGACAATTCTGATTGTCTGATAAGCCGGGTACAACGGGAATTTCCGCAGGCGCAAGTGGTGCACCGCCTGGACTACGACACCTCTGGTTTAGTGATTTTACCGCTGACAAAAGCGGCGCTGTCAGATATCAGCAAGCAGTTTCAGGCGCGTACTGTACACAAAGATTATCAGGCACTGGTCAGCGGAATGGTAAATCCAGTTGAAGGCAGTATCAACTTACCTATTGCTGCCGATCCTGAGCGGCGGCCTTTATATAAAATTTGCCAGCAAAGTGGCAAAGCGTCATTAACCCATTACCGCACTTTGAGTTTTGATCAAGGCCTGCAACAGAGCAGGTTGTTGTTAAGTCCGGTGACAGGACGATCGCATCAGCTGAGGCTGCATTTATCAGCCATTGGTCATGCCATTTTGGGCGACAGTCTTTATGCCCCGAAAGAGGTGGCCGCAAAAGCAGAGAGATTGTGTTTACATGCGGCCTTTATTGAGTTCAATCATCCGGTAACGGGCGAGCGCATGCAATTCAGCGCTGCCCCGGAGTTTTAACAAATCGCCTTTATTCAGCGCTATGTTTGTTGGAAGCTGTGGTCATTGTTGCTGAGGTCAGCGCCACAGTGCGGCGAAATAACATACAGACATACAACAATAAACCAACGATAGCACCAAATAAATGGGCATCTGTTGCTACGTCCGCGCCTATCAGCGTGACCACTTCGGTACTGGCACCCTGCCATTGTTCCCAGAACACTTTGCCAAATACCGCCAGCAGAATAAGCCAACCGCTGCTCCACTGGCGCTCTATATCAATACAGCAGCCGCACACCAACAGCGCGTGTAACCAGCCGGATAAACCCACATAAAAGCTAATGTCGGGGCTCCAGCACAATAAAGCTAATCCTATCAATAAGTTGCCAAGAAACAGATTCAACACAAAACGGCGATTGCTGTAATAAATACCATGTAACAACATGATCAGCACAAAACCGCCCAGATTCATCAGCAGGTGCCAGTTGTTGGTATGAAACAGGTGGGCTGTCACCAGACGCCACCATTGTCCTTCATAAATAGCGGTGCGGTTAAACTCGAACAGCGGCTGTAGCTGTTCCTGAAACAGATGTAACAGGATCAGTGTAAAAAACAACAGAACTGCCATCAAATGGCTACGTAAAAAACTCAAAAACATCAAATTTGGATCTCAGGTGATAATTCAATGAAAAAGGAATAACAACAAAGTGTTTCAATAAGTGCGCTATCTTATCTTATTTTTAGCCGGCATTGATCTGTTTGCGGCAGATAAGTTAAGGTTGCCGCGATTCGAAGTTATTTTGGAAACACCATGAAGTTTAAGCCAAACCTGCGTTTTGTGCCTGTGATCCTGAGTTTGTATTGTCTGAGCTGGCAAGCTTTTGCCACAGCAGCCGATGTTGATCCGGAAGCTGCTACCGGCGTGGCCAAAAAGCTGCGGGTTGATGGTAAATCGGCGATGGTCGTATCGGCGAATCCGCTGGCCTCTGCTGCCGGAGCCAAAATGCTGGACGCAGGTGGCTCTGCCACAGATGCTGCTATTGCCATGCAGTTGATGCTGGGATTGGTTGAACCACAAAGCTCAGGCATAGGTGGTGGTTTATTTATGCTGCATTATGCCGGCAAAACACAGCAGATGCAGACCATTGATGGTCGTGAGACTGCGCCAAAGACGGCACATCCGGACTGGTTTGTGGAACACAATAAAGTGATGGATTGGCGCCGTGCTTATGTCGGCGGTAAGTCAGTGGGCAGCCCCGGGGTGATCCGTGCGCTTTATCAGGCCCATCAACAATGGGGCAAACTACCCTGGGCTACTTTATTTGAGCCAGCCATTCAAACGGCGGAGCAGGGTTTTGTGGTGTCGCCACGCCTTGCGATGTTGCTGGATATTTATCAGGACGGCGGTTTATCCCATTTTTCCGCCAGCAAAACTTATTTTTATCCGGATGGCAAAGCCCTGCAGGCCGGGCATTTACTGAAAAATCAGCCTTATGCCGATATTCTGCGTAAAATCGCCAAAGAAGGGGACGCTGCGTTTTATCAGGGCGACAATGCCAAAGCGCTGGTTGCAGCTGTGAACAGTGCGCCGGTCAATCCCGGCAAGCTGAGTCTCGATGATCTAAGCGGTTATCAGGCGCTTGCACGCGAGCCTTTGTGCCGCAGTTACCGGCAGTACAAAGTCTGTGGTATGGCACCACCAAGCTCGGGCAGCCTGGCTGTGTTGCAAATTCTCGGCATGCTGGAACAATTTGATATGGCGGCACTGAAGCCTAACTCAGTGCAGGCGCTGCATTTATTTGCTCAGGCCAGCCGGCTGGCTTTTGCTGACCGTGAGCGTTTTCTTGCTGATCCGGCTTTTAGCAAAGTTCCGGTACAAGGTTTATTGGCAGCCGATTATTTACGCAAACGCGCCGCACAAATTAATGTCAAACGCGATGCCGCTGTGGTTGAAGCAGGTGAGCCCAAAGGTGCAGAGCCGTTACAAAGCAGTAAAGCGGTGGAATTTGACAACACCAGCCATTTATCTGTGGTGGATAAAGACGGTAATGCGGTCAGTATGACGACCAGCATTGAAAATGCCTTTGGTTCCGGCATTCTGGTCAATGGTTACCTGTTGAATAACCAACTAACCGATTTTTCGCTTGATGCCCGCAAAGATGGCGTTTGGGTGGCAAATCGGGTGGAAGCTGGTAAAAGACCGCGCTCTTCGATGGCACCTATGATGGTGTTTAACGCAAAGGGGGAACTGCTGATGCTGGCTGGGTCACCGGGCGGTAGCCGTATTATTGATTACGTGGCTCAGGCGCTGGTGGCGATGATTGACTGGCAGCTGGACCCACAGCAGGCAGCCGATTTGGCCAAAGTAACCCACCGTAATGATTTTCTGGCGCTGGAGCAGGGCACCGAACTTGAGCATTTGCTGCCGGCGCTGCGTGAGTTAGGCTACCAGCCAAAACTAGTGGAACTGAACAGCGGTTTGCACTTAATTAAAAAATCAGCAGATGGCTGGCAGGGCGGCGCCGATCCACGCCGTGAAGGCCAGGCCATTGCGAAGTAACAGGACATAAGCATGACAATTCTTCAAAGCACCCAGCACGGGGTGCTGACACTGACGTTACAGCGACCAGAGAAAAAAAACGCCTTATCAAGTGTGATGTATCAGGCGCTGACTGCGGCTGTACAACAGGCAGAGCAGGACCCGGATGTTCGTGTGGTGGTGCTCAGAGGCCAGCCGGACTGCTTTTGTTCAGGCAATGATCTGGCCGATTTTGTGGCCGCCGGTGCGCTTAATGCGGAACATCCAACAGTGATGTTTTTACATGCACTGAGCCATTTTCAAAAACCTGTTATCGCAGCAGTGTCCGGTCTTGCCATTGGCATCGGCACCACGGCGCTTCTGCACTGTGATTTGGTCTATGCCGCACCAGGCTGTCGTTTCCAATTGCCTTTTACTGCGCTTGGGTTATGCCCGGAAGCGGCGTCCAGTTTATTGTTGCCAAAACTGGTGGGTTATCAGAAAGCAGCACAATATTTATTACTGGGTGAAGCATTTGATACCAACGAAGCCCATCGCATGGGACTGGTCAACGACGTAGTTTCGGTTGACGAGCTTTTTGCCTATGCAGAACAAAAAGCACAAAAACTGGCGGCTTTGCCCTCAGAGGCTGTGATGCAGTCGAAAAAGCTGTTGCGTGCGCCACAACAACAGCTGGTGCAGCAGGTGTTACATCAGGAACTGGCAGTGTTTGAGCACTTGCTGCACACAGATGCCTGTCAGCAAGCGCTCAGCCAGTTTTTTGCGCGTAATAAGGGTTAGGTTAAACGCCGGTGCGGGCAAATGGGTCGGTTTTTATTTCAGAAATCAGCCATTTGCCTTTTTGATTGACCAGTTTCACCATGCGCATATCCACTCTTTTGCCGCCATCATACTCACCGGTAAAAATCAGCATAACTTCGGCTTTATCGGTATAAAACTCACGCACGTTTTTATTGGTGTCTTCAACGGTAATTTCCAGTTTATCAAAGCGCATATTAAATAAAGTGCGGCCGGCAGCTTTGCCGGTTGAGTAACTGTCCAGCACCCGCGCCAGTGAAGGCACCGCCAGTTTTTTGGCTTTAGTTAGATCATTTTCAATCAAAATGGCATTAAAAAACTTTACCGCATTGGATTCCGGAACTTCGGCTATAGTGGCCGCAGACGAAGTAGGTTCTTTGGTATCCGGATCGTCGGAACAGCCCGTTAGCAACGCTGCGCTGCATAACAATGCCGAGATCAATAACAGGGAGTAAAAACGCATATCTTAACCTTGCCGTTTGAGCGAACACTGCTTTTAGTGTGCTGCTTTTCCACGGCGCTGTAAAGAAAAAGGCCACAAAGTGGCCTTTAGCAAAGTAAAAATCTGCAACAAATCAGGCCTGTAATTCTTGCTCGGTAAATACGTCAGCAAAGAGCGGGCTTGACAAATAACGTTCTGCTGCAGAAGGCAGAATGACCACAATATTTTTGCCTTCGTATTCTGGGAGTTCAGCCAGACGTTTGGCTGCAACCACAGCTGCACCCGATGAAATACCGGCCAGAATGCCTTCTTCGCGCATCAGGCGATGTGCCATGGCAATGGCTTCATCGTTAGTGACTTTTTCTACCCGGTCAATCAGGCTTAAATCCAGGTTGCCCGGAATAAAACCGGCACCAATACCCTGAATTTTATGTGGGCCAGGTTTTAATTCTTCACCAGCCAGTGCCTGGCTGATGACAGGAGAATCGGCAGGTTCTACCGCCACGCTAATCAGCGGATGTTTCTTTTCATTTTTGATATACCGGCTGACGCCGGTAATGGTGCCACCAGTACCAACACCAGCAACAAAAATGTCAATTTGGCCGTCGGTATCGTTCCAGATTTCAGGGCCTGTGGTATCAAAGTGGATTTGTGGGTTAGCCGGGTTTTCAAACTGTTGTAATAACAGATATTTATCCGGGTTTGATGCCTGAATTTCTTTCGCCTTTTCAATGGCGCCTTTCATGCCTTTTGGCCCTTCAGTCAACACCAGATTTGCACCCAGCGCTTTTAACAGTTTGCGCCTCTCTAAAGACATGGTGGCCGGCATGGTTAAAGTCAGCGGATATCCGCGGCTTGCTGCGACAAAGGCCAGTGCAATACCTGTGTTCCCTGACGTAGGTTCAATCAGTTCTTTGCCTGGGCCTAACAAACCTTTTTTCTCAGCGTCCCAAATCAGCGCTGCGCCTAAACGGCACTTGACTGAGAAACTCGGGTTACGTGCTTCAATTTTGGCAAACACATTGCCAGAAGTGACGCGGGACAGTTTAACCAAAGGTGTATTGCCAATTGACAGTGAATTGTCCTGATAAATTTTTGCCATGCTAAGCTCCAGCACATTAAGATGCGATTTAGCATAACGCCTCACGTTAAAAACGAAAGTAGCGTTTTGGCATAAGTTATAAAATTTTTAGTTATAAGCAGGGCAAGGCATGGCTTTTCAAAGCACCAAAGATTATATCGTCAGTCCGGAACTGGCACTGGCGGTCAACGCTGCAATCTCCTTAGAAAAACCTTTATTAATCAAAGGTGAGCCCGGCACAGGCAAAACTAAACTGGCCGAACAGCTGGCAGCAAGCCTGGATACACAACTGATTCAGTGGCATATCAAATCCACCACCAAAGCGCAGCAGGGGCTGTATGAATATGATGCAGTGTCGCGCCTGCGTGACAGTCAGCTCGGCGATAGCAGGGTGCACGATATTCAGAACTACATTAAACCCGGCAAGCTGTGGCAGGCTTTTACTGCGCCAAAACGCCCTGTGCTGCTTATTGATGAAATTGATAAAGCCGATATAGAGTTTCCAAACGACTTATTGCACGAGCTGGATCAGATGGCCTTTGATGTGTACGAAACCGGCGAAAGTATCAGAGCCAAAGTACGGCCTATTGTGATCATCACGTCTAACAATGAAAAAGAGCTGCCCGATGCTTTTTTACGTCGTTGTTTTTTCCACTATATCCGCTTCCCGGATGCCGACACTTTAAGTGCGATAGTGGAGGTGCATTTGCCGGGTCTGACCAAAACGTTATTAACAGAAGCGCTGGAGCTGTTTTTTGGCTTGCGTGACATGGCGCAATTAAAGAAAAAACCTTCAACTTCTGAGCTGATTGACTGGCTGAAATTATTGCTGGCTGAGCAAATTCCGGCACAGGCTTTAACGCAGAGTAAAGAAAAAGGCGGTTTAATGCCGCTTTATGGGGCTTTGTTAAAAAATGAACAGGACGTTGCTTTGGTAGAAAAACTGCTGTTTATGGCTAAAAGAGCCGGGCGCTGAGCCATGTTGATTGATTTTTTTCTGACAGTGCGCAAATACGGCGTGCCTGTCAGTATCACCGAATGGTTGGATTTACTCAAAGCGCTGGAACAACAGCTGGTGTTTGCCGATATGGCAGAGTTTTATCTGCTGGCCCGGCTGTGTCTGGTTAAAGACGAAGTGCATTTTGATAAGTTTGACCGCGCCTGTGCTGAATATTTTGAAGGTGTGGAGAGTCTTGATTTAGCCAGTTTAATTCCACCCGAATGGCTGGTGCCCAATCTGATCCGGCAGTTATCGGAACAGGATAAAGCCGCTTTGCAAAAAGCCGGTGGGCTGGAAGCGTTATTAAATAAATTCCGCGAACGGCTCAAAGAGCAGCAGGAGCGGCATCAGGGCGGCAATAAATGGATAGGCACAGGCGGCAGTTCGCCATTTGGCGCTTATGGTTTTCATCCCGAGGGGATCAGAGTAGGGCAACAAGGTTCGGGGCAGCGCCGTGCGGTTAAAGTGTGGGATGAACGTCAGTTTGCCGATTTGGACAGCAAAGCAGAATTAAATAACCGCAATATCAAACTGGCCCTGCGTCAACTGCGCCGTTTTGCCCGCACCGGTGCAACGCTGGAGCTGGATTTAGCCGGCACCATCAGCGCTACTTCCAAACAAGCCGGTTATCTGGATTTGCAGTTTCAGCGGGAACGGCACAATGCGGTGAAAGTGCTGATGCTATTTGATGTCGGCGGTTCTATGGACGACCATATTGAACAGGTACAACAGCTATTTAGTGCGGCGCACACTGAATTTAAACAGCTGGAATTTTTTTATTTTCACAATTGTGTTTATGAGCATGTCTGGCGCAGCAATAAAAGGCGGCCCCAGGATCTGGTTTCAGTCCAGGAATTGATCCGCACCTATCATTCCGATTACAAGCTGATTTTTGTTGGTGACGCCACTATGGGGCCTTATGAAATTACCTATCCGGGTGGCAGTGTGGAACATTTTAATGCTGAAGCCGGTGCAGTCTGGCTTTCGCGGCTCACCCGGCATTTTGGCCATTATGTCTGGCTAAACCCGCAGCCAGAAGAATGGTGGCGCAGTTACGCCTCTATTGCAGTGATCCAGCAGCTAATGCAGCAGCGGATGTATGGATTGTCACAGGATGGCTTAACTCAGGCCATCCGGACTTTGCTGCAAAAATAACGGCCCTCACAGGGCTGTTAATTTGCAGTACAGTGGTGAAAGATGGTTGAAATAGTTATGATAAATTATTCTGAATATAATAAAAATCATAAGGTTGAGTCATGGAAGTCATACCACAGAATGTGCCTTCGGCTGAGCAAGTTCACTTACCACTGACCAAAAAAGAATGCCGGGAAATTGTGACGCCTTATGCCTTTATGGTGGCCGATGATTTACTGGGTACTCCTTTGGCAACCCCATGGCGCCGTGCCGCAGCCATGGCTATAGACGGTGTTATTATTGCCGGTCTTGCCAGCGCCAGTTTGTTGTTTATTTTGCCCGTGATGCTGTATTTATGCTGGTTACGTTATCGGCTGAAAAAATATACCCATGTGGTGCTGTTGTTGCTGGCAACCTTGTTGTTGTCGACCACAGCCACTGTGGCGCCTGAACTTATCAGCGAGCAAAAAGACGTTCGGACGAATAATCTGGTGGATGACAGGCTGGATGCAGCCGGCTCTGCCGCTTTGGCCTTTTCAGTGCTTAAGTTAAACCGCGACGACTGTAAAACTGATTGTATTGCAGCTGAGCTCAAAAGCAGCAGTCAGCAATTGGCCAAAGCAGGAGTGCCAGCTGCTGATGCCCGTCAGCTATTAACTGATTTGTTGGAAGTGGCTGAGTTAAGTACCAAAGCGAAAAAAGCCTTGATTGAACGGGAGCTTAAATCTTATCAGCCAATAGACCAGGTGCCAGTAGCTGAAGCTGTTGCTACGCCTGATGCAAAAGTTGTGAGCACAGACTCTGCCGAAAAACCCTGGTATCAGCCTTCTGAAGGCACCCAAAGTATTATTGGTTGGGTCAAAGGTATTCTGGCTGATTTTGGCTTGGGTTTTGGCTGGGCCATGTTTTATTTTACCGCTTATATTCACTGGGCCCATGGTCAAACCATTGGCAAGAAAATTTTTCAAATCCGGGTTATTCAACTTGATGGTAAGGAACTTGACGTTTTTGCCGCTTTTAGCCGGCAAGGGGGTTATGGTGCCGGTTTTGCCACAGGTTTAATGGGTTTTTTACAGGTATTCTGGGATCCAAACCGCCAGGCGATTCAGGATAAAGTGGTGTCTACTGTGGTGATCCGGCTAAATCAGCCCAAACGTCCTTTGCATCATTAACGGTCGGGGCCACCGCTGTGCGCCTATGAGCCAAGCAAGGCCCGGAAAAATTGACAGCCCGCGCCCAGCGGGATCGGTTATACTGGTACGACATGTAAAACAGCGGCCATCATAAGAGCCGCGCCCAGACAAGATAGCGCCCCGGAGTGAATGATGAAAGATGTGGTGATCAGTGGTTCAGGGGTCTTTACCCCAGAGTTAACCATCAGTAACGAAGAGTTAGTGGCCAGTTTTAATCAGTATGTCGATTTATTTAATACCGAAAATGCAGAGGCGATAGCCAAAGGCGAAGTTGCTGCGCTGGAATATTCCAGCTGTGAATTTATCGAAAAAGCATCCGGCATTAAATCACGCCATGTGCTGTATAAAGAAGGCATTCTTGACCCTTACGTGATGCAGCCGGTATTTCCGAAACGGGGTGAAGAACAGCTGCCGGAAATGGTGGAAATGGCCATTGTTGCCGCCCGCGAAGCCATGGCTCAGGCCGGTAAAACCGCGGCCGATATCGATTTAATTATCTGCGCCGCCTCGAATATTCAGCGTGCTTACCCGGCGTTAGCTATCGAATTACAGCAACAGCTGGGCGCCAGCGGTTATGCTTTTGATATGAATGTGGCTTGCTCTTCAGCCACTTTTGGCATCAGCAACGCCGTGAATGCGATTCGGGGTGGCACAGCCAAAGTGGTGCTGGTGGTCAATCCGGAATTTGCCTCACCTCAGGTCAATTACACCAGCCGCGACAGCCATTTTATTTTTGGTGATGTCTGTACTGCCACTATTATTGAGGCCACCGACACTTGCACTGCCAAAAATGCCTGGAAAATCCTTGGCATGCGCCTGAAGACCGAGTTTTCTAATAATATCCGTTGTGATGTGAGTTACACCGACCATTGCCATCCGGAAGTTGACCCGGACACGCCGTTTTTTAAACAGCAGGGCCGTAAAGTATTCAAAGAGTTATTGCCAATAGTGGCGGATGTGATTTTAACCGAGATGGCGGCGCTGCATGTGCAACCTGAAGATTTAAAAAGGTTATGGT
Source organism: Rheinheimera sp. (assembly GCA_003543135.1). Taxonomy (GTDB): domain Bacteria; phylum Pseudomonadota; class Gammaproteobacteria; order Enterobacterales; family Alteromonadaceae; genus Pararheinheimera. The sequence goes on from DPJG01000007.1 coordinate 51,098, forward strand.
TACACCAGGCCAATATTAATATGAATATTTTTGCCGCCCGTAAAATTCTGGGCCGAGAGCCTGAGCCTGGTGAAGCGCCGCTGGTGCTCGATACCTACGCCAACACCGCCTCTGCCGGTTCTGTGATTGCCTTTCATCAGAATAAACTGGGTTTGCAGGTGGGTGACAAAGCCGTGCTGTGTTCTTTTGGTGCTGGTTATTCAGTAGGTTGTTTAATGCTGGAAAAATTCAGCTAAATAGCAAGTTAAGTAGTCCTGCGTCACAGACGCAGGACAGAGTTTTGATCATAAGAAACCGGCGAAGGCACAAAAGCATCGGCTTCGCTGTCATTACACCAGTTGTCGCTGTCTATCAGATAACGGAACTGGAATTCCTGCGCCGTTGGCAGGGTTAAAGTGGTGCTGAAATCGCCATTTTTTTGCTTTTTCATCGCCGTTGCCTGCCAGTTATTAAATTCACCCAAAATGGACACCGAAGCTGCGGTGGCAGCCTGCTCTTTGGGCACGACGAAAGTCACTTTACATGCTGGTTTGGTTTTCAGATATTGTTTACTGATCGACATTTCCTGCTCCTTTTGGTGAGACGTCTAAAGCCCGTGTTCCGCGGCTTGTGCCGGAACTTTTAAAAGCTAGCACAAAAATGTGACCAAAAAAAATACAAATAATTCAGTGTTGCTATGCAAACGTATGCTGAAACTTCAGTGGTAAAACAGTTTGTTTTTGTTGTGTATGACGCTGAAATCAAACAACAGTATCAACATCGGGTGAGAAGTTGTGTAAAGGCAAATGCCGGCCAGTGGGCTGATACAATAAAAAAAACCGCCTGGCGGCGGTTTTTTAAAATTGGCTGTTTAAGGTATTAACATTCAATAATGTTCACTGCCAGGCCACCACGGGATGTTTCTTTGTATTTACTTTGCATATCACGGCCTGTGTCCCACATGGTTTTAATCACTTTATCCAGTGACACCTTGTGCTCGCCCGTACCGCGCAGCGCCAGGCGCGACGCATTAATGGCTTTTACCGCCCCCATGGCATTACGTTCAATACAAGGCACCTGTACTAAACCGCCCACTGGGTCGCAGGTCAGGCCCAGGTTGTGCTCCATGCCAATTTCAGCGGCATTTTCCACATTATCCACAGAGCCACCGAGAATTTCGGTTAAAGCACCGGCCGCCATAGAACAAGCTACACCCACTTCCCCCTGACAACCAACTTCAGCACCAGAGATAGACGCATTCTTTTTATATAAAATGCCAATAGCAGCTGCTGTTAACAAATACCGGGTGTAGATGTCCGGTGTTACCGGCTGAATAAACTTGTCGTAGTACATCAGCACTGCCGGAATAATTCCGGCCGCACCATTGGTAGGCGCTGTGACTACACGGCCACCTGCGGCATTTTCTTCATTAACGGCGAGCGCAAATAAGTTCACCCAGTCCATGGCTTGCAAAGGGTCTGAGCTCTTTTCCGCCATTAAACGGCGATGTAAGGCAGGGGCACGGCGTTTAACTTTGAGGCCACCAGGCAAAATACCTTCGGTTTTCATACCCCGTTGCACACAGTTGAACATGGTTTGCCAAATCTGGCCAAGCTCTTGCTGAATTTGTGCTTCAGAGCGCAGTACTTTTTCGTTTTCCATCATCAGCGCTGCAATAGATAAACCGTGCTCTTTGCACAGTTTTAACAGCTCAGCGCCACTATTAAACGGAAATGGCGGCGGATTGTCGGCAGCAAACTGGCTGGCGGCCTTTTTTTCGTTATCAAAGTCTTCTGCTTTGACGATAAAACCACCACCAATCGAAAAATAAATTTCGCTGAAGATCACATCTTTACCGGCATAAGCAATCAGCTCCATGCCGTTGCTGTGCTCTTTTAAGGTTTTACGGCGATGAAACACAATAGCACCTTCCCGTGGGAAGCTGACCGCATGGACACCGTTTAATAAAATTTGTTGGGATTCATCCACTTGTTTTAATAAACCAGGGATCAGATCCGGATCGCAGTTCTCAGGTAAAAAGCCAGCCAGACCTAAAATCACCGCCTTGCCGGTACCGTGACCAATACCGGTTTGACCTAAAGAGCCAAACAGCTCCACTTTAATGCTGGTCACTTTATCAATCAGATTGGCGTTAATCAGATTGTCGGTAAAAATTTTGGCGGCGCGCATAGGCCCAACGGTATGAGAGCTGGACGGGCCAATGCCGATGCTGAACATGTCAAATGCGCTGATAATCATGAAAATACTACTACTGTGACTAATGTTGTGGCGCCATTGTAGCCCAAGCTATCTGATTCTGTAAGTGAGCTGGTAACTGGTCAGTGCTGCTTCTGTTTTGCCTTAGTTTTTCTAATATCAAAAACCTGGAAAATTAAGCTTCAGATCCTGTCAGGTGTATTAGCTTTTGGTGTGCAAGGAAAAATACTATTTAGGAAACAAGGCATAAAGGCTGGCGCTAAGGCTGAAAATAACATTGATTATTTTAATGGAGTTACCGAAAGCAGAAACGCACGCAAAGCATTCTTTACAAAGTGGCGTTACCAAGAGGTTTGTTCGGCCAGTTGTTGCAAAATGGCTGCTGTGGCGCCCCAGATCAGTGAACCCTGGTACGGAATAAAATGCAGCAGCTGTTTTTGCTGTTTACGTTCAAACCAGAGGCTGGTGCGATGCCGGGGTGACAATGCCAGCGCCAGCGGCAGCTCAATCAGGCTGTCGACTTCATTTGGGTTGATGCACCACTGCGGTTTTTGCGCGATAAAACCCAGCCAGGGTGATACCACAAAACCTGTGCTGGTGTTGATCAGCGGCAAAGAGCCCAGCAGCTGAATATGGCTGGCACAAAGTCCGACTTCTTCTTCAGTTTCACGAAGCGCGGCCTCAGAGGCGGACTCTTCAGGTTCAATTTTGCCACCTGGCAAACTGATTTGGCCCGGGTGATGGCGTAAATGTTGGGCGCGGCGGGTTAATAATAACTTCAGCCCATCCTGCTCAGGCCATAACAACAACATTACAGCTGCATTGGCTTTGCCTGCAGTGTTGGCTCCGGGGTTTTGTTGTCTGGTCAGCAAAAACCTGGGATAAAAGTCGGCAAAATGCATATCACCTCAGAGCGCGGTTAATACCGGCAAAATTCTGGCTACTTTATCAAAGGTTTCCTGATATTCACTTTCAAAAGTCGAGTCGGCAACAATACCGCCGCCGGCCCAGCAATAAATCTGACCCTCGACACAAAGCAGGGTACGGATGGCAATATTGCTGTCCATCCGGCCATGCTGGCTGAAATAGACAATGCTGCCGCAATACACTGAGCGCCGGCACGGTTCCAGCTCTTCAATAATTTCCATAGCACGGATTTTTGGAGCGCCGGTAATAGAGCCTCCCGGAAAAGCAGCTTTTACTAAATCAACACCACCAAGATATGGGTTTAATTCGCCAGTCACAGTGCTGACCAGATGATGCACAGCCGGAAAAGATTCAATGGCAAAAAGGGAAGGCACTTTAACTGAACCTGGCTTACACACTTTACCAAGATCATTTCTGAGTAAATCCACAATCATCACGTTTTCGGCGCGATCTTTAGCCGATTGCTGCAGGGCGCTGGCGCTCTGTGCATCCAGCGTGACATCGGCAAAACGGGGTTTGGTGCCTTTAATGGGTTTTGTTTCTACCTGGCCATTATCAAGGGCAATAAAACGCTCAGGCGAAATAGACAAAACTGCACCTTTAGCTAAACGGATAAAAGCGGAAAAAGGTGCGGCATTGCTGGCTCTGAGTTTCAGATAAGCCTGCCATTCATCCCCCTGATAACGAGCGCTAAAACGCTGGGCCAGATTGATCTGATAACAATCACCACTTTTCAGATAAGCCTGAATTTGCTCAAATTTTTGCTGGTACTGTGTTTTATCCATATTGGCTTGCCAGGCCGAGCTTAAGAAAAATTTTTGCTGTTGTTGCTGCAGATACTTTTGCTGTTGCGCTTGCAGCCAGGCTTTTTGCACAGGCCAGTGTTTAGCGGCTTCACCGCGACAATCGACGTACCAGAGCTTTTGCTGTTCTTTATCCAATACCAGCGCCCAAGGGTATAAACCCATCACCAGATCAGGCAATGCAATATCGTCTTTGGCTTGAGCAGGTAGTTGCTCTATCACCCGGCCAGCATCATAACCGATATAACCCAGGGCGCCGCCGGTAAAGGGCAGTGGCTGTTCGGTGTTTTGGCAAGGCCCCAGATACTGCTGTTGTAGGGTTTTTAACAGTTCAAAAGGGTCGGCGTCCTGCTGATAAAAGCTTTCCTGCGTTGTGACAGTACAAAGGCGGCCTTTGGCTTCTAACGTGACCAAAGGTTGTGCCACCAGAATGTCGTATCTGCTGTTGATATGGTTTTGGGCGGCGGAGTCGAGCAGCATGGCAAAAGGCATCGAAGCCAGCGGGGTAAAGAGCTCAATCAGTGAATCAGGCGCATCGGGTAATAACAACACAGACATCTACAGGGTTCTCAATAATTCAAAGCTGTGCAGCGGGAAAGTGGGCGCTTTTAACAGACTTTTGTCGCTGTTTTGCCCAAGGTGACGGTTTTAAGTCATTTTGGTCTGACTTTGCGTCTACTTTGAGCTGAGTGTGACTAGCCGCTGCTTTTGATGCGCGTTATGATACCAGCCCTGCTTAAAAAGAACAGCCAAGGGTCGGTTGAGCAAGCAACCGGCACCAGCTGCAACAGCTGTAGTTGTGGTGTTTTTTGCACTACAGCATGAACCGACACTCGAGGGCATAGCATGACCGTGATCCGCCAACAAGATTTTATCGACAGCATCGAAGATGCACTGCAATACATCTCTTTTTATCATCCGCTGGATTTTGTCCAGGCTTTGGAAAAGGCCTATCACAAAGAACAAAACCAGGCTGCCAAAGATGCTATTGCCCAAATTCTGATCAACTCCCGCATGTCCGCTGAAGGCCACAGACCAATTTGTCAGGACACTGGTATTGTCACCTGTTTTGTCAATATAGGTATGGACGTCAAATGGGACAAAACCGATATGACCATTCAGCAAATGGTTGATGAAGGTACCCGCCGTGCTTATATGAATCCAATCAACCCGCTGCGTGCCTCTATTGTTGCTGACCCTGCCGGTTCACGGAAAAACACCAAAGACAACACACCAGCTGTGGTGCATATCAATATGGTGCCAGGTCATCATGTGGAAGTGGCGATTGCCGCCAAAGGCGGTGGCAGCGAAAACAAAACCAAAATGGTGATGTTAAATCCCTCTGACTCCGTAGTGGAGTGGGTGCTGGAAACCTTACCAAAAATGGGCGCCGGCTGGTGTCCGCCAGGCATGCTGGGCATTGGTATTGGTGGCACTGCTGAAAAAGCCGCTGTACTTGCCAAAGAAGCGCTGATGGAGCCTGTGGATATTCAGGAGCTGATTGAAAAGGGCGCAGAAACAGGTGAAGAAAAACTGCGTTTAGAGCTTTATGAAAAAGTGAACAAACTGGGCATTGGTGCTCAGGGTTTAGGTGGTTTAACCACAGTGGTTGACGTAAAAATTAAATCAGCGCCAACACACGCAGCGTCAAAACCTGTCGTGATGATCCCCAACTGCGCCGCCACCCGCCATGTGCATTTTCATTTAGACGGTTCAGGCCCGGCGCATTTACCGGTACCTAAATTGGAAGACTGGCCGGAAGTGACCTGGGAGCTGGGTGCCAATGTGCGCCGGGTGAATTTAAATACTGTGACACCAGCTGATGTGCTGGAGTGGAAAGCCGGTGAAACTGTGCTGCTGTCTGGCAAAATGTTAACCGGTCGTGACGCTGCGCATAAACGTATTGCCGATATGCTGGCAGCCGGCCAAGGGCTGCCAGAAGGCGTTGATTTTAAGAATAAATTCATCTACTACGTTGGCCCTGTGGATGCCGTTGGTGACGAAGTGGTGGGGCCTGCAGGTCCGACTACAGCCACCCGTATGGATAAATTTACCGAAATGATGTTAAGCCAAACCGGTCTGCTTGGCATGATTGGTAAATCAGAACGTGGTGATGAAACTGTCGAGAGCATTCGCCAGCATAAAGCTGTCTACCTGATGGCGGTGGGCGGTGCAGCTTATCTGGTGTCCAAAGCCATCAAACAAGCCCGTGTGGTGGCTTTTGCCGATTTAGGCATGGAAGCTATTTATGAGTTTGATGTGGTGGACATGCCGGTGACAGTGGCCGTTGACAGTCAGGGCAATAACGTGCATAAACAAGGACCTGCGATCTGGAAAGTGAAGATCGGCGAGCTGGACGCTAAAGCCTGAAGATAAAAATCCGCGTTCCATAACAAGTACCCGAGGTGACAATGCGCGTCGCCTGATGGGGCATAACGATATTCAGCGCGCCTGCTCCTGCGTTGTCAGGGCCGGCGCGTTGTTTCAGGGAGAAATAGTCATATGAAAGCATGGGGAATTTTAGTCGCTGCATTATTAAGCGGCGCAGCCCAGGCCAAATCGCCTTTAACCGTCGAACACTTAAATAAACTGAATAAACTTTATGATGTGGTGTTGTCCTCAGACGGCCGTTATCTGGTCTATGGCCAGAAAAATGGTGGTTTAGCACCAGCCGACAGCACAGCTGATTTATACCTGATGGATTTATCCGACGGTAATAAAGTCAAACGCCTGACCGAAAGTGATAGCAGAGAACATTCGGTTAAATTCAGCAGCGACGACTCAAGCTTATATTTTTTAACTGACCGCAGCGGCACAACTCAGCTGTGGCGTTTGCCACTGGGTGGCGGTGAGGCACAACAAGTCACTGATTTACCACTGGATGTACAAGGTTATCTGGTGTCTTCCGACAACAAAAAACTGGTGCTGACCTTAGATGTTAAACCTGGTTGTGGTGATATCGCCTGCACTGTCACGGCACAAAAGCTTAAAGCTGAGAAAAAAGACAGTGCCATGGTGTATGACCAATTAATGGTTCGGCATTGGGATACTTTTGAAGATGAATTTAAACAACACTTTTTTGTGGCGGATTTAACCGATAAAAAAGTAACAGATGCCCGCGATTTAATGCCGGAGTGGAATACCGATGTGGCAGGCGCTGCAGAGGCTGCTTTTACGCCGGACGGTAACAACCTGGTGTTTAGTGCCAAAATTCCGGCCAAAGATCAGGCCTGGCACACCAACTTTGATATTTTCCAGGTGGCTCTTGCCGGCGGCGAAAAAATTAATTTAACCAAAGATAATCCGGCCTGGGATGCCAAACCGTCGTTCTCCAAAGATGGCCGTTATATGGCTTATCTGGCGATGAAAAAACCAGGTTTTGAAGCCGACCGTTTTGGTTTGATGTTGCTGGATTTAGTCACAGGTGAGCGCAAAGAGCTGGCGCAGGACTGGGACAGATCAGTGGACGAATATCTGTTTGGGCCTGATAACCGCACTTTATATGTGACAGCGCAGGATGTAGGCCAAAAGAGCATTTTTGCCATTAACAGCGCCTTTGGTGATGTGTCTAAAGTGTATGGTGACGGCAGTGCCGGCAGCCTGAATGTGGCCGCTGGCAAAGTGATTTTTGTCAATCACAGCCTGAATTCACCAATGGATATTTATCAGGTCAAAGGCGAGTCGGGGCAGGCCGAAGCATTAACCCGCATCAATGCGGACAATCTGAAAGACATTCAGTTTGGCGAGTTTGCGCAGTTTAGTTTCCCTGGTGCCAATGAAGAAACAGTGCACGGTTACTGGATGAAACCCTGGAATTATCAGGAAGGCAAAAAATACCCTATTGCTTTTATTGTGCACGGCGGCCCGCAAAGCAGCTTTGGCAATATGTTTAACTACCGCTGGAACGCCCAGCTCTGGGCAGCGCAGGGTTATGGTGTGGTGATGATCGATTTCCATGGCTCTACCGGCTATGGTCAGGCCTTTACTGACTCCATCAGTCGCGACTGGGGTGGCAAACCACTGGAAGACCTGAAAAAAGGACTGGCTTATATCACCGAAAAAGAAAGCTGGCTTGATGGCAGCAATGCCTGTGCGCTGGGCGCATCTTACGGTGGTTATATGATGAACTGGATTGCCGGCAACTGGCCAACCGGCTTTAAATGCCTGGTGAACCATGCTGGTTTATTTGATATGCCAAGTTTTTACGGCAGCACTGAAGAGTTGTGGTTCCCGGAATATGATATGGGTGGCCCGGTGTGGAATAAAGAAGCCGATTATCACAAGTTTAACCCGGCGGCTTTAGTCGATAACTGGAAAACGCCAATGTTGGTGATCCATGGTTTAAAAGATTACCGGGTGCCTTATGCCCAAGGGTTAGCCGCTTTTACCACACTGCAACGTAAAGGCATCGACTCTAAACTGGTGATTTTCCCGGACGAAAACCACTGGATCTTAAAACCGGCCAACGCCGAGCGCTGGTACAACGAAGTTTTTGCCTGGATGAAACAACATACAGCCAAAAAATAAGCCTTGTTGCCTGAATCAAGCCCGCTTTATGCGGGCTTTTTTATGCCTGTAGTAGCAATAAGATGATAAAAGTTTGCTTAACAACTGGCGAAAATTCACAGTAAAACAAAAAGATGTTTACTTGTGTTGCAAAGGATTGGCGGTGATATATCTTTAGCTGCACCACCTTGTCTCCGGCCTGGAGACATCTATACCCGGTTCTATCAGCTGACATAAGGAGTTTGTCATGCGTTTTACTCAAAAAATTAAACTGATCAGTTTAGCCACCGCTTTGTTCCCGCTGTTGTTGGCCACCCTCATTGTTACCCTGCTGGCCAGGGCGGAGCTGTTTCATCAGGCCGAGGCCAAGCTGATGGCCGTTCGTGAAATAAAAAAACAGCAGGTGCAAACGTTATTTCAGGATTTTGCCAACGTGCTCAGTGCAGTGCGGGCCATAGCTGAAAACAGTGCTGGCAAAACCAGCAGGCGCTTGATCTGGTGCTCACTAAAATGGCGAGCGAACTTGGTTTTTACGATATTTTCCTGATTGACCCCCAAGGCACCATTGTTTACAGCGTGGCCCGCGAAAGTGACTATCAGACCAATTTGTTGCATGGCCCTTATCGGGATTCTGGTCTGGCACAGCTTTATCGCAGCGTAAAAGAACCGGTGACTCAGCTGCAGATGCAGGACTTTGCGCCTTATGCCCCCTCCAATGGCCAGGCAGCTGCTTTTATGGCGATGCCTTTTGTGCAGGATGGCAACAACTGGGTGGTGGCAGTGCAATTGTCTATTGACCGTATTAACGCTGTGATGCAGGTGCGGGAAGGCATGGGGCAAAGTGGCGAAACTTATCTGGTTGGGCCCGATGAGCGGATGTGCTCAGACTCTTTTCTTGATCCTGTGCATCGTACTGTACTGGCGTCTTTTGCCGGCACAGTGGCAGCAAATGGTGTGCAGACTGCAGCAAGTCAAGCGGCGCTGCAAGGACAAAGCGGCCTGCTTTATATCAACGATTACAATCAAAATCCGGTGGTGTCGGCTTATGCACCTGTCACTTTATTTGGTCTGCAATGGGCATTGCTGGCAGAAATTGATGTGGCCGAAGTGGCAGCACCGGCGCAGCGTATGTTGTGGATTGGGCTTACCATAGTGCTGGCGGCTGTGGTGCTGGCACTGTTGGCTGCAGCGCTGGTCAGTCGTTTTGTTTTGGCGCCTCTGGGCGGTGAGCCGGCCGATATGGTGCTGATGACCAGCGTTATTGCCAAAGGTGATCTCACCATGGCGCTTGGCAGCGCCACTCAGTCCAGTCTGATGGGCTGGTTATCCAGAATGCAGCAACAACTGCGTGCACTGATTGCTCAGCTGGTTGGGGTGGGTCGGGCGCTGGAAATGGCTGCGGCACAAAATTCAGCGGCCATGACGCAGGCCGATGGTAGCCTGCAGCTGCAGGCCCGCGAAACCGAAATGCTGGCCACCGCTATTGAAGAAATGAGTTATGCAGCGGCCGAAATTGGCAGCAATACCATTCGGGCGTCTGATGAAGTGAATGCCTGCCAGCAGTCAGGTGCGCAGCTGACGGCCACTATTTATCAGGTTGGTAGCAGTCTGGATCAGACCATGTCGGCTTTTTCGCACATTCGCGACGGTGTGTTAAAGCTGGATAAAGACAGTCAGCAGATTGCAGCAGTGGTTGGCGTGATCACAGCCATTGCCGAACAAACCAATTTGCTGGCTCTTAATGCCGCCATAGAAGCAGCCAGAGCTGGCGAACAAGGTCGCGGTTTTGCGGTGGTAGCGGATGAAGTGCGCCAGCTCGCGGCCAAAGTACAGCTAGCCACCAAAGATATCAGTGCTGTGATAGGCGGTGTGTTGCAGCTGTCAAAGGACCTGAGCCAAAACAGTGTGGACTGTGTGCAAATCGCGGAGCACACCAAAGCTCAGGCCGGTGCGATGCAGCAGCAGGTCGATGATATAGAACAACGGTTACTACAGCTTAAACAGCTGATGGCACAAACCGCCACTGCTGCAGAAGAGCAAAGTAGTGTCAGTAGTACTTTGGCACGGGGGATCAGTTGCTTGAGTGCAGCTGCTGAAGAGAACAGCAGCGCGATCAGTGAGGTGGCACAAAGTACCCGTAGTTTATTGGGCCTTGCTAATGAACTTGGCACTACGGTGGGGCAGTTTAAAGTGTAAAAACGTCTGGCGCTGGAGTAGTTCAAGATTATAAGTATTTCATGCACTTAGATGTTAAATGTACAAAACTACGTTATGATTTAGCCGGCTGTTGTTGCTATCAGACAGCAAGCTGGCTGCAATCAGCTTCAGGTTTACGTTTTGCTAACTCTTTGCTCATGTACTAACTGCAGTGCTAACAGGATAACTTTTTGTTGATGAGTCCCGCTTCGGAAGAACAAGCCTCACCACAGAACCGACGCCGTTCGGTGCTGACGATCATCGTCAGTTATGTACTTTTTACGCTGGGCTGGATCCTGCTGTCGGATTATCTGCTGGACAGTGCCGGCTTACCGCCAGAACAGATTTTTTGGTTTTCTGTCGCCAAAGGCCTTGTTTATATAGTCCTGAGTTCCCTGTTGTTATATTTTCTGGTGCAGCGCAGCCTGGACAAAGCAACTACGCTACCGGAGATTAAATTTTCCAAAGTGAACCATTCCCGTATTTTATGGTTGTTGTTATTAATCCTGATGTCGTCCCCGGTATTGTCGTTGCTGGTCAAAAATTTATATGGTGAACAGGTACTCAATGCCAGCCGCGATAGTAGTGTGCGGGTGCTGGCACAAAAACAGCAGTTTTTTCAGCGCTGGCTGCAGGAGCGGCAGTTTGATATTAACAGCCTGCGTCATGATTTAGCTTTGGCGCAACAGCTGGCTGTACTGGCAAAACATAAGCAGCTGATGCCACAGTCGCAGCAAGGTGCGGTGAATGCAGTGAGTGATGATGTCAGTGCTGCTTCGGCCCACGTCAGCGCCCGTTTATCACCGCTGGTCGCCAACCATGCTTTTAGCCAGATTGAGTTGTATGCCGGCGATAAAGCATTGTTAAGTGCAGGGCCAAGCATCACAGCACCTAAATGGGCCCACACTGAGTTACCGGCGCTCTGGTGTGCCGACAGGGTCAGTTTTCGTGATTGCCGCTTGTTATGGCAGTTGTACTGGCCGCAGCTACCGGATATGCAACTTAGGTTACAAAGCAGGCTGGACGATTTTGTTTTGCCTGAATTGATAAACTGGCCTGATGCTTCAGTGCAAGTCAGTGCTTTGCTACAGCAGGCACAAAGCCCGGCCGACCCTTTACCAAAACAGGTATTGCAGCAGCGTTTATGGCAAGAGTTGGTATTGCAGGCCCGTATCAACGAGGATGCGGTACTGACGCCGGTTCGTACCCTGGTTACCTGGGTCTCTATGGTGAGCCTGGTGCTTTTTACCATCTTGTCGGTCAGTTTATTATTGTACTGGCGCCAGCAGATGCTGGGTTATATGGTGACTTTACAGGCCAGAACCCAGGAACGTTACAATGTACAAAAGGCCTTTTTCAGCTCGCCTTTTGTCGGCATGGCGATAGTGCGTTTTGCCGATCTGACGCTACAGCAAAGCAATTTGCGGTTACAACAAATGAGTCTGAAAACTGAGCAGGAACTCACCGAACTACCGCTCAGACAGATACTGCAGCTGGATAACTGGCAGGTTTTCGCCAAAGCCTTACATGATTTGCCCCGCGATAATTTTCATCTGACCTGGCAGGCCAGTTTATTAAGACCTGCCACAGCACCTTTGCTGGTGGAGTTATCTATATATGCGCTGGCGCCTGACAGCGAGACTGAGCCGGTGTTATTGCTCAGTATCGAAGATATTACGGAGCGGGCGCAGTATAAACATCACCTGCGCCGGCGTGCACAACTGATGGCAACTTTGGCTACGCTCAGCCAGCAGTTTTTGCAGCACAGCGACTGGTTGGCGGTGTTTCGGCAAAACCTGCCGGCGTTGGCCGAGCATATGCAGGTTGGAACGGTATTTTTGTATCAGTGTCAACATCATCAAAGTGGCACCGAAGCCTGGCGCTTGGCGATTTGGCGCGCACATCAGCATCAGGTGAAACACGATTTGGTGCATCTGGACGAAGCCATGCTGGCACAGGTTGATATCAAATCTGTACTGGCAAAAGGTGAGATCCTGGCTGGCCCGGTCAGTGATTTTGGCCCGGCTGTACAACAGCTGTTAAGTCAGAACGGCGTGCAGGGGCTGGCTATTTTGCCGGTAATGTCGGGCGAGCTCTGGTGGGGATTTATTGGCTTTACCACCCATCAGGCCGATTACCAGTGGAGTCAGAGCGAACTGGACACGCTGAAGTTATTGTCGGACACCATAGGCAACGCCATTAAAAGGCAGCAGTTTGAAAACTCACTGCAACAGGCCGCGGCTGTATTTGACAGCACCCGCGAAGGCATTATGGTCACCGATGCCAATAATAAAATTGTGCAGGTGAACCAGAGTCTGCTTGATATGCTGGGTTATGAGCAGGATGAAGTGCTGGGCCAAACGCCCGCTATGTTTGCGTCCGGGCGTCATGACAGCCGTTTTTATCTGGAGATGTGGCAGGAATTGCAAAAGCATGGCCACTGGCAGGGCGAGATCTGGAACAGGCGCAAAAATGGCGAAATTTATCCGGAGCTTTTGAGCATCAGCGCTATTTACGATCATCAGCAGCAGATCAAAAACTATGTAGCGGTATTTGCCGATATTACCCAGCTCAAAGCCTCCCAACAGGAGCTGGAATATCTTGCGCACCACGATGTGCTGACCGGATTGCCCAACCGGCTGATGATGTTAAGCAGGCTTGATGGTGCCATAGACGCCGCCAACCGGCATCAGCAGGGCTTTGCGTTGTTGATGCTGGATTTAGACAGGTTTAAGTACGTTAACGACAGTTTTGGCCATCCGGCCGGAGATGAGTTGCTAAAACTGGTTGCAGTGCGCCTTGGCGGTAAGTTAAGGCCGGAAGATACTCTGGCGCGCTTCGGCGGTGATGAATTTATGATTTTACTGCCGGTACTGGAGCATGAAGAAGATGCCGGCCGTCTGGCAAGCGATATTATTCATGAGCTGAATCAGCCGCTGTTGTTATCGAATAATACCGAAGTGCGCATTGGTATCAGCGTTGGCATTGCGCTGTTTCCAAAGCACGGTGCCGAAGGTGCCATGTTATTGCAAAACGCCGATGCGGCGCTGTACCGGGCCAAAGAGCAGGGCCGTGGCCGTTTTGCTTATTATTCCGATGACTTAACCCAATATGCTCGCACCCGCATTGAAATGGAATCCAAGCTACGTAATGCGCTGGCAGAGCAGCAGTTTGTGGTGTATTTCCAGCCGCAAACCGACGTGCAAAGTGGCGCTATAGTGGGGGCCGAAGCTTTGGTGCGTTGGTTAGACCCCGACAACGGCACAGGCGAAGGGCCAACGTTAGTACCGCCCGGTGTGTTTATTCCTATTGCTGAAGACACTGGCCTGATTGGCGCTATTGGTGAAGAGGTCCTCAGGCAAACCTGCGCCCAGGGCGCGGCCTGGCTGGCCGCAGGATTGCCAGAGTTAAAACTGGCGGTCAATTTATCGTCGCACCAGTTTTCCCACGGTGATATTGCCGCAACAGTCAAACAAATTCTCGACGAAACCGGTTTCCCGCCGCATCTGCTGGAGCTGGAGCTGACCGAAAGTGCCATTATGGCCAATGAAAGCAGCGCTTTTGATACCTTAAATACCTTACATCAGCTGGGTATAGCCCTGGCCATCGACGATTTTGGTACAGGCTATTCATCCTTTTCCTATCTAAAAAAATATCAGTTGGACGTGTTAAAAATTGATAAAAGTTTTATCGATGACGTGCCGCTTGATAACGACAGCAATGAAATTGTCAGCGCTATTATTTCGATGGCGCGGGTACTCAAACTTAAAACACTGGCCGAAGGTGTCGAAGAGGCGGAACAGCTGGCCTTTTTACGCGCCCATGGTTGTGATTTTTATCAGGGGTATTATTGCAGCAAACCCTTACCGGCTGATGAGTTTGAGTTTTTGGTGCGATCGAGGTTTTAAACTTCATCGGCAGATATGCCCGACGCTAAGCGCCGGGCAATAATCTTGTATTAGGATCTGTGCAAAACAATCAGCGAAAGAATGTTTATATTTGCCAGCGGCTTTATATGCGCTGCAGTTTGCAACACATTTCATTGCTGAAACCCAGCCTTACACTTTCCTTTTGGTCGCAAAATTTCCAGCAATAAATTTTATAAATAGTTTTCCCGTCAATCGTTTGGCTTTTTTCTGTTTACAGAGGATGTTTAAAATGCCGTTTTTGTTATTTAAAAGTAGTCAGGCTGTGATTTTTTTCACTTTTATGTGAAAGTACATAATGATAAGATGCAGCGCGTTTTAGTACCGACAAAGGGAAATCATGTCAGGGTTATCGCCATTTGCAGTTGGCGTGCAGTGTTTGGCCATTCGTGTTTGGCTATTGCAGCAAGGATGCGTCAGGTTGCAGCCTTTCCCAGTGTTTTGCTATGGGAGTTCTCCCCTCAATCTACTGATCTTCAGGATATATTTCAGGTAAATGCCGCTAAAAGCCCGGGTTATAAAGCGAAGTTACACAATCGGAACTACAGATATTGTGCATCTTAGGTTGCGAGTGGTTGGCGACATGTAAAGTTAGCTTAATTCAGTAAAGTATGTTTGATTAAATTTTTATCGTAAAGGCGATGGATAAAAAAGCGGTTATGGAGAGGTGGCGATGAATCTTAAGCAAGCAACATTGATGTTGATAAATATTTTATTACTTCTCGTCTTATTCTTTTTATATGCTGATTCAAAATCAGCATATCCACCCGTTGAAGATATGATCACGCGAAAGGTGGTGATTGTGTCAGTTGATCCCCAAACCAAGGGCAGAAGTACAAATGGGCGAATTGAAGTGTTATATAACAATAAAAAAATAAAACTTTCTACACATCTACGTGCAAACGCTTTTGATGGCGCTTGGGATATCCTTGGGCGTGAAGCTATTATTATGGTCAGGCCTGGAATGAAATATAGGAAAGATACCTATCCGGCCATCGCACACCTTGAAATTGTTGGTGGCAAAGTAATCCTGGATTACAGGAAATCTTATGAAAAACACATGAGTTTTTTGAAGAAATATAACAGTATCAGATATTTCATACAGTTCTTGCTGGTATTCTTTTTTATTTGGTTTGTTATTTCAATACGTAAAAATGCATAGGGTGGTAATCTGAAGTAGTTATTTATAATTGGTTTTCTTTGTGGTTTTGTTTAGTAGTGAAATATGATGTTTTGTATTGTTGATGATTTCCGGCAGTTCACTGGCCGAAGATTTAAAATGCCTGAATTTTGTTGAGGGTTTACAGAGCAATAAAGTTCAGGATTTCCTGCTGGCAGAAAAAAATTACTGAAAAAGATGGTTTGGTGCTTTATTCTGTGGCCCATGATCTGAATGAGGATGGTCAACCGGAGTATTTTTATTTACTTCAGTCATTCGATTTTTGCGGTATGAAAAACTGGTGCTCTATTAAGTTTTATGCTGAAAAAGAATCTGAGTTTGTTCGTTTAAAAAAGAACGGCATGATTGTTCATGATTTATCCAAGATAAACAATGTTGTTTGTTTTGCTGAAAGCCGTACAGCTGGCTGGAAAGACTTAATTATTAATGGTCGTTTAACCATTAAATACACCAATGGATTTTATGAGAGATAGCTAAAGGCGCTTTGGTTGAATGAAAGATAACCACCTTCTTTTGAAGGTGGTTTATGTAGATGGTATTTATACTGAAAATATTTTTTTCAATCCGTAATGAAACAGGATACTGCCACTTTAAGCCTTTAAATACCCCGCATGAAACCTTAAATGTTGTTCAATAAAGGTCGCAATAAAATAATAACTATGGTCGTAGCCTGGCTGTAACTCATAAATCAGCTTTGTATTGCTGGCCACAGCTGCTTGTTGTAATAGCTCAGGTTTTAGCTGATTGACTAAAAACTGGTCGTCGCCGCCCTGGCTGACTAATATCGGCAGCTGGCTGCCGGTTTTGGCCAAAAGCAGGCTGGCGTCATAAGGTGCCCAGCTGCTTTCATCAGCACCTAAATAGGCGGTAAAAGCTTTTTGGCCCCAGTCACACCGGGTTGGGCTACAGATAGGTGCAAAAGCCGATACCGACACATAATTTTGCGGCGCCCGCAGTGCCAGTACCAAAGCGCCGTGGCCGCCCATCGAATGGCCGCTGATGGCTTTTTTGGCGGTAACAGGCAGGTTAGCTTCAATCAGCGCCGGTAATTCCTGCTGAATATAATCATCCATCCGGTAATGGCTGGCCCAGGGCTGTTGGGTTGCATTCACATAAAAACCTGCGCCTAAACCTAAGTCGTAAGCGCCATCCGGTGCGTCTGCAACAGCTTCACCCCTTGGGCTGGTATCGGGAATAATCAGGGCGACACCAAGCTCGGCGGCAATACGCTGCGCGCCGGCTTTACTGGAAAAATTTTCATCGGTGCAGGTGAGGCCCGACAACCAATACAAAGCCGGTACTTTGTTTTGCTCTGCTTGTGGTGGTAAAAATACCGAAAACTGCATAGTGCAATTCAGCACTTTAGAGACGTGGTTATAACGCTGTTGTAAACCGCCAAAACAACGCTGACTGGAGACCAGTTGTAAACTCATGTGTTGCTCCGTTTTGTGTTTTTGCTAATAAGCCGCTTGGTAAAATACCGCTGATAAAGCTGGCCTTTTTGAAACTCTTTCTGATAAAAAAGGCCAGCTAGACTGGCCTTTTGGCATCTTTATTCTGTATCCGTTATCAAGGCTGCGTCGTTGGTGCAGTGATGATTAATAATGAATAACGGTACGAATCGATTTACCTTCGTGCATTAAATCAAAAGCTTCGTTAATGCGCTCCAGCGGCATGGTGTGGGTAATAAAAGTATCGAGTTCAAACTCACCTTTTAAATAACGCTCCACATAATCCGGCAGCTCAGTGCGGCCCTTCACGCCACCAAAAGCTGTGCCACGCCATACGCGGCCTGTCACCAGCTGGAAAGGGCGGGTGGAAATTTCAGCGCCGCTTGGGGCTACCCCAACAATCACCGATTCCCCCCAGCCTTTATGGCAACACTCTAAAGCTGAGCGCATTACATTGACATTGCCAATACATTCAAAGCTAAAGTCGACACCACCATCGGTCATTTCCACAATCACATCCTGAATCGGCTTGTCGAATTTTTGTGGGTTAATCACATCAGTAGCACCGAGTTTCAGCGCAATATCAAACTTGGCTTCGTTAATATCAATGGCAATAATACGGCTGGCTTTGGCCATCACAGCGCCGATAATGGCCGATAAACCAATACCACCCAAACCAAATACGGCAACAGTGTCGCCTTCTTTCACTTTGGCGGTATTCATTACCGCGCCCATACCGGTGGTGACACCACAACCTAATAAACAGACTTTTTCCAAAGGGGCTTCTTTGTTAATTTTGGCCAGCGCTATTTCCGGCAGCACCGTATATTCGCTGAAAGTTGAAGTGCCCATATAGTGATAAATTGGCTGACCGTCTTTGGAGAAGCGGGTGGTGCCATCTGGCATTAAACCCTGGCCCTGAGTAGAGCGAATGGCCTGACATAAATTGGTTTTGCCACTTAAACAAAACTTACATTTGCCACACTCTGGTGTGTATAGGGGAATCACATGATCACCAACAGCAACGCTGGTGACGCCTTCGCCAACAGCCTGAACAACGCCAGCACCTTCATGGCCCAGAATGCAAGGGAATTTGCCTTCAGAGTCGGCGCCGGACAATGTGTAAGCGTCCGTATGGCATACACCGGTGGCCACCAACTTCACTAATACTTCGCCTTTTTGTGGAGGCATTAATTCCACTTCTTCAATTTTCAGTGGCTGGCCTGGTCCCCAGGCAACGGCGGCACGGGTTTTAATCATTTGCATTGGATTTTCCTTTAGTTTGGCATGCGCTGTCTGTTCACACGAACATGGGGCGCAGGTGCGCTGACTTTATGACTTGTGTTGATACAAGCCTAAACGAATAAATAGCTGCTCTACTTCAGTACGAGCCCAGGTTGTTTTACGTAAAAAATTCAAACTGGATTTTAAACTGGGGTTTTCGCTAAAACATTTCAGCTTCACTTGCCGGGCCAAAGCCGGATAACCACCATAATGCGCCAGCAACAGATTTAAAATTTGCTCCAGGGTAAAACCATGTAACGGATTTTTCGGCTGTGCCGCTTTTGCTGCGCCAACTGCGGTTGTCGCAGCGCCTTGCGGCTGTGCAGTATTGTTGTGAGCAGTATTGTGATGTGATGTGGTCATGATTTTGGTTTATCCGTTACTGGCGCCTGGTTTACTGACGAAGAATTTACCTGCCCCGGGGCTGCAGGGGTCAGTGAAGGAATAGCCGCTGACTGGCCAACAGGCGGGAATAATGCGCGCCACTGACCATGTAACCATTCATCCTCTGTGCCTATGGCCAGGCTGGAACCAGGCAACTGCGGGCTTGGTGCTGCCAGACCTTCCACTTTAAAACCATCGATTTGCCAATAAATTTTGCTGCTGCCAATCAAATTCACCGGGCTGGCCGCTTGGGGGTCAATCAATGCAACCTGATAAATAAAAGAGCTAAAAGGCCCGCCATTGCCGACTTCCCTTACTGCACTGGCCCACAGCACGTTGGACTCCAGATATAAATCCGCGATGTCCCTCTGTTGTGGCTCAGCTTTTTCAGGTTGTGGTGCCTGCACCGCAATACGGCCTGGTTGCCAGTGAATGGCACCGGCCGCCAAATCAAACTCACCCCAGACTAAACTGCCGGCCTTGCCTTTTCCTCCGCGCTCACCCAGCAATAACAAATAACGGTTTGGCGCTTTGCTGACACAAACCAGACCTTCAAAGTTATCACCAGCCTGATCAGCATTATTGTCCTGTTCTATCGGCAAGGGGAAAGAAGCCAGCACATTGGCATACCCCTGGTATAAACGGATATGAAACAACCGGCCAAACTCACCGTGCCAGCTGCCACTTTCACCTATTAAAAATTCATTGGGCCGGCCGGGCAGGGCACAGGCAGATTCCAAATCGCTGGCTGGCTGGTTATTGGGCCAGCCGGTGACAAAAACCGACTGATATGATGGCTGGCCAGTGGCGGATAATTGCAGCACACCCAGCCGGTCGCCACTTTGGTCAATTTTTTTATCCTGCACCAATAAATAACGGTCAGCATCAATTTGTGCCATGGCACTGATGCCTGGCACTGTGGTTTGCAGCTTTGGCCTGGCCAGCGTAAACCAACGGGGATCTACTTCCAGCTGGAACAACAGCGGCGACATATTCTGGAAATAAGCGGCATTCACATCACACTGAATATTATCCGGATAATGTTGTTTCCAGGGATCGTTCACCAGATACACCCGGCCGTCTTTGACTGCCACACCCTCAAGTGCGGTTTGCACCATTTTTTCATACACAGGGCAAAGGCCGGATTGGTCGGTGGCGACATAAAAACTCAGAGGCTGTACATAAGGCATGACTCTGTTGGTTAAATCAAAAATCCACAGCTGATCGTCGTTACGGGCAACAGCAACCAGATAACCCGGATGGCCGGGTACCGGACTTGGTAAAAAGTCGATGCCATTAATAGGATGGCCTTTGTTGTTTAGCGGCGGCAGCGTCAGATTGGCGTCAATCACTTTGACAAAGTTATCTTTGGCCCAAAAATCCGCGGTTAACCGGGTTTTAAAAATGGCAGGTTTAGTGGCACTGTTTTTCTCCAGCGCCAGATATAAATTCTGATGATCATCAACCGCCAGACCTTCAATACCGTCGTTCGGTAAATTGCCCACCTGCGCTTCCTGCGGGAATTGTACAGGTCTCACTGCCGTGATTTCAGCCTTGGTAAAATCTTCATTCAGACTGATTTTTAACAATAAAGTCGGGTATGTGGTGGAGTTGGTCTGCGCATATTTGCGACCACAAGCCGGGCTTAATTGTGCGCGGCTGGCATCTTCGGTCACAGTGATCAGCGTTTTGTCGTCAATTCTGTCCCAGGTGAGCGCTTCTAAGTCCGGTGAATTCACCAGATAGTCGCCAAAACAGCTGTTGCGCACTTTGTCAGAAATAGTGATAGGCACAGGTTCGTGATTAAAAGCGGCAGTTTTGGCATTGATGCGGAACAACTTCATCCGGTAAGCCGGATTGGCACTTTGATCACCTAAACTAATCAGTTCATTATGGCGCCAGGTCAGGCCTGATGTTTGTGGATCTGTTAAGGTTTGCTGCTGCATATCGCGGATCCATTGTCCGGTTAATGCTTGTTCTGCAACGGCAACCACAGGAGCCAGCATAGAAGACGCCAGCAACCAACAACAAATATTCAGTTTCATCTTGTTTTCGCAAGCCTTAGCTACTTCGACGTAGATTATGATGATGTCGGGACCTAAGGCGCTAATCTACCAGAAAAAGCGCAAGCGGCATACCCGCGCCGCGCAATAGTCAAAGTGATAACACCAATTGCCGATTCAGGTTTTTCGGCTTGTCGCTCGGGCCTGGTGCTGTTTTTGTTGTTGAAGTTTGAGCGCGTGACAACGGCAGATTACCAAAATCCAGCGACAAAAAAGCCCGCAGTAAGCGGGCTTTGCGTTGTTAACCAGACAGATTAATACCCTTGTTCATGCACATCACGCACAGCACGGCCTGAAGGATCGGTCATTTCGGCCATTTTGGCATCCCAGGCCAGGGCTTCAGGGGTAGAGCAGGCCACGGATTTACCACCAGGCACACAGGAAATAGCGCCGCTGTGTGGGAAATGCTCTTCAAAAATAGTGCGGTACAAATACCCTTCTTTGCTGTCCGGTGTATTGACCGGGAAGCGGAAGTTGGCTGTGGCCATTTGTTGATCTGTCACTTCTTTTTCGGCAAAGGCTTTTAAGCTGTCAATCCAGCTGTAACCTACGCCGTCTGAGAATTGCTCTTTTTGCCGCCATAAAATTTCGTGGGGCAATAAACCATCAAAGGCCTGACGCAGAATGTGTTTTTCCATTTTGCCTTTGCCACACATTTTGGCTTCAGGATTCAGGCGCATCGCCACATCCATAAAGTGTTTGTCCAAAAATGGTACCCGGGCTTCAATACCCCAGGCCGACATGGCTTTGTTGGCTCTGTTGCAGTCAAACATATGCAGCCGGTCGAGTTTACGTAAGGTTTCTTCGTGGAACTCTTTGGCATTAGGCGCTTTATGGAAATATAAATAACCACCAAAGAGCTCATCTGAACCTTCACCCGACAGCACCATTTTAATACCCATGGCTTTAATTTTACGGGCCATTAAGTACATGGGGGTTGAGGCGCGGATGGTGGTCACATCATAAGTTTCCAGGAAATACACCACGTCACGTAAAGCATCGATGCCTTCCTGCACGGTAAAATGTACTTCATGGTGCACTGTGCCAATAGCGTCGGCCACAGTGCGGGCTGCTTTTAAGTCCGGTGAACCGGCAAGACCCACAGCAAAAGAGTGCAGGCGTGGCCACCAGGCTTCAGATTTGCCGTCATCTTCTACGCGATTACGCGCAAACTGCTGGGTAATGGCCGAAATCAGTGACGAATCCAGACCACCGGATAACAACACACCATAAGGCACGTCTGACATTAAATGGCTTTTGACCGATTGTTCTAACGCAGCACGTAATTCAGCCAAATCAGCCGGGTTGTTTTTCACAGCGTCATAACTTTGCCAGTCGCGGGCATAATATTTTTCTAACTTGCCAATTTTGCTGTCGAAATAATGCCCTGGCGGGAATTCCTGCATTTGTTTACACACAGGCACCAAAGCTTTTAATTCTGATGCGACATACAACTGACCATGTTCGTCATAACCGTAATACAGCGGGATAATGCCGATATGGTCGCGGGCAATTAAATAACGTTGCTGCTCAGCGTCGTACAGAATAAAGGCAAACATGCCCTGCAGCTGGTCGATAAAACCGGCACCGTGCTCAAGGTATAAAGGCAAAATCACTTCACAGTCAGATTTGGTCTGAAACTCGTAGTCGACCGTTAAATTTTTCTCTAAATTTTTGTGATTATAAATCTCACCATTCACTGCCAGAATGTGATTTCGATTCGGATTAATCAGAGGTTGCGCGCCATTTTCAGTATCTACAATGGCCAGACGCTCGTGCACGAGGATGGCATTATTGTCATTCCAGACTCCAGACCAGTCCGGACCACGATGACGTAACAACTTAGATAACTGTAGCGCCTGCTGGCGCAAGGCTTTAACATCAGTCTTGATGTCAAGCACCCCGAATATCGAACACATGATAAAAACTCCGTTAGATTTAATCCGAAAAATTACATTTCATTTGGCAGTATGTACGTTCAGACGTACTCACCTGACTGTGCCAGCAACCAGAAAAATTGCAAGCGCTTTTTGTCAAATTTCAAAGGTAAGTGTGGCCGGAAGTTTTCAGGCTTTCACTCAGATGTTTGCGGCTTCGTGCCGGTTCAGGCGCTCTGGAGCGCCCTTATGAATACAGGCATCAACTCCAGGCAATTGTCGGTAACAGATAAAACCCAAAGATTTTCGCCGCCACTTTGCTGGGACAGCCAGTTGTGGCAACAGAATCCAATTTTTACCGAATTGGCGCAGCTATTTAATCTGCAGACACTGACTGACTTTCCATCTCCTGACGCCTTAAATGAATTCCTGCCCCAAGGCGCGCAAGTACGTTTTGTTGACACTGTGCTGCTGGAGCAAGATGGCCGTTATTACGAAGAGTTTATTTTTCAGCGTCGCGAAATTCCTGCCAGGCTGAACAACTGGCATGACTTTTTCGGCGCTTTGATTTGGTGTTTGTTCCCTAAATCAAAAACATTGCTCAACCAGCTGCATATGGCTGAAATTGCGTTATACGGCTTGAAAGAACGCAGCAAACTCCGCAATAAACTGACGTTATTTGATGAGTGTGGCGTGCTGGTGTTGTATCAAGAAAACGCCGAAAGCGTGATAGAAGCTTTGCGCCAGCATCAATGGCAGCAGGCCTTTGTGGCGCAGCGTGCCTTGTGGCAAAACAATACAGCCAGCGCAAAAACTCCCAAGGCGGAGCGGTCCGCGCTACAGGCGGCGGCTTCGGTTGGTGCGATGATGTTTGGCCATGCCAATTATGAGATGGCCACCCGACCTTTTATCGGCCTCACCGGAAAAATGCTGGCTATTGAAGTCAGTGAAGATTTTTTCCGCTGGCCGTTGCGCCAACGTATTGATTTCATAGATACTGCACTAGAGCAACAAATTGCTAACAACGACATTTTACAACAACAGCATCAGCTGACACCGCTGCCGCTGCTCGGTATTCCGCACTGGTATGCGGCCAATCAGGCGCCGGAGTTTTATCAGGATGTCAGTTATTTTCGGCCCAAAAGAACGATAACAAAATAATCCAAGTCATGTTCAGGGAATGCAAATGATACAAATTAATCAGCTGGCCAAGGCCTTTGCGATTAGCAAAAACAATAAGCTGTCGGACAGTGAAAAAAACGATGTGCGGTATGGTGGAGACAGGTTTCATTCGGTGCGGGAAGTTAGTTTTTCCTGCGGTGCCGGTGAAGTACTGGCGCTGCTGGGGCCAAATGGCGCCGGCAAAACCACCACTTTACGTTTGTTATCAACGGCATTACAACCAGACAGCGGCTCAGTGCTGATTGACGGTCAGGATGTCATCAAAAAGCCGTTACAGGCGCGCAAACGTATTGGATTTTTATCCAGCAGCACTGGTTTATATGGCCGGTTAACGGCGCGGGAAAACGTGGCTTATTTTGGCCGTTTACATGGTATGAGCGAAAACGCGCTGAACGAGCGTATTGATGAGCTGTTCAGCCTGCTGCAAATGCATGAGTTTGCCAACCGGCGGGCTGATAATATGTCGACCGGTATGAAACAAAAAACCGCTATCGCCCGTGCTGTGGTGCATTCACCGAAAGTGGTGGTGCTGGATGAACCGACCACTGGCCTGGATATTATGACGGTACAAACGGTACTGGATTTTATCCGTTCATTAAAACAGCAGGGCACTCCGGTGATTTTTTCTACCCACCATTTAGATGAGGTTGCAGCGCTTTGTGACAAAGTGGTGGTCATTAACGCCGGTATCAGTGCCTTTAATGGCAGTCTGGAAGAATTCCGCCAGTTGTCGCCGACAGCAGATTTAAGACAAGCGTTTTTGCAGGTGCTGAACAAGGAGGTTGTGTAAATGTGGCAGGTGTATCAAAAAGAATTATTAGAGCTGATGCGTGATAAAAAAACACTGATGTTTGTGGTGTTATTGCCGCTGCTGATTTTCCCTTTGTTATTTGGCCTGATGGGGCTGGTGATGAGTAACGTCAGTCGCCAGGCTGAAGCTGAAGAGCACCGTTATGTGATTATCAACGCAGAGCGGGCGCCGGCTTTTGCAGACGCATTGTTTTACCATAAAAACTTTAAAAAAGTGGAGACTGAACTCACCGCAGCTGAAGATTTAAAGCAGGCCATCCGCGATGATAAATTTGATGTGGCTATTGTGATCCCTGCTGATTTTGATGTCAGTGCGGAGAATTTAAATCAAAGCAAATGGCAGCTTATTCACAATAGTTCGTCGCAGTTGGATATGATATCCAAACATTTTAACGACTTGCTCAAAACCTTCAGTAAAAAACTGCAACAGGACAAACTGGCCGGTTTAGGGGTGAGCTCTGATAAAGTTGCCGCAGTGCTGGAGCCTGTGACCGTTGAGCGCATCAACACAGCCGAAAGCCGGGAAAATATTGGCGAAAAAATAGGTGGTTTTATCGCTTATTTACTGGTGCCGCTGGTGCTGGCTGGCGCGTCTTATCCGGCCATGGATATTGGTGCCGGTGAAAAAGAGCGGGGCACTTTAGAAACTTTGCTCATTTGTCCGATCAGCCGCAGTGCGATAGTGCTGGGTAAGTTTTTAACAGTGCTGACCACAGGGTTGGTCTCGGCTGCACTGACGGTAATAAGTTTTGGCGGCTGGGGTTATCTGATAGGCTCTATGGCCGGTGTGGATGTGGTTGCCAAAACGATGGAAACCTTAGGTTTTATTGATTTAACATTGATTCTGGCGCTGTTACTGCCGTTGTCGGCCATATTTGCCGCGTTATTGCTGAGTTTGTCGATTTACGCCCGCAGTTATAAAGAAGCACAAAATTATATTGGTCCAGTCACTATGGTGGTATTTATGCCGCTGGTAGTGGCTATTTTGCCAGGTGTGGAGCTGAACTGGAAAACCGCTATGGTGCCAGTGCTTAATGTGGCTTTGTCTATTAAAGAGCTGGTCAAAGGTACTATCGATTATCTGTTATTGGCCGCTGTGCTGGGGTCAACCTTGTTAATCGCTGCTGCCGCCATTGCTTTTTGCGTGTCCTGGTTTCAAAAGGAAAAAGTGCTGTTTCGCTAGATACAAAGTTGCTGCACTGATTTATCGATAAAGATATGGCCAAAACTTCCGGGTTTTGGCTTTCTTTTTCGCTGTGAGTCGTCATTTGCCACCGGCTATTTATGCCGGATTTGTCTGCCGTTGATGTTTGCTGATTTGGGGCCCGGCGCTCGGACAGCTGTACTATGCAGTTCTATGCAGTTCTATGCAGTTCCCGCTAAATTGTAAGGAGCTTGTGATGTTTAAAGCTGTAGTTAATCCCTATGGCGGTTGTTATATCGGGCCTGAGCAATTGCTGGTGGCCGGTGAGCCTTTGCCGCCAGAGATATTTCGCAGCCAGCTTGCCAGCAGTATTCAAAGCTGGCAGCTGCAGTATCAACTGATTTGGCTGGAGCTAAACGCTGCTTGTGCCACTTTGATTGCCGAGGCTCTGGCACAGGGCTTTTCTTACCATCACTGTCAGGCGGACACCCTGATGCTGGTGCGAAAACTCAAAACCGACAGTTATTTACCTCTGGCGGCCACCCACAGTATTGGTGTTGGTGCGCTGGTTTGGTCGCCATCAGGTCAGGTACTGATGGTCAAAGAACTTCCTTTGGCCGGACAAAAACCGGGTTATTTTAAGCTGCCAGGTGGCATGGTGGAGCCAAAAGAGCATCTGGCTAGTGCTGTGGTGCGTGAAGTGCTGGAAGAAACCGGCGTTGTCGCCAGCTTTCATTCTGTGCTTGGCATGCGCCATCACCATCAGGGGCAATTTGGGGCATCCAACCTTTATATTGTTTGTCAGTTATTTGCCACAACCACAGCATTAACTCCGGCCGCCAATGAAATCGCTGACGTGCGCTGGTTTGACGTTGAAACTTATTTAAAGGATGAAAACGCCAGTTTATACAATAAGTTAATCTTAGAGTCTGCCGTTAGCCAGCCGCAATTAGTGGCGCATCAGGTCCCGGGTTATATGAAGTCTGCTGCTGACTATGAGATTTTTTTGCCCGCATTAGCGGGTGATGAAGTTCCAAAATAGATCTGTTGTAAAAACATTCAGTTAAAACATTTGCGGTGAATGGTGCTTGAAAATTCAGCAAAATTACCAGAGGCTACTGTTTGAATTTTCACCAACCAGCCAACAGAGCGGGGACTTATGATGACTTCAGATTTTGTAAAACAAGTTCACCTGGAAACTGCACGTCGTTATCAGCAACAAGGTTATGGCATGGATGCTCTGATCGAGCACTTTCATAAAGTGGCGCTGGATGACGATGATATTGCTGAGCTGTTAAGCCAGATGCAAGGCTTTGGTGCTAAACAACAGCATGACAAAGATTCATGTTTGTAGCAGTGCTTGCTGCGTGAAAGATGCATAAAAAAACACCGCACAAGGCGGTGTTTTTTTATGCAGCAGCTGGTGCTTTAGTTCACACGGCTGGCCCATAAATCATATTCGTCAGCGGCTTCC
The DNA here is from genome assembly GCA_003543135.1 of Rheinheimera sp. Lineage (GTDB taxonomy): Bacteria > Pseudomonadota > Gammaproteobacteria > Enterobacterales > Alteromonadaceae > Pararheinheimera. Next base: position 78,501 of record DPJG01000007.1, read on the forward strand.
ACCACGGCTTTAATCACATCACCGGGTTTCACATCCATCAGACCATTGAGGTACACAGCACCGTCAATTTCCGGCGCGTCGGCAAAACTGCGGCCAATGGCACCTTCATCATCCACTTCGTCAATCAGCACATCAATCACGCGGCCCACTTTGGCTTGTAACCGTGCAGCACTGATTTTTTGCTGAGTGGCCATAAAACGGTGATAACGTTCTTCTTTGATTTCTTCCGGCACCGGATCCGGTAACTCGTTGGCCTTGGCACCTTCAACCGGGCTGTATTTAAAACAGCCAACACGGTCCAGCTGCGCTTCTTCCAGGAAGTTTAATAATTCCTGGAATTCTTCTTCTGTTTCACCCGGGAAACCGACAATAAAAGTAGAGCGGATGGTTAGATCCGGACAAATGGCACGCCATTTTTTAATACGCTCTAAGGTGCGCTCGGCCTGACCTGGTCGTTTCATTAATTTCAGAATGCGCGGGCTGGCGTGCTGGAACGGAATATCCAGATATGGCAATAACTTACCTTCTGCCATTAATGGGATCACATCATCCACATGCGGGTAAGGGTAGACATAGTGTAAACGTACCCAAATGCCGAGTTCCGCCAGCGCTTCACACAAAGCCTGCATTGAGGTTTTGACCGGCTGACCATTCCAGAAACCGGTGCGGTGTTTAACATCGACACCATAAGCGCTGGTGTCCTGTGAAATCACCAGCAGTTCTTTCACGCCGGCTTTTTGTAAACGGGCCGCTTCGTCCAGCACTTCGCCAATAGGGCGGCTGACCAAATCACCGCGCATTGACGGGATAATGCAGAAAGTACAACGGTGGTTACAACCTTCTGAAATTTTTAAATAAGCATAATGTTTTGGCGTTAACTTCACGCCTGTGTCCGGCACCAACTGTAAAAACGGGTCGTATTTTGGTTTTGGTACAAACTGATGCACCTGATCCAGCACGTTTTCATAAGCATGTGGGCCAGTGATACCCAGTACATTGGGGTGCACCTGACGGATTTCATCTTCACGGGCGCCGAGGCAGCCGGTGACAATCACTTTGCCGTTTTCAGCGAGAGCTTCACCGATAGTGTCCAGGGATTCCTGCACTGCGCTGTCGATAAAACCACAGGTGTTAACAATCACCAGCTCGGCGTCGTCGTACGATGGCACTATGTTATAACCCTCAACTTTCAGTTGTGTCAGGATCCGCTCGGAATCGACCAGATTTTTCGGACAGCCAAGGCTTACAAAGCCAACTTTAGGTTGTGACATAACAAAACTACCTTCGGGAAAATGGGCGCGTATTTTAAACGAAAGCGCAGACGGCCACCAGCGCTTTATCAACCGCAGTCTGAAATCAGTGACATGCCACTTTGTTTGCAGGCTGTATGCCGGGGCATTTTTTAATTTAAAGAGCATTTACGAGTTGTGTCAGGATGGTTTACACAATGTAATTTAAATGTTTTTCATTATTTACAGTATTGCAGCGTTCAGCTTGGGGGTTTTGCAACAATTAGCGTTAAATGTGTTTTGTATCTAATTGAATTGAAAGAAAAATTACATTTAACTTGTCCACCTTTTTGCTTTGAACTGATATTTACAAATTAAAACACATTTCGTCAGCTTTTTTTACTCGAGTTCAGTTGGTGACTCACCAGTCCAGCTGGCGGGGTGAATTTCACAATGATTTTGTGTAAACAAAATGTTGGCAGAGATATTGCTTTTGCTTGCCGCCATGTAACAAATGTAAAGGCGTTGCTGGTCGGGCAAAATAAAAATTGACTCACTTATAACTCTAAATAATCCAGGTTAACTATGAACAAAAATAACTTAAATATGGCAAGCGTCTGCAGCAGCGCTCTGTCCGGTGTTGCTTCGCTGAAAAAATTAACTCTGTCTTTAGCTGGTGCAGCAGTGCTCTGCGCAGGCCAGGCGCAGGCCGGCGTGATGAACGTAGATTTTGAAGAGCAAGAGTGGTTATACGGCAGTTCTTATGGTGACGCGCTTTACGAAGCCGGCGATTTGCTGGCGTACAAAAATCTGCTGTTTTCTTTTAGCAGTCTGGATACAGGCTCGGTGGGTTCAATAGTGGATGGTGCCGATCCATACAACTGTTATGGCATGAAATGTCCTGTCAACAACGGCAGCAGCTATTATGCCGGTGTCAATGATGGTTGGCTGACTATCAGTCAGCGAGATCCTGCCAATCTGCACGGTATTCGCTTATTAGGTATGGATTTTGGTTTTGTCGAAACTCTGGCCGGACTTGGCAGTTATGCTGCCGGTAAAATGGTGTTGACCGCCAGTCGTTTTGACGGTTCTTTTGTGCAACTGATGAAAGAGTTCCCGTTGCGTGATGCACAGGGGGATCATCAGTTTGCCCGCTGGGATGATATTGACAGCCTGCTGGGCGGTCAACGTTTCAGCACTATCAGCTTTAATGCCTGTTTATATGATGTGGATGGTGCCTGTGTTCGTGAAGCTGCAAAAAAAGGCAGTTTTGCCATTGATAACCTGAGTGTTGATGTGCCTGAACCTGCAAGTATCGCAGTTTTTTCTTTTGCACTGGCTGGCCTGGCTCTGCGCCGTCGCCGTCAACAACAAGCAGCATAACAGGGGCTTTTTTATGAAATTATCTCAAATTTCGCTGGCGATGCTGACTGTGCTGGCAACCAATTCGGCACTGGCGGCACAGAGCAATGAAGTACGTCGGCCTTATATAGTTCAGCTTTCGGCTGCGCCGGTCGCGTCTTATACCGGTGGTATTAACGGTTTAAAAGCCACAAAACCGGCAGCCGGGCAGCGACTGAATGTGGAACAGCCTCAGGTTCAGACCTATCAGTCATATCTTGCTGAACAGCAGGCGCAGGTGCTGGAGCTGCTACCGGAAGTTCAGCCTTCCCATCAATACCGCCTGGTGTTTAATGGTTTTTCGGCGATGTTAACTGACGACGAAGTGCGGGCACTGAAGAAAAACAGTGCAGTGGCAGCTATCCGTGTCGACCAGCCACAGGAACCTACCACCAACTACACACCAGGTTTTCTGAAACTGGATATTCCTGACGGTATTTGGGCAAAAGCCGGTGGTCAGGGCGCTGCCGGTGAAGATGTGATTATTGGTGTGATAGACAGTGGTGTATGGCCGGAAAACCCGGCTTTTGCCGACCGTGTTGATGAAAACGGTGTTGCCACTTTCTCCGGCGAAGGCAGCGAAGCCTATGGCCCGGCGCCAGCCAAATGGAAGGGAAGTTGTCAGGCAGGCGAAGGCTTTAGCTTAAGTAACTGTAATAACAAACTGATCGGTGCCCAGTATTTTGATGCCACCTACCGCAGCCTCATTGCACAGGGGTTGTATTCGCCACACTGGAGTGACTATGTATCGCCACGTGATAACGGCGGTCACGGTACTCACACCGCCTCTACTGCAGGTGGTAACGCAAAAGTGGACGCCAATGTGGCCGGTGTTGCCATGGGCTATGCATCTGGCATAGCACCACGTGCCCGTATTGCCGCCTACAAAGTGTGCTGGAGTTATAAAGATCCGGCCAACCCTGTGATGCCCAAAAACTCCTGTTTTACCGGTGATAACGTGGCAGCCATTGAAAAAGCCGTGGCAGATGGTGTTGATGTGATTAACTATTCCATCAGCGGCAGTCAGACCACGGTGAACGATCCGGTGGAACTTGCCTTTTTAGGTGCTGCCAATGCCGGTGTATTTGTGGCTGCTTCTGCCGGTAACAGTGGTCCCGGCAACGCAGTGGCGCATTTAGGACCCTGGTTAACGACAGTTGGGGCATCGACGCACGACAGATTAAACGCTGCCAATGTGGTGCTGGATAATGGCGCCAGCTATCAGGGCGGTTCGTTAAATCAGACCGCTTTAGCGCCAAGCAATATGATTAGAGCTCGCGATGCGGCACTGCCAGGCGTAAATCTGGTTCAGGCCGATTTATGTTACGGTGCGACCGATGGCGCTGTAGTGCTCGACCCTGCCAAAGTTGTCGGTAAAGTTGTGATCTGTGATCGCGGCACCACCAATCTGGTGAATAAAAGTCTGGCGGTGAGTCAGGCCGGTGGTGTGGGTACTATTATCAGCAACGTCGCGGGCGGCTCAGCCACCATTTCGGCTTTTGCGCATGTGATCCCAACAGTACATTTAAGTCAGGCAGATGGCACAGCGGTAAAAAATCATTTATTGGCAAATAACGCAGCAACAGCAGCAATGACGAAGTTTTCTGCGGTGAAAGGTCCTACTGGCGCCCCGATGATGGCAGGCTTTTCGTCGCGCGGACCTAACCGCGGTTATGCCAATATGCTCAAACCGGATTTAACAGCGCCAGGTGTGGATATTCTGGCAGGATATGTGCCGGCCACCACTGAAGCTGAGCGTAATGATATTGCCAACGGCACAGATGCAGCGCCTGCCTGGGATTTTCTGCAAGGCACGTCAATGTCTAGCCCGCATGTTGCCGGCTTAGCGGCGTTGTTAAAGCAACAACATCCGGACTGGTCGCCTGCGATGATCAAGTCTGCATTGATGACAACGGGCAGTATGACATTAAACGACGGTCTGGCTGGAGCACAAAATGGCACCTTGCCTTGGGGGCAGGGTGCAGGTCACGTGATGCCAAATAAAGCGGTTGCACCTGGCCTGGTGTATGACATTAAGCCTGTGGACTATGTGCGTTTCCTTTGTGGTATTAATGCACCTTCAGTGGCTGCTGCAGTATGTGCAAATGTAGGGCGTGTCGCTGATTACAATCTGAATTTACCCTCTATCACTATCGCCAATAACCTGGGTTCAACCACAGTACAGCGTACTGTCACTCATGTTGGGGATTCGACCGCAACTTATACCGCAACTGCTGTGGTTCCGGGTTATCAGGTAACGGTGTCACCGTCCAGTCTGACGCTGGCGCCAAATCAGTCGGCGACTTTTAACGTCACTACAACCCGCACCTCAGCTGCTATTGGTAGCTGGGCCTTTGGTGGCCTGGTGTGGTCGGACGGCGTGAACGAAGTGAGAAGTCCGGTCTCGTTAAAATCTGTGTTGTTTGGCTCTGTAGCCGAACTGACCAGCGAGCAGGCCACAGGCCGTCTGATGTTCCCGATAGGTACAGGTTTTGCCGGTGCCATGAGTTCTGCAGTGGCTGGTTTAAAAGCGGCAACAGTCACGCCTCTGACCATTGGCCAGGCGCCAAGCGGAACTATTGAAAGCTCCACGCAGTTATCGGCGGCATGCCGTGCCAATGCCAAAGGCACTGTGATGCGCGATCTGGTGGTGCCTGTGAATACAGTGGTATTACGTGCAGCCACCTTTAATGTGGAAACCAGCGGGCATAGCAGTCCGGCAGGTGATGACATTGACTTGATCCTGTTAAACCCGGCAAATACCGTGGTTGCCACCAGTTTAAAAGCAGGCTCGGACGAACAGGTTCAGCTGTTAAACCCGGCGGCCGGTACTTATAAAGTTTGTCTGGGTGGTTATCAGCTGGCGAACAACACCTCTTCCGACTTTAACCTGTCAACCTGGGCGGTCAGCACTGCGGACAAAGGCGGCAGTTTCCGCCTGAGTATGCCAGGCACCGCAGTGGTGGGTGGCACACCAACGGTGAGCCTGAGTTGGTCTGGTTTAGCCAGCGGTAAACGTTACCTCGCTGGTATGCGTTTTATCAGCGGTGCAAGCACACTGAGCACATCAGTGTTAACGGTGAACACCAATGATCCGCTGCCCATGGCCGAAGTAGAAAAAGCCGTGATGGTGGTGGCGGAATAAGGTTGTCTGAATAACCAATATTTCTGCCAATAACCCCTGAGGGTTAAATGAAAAAACGGCGACCCAGGTCGCCGTTTTTATTGTCAATTTAAAACCGCCGCCATCGGCGGTGGTTTTTACTGTTACTCAGATCTGTTATTACATCAATCGCTGAAACCGCATTTTATTTACGGCTGGCACGGATAAAATACAGTGTTGCCACAAGCAATAAAGCCGTTTGTAAAGTGATCCCCTGCCAGGTTGGATAAATACCCAGCCAGCTAATGGTTGGGAAAGTTAAAGCCGCAGCCGATAACTGACCTGCTTCCTGTAAGGCGGCTATGCCCTTGCCGGCCATCACAAAAGCCAGCAATAGCATCAGCAGTGCTGTGCTGCCAAAAAAGCTTTTCAGCGGCAACTTCACGGCAAACTTCATGACCGCAACAGCCAGCAGCGCCAGTGCTAACAATCCTGTGCCTATGCCAGCAATAAAGGCCAGCTGATGAACCTGCCCACCCTGTAACCATAATGATTGATAAAACAGGATAGTTTCAAAGACTTCGCGATAAACCGCCAGGAATACCACCAGCGCCAGTGTCCAGTAGGTGCCTCCGCTCAACGCATTTTGTACTTTGCTTTGAATAAACTGCTGCCATTCTGAGGCGCTGGTTTTGCTGTGCATCCAAAAGCCCATATAAAACAAAATGGCTGCGGCAATCAGCGCTGTGTAACCTTCAGTCAGCTCACGGGATGCACCGGAAATTTCAATCACAAAACTCGACAGCACCCAGGTGATGACACCCAGCGCCAGCGCGCTCAGCCAGCCAGCGTGCACTGTCCTTTTCAGTTCATAACGGCCGGTTTTTACCGCCACAGCGTAAATAGCAGCTACCACCAATAAAGCTTCCAGACCTTCGCGCAGCAGAATCAACAGCGCCAGTAACCAGACACTTTCAGCTGTTAAATTTGCTGAAGCAACCTGGGCTCTGGCCTCATTCAGCTGAAGTATCACTGCATCTATGGCTGCGGCTGTTGCAGCTTCCTGTGGCTGATTTTTTACCAGAGTGCGTACCTGCATCATATTCTTTTCAATGGCATTACGCTTCGGTCTGTCTACGGCATCCAACTGTGCTTCAACCAGTTCAAAACCGTCCAGATAAGCCGCGACCGTCAGGTCATAACTGCTCTGTGGATTGCTTGATAACAAAGATTTGGCCAGTGTCAGATTGTTACTGGCTACAGTCCATGGATCTTGCTCTCTTGCCTGATAAAACTGCGCTGGATCTTTGCGAAACAATGCCATCAGTGCTGTGCCGCTATGCTGATATTGCACCGTCAGCTCGGCCGGAGTCGCGGTCAGCAGGTGCTCAATCTGTTCAGGAGCTATCAGCGCTTTAGGTGCTGTATCTGTTGGCAGGTCTTTACTGGCCAAATGGCCTACATAAAATGCCAAATCCCAGCGGCTTTGTTCATCGAGGTTGGCAAAAGAGGTCATGCCGGTGTCGGCAACGCCAATACTAATGGTGGTGAAAAGGCCAAATAAACTGCGGGCGTTGTGGCGTTCCAGCTCATAAAAGTTAGTAGGAGCAGGGTCCATTTGAGCGCCGGCTGCGCCATCACCTAAACCGGTTTGGCCATGGCAGGCGACACAGTTTTGTGCATAAAGTGTGGCACCACGCTGTAAATCCGGTGCTGTTGTTGGCAGCGGTAACTTTGCGATTGATGACAGCACAGACTGTCGCATTGTTGCGGTCAAACCCCGGACAGCCACAACATCGGCTTTGTCCTGGATCAGTTGTTTGAGGTGGGTGGCTTGTTGCTGTAAAGCTGCATTCTTGCCATGTTGGACTTCATCGGCAATCAATGCAGCAAACTCGGTCATTTCGCCATATTCGCCTTCGCTGATTATCTTGCCATCCTGCACCGCAGCGGAATAATCGGCTCCTATGTATTCAATGAGTTGAATTAATTTATCCGATGCCAAACAACAACTGCTAAACAAACTGAACAGGAAAAACATCATTACTTTTGCCATGGCACAACCCTTTTAACGCCATCACTCTGTGGAGTGGCTAATAAGAATAATTCTTATTATGCCTCAGCTGTTGGCAAAATGGATCCACTACCCACAATATTTTGCGGATGTGTTTGTTATGACGAAAGTTTGGTATGAGTTGCCAAGGGCCCTAAAAGGGCTTAATGAGTAGGGATTGCAGCAGTAGTGATCAGTAAAAACTCACAACAGCTGATCCCCTTTGCTAGCCAACAGGGCTTGGCTGTGTCACTGCTGAAGTGTCTGAGTTGAATGTTGTGACCTGATAAAAGCATTGTTTTTAAGATGTTGCTCAGAATGTATTGCAGTTAAAAAGGAGGGCGCAAAGCGCCCCCAAAAACACCAGGCAGAATAAAAGCTTAGAATTTCACGGTATAACGTAACGTCCAGACCCGGCCTAACCAGTCATGCACCGAGCTGGCATAACCATTGGTGGGGGACGAAGCATAAGGTGGCTCTTTGTCGGTCAGGTTACGTACTGTCAGCTGCAACTTACTTGCATCAGTCAGCTGGTAACCCAGACTTGCGCTTAACACCAGCCAGCTGTCGACTGTATCATTGTCAAACTTAAAGTCGCCGTCGCCCAGGGAGCTGGTGTAATGGCCTGACAGGCTGGCGTTCCAGTCGTTCAGAGTCCAGTCCACACCGGCATCCGCCACAAAGTCCGGACGGGCAATTTCACTGGCGCCACTTAATTTGCCGAGTAAATCTTCCGGTGCATCGTCTTTGGTCAGCTGACGCTCATAACTTAAGGTGCGGGTCGCAGCAAAATAGGGTTTAAAATCACCGGCCGCTGTGCTCAGTTTGTAGTCCAGTTTCATATCAATACCGTCAGTATCCTGGGCACCCACGTTAAAGAAACCGGTGCGTAAAAACACCAGGTCATTGCCGGCATCCATCACACAACCAAAAGCATCACCCAGTGCAGCTTCTGAGCTAACTTTTGGCGCAGTGCCAGCGATACAGGCTTTTAACGTCGTGTTGGCATCCACATCGACAATATCGCTATGCTGATAACGCCAATAATCAAGGGTCAGGTTCAGCTCTTCAGTCAGGTTCCAGGACAGACCCAGGTTCATCGCTTCTGAGCTCTCTGCATCCAGGCCTTTATTGCCGATCGTTTCCTGATCGTATTCCAGTTCGCCCGTTGGCAGACCAAAAGCACCACAAAGTGGGGTGTAAGGTGATCCAGCGCCACAGTCAATGTAGTTTGAACCTAATGAGGTACCTGCGCCCAGCTGAGATAAAGACGGTGCTCTGAAGCCGGTGGACCAGCTGGCACGCAGGATCAAATCGTCAGTGGCACGGTAACGCAACGACAGTTTTGGATTGACATCACCCCCAAAATCGCTGTAGTGGTCGTAGCGCAGGGCGGCAATAGCATCCAGCTGTTCAGTCAGCGGAACATTAAATTCACCATAAACGGCATATTGGCTGCGATCTGCTGCTGCATCGCTGGCACCTAAGGTGGTCACGCCGCCGGTTTTGGCAAGCTCTGATGGACGATCAAAAATGTCTTCACTGCGGACTTCACCACCAAACACGGCTTTAACTGCACCATTTGACAGTTGGAACAAATCGCCTGTGATATTAAAATCCCAGGACATCACTTCAGATTCCCCAATACGCGGCGCAGCCTCACGTAACCCGGCAATCACTGATGGGTCGGTGTCGCGACCTAAGTTAAAGGGGTTAAAAGTACCGTTTAACGCCGCAGCACGCATCCGCGCCACACTAAAATAACCTGTGCTGTGGATCACTTCGTTTTCTGATTTGCCTACAGTGGCGGCCGTTTCCCAGTTCCAGTCTTGCAGCTCACCGCGCAGGCCCGCCAATAAACGGTAGCTGGTGGTGTCATATTGTTGGGTACGTGCTTCAGGAAAACGTGAGCGGACACGGATGTTATTTACACTGCCGTTTTGGGCGTCGATGGTTTTTGCCCAGGCCGGAATAGTTGGCAGGGCACCTGACAAGGTGTAATCAAAAGCACCGGCTGAGTCGTAAGCGCCACCGCTGTTGTCCTGATACATCACTTCGGCAAAAAATTCTTTGTTATCGCCAAAACGATAATTGTGGTTCAGGGTTGCGCCAATATTTTTGCTGTCTGGCTGGATGGCGCGTTCCATCACGTAATCGTATTTACATCTGGTGCCACCGTTACTGGTATTTTTGCCACACCAGGGTTCGGCGTAATCTTTGCCATCAATAGTGACGCGGGTTGACGATAAAAACGTCACATCAATAGGCCTGTCACTGTTCATCAGCTTTTCACGGTCAAAATAATCAATCACCAGCGTGGTGAAGCTGTTTTCGGTGGCAAAACCGCCGGCATAAGTCAGGTTAGTGCGGCCAAAATCACTGCTTTTAGTGTCGTCGCCATACATAGCCGACAGCTCATGGCCTTCAAAATCTTTACGCAGGATAAAGTTAATTACACCGGCAATAGCGTCTGAACCATAGACTGAAGAAGCGCCGTCGGTCAGCACTTCCACTCGCTCAATGGCCGACATCGGAATTGCATTCACGTTTACAAAGGAGTCAAAACCGTTGGAAAAAGAATCCACCGCAACACGGCGGCCGTTGACCAACACCAGGGTAGAACTGGAGCCTAAACCACGCAGACTGACACCGGCAGCGCCTGGTGGTGTGCCGTCTGAGCCTGCAACGTTACCGTTTTCAGTGAAGGTACCGGCGCTGGAAGCCTGAGGTAAATCCTTTAAAAAGGCCGAGACGCTGTCATAACCTTTTTTAATCAAATCGTCTTTGCTAAATACCTGCAGCGGGTTAGCGCCTTCCATATCCACGCCTTTTAAGCGCGAGCCTGTCACTTCCAGTTTTTCAATAGCTTTGGTATCGGCTTCTGCATCCGTGGTTGCCTGCTGCGCTAAAAGCGATGGACTGCTGAGTAGGGCAAGCAAAGTTGCACTATATAACATGCTGTATTTAAACGAAGTTTGCTTCATTGTTGCGAATTTCATACACATTCCTCTGAACATTGTTCGTTGCCTTAGTGGCAATCTTGCGTCGGTAAAGAAACAAAAAATGCAGAGGGGGTGCCAGCATGCACCTGTCCTGAGTTGACACGCTCAGAAATGGACAGGCACAACACACAACCAACACAGGCGCAAACCGGTATGGTGATGGCAACAACTGATTAGATCAGGTACTCAGTGAAAACTGAACAACTTGAAGAAGTCAGACAGCCCTCTGCATCAGGCAAAGGGCAGTGGCTAATTATTAAACCACTCGGACAGATAATAAGGAGAGTAAAAATAAGAGCTGAGATTAGCAGCAAGCTTTTGCATCTTTACGTCTCCTTATCGTTGGGAAAACTGCTGCGGCTGGGCAGCGCGGATAGCTCAAAATTGTCGGAATTAAATTACCTTGTCAAGCGCTTTTTTTTAACCTTGCTTTAGATATTGATTTAAAAACAGTTTTTAACTGTGTATTGCTAATTTCCGGCAAACAGAAAATCACTGCACTATATTGACTTGCAGAAGTTTCAAACGTACATTTCAAACAGTTGTTTAAATTGACTGACTGATATGACCAGTAAACAAAATACCCAACAAAAAATTCTGGACGCAGCTGAGCGTTTATTTGCTGATACCGGCTTCAGTGCCACTTCGCTTCGGCAAATTACCGGTATGGCGGAAGTGAATCTGGCGTCGGTGAATTATCATTTTGGTTCGAAAAAAGAACTGATCCAGGCCGTGTTACAACGTTATCTGGCGGTGCTGATGCCAAGATTAGATCAGGAATTCAGTTTGCTGTTGTCATCACAAAAACCCAATGATTTATCCAAAGTGTTGTCGGTATTTGTTGAACCTTTATTGGAACTCAACAAAGTCCAGAACCGCGGCACCACACTGTTTTTACAGTTGCTGGGGCGGGGTTATACCGATGTACAAGGCCACTTGCGCTGGTTTTTTAATCATCATTATGGCCGCACTTTAGACAAGTTTGTGCTGTTGGTTCAGCAAAGCTGTCCGGCGTTACCGGCCAGTGAAATTTTCTGGCGGCTGCATTTTTCGCTTGGCACCATCGTTTTTACCATGGCGTCGAACGAAGCGTTAAAGGACATTGCAGCTGCCGATTTTAACGAAGTAGTGGAAATTGATGGTGTGATCAAAAGATTGATCCCCTATCTGGCGGCCGGGATAGCCGCGCCTTTGCAGTCTGACTAAAACCATCCGATAAAGGACAAGCCTTATGTTTATTTTATTTTTAATTATTGTGGCGCTGGTGGTGATCCTTGGGATCACCGACATCCGCCGTAACCTCGTGACAAAACCCATTTTTGCCATCTTTAAAAAAATTCTGCCGCCGCTGTCAGACACAGAACGTGAAGCGATGGAAGCGGGTGATGTCTGGTGGGATGGTGATTTATTTAAAGGCAAACCAGACTGGAACAAGCTGCACGCCATTCCAAAACCACAGCTGTCAGCCGAAGAACAGGCTTTTATGGACAATGAAGTAGAAACCCTGCTGAAAATGCTGGACGACTACAAAATTGTGCAGGAACAACGGGATTTGCCGGTTGAAGTGTGGAATTACATTAAAGCCAACGGCTTTTTTGCCATGATCATTCCAAAATCCTACGGTGGCCGTGAGTTTTCGGCTATTGCCAACTCAACAATTGTTTCGCGTATCGCCACCCGCAGCTTGACTGCCGCAGTCACAGTGATGGTGCCAAACTCCTTAGGCCCGGGCGAGCTTTTGATGCACTACGGCACTCAGGAGCAAAAAGACCGTTGGTTACCGGGCTTAGCTGCCGGTAAAGAAGTGCCTTGTTTTGCTTTAACAGGCCCGGAAGCTGGTTCAGATGCCGGTGGTATTCCGGACACTGGTGTGGTCTGTAAAGGTGAGTTTGAAGGCAAAGAGGTGGTGGGGATCCGCCTGAACTGGGATAAACGTTATATCACTTTAGCCCCTGTTGCCACTGTGCTGGGTTTGGCCTTTAAACTGTCTGATCCGGATAAACTGCTGGGTGACAAAGAAGAGCTGGGTATTACCTGTGCCCTTATTCCAACCTCACACCCTGGTGTTGAAATTGGTGACCGTCATTTCCCGATGAATATGGCCTTTATGAACGGTACTACTTACGGTAAAGATGTGTTTATTCCGCTGGATTGGATCATCGGTGGCCCGTCTTACGCTGGTCGTGGCTGGCGTATGCTGGTGGAGTGTTTATCAGCAGGCCGCGGTATTTCGCTGCCGGCACTTGGTACAGCCACAGGCCATTTAGCCACCCGTATGACAGGCGCTTACGCTTATGTGCGTCAGCAGTTTGGGATGTCGATTGGTAAGTTTGAAGGTGTACAGGAATCACTCGGCCGTATCGGTGGTTTAACTTATAGTCTGGAAGCCATGCGCGTGATGACAGCTGGTGCTATTGACCTGAAACTGAGCCCGTCAGTGGTCACTGCTATTGCCAAATACCATATGACCGAAATGTCACGTACGCTGTTAAACGACTCTTTTGATATTCATGCCGGTCGTGCTATCCAATGTGGTCCGAAAAACTACCTGGCCCATGGTTATATGGGGGTGCCAATTTCAATCACGGTTGAAGGCGCCAATATTTTAACCCGTAACCTGATGATTTTTGGTCAGGGTGCCACCCGTTGCCACCCGTACGTATTAAAAGAATTGGAAGCTGCAGCAAACCCGGATGCGGAAGAAGGTTTAAAGCAGTTTGATGAGTTGTTGCTGAAACATGTTGGTTTTGCGTTGGGCAACACTTTTGGTGCGCTGTTCCAGGGCCTGACTGCAGGTTGTTTTAACAGCTCGCCGGTCGGTGGTGACACCGCCAAATATTACAAACAGTTAAGCCGTATGAGTAAAGCACTGGCGCTCAGTGCCGACTTCTCGATGCTGATGTTAGGTGGTGATTTAAAACGCAAAGAAATGCTGTCAGCCCGTTTAGGTGACGTATTAAGCCATTTGTATATTGCTTCTGCGGTACTGAAGTTTTATGAAGACAATGGCCGTCAGGTTGCGGATTTACCTTTTGTACACTACAGCGTGCAGCGTAATCTGCATGAAATTGGCCGTGCTTTTGCGGGCTTCTTCAGCAACTTCCCGAACCGTTTTGTTGGTGGCTTGTTAAAAGTGCTGGTATTCCCATTTGGTATTGGTTACCAGATGCCGGACGATGAAGTGTCGATGCAAATCTCTGATGCTTTATTAAAACCAAGTGTAATTCGTGACCGTTTAACCCATTTGTGTTACCTGGGTGAAGACAAAAACGATCCGACGGGCTCTATGGAACGTGCTTTTGTGGCGGTTCACGCTGCGCAGCCTGTGATGAAAAAAATCTATGCAGCGCAAAAAGAAGGCAAGCTGGCGCGTAAGCTGCCACTGCAACAACTGATTGCCAAAGCTGCAGAGCTTGATGTGATTAGCTCCGCCGAAGCCACACAGCTCAATGAAATGAACGAACTGCGTTTTGATGCCATCAGCGTAGATAGTTTTAAACCGGGTGAACTGGAAGCAATGGCCATCAAAGGCTGATAAATCTGTAACTTGAGCAAAAAGGCCGGCAGCAGCTGGCCTTTTTTTATGGGGGCGCATGGGGTAAAGTAAAGCCTTTACGCCTTATGCTGATGATTTGCCGCCCTCTGGCAGCAGCCTGTCCGCTTTGACATGCCTTTTAAGCGCAATAAGAGAATTAATTTCATGATCGGCTCTTTGATGCTGGACCTGCAAGGTCCGGAAATTTCCCAGGAAGAAAAAGAATTATTGGCCCATCCGGCCGTTGGTGGTGTGATTTATTTCACCCGCAATTATCACGACAAAGCTCAGTTAAAAGAGCTGGTACGCCAGACCCGCGCTGCCAGCAAAAGCCCGTTGTTACTGGCGGTTGACCATGAAGGTGGCCGGGTTCAAAGATTCCGTCCTGAATTTACCTTATTACCCGCCATGGGCCAGATTTGGCCAGGAGCCGGCCAGGATTTAGCCCTGGCCGCCCAATATGCCACCGAAATTGGCTGGCTGATGGCGGTGGAAGTGCTCTCGCAGGACATTGATATTTCTTTTGCCCCTGTGGCTGATATCTGGGGTGTCTGTGATGTCATTCGTAACCGCGCTTTTCACAGCGACCCGGCCAAAGTGGTAGCGCTTGTGAACGCTTTTGCCAAAGGCATGCATCAGGCCGGTATGAAAACCACCGGCAAACATTTCCCAGGCCATGGCAGTGTCAAAGAAGACTCGCATTTAGAGCTGCCTTATGACAGACGCAGCCGCGAAGAGATAGAGCAGCTGGATTTAACGGTATTTCGCCAGTTGCAACAATTGGGTGCTTTGGACGCTGTGATGCCGGCTCATGTGGTGTATCCGGCTTTTTGTGATAAAGCCGCCGGTTTCTCCCGCTATTGGCTGCAACAGGTGCTGCGCACTGAGATGCAGTTTAATGGTGTGGTGTTTTCTGACGATTTAGGCATGAAAGGCGCGCATCAGGCCGGCTCCTATCAGCAGCGTGCAGAAGCGGCACTCAGTGCCGGCTGTGACATGATTTTGGTGTGTAACGACAGGGCAGGTGCCATTGAAGTGCTGGATACATTACCTCAGCAATATTGGCAGCACAGCAGCACACGTTTATCACAGTTAAAACATCAGACAAACCTGACGGATGGAATGTTAAGCCAAAGCCCGCGTTATCAGGCGGCTGTTGAGCTTGCAGCGAAGTTAAAAGCTGTAGAGATTGAAGCCAGCGCCAGCTCGGCCGGTATTGTTGAACGCTCTTAAGGAATTTTTGATGATTGAAACTACTATTGCCGGTTTGAGTTTACGTTTGGCCACAAAAAACGATGTGCCACAAATTCTGAGTTTTATTCAGGCGCTGGCGGAATACGAAAAGTTAGCGCATCAAGTGGTTGCCACCGAAGAGAAGCTGGCAGCCACTTTATTTGGTGATAAAGCTTTTGCCGAAGTGGTGATAGCCGATTATCAGGGCAAGCCAGCCGGTTTTGCCTTGTTTTTCCACAACTATTCCACTTTTTTAGCCAAACCCGGCATCTATCTGGAAGATTTATTTGTTGACCCAAGCCTTCGTGGCAAGGGCATTGGCAAGGCGCTGATCACTTACCTGGCCAAACTTGCGGTGGAGCGTGATTGTGGCCGGCTGGAATGGTCGGTGCTGGACTGGAATCAGCCAGCCATCGATTTTTACCAATCGCTTGGCGCAACTATGCTCGACGACTGGCGCATTAACCGTGTCACAGGCCCGACTCTGCAGGCGATGGCACAGCAGTTTCCGGGTTAAGTTTTTGCAATTTGTTTTGGTGCAGGGACGGCTTAACGCCGTCCTTGCAACACCTCAATCAGCTGTTTCACAGCTTGCATCTGGGCGCCGTTTTTAGTGGCGTAGTGCTCGCCGCTGTAACCCCACCAGTCCCAACAACCGTTTGGATTCATGACACTTTTATCTGCCTGCGGATAAAACACCACCAGCTGATTGCTGTCGGCATATTCATTCAGGCCGGTTAAACGGGCATAAACATTACCCACAGCACCGGCATATTGTTTACAGCCATGAAAACTCACATGTAAGCGGCAACTCTGACCTTTGCTGCAACTTTCTGGCAGATACAAATAGCCGGTCGCGCCAAGCTGGCCTTTGGCGATAGGCGCTAACGCAATCTGATCAAGTTCCAGCAGCTGGCCGGAGGATTTTTCAGCCCTTGGTTTTACACCGGGCAATAAATGGCTGAGCATGGCACCGGCAGCATCATAACCACAGCTGCCGATAAAAGGCGCTGTGGAGGCTGCACAATCAGTTCCCTTGCTATGATCGGTCGGGAAATGATGGGCAAAAGGCTTATCTTTGATATAAACCAGGCTGTTTTTGGGCAGCAACGACTGGTATTGCACGGCTAAGGCGTCACTGACCGCGGGGGCAACTGTGCTGTCTTTGCTGCCATGAAACAACCAGACTTTGTCATCCGTCAGATTTTCAAGAGCATCAATGCCGCCTGTTTGCTGCTGCGCTTCTAAATAAGTCTTGGCTGCCGTTAAATCCGGCGTGCTGTTTTGTTGGTTTAAACAATGAGCAAAAGCGGTTTGCAGGCTATTGGCTGCACAATACACCGGACCAGCCGCCACAATGGCTGCACCTTGCACCTCGCTGGAATACGCCAGATGAAATTGCGCCGCCATATAACCACCGGACGATAACCCCGACACCGTAATGTTTTTATCCAAAACCAGCTTTGGCAGTGGCGCTTTTTCTGTTGCCACTTTTTCTGCTGCTAACAGAGGGCTACTGGCAACAACAGCAACAAGCAGGGCAGCTTGCAGTGATGTCTTAATGTCGGATGTTTTGCCGCCGTAGCTTATGTTGTGTGGGCAAAAAGTACCTTGTACGTGCATAAAAACTCCAAAAAATAACAGGCATAAAATGGCTTGTAGCCGCGTGCTATCGGTGCTGTGACACTTTGCTGCCGGACAAAGTGTTCTGAGGTTAACACCGCAGCAAACACTGCTTTTGCTCTAGATAAAAACGACAATGCGTAAATTCTGTGCCGCTGGCAATAGTGCTTTGGTACTAGAAATAAGGCGCAGTTCTAATGGCAAAGCTCACTTGGGTGATGAATGGCAAAGGGAACATTGGCATGCATCTTTATTGGTTTTTATCAGTGGTTGTTTGCGGTCGTTTTTTGTATCTGCCTGCTTTTACCGTGACGGGCTTATGGCCAGCGTCTGCCGCAGTGCTTGCAACAGCGCGGCGGCTGGTGCGTTTTTGCCATTTTGGTTTGAGATCTGTGGGTAAACCTTCAGGTTTGGCATGTTTTGCATTGCGAATTAAGTCATGTAACGTTAACAGCAGTGGCTGCATAAAAGCCTGATAGCTCAGCTCTTTTTGGCTGATTTTTAAAAGTGCCGCTTCCCATTGCGCCGTCATATCGGGTTTAGTGGCGCTCTGAGGCAGTGCTGCTATCAGGCTTTTGCCTGTAGCTGTTGCCAGAATTTGTTTACCCTGACGTTGTAAAAAACCACGTTTAAACAGCAGTTCAATTATGCCGGCGCGGGTGGCTTCGGTGCCAAGGCCATCAGTGTCGCGCAGAATTTGTTTAATGGCTGGGTCTTCGACAAAACGGCTGATGCCGGTCATAGCGGCCAGCAATGTGGCATCGGTAAAATGTTCAGGCGGCTGGGTATTTTTTTCAATGACTTCACCACGGGCGCAAAATAACTGCTGACCTATTGTAAGCGGGGGCAACAACTGCTCTGATTCTGCGTTTTGTCGTTCACCGGCTTTTTGTGTGTGTTCTGCAGCATTTTGAGTGGCAGTTGTCGCTTCACTGTGTTTGCCAAACCATTGTTTCCAGCCTTGTTGTTGTTCTGTTTTGGCAATAGTGCGGAACAGTCCACCACTAATGTTGAGTTCCACTGTGGTTTCGCCATAACAATAAGGCGGAAAAAACTGTAATAAATACTGCCTGGCGATCAGACCATAAATTTTCAGCAAATCAGCACTTAAGCGACTGGCATCCACCGTTTTTTCGGTGGGAATAATGGCATGGTGCGCGCCGACTTCTTTATCATCCCAGGCTTTACTCACCAGCGAAAAATCAGCCTGTGCCACCATCTGTGCCAATTGATGGTTGTGACTGCTTAAAGCGCGGCTGATGGTGGGGACTGCCGATAACTGCTCTTTGGGTAAATAGCGGCAATCTGACCTTGGGTAAGTCACCAGCTGATATCTCTCGTACAGTTGCTGCGTTAAATCCAACACCTGCTGCGCGGCCATGCCATATTTTTTCGCCGCATCAATTTGCAAAGCCGACAAGTTATAAGGCAAGGGCGCATATTGTTTTTTGTTTTTTTGCTCAAGCTTCGTCACCAGCGCAGGTTGCGCCGTGATGCTGCGCGCCACCTTGTTGGCAAGGCCTGGGTGTAGCACCCGGCCTTCTTCGTCCTGATAAGGTTCACAAGCAGCACTGGGCAGCCATTTGGCGCTAAATTGTGGTCTGATGTCGGTTTCTGTCAGTTGCAGATGGGCCAGCACCTGATAAAAAGGCCGGGAGATAAAATTGGCAATCTCATGGTCGCGGCGTACCACCAAACCCAATACCGGTGTTTGCACCCGGCCCACCGACAATACCCCCTGAAAACCGGCTTTCTGGCCTTGTAAGGTATAAGCGCGGGTCATATTCAGGCCGTATAACCAGTCGGCTCTGCTGCGTGCCAGCGCTGAGGTAGCCAGCGGTACAAAATCATGGTTGGCTTTTTGGTTTTGTAATGCCCGTAAAATGGCGGCAGGGTTTAAATCGTTGATCAGTAAGCGCTTGCTTTGTTTGAGTTTGTCACCTTTAACACCACAATAAGCAAAAACTTCATCTACCAGCAGCTGGCCTTCGCGGTCCGGGTCACCGGCATGCACCAGCAAGTCGGCCTGTTTAATTAACTTTTTCAGCACCGAAAGTTGTTTGGCGCTGCTGGATCGGGCTTTAAGTTGCCACAGTTCGGGCACTATCGGCAAATGTTCAAACTGCCATTTTTTAAAAGCGCTGTTGTAGTCTTCAGGTTCGGCTGGCTCCAGCAAATGGCCAATACACCAGCTGACTACATCACCGTTGCCAAGCTCAATAAAACCGTCGCCATTTTTATGGGGTTTGGGCAACAACGCCGCAATAGCACGGCCAAGGCTGGGTTTTTCGGCGATATATAAAATCATGGTCAAAACACTGTATGAAGTTACAGTTAATTTATCCTGTTTACCAGCAAAAGGCAAAATACGCCTTACTGCTTTTATTTGCTCAGGAGTGCCGGTTAGGGGGGGGCTGCGACTAAAG
Organism: Rheinheimera sp.; assembly: GCA_003543135.1. Classification (GTDB taxonomy): domain Bacteria; phylum Pseudomonadota; class Gammaproteobacteria; order Enterobacterales; family Alteromonadaceae; genus Pararheinheimera. The sequence continues at coordinate 98,106 of DPJG01000007.1, forward strand.
TCTATGCACCTTAAGTCTAAGTTCGTTAACTGCGTTTTTTCGCTACATTAAGTTATCAAAGCGAGAAAAAGGCCCGCATCATGTCACAAGCATCCACCTCTGGTTATCAAGCTTTGTACCGACAAGCCAGTACCGATCCTGTCAGTTTCTGGGCGGCGCAGGCGGCAAAGCTTGATTGGTACAAAACACCTGGTCAAATACTGACGCAACAAGATGAATATCACTATCAATGGTTTGCTGATGGTGAGCTCAATAGCTGTTATCTGGCGCTTGATTATCATCTGACTCAGGGGCGTGCTAACCAAACTGCGCTGATTTACGACTCCGCTGTTACCGGCACTAAACAACGTTTTAGTTATGCTGAACTCACTGAGCAGGTTGCGCTATTTGCCGGTGTGCTTAAAGCCAATGGCGTGGGCAAAGGCGATAGGGTGGTGATTTACATGCCGATGATCCCTCAGGCGGTGATTGCCATGCTGGCGGTAGCACGCCTTGGTGCTGTGCATTCTGTGGTATTTGGTGGTTTTTCCGCACACGAGCTGGCGCTTCGGATAGACGATGCCAGCCCAAAGCTGATTGTCAGCGCGTCCTGTGGCATTGAAATTAACAGGCTGATTGCCTACAAACCGCTGCTGGACGAGGCGCTTGAGCTTGCCAGCCACAAGGTACCTTGTTGTGTGATTTACCAGCGCGAGCAGCTTCAGGCCTCGATGGTGCCGGGGCGCGACCTGGATTGGCAGCAGCAGCTATTGCAAGCAACACCGGCAGCCTGTGTGCCTGTTGCTGCTACAGATCCTTTGTATATTCTGTACACCTCAGGCACCACAGGTAAACCCAAAGGGGTGGTGCGGGATAACGGCGGCCATGCGGTGGCGCTGAAGTACAGCATGCAGGCGATTTATAACTGTCAGGCCGGTGATGTGTTTTTTGCAGCCTCAGATGTGGGCTGGGTGGTCGGGCACTCTTACATTGTGTATGGGCCTTTAATCGCAGGTTGCACCACAGTACTTTATGAAGGCAAACCGGTATTTACGCCAGACGCCGGTGCTTTCTGGCGGCTTTGTGCTGAATATCAGGTCAAAGTTTTGTTTGCCGCACCCACAGCTTTTCGCGCTATCCGCAAAGAAGACCCGGATGCTTTGTTGCAACAATATGATTTATCGGCGCTTGAGTATATTTTTATGGCCGGTGAGCGGCTTGACCCTGCCACTTTTTATTGGGTGCAGGACAAAATAGGCAAGCCGGTGCTGGTGGCAAACCGAAACCGGCTGGGCTATCAGCGCAAATCTGGCCGGGGTGGAGTTATTACCGGCCAAAGCAGGTTCGGCCACAGTGCCGGTGCCAGGTTATCAGCTGGAGGTACTTGACGACAGCGGCCAGCGAGTCGCCGCCAATCAGCAGGGTTATATAGCGCTGAAACTGCCGCTGCCCCCCGGATGTTTAACCACCATCTGGGGCAATGATGAGCGTTTTGTCGACGGTTATCTGCAGACTTTTGCCGGTTATTATGCCAGCGGAGATGGCGGTTATCTGGACGAAGAGGGTTATTTGTTTGTGATGGGCCGTACCGACGATGTGATTAACGTCGCCGGACACAGATTATCGACCGGTGAGATGGAGCAAATTGTTGCTTCCCATCCTGCTGTGGCGGAATGTTGTGTCATAGGGATTTATGACGCCATTAAAGGTCAGCAACCCCTAGCGCTGGTACTGCTGAAAAATGGCATCAGCATTACTGAAGCAGAGCTTGAAGCTGAGCTGACGGCTATGGTGCGCCATGACATCGGCGCTGTGGCCTGCTTTAAAAAGGCCATGCTGGTGCAAAGATTACCCAAAACCCGCTCCGGTAAAATATTACGCAAGTTGCTTAGGCAAATTGCAGCAGGTCAAAGTTACACTGTGCCTTCAACCATTGACGATCCGGCCTGTTTACCTGAAATTGCCGGCTTGATGGCGGAGCGTGAGCTGATTGGGCATATGTAAGGCCAACCCCGGAGGCTGCATAAGCTGTGTTATTAGATTGATAACACAGCTGCGGCTAAAAACAGATCCTGTCCAGCCGTGACGGGATCTGTGCCTTAATGCCAAGCTGCTCTAGTTTCTGCTGCAGAACCTCCAGTGCCGGTAGCTCGCCATGCACCAGATAAAACTGCGGTGAACCCTGAATTTGGCGGGCCCAGGCCAGTAAATCGGCCTGGCCTGCGTGTGCCGATAAACCGCTTAACTGATGAATTTTGGCTTTGACCGCAATCTCTTCGCCGTAAATTTTCAGCGTTTTGACGCCGTCCACTATCATCCGTCCAAGGCTGCCCGCAGCCTGAAAACCAATAAAAATCACATGGCTGTTGGGTTTCCAAAGATTGTGTTTAAAGTGGTGCAAAATACGGCCGCCGTTACACATGCCGCTGCCTGCTATCACAATAGCACCGGAGTCAATCTGGTTAATCGCCATTGAGGCTTCCGGGCTCGCCGTTAAAGTTAACATCGGCAGTAATTGTTGCAGCGCCATGCCAGGTTGATAACCAATAGCTTTGAGGTCTGCTTCATCCAGCGCATCAAAACACCACTGGTATAACTTCAGAATTTCAATGGCCATGGGGCTGTCGAGAAAGATCTGTTGTTGCACCAGCCGCTGTTGATAATGCAGTTTTGCCAGGTAATACAGCACTTCCTGCGAGCGGCCAAGCGCAAAAGCTGGAATAAACACATTACCGCCATCCTGCGCCGCTTGCGCAAGCACAGCGGCTAGCTCATCAAGCGCTGCCTCGCTGTTTGGGTGGTTACGGTCACCATAAGTGCCTTCCAGCAGCACCAGATCGGCACTTTCCACCAGTGCCGGATTGGCCATTAGCACAGTGGCCGGATTGCCTAAATCGCCGGAAAACACCAGCCTTTTGCCGTTATTGCCGTCGGAAAAATCGAGCAGCACAATGGCAGAACCCAGAATATGACCGGCATCACGCAGCTCGAGCGTAACGCCTGGTGCTATTTGTTTTGGACTTAAATAAGGCAGGGGTTTGAGCAGATCCAGCACAGCGTCAACATCAGCAAAACTCATTTGTGCAGCCAGTTCAGGCAGGGCCTGACGGCGGCGTTTTTTGTTTTTCTGCTCCAGCTCACGTAAATACAGACTGACCGAGTCTTTGAGCAGCACCGGCAGTGTCAATGCTGTGCCGCTGCTGCAATAAATGGGGCCGGAAAAGCCTCGTGCCAGCAGGATCGGCAATAAACCGCTGTGGTCGATATGGGTGTGGGACAAAATCAGCAGATCAATGGCTTTGGGATCAAACTCAAACTGGAAATCTGAGCTTTTTATCAGCTCATCGCCGCCCTGTTGCAGGCCACAATCGAGCAAAATTTGTAAGTTTTGAAAACGCAGCAGATGGCAGGAGCCTGTGACTTGCCGGGCGGCACCAAGAAATTGAATGTCAATAGGCTGCATAGGAGCTCCTGTGGTTTGTTTCCATCGTATTGCCGCTAATAAAAGCAGCAACTAAATACTAAGTCATTGATCAATATCAAGCAAAAGTATCAGGCAACCGCAAAATACCGGGCCGCTTTGTTGAGAAACAAGGCACATCAGCCTATGGTGAATACGTTCATTTTTAGTGCACACAAGGTTGTTGCCAACAAAAACGGAGGCCGGCATGGCTGAGCAGCAAGACAATCAACAATTTTCGGTACAGTTAAGTCTGGTGGAAGGTTATAAGTTTCTGGTTGATTTTGGTGATATGGGGCAGTTTTTCAGCGATGAGCCGGCGCCGCTGGGGCTTGGCGAAGGGCCAAATCCGGCGCGGTTATTAGCGGCCAGCGTGGCCAATTGCCTGGCCGCCAGTCTGATGTTTGCCATTCGCAAGTTTAAAGAAGAACCGGGCAAAGTCAGTGCTGAAGTCACAGGCACATTGGAGCGACAGCAAGGGCGCTGGCGTATAGGGTTGCTAAAGGTGAGCTTACAACTTGGCAGTAGTGTGGATGCTATGCCTCATCTTGAGCGGGCACTTGCACAATTTGAAGATTTTTGTGTGGTCACCCAAAGTGTGCGTCAGGGTATTAAGGTGCAGGTTGAGGTGCTGGACAACGCCGGTCAGTCTTTGTCAGCACCTGTTGCTTCGTAGCAGAGCACTCATCAATAAAATCGATTAATTTCAGTTATTAAAGTTGATTTAGAAAATTGTAATTAGGGTCTACCTTTAAAGACATCTTTTTTCCACACAATGATTTATCTAAAGCAAAGGACATTTTTATGGACAACACAACAACCAACAAAGGCCAATGCCCTGTGATGCATGGCGCCAATACCAGCGCCAGCCATGGCACACAAGCGACAGCGCTTTGGTGGCCTAAATCACTGAATCTGGACATCCTGCATCAGCACGACCACAAAACCAATCCGATGGATGAAGGTTTTAACTACAAAGAAGCGTTTTTGTCTTTAGATCTCGAAGCCGTTAAAACCGATTTAAAAGCGCTGATGACACAAAGCCAGGATTGGTGGCCGGCGGATTGGGGCCATTATGGTGGTTTAATGATCCGGATGGCCTGGCACAGCGCCGGTACTTACCGTATTGCCGATGGTCGCGGTGGTGCCGGCACAGGCAATCAGCGTTTTGCCCCGCTCAATAGCTGGCCTGACAACGGCAACCTCGACAAAGCACGGCGTTTGTTATGGCCGATTAAACAAAAATACGGCAACAAGTTATCCTGGGCCGATTTAATGATTTTGGCCGGCAATATGGCTTATGAGTCTATGGGGTTAAAAACCTTCGGTTTTGCCGGCGGCCGCGAAGATATCTGGCATCCGGAAAAAGATATTTACTGGGGCTCTGAGCGTGAATGGCTGGCACCTTCAGGTGGTGAAAACAGCCGTTATAGTGGTGATCGGGAACTCGCCAACCCGCTGGCCGCTGTGATGATGGGGCTGATTTATGTGAATCCTGAAGGGGTAGACGGCAAGCCAGACCCACTAAAAACCGCCAGAGATATGCGGGAAACTTTTGCCCGTATGGCGATGAATGACGAAGAAACTGTGGCACTGACGGCCGGTGGTCACACTGTGGGCAAAGCGCACGGTAACGGCAATGCCGCCAATTTAGGGCCTGCGCCAGAAGGTGCTGAGCTGCACGAGCAGGGGTTAGGCTGGATGAATCACCAAAGCCGTGGCATAGGCCGCGACACTGTCACCAGCGGTATTGAAGGCGCCTGGACCACAGAGCCCACCAAGTGGGACAACGGTTATTTTTATCTGCTGCTCAGCTATGACTGGCAACTGACCAAAAGCCCGGCCGGCGCCTGGCAGTATGAGCCGGTGAATATTAAAGAACAGGATAAGCCAGTGGATGTGGAAGACGCATCCATCCGGGTGATGCCAATGATGACAGATGCCGATATGGCGCTGAAAATAGACCCGGACTATCGCAAAATTTCCGAGAAGTTTTATGCCGATCCGGCGTATTTTTCCGAAGTGTTTGCCCGCGCCTGGTTTAAGTTAACTCACCGTGATTTGGGGCCAAAAAGCCGGTATTTAGGTGCTGATGTGCCTAAAGATGACCTGATCTGGCAAGACCCTGTGCCAGCAGTGGATTATTGTTTAACAGATGCTGAAATTGCCGATTTAAAAACAAAAATTCTGGCAACAGGCTTAACAGTGTCTGAGCTGGTGGCGACCGCCTGGGATAGCGCCCGCACTTACCGTGGCTCCGACCACCGTGGTGGGGCCAATGGTGCCCGCATCCGGCTGGCGCCACAAAAAGACTGGGTTGGCAATGAACCGGCACGGCTGCAAAAAGTGCTGAATGCACTGACAACTCTGCAGGCAGGCCTTGCCAAAAAAGTCAGTCTGGCAGATTTAATAGTGCTGGGCGGCGCAGCAGCGGTGGAGCAAGCGGCCAAAGCGGCTGGTGTGCCTGTGGTGGTGCCTTTTACGCCGGGCCGGGGTGATGCAGTGCAGGCGCAAACTGATGCCGAATCTTTTGCGGTGCTGGAGCCTGTTCATGATGCGTTTCGGAACTGGCTAAAACAGGATTATGCCGTGATGCCGGAAGAGCTGATGCTCGACCGCGCTCAGTTAATGGGGCTGACCGCCCGCGAAATGACAGTGCTGCTTGGGGGTATGCGTGTGCTCGGCACTAACCATGGCGGCAGTGCTCATGGGGTTTTTACCAATAAAGTTGGTGTGCTCAGCAATGACTTTTTTGTCACCCTGACCGATATGGCGTACAGCTGGAAGCCAACAGGCAAAAATGCTTATCAGCTGATTGAGCGTAAATCCGGTGCGGTGAAATTTACGGCCACCCGGGTTGATCTGGTGTTTGGCTCCAATTCCATTTTGCGGGCTTATGCGGAGGTGTATGCCCAAAATGATGGCAAACAAAAATTTGTGCACGACTTTGTCAAAGCCTGGCACAAAGTGATGAACGCCGACCGTTTTGACCTGAAGTAACACACAGCAAAAGCTGCCGGCGCCAGTTGCACAAAGCCGGCAGCACGGAGCAATAGAAAAACCACAGCAGGGGAATACGCTCTGCTGTGGTTTTATTTTTGCAGCCTTTTGGCAAAAGTTTGTAAAAGACTCCGCGGTGAAAAAAGCCACAGCGCTTTTTGCAAATTAACAACGAAGCTTCTAATCTTCTGAATATCTGAATGTTTTCTTTAATGGAAACAATGTATTTCGGCTTATTGACCACAACGAGGCTCTTTTGACTACAGTCAGATCCCGCTATTCGCTGGTTAAAAAAATCACCCGCCAGAATCTGACCGTGCTGCTGGTCAGCATGTTGCTGAGTTTTGTATTGATTGCAGCTGTGTTATGGCTGACAGCGCGCGATCGTCAGGGCAGTGCAGCTGAACTGGCAGCTGTGCAGCTGGCACGTAATGTGTCAGCCATGCTGGTTTTTAATGATCCGGTTGAAGCCAGCCGTGAGCTGACCTTACTTGCCAATCAGCGCGCGCTCACTGCTATTGCTTTGTACGATAGTCAGGGCAAGTTGTTTGCGTCTGTGCCTGGCGTGGCAGTGGCAGAATTTGCGTCGGACACTTTGGCCCTGAGCACAGAGCGCGGTTATCAGGGGCTGCAAATCAAAATCAGCACACCTGTGCTGGTTAAAGACAAAGTTGAAGGTGTGCTTTATCTCAGTGAATCTTTGCATCAGTTGATGAACTGGTTTATTCAGGGGCTGGCGGTGATGTCGGTGCTGATGCTGCTGATTTATCTGCTGGCCGCCCGCTTATTGGTGAAGTTACAAAAGCAGGCGTTGTCGCCTTTGGTGGAGCTAGCGGCGCTGGCGGAGCGGGTGGCTGCGGAGCGTAATTTTTCTTTGCGTGCACCTGTGGTCAATAACGATGAAATCGGCAGTCTGACCCAGGGGTTTAATGAGTTATTAAAAAGGGCCGAAATCTGGCAGTCAGAACTCAGTGTTCAGCTGCAGCAGGAATCTGAGCGCGGTGCTGAGCTTGAACATCTGGCGTTATACGACAGCCTGACCGCTTTACCGAACCGGCATTATTTTGGCCAGTTGTTACATCAGATGGTCAGTGACAGTGTGCAGCATGGCCAAAAATCGGCGCTGTTATTTATCGATTTGGACAATTTTAAATATGTAAATGACAACTTTGGCCATGACGCCGGTGATGCGGTGCTGGTGGAAGTCAGTAAACGTATTCTGGCAGTGATCCGAGCCGACGATCATTTATGCCGGCTGGGTGGTGATGAATTTGCGCTGTTGCTGCCAAAACAGGTGACAGTCTCACAAACCTCGCAACTGTGCGAGCGGTTGCTTGCACAAATCCGCGCACCTTTGTTGATAAAAAACACACCGATGCCGGTAGGTTTAAGTATTGGGGTGGCGCTGTGCCCTGAGCACAGCAACGATGTCGCAACCCTATTACAGCTGGCGGATGAAGCCATGTACAGAGCAAAACGGGCAGGAAAAAATGGCTATCAGATCTATCAGGCTAGCTAAGCTCTGCGGGCTTTGGCTGTTTAGTACTACTTGTGAAGCTCAGCAGCTCCCAAGCCTGGAGGAGCTGCTGCGGCAAAAAACCAATGTGGATGCATCGCAGATTGAAGTCTCGACTTCGGCCCGTTATCAGCAAAATGCCGGCCAGTCGCCGCAGGTGACTTATCTGGTCACCGACGATGAAATCAAGCGGTTTGGCCTGCGTAACCTGGGAGAAATATTAAGTTTAATGCCAGGGCTTTATGTCAGTACCGACAGCAGTTTTGGCTATTTGACCGCCAGGGGCATAGGCCGGCCTGGTAACTACAACTCCAGATTGTTGTTTTTGCTCGATGGCACCCGGTTAAACGACAATATTTACGATGCCGGTATTATCGGCAGCGATTTTTTTATCGACACCCAGCTGATTGAACGGGTGGAGTATAGCCCGGGCAGTGGGTCGGCTTTATATGGCAATAATGCGTTTTTGGGAGTGGTGAATATCATCACCAAAAGAGGCAACCAGTTGCAGGGCGCACAACTGGCGCTTGCCGGCGACAACCAGCACCACAATACTTTGTCATTATCTTATGGGCTGCGGCACGACAGCGGCCACGAAGGCTGGCTGGCGCTCAGTAAAGGCGACAGACGCCATATTGATTTTCCGGACAAGCAGGCTACACCGCTGCTCTGGCAGCAAAAAAACAATAATCTTGATCACACAGACAAAATTTCCGGCAGTTACCGCTATCGGCGTTTGCATCTGATGCTGGGCGCCATTGACAGAGTGCGCGAAGAGCCAGTGTCACTGCAATCCCCTACAGCTGTGACCGGCATCACACGTGACGAAAACCGTAATTATTTTATTGCGCTGCAGCATGGACTCAGCCTGACAGATGAGCTGGAGCTGTACAGCCATTTGTCGACCAACAGCGCTTATTACCGTGCGCTGACACCTTTTTTATCCGGGCCGGCAACACAGAATAACTACGATTTTGCCGTGCGTGGCAAATGGACCAACCTGGATTTACGTTTTAGTTACCAGCCCAGTGCCCAAAGCCATTTGCTGCTGGGCGTTGATGCGCAAAAAGACCATCACCAGAGTTATCGCCTGAGTATTGATGGCGTGCTGCCGCTGCTTGACGCTAATAGCAGTAACAACAGAGCTGGTTTGTATCTGCAACACGACTGGCAGCTGCTGAGCGAGCATCGGCTGATCACTGGTTTTCGGTATGACTACACAGCGCAGAATGTGCGGGAGCTGAGCCCGAAAGTAGGTTGGGTCTGGCAAAGTTCGGCTGAGCAAAGCCTGAAATTAAGTTACGGCACGGCGTTTCGGGCGCCCAATGAATACGAGCAGGAAACCAATAAGTTTTTTCAGGCCGGCATGCCGGTATCAGAGCTTATCCGCACGCTGGAGGCAAGCTGGCAGCGCCAGTTTGCATCGGGCTGGGCTTTGTCTGCCACGCTTTATCATTCCAGTGTTGAAAATATGATCACCAGCAGCGTTGGTCAGACCGCTGTGCTGCAGTTTTATAACGACCGCGAGGTAAAAGCTAGTGGGGTTGAAAGTACGGCGACCAAACGCTGGCCACAGGGGGCTCAGCTGCAGCTTTCGGCCAGCGTGCAGCGGGCCCGTTACGATTTTAACAGCGCGGATCTAACCAATGCGCCAGAGCGGTTATTTAAAGCGCACTTCAGCCAGCCACTCTGGACTGAAGCGCTTGAACTGAACTGGCGGCTTTTTGCGGCTTCACCCAGGCAAAGTGTGCGGGGTGAACTGGCAGGTTTTGCCAGGCACGACCTGATGTTGTCCTGGCAAGGCAACAAAGACTTGTCGGTGATCTTTGGTGTCAAGAACCTGTTTGACCGTCAATATCTAGATGTGCCGCTGGCGAGCGGTGTGCTGTTAGGTCAGCCCGGCCGTAGTGTTGAGCTGGCATTACGCTGGAACTTTTTCCAATGAAAGCGCAGCAGCTGGTGCTCTTTGGTGCCTGCCTTGGCGCTTTAATGCCACAAAGTGCATGCAGCGCTGAAGCTGAACTTAAAGCGGCCTTGTTATACCGTTTTGTGCAGTTTAGCCAGTGGTCGCAGCAGGCTCCTCCGGTGCAGCTGTATTGTGTGGCAGGGGATAAAGAAGTGGCCAGTGCATTACAGGCCTTGCTCAAACAAAGCAACGACAGTAGCAAGTTATTATCCTCGGTGAAAGACAGCAGCGCCTGCTCTGTGCTTTATATGAGCGACAGCCTGGCTAAACAGCCGAAGTGGCATGCACTGTTACGGCAAAAGGGTCTGTTAACAGTGGTTGAAGGTGCTGAACTGTTCCGCAAAGGTGCCCATTTTGGCCTGATAGCCGAGCCCAACCGCATTTCATTCCGGGTCAACCTGACCCTGGCCCGCGAGCAGGGCTTTCACCTAAGCGCTCAGATGTTAAAGCTGGCAAAAGAAATTCATTAACCAAATGACCGTTATTGCGCCAGCAGTCCGTATCTGCCCATCTTGCAACCCCGGCATGTTTTGAACTGCCACAACGCATAACCCTGCCCGGGTGTGTATAAAGTAAGGAGTGATTTGCCGTTTTAAGGGAATTAGTCGCTCAGGCTGCTACAAAAATCCATCATTCACTGCACAGGGAATTTGTTATCTCAGGCATGGCCGGAGTCATTTATGCTTTGGCTGTGATGACAAAGCGAATCCCGATTAAGTGATACGGCTGTCAGGTGCTTCTTGGGATACAAATATCAAGCATCAGTAAACAACAATAAAAATCTTTGTGTTAACCCGACACTATTGCTCATTGCGCTGACGAAGGACTTGTAACTGATGCCAGACAACCACGAGATGCCACAGAGCTTTACCCATGGTCTTAGCACTGCAACGGCCAGTCGTCGTTTACGCCTGGAAGGGCCAAATGAGCTGCCTCATGCAGACAAGCGCCCGCTGTTTTATATTGTGCTTGAGGTATTGCGTGAACCGATGTTTTTACTGTTGTTGGCCGGTGGGCTTGTTTATCTGTTGCTGGGCGATCTGACCGAAGCGCTGATTTTGCTGATTTTTGCCAGTGTCTCAGTTGTGATTACAGTGCTACAGGAAAGCCGATCCGAGCGTGTGTTGGAGGCATTACGCGATTTATCTTCACCCCGGGCGCTGGTGATCCGCGATGGTGTGCGGCAGCGGATTGCCGGGCGCGAGGTGGTGCGTGAGGATATGCTGGTGCTGGAAGAAGGCGATCGGATTGCCGCGGATGCGATTTTAATTCAGTCCACGGACCTGCAAGTGGACGAATCCTTGCTAACCGGAGAGTCGGTGCCGGTCGGGAAAGTGGTTGCTACTTTGGAAGATACAGGCACAACAACAGCGCATAACCCCGGCGGCGAAGGCCAGCCCTATGTCTATTCCGGCTCACTTGTGGTGCGCGGTAGCGCGCTGGCCCGGGTGCTGGCCACAGGCGCCCGCACTGAAATCGGCAAGATAGGCCAATCGCTGTCGGCATTGGACGTGCAGGCGCCCCGTCTGCGTAGCGAAATCAGCCGGATCGTGCTTTGGTTTGGTGGGGCTGGTGCTTTGGCGGCAGCGCTGGTGGTGCTGCTGTACGGCCTGATCCGCGGTGAGTGGCTCGAAGCTGTGCTGGCCGGCATTGCTATTGGTATGTCGTTACTGCCGGAAGAATTCCCTGTGGTGTTGGCGGTATTTATGGCAATGGGTGCCTGGCGTATTGGCAAAGCCGGAGTGTTGACACGTCGCGCCGCTGCTATTGAAACCCTGGGATCAGCCACTGTCCTTTGTACGGACAAAACCGGCACACTGACACAAAACCGTATGGCTCTGGCGCAACTCTGGTTGCCGTCGGGTGAAAGCCTGACACTGGAGCCGTCAACTGTTGTACCTCTGCATTATCAGGCTCTGATTAAAACTGCGACGTTGGCAAGCGCTGTGCATCCGTCCGATCCGATGGAGCTGGCACTGCACAAGACCCACGCAACTTTTTCCAGGTCGAGCGCCTTGGATGATCTGGCTGATAGGCGCAATACGAAGCTTGTTTACACTTATGGACTGAGGCCAGAGCTCGCTGCTATGTCCAATATCTGGCAGGAAGGCGGGCAGTTGAATATCTGCGCCAAGGGCGCGCCGGAAGCAATTACCCGTTTGTGCAGCTTGTCCGGCGATGCAGCGCAAAAGGTTCTGCACGCTGTTGAGCAGATGGCAAGCCAGGGCATCAGGGTGCTGGCGGTCGCAACAGCAACAACTGTGGATCAGCAATGGGCAGAGTCGCAACTGGATTATCACTACAGCCTGTCGGGGCTGGTTGGCTTTGCTGATCCGATCCGCGAGAGTGTGCCGGCGGCCATTGCTGAATGCCAGCGCGCCGGGATCCGGGTGGTGATGATTACCGGTGACTATGCCGCTACTGCGCAATCCATTGCTTCACAAGCAGGGATCGAACAAGGCCGGGTACTTAGCGGAGATGAGTTGGACGCGCTTGATGAGCGTCAACTGGCAGCGTTGTTAAAAACGGTCACAGTATTTGCACGTATTATGCCACAGCAAAAATTGCGCATAGTGCAGGCATTTAAAGCCAGTGGTGAGGTGGTTGCAATGACAGGTGATGGGGTTAACGATGCGCCATCACTGAAAGCAGCACATATCGGCGTTGCCATGGGCGGCCGGGGTACCGATGTGGCGCGTGAAGCCTCAGCTTTGGTGCTGCTCAACGATGACTTTTCTGCCATTGTGCAGTCGGCTCGGCTAGGACGGCGGATTTACGACAATATCCGCAAGGCCATGGCTTTTATCCTCGCAGTGCATGTGCCTATTGCCGGCTTAGCGCTGTTGCCATTATTTTTTGGTTTGCCCATGTTGCTGGGGCCTATTCATATCGCTTTGCTGGAAATGGTTATAGATCCGGTTTGTGCGCTGGTATTTGAAGCCGAACGTCCGGAGGATGATGTGATGGACCGTCCGCCGCGCGATCCGGCTGAATCGATGTTTTCTCCGGCCATGCTGGTCTGGAGTCTGCTGCAGGGCACTATTGCTTTTGCCATGCTGGCGGCAGTTTTTCTGCTCAAAAACGCAGCGGGTGCAGCTGAGCATGAAGTGCGGGCGCTGGTGTTCTTTGGTTTGATTGCTCAGCTTATCGCGCTGATTTTGGTCAACCGCTCTTTTCAGGCCTCACTGCGCGATGCTTTTTTGCGCAAAAACAAAGCGCTACGCTATGTGCTTGTGGCGGTCGGCAGTGTCACGGCCCTGGTGCTGATATTGCCTCAGGCGCAACAGCTTTTGATGTTCAGCACTATGGGCTTAAGCGGCATGCTGCTGGCGCTGAGTTTAGGCGTTGGCCTTCTTTTTATTCTTGAGAGTTGTAAGTATTTCATGAAGCGTATGCAGCTTCGCAAGCCAAAACACTGAGATCGCGGTCTGTAAATAATTCAACGCGCGCCACTTATTTACCTGAAACAGTCCTTTTCCGCGGACGCCATTGCAAAGATTGTGTGTTCAATACTGAAGATAGAAGGTCATTGATGGTGCCCATGCCGGACACAACTCTGTTTACAGTGAAACGGACAATACCAACAGCTTGATGGGGTCGATGAAATGCCGGTACTGAGCATCTGCAATATTAACAGCCCTCTGGTGCCGCGACTTTCTGCTCAGATATAAATTTCCGTATTAAAACGCGTCTGACAAGACAGCTGTTCCACCGTAAAGTCTGTCACCGACTTTTAGAGTTATTTGCGACCAAACACAATTCAGTTCGTTTTGCGTCGTAAGTCAAATTTCGAACGGTAACTGTTTGAAAATAAAAATATTGGTTTGGAATAAATGAAGGGGAGAGAAATATTGGTGCGTCCTAGTGGACTCGAACCACCGACCCCCACCATGTCAAGGTGGTGCTCTAACCA